>NZ_JANFNW010000001.1:444555-531734 GCF_024436135.1 Aeromonas sp. SG16
TCTGCTTGGCATGAGTCTGATTGTGAGGGGCGGGCATGTGCATCATGCCCGTCAAATCAACGTGAATACTCTACCCGGATGGGCAGCATGTCTGGCAGAAACAACAAGGGCCGCACCATGTGCAGCCCTTGTTGTGTCAGATATTGCAGATTGAGCGCGTTAGCTGGCCCAGGTGATGATGTGGTCAATCCATTCACCCGCCTCATCTTCGTGGATCACCTTGCCACGTACGGATTGTCCCGCTTGATGCATGGCTGAACGGCTACCGGTCAGCAGGGGATGCCACTCTGGCAAGGGGTGCCCTTCGGCAAGCAGGCGGTAAGCGCAAGTGGAGGGGAGCCAGTCATACTCGGCAATCTTGTCGTGGGTGATCTGCAGGCAATCCGGTTCTTTCTTGAAGCGGTTCATATAGTCGGAGCACTGGCAGGTTTTGGTGTTGAGCAGGTTGCAGGCTACGTTGGTGAACACCAGCTCTTCGGTATCTTCATCGATCAGCTTGTTGAGGCAGCATTTGCCGCAACCATCGCAGAGGGATTCCCATTCGGATTCAGTCATCTGCTGCAGACTCTTGGTCTGCCAAAAGGGGGCTTGCATCATACCGCTCACTTAATACACCTGATAAAACGCGTGGTTATACCCCTTGTCCCCCGGCATTTCAAGATGAGCGTACCAATGGCGAGAAAATATGAGTGAACTCGATATATTGCCTGGAGCCATAAGATACCTGCGTCTGAGACTGGTTCATTGTACCGTCTGTTTTAACCATCTCTTTCCAGACTCTTTGAGTGCCCATCATCTTCACTCAAGTGGGGGTGAAGAAGGTGCTATCAAGAGGAGCTCGACCCTGGCTCAGTGATTGAGATAGATATCCTGTTCGCCATAACTCAATCGTTTACCGTTCACAGCAATACGTTTGGCGCCAAAGAAGCAGGCCAATATGCCTGACTGCTGGCCAAGACGCTGCAATTTTGCGTGATCCAGCTCGATCTGTTCGGGCAGCCAGGTAAAGACCGCTGCACAATGCCCCTGACAAAGGCTGCGCTCCAGTGTCTGTTGCCAGTTCTTGATCTTCGGGCTGTGTACGATCAGCACCCGTTTCGGGTCTATACCACGCTCTTGCAAGCGGTTGGCTGCAGGGCGGCCGGGTGGGGCGATCAACAGGATCCATCCGGTATGGTTGTTACCGATGCGGGTCAATTCATCCAGAAACTGTTCGTCAGAGTGAATACGCACGTTGGCTGTGGCCGATCCCGCTTTACAAAGGATCCTTGTTGGCCATGGACGGCTGATGGTGCAGCTCATTGCGACAGAGGGAGAGTGCAGAGTCTGGTTCATATCCTTTATCCTGTATGAAAATACAAGCTGTATGTGCATACAGTAGTTCTGTTCTGAGTACCTGACAAGCTGTTTTTAAAGAAATATGTGATCTCTACGATATAATGCCACTGTAAGTGATTGATTTTAAATGTATTGATGATCCATTGAATGGTGGTGTTTTTTTGTTCTATGGACAAACGCTGGTGTACCACCCATGGTTATACAGGTCGTCAAGAGGAGGAGCAGAGATGGATATCAGCACTTTGCAGCGTCTGGATGCCAACATTTTGCTGGGCATCATCAATGAGAAATTGCGGCTTGAATGTGATGGGCTGGGGGAGTTGCTGGCCTATTACGACATGAGTGAGGAGCAGCTGGCGGTGCGGTTGGGCCAGATTGGATATCACTATGATCCTTTGAGCAATCAGTTCAAGGCACACACCTGATGGTGCAATGCAGGTTTCATATTTGCCTTGTAGCATATATCGGTGCATTGAAATCGCTTTCAATGCGCCGTTTCAGTGCCTATTTTCAAGGATTTTCAACGCCTGGCAATCGTTGAAAACCTATTCACGTTATTTTATTTTAACTTTAATCATAACCTATTGATAAAGTTGGTTATTTTTTATGAATGGCAACGAGTCAAAGGAAAGGGTTTTCACGCTTTTGGGGCGGTTTTCATCGGTTAAAGTGTGACTTGCGTTAACTTTTAATTGCGCGGCTTTCGTTAGTATTCTCACGCCGGTACATATTTTGAGATAACAACAGCGCCGGTCCCGATCCTCGGGATAACAATTTTATTTGTAACGAAGGAATATGGTTTATGGCTACCAAGAAGAAGACAGACCAGGATCTCCAACTGGATAAAGATCAGCTCAAGGCGAGTATCGTGCGTCACCTGCGTTCTACCTTGGGAACAAGCGAACAGAAAGCCTCTCACGATGCATGGTGGAAAGCCACCGCAGCGGCGGTCAACGAACAGGTTTACGAGCGCCTGACCCGCACTCAGCAGACTCACTTCAAGAAAGATACTCGTGCTATTCACTATCTCTCTGCTGAATTCCTGATGGGGCGTCTGACCTCCAACAACCTGCACAACCTCTCTCTTTACAAGATCTGTGAAGAGGCGCTGAGCGAACTCGGTCTGGATCTGACCGACCTGTGTGAACAAGAGCCCGATATGGCGCTCGGCAATGGTGGCCTGGGTCGTCTGGCTGCCTGCTTCATCGACTCGCTGGCAACCCTGAACTACCCGGCTGTGGGCTACGGTATCCACTACGAACACGGTCTGTTCCGTCAGGAGATCCAGGATGGCCGCCAGATTGAGCGTCCAGACTCTTGGCGTGAATACGGCAACCCTTGGGAGATCTGCCGTCCGGAGTCGGTACAAGAAGTCCCCCTCTATGGCTATGTCGAGACCGTCTTCGGTGATAACGGCGGTTTGAAGAAGGTGTGGCACGCGGGTCGCAAGATCAAAGGGGTGCCTTGGGATATCCCGGTAGTCGGTTTTGGCGGCAGTACCGTCAACATCCTGCGTCTGTGGGAATCCCGAGCCTCCGAGTTTTTTGACTGGGACGTGTTCAATGCCGGTGGTTACATTGACTCGCAAGCAGAGAAAGCACAGGCCGAAACCATCTCCAAGGTGCTCTATCCGAACGATGAGACCGATGCCGGTAAAGAGCTGCGCCTGATCCAGCAGTACTTTTTCTGCGCCTGCTCCATCAAGGACATCATGCGCCGCTACAAGCGGGTGCATGAGAGCGACTTCAGCAATTTCGCGGCCCAGATCGCTATCCAGCTCAACGATACTCACCCCACTATCGCCATTCCCGAACTGATGCGGGTGCTGGTGGATGAAGAGGGGCTGGACTGGGCGGCCGCCTGGGAGATCAGCTATCAGGTCTTCTCCTACACCAACCATACCCTGCTGCCGGAAGCGCTGGAGAAGTGGTCTGTCAGCCTGTTCGAGAAGGTGTTGCCGCGCCATCTCGAGATCATTTATGAGATTAACGCCCGTTTCCTGAACGAGCTGGTCGAACCCAAGTGGCCCGGTAACGATGCCATCAAAGCCAAACTCTCCATCATCGAAGAGGGGAGTGTACGCAAGGTGCGCATGGGCAACCTCTGCGTCATCGGCTCTTCCAAAGTGAACGGCGTTGCGGAGATCCACTCCAAGCTGGTCAAGGAAGATCTCTTCCCCGAGTATGCCGAGCTGTGGCCGGAAAAAATGTGCAACGTGACCAACGGCGTGACGCCGCGTCGCTGGCTGCTGGCGTGCAACCCGGAACTGGCTGCACTCTATAACGAGGTGGTGGGCAAGGAGTGGCCGCTGCAGCTGGATAAGCTGCGTGGCGTGGTGAAGTTTGCCGACGACAAAGCGTTCCAGAAACAGTTTATGACCATCAAGCGGCACAACAAAGAGAAGCTGGTCAAGGTCATCAAGGCGGAAACCGGCATTGATGTCAGCGCCGAGGCGATCTTCGATGTCCAGATCAAGCGTCTGCACGAGTACAAGCGTCAGCAGCTGAACCTTATCCACATCATGGGGCTCTACCGTCGTTTGCTGGCCAACCCGGACTATGACATGCATCCGCGCGTGTTCATCTTTGGCTCCAAAGCGGCGCCCGGTTACAAGCTGGCCAAAGACATCATCTATGCCATCAACAAGTTGGCGGATCGGGTCAACAATGACACCCGTATTCAGGGCAAGTTGAAAGTGGTGTTCATGCCGAACTACCGCGTGAGCCTGGCCGAGAAGCTGATCCCGGCTGCTGATGTCTCCGAGCAGATCTCTACTGCTGGCTATGAAGCGTCCGGTACCGGCAACATGAAGATGGCCCTCAACGGTGCCATCACCATCGGTACGCTGGACGGCGCCAACATCGAGATCGCGGAAGAGGCCGGTGCTGAAAACTGCGCCATCTTCGGTCTGAACGTGGACGAGGTGAAGGCCCTGAAAGGCCGCGGTTACAACCCGTATGACTTCTACTATGCGAACTCAGAGCTGAAAGCTGTGCTGGACTGGTTTGACACCGACTACTTCACTCCGGGTCGTCCGGGTGAGCTGGCTTCCATCAAACGTTCCTTGCTGGAAGGGGGTGATCCTTACCTGACACTGGCGGACTTCCAGTCCTACTCCGATGCGCACAAGCTGATCGATACCTGGTATCGCGATCCGGCGCTGTGGGCTAAAAAGGCCATCATCAACTCGGCTACCATGGGCAAGTTCAACTCCGACCGCTCCATTCAGGACTATGTAGAGCGGATCTGGAACCTGAAACGCTGCTCCGTCAACTAACGGTTCACGGCAATAAAAAACCCCCGCAATGCGGGGGTTTTGTTTATCCGGGGGTTAGTGGATATCAGAGGATATCGCCGACAAAGAAGGCCAGCATCGCCAGCAGCACAGTGAAGACCAGATTCAATGACATACCGGCTTTCATCATCTCTTGCTGGCGGATATGGCCGCTGGCAAAGACGATGGCATTGGGCGGCGTTGCGACTGGCAGCATAAAGGCGCAAGAGGCACCGATAGCGATGAGAACCGCCATGACGACGGGAGAGACGCCCAGCGCTTCAGCCACACCGGCAAAGAGCGGGATCAGCAGCGCTGCGGTCGCGGTATTGGAGACCAGCTCGGTCAGGAAGACCACGAAAGCGGCGAGCAGCAGCAGGATCACGAAAATGTTGGCATGAGAGAGGACGGCCGACAAATGTTCCGCCAGAAAGGCGCTGGTGCCGGTGGCTTTGAGGATGGCGCTCAGGGTCAGGCCGCCGCCAAACAGCATCAACACGCCCCAGTCAGTGTTCTTGTTCACGTCATCCCAGCTGGCGACGCGGCTGACCACGATGGCAACGATGGCTCCCATGGCGATCAGGGTATCGAGTTGAGGTATCCCGCCAAAGGCGTTGGAGATAGGTTGCGAACCGATCCACAGCACCACAGTGGTCAGGAAGATTGTCAGGGTAACTTTGCGCTCGCGGGTCCAGTTGATGGTGACATCCTGCAGTTCAACCTTGTGGTTGAGCTGCGGGCGAGTGACCAGATAGAGCAGGGCAATGCCACAGGGCATCAGGATAATGACGACCGGAATGCCGAACTTCATCCAGTCGGTGAAGCCGATCCCCATCTGGGCTGCTGCAATCGCGTTGGGTGGGCTGCCCACCAGGGTGCCGATACCGCCGATGCTGGCGCTATAGGCGATACCAAGCAGGACGAACACGAAGGTGGCACGATTCTTTTTGCTATCAAGGCGGGTCAGCATGCCGATCGCCAGTGGCAGCATCATGGCGGTGGTGGCGGTGTTGCTGATCCACATGGACATGGCGGCGGTAATGGTGAAGAGCAAAATGACGCCCCAGCCAAGGTGCCCGTTGGCCAGATGCATCACCTTGCCAGCCATCAGGGTGTCCAGCCCCTGTTTGGAGAGGGCAGCAGCCAGTGCGAAGCCACCGAAAAAGAGGAAGAGGATCGGGTTGGCGAAGTCGGTGAGTGACTTGCTCATGTCAAAGACCCCGAGCACGGTCGCGAGCAAGGGCACCAGCAGTGCGGTGATGGTGACATGGAGAGCTTCAGTCAGCCAGAGGATGGCGATGAAGACCAGAATACCCAGCCCCTTGTTGACCATGGGGTCAAACGGTAGCCAGGCGAGCATGGCACAGAGCAGCAGGACATCCAGGATAACTATCCCTGATTTGACATCCAGCCAGCGAGATGAGGCTGAGGGTACAGCAGATGTGTGCATAATGTTCTCTCGGTTAATTTATGGTTGTTTTTGTGTTGCCGAGACTACATTTCTTCACCTGGATGAAACAGACCTGTGTGCCGAAAATCAGTCACTACTCACAGAGTGATTGATTAATCGGCGCAAAATTAAACATGTGCGTAACATCCATCAAACGTTGACGAATTGCTCCAGCCACTGTTTGAACATGCTCTTGGGCAGTGAACCGTTGACTTGCGCCACCATCTTGCCCTGTTTGAAAACCATCAGCGTGGGGATACTGCGAATGGCGTAGCGTGCAGCGATGCTGGCTTGCTGCTCGGTATCTACTTTGACAAAGCGCATTTGTGGTTCCATTTCGTGAGCAACTTCGTGAAACACGGGGGCAAATTGTTGGCAAGGGCCGCACCAGCTGGCCCAGAAATCGACGACAACCGGAATGTCGGAGCTGATGAGAGTATCGAACTGGTTGTCACGACCGAGAGTCGGGGTCTGGCCAAAAAGCGCGGCTTTGCAGTGGCCACACTTGGCTGAATGGTCGATATGGTCCTCAGGCAGGCGGTTTCTGGTAAAGCAGTGGCTACAATAAGTAGTGACAAATGACATAATTGGCTCCTGTAGATGTATTCTGATGGGGAGATTTGCTGCCCAATCAGCGCCGCGCCACGGTAACACAATGGCCGGCAGGAGTGGATCATGCTCCCGGGGTTCATTACCCTGCAGGATAATTCAGCGACCACAGTTGAGAGTCGAGACGGGATGAACAAAGGATCACGGAAAAACCGTGTGCTGCTTGGGCTGGTTGTGGCCTTGCTGCTCGCGTTTTCGGGATACTGCTGGCAGTTGCTCAGTCAGCAGCAGCAAGCTGAGGATATGAGTACCGCGGCAGAGGTTGTGCTGAACCGGATTAATTCGGACACCGTCTATTTGCTTGGACGGGAGCAGGCCAATGACACCAACGTCCAGCAGCGCCTCAGCCAGTTATCTGCAAATCTGGATAGCTTTGTGCGTATGGTTCGCAGTGATCCACTGCTCATCTCTTTTCCCCTTTCCCAGACTCTGTTGCAGGATATGGACTCCTATCTGATGGAGCTGGCCCAACTTCATGCCATGGAGATGGCGATAGAGTACATTCAGCAGCCATTCCAGCTGCAACTGCACAAGGTACTGGCACTGCCACAGACAGACGACACCTTGCAGAGCAATCTCAAGGAGCTGGCACAGCTGGGGTCATTCCTGCAAAAAAGCTGGAGTAAAGAGGAGCAGGAGCAGCTGACCCTGCTGCAGCAACAATTGACAACCCGCTATCGCGATCAGCCAGATGTTATTGCTCTGGTTCAGTTGAGTGCAGATCTGAGTCGCCAGGTGGTTGCGTATCACACATTGCGTAACAGGCTGATCGACATGCATGTGGTTGATACTCTGGTGCGCTGGAAGCTCGATCGGCTTGAGTGTGCCGCCAAACTGATGAACCGCTTCTATCTGATGGTGCTCGGGGGGGCTTTGATTTGCTTTGGTCTGGTGGCCTATACCCTGTGGCGGCGAAATCAGAAGCTGAGTGAGCTCTCTCACCAGACCGGCCTGCTGGCGCAGGCCAAAAGCGATTTTCTGGCCAACATGAGCCACGAGATCCGCACGCCCATGAATGCCATCATCGGTTTCAGTTCGCTGGCCCTGCAAACCGAGCTGGATCAACAGCAAAGGGACTACCTTGGCAAGATCAAATCCTCTTCCGATACCTTGTTGCTGCTGATCAACGACATCCTCGATTTGACCAAGGTGGAATCAGGCAAACTGACGCTGGAAGAGATCGATTTCGATCTCAGCGAGCAGCTGGATTCGCTGGCGGGCATGTTTGCCGATCTGGCTGAACGCAAACATGTCGAGGTGATCATCTGCAAATCTTCCGATGTGCCGGTTTTCCTGCGTGGTGATCCCCTGCGTCTGGGGCAGGTGCTGGTCAACTTGGTCAATAACGCTATCAAGTTTACCGAGCGTGGTGAGGTGGAAGTGTCGATTAGTTTGGCCAGCGCGCATCCCATGCGGATCCGCTTCAGTATCCGCGATACCGGTATCGGGATTGCGGAGGATAAGCAGGCTCATTTGTTTCAGGCGTTTACCCAGATTGATGCCAGTAATACCAGAAAATATGGCGGTTCCGGCCTTGGCCTTAACATCTCCCAGCGCCTGGTGGAACTGATGGGCGGGCGGATCTCGGTGCAGAGTAAACCCGGGGTTGGTTCGCTGTTCCAGTTTGATATTCCCATGACTCAGGCTGTTTATGGCGTGGCCGGCCGTAAAGTGTTCTTCGAACATCAACCGCTGGTGCTGGTGATGGATGACAACGAGCTGGTGCTGGATCTGGCCAAAGATATCCTTACCCGCGCCGGCGTCAGAGTGCTTGCAGTCAATTCGCTTTCCCGTGCTCGTCAGGTGTTGCGGGAAGAGGGGCAGAACCTGAAGCTGGCAATTCTCGACTGGCGGATGGGGCAGGAGGATGGGCTGGATCTGGCCCTCGAGATGTATCAGCACAGCCAGTGGCGCCGTATTCCTATTCTGATGATCAGTGCCTGGTCCAGAGATGGTCTGCACGGCAAGATGGAAAGCATCGGTCTGACCCATTTCCTGCCCAAGCCGATGACCGAAAACTCCCTGCTGGCCAAGGTGGATGAGCTGCTCAATGGCAGCTCTTATGAACACCATTTACGGCAAGCGGAAGCGCAAGGCGATCAGCAGCATTTCAAATCTCTGCTGCAGGGAACCCGGGTGTTGCTTGCCGAAGACAACCGGGTTAACCAGCAACTCATTATCGAATACCTGCGCCGGGTGGATGCTGTCGTGACCGTGGTCAACAATGGCCGCGAAGCTGTAGAGCGCGTTGCCGAGCAGCCGTTTGATGTCATCCTGATGGATCTGCAGATGCCGGTGCTCGATGGCCTCGATGCTACCCGCCAGATCCGCAAGATGGTCGACAAGCACGATGTGCCCATCATAGCGCTGACCGCCAGTGCCATGCCGGGGGACAAGGAGCGTTGTCTGGGGGTCGGGATGAATGGCTATGTTACCAAACCGGTCAGCAAGCTCGATCTTTACAACAACCTGCTGCAGTGGGTAAAACCACAAGAGCTGGAGCAGAGCGGTATGCTGGAGGTGAAACCGCCCGACATGATGGGGGTGCTCGACTTGCAGGATGCGCTCAAGCGGCTGGAACAGGACAAGGAGGCGCTGCAGATCCTCTTCAAGCTCTTCATGTCGGAGCACAAGGATGATCTATGGGAGATCCGCTCGGCCTTGCGCCGTCAGCAGCCGGATGTTGCCTGTAAATTGCTGCACACCCTCAAAGGGGTGTCGGCCAATATCTCCGCAGCCCGTTTGCAGGTGGTCGCCGGGGAGCTGGAGTGGCGGCTGCGGCAAAACGAGGTGCTGAGCGAAGCAGATCTTGAGCAACTGCAACAGGTATTCAGCCAGACCAGAGAGGAGGTATCCCACTTTCTTCTGACTGGTGAGCAGCATGAAAATACGTATAACCCCTATGCAACAGGTGATGATCGCCCCTCTCAGTGAATTAAATAGTAATTATTCTCATACCCCCTGGTTCGGGATATGATGACCCTTCGATTCAAATCGCCTCCAGCCGGAGGCGATTGTTTTCTATTCTGATGTCGACCCGTGAGAATGCTGTCTGCATCTGTGCGTTATGGCAGTTAAAAGGGCAAAGGTTGGTGGTGTGAGCGTATTTATACGATTGAGCTGGTTTTTCAGGGAGCAGTGGCGGCGGTATCTTATTGCCATATCTCTGCTGATGGTAGTGGCCTTGTTGACCGTCATTCCGCCCAAAGTGGTTGGCTGGGTGGTGGACGGTATTACCAGGGGATCCCTCGATAGCGCAACGCTGACGGGCTATCTGGCCGGCCTGTTTAGCCTCGGTTTACTCATCTACATGCTGCGTTATGCCTGGCGAGTCATGCTGTTTGGCGCCTCGTACCGGCTAGCCTTTGTGCTGCGCAACCGTCTGTTCAGCCACTTCACCCGGATGAGCCCCGATTTCTACCAGCGCCACCGTACCGGCGATCTGATGGCCCATGCCACCAACGATATTCAGGCGGTGGAGATGACAGCCGGGGAAGGGGTCTTGACCCTGGTGGACTCCATCATGGTCGGGGTGCTGGTGCTCTCCATCATGTGCAGCCAGTACTCCTGGCAACTGACTCTGCTCTCCCTGTTGCCACTGCCGGTGATGGCTTTTTTCATGAACCGCTTTGGCAAGCAGATCTACAAGCAGTTCAAATCAGCGCAGGGGGCCTTTTCCAAACTCAACAACAAAACCCAGGAGGCGCTCTCCGGTGTGCGAGTGCTCAAGTCCTACGCCGTTGAATCCCTAGAAGATCAAGGTTTTGCCGAACTGACCCGGCAGGCCGGGGAACGCAACATGGCGGTGGCTCGCATCGATGCCAAGTTCGATCCCGTCATCTATCTCTGCATCGGTTGCTCCTATTTTCTGGCGGTGGCGGGTGGCAGCGCGCTGGTACTCCGTGACGAGCTGACTCTTGGGGAGCTCACCAGTTTCACCATGTACCTCGGCCAGCTGATCTGGCCCATGTTCGCCATCGCCTGGCTGTTCAACATCATAGAGCGCGGCAGCGCCGCCTATTCGCGAATTGAAAGTCTGCTCGGCGAGCGCAGCGATATCGAAGAGCCGGCCCACCCGCTTGCGCTGGTCTCGCCCTTCCCGTTGCAAGCCCGCGATGTGGGGTACCAGCGTGAGCAACGTACCCTGTTGCAGAGTGTGGATTTCACCCTGCAAGCTGGCGGTATGCTGGGGATTGTCGGGCGTACCGGTGCTGGTAAAAGTTCTCTGCTCAAACTGCTGATGCGGCTGGCCAATCCCACTGCGGGAGAGATCCGCATGGGGGATATTCCCATCTCGCAACTTGCGCTGGGTGAGCTGCGCAGCCAGTTTGCCTATGTGCCGCAGGAGCCATTCCTGTTTTCCACCACCATTGCTGCCAACATCGCCCTTGGTCGGCCTGATGCCAGCCGCGAGGAGGTGGAGCGGGTGGCGCGGATCGCCTGTGTCCATGACGACATCAGCCGTTTCCCCAAAGGCTACGAGACCGAAGTGGGCGAGAAGGGGGTGACCCTCTCCGGCGGCCAGAAGCAGCGGCTCGCCATCGCCCGTGCTCTGCTGCTGGAGGCGCCCATTCTGGTGCTCGATGATGCGCTCTCAGCGGTGGATGCCCACACCGAGCAGCAGATCCTGCACGCTCTCAAGGCGCACAAGCGCACCCTTATTCTGGTCAGCCACCGGATGACGGCGGTGGAGCAGGCCGATGAAATTCTGGTACTGGAGCAGGGGGCCGTCAGTGAGCGTGGCCGCCACGGCGCCCTGATGGCTCACAACGGCTGGTATGCAGATATGGTGCGTTACCAGCGTCTCGAAGAAGCAGTGGAGGAGAGCCTGTGAACCCGACCATCAAACGGCTGCTCGCCTACTGTGCCCGTTATCCGCGCTGGCTGATCCAGGCAGGCCTCTGCTTGCTGTTGGCAACCGGTGCCGAAGTGGCGGGCCCCCTGCTCATCAAACTGTTCATCGATGACTATCTGACACCGCGCCAGCTGGTGTGGCCCGCCATTGCGGCCATTGCTGCCGGCTATCTCGGTTTGCAGGTGCTCTCTGCCGCGGGTTTCTACCTGCAATCCCTGCGCTTTAACCGCATCGCCCAGGCGGTGGTGCAAACCTTGCGCGAGCAGGTATTTGCCACCGCGATCCGCTTGCCGGCCCGCTACTTTGATCAGCATCGCTCCGGCTCGCTGATTTCCCGCATCACCAACGACACCGAGGCGATCATGAACCTCTACGTGCAGGTGATTGGGCTGCTGGTGCAGAAGGTGGTGCTCTTGTGCGGCATTCTCATCTCTATGGCGCTGCTGGATCTGCGGCTGATGCTGGTGTGTGCCTGCCTGCTGCCTGCGGTGGGCGGAGTGATGTGGCTCTATCAGCGCTTGAGCGTGCCTGTGGTGCGGGCGACCCGCAGCCTGCTTTCCGACATCAACAGCCGCCTCAACGAGTCGCTGCAGGGGATGCCGGTCATTCAGGCCATGGTGCAGGAGCGCCATTTCGCCAACGCCTTTGCCGAGGTGAACCAGCAGCACTGGGCGGCGCGCCTCAAGAGCCTCAAGATCAACGGCATCCTGCTGCGCCCGCTTATCGATCTCTTTTACATGATGGTGTTGATCGGTCTGCTGGCGCTGTTTGCCCACGAGGGGCTGAGTAGCGCGGGTGCCATTCAGGTGGGGGTGCTCTACGCCTTTATCAGCTATCTGGGGCGGATGATTGAGCCGCTTATCGAGATGACCAACCAGCTCAACCAGCTGCAGCAGGCGATGGTGGCGGGGGAGCGGGTCTTTGCCCTGCTCGATGAAACCCGCGAGAGTACCGACGGCGAGCAGCTCCCGCTGGAAGGGCGGGTGAGCTTCGAGCGGGTGGGATTCTCCTACGATGGCGAGCAGCAGGTGCTGCGCGACATAAGCTTTACCGCCAAACCGGGCCAGATGCTGGCGCTGGTGGGGCATACCGGTAGTGGCAAGTCCACCATCATCAGCCTGCTGATGGGCTTCTACCCGCTGGATCAGGGCACCATCCGCTTCGATGATCACCCGATGGCGAGCCTGTCGCTCTCGGCGGTGCGCCGCAGTATCGGGTTGGTACAGCAAGATCCCTTTATCTTCGTCGGTACCCTGGCCGAGAACCTGCGCCTTGGCCGGGCTGGCATCGACGAGGCGCAGCTGTGGCAGGCGCTGACCGAGGTACAGCTGGCCGAGTTTGTGCGCAGCCTGCCGGATGGCTTGAACACCCTGATGGAGGAGGGGGGCAAGAATCTCTCCGCTGGGCAGCGCCAGCTGCTCTCCTTTGCCCGCGCGCTGGTGGGGGATCCGCGTATCCTCATTCTGGACGAGGCGACCGCCAGCGTGGACTCCCAGACCGAGTTGGCCCTCTCTTCGGCGCTGGCGGCGGCGCGTCGTGGTCGTACCACCATCGCCATCGCCCACCGCCTCTCGACCATCGTCGATGCGGACGAAATCCTGCTGCTCTCTCGCGGGCAGGTGAACGAGCGGGGCAGCCATGGCGAGCTGATGGCACTCGGCGGCCATTATGCCCAGCTGTTCGAGATGCAGAGTCAGGGGGCCTGGCTCGAAGAGAAGCGGGCCTGATCGACCGGCAAATGCACAAGAGGGAACCGTTGCGGTTCCCTCTTTTTTGGGCAATGAAATAGCGGCAAGCGTGATCCGCGTCCTTGTCCAATCATGGTCATGCTGGCAACATGCTGTTTACATCAACTCATCGGATCAGTTCGCATATGGATTTGCAACGTTTGAAGGCCAACCTGGCGCTGCGGCTCTTTGCCTGGCGCTACATTCCCGTCATCGGTTTTTGTGCCCCGATCATCGAAGAGATGAACGCCAAGGCGCTGCGCATTCGCATTCCCCTTGGCTGGCGTACCCGCAACCATCTGGGCAGCATGTATTTTGGCGCGCTGGCCACCGGCGCCGATCTGGTGGGCGGTCTGCTGGTGATGGAGAAGGGGCGACAGCGACGCAAGAAGGTGCACTTCGCCTTCAAGGATGTACAGGGGGAGTTTTTGAAGCGGCCCGAGGGGGATGTACAGTTTGACTGCGCAGCGGGGGAGGAGATCGACGCCATGATCGATGAATCGCTCGCCACTGGCCAGCGCATCAACCGCCCCATCCAGGTGGTGGCCACCTGTCCCTCTCTGAACGGAGATGAGGCGATGGCGCGCTTCGTATTGACCCTCTCGATCAAGGCCAGCTGACGCGCTCAAGAGATACGCCCGTGCGGGCTGCTCAAACGCTCCGCCGGCAGATCTGGCGGAGCGGTGGCAATCAGCCGTGACCGATCACTCGATCTCCGGGCTCATCCCCTCTTTGACCACGACCTTCATGCCGTTGAAGTTGACCACCTGCTCGGCCACGATCTTGCAGCGCTTGCGGGTCTCTACCTGACCGTCCACTTCGACCAGCCCTTCGGCGACGAGCGCCTTGGCCGCGCCGCCACAATCGGCCCAACCCTGATGCTTGATAAGGTCACACAAGGCAACGAAGGGGTGACCTTCGAGCAGAAACGTTTCCATGGGAAATCCTCTAACTGGATGAATGCCGGACGTGGCAGGGCGGCTATTTTAGGCAGTTCACCCCGGCAAGGAAAGGGAAGGGGGCTGATGGCCGTGAAAAATGGCCGGGCACAGGCGGCCTTTTTGCGTGCCACCCCGCATTTGGCGACTGGCTGGGACGCCTGATGACGCAGCGCGTCCCTCGCACTGTCCCCCCGGTACCTCCCGGCTGTTAGCATGCTCCTTTTCCTGCTGATGCAACTGCAAGGAGCATCCCATGACACTCTCCCGACTGCTGCTGGCCTGCGGCGCCCTCACGCTGTTCGGCGTAGCGCAAGCCAGTACGCCGGTACAGTTTTCCCTGCCCGGGGTCAATCTGCCCGCCTCCCATCAGGTGGAAGGGGCGCGCGCCTCTCTGCTTTACGGTCGTACCGGTCAGGTGAAGGGGATCGATCTGCCGGTGTTTGCCCTCTCCGATGTGGATCGGTTCAGTGGCCTGCAGCTCGGGATCTTTCTCGGTGCCGGCCGGGTGCGCCACCAGTTTGGCGGGGTGGCCATCAATGCCGTCAACTGGCATGAGGGGCAGGATACCGGCGTCAATCTCGGGCTGGTCAACCTGACCAATAACGTACAGGGGATCAACTGGGGGGCGGTCAATATCGCCAAAGGCAATGCGCTGGCCAACGTCGGGCTGGTCAACTATGCCGAGCGCACCACCTTCCAGATCGGTTTTATCAATGCCACCAAACACCTCGACGGCTTGCAGATCGGGTTGGCCAACTACGCCGCCAACGGCGTTTTCCCCATTTTGCCGCTGGTGAACTTCCAGAAATCGTTCTGAGTGGGCGGTTCGCTTTGCGTTAAGCCCGCAGGCTGATTACCCTGTGCCCCTTCTATCCGTGACACAGAGGTAACAGATGACGGCAGGGCAGATGAGTGCAATCGGAATTGGCTGGGATGTGCGGGGCTGGCAAGGCAGCGCCCAGGCGGTGGCCGTGGTGGGCTGGCAGGCCGACTCCAGCAGCCTGCACTGGCTCGGGGTCTCGCCGTTGTTTCGCCTGAGCTCACGGGTCGCGCCGGATCTGGCGGCCTTGCTGCGTCCGGCCCTGCAAGACGAAGCCTTGCTTGCGCAGGTTGAGGCCTGCCCGCAACTGGCGCTAGGTATCGATGCGCCGCTCGCCTTTCCCCGCACCTTGCGCGACCTGCTTAACGGCCAGCCGCTCTCCTGCGCCGTGCCCGAGCGGGAGATCGACAACCCCTACGCCTATCGCGACTGCGAGCGCTGGTTGTATCAGCAATATGGCAAGAAGCCGCTGTCGGCCACCTTCGATCGGCTCGGCAACAACGCCACCCTGGCGCTCTCCATGCTGCCCAATCTGCCTGATCTGCAACTGGTACCGACCGTTGCCCCGCAGGCCAGTCGCGCCGTGCTGGAGGTCTATCCGGCGCTGGCCAAGGTCGCGGGCAAGGCATCACCTGCCAGACCCGAGCTGGCGGCGCTGCTGCCTGCAGATGTGGTGCCGGATACGGATCGCTACGATGCGGCGCTGTGCGCTCTGATGGCGCTGCAATATGCCGCTGGCGGTCGGGTTGCCCGGCTGCCCGCCCTGTTGACTCCGCCAGCCGGGATGGCACTGGATGAGGGGTGGGTCTACCACTTCGCCCGTCCATAGCGAGCAGAAAAAACGAACGCAAAGCAGTGCCGAATGGCATGGCTTCAGGCCAAAAGCCTGCGTTTAATCAGGAAAATGCCGGTTCGTGCCGTGACAGGGTGGCAATCCAATATCTTCATCCGATATATTGCCCCCCTTGCTGATCCTTTGTTGTGGTGATCCCGATGAAATCCGTTATCTCTATTCAGTCCCACGTGGTGTTCGGCTGTGCCGGCAACAGCGCCGCCGTCTTCCCCATGCGCCGTCTGGGGGTCGACGTGTGGCCTGTCAATACGGTGCAGTTTTCCAACCATACCCAGTACGCACAGGGCTGGCAGGGGATGGCGATGCCGGCGGGACACATCAGCGCGCTGGCCGAAGGGCTGGGCAATATCGGGGTGCTGGGCCAGTGCGATGCGGTACTGAGCGGCTACCTCGGTTCGGCCGAGCAGGGGGACGAGATCCTCAATGTGGTCAACGCCGTCAAGGCGGCCAATCCCGATGCCATCTACTTCTGCGATCCGGTGATGGGGCATCCCGAGAAGGGGTGCATCGTCGCCCCCGGTGTCACCCGTTTTCTGACCGAGCAGGCACTGCCGGTGGCTGACATGATGGCCCCCAACCTGCTGGAGCTGGAGACCCTCTGCGATACCCATCTGGCGGATCTGGCGCAGACCCGCGCCGCCGCCCATCAGCTGCTGGCCCGTGGCGTCAAGCTGGTACTGGTCAAGCATCTGGGGCGCGCGGCGCAAGATCCGAGCCGCTTCGAGATGCTGCTGGCCACCCCGGATGGGGATTACCTGATTGCCCGTCCGCTCTACGACTTTGCCCGTCAGCCGGTCGGGGTTGGCGATCTTATCAGCGCCCTGATGCTGGCCAATCTGCTGACCGGCCACGATGCGGTGAGCGCCTTTGAGCGTACCAATGCGGCGGTGGACGCCGTGCTGCAAGAGACCTGGCGCCAGGAGGCTTACGAGCTGCAACTCATCGCCGCGCAAGAGGCCTTTGCCCTGCCAGAGGTTGAAGTGCGGGCGGTTAAACTGCCCTGAGTCAGCGCAGACGTTCGTCTATCCCGACAAGAGATGGATGGCAGATGAAAAAGGCTTGCCAATGGGCAAGCCTTTTTGCTGTTTGCCGCATTGGGTGCGGCAAATCAATCAGGCGCGGGGATGGCGGAGGCGATAACGCTCTGCCATGGCATTGGCCGCTACCATGGCGGCGTAGACACCCTGTTCACTGACTGTCATCGGCATGTTGCCCATGGTATCGAGGGGATCGCAGGCCAGCTGTGCCACCTTGCGCCACTCGCTTTCATGGAAGTGAGTGAGCCCAAGCTCTTGCAGCGTCATCGGCAGGCCTGCACAGTCGATGATGCGCAACACCTCATCAAGTTCATGTTGCGGGGCGCTCTCAAGCACCAGCTGGGTCAGCAGGCCGAAGACTACCTTCTCGCCATGCTGGGCATGATGGAGCTCCGTGATCAGTGACATGCCATTGTTGACGGCATGGGCAGCGGCCAGCCCACCGGCTTCTGCACCGACCCCGCTGAGGTAGATGGTGGCTTCGATGACCTGCTCCAGCGCCGGAGTGGAGACATGGTGGCGTATCGCATCCATCGCCAGCTCGATGTTTTCCCCCAGCAGCTCATAACAGAGCTTTGCCAGACCCAGCCCGGTACGTGAAGGGCGCTTGCCAACCAGATTGAGCCCGTCGGCCCGATAGCAGGCGCGCGCTTCGAAATAGGTGGCCAGGGCATCGCCGACACCTGCGGAAAAGAAGCGGGGAGGGGCGGCAGCAATGAGGGCGGTGTCAGCCAGCACCACGTCCGGATTTTGCGGCAGGAACAGATAGCGCTCAAATTCGCCCGCCTGGTTGTAGATCACCGCGAGTGCCGTACAGGGGGCATCCGTGGAGGCAATCGTCGGGAACAACACAACCGGACGACGCAGATAGAAGGCCACGGCCTTGGCGACATCCAGCGTCTTGCCGCCGCCGATCCCGACAATCACGTTCGCGCCATATTGCTCGGCAAGGTGGGTCAGACGCTGGATCTCCTGTTCGGTGCATTCGTAGCGAAACTTGTCGACCACTCCACTGAGGCCTGCCTGCAGGATCCCCGCCAGGGCCTCCTCTTGCACCCGCTCAAGAATGAACTCGTCGCTGATGAGCAGCGCATTGTCACCAAAATCTTTAACGTGCTCATGGAGTTGCGGGAGAAGGTGTTGGCCGATGATGAACTTTTTGGGGGAGGTGACAGTACGGGGCAAAGTAGGCATCCATTATTCCTCAAGGCAGTGAACAACATAGATTTGATTATCAAATGGGTCTCACACGATACGCCTGCTGAAGCAAGAGATGAACAAGAAATGGGGCTCGTATTATCCCTTAATTAATCATTTTGTTGGTTTTGTTGTATTTTGGCGCGAGTGATGGCGGGGGTTGAGGGGGGCTGGGTCAATGGCTGTTTCGTTGCTGTCTGTCGCAAGCCTATTGCTGCAACAAAAAGTCACGCTGCCACAAGCAGGGCCGGTCAGTTCGGCCCTGCTGTTTTGATAAGAGAAGCGGGGGGAGTGTTCAGAGCATCTTGTAGAAGATAACTGTCGCAGCCAGCTTGCCGTCGGCACCGAGGGCAAAATGGGGGATCTGGCCAGCCTCCTGATAGCCGAGTTGACGATAGAGGTGCGAGGCCACGTCACCGGCGCGAGTATCCAGCACCAGCAGCGAACGGCCCGCGGCATGGGCGCCTTGCTCCATCGCCTGCATCAGCGCACGGCCAATACCTTTGCCTCTCGCCGCTTGCAGTACCATCAGTTTTTCCACCTCGGCCCGGTGGCGGCCATTGGCCTTGCCGCAGAGTGAGAGCTGCACGGCGCCCACTACGGCTTGCTGTTCAATGGCAAGCCACAGTTTTCGGCCCCCTGATGCCAGCTCTGCTGCCACCCCTTGCCAGTATTTAGCCCCATCTTCAACACGGAGGGGCGGTAAAAAACCGACCGAGGCACCGCTGTTGACACAATCCTGTAGCAGGGCGATGAGGGCGGGCAGCTGATCCTCGATTGCGGGTACGTCAATAATGTTCATCCGACATCCTTTTCGTTGTGTGAACGGCATCCTGCCTGCGGTTCAGCCACAGTGTGCTCTGGCCGTGATGCAAGGAGGCTGCGGCCAGTTAGCGGATCAGCCCCTGCTCCTTGAGCCAGCCAAAGAGCAGGCGGGAGACGGGGGAGAGCTCGTCGAGATGGCTGCTGTCGAGCCAGCGCAGCTCGGCAATCTCGGCCGAGGCGACCGGGGTGCCGCTGGCTTGGCCGGTGTAGCAGCGCAGCCGCACCTCGACTCCGGCCGGTTTGCCATCGGCCTGGGCGCTGAACTCGCAGGCAAAGCGCAGGGTATCGGGTTGCAGGGTGACGGCCAGCTCCTCGTCAATCTCGCGGATCAGGGCCGCTTCGTCGCTCTCGCCCGGCTCGCGCTTGCCGCCGGGGATGTAGTAGATGGCCTTGCCGTGGGAGCGGGCGCAGAGCAGTTGCTGATCTTTAAAGGTGAGCCAGGCGAGTTTGTCGATCATCGGGTTGCATCCTCTGGGTGTGCGGTGGGTGTTGCCTGCATGTGCTGGCTGCACAGGGTGCGGTAGGAGCGCGGCTCCTCCATCTCGGGAGCGAGCCCCAGCCGCGCTGCCAGCGCGAGCAGTTGCTGGCGAAATTCAGGCAGGCGTGCCTCGTCATCGGTCATGATGGCCAGCTCGGCAAAGTCGCCAATCCCGGTCAGGTGATCCAGGGTGACGTGAAACGGGCCAAGGAAGTAGATGCTGCGCTGTTTGGTGATCTCGAGGATCTGCCGGTAGTCCATGGTCAAAAGCATGCTGGCAGCCTTGTCGGCATCGCTGATATTGACCGCTTCGCAGCGATCCGCCTCGGGCCCCTTGACGATCCAGAGCTGGATGCCGGAGGGCTCCATGGTGCGGATCGCCAGACTCTTGCCTGCGCGGGCAAGGGCATCGTCCGGCGTGTCGAAGTAGCGATCCCGCTCCAGATTATCTTCCAGCATCACCTCTGGATTGAGGGCGAGCAGCGCCTTGAGGAAGGCAGGGCGATCCGCCAGCCGATATTTGAACTCGACTTCGAAGCGGCCCTGAAAGTGCGCCTGTGACATCAAGAAGATCCCTCTGTGAGTCTGTGTGGCAGGCAGCCTAGCAAAGTTGGTGCGCAGGCCAAAGAGGAGAAAGGGCTAAAGAGAGAAAGAGATCGGAAGATGGCCGCTGGGGGCTTGGCGGGCAGCCTGCGGTGCAGAGAGGGGCCAAACTGGTCACTATAAGTTGAATTTATGCCTTTTGGCTGAATGCCCTCGTTTTTGTTTATATCGACTGGTGAGCCCGGCTTTCCGCTGTTGCACTCTGTTTTTCGCTTCTCCGGGGCGTTGGCCGCTTGCTACAAGGCAGATCTGTTGCTGCTGGCTACAAGATGACCGGCCCGGGTGGCGGACGAGGTGGATGAGGTGACAGAAATGGCGCAAGGCGTCGCCAGTCGGGGCCAAAAAAGCGGGCTGGCGCACACCGCCGCAGGGCCGGACTGGGCGAAGGCGGGGGCCTTGTGGTTTAATCTTGCCACTTTAGCGGTAGTGGGCGACAAGCCTGCTACCTTGCGTTGGCAAGATGCAGGTGAGCAAGATGCAAGTGACAGCAGAGAGCAAGTTTATTGGACTCGGGGTAGCGGGCAATTTCGCCGGTCATCTGGAGCAGGCGGGTGAAGCGTCGGATTTCGTGGCGGTGGTGGTGCGTGATACCACCGCGCCCAAGGCACTGTTCCCCTTCTTCGTACCGGGCCATCCGGGTCAGCTCGGGGTGTTCCCGCTGAGCAATAACGCCATCTTCCTGCCGGAAGCGGCGGTCAGCGGTGACGAGAAGGTGCAGATTGAGCCGGAAGTGGCGCTCTGGTGCGAGCTGGAGTATGCCGACAAGCAGGTGGTGGCGATCCATCCCCGTGCCTTTGGCGCCTATAACGACTGCTCCATCCGTCGTCCCAACGCCAAGAAGATCAGCGAGAAGAAGAACTGGGGCGAAGAGAGCAAGGGGTTGGCGGCCAAGCTGCTGCCGCTTTCCGGTTTTGCCGCCGGCTGCGAGATCGATGACTATCGCATCGCCTGCTATCTGGAGCGCGATGGCGAGCTGCACGCCTACGGGGTAGACAGCGCCGCCATCGACTACAGCTACTTCCACGGCAAGCTGCTCGACTGGGCCATCGACAAGTTCAACCATCAACAGGATGAAGGTCCGGCGGAGCACATTCAGGGGTTGCTGGCGCAGGCGGGGCATCCCCCCCATGCGCTCATCAGCATCGGCGCCACCCGTTATACCCCGTTTGGCGAGACCCACTTCCTCAAGCCCGGCGACACCTCCTGCGTGGTGGTCTATCCGGGCAGCCGCTACAGCGAAGCGGAGATCCGCGAGGCGATCCGTACCCGCAGTTTTGGTGCCGATGTGTCGGTGCTGCTGCAGGCGGTGCAGGCGCGCTAATTCAGATTGGCCCGCGGGGAGGCCATAACCATCCTGCGGGCTGCAACAAAGAGTCATTGATGAAGATTGATACTGTAACGCGGGCCGATTATCCGGCTCTGATCGCGCTGTGGGAGGCCTCGGTGCGGGCGACCCACCACTTCCTGCCCGAGGCCGAGATCCTCGCGCTCAAACCGCTTATTCTGGAGCACTACTTCGATGCGGTAACACTGCACTGTGCCCGGACGGAGGAGGGGCGCATTGCCGGTTTTTGCGGGCTATGCGATGGCAAGATAGAGATGCTGTTTGTGGCGCCGGCGGTGCGCGGCAGTGGCGTGGGTCGCCGGCTGGTGGAACATGCCATCAGCCAGTGCGGCGCGACGCTGGTTGACGTCAACGAGCAGAATGAGCAGGCGGTGGGCTTCTACCAAAAGATGGGGTTCGCCGTGACGGGCCGCTCGCCGCTGGATGGCCAGGGTAAACCCTATCCCTTGCTCCATATGGCGTTGCCGCCGCGATAGTCACTCATGTGAGATAACAAACGGGGGATGGCCTGCGCCATCCCCCGTTTTTGATCCTGCCGTTACTTGCTGGCGACCTTGCTGACCACCTTGATCAGCTGGTAGCGCAAGGAAGGGGCATCCGCTGGCACGTTGGTGAGCTGCTCCTTGCTCACGGTGAGCTGATACCGGTAGCCCGGCTCGAACTGAAAGCCTTCAATGTTTTGGTAGAACAGCGTCCAGGGTTGCTGCTCGTCGCTGCGCACCTGCATGCACTGCATCGGCCCGACCCCGACACAATCGACCAGCTGGCTGTTGATGTAGAGGGTCTCACCCTGTGGGGCCGTGGTGCCCTGACAGGCGGTGAGCAGCAGGGCGGCGCTGACAAGCAGAGGTTTCATGGTGGACTCCTTCGAATTGAAAGGGGCATTAGAGCGACAAATAAAAAGGCGGTCAATGACCGCCTTTGTAACAAACCATGTCGACTCAAGCGCTTAGCGCTCGTCGATCGGGACGAACTTGCGCAGCGGCTCACCGATGTAGAGCTGGCGCGGACGACCGATCTTGCCATCCGGATCGGAGTGGAACTCGTTCCAGTGGGCGATCCAGCCGATGGTGCGGGAGATGGCGAAGATCACGGTGAACATGTTCATCGGGATGCCGATCGCCTTCATGATGATGCCGGAGTAGAAGTCCACGTTCGGGTAGAGCTTCTTGTCGACGAAGTAGGGGTCGGAGAGCGCAATGCGCTCCAGCTCCATGGCGACGTCGAGCAGCGGATCCTTGATCTGCAGCTCCTTGAGCACCTCGTGGCAGGTCTCGCGCATCACCTGGGCACGGGGGTCGTAGTTCTTGTAGACCCGGTGACCGAAGCCCATCAGACGGAACGAGTCGTTCTTGTCCTTGGCGCGGGCGATGTATTCGGGGATGCGATCCACCGAGCCGATCTCCTCCAGCATGCGCAGGCAGGCCTCGTTGGCACCACCGTGAGCCGGGCCCCACAGGGAGGCGATACCGGCCGCGATACAGGCAAACGGGTTGGCACCGGAGGAGCCAGCCAGACGAACGGTCGAGGTAGAGGCGTTCTGCTCGTGATCAGCGTGCAGGGTGAAGATGCGATCCATGGCGCGCTCAACCACCGGGTTGACCTTGTACTCTTCGGTCGGCACCGCAAACATCATGTGCAGGAAGTTGCCGGCGTAGGAGAGGGCGTTGCGCGGTTGCATGAACGGCTGGCCGATGGAGTACTTGAAGCACATGGCGGCCAGGGTCGGCATCTTGGAGAGCAGGCGGAAGGCGCAGATCTCGCGATGCTGTTCGTTATTGATATCGAGGGCGTCGTGATAGAAAGCGGAGAGGGCACCCACCACGCCACACATGATGGCCATGGGGTGGGAGTCACGACGGAAGCCGCGGAAGAAGAAGGCGATCTGCTCGTGCACCATGGTGTGACGGGTTACGGTGCGCTGGAATTCGGCGAACTGGGCCTTGGTCGGCGCCTCGCCGTAGAGCAGGATGTAGCAGACTTCGAGGTAGTTGGACTCTTTGGCCAACTGGGCGATGGGGTAACCACGGTGCAGCAAGACACCCTGATCCCCGTCGATATAGGTAATGGCGGACTTGCAAGAACCGGTCGCCATGAAGCCCGGGTCAAAGGTGAAATACCCTTGTGCACCCAGTTTTCTGACATCAATGACATCCGGTCCGACTGTTCCGGAGAGGATCGGCAATTCGACCGGATCTTTCCCGGGCAGGTGTAGGGTGGCTATCTTATCAGCCATAGCACGTCTCCTTTGCTCTTTATAATTTGGTTCCAGTCCTACTCTATTACGACTTTTATGACGCTGGCAAAGGTTGTTACCCATACCGAGGTGGCTGGAGCGCCTTATTTGAAACAGAGTTCCCTATCAATGTCAATTTTGCTGGATGGCCATTAATTAAATGTTAAATAAAATATGCGATCAGGTTTGCGGTTTTGTGTTTTCTTTGTAGCTATTTGATTGTCTTCGGTTAAGCCCGCCGATATACTGCGCCACGTGGGTCATGGCTGCGGGTGTTTGAAACGCTTTGGCAAAGCCTGATGTGAAACCGAAAACCGGATTTTTGGCTTTTTCAGAGTGTTTTGGTAACAAATAACCAACAATCACCATCCCGTGCCCTCAGAAACGAGTTAAAACAATAACTAACGTGCTCAATGGAGCTGAGTGGGCAAGCGTGAAAAAGAAACAGAGACCGGTCAACCTCGACCTACAGACGATCAGCTTTCCTGTCACTGCCATTGCATCCATCCTGCACCGTGTATCAGGGGTAATCACCTTTGTTGCACTGGGCATCTTGCTGTGGATGCTTGGTACTTCACTCGCCTCTCCCGAAGGGTTTGAAACCGTGGTTGCCATCATGGACAACTTCCTGGTCAAACTCGTGCTGTGGGGGATCCTGACTGCGCTGGCATACCACATTGTGGGCGGCTTGCGTCATCTGGTCATGGATATGGGCTATTGGGAAGAGCTGGAATCCGGCAATCAGAGCGCCCGTGTGGCCTTCGTGATCACCGCGGTTCTGGCAGTATTGGCGGGAGTGCTTGTATGGTAACCAATTCTGCAACCTTCGGGCGCAGCGGCGTACACGATTACATCCTGATCCGCGCCACCGCCCTCATCATGAGCTGTTATGTCCTCTATCTGGTCGGTTTTGTCGCGTTCAACGACATCACCTACGAGGTGTGGACCGGCTTTTTCGCCAACACCTTCACCAAGGTCTTCACCCTGTTGGCTCTGCTGTGCGTACTGATCCATGCCTGGATCGGTCTGTGGCAGGTGCTGACCGACTATATCAAGCCAGTGGGATTGCGCGGTGCGCTGCAGTTCGCGCTGGTCGTGGTGCTGTTTGTCTATCTGATGACGGGTTTCGTCGTGCTGTGGGGTGTGTAAGGTGACTATTCCAACTCGTGAATTTGATGCGGTCGTGATTGGTGCCGGTGGTGCCGGCATGCGCGCCGCGCTGCAGATTGCCCAGTCCGGCAAGAGCTGCGCTCTGTTGTCCAAGGTCTTCCCGACCCGTTCTCACACTGTCTCCGCCCAGGGCGGCATCACGGTTGCGCTGGGCAATGCCCACGACGACAACTGGCAGTGGCACATGTATGACACCGTAAAAGGCTCCGATTACATCGGTGATCAGGAAGCCATCGAGTACATGTGCAAGACCGGCCCCGAAGCCATCTATGAGCTGGAGAACATGGGCTTGCCCTTCTCCCGTTTCGACAACGGCACTGTCTACCAGCGTCCGTTTGGCGGTCAGTCCAAGAATTTCGGTGGCGAGCAGGCTGCCCGTACCGCGGCTGCGGCCGACCGTACCGGCCACGCCCTGCTGCACACCCTCTATCAGCAGAACGTCAAGAACAAGACCACCGTCTTCTCCGAGTGGTATGCGCTGGATCTGGTGAAGAACCAGGATGGCCACGTGGTGGGTTGTACCGCCATCGACATGGAGAGCGGCGAAGTCGTCTACTTCAAGGCCAAGGCCACCGTGCTGGCCACCGGCGGTGCCGGTCGCATCTACCAGTCCACCACCAACGCCCACATCAACACCGGTGACGGTGTCGGCATGGCGCTGCGCGCCGGGGTCGGCGTGCAGGACATGGAGATGTGGCAGTTCCACCCGACCGGCATCGCCGGGGCAGGGGTGCTGGTGACTGAAGGTTGCCGCGGTGAAGGCGGTTATCTGCTCAATAAAGATGGCGAGCGCTTCATGGAGCGTTATGCCCCGAACGCCAAGGATCTGGCCGGTCGCGATGTGGTGGCTCGCTCCATCATGATCGAGATCCGCGAAGGGCGTGGCTGCGACGGTCCCTGGGGCCCGCACATCAAGCTCAAGCTGGATCACCTCGGTAAAGAGGTGCTGGAATCCCGTCTGCCGGGCATCTGCGAGCTCTCTCGCACCTTCGCCCACGTGGACCCGGTCAAAGAGCCGATCCCGATTATCCCGACCTGCCACTACATGATGGGCGGCGTGCCGACCAACGTGAATGGCCAGTGCCTGACCCAGGACAAGAACGGCAACGACGTGCCGGTGGTCGGTCTGTTTGCGGTGGGCGAAATTGCCTGCGTCTCCGTACATGGTGCCAACCGTCTGGGCGGCAACTCCCTGCTGGATCTGGTGGTGTTCGGCCGCGCTGCCGGCATGCATCTGGTCAACACCCTGGGCGAGATGGATCACGGCCGCGATGCCTCCGAGTCGGATCTGGATGCTGCACTGGCCCGCTTCAACCGCTGGGAAAATACCCGCAGCGGCGAAGACCCGGTGCAGATCCGCAAAGACCTGCAGCGCTGCATGCAGAACAACTTCTCCGTATTTCGCGAAGGTGCGGCGATGGCAGAAGGGCTGGCCGAGCTCAAGGTTATCCGCGAGCGCCTCAAGTCAGCCCGTCTGGATGACACCTCCAAAGAGTTCAACACCCAGCGCATCGAGTGTCTGGAGCTGGACAACCTGATGGAGACGGCGTTTGCCACGGCGGTTGCCGCCAACTTCCGTACCGAGAGTCGCGGTGCTCACTGCCGCTTCGACTTCCCGGATCGCGACGATGAGAACTGGCTGTGCCACAGCCTCTATCATCCGGACACCGAGTCCATGACCCGTCGCGCTGTCAACATGTCACCCAAGACCCGTGAGGCGTTCCCGCCCAAGGTCCGGACTTACTGATTGCGGAGCCAGCCCTATGAACGTCACTTTCTCTGTCTACAGATACAATCCGGATGTTGATAACGTCCCCCATATGAAGGAATATCGTCTTGATATTCCTGAAGGTTCCGACATGATGGTGCTCGATGCACTGATCCAGTTGAAAGAGCTGGATCCCACACTCGCCTTCCGCCGCTCCTGCCGCGAAGGGGTCTGTGGATCTGACGGCATCAACATGAATGGCAAGAACGGTCTTGCCTGCATCACCCCGCTTTCCGATCTGCTGAAGAAGGGCAATAACGTGGTTATCCGCCCCTTGCCCGGCCTGCCGGTGATCCGGGATCTGGTGATCGACATGACCCAGTTCTACACCCAGTGGGAGAAGGTCAAACCCTTCCTCATCAATGAAGACAAATTGCCGCCCGTGCGTGAGCACCTGCAATCCCCCGAAGAGCGCGCCAAGCTGGATGGCCTGTACGAGTGCATTCTCTGTGCCTGCTGCTCCACTTCGTGCCCCTCCTTCTGGTGGAACCCCGACAAGTTCATCGGTCCGGCCGGGCTGCTTGCCGCCTACCGCTGGCTGGCTGACAGCCGCGATACCGCGACCACCGAGCGACTGGGTAATCTGGATGACGCCTTCAGCGTGTTCCGTTGCCACGGCATCATGAACTGCGTGAACGTCTGTCCGAAAGGCTTGAACCCGACCAAGGCGATTGGCCAGATCAAGTCGATGTTGCTCAATCGGGCTGTTTAGTATTCGGGCCGGCCAAGGTCGGCCCTGCTTCCGGACAGCCATCCCACCCGTGGCAGGATGGCTGTTTGAACCCTACAAGCTGCGTAGCAGTAACAAGAAGTACAAGGGATAGAAATGCATAACGGCGTGATGAAGGCCTGGTTGGAGTCATCTCACCTGGCTGGTGCGAATGCAAGCTACATTGAGGATTTGTACGAATCCTTCCTGGAAAATCCTGACTCCGTATCCGATGAGTGGCGCAGCCTGTTTAGCGAGCTGCCCCAGGTCAATGGCCATGCGGTTGAACAACCCCACTCCCAGGTCCGCGATTATTTCCGTCGTCTGGCCAAGGATCCCTCCCGTTACAGCGCGCCTGTCTCCGATCCGCAAGTGGATGCCAAGCAGGTGCGGGTGCTGCAACTGATCAACGCGTTCCGTTTCCGTGGTCACCAGAATGCCAATCTGGACCCGCTCGGTCTGTGGCAGCGCGATACCGTCGCCGAACTGGATCCTGCATTCCACAACCTGCAGGGTGCAGACATGGAGGCTACCTTCAATGTGGGCTCCTACGCCATCGGTCGCGAGACCATGGTGCTCTCCGATCTCTACGCCTCGCTGAAGAAGACCTATTGCGGCTCCATCGGCGCCGACTACATGCACCTCACCTCGACCGAGGAGAAGCGCTGGCTGCAACAGCGTCTCGAATCCATTGAAGGTAAGGGGAGCTACACCCTCGAAGAGAAGACCCGCTTCCTCGACAACCTGACCGCCGCCGAAGGGCTGGAAAAATATCTGGGCGCCAAGTTCCCGGGGGCCAAGCGCTTCTCGCTGGAAGGTGGCGACGCCATGATCCCCATGCTGAAAGAGCTGATCCGTCGCGCCGGTGAGCAGGGCTGCAAAGAGGCCGTTATCGGCATGGCCCACCGCGGTCGTCTCAACGTACTGATCAACGTGCTGGGCAAACGTGCTCAGGACCTGTTCGACGAGTTTGCCGGCAAGCACGGCGAATCCTGGGGCACGGGCGACGTGAAGTACCACATGGGCTTCTCCTCCGACTTCGCCACCCCGGGCGGCAACGTCCATCTGGCGCTCGCCTTCAACCCGTCTCACCTCGAGATAGTCAACCCTGTGGTCATCGGCTCGGTCCGTGCCCGGATGGATCGTCGCGGTGACAAGGATGGCTCCAGCGTGCTGCCCATCACCATCCACGGTGACTCGGCCATGGCCGGTCAGGGCGTGGTGGCCGAAACCTTCAACATGTCTCTGACCCGAGCCTATGGCGTGGGCGGGACGGTGCGCATCGTCATCAACAACCAGGTCGGTTTCACAACCTCCTATCACCGTGACCTGCGCTCCACCGAATATTGCACCGACATCGCCAAGGCGGTGCAGGCGCCGGTGCTGCACGTCAACGGTGACGATCCGGAAGCTGTGGTGCTGGTGACCCAGATTGCGCTGGATTATCGCAACACCTTCAAGCGCGACGTGGTGATCGAGCTGGTTTGCTACCGTCGTCATGGCCACAACGAGGCCGATGAGCCGAACGCGACCCAGCCCTTGATGTACCAGAAGATCAAGCAGCACCCGACCCCGCGCAAGATCTACGCCGATCAGCTGGTGGCCGAGGGGAGCATTGCCCAGGAGCAGGCGACGACGCTGGTCAACGAGTATCGCGAAGCGCTGGATCGCGGCGAGCGGGTGAGCAAGGAGTGGCGGCCGATGGAGCTGCACTCCGTCGACTGGACACCCTATCTTGGCCACGACTGGAACATGGCCTATGACAGCACAGTGCCGATGGATCACCTCAAAGCCCTCGGCGAGCGGGTGAGCCAGTATCCGGCTACCCATGTGCTGCAGCGTCAGGTCGAGAAGATTTACGAAGACCGCCGTCTGATGGCTGCGGGCGAGAAGCTGGTGGATTGGGGCTTTGCCGAGACCCTGGCCTACGCCACTCTGGTGGACAAGGGTTCCCGCATCCGCTTTACCGGTGAAGACTCCGGCCGTGGCACCTTCTTCCACCGCCACGCCGTGCTGCACAACCAGACCGATGCCAGCACCTACACCCCGCTGTGCAACCTGCACGACGAGCAGGGTCCGTTCGAGATTTACGACTCGGTACTGACCGAGAACGCGGTACTGGCCTTTGAATATGGCTACGCCAGCGCCGAGCCGGCCGGCCTCACCATCTGGGAAGCCCAGTTCGGTGACTTCGCCAACTGCGCTCAGGTGGTGGTCGACCAGTTCCTCTCCTCCGGTGAGCAGAAGTGGGGCCGGATGTGCGGCCTGACCATGCTGCTGCCGCACGGTTACGAGGGGCAGGGGCCGGAGCACTCCTCCGCCCGTCTGGAGCGTTATCTGCAGATGTGCGCCCAGCACAACATGCAGGTGTGCGTACCCTCAACCCCGGCTCAGGTATTCCACATGCTGCGCCGTCAGGTCGTGCGCCCGATGCGCCGTCCGCTTATCGTGATGACGCCCAAATCCCTGCTGCGCCATCCGCTGGCGGTGAGCAAGCTCGAAGATCTGGCGGAAGGTACCTTCCAGAACGCCATTGGCGAGATCGACGCGCTGGATCCGAAAGCGGTCAAACGAGTGGTTTTCTGTTCCGGCAAGGTCTATTACGACCTGCTCGAAGCCCGTCGCAAGGCGGAGCAGAAGGATGTGGCGATCGTGCGGATCGAACAGCTCTACCCCTTCCCGGAAGAGGAAGTGCGCGCCATTCTGGCCGATTACAGCCACGTCACCGATTTTGTCTGGTGTCAGGAAGAGCCGCAAAACCAGGGCGCCTGGTACTGCACCCGTCACAACTACGATGACGTGCTGCCGACCGGAGCCACCCTGCGTTATGCCGGTCGTCCGGCGTCCGCCTCACCGGCGGTTGGTTACATGTCCGTCCACGCCAAGCAGCAGAAAGCCTTGGTGGAAGATGCCCTTACTCTGGCCTAAGCCCTGAACAAGAAGTAACAAGGAACTGATTAGATGACTATCGAGATCAAGGTACCGGACCTGCCGGAATCAGTGGCGGATGCCACCATTGCCACCTGGCACAAGAAGCCGGGTGATCTGGTTGCCCGTGATGAAGTGCTGGTCGACATCGAAACCGACAAAGTGGTGCTGGAAGTGCCGGCACCGCAAGCTGGCGTGCTGGGCGACATCCTGCAGACAGAGGGGGCGACCGTCCTCTCCCGCCAGCTGATCGCCACCATCAAGGCGGCTGCCGTGGCCGGTGAAGAGACCAAAGAGAAGCCGGCCGAAGCGGTTGCCGATGATGGCGCCGATGGCCTGAGCCCCTCCGTGCGTCGTCTGATTGGCGAGCACGACATCGACGTGGCCAAGCTGACCGGCACCGGCAAGGGCGGTCGCATCACCAAGGATGATGTGGAAGCCTACATCAAGGCGCTGAGCAAGCCTGCCGCAGCCGCTCCGGTGGCTGCGGCCCCGGTCGCGCCGGTTGCCGCGCTGGCCGGTCGCAGCGAGAAGCGGGTGCCGATGACCCGTCTGCGCAAGCGCATTGCCGAGCGTCTGCTGGAAGCGAAAAACACCACCGCCATGCTGACCACCTTCAACGAGGTCAACATGAAGCCCATCATGGATCTGCGCAAGCAGTACGGCGAGATCTTCGAGAAGAAGCACGGCATCAAGCTCGGCTTCATGTCCTTCTACGTGAAGGCGGTGGTGGAGTCCCTCAAGCGCTATCCGGAAGTGAACGCCGGGCTGGATGGTGACGACATCGTCTACCACAACTACTTCGACGTCAGCATCGCCGTCTCCACCCCTCGTGGTCTGGTGACGCCTGTGCTGCGCGACTGCGACAACATGAGCCTGGCCGACATCGAGAAGGCCATCAAGGATCTGGCCGGCAAGGGCCGCGACGGTAAACTGACCGTGGATGAGCTGACTGGCGGCAACTTCACCATCACCAACGGTGGTGTGTTCGGCTCCCTGATGTCCACCCCGATCATCAACCCGCCCCAGAGCGCCATTCTGGGCATGCACAAGATCCAGGATCGCCCGATGGCCGTTGACGGCAAGGTCGAGATCCTGCCGATGATGTACCTGGCCCTCTCCTACGATCACCGTCTCATCGACGGGCGCGAATCGGTAGGCTTCCTGGTCTCCGTCAAGGAGCTGCTGGAAGATCCGACCCGCCTGCTGCTGGACGTCTGAGCAACCAACTGAAAGATAACGAGGGGCCCCCGAGGCCCCCACTCACAGGGGATTGAGAAACACGAGCCCCGGACGGAAATACCTACAACACGGATAGAGCATCTATGAATCTGCATGAATATCAGGCAAAACAGCTGTTTGCCGAGTATGGCCTGCCGGTCTCCGAAGGTTATGCCTGTGCTACCCCGCAGGAAGCGGCCGAAGCGGCCGACAAGATTGGCGGCAATACCTGGGTCGTCAAATGCCAGGTACACGCCGGTGGCCGCGGTAAAGCGGGCGGCGTGAAAGTGGCCAAGAGCAAGGATGAGATCCGTGCCTTCGCCCAGAACTGGCTGGGCAAGAATCTGGTGACCTACCAGACTGACGCCAACGGCCAGCCGGTCACCAAGATCCTGGTTGAATCCTGCACCGACATCGCCAAAGAGCTCTACCTGGGCGCCGTGGTTGACCGTGGCTCCCGTCGCGTGGTCTTCATGGCCTCGACCGAAGGTGGCGTGGACATCGAGAAGATCGCCCACGAAACCCCCCATCTGATCCACAAGGCCACCCTGGATCCGCTGGTTGGCCCGCAGCCCTATCAGGCGCGCGAGCTGGCCTTCAAACTGGGTCTGGTCGGCGATCAGATCAAACAGTTCACCAAGATCTTCATGGGTCTGGGCCAGATGTTCCTCGACTGCGACTTCGCGCTGCTGGAGATCAACCCGCTGGTGATCACCGCGCAGGGCAACCTGCACTGCCTGGATGGCAAGATCAACATCGACGCCAACGCGCTGTACCGTCAGCCCAAGCTGCGCGAAATGCACGACCCGTCACAGGATGACCCCCGCGAAGCGCACGCCGCCCAGTGGGAGCTCAACTATGTGGCCCTCGATGGCAACATCGGCTGCATGGTCAACGGCGCGGGTCTGGCCATGGGCACCATGGATATCGTCAACCTGCACGGCGGCAAGCCGGCCAACTTCCTTGACGTCGGCGGCGGCGCCACCAAAGAGCGGGTGACCGAGGCGTTCAAGATCATCCTCTCCGACAGCAACGTCAAAGCGGTGCTGGTCAACATCTTTGGCGGCATCGTGCGCTGCGACATGATCGCGGAAGGCATTATCGGTGCGGTCAAGGAAGTGGGGGTCAAGGTGCCCGTCGTGGTCCGTCTGGAAGGCAACAACGCCGAGCTGGGTGGTATCAAGCTGGCCGAGAGCGGCCTCAACATCATTGCGGCCAAGAGTCTGACCGATGCCGCGCAGCAAGTCGTCAAAGCAGCGGAGGCCAACTGATGAGCGTACTGATCAACAAGGACACCCGAGTCATCTGCCAGGGCTTTACCGGCGGTCAGGGTACTTTCCACTCCGAGCAGGCGCTCTCCTACGGCACCCAGCTGGTTGGCGGCGTCTCCCCGGGTAAGGGCGGCACCACCCATCTGGGCCTGCCGGTGTTCAACACCGTCCGTGACGCAGTCGAAGCGACCGGCGCCACCGCCACCGTCATCTATGTGCCGGCACCGTTCTGCAAGGACGCGATCCTGGAAGCGATCGACGCGGGCATTAAGCTCATCGTCACCATCACCGAAGGCATCCCGACGCTGGATATGCTGGACGTCAAAGTGAAGCTGCAAGAGACCGGCGTGCGGATGATCGGCCCCAACTGCCCGGGTGTGATCACCCCGGGTGAGTGCAAGATTGGCATCATGCCGGGCCACATTCACAAACCGGGCAAGGTGGGCATCGTCTCCCGCTCCGGCACCCTGACCTACGAAGCGGTCAAGCAGACCACTGACGAGGGCTTTGGCCAGTCCACCTGCGTCGGTATCGGTGGCGACCCCATCCCGGGCTCCAACTTTATCGACATTCTGGAGATGTTCCAGAACGACCCGCAGACCGAAGCGATCGTGATGATCGGCGAGATCGGCGGCAACGCCGAGGAAGACGCAGCCGCCTATATCAAGGCCCACGTCACCAAGCCGGTGGTCTCCTATATCGCCGGTGTTACCGCCCCTCCCGGCAAGCGGATGGGCCATGCTGGCGCCATCATCTCCGGTGGCAAGGGTACCGCCGCCGAGAAGTTTGCCGCGCTGGAAGATGCTGGCGTGAAAACCGTCCGCTCCCTGGCCGATATCGGCAAGGCCCTGCGCGAAGTAACCGGCTGGTAATTCTGCTTAGCCCGTTATCTCTAATAAAAAGCCGCCCGATGGGCGGCTTTTTTATAGGGGAATTAAAGTGGCTTTTATAATACAACTATATCTTCCGAGACACTCTACGTAGGATACTGATATATAGAATAACGTATGTTAGTGTTTAACAAGTTGTGAGAATTATGATGAAATTATTCGATACAAATCAGAGCAAAACTGTACTTGCAAAATTCAGGCAGAAAATAGATGGTATGATTCCCTCTGATGATTTCGAAAACCAACGTAATAGTTTTATTCGTCTGGTTATTAATGGTATGGAAAAAAGACCTGACGAATGGAATACATTTTGCCAAATGAATATAGATTGGATAGGGGATCAATTTATTAGTAGATTGGCTGATGATGGTGAACTAAACAAAGAAAAATTAGATGATATTTGTTCAATGTGTTTTAGGTTTCTGTTTGAGCTATATCTTTCAACTAAAAGTAGCCTGTCTTTTGATTTCGAAAGAGCAAAGCGCTTTATTTTTGATAATATTGAACTATTTGAGCATGCAGCAAAAGAGCAGATTGAATTTACTATTCGTGAAATGCCTATAAGCATTTTTAAAGCTATTGCAAATAGTGACGAAATAGAAACCCTTAAAAATCTTGATGCTGTTTCAGAAAAAGCTATAAAACTTAAAGAGAAATGGGATAAAGATCTAAGTGAAAGAGAAACAAGATTAAAAGCAATTGAAGTTTCTCTATCTAAATATGAAAATGCTTTTAATTTTGTAGGGTTATATCAAGGCTTTGATGATTTATCAAAAGAGAAAATAGCTGAACGAGATGGGATATTATTTTGGCTTAGATTGCTATCGGTAGTTATTGTTTTGCCGATAGCAGCTGAGCTTATATTTTTGTATGTAAATATAGATAACGTATCAACTATCAAAAATGTACTATTACTATCTATTTTCCCGACAATATCATTGGTTGCAATATCTATTTATTACTTTAGGGTTCTTCTCTTTAATTATAAATCGGTTAAGTCACAATTATTGCAAATCGATCTTAGGAAGACATTGTGCCGATTTATTCAAAGTTATTCTGTGTATGCTAGTGAGATAAAAAGCAAAGATGCTAATGTTCTGGAGCGATTTGAAAGAGTTATCTTCTCAGGGATAGTAACGGAGGATGGTAATTTACCATCTACATTTGATGGGATCGAACAAATAAGCAAACTTATAAATTCTGTTAAAGCATAGGGTAAGCGGTCGTAGATGTTTTTTATATTGTAAGATATACTTAGGAGGTGGAAATGCATATCGATAAAGACAACCTTAGAAGTATTGTTTTTAAAAATTATTATACTCCAGCTATTCAGTCTATTGAGATGCATGGAAGATATTGGTTCTCTGAAACTAGGCAAGCAGCGTATATGTTGTCAAGTCTTTTGGAACAGGCTGGCATGAATGTCGTTTTACTTAATTATCCACCTAGTTGGGAGTTTGTAATATGTATTGTTGGGAGTCATGATCGAGATTTACTTTTAGAAATAGCATACCAACGTCATGAATTGCTCGAACAAGGAGTAGATGTGGCTGAGCTGCCTATCTAAAGAGTTCTTTATCCAGATTAAAACCTATTTCGTATGTTGGACTAAAAAGGTAGGTTGGTGCTTCACAAAGTGAAGCCCAATGTTTACCGTGAAATGTGTCTGTAAATATGCTCATGGCACAGTCACATCTTTGTTTATCCCGCTCTGGTTGGCTCAATTATGTTCGCCTGTTGGGCTTCGCTACGCTCTGCGCCAACCTACGAATCACGCATCGCCCTGCGTGGCAACCCGTGGGGCCGAATAGCGAGGCCTGTTCGGACAATCGGGGGGGTTAGTATGCCACAGCCTTCGCCTGCGGCCAGAATCGAGTAACTCCAGATTGTTACGCTGTTGCAACCAAGTTGACTGAGGCTGTTTCGCTGGTGAATCAATCTTGCCTCCGCTTGGGGCAGCCCGCTGACCATGCTGGTTGCCAATGCTCCTCCGATTTGAGGTAAAGTGCCAAGCCCAACGCGGATTAGCTCCCGCTTATTGACCCTTGCGAGCGTTCCTTGTCATCAGGGCTTGCTATCACTCCCCGAACTAAAAATGCCGACCAAAAGGTCGGCATTTTGCTGTTAAGAGACGTTGGTCTGGCTGCATATGCTCAGATCGTCGCTGACCAGATGCTCACCCTCGCCATTGCGCCTGAACCCTATTGGCTAAAGACCGTCTGCCCGCGAAAGACGGTGCGGGTGACCTTGGTATCGGCGAGCTGCTCCGGTTTGCCGGCGGCGACCAGCTGGTAGAGATCCCGATCCAGCACGATAAAGTCGGCCGATTTGCCTGCTTCGATGGAGCCGCTGACGGCCTGCTGGCGTACTGCACGAGCGCCGTTGATGGTGTAGGCATCCAGCATCTGGTCGAGGGTGATGCGCTGGCTCGCCCGAAAGTCATCGCCGCTCTGGGGTGCGTGGTTGACCCCGGCGGCCATATTGGCGAAGGGGCGCGGATCGCGGCTATCGACTGGCGCATCGCTGCCAGCCACCAGAATGGCCCCCGCCTTGCGCGAGCTGGCCACCGGATAGAGCGCCTGCTTGAGATACCCCTTGGGATCGTACATCGCCTCGTGCAGGGATTGCCCCTTGCGGGTCGGCTGAATAAAGGGGGTGACCAGCATGTCGTATTCGGGCTGGGGGTTGGTCCAGGCGTAGGTGAAGGTGAGATAGAGGCCAAGCTGGCCGAGCCGCAGCTGATCGTCCGGATGCACCACTTGCAGATGGGCGAGGGTGTGGGGAGTGCCGTGATCGCCGTTGCTGGCGCGGGCCGCCTCCAGCGCATCAAGGGCCATGCGGGTAGTGCGATCGCCGATGCTATGCATGTGGATGCTAAAGCCCGCCTTGTCGAGCGTCCCCACGTAGCGGTTCAGATCGGCGGCGCGGTAGTTGACCAGCCCCTTGCTGCCGGCATCCTCGCTGTTGGCGGTGATGGTGACCTGCTCGCCACCCTGATCCGCGGCGAGGTGGGGGGTCTGGTAGTTGGTCAGCATGCCGGCGTTGGGCAGGAAGGGGGGCGTGCTGAAAGGATCCCCCTCCAGTACCCCGTCGAGGAAGATCTTGACCGCATCGGCCTTGATCAGCGGATCGCCGGCAAACTGGTCGCGCACCCGGTTAGCCTTGGCCAGATGGCCGCCGATATCGAGCTTGCCGCTGTAGTCATCCTCGTGAAAACAGGTGGCGGCAGTGACCCGCATATTGAGCAGCCCCTTCTCTTCCATCTCCCGCAGGCGATCGCGGATAAAGTCGGTGGCGCAGGCATCCTGAATGCTGGTGATGCCGCGCGAGGCCATCAGGGTCGAGACGGCGGGCAGGATCTGGCGATACTGGTTCGCCGCCTGCTCGTCGTGGGCGCTCAGCAGGCCACTGTCGGGGGAGGGGATGGCGCTGCGGGCACCTTCGCGAATGACGCCGCTATCGAGATCCACATAGGGTTTGAAGGGGGCAAAGAGGCCGCCCGGCGCCAGGGTGGCGGCGGTGAAGCCCACCTGTTTGCCGCTTTTATCGGTCGCCAGCGCCAGTGCCCGCGAGTTGTAGGCGCTGGCGTGGCCATCGACCCCGGCCAGCACCACCGGATTGTCGGGAGCGGCAGCATCGAGGGCAGCCAGCACGGTTTTGTAAGCGACGGTGGGGGCGTTGCCCTCGTAGGGAGACCACTGGTTGATCACCAGCCAGTCGCCAGCCTTGGGGGCGTAGCGGGGCAGACAACTCTTCACCTTGGCCGCCAGCTCGCCGAGATCGACCGGCTTGCCGTCGAGATCGCACATATCGAGCGCCACCGTGCCCAGCAGGTGGATATGGTTGTCGTGCAGCCCCGGCAGCACCATCTTGCCCTGCAAGTCGACCACCTGGGTGTCGGGGGTACTGAGCGCCTCGGCCCCCTGCCGGTTGCCCACATAGAGGAACTGGCCGCCGCTCACCACCATGGCCTCTGCCACCTGGCGCTGACCATCCTGAGTGTGGATCTTGCCGTTGAGATAAAGGGTGCGTGCGGCGGTGGGCGGCTGTCCCTGCTGGCAACCCGCCAGCGTGGCGGCCAGCAGCGGGGCGAGCAGCAAAAAAGTGCGGGAACGGGCGGGGTGTGGTGCCTTGCAATCCATGCAGTGATCTCCTTGAGGGTCGGGTTTTGTGCAGTGTTTACTGCACATTTCGCAATCTCTTTATGGCTGCTTGGTCAAAAAACGCCAGCAATTGCTGCAAATATTTAACGTTTTGTTTACCATGTCACATCAATCGGTGGCGAGCGGGGCGCAGTGCCCGCTTTGCTGAGGTACCAAGATCTACCGCCAGAGCGCCTTGCCGATGGGCCAACAACAGGGAGGAGTGATGTCAGAGGAGTCAGTGATCGAGGGGCCGTTACCCCAAGTGTTTGCCATGCGCCGGCAACCCAAGCAGCAGCGCAGTCAGGCGGTGGCCAGCCGCATCGAGGAGGCGACCCTGAGTCTGTTGCAGGAGCAGGGCTTTGCGGCCCTTAACACCAATGCCATCGCCGATCGGGCGGGGGTGGGGATCAAGTCGCTCTACCACCTCTATCCCAACAAGGAGGCGATCATCGGCCGCCTCGCCATGGGGTGGCTGGCGGCGGTCTGCGAGGCGCAGGAGCAGATCCGCATTCAGGCGACCAGCTGGCCGCAGGCGCTGGTGCTGCTCGACGAGGCACTGGAGGCGCTGGAGCGCCGCTTTGTCGGCTATGGCGCCCTCTGGCATGCGATGGATCTCATCCCCGAGCTGCATGCGCTGGAGCAGCAGCACGAGCGGGGCCAGATTGACTTCTGGTCATCCCTGCTGCGTGACTTTGGCTGCCGCTGGCCGGAGCCCGAGCTCACGACGCTGGTGCGCTACTTCTATCGCACCGCGGATGTCACCAAGCAGTGCACCCGGAGCGATGGGGATCTCGGTCAGCAGATGTGGCTGCTGCACCGCCACTGGAGCGAGCAGCTGATCGCCGCCGCCATTGCCGAGCCCGACCCCGAGCAGGTGTGGCAGGCAAGGCCTGCGCTGCTGCTGGGTACGGAATTACCGGTGGCCGACAAGTGGCGGCGATAAAGCGCGTGCAAGCATCGTGGGCTGGTGCTCTTTGTCCTGATCGGCATGGCTCTTCGGCGTGGTTCTCTCTGGCGCGATATCCCTGCAAGGCTGCGCCGTGCCTGCCTGATTGTTGCGAAAGTGAAATGATGTCACTCGATTTCGTTTCGCTGGTGAGACAGTGCTATTGGCGGCTGGTTGGGCACCGTGTGTGCCGCGCCTTGTCTATGTATTCCGATCCGGGTGATGCAGCGCGGAGCTGATCGCCGACGGCGCCAATGGCAAAGCGCCGACCCTTGGGTCGGCGCTTTGCTCGTTGTAGTCAGATGGGGCAGAAGCGTGCGGAATTGGTATTACCGCGCTTACTTGTCTGCCTTGCCAGCGGCATCGGCAAGTTTGGCCAGCTGTTTGTCATACCAGGCCACCGGACGGTTCTCATCTTCCGCCCGCTCCTTGCGCCGGATGGCGTTGCGCACCGCCATGGCCCCGAGCCAGCGAAACGGCTCGGGCGGAAAATAGCCGCGCGGGCCGCTGACCAGCGCGCAGTCGCGCCACGGCTTGTCCGCTTCCCGCACTTCATCGTGCACCAACGCCGCCAGGATCTGGCCGCCCATCCAGCTCTGCGCCACCCCGTTGCCAGAATAGCCGAGGCCATAGACGATATTGGGCTGCCCTCGCCAGTGGCCGAAGAAGGGGAGGCCATCCACCGAGCGGTCGGAGGCGCCGCACCAGCTGGCAGCGATGGGCACCTCCTTGAGCGCCGGAAAGAAGCGGCGCAGGGTGCGGGTGAGGGGGGCAAGATAACGGCTCGGCGCATCGAACTCGGCCAGATGGCGGTTGGCAAAGGCGAAGGTGTTGCCCCCCTTGCCCAGCATCAGCCGCCCTTGCGGGGTCGAGCGGTAGTAATGCACAAAGGTGCGGCCATCCACCACGGAGCGGCCGTGCTCAAGCTGCTGGGCGGCCAGTGCATCCGGCGCGGGGTCGGTTATCACCATATCGGAGGAGACCAGCACGATACTGCGGCGAAACTCGCGAAAGTGCTGCACCATGGCGCTGTTGAGGGCCAGCACCACCTTGCGGGCACGCACCTCACCTTGCGGCGTTTGCACCCGCGCAGGCTGGCCCGCCTCAAGGCGCTGCATGGGGGAGCCTTCATAAACCTCGACCCCCAGCTCCCGCGCTACCCGCAGCAGGCCGCGCACCAGCAGTGCCGGTTGCACCGAACCGGCGTGGGGGCTGTAGAGCCCCTCCAGATGAACGTGGGAGCCGCTCTGGCTTGCCAGTTCACCCTCTTCAATCGCCTGCCACTGGTTAAGGTCGGCTTGCTTGAGTTCCCGCAATACCGGCTCCATCAGGCCGCGCTGCGCCTCGCTGGTGGCGGTGTAGCAGGTGCCCTCGACCCTCAGCTGCGCCTCTATGTTGTGTGTTTCGCAGAAGCGGGCGATCTCGTGCACCGCCTGCTCGGATCTTTGTACCAGCCAGGCGGCCTGCTGCTCGCCAAAGAGGCGCTTTAACGTCAGGTATTTGGCCGACCAGGTGAGCAAACAGCCGCCGTTGCGCCCGGAGGCGCCGCTGCCGCAGCGATCTTTCTCCAGCACCATGATGCGCAAGTGTGGCTCGGCCTGTTTAAGGGCGATGGCGCTCCACAGCCCGGTAAAGCCGCCGCCGACGATGCAGATATCGGCCTCGTGGTTGCCGACCAGGGGGATGGGGGGCGCGGACTGTTCGGCGGCGAGCGCTTCGGCCAGCCAGAAGGGGAGAGTGGACATGATGACTCCTCGATAAGGTTATTGGTGGCGCCAGCGCTGGGTGCGATCCAGCAGGGCGCGGCTCAAAAAGAGCTGGAGCAGCTTGATGGTGGCGGCGGCCAGCAGGATCAGGGTGGCCATGGCGGCGGCCGCGGCGGTATCGCCGGAATCCTCCATATTGAGCACGGCGATGGAGGCGAGCACGCTGTCGCTCGAATAGAGGAAGATCACCGCCGAGGTGGTGGTCATGGCGTTGACGAACAGGTAAATGAAGATCTCCAGCAGTGCGGGCAGGGAGGCGGGCAGGGTGACTCGCCAGAACGCCTTCCAGAGCGGAATGCGCAATGAGATGGCCACCAGCTCCAGCTCCTTGGGCAACTGCTTGAGGCTGGTCAGCGCCGTCATATGGCCCACCGTGTAGTAGTGGATGACGCAGGAGAGCACCATCAGCGGCAGGGTGCCGTATAGGCCGCCAAAGAGCGGATTGCCGTTGAAAAAGAAGATGTAACCGAGCCCCAGCACCATGCCGGGCACCGCTAGCGACAGCATGGCAAGCAGATGCAACAGCTGGCGAAGCGGCGCAAAGTGGCGCCCCTTCTCCTGCGCCCAGGCCAGCACCATCACCAGCACTGTGCCGATAAGCGCGGTATAGAGGCCCAGCTGCAAGGTGTTGGTAAAGGGCTGCCAGCCGTAGACGCTGTTGCTGTCAAAGGCGTAGTGATCCAGCGTCAGAGCGAGGTTGTAGGGCCAGAACTGTACCAAGGATCCGTAAACGGCCATCCCCACCAGCGCCAGAAACAGCAGGGCCCACAGCGAACACCAACCGAGCGCCAGCAGATCCCGCAGCCGATGGGGTTTGGGCTGATAGGGCACCGCCTTGGTGCTGCTCTGCTCCTGCATCTTGCTGCGCACCCTGTGCTCCAGCGCAAAGCTCAACAGTGCCGGCAGCAGCAGGGTGACGCTGGCAACGGCGCCCAGCGAGAAGTTCTGCATCCCGATCACCTGTCGGTAGATATCGGTGGCCAGCACGCTGTACTGGCCGCCAATCACCTTGGCCACCCCGAAGTCGCAGATGGTGAGGGTGAAGACCGCGATGGCTGCGCTGAGCAGGCCATAACGGGCGGTAGGCAGGGTGACGGTGACAAAGGTGCGCCAGCCGCTGCTGCCGAGCACCCGGGAGGCTTCATAGAGGCGGGCATCGCTCTGACCGAGCGCCGTGATAAGGATCATCAGGGCGTGGGGGAAGCACCAGAAGCCAAGACCGATGACGATACCAATGGGGCCGTAGATGCTCTCGCCGCCGAGCAGCCCCTTGGCGATCCCCTGATTGCCAAACCAGTAGACCAGACTGATGGCGGGCAGCAGGGAGGGCATCAACAGCGGAATAAGGCCGATGAGACGAAACAGGGGCTTGCCCGGCATGCAGGTGCGGGTGAGGGCATAGGCGTAGCCAAAGGCGATGGTCACCACCAGCGCGGTGATCAGCACCCCGAGCCAGAGGGTGTTGCCGATGGTGCGCCCCAGATGAGGGGAGTCGAAGTAGGTGCTGAAGTTGGCAAGGCCCACCCAGAGGCCGTTCTCATCCTGCAGGCTCTTTTGCAGCATGGTGAGCAGCGGCAGCAAGAGACCCCCCACCAGCAGAGCGATACCGAGCAAAAGCAGGAACAGTTGCAGCAGCTGATCCCGGCTCCAGCCGCGACAGAGCCGCTGCCAGCGGGATTCTGGCCGGGCTGTCGCTGGCGGCAACAGGGAGGAGGTTGCGAAGGGGGCTGTCATGGGCGCTCTCCCTCAAACAGTTGCATGGCCGCGGCGGGCCAGTGCAGCGAGCAGCGCATGCCGCTGCGCCAGCCACCCTGTTCGTGGCGGGACAGCTCGTGGGTCGGGCGCTCCACCAGAATTTGCTGCGGGCCCAGATAGGTGTCGGCGGTGCAGATAAGGCGCTGGGCTGCGCCGAGAAACTCCACCTGATCGATGGTTGCTTCAATGCCATGTTGCCCAAGATACGGCTCGCTCGGCGCACTCAGGGTGATCGCCTCGGGGCGGATCGCCACCTGCAATTTGCTGCCGGCCGCGGCCCGATTGGCGAGTGTCAGCGGTTGTTCGTTGAGGCGCACCTGAGTGGGGCTGAGCACCAGGGTGTCGAGGAAGTTCATGGTGCCGACGAAGCTTGCCACGAAACGGCTGGCAGGCTGGTGGTAGATCTCCTGCGGGGAGCCTACCTGCACGATGCGGCCACCCTCCATCACCACAATGCGATCGGCCATGGTCAGCGCCTCTTCCTGATCGTGGGTCACCATGATGGTGGTAATGCCAAGGCGCTGCTGCAGGGCGCGGATCTCGCTGCGAAGATGGGTGCGTACCAGTGCATCCAGCGCGCTGAGCGGTTCGTCCAGCAGCAGCAGGCCGGGGGAGAGGGCCAAGGCCCGGGCCAGCGCGACCCGCTGCTGTTGGCCGCCGGAGATCTGGCTCGGGTATTTGTGGGACTGGGCAGTGAGATCCACCAGCCCCAGCCAGTGATCGACCCGCTCCTTGATGAGATCCCGTGCCAGCCCCTGATTCTCAAGGCCGAAGGCGATGTTCTGTGCCACCGTCAGGTTGGGGAAGAGGGCATAGGATTGAAACACGATGCCAAAATCGCGCTGCTGGGGCGGCAGCCGGGAGATGTTGCGCCCCCCTTGCCAGATCTCGCCGCTGTCCGGCAGATCCAGCCCGGCGATGGCTCTGAGCAGGGTGGTTTTGCCGCAGCCGGAGGGGCCGAGAAAGCAGATAAACTCCCCCTGCTCAATGGTCAGAGAGATCCCCTTGAGGGCCTGAAAAGCACCGAACTGCTTGTTGAGATGTTGAATGTCCAGATAGGGCTGGGTCATGGTTCGACTCGCTACTGATTTGGTATATACCAGTTTGCAGGCGAAGTGTGACGGTCAGGTGATCGGGGGATGACAGCTTGATGACAGTCAGATGACGACGGGTCGCCAGCAGGTGGCTTGGCTCCGTGTGGATAGGCGAGGCGTCGTCAATTGGGGGGGAAACAAAAAGTGAAATGAAAACAGGGAGCGCAACCCAAAAAGCGAAGGCCAACAGCTGTTGGCCTTCGACTGGCAGTTTATTGGTGGCTGTGTGTGGGGTGTGAACAAACCGCAGCCCTTCACGCTTACTGCTTGGCTTCGGTCTTGCCGTCGAAACTGGCGCTCCACTGGGCCAGGATGGTGTTGCGCTCGCGGGCAGCCCAGCCAAAGTCGTTGTCGATCATCTGGCCCTTGATGTTGGCGGGATAGCCGGCTCTGGGCTTGGCTACATCCGGGATGGCGACCACTGCGAACGACTTGTTGTAGAGGGCGTTGGCCTGTTCGGTGGCGGCAAAGTCGAGCAGCTGTTTGGCGGCTTCCAGCTTGGGGGTGCCCTTGATGATGGCGGCAGCTTCCATATCCCAGCCCGACCCCTCTTTCGGGAACACCACCTCGATGGGGGCTCCCTTGGCCTTGAGGCTGGTGGCCGGGAAGTCGAAGGAGATACCGATCACCGTCTCGCCGCTGGCGGCCAGCTTGCAGGGGGCGGAGCCCGAGTGGGTGTAACGGTCGATGTTCTGGTGCAGGCCGTTCATGAATTGCCAGCCCTGCTGCTCACCCATGGTCTGCAGCCAGCCCGCAACGCTCAGGTAACCGGTGCCGGAGGAGCTGGGGTTGGGCATGATCACCTTGCCCTTGTAGATGGGCTTGGTGAGGTCGGCCCAGCTGGTGGGGGCCGGGATCCCCTGTTTTTCCGCCTCTACCTTGTTGAAGCAGATGGCGCTGAAGAAGGCGTCCAGACCGATCCAGTGCGGCTCGGCCTTGCTGTCGCGAAAGCGGCTGTCGAGCTTGTCCAGCCCTTTCGGTGCATAGGCATTGAGCATCTGCTGCTGATCGAGTTGCATCAGGCTGGTAGCGGCCAGTCCCCACACCACATCCGCCTTGGGCTGGGCTTTTTCTGCCAGCAAGCGGGCGGTGACCACGCCGGTGGAGTCACGCACCCACTTGATGTTGATGTCCGGATGCTGGCGCTCGAACGCGGTTTTCAGCTCGTTGAGCTGCTCCGGTTCGAAGGCGGTGTAGACGGTGAGATCGGTCGCGGCCAGTGCCGGGGCGGTCATGGCAGCCAGCACGGCGGCGGCCAGCAGATGGGTTCCCTGTTTCATCCTCTTCTCCATATAAGTTGGCTTGGTATAAACCAGATTGGTCGAGAGAGAGGCTAGGGTTTTTTTATGACGTGACAGTGACAGCCCCGTGACGTTTTCCTGTTCCTGATTTGTTCGTGACTAATCCTGGGTATCCACCTCGATCTCCAGACTGTCGTGGCGCCAGTACTCCAGATCGAAGTCGAGCACCCGGCCGTGCTGATCGAAGTTGAGTCGCTCTAGGCGCAGGGCGGGCAGACCGGCGGTGGCCCCCAGCGCCTTGGCCACCTCGTCCGGCAGGGCGGTGGGGAAGAAGCGCACCTGCATGCGGGCGTAGTGGAGATCGTAATGGGCTTGATAGATCTCGGTCAGGCTGCCGTTGAGATCCAGCTCCAGCAGGCCGGGCACCCGCTCTGGCAGGCAGTGGTTCTCGCAGTAACAGATGGCGCGCCCGTTGGCATAGCGCAGCCGTTTGAGCAGAAACAGGCTGTCGAACGCCTTGAGCTGCAACTGCGCCATCAACTCGGGCGGCACTGCCTGGCGGCTTTTCTCCAGCAGCTCGGTGCGCGGCTCGCCCCCTTGCTCACGTACTATCTGGTGAAAGTTGGAGGTGCGTCTGGGGTTCAAGCGAAAGCGCGGCGGGGTGACAAACCAGCCGCGGCGATCCTCCCGATAGATAAGGCCGTTTGCCTCCAGCTGCACCAGTGCCTCGCGAATGGTGACCCTTGTGGTGCCATAGAGTTCCCCCAGCAGCCGCTCGGAGGGGAGCTTGTCGTTGGGGGCCAGACCCCCCGCCAGGATCTGGTTGGCGAGGGCATCCTTGATCTGCAGGTATTGCGGTTTGCTCATGAAAATCCCTGGTTTTGCAATAAGTTGTGCAATGAGTTGGGCAATGGGCTGGGCACAGGGCAGGTCATCTGCCCGGTCGTTACACGGCAACATCAACATGCATTGGTAGATACCAGCATCGCCCCTGCTGTTCAGGTTTCCTAGATTATCGCGATCCCGGCGCTGAAAATGAATTTTTTGTTGCACGTAGCGCCACCCCTTTGACCTTGGCGGGGCAGTTACCCACAATGCGCTCATTCTGGTATATACCAAAAAGGAGCGAAATCATGACCCATATTCCTGCTGCCCCCGCCGCCGTCGATTACCTTCTGCTGACCCCGGGCCCCCTCTCGACCACCGCGACGGTGCGCGCCGCCATGCTGCAAGACAGCTGTACCTGGGATGCGGACTACAACCAGGGGGTGGTGGAGCCCATCCGCCGCGAGCTGGTGCGCCTCGCCACTGGCCCGGAATATGAAAGTGACTACAGCGCCGTCTTGCTGCAGGGGAGTGGCAGTTATGTGGTGGAGAGCGTACTGGGCTCGGCGATAGGTAGCGATGAGTGTCTGCTTATCATCAACAACGGCGCCTACGGTGCCCGCATGGGGGAGATGGCCCGCTGCCTTGGCCTGCGTCACCATGAGCTCGACTGCGGCGAGACCACCCGCCCCGAACCCGCCGCCATTGAGGCGATGCTGGCGCGCCACCCCGAGATCACCCATCTGGCAATGGTGCACTGTGAGACCACCACCGGCATGCTCAACCCGCTTGAGGAGGTGGCTGCGCTCTGCCAGCGCCGCGGCATTCGCCTGATCGTCGATGCCATGAGCAGCTTTGGCGGTATCCCCATCGACATGGGGCGCCTTGGCATCGAGTTTCTCATCAGCTCGGCCAACAAGTGCATTCAGGGGGTGCCGGGCTTTGGCTTCGTCATCGCCCGCCGCGTGGCGCTCACGGCCTGCGCCGGTCGCGCCCGCTCGGTCTCCCTCGACCTGCATGCCCAGTGGCAGACCATGGAGCAGCAGGGGGGCAAGTGGCGCTTTACCTCGCCCACCCATACCGTACTCGCCTTTGCCCAGGCGCTGCGCGAGCTGGATGAAGAGGGGGGCATTGCCGCCCGCCATCGGCGCTACAGCGAGAACCAGCGCACCCTGGGGGCGGGGATGGCTGAGCTGGGCTTTGCGCCGCTGCTGCCAGAAAAATGGCAATCCCCCATCATCACCGCCTTCTACTCTCCGACCCACCCTGACTACCGCTTCGCCGACTTCTACCAGCGGCTCAAGGCGCAGGGCTTTGTCATCTACCCGGGCAAGGTCTCGCAGGCCGATTGCTTCCGTATCGGCAATATCGGCGATGTGACCCCTGAGCGGGTGCGGGATCTGCTCGCCGCCATGGCCAGCGCCTGCTACTGGCAAGGGGATGCGCGATGACCAGCATGCTGGCTCAGGGTCGTGATCTGCGTGGCCGCGATTTGCATGACCATAAGCTGCACGGCCGCGGCCGCGCCGACAGCGAAGGGGATATCAACCTTGGTGAGGGGCGGGCGCGCTGGTTGGCAGGTCAGAGCGAGGCGGTGCAGGCGGGATTGGCGGAGGATAGCCGCTACTTTCTCCATCAGGCCCTCTCCACCCCCTGTCTCGATCTGCTTGAGCGCGCGCAGGGGAGCTGGTTGACCAGCGTATCGGGCAAGTGTTACCTCGATTTTCACGGCAACAGCGTCCATCAGCTGGGCCACGGCCACCCTAGGGTAGTAGCCGCGGTGCAGCAGCAACTCGCCGATCTGCCGTTCGCGCCCCGCCGCTACACCCATCAGGTTGCTATCGATTGTGCCCGCACTCTGGCCGAACTGGCTCCCGGCGATCTCAACCGGGTGCTGTTCGCCCCCGGCGGCAGCGAGGTAGTGGGGATTGCCCTGAAGCTTGCCCGCTTTATTACCGGCAACAGCAAGGTGGTGTCCCTCTGGGATGCCTTTCACGGCGCCTCCCTCGATGCTATTTCGGTCGGCGGTGAAGCCTGTTTTCGCGCCGGTATGGGCCCGCTGATGGCCGGCGTGGAGCGCATCCCGCCGCCCACCCGCTATCGCGGCGTCTGGTATCGCGGGGAGGGGGATGACCTGCACTACGCCAATTATCTGGAGTACGTCATCGAGAAGGAGGGAGGGATCGGCGCCTTTATCGCCGAGCCCATCCGCAACACCGACGTACAGGTGCCCTCGAAGGCCTACTGGCAGCGGGTGCGGGAGATCTGCGATCGCCACAAGGTGCTGCTGATCGTCGACGAGATCCCCAATGCCCTTGGCCGCACCGGCCACTGGTTCAGCTTCGAGGAGTTCGGCATCGAACCCGACATCATCTGTTTGGGCAAGGGGTTGGGGGGCGGGGTGGTACCGTTTGCCGCGCTCATCACCCGCGACAGCTTCAATCAGGCCGCAGCCATTTCGCTCGGTCACTACACCCACGAGAAGAGCCCTATCGGCTGCGCGGCGGCGCTCGCCACCATCAGTACCATCCGTGAAGAGGGGTTGCTTGCAAAAGCGCAGGAGGATGGCCGCTTTATGGCGGCAGAGCTTGCAGCGCTTGCCGAGCGTCACCCGCTGATCGGGCAGGTACGTGGTATCGGTTTGCTCTGGGCGCTCGATCTGGTGGTCGATCATCAGAGTCGCACCCGCAATAACCAGGCCGCCGAGCGCCTGCTCTACCGCTGTCTGGAACTGGGGCTCAGCTTCAAGGTCTCCCAGGGCAATGTCATCCAGCTCTCGCCACCGCTCAATATCACCCGCGCCGATCTGGTGCGCGCCATCACCATTCTCGATCGCGCCCTCGGCGAGATCGCACTTTCACCGAAACAGGAACACCACCATGACTGACTTGCAGATTGCTGTAGACCCGACCACCGACGTAGAGGCGCTGATCCTCGACTGGGCCGGTACCGTCGTCGATTTCGGCTCCTTCGCCCCCACCTCCATCTTCGTCGAGGCCTTCGCCCGCGCCTATGACTTTCCCGTGACCCTGGACGAAGCACGTCAGCCCATGGGCCTTGGCAAGTGGGATCATATCGCCGCGCTGGGCCGTCTGCCTTCGGTGGATGCTCGCTGGCAGGCTCGCTTTGGCCACCCCATGGGCCACGCCGAGGTGGATCACCTCTATCACACCTTTATGCCGCTGCAGATTGCCGCCGTGACCCGTTTTGCTGCCCCCATCCCAAGAGTGCTGTCGGTGCTGGACGCTCTGCGGGTGAAGGGGATGAAAATCGGCTCCTGCTCCGGTTACCCCCGTCCGGTGATGGAGGCACTGGTACCAGCCGCGGCCGATCACGGCTATCGGCCGGATCACTGGGTCGCCACTGACGATCTCAAGGCAGGTGGTCGCCCCGGCCCCTGGATGGCGCTGGCCAACGTAATTGAGCTGGGAGTGAGCGCCGTGCATCGCTGCATCAAGGTGGATGACGCCATGCCGGGTATCAGCGAAGGGTTGAACGCGGGCATGTGGACAGTGGGATTGTCGGTCTCCGGCAACGAGTTCGGTGCCACCTGGGACGAGTTTGCCGCCATGAGCGAGGCGGAGATCGCCGCCCGGCGCGCACCGGCCGAGGCCAAACTGCGGGCGGCGGGGGCGCACTATGTGATTGATACCCTGGCCGACATCGCCCCGGTTATCGCCGATATCAACCGCCGTCTGGCCGCTGGCGAGAGACCTTAAGCGGGTGTCGAGATAAACCTGCCAAGGTGAGCCAATAACAAAACACCCCCGCATGGGGGTGTTTTGCATTGATTGACATTGCGCAGGGCTTGGCAGGAAGAAGGCGCTAACGTCCTGAAAAGAAGAAACGGATCTGTCGGGCTAGCCCCCCATCATCCGCGCGGTCTGAATTGCCTCGATCAGTGCGGCCCGGTTGATGCGGGGTCGCTCTTCATCGAGCAGTTGCTGCCATAGCGCAATGGCCTGACGGTAGCGACCATGCAGAAAGTGATCGGAGGCGAGCAGCATCAGGGCGCTCACTTCCCCCCCATCCTGCGTGAGGGCGCTCTCCAGTAGGCGGGTTGCCTCGGGAGTCAGCTGCTGGCCCGCCTGATAGTAGAGCACGGTAGCCTGCGCGGCTTGAGTCGCAGCGCTGGCGCCCCCTTCTTGCAGGGCGAGACGCTGGTAGGCGAGCAGGGCGTTGTCGTACTCGTCCCGATAGAGATAGAGCTGACCGAGCGCCGCCCAGCCGTCGAGATCGGCAGGGTTGGCTTGCAGGCGCTGGTGTAGGGCGTCCAGCTCCTTGTCTTGCAGATCCCGCGGGCTCAATCCCGCCAGCGGATCGGGGCGCGACTGATAAGCCTGCCACGCCTGATAGCGGCCGGTGCCGGCATAAATACCGGCCATCAGCGCCAGCAGCAGGGCCCCAAGCAGTATCCAGGCGCGCTGCCTAAGCTGAGGACGGGCGGTGCGATTTCTTACCAGTCGGTCGCGCAGAGCCTGCTCGGCGGTTGGGGTGGCGTTGGCGAGGCGAGCCAGCTCCCGGTAGAGGCGGCTGTGGGGGGCAAGCCCCGCCTGCTGCTCGGCCATGATCAGCCGGTTCAGCTCGGCCCTGGGGTCGTGGGCGAGCATCCCTTCTGCTCTGTCGCCGACAAGCGGTACCCGCGCTGGTTGCCGGCGATGCAGACTCCTGCGCAGGCGATTGAGCGCCAGCAACAGCAAGAGGGCGGGGCCGCCCCACAGCAGCGCTGTGCTGGCCTTGAAGGGGGGATCGTAGCGGACAAAATCGCCGAAGCGCTCCGTCATGCGGGCGATCACCTGCTCATCAGACTGCCCCTCGTCCACCCAGCGGTAGACCTCGAGCCGCAGATCCCGGGCGATGGGGGAGTTGGACTCCACCAGATTCTGGTTCTGGCACTGGGGGCAGCGCAGGGCGCGGGCCAGCTCTTGTGCCCGGTTTTGCAGCTCGGGATGGCGAAACTCATAGGTGTCGACCCCGCTGGCAATGGCCCCGAGGCTCAATGCCAGCAAGAGCGGCGCGATCAGGGCGTGGCCGAGACAGCTCATGGCTTGCTCTCCTGCTCTTGTCTCTCCAGTTCGGGCTGGCCGGCGATGTTGCTGCGGGCCTTTGCAAGCTGGGGGGCAAACTGGCGCAGCCAGATCCCTTTGGTAAGCTCGCCGGTATGGCGGGCGAGCAGGGCACCATCGGCATCAAAGAGATAGGTCTCTGGCGTGCCGTAGACGCCGAGCTCAAGGGCCAGTTTGCCGTCAGGGTCGGCCAGTACGGCGCGATAAGGGTTGCCTGCTTGGATAAGCCAAGCACGGGCCGCATCCCCCTTGTCCCGGTAGTTGAGACCGTAGAGGGGCACGGTGCCCGCGAGCTCGCTGAGCAACGGATGCTCGGCGCGGCAGTTGGGGCACCAGCTGGCCCAGACGTTGAGCACGAAGGGCTCCCCCTTGAGCGCCGCGGTGTGGATGGGGGCACCACCAAACAGATCGTCACTCTGCCACGCGGGCAGGGTACGCCCTGCGACGGCTTCATCCTGGCTGTAGGGGTTGTTGCCAAGGCCGAGCCAGAGCAGGGCGCCGAGGCCCAGGGTCAGCAGCAGTGGAAGAAAGAGGCGCAGGCGGGATCTCATAACGCCTCCTGTTCGAGCCGGGGACGGGAGGTGCCAACCGCAACGGAACGGGAGGCGAGCAAGGGGCGTCGGGCGAGCAGGCGCAGGGTGCCGCCTGCCATCATCAACAGGCCACCGAGCCAGATCCAGCGCACCAGCGGCTTATGGTGCAGCCGCATGGCATAGGCGCCGGGCCCCATTTTCTCACCCAGTACCACGTAGAGATCGCCGAGCATTCCCCATTTGATCCCGGGCTCGTTCATGTTCATGGTGCGCACGCTGTAGTGGCGCCGCTCTGGCGTCAGCCGTGCCACCTCTTTACCGTTCTCATGCACGCTGAGAGTGATGCGCTCGGCGGTGTAGTTGGGGCCGATGATCGGCTCGCTCCCCACATAGCGAAACTCAAAGGCGCCGAGCCGATAGGGCTGGCCTGCGGCGAGTACCGTGCCCCCCTCCTGACTGTGGTGACTCACCTGCGCAATGCCGAGGGCGCATACCGCCACCCCGAGGTGGGCCAGCAGGCTGCCGAGCCGATTGAGGGTGAGTTCACGCAGCGACGTCGGTTGCAAGAGCGGGAGCAGCAGGCTGGCCATCAGCCAGAGGCTCACCATATTGGCGAGGATGCCGCTCCAGCTACCGGAAAACGATCCCTGCTCCAGATAGGCAAGGCTAAGCAGCCCGCCGCCAAGCAGGCCAAACAGGGGGGGCAACACGCTTTTGATGCGGGAATAAGGAGCAAGCTGCTGCCAGCGCAGGCGTGGCAGTTGGGTCATCAGCCCCATCAGGCAGAGGGCCAGCGGCACGAAGATGGTATTGAAATAGGGGGCGCCCACCGAGAGCGAGCCCAGATGAAGTGACTGGAACACCATGGGGTAGAAGGTGCCGAGCAGCACGCTGGCGCAGGCCACGCAGAGTAGCAGGATGGCGGCGCCGAGCAGCCCCTCCTTTGACCAGAAGCCAAAGCGGGCATAGGGTGCGCGAATGTCCGCCCGCAGGGCAAACAGGGTGAGGGCGCAGGTCAATAGCAAGCCGAGCAGCAACAAGAGGGTGAGGCCGCGGCTGGGGTCCACCGCAAAGGCGTGCACCGAGGTGAGTATCCCGGAGCGCACCACGAAGGTGCCGAGCAGGCTCAAGGCGAAGGTGAAGATGGAGAGCAACAGCACGGCGTGGCCGTAGGCGCCGCGCTTCTCGCAGACAATCAGGGCGTGCAGCAGGGCGGTGCCGAGCAGCCAGGGCAAGAGGGAGGCATTTTCCACCGGATCCCAGAACCACCAGCCGCCCCAGCCGAGCTCGTAATAGGCCCACCAGGAGCCCAGCACGATGCCGGCGGTGAGAAACACCCAGGAGCCGAGCGCCCAGGGTCGGCTCCAGTGGGCCACGGCGCCATCGAGCCTGCCCGAGTGCAGCGCCGCCATGGCGAAGGCGAAGTTGACCGCAAAGCCGACGTAACCGAGATAGAGCAGGGGGGGGTGGATGATGAGGCCGATATCCTGCAGCATGGGGTTGAGATCACGCCCCTCCAGTGGCCCCGGGAACTGGCGGTCAAACGGGCTGGAGAAGATCAGGGTATAGAGGCCGAACAGCCCGACGATCAGCCCCATGATGGCCAATACCCGGGCTGTGATCAGCGGATCTACCCGTTTTGAACAAATCGCCACCAGAGCGCCCCACAGCCCCAACGCAAAGACGAAAAAGAGCATGGAGCCCTCATGGCCGCCCCACACCGCCGCCAGTTTGAAGCCAAGGGGCAGGGCGCTGTTGGCGTGCTGGGCCACATAGACCAGGGTGAAGTCATCGAGGCCAAAACAGCTGGCGAGCAGCAGCAGGGCGGCCCCGAGCAGGAGCGCGACTAGCAGGGCTAGGGGGCGGGCACAGCCGAGCAGCGGGCGTGAGGCGAGCCGCAATCCCAGCCAGGGCAACAGCCCTTGCAGCAGGGCGAGCCCGGTCGCCAGCAACAGTGAGAGATAGCCGAGCTCTGCCAGCACACAACCTCCGTTTCAATCTTTGATGTCATTCATGTCATGCCACACACGCCGCGTCGTCTCTCTTTGGCGGAGAACATTGCCAAGCAACGGGTGTGGCATCACCAGAAATTTATTGGGCCAGCAACAAACCAGCGCCAGTCACCCGAAGGTGGCTGGCGCTGGTGATCATACCTTTAAACTACCGTCATCTGGCCGGCATAAAGCACGAAGTAGCGCAGCAGCAGGATCCCCACCAGGGTCAGGCTGCAGACCAGTACCAGATAGCCGTTTTTGGCCCGCAGCGGTGCGGGAGCCAGCAGGGCCAGCAACTGGGGCAGCAGCATGCCGATGCCCACCACCCCGAGCCAGAACACCTGAGCCCAGAAGCCGCTGCCGATGGCGGCCCACATGGCTGCCTCCTTCTGGCCGCCACCGAAGTAGAGGCCGGTAAAGAAGCAGACCAGCAGCAATACCTCCACCGCCAACACCGGCCGCTCAAAGCGGTGGACAAAGCTCACCCCCTGGCTGTGATGGTTCTCCTTGAAGAGCGTGACCGCCAGCAAGATGGTGGAGGCGATGCCGGAGCTGACGCCGGAGATGAGGAACAGCACCGGCAGCACCGGGTTGTTCAACATCGGATAGGTCTTGAGCGCCGAGAGCAGAAAGCCGGTGTAGGCCCCCAACAGCACGGCAAGCAGCAGCAAGAGCGGCGCCAGCAGCCGTTCGATGTGGGCAAACCAAGCGATGAGATCATCCACAAAGGCGAACTTCTCTTGCAGCAGGTGATGGCGCAAGGTCTCGATCTCGGAGCGAAACACCACCGCCAGCCAGGCGAACAGCACCGCCATGTAGACCTGGAACAGCATGACCCCCATCGACATCACGGAGTCGAACTGGTAGTGGAACATCAGCTTCCAGAAGGTCCAGGGGCGGGCCAGATGGAAGATGAGGATCAGTAACCCCAGCACCACGCTCACCGGCGCCAGAATGGCGGTCGCCTTGATGATGCCGCTCTCGCTGCCTGCCCCCTTGCGGCGCAACAGCACCGAGATAGTGGTGGCGCCGGCGGAGATGCCGAGCAGAAAGAGATAGATGGCGATGGGCCAGTCCCAGACGAGGGAGGGGAAGTGAAATGCCTCTTGCATGGTCATGACTTTATCTCCCCTTTGGGCACGCGGTACATCTTGGGGGAGGTTCCGAGTGCCTGCTTGTAGCGATAGGTGGTCTCCTTCACCAGCCGTTGGGCGATGGGGCTGTCCGGGTCATCCAGATTGCCGAACACCAGCGCCTTGGTGGGGCAAGACTCGACACAGGCGGGCTCCTTGCCCGCCGCCAGGTTGGTCTTGCGGCAAAAGTCGCACTTGTCCGCCACCCGGGTGACCGGGTTGATAAAGCGCACCTGATAGGGGCAGGCGGCCAGACAATACATGCAGCCGACGCAGAGATCCGCGTCGACATCGACGATGCCATCCTCCTTGCGGATATGGGAGGCGCCGGTGGGGCAGACATGCACGCAGGGGGCGTTGTCGCAGTGCTGGCAGGACTTGCGAAAGAAGCGGTACTCGGCGTCGGGAAATTCACCGATGGGACCTGAACGGATGATCTCGAGGCGCGAGACCCCTTCCGGCACTTTGTTGACCTCCCGGCAGGCATCCATGCAGGCGGTGCAGCCGATGCAGGCCGTCTCATCGTGGATCATGCCATAGCGGATCCCGTCGATGGTCTGGCTGTGGGCGAGGGTGGTGGCAAGGGAGCGGGTGTTGGCACGAGCAGCCCCCGTCATCATGATAAGGGCCCCCGCGCCCATGCCCGCCATAAAGTCACGGCGAGAGCAGCTCATGATGCCTCCTTGCCGGTAGCCGGTTTGGACTGCTCCTGCCGGGCCTTGCTGGCCTCATGTTGCTTGCTGTGGCAGTCTACGCAGAGCTTGATGCGGGACTTTTCCGGGATCTCCACCATGGGCTCCTTCGCCGGGTGCAGTTGGTGGCAGCTGGTGCAGGTGAGCTTGGTGGCGTGCACGTCGTGGGCCCAGAGCGCCTCGCGAATCTCTTTGGGCTCGTGGCAGCTCATGCAGACTCCATTCTGCTCGCTGATGGGATAAAGCTTGATGCTCTCTTTATCTTTCAGGCTGTGGCTGAAGCGCATCACATCCTTGACCCCTTCCCTGTGCTGGGGGGAGGGCTGGCCGTGGCAGTTGGTGCAGGTCACCGGTTTGAGGTTGTTGGGATTGGTCGCCTGACCATGCTTGCCGTGCATCCCCTCACTCTGCTCCTTGTGACAGTCGGTGCAGGCTTTGTCGGGATTGCGTAAAAATTCCACCTCATGTGTAGCTGGAACAGGGGCTGCTGTCGGCTCGGCCGCCTGACCCTGCAGGCTGGTGAGCAGCATGGCTGCCATCAGCATCAGTCGTAAGAAATCCATCGTTAAATCACCCATAGGAAGCCTCCATCCATTGCGGGCCCGGTCTGGCCGGGCCCGCAGGCGCCATTACTGTGCCAGCCGTCCGGCCGCTTTGGCCTCGGCGTCCCAGGCGGGGACTGTGGTCTTGAGGAACTGTGCCTTATCGCTGTTGAACTGCTTCATATCCATGCCAAGGGCGGCTTGCGCTTTCTCCTTGGTGGAGATATCGGGAATGGCGATCTCGTGGGTTATTCCCTTGGCAGCCAGCAGACGAGCCAGCTTGGTTCGGGCGTCAGCGGCTTTATCCAGCGCGCTGCCAAGTACCTTGAGGGCCACTTCGGGGGCGTGCATCTGCACCCCGTGGGAGGCGATGGCGTAGTCCCAGCGCCACTGGGCGTGACGGATGTCCTGCAGAATATCCTTCATCTCTGCCTCGGTGGCGCCGGCATCCCAGGCCGCCTTGGCTTCAAAGTGGGCGTGTACCAGCTGCTTCTCGACTTTCAGCTTGGTTTCGATCACCGCCTCTTTGCGCTGCTTGACAATCCCTTGCAGCATCTCCTTGCTCTGGGTGTGGCAGTTGCGGCAGGTCTGCTCGAAGCGATCGAAGGGGTTACCCACCTTGTGATCGGTGTAGACCTTGCCCTGCTCGTTCTGCACCTTGGGCATGTGGCAGTCGACACAGGCGACGTTGTTCTGGCCGTGAATGCCGGCGCGCCAGGTTTCGTACTCGGGGTGCTGGGCTTTGAGCATGGGGGTTTTGGAGAGGGCATGGGTCCAGTCGGCAAAGCCGATTTCATCGTAATAGGCCTCCATCTGCTCAACCGTGGTGCCCTTGTCCCAGGGGAATTTGACCGCCTTGGTGGGGCCGCTGAAGTAATACTCCACGTGGCACTGGCCGCACACCTGGGACTGCTGATCAAAGCGCCCCTGCTCCTTAAACGGCTTGCCGATGGCGGTCATGGCCCGATCGGCATAGGGACGGGAGAGGTGCAGGGCCGGTTTGCCCTCCTTGAACTCCTGCGAGGCGGTGTCGTGGCAGTCGGCGCAGCCGATGGTGTTGACTACTTCCGGCCCGCCTTTTGCCCACATCCCCTTGAAGTAGCCATCCTCACCCTTCTCGTCGATGACGCGGGCCACATCCGGGCCTTTGCAGCTCCAGCAGGCCATGGGCAGCGGACCATCTTCGGCGGTCTTGGGGGCGCCGGTGCGCAGTGTTTCCCGCACGTCGGTCAGCGCATAAAAGTGGCCGCGCGGCTTGTTGTAATCCTTGGAGAAGGGGTAGCCGGCCCAGAGCACCACCATCTGCGGATCTTCCGCCAGGGCGTCGGTACGCTCGCGGCTCTCGCTGGTGCCTTTCCAGCTGGTGAACTGATCGGCGTGATCTTTGGCGAACAGCTCGCTGCGCGCCTCGATCTTGCCCTTGGGTTGTGCCTCGTCGGCCGCCTGTGCCCAGCCGCTGGTGCCAAGGCAGGTTGTAAGCAGCAGGGCGGTAAGCCCCAGTCTGCTCTGTCTGTTGTGTGAACTCACCATCATCACTCCCAATCATTGTCCTTGTTTGGCCTGATCGGCTCCCTTTTGTGATGCGGAGATCGACACCCCGAGCGGGGTGGCAGGCCTGTTGTTATTACCGGTGAATAAACCGGATTTATGCATTTTCAGAGAGCGAGGTTATCAAACTGGTAAACAAAATGATGAATTATCGAGAGAGGAGTTGCGCCAGATCAATTGGCGGCACGAGCAAAGCACGGAAATGAGATCTGGGTTGAATTTTACGAAAAGTCAGGTGGTCGTGACGGTCTTGCCAAGAAAAATCAGCGGATTTTACTAAGTCGGGTAAAGAGCGTTGTGGAGGTCAGCTCACTCCTTGGCGCTATGGACATATCTTCTTCATCGTTCGGCAAGAAGAATGGCTATGCGCAAACTTAAATTTCTATTCACTTTATTATCGATAAGCGCTGCTGTTTGGCTGCACTCATTTGCACTGCCCGTTTGCCACTGGGGCTCGCTTGAAATCCGGATTCACCAGGGATTACGAAGCGAGTCCGCCAAAAGGACTATTTTTTCTTGAATAGGCGCATCAGCAAAGGGCTGCAGCAATGTTGCGTCACAGGTTGTCGCACCAAGGACGATGCCTGCATGACATTTATTGTACGAAATACCCTGTTTGCGGTCTCTTTTGTCGAAAATTGAGAAAAGACCCTTCAACTTGTTTGCGGTAAGATGGCTAATCCAGTCAGGTGTGCTGTTGATAATGTCGTTAATCAGGTTGTGCCGGAGGTTGTATGGCTGAGTTGCAAATTGAAAAGTCCACGGTGGTGACCCGCATAGAGGGCTCCGTGTTTGTCATCAGTGCAGATGGAGCTGTCGTACGAGCAACCGTGGGGATGGTGCTCCATCCCGGTGATCGGCTGCAAGCCGCGCAGGGGGGGCAGTTTGCACTGGCTGATGCCGATTCGCAGCCAACCGGACAACAACCTGAACCGGCCAATCCTGTTCCGGCCGATGGCAGCGAGGCGCAGCCTGATCAGGAGCTCGCTTCCCTGCAGGAGGCCATTCGCCAGGGGGTTGACCCGACCAAACTCTTTGCCGAGACCGCCGCAGGCAACGCCGCGCCAGCTGCCGGCAATATTGGTGGCGTTGCGGGTTCCAGCTCTGGCGGCTTTGTGGTGGTCGATCGCACCAATGACGCCACCCTGGCCGAGGCCGGTTTCGATACGGATCACAATGCACCTGTCGCCAACGACGAGCTGCGTTTTGCCGAAGTACGCGACTTCTTTGCCGCCATCACCATCACCGAGCCGCAGACCAGCGACAACATCATCAACGCTGACGAGGCGGCTGGCGTTATCATCCGCGGTACCGTGCTAGATGTAGAGGTCGGTCAGCCGGTCACCGTGACCCTGATTGACCAGGCAGGCAACCGACTCACCGTCACCACAGTGGTGCTGCCCGGTCTGGTCTGGGAGGCCAATTTTGGCGACGTCACCGGCAAGCTGGTGGATGGCCCCCTCACCATTCAGGCCGATACTCAGGATGCTGCCGGCAACCGTGCCAGCGATCTGGGCCAGACCCTGCTCGATACCATCACCACCATTACCCTGGATCTTGCCGATGAGAGCGACACCGGTGCCAGCCAGAGCGATGATCTGACCCGCGACAATACCCCGCTGCTGCAGGGCAAGGGGGAGCCCGGTGCCACAGTCACCCTCTCCCTTGGTGGCAGCGTGCTCACCGTACTTACCGTTGACGGCAATGGCAACTGGCAATATCAGCTGCCCGATACGCTGGCAGACGGAGCTTATGATTTTCGGGTCGACTCGGTGGATATCGCCGGCAACCGAGCCAGCGATACCCTCACTATTGAGGTTGATACCCAGGCCACCATCGATATCGATGATCTCTACGCGGTGGAACTCTTTGGCAGCGACAATGCCACCCTGAGTGGTACCACCGCCAATGTCGAGGCGGGACAGAAGGTGACCATCACCCTGCTAGGCAGCGATGGGCAGATCCTGCTTACCACCTCTGCAGTGGTCGGTGCGGATGGCCGTTGGCAGGTATCAGGTCTTGATCTCTCCGGTATCACGCAATCTTTCGAAGTGCGTGCCAGCGTCACCGATCTGGCGGGTAATTCTGCCTTGGACGGTGCGCCGCTGATCGGCAAGAGCGAGACCTTGACCCTCTCCGAAGCCGGACTGGCCAATGGCCCAGTCACTGCGACTGGCAGCCTCAATACCGGCGCCGGGATTGATGGCAACCTGCAGGTCACCTTCGCCGCTGACCAGAGCGGCCTTGAAGGGCTGAAGCTTACCAGTCATGGAGTGGCACTCGATTACGTCTGGGGCGGCCAGACCCTGACCGCCACTGCCGGTGGTATCACCGTCTTTACCCTGACCCTCAGCGATGACGGCAGCTATCGCATCGTCTGGAACCAGAGCCTGGATCACCCCGAGAGCAAGGAGCAGACCCTGCTTAACACTCAGGAAACCTTGAGTCTGCCGTTCAACCTCGAATACCGCGACAGCGACGGTGATCTGGTGAAAGCGCCGCTGGTGATCAATCTGGTGGACAGCACTCCACCGAGCTTCGAGATCCCGGCCATTACCCTGACCGAGGATGCCTTTACCAACAGCGCCGCCGTAGTCGGGGAGAGCAGCTTTGTGGTCAAGCACACCGCCGATCCCCTGCTGGTGGATTCGCTGGTGTTCAGCAATCAGAGTGGCACCCTGGCGACCCTCAACGGCTCGGGTCTTGCCAGCGATGGCCATCCGCTGACGTTTGAATTTACCGATGATCGCACCCTGCTGGGCTACTACCTCGATGGCAATGGTCAGCGGGTAGAGGTATTGCGCGCCCAGCTGCTGGCTGAACAGCAGGGGAGCGATGTGGGCGGTCGGGTGGTGATCACCCTTACCGGCCCGCTCGATCATCAGGGTAGTGACAGCCTCTCGCTGGGGTTGCAGGTGAGTGCCAAAGAGATCGATGGCGATGTCACCAGTGCCGACCTGGCTCTGACCATCAACGACGGCAGTGATCCTTCGCTTGGTCTCGACAAGGGCGTTTCGCTGCAAGAAGGGGGCAACCAGCACATCGATGGTCAACTGCCGGTCACGGTGGGTAGCGATCGTCTGGTCTCCCTCAACTTTGAGGCGAGCCAACCAGCGCTCGCTGGGCTCACCAGCCAGGGGCATCCCACCAGTTATGAGGTGCAGGGCAACCAGCTGACCGTCAAGGATTGGCAGGGCAATACGATCCTCACCGTCACCATCGGGCTGGATGGCAAGTACAGCGTCTCCCTGACCGGCGTGTTTGACGAGCCGGAAGCGACCAACAGCCTCAACCTAGGCCTGAAGGTACAGGGCACCGATTTTGACGGCGACAAGAGCAACCTCGGCACCCTAAATATCAACATTACCGATGGTGCCTTGCCGCAGGTCGATCCTGTCTCCCTGACGCTCACGGAAGATAGCAACTGGCTGCAGGAGCAGACCCTTAACGGTGATTTGACCATCACCGCGGGCAGCGATCCGCTGGCCAGCATCACCTTCGATGCCAACCAGCCGGGGCTGCAAGGGTTCACCTCGGGCAAGCAGGCCGTGACCATCACGGTGGCTGATCATCTTATCGAGGGGCGTACCCCCGATGGCACGCTGGTGTTTAAGCTGACCCTTGGCAACGATGGCAAATACAGCTTTACCCTCCATCAACCGCTGGATCAGGGCAGTGCCGACAGCCTGCTCAAGGCGGGCTTTACCCTGCTCGACAGCGATGGTGACAAGGTCTCCTCCACCATTACCGTGGCGATAGGTGATGGCGCCAACCCGACAATCTCTGCGGTCAGCGGCACCGCTATCACCGAGATGGCGCAAGGGGAGGCGGCTGCGGTCAGCAACATGAGTTTCACGGTGACCCACGGCAGCGATGCCCTTGATCCCGCATCTCTGGGTTTTGATATCGCCACCATCCAGAGCACCCTGACCGGTCTCACCAGCCATGGCAGCCCGATCAGTTTCTCCCTCGACGCCAACGGCCAGCTGGTCGGCATCACGGCAGATGGTCGCGAGATCCTGCGCGCCGAGCTGAGCTTGGTCGATAACAACGGTAACTGGAGCGTCACCGCCAAGGTGACCCTCACGGGTGAGCTGGATCACAAGGGGAGCGAATCCCTCAACCTGCCGTTGGCGGTCACCCTGGCCGACAAGGATGGCGATCGCATCGGTACCACGTTGCCGCTCACCATCGCGGATGGCAAGGCGCCGAGCTTTATCCCGGGCAGAGGCGTGTCTCTGGATGAGGGGGACCTCACCGGCAGCAACAGTCTGAGTCAAACCGGTCACTTCGACGTACAAGCCGGGTCGGATCGGGTGGTCGAGGTGGCATTTGCCGAGGGCAGCCAGCAACCGGCGCTCACAGCCCTCGGCCAAACCGTCAAATACGAGTTGCTTGATGGGGAGCCCGCTATCCCGGGTAGTCAGCTGCTCAAGGGCTATGTGATGGTCAACGGCCAGCGGGTCGAGGTGTTTGAGGTGCGGCTGGTTGGCACGCTGGATCAGGCGGGCAAGAACGGTTTTGACTATCAGGTGACCCTCTATCAGGGGATCCATCAGGGCGCCAACGCCGTGACCGAGCTGCCCATCAAGGTGATCGTCAACGACTACGACAAGGCGGGCGGCAACAACGACAGCTCCAGCGGCACCCTCAATATCCAGATTGGGGAAGGGGATAAACCGACCTTGACTCTGACTGGTGTAACCCTCAGCGAAGGGCGCTTTGATGGCGCCAACTCGGCGGTGGATGACCAGCAGGCGAGCGGCAAGATCATCATCAAAGCTGACTCGGATCCGGTGACAGATGTGCGACTGACCCTCTCCGGTCAGGTTATGGATGCCAGCGGCAAACCCATTACCCACAATGGCGAAGCCTTGACCTGGCAAGCGGTTGGCACGGATGGTCACACCTTCCAGGCTGTAACCAGCGCTGGTCTGGTGGTGATAACGGTATCTATCCCCACCGTGCCCGCTAGCATCGCCGCTCACACCAGTGCAGAGATAGATTATCAGGTGACGGTGCATACCAACCTGGATCACGGGGCGGATGACAAACTCAACCTGACCTTGCCAATCAAGGTAACCGACAGCGATGGCAGCGTGATCACTGGCAGTACCACTGCCGTAATCACCGATGCTGACAATCCCGTGATCACCGCTATCGAGGGGGTCACCGTCAAGGAGTCGGATCTCAACGGGGGCAATGGCCAGCATGGAGGCACCAGCCCGTCAGGCACGGGAGAGGTTGCCATCGGTCAGGTGACGATCGCTGCCGGGAGTGACCGGGTGGCTTCTCTGCAACTGGATGTGGCTCGCTTTAACGCCCTCAACACCCTCACGTCGGGGGGCAAGGTCGTCACCATTGGCGCAGATAGCCAGCCGGGTGTGTATCTTGGCAAGGACAGCGCAGGCAAGCTCATCTTCAAGCTGACGTTGGATGTCTCCGGTCGCTACACCTTCGAGCTTATCGGCAATCTTGATCACAGTGCTCAGGGCAAGGATCTGCTGGATATCCAGCTGCCGTTACAGGCGCGGGACAGTGACGGAGACCTCAGTGCCGAAGTGATTGGTCATGTGAGCGTGCAGGATGATGTGCCCGTGGCCGTGGATGCGAACAAGACCCTGAATGAAGGAGCGAAAGTGACCGGCGATCTGCTGGCCACCGCCAGTGAGGGGGCGGACGATGCGGTAGTGAAATCGGTCACCATCAATGGCACCGAGCACCCCATCGCCGCAACGGGCAATACCACCATCTCGGTAACGGATGGCACAGGACAAGTCATCGGCACTCTGGTTATCAATGCCGAGGGCAACTACAGCTTCACTGCCAGGTCGGGCATTGATCACAGCAACAGCACTCTGGTGCAGCAGATTGAGTTCCATCTGGTGGACGGTGACGGGGATACCGATGATGGGGTTCTGACCCTGACCATCCGGGACGAGGCTGGCATGCTCAGCGTGAGCGCAGTCACCGGCCAGGAGGATGCCGGAGCAACCGATCCTGGCCAGGGGATCCCCATCACCATGAATCTGGATGTGGGGGATTTCGATCGGGGCGAGCATGTGGAGCAGCTGCTTATCCAGGCACCAGCCAATGCCCAGGGAACCTTCTATTTCAACGGTGTCGCACTGACCACCATCACCCTGGGTGGCAAGACCTGGTATGAGGTGCCGCCTGCGGCCATGGTGGCGGTGGCCAACACCAACGACAAGTTCCAGCTCACCGGTGTCACCTTCGTGCCTAACCACGACTACTCGAGCTACAACAACGGAGGCAATCCGCTGCGCTTCCCGGTGCAGTTGCAGGTGGGCGTCACCGAGGGGAGCAAGCCCCCGGTGCTCACCGGCAATCTGGACATCACGGTGCAAGGTATTGCCGACAAACCCCTGTGGGATGCGGGTAGCACGCACCAGCACTACACCATCAACGAGGACAGCAGCGGCATTGCCCTCAATGTGCAGGCGAGCCTCACCGATACGGATGGCTCCGAGACCCTGACCTACCAGATCAAGTGGGAGTCGGGTCAGGGGACTCTGACCCTTAACGGCAAGGTGCTGACCCCGGGGGCAAACGGCCTCTATACAGTGGCTGGTGGCGACATCAACAAGGTGACCGTGGTTCCGGCCAAGGATTTCAGCGGTGACATCAAGCTGTCGGTGACCCCGATCAGCACGGAGCAGAACCCGATCGTGCCGGGTCAGGGTACGGCGCAGGGAGACAGGATTGAGCTGGTGATCAACGTCAATCCGCTGGCGGATGACGCCAAACTCACCGTGCGCGATATTCAGGGCAAAGAGGATACCTTGCTCGATCTGGGCAGCAAGATTGGCCTGGCTCACCTGGGTGACACCACCGATGGCTCCGAGCAGCTCTTTGTGCGCATCAGTGGCCTGCCCGCCGGGGCGACGCTGCTGCTGGGGGGCGTTGCCGTCAGCCAGAATGCTGCCGGGTATTACGAGGTGCCCTTTGAGCGCATCAATGAGCTCAAGCTGCTGCCGCCCAAAAACAGCAACGTCGATTTCGATCTGACCATCAAGGGCGTGGTCAAAGACAGCGCCACCCTGACCGATGCCAATGGCCAGACCCACATCGTGGTGAACGAGAAGGAGACCGGCTCCCAGACCATTCATGTGGATCTGGTGGGGGTGGTGGATCAGCCTCACTTCGAGCTTGGCAATACCGGCTGGGAGGCCGAAGGGACAGGCTATGCCATCACAGTGGGCGAAGATGGACGGGCGCCGCTCAACTTTACCCTCACCTCGGGCGAGTGGGTCGATACCCCGCACGACACCTCCGAGAGCCTCAACGTGGTACTGCAAGGGCTGCCGGAAGGGGCCCGGGTATTTGATGCCAGCGGCAAGGAGCTGACCCTCACCTTTGCCGGACTCGATGCCAGCGGCAAACCGACCTATCAGGTCAATGTCTCCGATTTTGGCAATCTGCTTATTCAGCCACCCCACAACAGCACGGCGGATCTGCATCTCGTCGCCAGGGTGGTGGTTACCGAAAACGACGGCGACAGCAAGAGCTTCGAAGTGCCGCTGCATATCAAGGTGGAGCCGGAGATCGATGCGACCGACTACAGCAAGACCAGCCACGGTCTGGAAGATCAGTTCACCGTGTTGGACTGGCATCCGACCCTTACGGACGGTGCCGAGAAGGTCACTGCGCTGAGCCTTTCCGGGGTGGAGGATGGCTACCAGATCTGGCTGCGAGTCGGCGGCGTGGAGAGCCAGCTGACCGTGGTGGGTGGCCAGGTCACCCTGACGGCCGCCCAGCTAGACAGCCTGCTCAACGGGGGACAATTGCTGGTGAAGGCGCCGGAGGATAGCGATCGGGATACCACTATCCAGAGCCATGTCACCGTGACCCAGCACGATGTGGATTCGGTCGCGGTGGCCGAGAAGGTGATCGATGGCAACCTGCATGTCGATATTCAGGCGGTGGTGGAGCCCGATGGCGTGCTGACCCAGACTGGCGGCGCACTCGTGGGGCAGGGCGGTGCCGATATCGATCTGGCGGGGCGTTTCCTCTTTACCGACCTCGATCCCTCCAGCGTGGAGGAGATCGACTATCTGGTGATTAACCTGCCGGTGCTGAACGGTGGCGCAGGGGATCAGTTTGTGGTGATTGGCGGTATCAACAATGGTAACGGCAGCTGGATCGTACCTGCGGGCAACCTCGGGAGCTTCAAGCTGCATGCGCCCGACGGGTTTGTCGGCAAGGTTCAACCGATCCGTATCGATGCCATGGTGATCGACCGTGGCGATGATGGCGATGCCAGTGGCCATGTCAAGGTGAGCCTGAACACGGATGCGACCTTCGAGGCGACGCCGACGACCAACAAGGAAGCTGCGGCGACCGTCGATATCAACGACAACGCGGTGCTGGTGGGCAAGGAGGATATCCGGGTTGATTTTGGTCAGCAGCTCAAAGGCGTGATCCATATCGGCGCCGCCGATCAGACCAGCGACGAGGTGACCATAGTCCTCAAGGGGCTGCCGGCGGGTGTCACCATCAGCGGCGCCGAGTACAACATCTCGACCGGTGAGTATGTCATCAAGGTGCCGCCGTCACTGGCTGGTCTGGAAGGGCTGACCCTGGGTTTGCCGCAAGACTTTGCCGGCTCGCTCAATATCGAGGTGAAGGTGGTCAACACGGATACCGCCAGTGGCGATATCAAGGTCGACAGCACGACGGTACGGGTCGATGTGGCCCCCGTGGTCGATGTGAATGGTGGCCGTGGCGAGCATCCGGAACTGACGCTGACCGTACTGGATACCAACCATGACGGACAGCCGGACAATCTGGAAGATAGCGAGATCCACCTCGATCTCTCGGTGAAACTGGCCGATATCAGCCCCTCCATCGCCAATGGTGGCCTTGAAACCGTGGAACGGGTCACCATCACGGTGGATGCAAAATATGGCTACTTCCTCGATGGCAGTGGCAAGCCGGTCAACACCCTGGTGGTCAGCGATGTGGCTGCCCTCAAGGACTTGGTGTTTGTGCCCAAAGAGCACTTCAGCGGTCAGGTACCGCTCGACATCAAGGTCGATATCGTCGATACCGCGCTGGTCGGCGGCCAGCTGGTGACCGACAGCGGCAGCTGGAGCGGGCAGGTCGGCTTTGAGGTGAGACCGGTCAACGATCCGGCAGCGCTGACGCTGCACGATGTATCGGGCAATGAAGATGGTGCCATCAGCCTGGCTGGCTTTGGTGCCGCCCTCATCGATAACGACGGTTCCGAGAAGATAGTGGCGTTGCAGATCAAGGGGGTGCCGGATGGTTTCACCCTCTCGGCCCCTGCCGTGAATAATGGTGGTGGTGTCTGGCAAGTACCTGTAGGCACCGATTTTGCCAAGCTGACCCTGATCCCGCCGGCCGATTTCAGCGGCAGCGTGGATCTGTCACTCAGTGCCTTTACCCTCGACAAGGGGCTCACTATTCCCCTTGAAACCAGCGGCAGCTTTACCGTGACCGTCAATCCGGTGGGGGATGCCCTCATCAGCGATCTGGTGCCCAATGCCAGCGGGGTAGAGGGCGACAGGATCCTGCTCAATCTGGGGCTGGAGACCCGCGATACCCACGCCACCGGCGGGAGCGCAAGCAATGTGCATGAAAATGGCGCCGAGCAGGTGCGGGTGACTATCCGCAACGTGCCGGAGGGAGCATCCATTGAGCTGCCGGACGGAGTGGCCGGTCAGGTAGTCAGATTGCCAAACGGTGATTGGCAGGTGACCACTGTGGGTGGCAATCTGGCGGATCTGGTGCTGGTGACCAACGACGTTAACGGTACCCTGAAACTCGAGGTGATCGCCCAGAGTCTGGACAACGGCGCGCTGGGGCCAGAGGTGAAGGGCCGCATCGATGTCACCATAGAGGCGGTCAACGACGCGCCCGAAAACATTCTGCCCACAGCGCCGCTGGTTGCCGAAGAGGATATGCCTTACCGCATTGATGGCCTGCAGGTCAAAGATGTGGATGCGGGCAACAGCCCCATCGAGGTGCGCCTCTCGGTGGGTCACGGCACCTTGACCCTAGCGGCCGGCAGCGGCGTGACCGTGACCGGCAGTGGCACGGGTTCGCTGGTGCTGAGTGGCTCGCTTGCAGCCATCAATGCGCTGCTGGCGGGCGGGGTGACCTATCAGGGGGCACAGGACTTCAATGGCCAGGATCAGCTCACCATGGTGACCAATGATCTTGGCAATACCGGTAGCGGCGGGGCCCTCAGCGACACTGATGTGGTACCGATCGAGGTGCTGCCGGTCAATGATGCGCCGGTCAATCAGCTGCCGGGCAGCATGACGGTCAAAGAGGATGGCTCTCTGTCGCTATCCGGCATCAGCGTGAAGGATGTGGATGCCGGCAGCGCGCCTGTCTCCATGGTGCTGCGGGTCGAGCATGGTGTGCTGACCCTGCTGGGCGCAACTGGCGCCGTGATGGTGCAGGGGGCGGGGACCAGCGAGATCACCCTGGTGGGGTCGCTGGCCGATCTCAACCAGTTGCTGGCAAGCAGCCTGCACTATGAACCGGCCAAAGATTTCTGGGGAGAGGATACCCTGACCGTCACTACCTCGGATCAGGGCAACAGTGGTGCGGGTGGCCCGTTGAGCGACACCGATCAGGTGACCATCAATGTCACGCCCGAGCCGGACATGCCGAACCTGACGCTGACCCAGCACGAGATCCATGCCCTGCAGGGGGCGATGGTGCCCCTGAGTCTGCAGGCTAGCGTGGTCAATCCGGCAACCGGCGAGCTATCCATTCGCATCAGCGGATTGGGGAACGCTCAGGTGCAGGATGAACATGGCCTGACCGTGGGACATCAGGAGAGCAACGGTGACTGGCTGATCCCGGCGGATCACTCGGTACCGCTCTACTTCAACGGCTTGAGCGATGGGGATCATGTGCTGGGGATCTCCGCCGAGTCGAGTGTCGGCGGCTCCACCATCAGCACGCCACTCGATACCCTGACTATCCACAGCCAGAGCGGTCATGAGCTGTTGGGGTCCGAGCATGACGACATCCTCTTTGGCTCTTCAGGCGATGATCGTCTGGTGGGAGGGCTTGGGAACGATGTGCTCCATGGCGGCAAAGGCAGCGATATCCTCACCGGTGGTGCCGGCAGCGATCTCTTTGTCTGGCAGAAGGGGGATGAGGGGAGTCAGGGGCAACCCGCAGTCGATACCATCACCGACTTCCATCCAGAACAGGGGGACAGGATCGATCTGGCTGACCTGCTGCGGGGGGGCCCGGGAGCCAGCGTCGAAAGTCTGCTAAGCAACCTATCGGCGTCGGTGACGACCGGCAGCAATGGTCTGAGCGATGTGAATCTCTCGGTGACCTCGGCCAGTGGTGGTCAGGTGACTCAGCAGATCACCCTGAAGGATGTGGATCTGAACAGCTGGAACCTCACCAGCACCTCGTCCCACGACATCCTGCAGAGCATGCTGGATAACCACAGCCTGATCATCCAGCATCCCTGATAGCGGGAGTGAAGCGTAAAAGGAAGAGCCGGCAATTGCCGGCTCTTTGTTTATCTCTGCGTGGATTGTCTTTTGTTATCAGCCGATCAGGCCAGTGCCTGGGCCAGCAGGTGGATGGGGTGTTCGCAGCGAAACGCCGTGCTCATCTCGATCTGCCATTTGCAGGTTTCGCAATCGGTGATCACCAGATCGGGGGACAGACGGTTGATCTGATCGAACAGCCCCTCGCCGATGGTCTGGCTGGTCTGGTAGTTCTCCGACTTGAAGCCGTAGGTGCCGGCGATCCCGCAGCACTGGGACTCCAGCACCGTCACCTTGACCCCGGGAATGGCGCGCAGCAATTCGAGGGTGTAGATGACGCCCCCCATCTTCTCCATGTGGCAGGGGGTGTGGTAGGCAATGTGCAGATTGAGCGGCTTCATCGCCGGTTTGTTGCCCTTGTAGAACTCGTTCCACAGGAAGCGGGTCACCAGCGAGATGCGATCCCGCACCTTGTGGTTGTCCTGCTCCAGCAGGTGGGGATATTCATCGCGCAGGGTAAAGCCGCAGGTGGAGGAGGTGGCCAGCAGCGGCATCTCGTTGCCGAGCAGGGAGTTCTCCATCTGCTTGATATTGAAGGCCGCCTGCTGCTTGGCCTTGTCCATGAAGCCGTTGGCAATCAGTGGCACGCCGCAGCACTTCTCCCGCTCCAGCAACTGCACGCCGATGTTCATGGCGTTGAGCACCTGCACCAGCTCCTTGCCGAGTTGCGGGTGGTTGTAGTTGACGTAGCAGCCGTGGAAATAGGCTATCTGGCGCTCATAACGGGCCTGAGTCTCTTTCTGCTTCTTGTACCAGCCGCGGAAGGTGCCCTGGGAGTATTTGGGCAGGTCGCGGTGGGAGGAGACCCCCAGCGCCTTGTCCAGCACCAGCTTCATCGGCTTGAGGCCGGTGGTGAAGTTGACCACCGGCGCCATCAGGGTAGACATGCTGCCCATCAGATCGGTGTGGGAGAGCACGAACTCGCGGATCCCCGGTTTGAAGCCGCTGTACTGGTGCTTGGCCTTGGCGATGATGTCGCCGATGCGCACCCCGCTCGGGCAGGCTACTTCGCAGCGCTTGCAGTTGGTGCAGTGCTTGAGGGCGCTGTCAAACAGCTCCGGGCTCTTGATCCGCAGCCGCTCCCCATCCGGGCCCGCCTGTTTGGGGCCGGGGTAGGCGGGGTTGGCCTTGGCCACCGGACAGTAGGCGGTACAGACGGTGCATTTGATGCACTGATCGAAAGTTTGGTTGGCATGATCCAGTAGCATGTCAGTTCTCCTCCCGTAGGGTGTGAAGGCACGGGATATGGGACGAAGTAATCATTGGGCGGCGCCCAGAATATGACCGGCGGCCTGCCAGCCGGTGGCAACCGCGACACCTGAGCCTGACCCCTCCTTGATGGGGTCATAGTGAGCCAGCACGCTGCCGGCGCCGTAGAGGTTGGCGAGCGGCTTGCCGCCACGCAGCACACGCAGCTTGTCGTCGGTCTTGACCCCGAACCCCATAAAGGGGTGGTGGTCGAACAGGCGGCGACCGGCCCAGGCGTCGCGCTCCTCCAGACTCAGCACATCGGCATCGAAGATGGGTTCGCGAATGCCGCGCAGACGGGACTCCAGCCCGCGGCTGAAGAAGCTGCCGGAGGCGAGCACGAAGTTGTCGGCTTCAAACAGCTGATCATCGCCATTCTGGGTGTGTACGCCGACCACCCGATCCCCCTCGTAACGGGCGCCCAGCACCCGCTCGCTGGTGAGGAAGGTGCCGTCAAGGGCCATGAAGCGGCGCTTGAGCGCCTCCTGCATCCGCATGCCGATCAGTGATGGCGGCATGGTCGCCACCTCCTTGATGGTGCAGCCGGTACGTTGCTCCAGCTCCGCCAGACGCGGGCCAACCAGTCCCAGCGACAGGCAGGCTGGTAGCACGATATGGCGGCAGTCGGGCACGCCGCTCTCCTGCACCATTCGACTGATCTCGCTGGCCAAATCGGCCACCAGATGGTGCTTGTCACACAGGCGCGCGATGTCGGCAGAGCGAAACTCATGGGGATTGCGGCTGAATTCGGCCAGCTGGGGCAGGCGGATCTCGCCAGTCAGAATGCGGCAGTGGGCGAAGCGCGGATGGGTCGTCAGATTGGCCGCCGCCAGTGCCGGATGAAAGTCGCGAAAGCCCTCGAGGGTGGCCAGCAGTAGCACGTCCGGGATCGGTGCATCGGTGACGCAGGCGCAAGTATCGGGGGAGAGCCAGGTACGTTTGAGGGTACCGATGGGGGTCAGGCGCTGGTGATTGGTTTCGTGGCGCACCAGCGGCAGCCCCTGCTCGGCGCAGTGACGCTGCAGATCGGCCAGGCTCGCTTCGATATTCTGCATTCCGACTTTGCTGTAGGGGTGATCCGGATGGGCCGCCATAAAGGCGGGCAGCGCTGCGCGGGGATCCCCTTCGCTCTCCAGCAGGTCGATCGAGCCGGAGGAGAAATGCAGAGCACTCTGGCCAGAGGCCATCAGCAGGGTCTTCTGGCCTGCTTCCACCAGACGCAGGGCGGCCGAGAGGCCCGCCATGCCGCCGCCGATAACGATATTGTCAAACTTCATGACGGCTCTCCTTCTCAGTGGCGTGAGTGGCATTGTGCTGCCTGTGGGCGGGTGGCGCATCGGTGACCAGTTGAGGTGTGGTCCACTCGCCAAGGCCAAACAGCCCCTCGTAGATCCAGTAGGTAAACTCGGCCTCGCGCAGGGCATCGCCCCACAGCACCGGGCGGGTGCCCTTGTAGCGCTCCTCCAGGAACTGGCGCAGCATGACGCAGGCCTGACGGCCGTCGGCCTTGCCGTACTCCTGCATCAGGCCGGCGGCGCGGTAGGCGCAGAGCTCGCCCTGACAGGGTCCCATACCCAGACGGGTGCGGCGGCGCAGGTCGATGAGGTTGTCCACATCCAGCTCGCGCAGGGCGTATTCGATTTCGCCCGCGGTGACCATTTCGCACTCGCAGATGAGGGCGTTGGCTTTCGGATTGTCACGGAAGAAGGCGATGACTCGCTCGCCGTGGCGGTATTGGGCCGACCCTTCGGCAGGCACAGAGAGCCCCGGGGCGGAGACCTTCTCCGGATCCCGCGAGCCGGGCAGATTGAGCTCGGCGGTGCGGCAGGGCTTGCTGTTGCCGAGCTTTTTGGCCAGCAGATCGGTGGCCCACTCCGCCATCAGGCGGTAGGTCATCAACTTGCCGCCGGTGATGGTGTTGAAACCCTTGAGACCGTCGCGTTCGGCGTGATCCAGCAGCACTATGCCACGGCTGATGTTGCGGCCGGTTTCGTCACCGTCCACCGCCACCAGCGGGCGAACGCCTGCGTAGGCACGCAACAGACGGGTACGCGCCATGATGGGGGCAAGCTTGATCCCCTCGCGCAGCAGCACCTCCACCTCTTCGGGCTCGACGGTGAGCAGGTCAATCTTGTTGTAATCGATACGGCTGGAGGTGGTGCCGATGAGGGAGATGGTATCGCCCGGCACCAGAATGTCCGCATCCGCCGGTTTGCGGGCGCGGTTGAGCACCAGCTGGTTGATGCGGTAATCCATGATGAGCAGGGATCCCTTGGCCGGGAACATGCGGATGCCGAGATCGGCGTATTCGCAAATTTGCTGACCCCAGATGCCGGCGGCGTTTATCACCTCCTGACACTCCACCTCGAACGCTTCGCCGGTGCGGGTGTTGATCGCTTTGACCCCGTGTACCCGATCCTGAGTGCGCAAGAGTCCCAGCACCTTGCAGTGGGTAAAGATGCGCGCGCCGTGCTCTTTGGCGTCCAGCACGTTGGCGGCGGCGAGGCGGAACGGGTCGACCGTACCATCCGGCACGTGGATGGCGCCGATCATCGCCGGGTTGGCGTTGGGTTCCATACGCAATGCTTCGCGGGGATCGAGCTGACGGGTATCGATCCCGGCGCGGGCACAGGCATCCATGAAGGTGGTTTGGAAATTGATGTCATCTTCCGGCAGGGTGAGGAAGAGGCCGCCAGTGTCCTCGACACAGTGGCTGGCAATCCGCTTGAGGATGCGGTTTTCCTGAATGCACTCGCGGGCGGACTCCTGATCCGTCACCGCGTAGCGTGCTCCCGAGTGGAGCAGGCCATGGTTACGCCCCGTAGTGCCGGCGGCGATATCGTCCCGTTCAAGCAGAATGCAGTCAATGCCGCGCAGTGCGCAATCGCGAATGATGCCTGCCCCGGTGGCCCCGCCGCCTATGATGACGACTTGTGTAGTTATTCTTTGCATTGGTGCCGGTCTCGCTACTCACATTGATGAGAAGTTTGACGTTAACCGTGAGTAAAATGTTTGATTCAGACCAAATAAATGAGCGTGATCGAACATTTTCGACCGTTAATGCTCAGAAGTGTGATCGGGATCGGCCTGACAGTAGCCCCTTTCAGGGGGCGGAGTGGCCCATGGCGATGTTCGCAACGGCGCCAGCTTGAGTGCGAACGACCATCTGATGGCCATTGAATTCGAGGTGCTTCAAAAAGGTTTCGCTTTGCTGCAAGCCGGCGGCGTCGAATTGCATGCCGTAGACGGGGTAGTTGTTGATCTGGCGCTGGTTGCGCACTGTGCCGGTCAGCTGGTAGGGCATCCCGTTGGCGCTAGAGGCATCGAGACGCAGCTCAAGCGAGTGGTTGAGGGGAATGGTCGGCGCCTGATGGTGGGTGCTGAAGGCACAACCTGCCAGTGAAAAGTCGACCAGATGGATGTTGAGCGGATGCTGGGCAAAAAGAGCGACTCCTGTGCAACTGATTGGGTAGCGGATCTCCTTGCGGATCTTGAACAGGGTCATGCTCTCTGGCTGGCGCATGGTGAAGAGTTGGGGCTGCTTGTTGAACTGCTCGATAAAGCCCTCGAAGCAGAGCATGGCTCCCACGCCTCGCTCGCAGATGATGGCCGCCGTGAGGCGGTAACCCGGCTGGCAGTAGAGGGCGGCATCCGCCGGGGTGGTGGCTGGCAGGCTGAAATAGATGATACGCGCCTTGTCGGCGCCGATCAGCACGGCAGGCAGGGAGCGCAGCTGACCGGTCGGAGTGATCACCTCGATCCCCACCTTGCTGGCGGGATAGAGATAATCCATGACATCGGGCCCCTGGATGGAGATGCCCTTCTCCTTATTGGCCTTGATGCGATCCTTGATCGATTTGAAGGGTGACTGCTGAGTCTGTTGTGTCATGGATCATGGTCCCGATGCTCCCGCGTTACAGATTCATTTAAGTAGTCAGCCTCAATTGCCGCAACACTTCTTGAACTTCTTGCCGCTGCCACAGGGGCAGGGATCATTGCGCCCGATCCGGAGCGGGACGGGATCTATCTCCCCGTCGGTATAGACCCAGCGCCCCTCATAACGCACGAAGCGGGAACGTTCATGCAGGCAGTGACGGGTCTCGCCTTCTACGAACCAGGCTTTGAACTCCACCATGCCGAGTATGTCGTCGGGGCCGCCCTGACTGGCGATGATCTCGAGCCCATCCCATTGGGTATCGGTCTGGGAGAGCAGTTCTGCGGTCAGATCACCGAGATAGTCGGGGTGCCAGCTATGTACCAGATAATCCCCAAGACCCAGCACGAAGGCGCTGTAGCGCGAGCGCATCAGCTGTTCTGGGGTGAGAGCGGGAGCACCGCCGTGGAGTGATCCGCAGCACAGATCGAGAGAAAGGTTGGAACCGCAAGGGCAAAGAGTCATGTTTTTCGCTAATTGGCCGATTTATTTTAAGGGAATTGTAACGAAAGCGAGCCGCGAACTGCCAGCACCTATACTGATGAATGGGCAAGGAATTCCAATAAAAACAGCTGCAAGGATGTGAAAAATGACGTTAAAGCAGAAAATCCTGTTACTCGGAGCGCTCCCTGTGCTGTTGATGGCACTGGCGGTCAATCTCAGCAACTACATGCTCTCCAGAAGCGATCTGGAGTCTGATCTGGTGGTGGCGCGGGAGAAGGCGATCAAGGATCGCAAGGCGCTGCTCAGCAGTTACATCATGATGGCCCAGACTGCCATCAATGCGGTCTACTCCTTGCCTGATTCACCGGAGAATCGGCAAAAGGTCAAAGAGTTGCTCAGACCGCTGCGCTACAGCAGCGACGGTTACTTCTTTGTCTATGACTTTGAGGGCAACACCATATTGCTGCCGGTTCGCACCGAACTGGAGGGGAAAAATCGCTGGAATGACAAGGATGCCAAGGGCAAGTTCCTGATCCAGGAGATCCTCAAGTCGGCCCGTCAGGGGGATGGCTTTACCGAATACTGGACCGCCAAGCCCTCCATCGGTCGTGATGCGCCCAAGCTGGCCTTTACCCTGGTGCTGGACAAATACCAGTGGATCATAGGTACCGGTTTTTATATCGACGATATCGACAACGAACTGGCCACCCTGCGTGCCGAGCGGGAGAGCAAGATGAACAGCTCGCTGCAGGTTGGGGTGCTGGTGATCCTGGTGATTTTGGGCGTCACTCTGGTGGCAACCGTGATCGTCGGCAACCGGGTCAGCAAACCGCTGGCAGATGCGGTGCTGGCATTGAACGATATCGCCAACGGCGAGGGGGATCTGACCCAACGTCTCAAGGTGCAGAGCAAAGATGAGATTGGTCAGCTGGCCAGCGCCTTCAACCGCTTCGTCGAGCGGATCCAGTCGGTGGTGAGTCAGGTCGGGGAGACCAGCAACCACCTCTTCAGCGCCGTCGACAAGCTGCACCACCTGAGCGAGCACTACGACCAGCAGATGCATGGCCATAGCCGGGAGACTGATCAGGTGGTCACCGCGGTGACCGAGATGAGCTCGACCGCGCAGGAGGTGGCGGCCAGCGCCTCCAATGCGGCCAGCGCTACCAGCGATGCGGCTCGCGAATCCGACGCGGCGCGCGGCGTGGTCAGCACCGCCATCAACAGCATCAACCGGCTGGTGGGCGAGGTACATACCGCCTCCGGCGTTATCGAGCAGCTGGCGCAGGAGACCGGCAAGATCGGCTCTGTGGTGGAGGTCATTCGCGGCATCGCCGAGCAGACCAACCTGCTGGCGCTGAACGCGGCGATCGAAGCGGCGCGGGCTGGCGAGCAGGGCCGCGGCTTTGCAGTGGTGGCAGACGAGGTGCGATCCCTTGCCGGCCGTACCCAGCAGAGCACCAAGGAGATCAACGAGATGCTCCAGCGTCTGCAGGGCGGGGTGAAGCAGGCAGTCGATGTAATGCAGGCGAGCGAGGAGCGCAGCCAGGAGACGGTGCAGGAGGCGAGCCACATCGCCAGCTCCCTCGACAGCATGGTGATGGCGGTCAGTACCATCAACGACATGAACATCCAGATCGCCACGGCTGCCGAGGAGCAGCACGCGGTCTCCGAGGAGATCAACAAGAATCTGGTGGCCATCCAGCAGATTGTCAGCGAGCTGACCAGCGCGGCGGTCGAGTCCAACAGCACTACCCGTGATCTGGCCAATACCGGCGACAAATTGCGCAAACTGGTCTCCCAGTTCCGCTATTGATCCTGCCTTGTCAGGTGATGAGTGCCACAAGATGCGGTCTGAACCCCGGTTCAGGCCGCACTTTATTTGGGGATTGACCAATAATGTGTGAAAATTGCCGCCCTCTGTGTCTGCGTTTGCCCCATAGCCTATGAATGAGATCGTGAAAGGTAGTATCGACTTGATCCGCCAGCTCAACTACGGCCTGGTTTATGCCAGCCTGGAAGAGCACAAGGAGTTGTCGCGCACCGATCTCTCCCGCTTGACAGGTCTCTCTCCCGCCAGCATTACCAAGATCACCCGCGAGCTGCTTGACAGCGGGCTGGTGGTCACCTGTGGTGAAAGCTCGGTGGGGCGTGGCCGTCGCCAGACCTTGCTGCGCATCAACGAGCGCCGCTTCCAGTTTCTCTCCATGCGGTTGGGGCGTGGTTATGTAGACATGGCCTTGTTCGACTTCACCGGTCGTTCGCTGGCGCGCCATCGCCATATTTTTACCGAGACCGAGCGCGGCGAACTGCTGGATAGCCTGGTTCACGCCATTCGCAGCTTCTTGCCGAAAAAGGCCCTCAACCTTGCCTGCATCGCCCTTTGTCTGCCGGGTCAGGTAGAGCGCCACTCCGGCATGGTCAAGCACTTCCCCTTCTACGATCTGCGCAACTGGCCGCTGGGGCCGACCCTGCAGGAGGCCTTTGCTGTGCCGGTGCTGGTGAGCGGCGACGTGCGCACCTGGATCCAGGCCGAGCGCGAGTGGGGAGCCGCCAAGAATTGCGCTGATGCGGTGCTGGTGTTCGTTCACAACGACATCGGGGTCGGCATGGTGGTCAATGGCCAGCTTATCGAGAGCGAGAATGCGCTGCTCGGCGATCTCAGCCATTTGCAGCTCGAACCCTATGGCCAGCGCTGCTACTGCGGCGGCTTTGGCTGCGCCTGCACGCTAGTGACCAATCAGGCGCTGGAGGCGCAATACCGGGATCTGCGCGAGCGGATGCAGGAGCACGACCTGCCCGAGAGCGTCACCATTCGCGAGCTGTGCGAACTGGCGCTGGCGGGCAACAGCCTCTGTCAGGACATTCTCCATCAGGCGGCGGGGCGCCTGTCGCGGGTGCTCTCCAATCTCATCTGTCTGCTCAATCCGGGCAAGCTGCTGCTGGGGGGCGAGATCACCCGCGCCGATCGGCTACTGTTCCCCATGTTGCATCAGTCGCTGGCGAGCCAGCTGCCGGCCGAATATCTGGTACGGCTGCAGATCGAATCCACCCACTTCTACGAAGATCCCACCAAGCCCACCTCGGTGCAGGTGCACAAGGCGCTGCGCGATGGCAGCCTGTTGCTGGAGCTGCTGCGCACCTGTCAGGAGTCCTGAACCCTTTTTACAGGGCAGTGGGCAAGGCGTTTGGCGAAAGGGGCAGTGAATGCTGTTCCATCGCTGCGCAACTGGGTACAATCCAGCCCCTTTGTGGCGGGCCGCTGGCGCCGCCGTTGATGATCTCCCTCTGTTTGTGACGCAAGATGAAGCCTGTTCCTGATCACGCCGTCAACCGCCTGCGGGCCTGGCGCAAGAGTATCTCTACCCGACCGTTTCTCGCCCGTGGTGGCACCCTGGCCCGTTGCCCCGCCTGTCAGCTGCGCGAGGATTGGTGTGCATGCGAGTGGCGCCCCGAGCTCAAAGCGGAGGCGGGCTTTTGCCTGCTGATGTATGACAGCGAACCGATGAAGCCCTCCAACACCGGCCGTCTCATCGCCGATGTGTTGCCGGATAGCACCTGGGCCTTTCTCTGGTCGCGCACCGAGCCCCATCCCGAGTTGCTGGCCCTGCTGGCCGATCCCGCGTGGCAGCCCTATGTGGTCTTTCCTGCCTGTGAAAAGGAGCCGGCCCGTTTGACCGGCGAGGTTGTGCTTGCGCCCGGCAAGAAGCCGCTCTTTATCCTGCTCGACGGCACCTGGCCCGAGGCGCGCAAGATGTTCAACAAGAGCCCCTATCTCGACGGTTTTCCGGTGCTGGCCATCAAACCCGATGCGCTCTCCACTTACGGTATGCGGGTGGCCAACAGCGAGGAGCACCTCTGCACCGCCGAGGTAGCGGCCTGTGTGCTGGAAGTGGCGGGGGAGCTCAGGGCCGGGCAGGCGCTGCAGCACTGGTTCAATCTCTTCAGCCGCCGCTACATGGCCGGTCGGGTCAGCCGTTTCCCCGGTGATGACGAGGCGCCGCTGCTGGCGGCTCTGACCGCCATCAAGGGATCGGAAGCGGAGTCACCGGCGCCACAAAGCGCTGCCTGAGCCGAGGGGCAGGGGCGCGTGAGCCAAAATTAGTGAAAATCAGGAATCAATTGGCTGCCACTGTTTCGTTAGATTCATGGACTTTGGCCCGTTAGGATAACCGGCAGTCAGTGCAGCCCCTCTGCCCGGCGTGTTTATTCTCCCCCCGGTTGCCCCTGTGTCGGGCAACCCAATCCCGTGAGGTCTATGGATGGAATTGGAACTGGTTACCCTGTTTGCCCTGTTTGGCGTGGCGCTCATCGCCGGCTTTATCGATGCCATTGCCGGTGGCGGCGGCCTGTTGACGGTGCCGGCCCTGCTGGCCACCGGTATGCCCCCCGCACTGGTGCTCGGCACCAACAAGCTGCAGAGCAGTTTCGGCTCCTTCTCCGCCACCTGGTTCTATGCCCGCAGAGGATTGCTGGAGTGGGCCATGATCTGGCCAGCGGTGATCTGCACCTTTATCGGCGCCGCCGTGGGCACGCTGGCGGTGCAGACCATCGATGCCGCCGTGCTGGAGCGCTTGCTTCCCTTCCTGCTGATGGCTTTTGCCTGTTACTTCTTCTTCTCGCCGCGGGTGAGCGATGCCGAGAGTTCCCGCCGTCTGACTCCCATGCTGTTTGCGCTGCTGGTGGGGGGCGGGGTCGGCTTCTATGACGGCTTCTTCGGGCCGGGGACCGGTTCATTCTTTGCCATCGGTTTCGTGGCGCTGGCAGGCTTTGGCATGGCGCGGGCCACCGCCCACACCAAGCTGCTCAACTTCACCTCCAACATCGCCTCCCTGCTGTTCTTTGCCCTCGGCGGCAAGGTGGTGTGGAGTGTCGGCTTCTGCATGGCGCTGGGGCAGTTCATCGGCGCCCGGTTTGGCTCCAAGATGGTGCTGAAAAAAGGGGTGAAGCTGATCAAGCCGCTGCTGGTGACCGTCTCCCTGCTGATGTCCGCCAAGCTGGTGTGGAGCCAGTATCCGGAGCTGTTTGCCTGGATCTGATGTGTGCCTTGCTTGCCGCATCGCAATTGTTAACGGGGCCCTCGGGCCCCGTTGTCATATCTGCTGTTTTACAGCGCTAGCGCGGCGTGTCGCTGTAATGGCTGAAGTGTTTGCGCAAGGCATTGACCAGTTTGGCAATGCGCTCGCGTTTGAGGCTGTTTGGCCGGTAGACCAGATGGAGCGGGCGGGCGAGTGCTGGCAGCAGGCGGGCCGTTTCTCCCTGCTCTCCCACCAGTGCCAGCAGACCGGCAGGCAGCAGCACCGGGCCGATACCGGCCTTGGCCAGCTCGATCAGCGCCAGATAGGAGTCGAGCTCCATGGCGGGCTCCAGGCCGAGGGCGGCGAGGGGCTCGCGCAGATAGCGATTGGCAGGGTTCTCCAGATCCATGGTGAGGATCTTGCGCCCACCGCCCTGAGCTGCAGGGGGCAGGCTCTGCTGCGCCTCTCCCACCAGATAGAAGGGCTCCTCCAGCAGCAGCTCGGCGCCAAGGCCATGGCCGGGCGGGAGGCGACCGGCGCAGATGCCGAGCAGGGCATCGCCGCTGCGCACCCGCGCCAGAATGACCGGGGTGTGGTGGGTGGAGAGGGCGAGATGCGGGTCGCGGCCAAGGTAGCCGCGCATGAAGTGGGCGAGATAACCGGCCAGCAGGGTCTCGGAGCAGGCGATGGGGAGGGGACTGTGATCGGCCAGATCCTGACTGTCGGCCAGCACCCCCTTCATCTCGGCCAGGCTCGGCGCTACCCGCTCCAGCAGCTCCAGTGCCTGCGGGGTGAGGCGGATCTGGCGCCCCTCCGGTTCGATCAGCTTCTTGCCAAGGCGCTGCTCCAGCTGGGCAATGCGCTTGCTCACCGCCGACTGGCTGATATAGAGGCGGCTGGCCACCTTGGCCATGGTTCCTTCACTTGCCAGCAGGCTCAGCGTCTCCAGCCCTTCCAGTAACATCTCGCCCCCTTGCCATCGACAGATTGGATCTGCGTTACCTTAGGGGCTGGTCGCTTCAGGAGCAAGTGTCGTTTGCCGCCTTGAACGGACCAATGCGCCAGCTCTTCAAGGGCGGTGCGAAGATCACCAGATTGCCGATGAGGCTCACCACCACGCCGACCACCGACACCGGCTGCCAGACAAATCCCTCATAGAAGGTCGAAAGGGTGAGTGCCACCAGCGGAAACAGTACGGTCGCGTAGGAGGCCTTGCTGGCCCCGATGCGCCCCACCAGGGTCAGGTAGGCGGTAAAGGCGATGACCGAGCCAAACAGGGCGAGATAGACCATGGCCGCCAGATAGTGGCTGTCGGTCGGCACCACCAGCTGCTGACCGAGCAATGTGACCCAGCCCAGCAACAGCACGACGCCGTAAACCATTCCCCAGGGCACCATCTGCAACACGTGGTAGCCGTGGCGCTGACCGCGGGCCGAGATCAGATTGCCCAGCGAAAAACAGAGGGTGCCGCCACAGGCGAACAGCAATCCCTTCCAGCCGTTTGCACCCAGTTGCGCATCCGCCAGCACCGGCCAGAACAGCAGAAGGGTGCCAAAGAGGCCCAGTAGCGACCCTTGCAGCCAGCGCAGGCCCGGGCGTTTGCCCTCGAACAGCCAGAGGTTGAGGCCGTTGAAGATGCTGGCACTGGCGAAGATCACCGCCGACATGCCGCTCGGGATATAGCGGGTGGCGTGGTAGAAACAGAGAAAGTTGGTGGAGAAGAGCAGGGCACCGAGCAGCACCGCGTAGCGCTGGCCATGCCACGGCAGGCGCGGAAAGCGGCCGCTGGCGGTGAGCAGGGCAAACAGCGCCACCGCTGCCAACAGGAAGCGATAGAGCACCGACACTTCGATGGGAATGGGGCCAAGCTGCCAGGCGATGGCGATCCAGGTGCTGCCCCAGATAAGGACGGTGGCGAGATAGAGCAGAAGGTTCATCGGTTGTTCCACAAGCAGGTAGGTTGGTATTCCAGCATGGGGTGGGCAGGGGCTTGCTGGCTTGCACCATCTTGCGGTTTTTGTTTGTGCGCCGCTGTCATCCGGGGCGTCAGCCGGTAAGATGAGCGGACGGCAGGATGGGCTTGCCGGGAGCGTCAGGGAGAGGCAGGGTCAGATGAAAACGGCAGGGGTATTCGACGCACTGGTCAGCACCGGCGCCCGGCTGGAGGACTCCTGCTGGCTGGAGCCCGGACTTGGCGTCGCCAGCTGGCGCAACTGCTACGATCAGACCCGCTACCACAAGCCGGGCCACCACACCCTGAGCGTCTATCTGCAGGGGGGCGAGCAGACCGAGCGGCTCGACGGGCCGGGCGGTTGTGGCGGCACCGGCAAGGTGTGCATCATGCCGGATCACCACAGATCCGAATGGCTGGTGCGCGAGGAGTTTCGCTTCTTCCACCTCTACTTCACCCCGGCCCACCTGACCCGCATCGCCGAGGAGGTGTGCGACCGCGAGGGGCGCCACCTGCAACTGCTGGACAAGACCTTTATCGACGATCCGAAGGCCGCATTGCTGGTGCAGAGTCAGCTGATGCAGCTTGAGTGGCAGCACGGCATCGACCGCCTGGCGCTCTCTCACGGTGCCTGGATGTTGATCCTTCATGCCTATCGCCACCATACCGAGGCGGCGCCGGCGCTGCCGACGGTGCGTGGCGGGCTGGCTCCGGTGGCGATCCGGCGGGTGCAGGAGTACCTCCATGCTCATCTGGCCGAACCGGTGACGCTGGCCCAGCTGGCGCAGCAGGCGGGTCTGAGCGAGTATCACTTCGCCCGCATGTTCAGTCAGAGCCTAGGCTGCCCGCCCCACCGCTACCTGCTGGAGCTGCGCCTCAAGCGGGCCAAGCAGCTGCTGGCAGGGAGTGAGCCGCTGGCGACGATCGCCAGCCAGTGCGGTTTCTCCTCCCAGGCCCACTTTGGCAACCGCTTTCGCGAGGCGTTTGGTTTGACGCCGGGGCAGTGGCGTGCCCGCTTGTCATCCTCCTGTCACAGTTAATCGCGAGACTCAATGCGTTCCGGTGAGTTCGCTCACCCCGTCATTTCGCTGTGCCACAAACAGGAGCCGCCATTGAATCATCGCAAGCGCCAGATCCGTACCCGCCACCTCTGGTTCAACCACTGGAATGCCCCGCAGGGGCGCCTGACCGAGCCAACCCCGCCCGAACCTGCCATTCCTCACAGTTCCCGTTGAAAAAGGGTGCTGCCAGATAGGATTTTTCCGGCAACTTTGCCACTATTGCTCCATCAGAGTGACGTGGACATGGCTGGATGTATCTGGAACGTATTGAAGTTAAAGGATTTCGCGGCATCAATCGGTTGTCGCTCGGGCTCGACCATACCACAGTGCTGATCGGTGAAAACACCTGGGGGAAATCGAGCCTGCTGCGCGCCCTCTGGTGTCTGCTGGGGCAAAATGCCGAGCCCTATCAGTTTGGCGCCGAGGATTTCCACCGGCCGGAAGATCCCGAACTTGCCCCGGCGCGCCATCTGCAACTGGTGCTCACCTTCTGTGAGCATCGACCCCAGATGTGCCAGCACTCCCGCCGTCTGGCCCGGCTTTGCCCTGCCTGGGTACTGCACAAGGACAAGTTCAACCGCATTCACTACCGCGCCAGTGCCGAGTTGCTGGAGGATGGCACGGTCGCGACCCTGCACGACTTTCTCGACGGAGTGGGCAAGAGCCTGCCCATCGCCAATGCTCACGAGCTGGTCTGCATGCTCATCACCATGAACCCGGTCTTTCGCCTGCGCGATGCTCGCACCGCCCGCAACGGGGTGGAGACATTGCAGTGGGGTGATCTCTCCGAGCATCGCCTGAACGAGTTGGCCGACAAGCTGATCGACGAGCCCCAGCGCATTGGCGAGCCCGAGCTCAAGGAGGCGCTGCAGGCGGTGCGCCAGCTGATGGATCACTACTTCAACGCGCTGGCGCCCATCAAGAACAAGCCGCGCAGTCAGCGCGACATCATCAATCGCCCCATGACATTGCGCAATCCGGGTAACCTGCACACCCTGCTGCGTCAGGCGGACAACCGCGCCTTGCAGCTGGCGATGGCGGGGATGGCGGCGACCCTGCTGCAGGCGCGTGGCAACCGCGAGCTGGAGGAGGGGGCTCGTCCCATCATGATCCTCGAAGATCCCGAAAGCCGCCTCCATCCAACCATGCTGGCGCTGGCGTGGGGGCTGCTGGAGCAGTTGCCTGGCCAGAAGCTGCTCACCACCAACTCGGGGGATTTGCTCTCCTCCCTGCCGCTCAATCAGGTACGCCGGCTGGTGCGGCGCCAGCAGGATATCCTCTGCCACCAGCTGGGTGGCGAGCGCTACAGCAGCGACGATCTGCGCAAGATTGCCTTCCATGTGCGGATCAACCGGCCCATGTCGCTGTTTGCCCGTTGCTGGCTGCTGGTGGAGGGGGAGACCGAAATCTGGCTGCTCTCGGAGCTGGCACAGATCTGTGGCTATAGCCTGCGGGCCGAGGGGGTGCGGATCATCGAGTTTGCCCAGTGTGGCCAGTCGCCGCTGATCAAGGTGGCGCGCGACTTTGGCATCGAGTGGCATCTGCTGGCCGATGGCGACGAGGCGGGAGTCAAGTATGCCGCTTCGGCCCGCGGTCAGCTCAAAGGCGACAGAGAGCGGGATCGGCTGACCCAGCTGCCTGCGGTCGACATCGAGCACTACCTCTACAACAACGGCTTTGAGGGGGTGTTCCGGCGCGAAGCCGGTGTCGGTGGCCGGGCCATGTGGAGTGCCAGCCATATCATCAACAAGGCGATCCATCATCGCAGCAAACCGGGCATGGCGCTGGCGGTGGTCGAAGAGGCGGAGCGGCTCGGCGCCGAACACATACCGCCGGTGATCCGCCAGATGTTTGCCAGGGTGGTGGCGCTGGCCCGCGGTCAGCGTTAAGGCCGCCACTTGTGATGTCAGGCGTTGGGGATGGCGCCGGGTTTGGGTATACTCGGCCCCTCTCTGGCGCCACCACGGCGCATTTCGACACCCTTTGCTGGAGGCGCCATGTTCGTCCAACTCCCTTTCTGGCTTTTTCCCCTGACCGGCCTGATGGCGCTGGGCGCGCTCATTGCCCTAGGTATCGTGCTCTGGCGCGGTGATATCTGCCCTGGCCAACGCTCGCGCATCAGCCAGCAACTCTTCTCCATCTGGGTCATTACCGCGCTCTCGCTGATGCTGGCGGTAGAGGCCAAGGCGGCCAGCTGGTTGATCTGGAGCGGCGGCGCGGCGCTGGTGCTGGGCGTGGGCCTGTCGCTCGCCCAGTCACGGCTGGAGGGGAAACGTTCCATCCCATCTTCCCTGCTTTGGCTACCGGCGTTGCCGCTGGCAGTTTATGGTGTGGGCCTGCTGCAACTGCAGGGCTGGGTCAGCGGTCTGCTGCAGATGGCGATGCTGGGCGCGGCCTTTGCCCACCTGATGCTGCTGCGGGCACGTCACCGCTTGCAGGCATTCAATACCCTGCTGCCACTGGCCGGTCTGGTTGGGGCCATGGCCAGCCTTATCTGGCTGGGCGTGCTGGTGGGCTGGCAAGGGGGCGAGGCCAATCTCGATGCCCTGATCCCGGCGGTGGTGACCCAGGCTGCATTGCTGGTTGCCTCCCTGCTGCTCTGGTTCAGCCCGCTCTATCTGCAGCGTGACACTGCGCCGGTTGTGGTTTCAACTTCGTTGTGTGGTCTGCTCATCGCCCAGATCGCCGCCACCAGCGTGCTCCATCAGCTGGTGTGACGCAGAAGTGGTTTACTGCGAGCTCTGAAATAGAAAAGCCCCTGGATATGATCCGGGGGCTTTTTGTTTGCAAGAGAGGGCATCAGTAGAAGTCGTCGGCCCCGCAGATAAAGAGACAGCTGCTGCGTGGCTGGGCCAGATATTCGCGGGTCAGCCCCTCCAGCGGCATGCCGAAGGTGCAGATATCCTGCGGCGAGGGGAGGGCGGTATCGAGGATCCGCCGCCAGTAGCCACCGACCCCCTTGGGGGGGCTAGGCAGGTTGAAGGTGAGGGGCTCCCAGTAGGCGTTGAACAGCACGTAGAGTGCCAGTCGGGTTTCGCTCGACAGGGCCGACATGGCGATGGCGTGGGAGTGGGGGCTGAAGTCCGGCTGCATGGCGTTGACGCCGTGCCAGCAGATCTCGCTGTGGCGCAGAATTTCGGTCAGTGACAGCGGCATGCTCTCCTGCTCGGGTCGCTGGAACAGGTGCTTGCGATACTGGATCAGCTCCTTCATGAAGCGGAACATCTCCTGACTGCGGGCGTTGGGTTGCCAGTCCATCCAGCATGTGGGGTTGTCCTGACAGTAGCCATTGTTGTTGCCATGCTGGGTGCGCAGCAGTTCGTCGCCCATCAGCAGCATGGGGGAGCCCACCGAGAGCAGGGTGGCGACCATCATGTTCTTGGCCTGACGCATGCGCAGGGCGTTGATCTGGGGATCTTCCGTTACCCCTTCGTGGCCGTGGTTCCAGCTGAAGTTGTGATCGCAGCCATCGCGGTTCTGCTCGCCGTTGGCTTCGTTGTGCTTGTGGTTGTAGCTGGCCCAGTCCCACAGGGTAAAACCGTCGTGGCAGGTGACGAAGTTGATGCTCTTCTCGGGGTCGGCATGGTGATAGTGGTAGATATCGGGGCTGCCGCAGAGTCGCTCGACAAAGGCGGTCACGCTGTTATCGTCCCCCCTCAGAAAACGGCGCACATCGTCGCGGAACTGACCGTTCCATTCACGCCAGCGTGCGCCGGCGAGTGACCCCACCTGATAGAGTCCCCCCGCATCCCAGGCTTCGGCGATGAGTTTGATGTCGGCGATGTTGGGATCTGTGTCTATGGTGCGCAGGGTGGGGGCGTTGGCCTGCGGTTGGCCCGATTCATCCCGCGACAAAATGGCCGCCAGATCAAACCGGAAGCCATCGACGTGCATCTCCTGCCGCCAGAAGTGCAGGCTGTCCATGATCATCCGCAGCACCACCGGGTGGGCGCCGTTGAAGGTGTTGCCACAGCCCGAGTAGTTGGTGTCCTGCTGGTTGTTGTCGAGGATGTAGTAGGCCTCGTTGTCGATGCCGCGAAACGAGAAGGTGGGGCCATCGTTGCCCCCTTCCGCCGTATGGTTGTAGACCACATCGAGGATCACCTCGATATTGGCCTTGTGCAGTGCCTTGACCATGTCGCGAAACTCGGTCAGCGGATCGTCCCCGCAGGCGTACTGGGCGTGGGGAGCAAAAAAGGACATGGGGCTGTAACCCCAGTAGTTGGAGAGCCCTTTGGGCGAATCCTGCGGATCAAACTGGAACACCGGCAGCAACTCGACGGCGGTGACACCGAGGGATTGCAGATAGGGGATCTTCTCGATGAGACCCAGGTAGGTGCCGCGCAGTTCAGGCGCAACCCCGGAGCTTGGCGAGTTGGTAAAGCCTCCCAAATGGAGTTCGTAGATCACCGAGCGCGAGAGGGAGTGGGCCGGTAGCTTGTCACCCTCCCAGTTATAGTGGCGGGTATCAACCACCCGGTTCTTGGCACAGCTGGCAATGTTGCTGCCGGGGAGTGCAGCAGCCCAGCGATCGTAGTTGGGGCCGAGCTCGATGCTGCGGCCATAGGGATCGAGCAGCACCTTTTCCCCATCGAAGCGGGTACCGCAATAGGGGCGCCATGGGCCCTGAATGCGATAGGCGTAACGCTGCCCGATGGGCAGGCCTTCAATATGGATATGCCAGTAATAGGCGGTACGGTTGAAACGGGGCGAGAGCGGGATCACCTCCGGGGTGCAGTCTTCTGCACTGGAGAAGAGCAGGAGTTCTACCCGGCTGGCCAGGCGTGCCCAGATCGCGAAGTTGACGCCGTGACTGTCGGGTGTAGCCCCCAACTGACGGCAATGTCCGGCGGAGATGCGCATATCATACCTACCCAAAATGAGGAGTGTTCAGCTTATTGAGTGTAGTGCCGGATGCCTTCCTCAGATCCGTTTGCCTGAAAAAACAGCATGATGCTGATAAAGACCGCACTCTTTGTCGTATAAATCTACGAATAAACTTTTTTTGATATATTTACTTGCAATCTGTGCGCTGGCGCCTATTATTGGCCACCTCGGACGCGGGGTGGAGCAGCTCGGTAGCTCGTCGGGCTCATAACCCGAAGGTCGTCGGTTCAAATCCGGCCCCCGC
>NZ_JANFNW010000001.1:531832-565733 GCF_024436135.1 Aeromonas sp. SG16
GCGGGGTGGAGCAGCTCGGTAGCTCGTCGGGCTCATAACCCGAAGGTCGTCGGTTCAAATCCGGCCCCCGCAACCAACTTCCTCTCTGTTTTTCCTTGTTCAGCTGCTTTTCATCATACCCATTTTTCTCTTTCCAAATACTCTACAGACATTGCGCAATATCACTCTTGCGTGGTGAAAATGTTGTTTGTGCTGGTTTTTCAGGGCAAAACTGGTCGTCCCGCCTGTTTGTTAGGTATGATCAGGTATCTCTTCACGGATGAGGTATATGCCTGTGATCACTCCCTTTACCTATCTTCCTCCCGCTATCGATTGCCTGGATGCCACTCTCGTCCAGGCCCTCGAGCAGGCGCTTCCTATACAGATATTGCTGATCGCCGAAGATCAGAAGGAGACGATCCTGGCTCATCCCCAGCTATCGGGTGTCAACACCCTGCTGGCGCTGGGCAAAAAAGCCCCCTTTACCCTGATGCAGGGCAACAGCCTGCTGCTGGTCGTCTGTGTGGCGGGTAGTGTGGAGCGGGATCACCGCCTCTACAAGCAGGTGCGAAGCTGGATTGCGCCGTTGTCCGGATTAAAAGCCGAGCGGGTCGGTCTTCATCTCGAGGGCTTTTCTGCCTCCGAGCGGGGAGTGCTGGCCGAGCTGGTGCTCTCCTCCCTGCTCGCCGCCAATATGCCGCTGCCGACCAGCAAGAGCCGCAGTGAAAGCAGCTGGAGCTATCAGCAGGTAGTTGTGTCCCCGGCGGTGGTGCTGGATCTGGCCCGGATCTACAGCGAAGCGGGTGGTAACGGGCTGGCCCGCCATCTGGCGGTGCTGCCAGCCTCCGAGCTGACCGCTGCCAACTATCGCGAGTTTCTCAGTCAGTTGGCGCAGGAGGAGGGGTGGCACTGCCTCCATTATGATCAGGGCCAGTTGGCCGAGCTGGGGGCAGGCGCCTTCTTGGCCGTGGCCCGCGGCTCGGAAGACAATCAGGGCGCCATGGTTAAGCTCAGCTACTACCCCCCCAAGCCGGTGCGCCGTATTGCGCTGGTAGGCAAGGGTATTTGCCACGACTCCGGCGGCTACAACCTCAAGATCTCCGGCAGCATGTATGGCATGCATCTCGACATGGGAGGCAGCGCGGTGGCCCTCGGCACCCTCTATGCCATCAGCAGAGCTCAGCTACCCTATGAAGTTCACTGCTGGCTGGCTATTGCCGAGAACCATATCGGCCCTCATGCCTATCGGCCCGGGGAGGTCGTCACGGCCATCAACGGTACCACCATCGAAGTGGTTGATACCGATGCGGAGGGGCGGATGGTGCTGGCTGATACGCTGGCGATGGCGGCGCAGGATACCCCGGATCTGCTGATCGACTACGCCACCCTGACCGGTGCCTGCAAACGGGCGCTGGGCAGCCGTTACAGCGGCGTTTTTACCAACCGCACCGAATGGCTGGTATCGCTGGTCAATATGGGGCAGCGCAGCGGCGAGCGGGTCTGGCCGTTTCCGCTCGATGAGGATTATGACGACAACATCGAGAGTGAATGGGCCGATCTGCTGCAGTGCGCGCCGGGCAGCTCCCCGGATCATATCGATGCGGCTCGTTTTCTCTCCCATTTCGTCCCCGAGCAGACTCCCTGGCTGCATTTTGACCTGAGCGGTTTTCGCAATAAGGGAGGCAACGGGGTGGTTTCAAGCGAAGTAACAGGCTTTGGCGTGCGTCTGACGCTGGATCTGCTGGCCAGTCCGCTGGGCAGAGCGGGGCGCCACAGCATGGAACAACCTGACTGATGACAAGGATTTTTGTGAACAAGACAAGCTATGACTGGGTGCTGTTCGATCTGGATGAGACCCTGCTCGATTTCCCGGTGACACAGGCGCTGGAGCAAACCCTTCGCCACTATGGCGTACAGGTGGATGAGGCTGGCATGGCGGCCTATCACACCCTTAACCACGGTTTGTGGCAGCAGTACAACAATGGCGAAATCGATGCTACAGCGCTGCAAGAGACCCGCTTCTCCCTTTTTGCCGAGCAGGTCAATGTTGACCCCATGGTGATGAACAACACCTTTCTGGCGCAGATCGTTGCCTTGAGCATGCCCCTTGATGGGGTAGTGGAGACGCTACAGTTGCTGAAGGACAAGGTGAAGATGGGCATCATCACCAACGGCTTCAGCGTTCCCCAGCGAGGCCGGCTTGGCAAGCTGGGCTGGAGCGAGTGGTTCGCTCCGCTGGTTATTTCCGACGAGATCCGGGTTACCAAGCCAGATCCCGCCATTTTTCAGCACACCCTCTCGCTGATGGGGGCTCCGGATCCGGCCAGAGTGCTGATGGTGGGCGACAATCCCAAGACCGATATTGCCGGTGCAGCTGCACAGGGGTTGGCCACCTGCTGGTATAACCCGGGCAAGCAGAGCGGTGAGTGTGATGCTACTCACGAGATCCATCACTTCTCTCATCTCGCCGGCATTGTGCTTGGTCAGTCGTGCAGTTGAAGTGGTTCCTGATACGTTATTTGACGAAACCAACGTAGAGGACGGGAGAGCCATCGACTCTCCCGTTGTTATTCGGCGAGCAGCCCTGACGTGTAGCGGGTCAGGATCTGCTGATATTCGGGGCTTTGCTTGAGTTGGTCGATCGCCTGATTGAGCCGCTCCAGCTGGGCTTGCGATGTGCTCTTCTTGCTGAGCATCAGGTGAACCGGAGTGCGCTCGATATGCAGCAGGATATGGAGCTTCTTCAGGGTGATGCCCTGATGCTCCCACTCCTGCAGGCTGTTCGGATCGAGGATAAACCCCTGGATCCGCCCGCCGTTGAGCATCTTGAGCAGTTGCTCCAGGGTGAATCGCTCCTGTAGCCGAGGTTTCACCTTGGGGTCGGCGACAAGGCGGCGAAAGGCTTCGCCGTAGTCAAACCCCTTGAGCAGACCGATATGAAAATCGGGAGTATTGATCAGCTGTTCCAGAGTGGTAATGGTGCGCCAGCGTGGTTCATCCTCCTTGCGGATGATGATGACCGTCTCCTCTTCCCGATAAGCATGGCTGAAACGGGCATATTGCTGACGCTCGGTGGTGATGTTGGCGGACATGGCCAGTTGAACCGTGCCGAACTCCAATTCGTGCAGCACCCTCGTCCAGGGCATTTCGATGAAGCGAGCCTGATAGTCAGCCCGCTGCAGGATGGCATTGAGCAGTTCGACATCCAGCCCTTGCAGCTGATGCTGTTCATTGCGATAGCTGAACGGCTGCCAGTCGCCCCAGCCAACGACCAAAGACTCCTGTGCGGCGGCCTGACAGCATAAACACCATAACAACAAGAGTCTGTACACGACTCATCCCCTCGAACCGGCTCATATAGTCGAGTATTGGACAGGAATGGCAGTGTCACCAGTGAGGCGGTAAAGAGAGGATGCACCGGTTGGTGCATCTTTCAGAGCTCGTGGGCGTGGAATCCCTTGCGATAGCGGGCTTCGCAGCGCGGGCAGCGTTGCAGGGTCGGATCCTGCTCCAGCGATTCGATGGCCAGTGGTTCTTCGCAGTCGGAACAGAGGCCGTAGAGGCCGAGATCCATCTGACAGAGTGCGGCATCGATCCGTTTGAGATGTGCCACGCTCTGCTCCACTTTGGGCAGATCCAGCCGGCTGGTCAGCTCGACCAGTTGATCCTGTTCGCAGTGATCCAGCTTTTCGGCCCACTCGTCACGGCGACAGGCTTTCAGCTGACCGATCAGCGTTTCTCGTACCTGGGCCCAGTCGGACAGCAGGCGATTACGCCAGACAGTCAACTGTGCTTGCGTCATTTCACACACATTATCCCCCACAGGACAGACGACAGATTCGGGGCAGTATAGGGATCCGATAACTTTATCAAGATGATATGAGTCAAGTTAACGACGGTTAGCCGTGGCTTTTGGCCGCTTGCAGCAAGGCATCGCGGATGGGATCCGTCTCTTTGAGTACCCGGATATCCTGAAACAGCAGATCTGCTTCCGGGTATTCCCGTTTGAGATAGCTGAACCACTGTTTGATCCGGCTGGGGTAGTAGTCGGCTTTCTCGCTGGCCAGATCCTGCTCGGTATAGCTCACCATCAATTGCAGCACCTCGGCCCAGCTCATGTGGGGGCAGCCGGTTTTCATCACGTTGGCCAGATTGGGCAGGGAGATGGCGCCGCGCCCCACCATCAGGGCATCGCAACCCGAGACCCTGGCACAGGTCAGGGCATCCTGATGATCCCAGATCTCGCCGTTGGCCGTGACGGGGATCGGCAAGGCGCGGCGAATGGCATCCACATACTCCCAGTGGGCGGGCGCCTTGTAGCCTTCTCGCTTGGTGCGGGCATGGACGGCCAGCTCGTTGGCGCCGCCTTGATGAACGGCATGAGCGTTTTCCAGATAGAGATCCTTGTCATCGTAACCAAGGCGAATTTTGGCGCTCACCGGCAGATGGGCGGGTACCGCTTCGCGCACTGCCTTGACGATGCGATGGATGGTCTCGGGCTCTTTGAGCAGCACCGCGCCGCCCTTGCTCTTGTTGACGGTGGGGGCGGGGCAGCCGAAGTTGAGATCGACCCCGGGGGAGCCCAGCTCGATGGCGCGCCTGGCGTTCTCGGCCAGCCATTCGGGGTGTTGGCCCAGCAGTTGGACCCGCACCGGGGTTCCCGCACGGGTTTTGCCATCTTGCAGCAGTTCGGGGCAGAGGCGATAGAACACCTTGGCGGGCAGCAGCTGATCAACGACCCGGATAAATTCGCTTACGCAGAGATCGTAATCGTTGACGGAGGTCAGTACCTCCCGCATCAGGTGATCCAGTACCCCCTGCATGGGGGCCAAAATAACGCGCATAACTGCTTTCCGAAGAGATAAGGAGAAAAAAGAGGGCAGATTGTAGTGGGGTTGTGCCCCGCTGTCAGCTATCAGCCAAACTCTGTTAGGCTAGACAGGCATAAGCAGAGATGAGAGGTGGCAATGCAGCGCTGGTGTCTGATGATCTTGGGGTGGCTGGCCTTTATGACCGGCATTGTCGGCATCGTGTTGCCACTGCTGCCGACAACCCCCTTCATGCTGCTGGCGGCCGCCCTGTTTGCTCGTTCTTCCCCCCGTTTTCACCACTGGCTGCTAAGCCACCCCTGGTTTGGCCCGCCCATTGCCGACTGGCAGCTGTATCGCGGTATTCGCCGCCATGCACGGCGGCGCGCCATTATCTTCATTCTGCTCACCTTCTCGGTGTCGCTGGCGGTGGTGCCGCTGCTATGGGTCAGGGGGCTGCTGCTTCTCATAATGGTGATCCTGCTCACCTGGTTAATGCGCCTGCCGGTGCTGGAGCCAGTTGCAATGGAGAAGTGAAGTCCCTAAGCTATTGCGGCAATAATGCTATGGAGTCGGCCTGTCATTCTTGCGTGACAGGCTTTTTTATTTCCCGCTGGCGGGAAGACTAAGATAAAACGGCCATCTGGGTCGAAAAACAAACGGTCAAACCATGAATCCGGAAACCCTGAAATTTATCGAAGCGAGCATCAAGACCATTCCCGACTATCCGAAGCCGGGCATCCTGTTTCGCGACATTACCAGCCTGATCGAAAATGCCGAGGCGTTCAAAGCCACCATCGATCTGCTGGCCAATCACTATCGTGATCAAGGGATCACCAAGATTGTTGGTACCGAGGCTCGCGGCTTCATCTTTGGCGCGCCGGTTGCCTACGCCATGGGTCTGGGCTTCGTGCCGGTCCGCAAGCCGGGCAAACTGCCCCGCGCTGTCATCGAGGAGTCCTATGCCCTCGAATACGGCACCGACACCCTGCAACTGCACACCGACGCCATCGTGCCCGGTGACAAGGTACTGGTAGTGGACGATCTGCTGGCGACCGGCGGCACCGTCGATGCCACCGTCAAGCTGATCCGTCGCGCTGGCGGTACTGTGGCCGATGCGGCATTCATCATCTCCCTGCCGTCTCTCGGTGGTGATGCCCGCCTGACCGCCGCTGGCGTCAAGGTGGTCTCTCTGGTTGAACTGCCGGGCGAATAAGCCCCCGGTTTGATCAACAGGCTGCTATCGTCAGCCTGTTGCCAGCCTCCAAACCGGTGCCCGTGCGGGCATCGGTTTGAAATTCAAGCGATCCCTCCCGCTCTGACCGATAGCCGATACAGCCTCCCGTCCATTTGTGTTAGCATCCGGCCTCAATGCCCTGTATTCCCTGCATGATGGATTTATGAGCTATCAGGTTCTGGCGCGTAAATGGCGCCCCCATACGTTTGAACAAGTGGTTGGTCAGCAACATGTGCTGACTGCCCTGACCAACGCCCTGGATCAGGGACGGCTGCATCACGCCTATCTGCTGAGCGGCACCCGCGGCGTCGGCAAAACCACCATCGCCCGTATTCTGGCCAAGAGCCTCAACTGCGAGCAGGGGATCAGCAGCCATCCGTGTGGCGTCTGCGATACCTGCCGCGAGATCGATCAGGGCAACTTTGTCGACCTGCTGGAAATTGACGCGGCGTCGCGTACCAAGGTGGAAGATACCCGCGAGCTGCTCGACAACGTGCAGTACCGACCGGCCCGTGGTCGCTTCAAGGTCTATCTCATCGACGAAGTGCACATGTTGTCGCGTCACAGCTTCAACGCGCTGCTGAAAACTCTGGAAGAGCCGCCCCCCTATGTGAAGTTTCTGCTGGCCACCACGGATCCGCAGAAGCTGCCGATTACCATTCTCTCGCGCTGCCTGCAGTTTCATCTGAAGAGCCTGGATCAGACCCAGATCGCCAAGCAGCTCGAATGGGTGCTGGATCAGGAGGGGCAGCCCTTCGAACCGCGCGCTCTGCTGGCTTTGGCCAAAGCGGCTGACGGCAGTATGCGCGATGCCCTGAGCCTGACCGATCAGGCGCTGGCGCACGGCAACGGCAGCGTGCGCCTCGAGAGCGTGCTGACGATGTTGGGCACGCTCGATCACCGTCATCTGCACCAGCTGCTGGAAGCCATTTTGCGGCAGGATGCCCCCGCTACCATGGCCAAGATCAGCGAGATCGCTACTTTGGGCCCTGATTTTGATCAGCTCCACGCCGAGCTGGAAGGGTTGCTGCATCGTATCGCCATGGCGCAGCTGCTGCCTGCCAGCGTGCAGGAGCAGGGGGCGGACGCTGATGCCCTGCTGCAACTGGCCAAGGCGATGAGCCCGGAAGAGGTGCAGCTCTGCTACCAGATTGTGCTGGGTGGCCGCAAAGATCTGCCTTGGGCACCTGATGGCCGCACCGCGCTGGAGATGACCTGCCTGCGGATGCTTGCCTTCTCGCCCCGGCGCGAGGTATTGCACCCCGCCACGTTGACGGCGCTCCCCCCATCCATGACTGGCTCGGCCAGCGCGGGAATGGGGGCAGCCCCGACGCTGCCGGGAAAGCGCCCGGCCGCTGAGCCTGCAACTCATACTCCACATCTTGCACAGACGGCTTCTGCCGATGCCATGACGGCCACGGCCGAGGTAACCGGTCAGGATGAGGAGAGCGGTGAAGAGGAGGCGCAAGCCGCCCAGCTCTTCAGCCAGCAGGATGAGTTGCTGCGCGAGGCGGCCGGTATGGGTTATCAGGCCGAGATGGCCCCGCTCTCTGGCGCGAATAGCAGCATGGCGGTTGATACTGCGAGCTGGGGGGAGGGGGCTGCTGCAAACTCGAACCCATCGGTACCAACCGACACTGCGCAGATGGCCGCAGCAGAGATGGCGCCTGTGCAGATGACGTCTGGATCGATGGATAGCGCTCCGGCTGCATCTGCTTCGGAAGCGCCCGAACCTGTATCGGCGGTATCGAGCATGCAAAGCCTGCTTGGCAAACGCAATATGCTGCGTAGTCGCCAGCGTGGAGAGAGCAGCGCAGCTGTTCCTGCTCCTCGGGCGGTGCCGGTTGCGCCAGTGCGTCAGGTTACTGCCTCTGCGCCAGCACCTCAGCCGCAGAGTGCGCCGTCATCCGCTATCAACCAAACAGCCACCCCGAGTGGCCCCGCCATGGGCCAGTTTGGCGAGCAGCCGCCGGTGGATCTCTACGCCGAAAATTATGACGAGGCGGGTGATAACGGGGATTACGAGGAGTATCTCAGCCAGAGCTTTATGGCCTCGCCCGTGCCTGAGCCTACCCGCAGTGCGCCCAATCGCACCGCTGTTCCCGCGACCCAGCCTGCGCAGCCAACTGACCTGCCACCCTGGGATCTGGCTGGGCAGCCTAGCTATCGACCTGGCGAGCGCAGTGCCACTGAGCCTGCAGTGACGCCTGCTCCTGCGACCCAGCCGATGGTGCCCGTTGCGACTAGGACGGTGGCTGCTTCCCCTGTGGCGCAGAGCGAGCCTGTCCAGCCAGTGATGGAGACCATCGACTGGGACGAGCTGGAGAGCGATGAGGCGCCGCAAGAGGGGGAGGCGACCCGCCTTATCCCTTCCTCACTGCTCAATGGTTGTGGTGACTTCTGGGCCGAGCTGATTGCTCACACCCAGGTGGGCGGTCGGCTGCGCCAGCTCGCCATCAACTCGGTGATGACGCGGGAGGGGGACAAGGTATTGCTGACCCTCAAACCCGAGCAGCGCCATCTGGTGAGCGACAAGGCGCGCGCCGACTTGGCCGAGATCATCGGGCCTGCGTTGGGACAACCGGTACAGGTCGAGGTGACTCTTGGCGTGGTGCCTGACAAGGAGACCCCCCTCGAGATCGAGCATCGCCTCTATCTGGGGGTGCGCGAGCAGGTGACCCGGGATCTGGAGCAGGATCCCAACGTACAGTTTTTAGTTCAGCGGTTTGGTGCCGTGCTCCATCACGAGAGCATCGAGCCCCTCAACCGCTAAATTCCGTGGCCGGGAGCTTGCTCCCGGTTGAAAAGCAGTTTGGCTGTCCCCATCTAGGACAGACAAGCCCACAGCCCGGCGCTGGATGCCGGATTTCAAGACGAGAGACGACATATGTTTGGTAAAGGTGGAATGGGTAACCTGATGAAACAGGCCCAGCAGATGCAAGAGCGTATGCAGAAGATGCAAGAGCAGCTTGCCCAGATGGAAGTGACCGGTGAAGCCGGTGCCGGCATGGTCAAGGTCACCATGACGGGCAGCCACAGCGTACGTCGCATCGAGATCGATCCCTCCCTGATGGAAGATGACAAGGAGCTGCTGGAAGATCTGGTTGCCGCCGCTTGCAACGATGCCGTGCGTCGTGTGGAAGAGCAGAACAAGACCAAGATGGGCGAGCTGACCGGTGGCATGCAATTGCCACCAGGATTCAAGATGCCGTTTTAAGGCATAAAACCATTTAGGTTCCATGCCTTATGCTTTGGCCTGTTGCTCGTGGGTCATATATGGGTCAACAACACCCAGTTTCTCAGCCAGTTCATTCCTGTAATTAGGGCTGTCCTTGCTAACCCACTGAGCATATATGGTGCGGATCATACCCCAGTCTTTGTGACCAAGTTGCTTGGCCAGATAGGCTGGATGAGCACACGCCATCAGAAGCATTGAGGCATAGCTATGGCGCAGCTGATACGGTTCTCTATGTGTCAGCTGCGCTTTTCTTGGTAGACGAGCAGCAATAGCCCGGTGCTGTAAACAGTTCGGGTCTGATGTACGGCATATTCTCCCTCCCCAAAAAGACCCTTCGCCTCATTCCCTCACGCCGCTTGTTATGACACTGTGGCTGGATGATTAGGGGAAGATACGAACAAGCCATTTCTTATCGAACGAGTCCCCGTCGGTTTCGTGGATGAGGTTCAGCATGAGTCACGTTCCCACCTTCCCTAAACGCCCTAGAAAAATAGATCATATAAATAATGGAAAGCTAGTCTTACTATTTTAATTTTAGCGCATACTGATTCGGAATATTCTGATAATGACGTGCTGAAGCCTAAATGGCTAGATCCCATTGTAGTCAATGCATAGAATGAAAATCAGATGTTGACAACAACTAGGAGCTGCTATGCAAATCCAGGTTTTTGAAAAGACATTTAGGCTTGCAGGGGAAAATGAGCAAGTTGCTCAATTTACATTTACTACATCAGGAGCATTGCACATTTGGTTTCCTGAGATAGGCCTGCAGATGGAGGCTCATCGAAACCAACTACGCATTCAAAATCATACGATTATTTACACTGGTGGACTGGATTATGGTGAACACCGCGCCCATTGGGCTTTGACGCTTCATGCAGAAGATATCAAAGAGTTTAAGAAAATTATGTCGAGATTTCACCTAAACAGGCATCTGGCTGTTCACAGTTAGCGCCGATAAGTCTAATCTTGATAATTTTCAAGATAATGGAAACGCAAGTTTTTGATATCGAGCTAACACCTGTGCTCGAGATGTAAGTAGTGCCGTCCTTTGCCACTACGTCTTTTGTCGAGCCAACCCTTGGTTCCTCTGGTCTGGTAATCTGGCAATTTTCGTAGCGACGGCTTTGGTGGTCATAGGGTAGTTGCAAATAGTATGGTAGGAAAGCTGTTCTATAATTGGGTTCGCACTCCTATGACCACATTTTTTATTTAATATCTGGCCCTTCGTATGGTTTATACCTTCTTCTTAAGCTGGAGGTGGCCAAGATGGGGCAGGTGTAAAACGTAGACTGCACTATATCCCACAGACTTTTAAACTGTCGCAGAACGATCTGAACGAAAAGGCTAGCCTGCTTGCAAGCTCTAGCCTTTTTACCAATTCAGGAAAACCGGCAGGAGCAACGTCATGTCGTATCTCGACAAACAGACAGCCGAACAGCGCATCAAGGAGCTCGAGCAACAGTTGGAGCAAATGAGGCTAAAGGCCGAATTTTTTGAAGCTGTTGTTGAAGAACTGAAAAAGGACTACGGAATTTCCATTTTAAAAAAGCGAGCAACGCAATCCTGTGAGTCTTCTTGTTGTAGCAGTTCACAAGGCTGACCATCGTCAGGAACTGTCGGTTTCTTGGGATAAGCCTACCGGGTTGCAGACCTAAATAGGCGGCTTCCTTGTTGCCCAGAATGCACGAATATAATAAAGGAATTAAAGTGAAAAAGGGGCTTGTTACTTTTACTTGTTTGGTTTCATTTTTTGCTGCAGCTCAAGAAAATGATGCACTATCAGTAGCGAAAGCATGGCTTGAAACCGTCGATGCTGGATTTTATAACCAAAGCTACGAATTAACTGATAATGCATTCAAGTCTGAGCTCTCTGTCTCTCAATGGCATGATGCATTGGACAAGTTTCGTCATCCTTTAGGTATGGTTGTTCTACGTTCTGAGATTGCACAGGAGAAATCAGAATGCCTTCCTGGTAGACCTGATGGGAAGTTCATCACTATACAGTTTATTACCAAGTTTGAGTATGCTGGATCTGCTATTGAGACTATTACTTTGAGTAAAGATAGTGGTGATTGGCTTCCTGTTGGTTACTTCATTAAATAAATTCTCTACTAGAGAGTATAAGGGCGCATTAATCAGCTTATCGCCTGGCCACAGTATTTGTTAGGGGGCTATTTATGTACATTTTTAATTATTTTGCCTTCAGTCAGTGGTAAGGTGAATGTGTCATGGAAAAATGGAGTATATTACTTGCGCTCTCTTGTTTGTGTTCCGTATGAATATGGTAAATGAAGCTGTATTGGGTTCGTTTGTTTCACAATTTGCGCACTATAACCATTCTCTTTTTCGGGCAACTGGCAGGTGAATATCATCTCCATACACTGTTATCAAAAAGTACCATTTCAACCGATAGAAGGCATGACCAGATTGAGTTATCACGTCGCGACCCTACTCATATTCAGGGTGAGCGTGTCGGGAAGGGCGTTGCAAAGTGCCACGGCGTTTTGGCATCTGTCAGGAGAGACGGCATAATGGCGCCTCACTGAGGAGACGTTATGAAATATATTGGAGCCCACGTCAGCGCATCTGGCGGGGTGGAAAACTGCATCGCCCGCGCCCAGGCCATCGGGGCCAACGCATTTGCGCTTTTTACCAAGAATCAGCGTCAGTGGCAGGCGGCCCCCTTGTCGGATGCCACCATCCGCGCCTTCAAGGCGGCCTGCGACAAGGCCGGTTTTCTGCCGGAGCAGATCCTGCCCCACGACAGTTACCTCATCAATCTGGGTCACCCGGATCCCGATGGCCTCGCCAAATCCCGCGATGCGTTTCTCGATGAGATGAAGCGCTGCGAGCAGCTGGGGCTGTGTTATCTGAATTTTCACCCCGGCAGCCATCTCAAGCAAATTCCCGAGGCAGCCAGCCTAAAGTTGGTGAGCGAGTCCATTAACTGGGCGCTGGAGCGTAGTGAAGGGGTGACGGCGGTCATCGAAAATACCGCCGGGCAGGGGACCAACCTCGGCTGGTCGTTCGAGCACCTCGCCACCATTATCGAGGGGGTGGAGGACAAGAGCCGGATCGGGATCTGCTTCGATACCTGCCACGCCTTTGCCGCGGGTTACGATCTGCGCACGGCAGACTCTTGCGCCACTGTCTTTGCCGAGTTCGACCGCACGGTAGGTTTTCAGTATCTCAAGGGGATGCATATCAACGGCGCCAAGTGCACCTTCGGCAGTCGGGTCGATCGCCACCATAGCTTGCGCGAGGGGAATCTGGGGGAGGAGGTATTCCACCACATCATGAACGATGACCGTTTTGATCGCATTCCGCTGATCCTCGAGACCATCGACGAGTCCATCTGGGGCGAGGAGATCAGCTGGTTGCGTAGCCTGGCGAAGTGATACTCAGCGAGCAAGTAAAAGGGAGGGAGCCATGGCTCCCTCTTTGCTTTGTACCTTTCAGCAGTTGGCGTGCCGGTTTGTTTGCGGCGTTATGATCGTGCGTTACTCCGCGCTGATCACCTCGGAATCGTTCAGCTGGGCCCGGCAGAAGTGGATAAAGTGGCGCAGGGAGGCGGAGTGGTACTTCTGCTTGTGCCAGATAAGGGAGAGCTGGCGCGGGAAGCGGCGGGTGAGGGGCAGGGCGACCAGCCGGCCATCAGCCAGACGATCCGAGGCAGCAAGGCGGGAGATGAAAGAGATGCCGAGCCCCTTCTCCACCGCCAGCATCACGGATTCCAGGGTGTTGAGCTCAAGGCCTGGTTGCCAGTTGGGCAGGCCGGGCTGGATCTGGCGGATAAACTGTTCGCGGCTGCCGGATTGGGGTTCACGCAGCACCCAGGTCTCACCACCCAGTCGGGAGAGGGAGAGATCCACCTGGTTGGCCAGCGGGTGATCAGGGTGGGCGATCACCAGCATCTCGTCCTGCAGCCAGGGCTCGGTGACGAGATCGGGATGGTGGTTTTCCCCCTCGATCAGCGCCATATCCAGCTCGAAGTTGGCGAGTGCGTGGCAGAGCAGATGGGTGTTGTTGATGGTCACCTTGGGGGGGAGCCCCAGCTCCTGCTTGCTGGTGGCGAGCAGGGTGGGGAGCAGGTAGTTGCCGATGGTCTGGCTGGCGCCAAGACGCAGCTGGCCGCTCGGCTCGGCATCGGCACGAAACAGGTTTTCGATATCCTGCATCCGGGTCAACAGCTCTTCGGCGGCCGGTTGCAGCAGGCGCCCCTCGTTGTTGAGCTGCAATCTGGGGTGGATGCGATCAAACAGCGGCGTGGCGAGCTGGCGCTCCAACTCCTGCAGTGACTGGGAGACGGCCCCCTTGCTCAGACAGAGTTCGTTGGCCGCCAGGCCTAGGTTGCCGTAGCGGGCGATGGTGGCGAACACCTTCAGCTGTTGCAGGGTCAGTTTCATCGTGTTTGGTAATCCTGAATGAGTGATTCAATTCATTTAGATATCGTAAACGATAAGGGGCCATTATCCTATCGCCATAGTCATCAATAGAAAGGTGTCATCATGATCGCAAGAACCCGTAAATCCCTGGCTGCCGCGCCAACCCCCATGGCGGGTCTGGCGCTGGGCATTGCCAGTCTCGGTTGGTGTTGGGAGAATGCAGGTCACTTCGATGGGCGGATGCAGCTGCTGGGGGCCGCTATTGCCGCCGTGCTGCTGGTGATCCTTACCTTCAAGTTTTTGTTCCACCCGAACCTGCTGATGCAGGATCTGGCACACCCGGTAGTTGGTAGCGTAGTGCCGACCTATGCCATGGGCACCATGGTGGTCTCCAAGGCGCTCGGTATGCTTGCTCCGCAAGCGGGTGAAGCGCTCTGGCTGTTTGCCGTGGCCGTTCACCTGTTGTTCCTGGCTACCTTTATCTGGCATCGCGCCAAAGAGTTCGAGATCCACCACATGGTGCCGAGCTGGTTCGTACCGCCGGTCGGGATCATCGTGGCTGATGTCGCCTTCCCGGGTGGCCAGTTTGCGCCGCTTGCCAATGTGCTGCTCTGGTTCGGGGTCATCTGCTACGGTCTGATGTTGCCGCTGATGCTCTATCGTCTCATCTTCAGCCACGAAGTACCGGATGCAGCCAAGCCGACCATCGCCATTCTGGCGGCGCCGGCAAGTCTCTCGCTGGCCGGCTACCTGACTGTCAGCCAGGATCCCTCCCTGCTGCTGGTGGCCATGCTGTTTGGTATCGCGATCCTGATGACCGGCGTCATCTATCTGGCCTTCATCAAACTGCTGCGTCTGCCCTTCTCGCCGGGTTATGCCGCCTTTACCTTCCCGCTGGTGATCGGTGCCACCGCCCTGTTCAAAGTGGCTCATCTGGTGGAAGGGTTTGAGCAGAGCGCTCACTATGTCGAGCAGATCCGAATGCTGGCTCACTTCGAGCTGGGGGTGGCTACCGTCATCGTCGGTTATGTGGCCCTGCGTTACCTGATGTTTTTTCTGCCGCAGCGTGATACTGAAATGAACCACGGCATTGCCCGCCAGGGGGCTCATCGTTAAATCTTGAAGATGCGACATTGGAAAATGGATAAGCAGTGCGCTCTGGGAGCGACGGGATAAACGACCAGTCATACGATGGATGGACAAAGAGCCACCCGCTGGTTGTGTAATAGGTAAAATGCCCCGCCATGCGGGGCATTTTTTTACCTTTTCGCCACTTCTGTCGTACGAAACTTCCTATCGTGCGCGATATAGCGGATTTAACTGGTATTACCTGTCAGGGCGTCTACAATACACCACCTTTTTGACGTAAACCGTGAATCATGTCCCCCCAAGATCCCCTGTTCAACCCCGCTTTTGAAGTTCGTTTCCTTCACCCCCGTTACTGGTTCAGCTGGCTGGCACTCGGTGTGTTGATGGTGCTTGCGTTTGTTCCGGTGCGTCTGCGCGACCGGTTGGCCGAGGGGCTGGCCCCGCTGGTGTTTCGTATCTCGAAAAAACAGCTCTATATCGCCAGAACCAATCTGGAGATCTGCTTTCCGCACAAGAGTCCGGCCGAGCGCGATGCCATCGCATTGACCTCGATCCGGGTGGGGCTCAAGAGCCTGCTTGGCTTCGGCGAGTTCACCATGCGCAGCGAGCGTTATCTTCTGAGCCGGATGCAGGTGAGCGGTTGGGAGCATATCGAAGCGGAGCAGGCGGCCGGTCGGCCGGTGATCCTGGTGGTACCCCATACCTGGCCGGTGGATGCCGCCGGTTACTGCTTTACCCGTCGTGGCGTGCCCATGTGCACCATGATGAAGCGGGCGCGCAACCCGGTCTTTGACTGGCACCTCAACCGGGCCCGCGCCAAAAATGGTTGCCGCGTCTATGAGCGCAGCGCCGGCATCAAGGCGGTGATCCGTACCATCAAGAGTGGTCGCAGCTTCTTCTATCTGCCGGATCAGGATCATGGTCGCGAGAAGAGTATCTTTGCCCCCTTCTTTGGCCACTCGAAAGCCACCTTGCCGGCGCTGTCGCGGCTGGTGGAGGTGAGCGGCGCCAAGGCGGTACCGCTGCTGGCCTGCTATGACGAAGAGAATCACTGCTATCGGCTGGAGATTGAGGCACCGTTTGACAACTATCCAACCGCCGATGTAATGGCCGATACCTGTCGGATGAACGACACGGTGCAGCGGCAGCTGACCCGTCATCCCGGCCAGTACATGTGGTTCCTCAAGATCTTCGATACCCGCGAGGATCAGGAGGGGCTCGATGGTCTCTACGAGGCGGGCATCCAGCGCATTCGTCAGGGGCTCTCTCCTTACGCCTGAGTGCGCACAGCCTGGCGGCAGCTATTGCGGTCTGCCGGATAAAAATGGCCCCGAGAGGGCCATTTTTTGATCCCGAATGGGATGACCATCACCTCTGCGAATGGGAGCCAAGGGGCACAGGGTAGAAAAAAATGTCAGGATAACTACAATAACCGTTTGTTTTTCATGACTTGATGGCTGACATGTCCCCATTAGATCCGGTATTTGACACCACATTTCATCCCCGTCTGCTCCACCCCAAATGGTGGGGTAGCTGGTGTGCACTGGGGTTGCTCTCCCTGCTTGCATTTATCCCGGCGCGCGTGCGGGACGGCTTTGCCAATCTGGTGGCGCCCACCTTGCTGCGTTTTTCGAAAAAGCAGGCCTATATCGCCGATACAAACCTCAAGATCTGTTTTCCCGAGCTGGATGAGGCGGCCCGCGCAGCCCTGCTGCTTAAATCAATCCGGGTCGGCCTCAAGACCTTTATGGGCTTTGGCGAGCTGACCTGGCGCAGCCCGGCGCACCTGCTGCGCAACATCAAGGTAAGTGGCTGGGAGCATATCGAGGCGGAGCAGGCCGCTGGCCGACCGGTGATCCTGGTTGTTCCCCACACATGGGCAGTGGACATGCTGGGGCGCTACTTCCCGCTACAGGGGATGAGCATGTGCACCATGATGAAGAGCGCCAAGGATGAGGTGTTCGACTGGTATATCAACCGGGAGCGGGCCAAGGGGGGCAAGGTGTATGAGCGCAGCGTCGGCATCAAGCCGGCGATCAAGTCCGTGCGCGGCGGTGCCAGCTTCTTCTACCTGCCGGATCAGGATCATGGTCGGGAGGCGAGCGTCTTCGCCCCCTTCTTTGGCCATCCCAAAGCGACCCTGCCGGCGCTACCCAAGCTGGTGAAGCTGACCGGCGCCAAGGCGGTGCCCATCTTCGCCAGCTATGACGAAGATGCCGGCTGCTATCTGCTGGAGATTGAACCGCCGTTCGATCCTTACCCCACTGCGGATATGATGGCGGATGTGGTCGCCATGAACCGCATGGTGGAGCAGCAGGTGATTCGTCACCCCGAGCAGTACATGTGGTTTCTCAAGATTTTCGAAACTCAGGAGCATCAGAAGGGGCCGGATGGCCTCTATGAGGCGGGGATCCAGCGGATCCGCCAGGGATTGCCCCCCGAGCCCTGAGTTGAACTGGCCCGCTTGCGGGCCATTTTTGTTGCCGTGGCTCGCCCGGAGGGGAATTTTCAGTGCCGGAAGATGGACAAACAGCGGGCAGGCAGTGGATAACTGAGTGTCCGGACAGAAAAATGGGCAGGTGGACGTGCAACAGACAATTTTGCAACGGGCAGAGAGAGTGAAAGGGCGGTCATGAAAGTTCCAAATCGAATCCAACCCCTGGTTGATGACGGCCTGGTTGACGAGGTCATCAGCCGGTTGATGAGCGGCAAAGAGGCCGATGTCTACGTGGTGCGCTGTGGCGACGAAACTCGCTGCGCCAAGGTATACAAGGAGGCGTCCAAGCGCAGCTTCAAGCAGGCGGTGGCCTATCAGGAGGGGCGCCGGGTGCGCAACAGCCGCAGTGCCCGCGCCATGGAGAAGGGATCCAAGTACGGTCGCAAGCAGCACGAAGAGGTGTGGCAGAGCACCGAGGTGGATGCCCTGTTCAAGCTGGCGGCAGCCGGCGTGCGGGTGCCCAAGCCCTATGTCTGTCTCGATGGCGTGTTGTTGATGGAGCTGGTCACCGATGCCGATGGCAACGTGGCACCCCGCCTCAACGATGTGGCTCTCAGCCATGAGCAGGCGCTGGCGGATCACGCCAAGGTGATTGGTTATGTGGTACGCATGCTCTGCGCCGGTCTTATTCACGGCGATCTTTCCGAGTTCAACGTGCTGGTGGATGAGCAGGGCCCCGTGATCATCGATCTGCCACAGGTGGTGGATGCGGCCGCCAACAATCAGGCCAGAGCCATGCTGGAGCGGGACGTCAACAACATGCGCAACTACTACGGCATGTATGCCCCCGAGCTGCTCAAAACGAACTATGCCAGAGAGATGTGGGCGCTTTACGAGGATGGCAAGCTCACGCCCCAGAGCGAGCTGACCGGTCAGTTCGAGGAGAGCCGGGAGGCCATCGATCTCGATGCCGTGCTTGATGAGATCGCCAGTGCCGAAGAGGAGGCTTATACCCGTCAGGCACGGATGAAGGCAGAGCAGGAAGACAGTTACTGAGGGTTTCCCACTCTCGCCACCAGAGCGCCCTTGGGGCGCTCTTTTTATTGCTCTGGGCTGGTTATGTTGGGGCGTGCTCTATCTGATGGGGCAGGGGGAATATCCGGTAGATCGCCAACCAGCAGCGATCTCCCGGATGGAAGCGTCGCGCCAGCCATACTCCGCCTGCTTTCGCAATCACCCTGCGGGAGGCCTGATTCTGTTCGTCGCAGCTGACCAATACCGGCTTGCTCAAAATGCGTTGCTGTACCCAGCCAAGCAGCAAGCTTGCAGCCCCTTCGCCACGGCGGGAGGGGCGGGTTTCGTAACCGATGTGGCCCAGCCACTGTTGGCTGGCTTCACTGTCATCGTGGCGCAGGCGCAAGGTGGCGAGGATCTCCCCGGCATCGAGGGCAAAATAGGTGGTGGTGGTCGGATAGCCGCTGGGCAGGTTATGCCCTCTGGCATGATCCAGCAGCGCTTGTAGCCAGCTGTCAGGATCAAATTGTGCGACCTGATAGAGGGGCAATCCGGCGTCGGCACACTCGGCCACATAGTTGCGATAGGCGACGGCATCGGTCAGGTGAGCCGGGCGACATTCGTAGCGGGTCGGCAGTGGCTGCTCCCGTGCAGTGGGGGTTGCACCTGCCATTCAATCTGCGGCCACGACCGGCAGCCGCATGACGGTGGCCTCCCGGCCGAGGTGGGCCAGCAGGCGGCGCACATCGTCGAGGCGGATAATCAGGGTGGCGGTATTGACCAGCGGATGGCACTGCATCTGCTCCGCTTGCCAGATGGCCTCGTCCACCACCAGCTCTACCGCGTTTTCCCTGTCGCGCACCATGGCAAGCAGGGTCACCGAACCTGGGGTGAGGCCAAGCACGGCCTCGAGCCGCTCTGGCGAGCCAAAACTCAGCCGCTTGACGCCAAGGGCGGCAGCCAGTGCCTTGAGATCGACCCGGCTCTCTTCAGGGGTAACCACCAGAAACAGCCGCTCGCTTTTCGGGTCACGCAAAAAGAGGTTCTTGCTCTTGGCGGCAGGCAGGTCGGGCAGCAGCCGGCTGGCCTCCTCGCAAGTGAAAACGGGGGCATGATCGATGCGCTGATAGGGAATGGCCAGCTGATCCAGCAGAGAGTAAAGCGCCACCATGGCCTCCTGATGTCGGGTGAAGAGTGGAGTGTTGGATGAATTGCGTGGCGAATAAAGCCACCACCGGCATTAGCGGCCACTCTGGCCGAGCTTACCAGTTTGCGGCGCGGCTCGCAGCTTGGTTAGGCCATGGCGGCTGGCGTGGCAATTGCAGCAAAGCACTGTATGAACGTACAATACTCCCATCTCCATGTTGATCCCGATGACTTGCATGACCGATCACCCGTCCATCCCATCCACTACACCGCCGCGAGATGGCTTTATTCTGACCCGTCACGGACGGGATGTGCGCGGCCGTGGCGAGCAGCTGGAACGCACCGAGATTGTGATGTGGCTCTGGAGCGAGCAGGGACCGGTGCGGGTGGTGGTGCCGGGGCAGGAGCCGGTCTTCTTTCTGCCACAGAGCCATATGGAAGAAGCCGCCGAGCTGTTCAAGGGGGCCGGGGTGAGTGGGCGGTTTCGCCGTCTGCCGATGCACACCTTCGACGGCCGCGCCGTAGTGGGCTGCTACTTTGCCACCCTGAGCGCCTTTCACCGCGCCATCGAGCTGCTGCTCATCCGCGGGCTGGAGCACTTCGAGGCGGATATCCGGCTGCCGGAGCGCTATCTGATGGAGCGTTTCATTACCGCCGGCGTGCGTTTCGAGGGACGTACCCTCAAGAAAGGGGGCAAGCACGGCTACTGGGAGGTGAACGAGGCGCGTTGCGCGCCGCAGACGGTGACGCCGACCCTCTCCTGGGTGTCGCTGGACGTGGAGTGTGCCATGGATGGAGCGCTCTTCTCGGTAGGGCTCTACAGCGAAGAGGATGCGCGGGTCATCATGATCGGTACGCCGGAGGCCGACGCCGGCAGCTGGGGGACCCGGGTCGAATGGGTGGCGGACGAGAGCGCCCTGCTGAGTGCGCTGGAGCGCTGGTTTGTGCGGCACGACCCCGATCTGGTCATCGGCTGGAACGTGGTCAACTTCGACTTTCGCCTGCTGCTGCGCCGCGCCGAGCTCAACAAGCAGCGGCTGCGGCTGGGTCGTGGCCACGAGCTCTGCTTCTGGCGCTCATCGCGCAACGACCCCCAGACTGGCAACGTTATTATCCCCGGGCGCATGGTGCTGGATGGCATCGACACCCTCAAAAGCGCTACCTGGCAGTTTGCCAGCTACAGCCTGGATGCGGTGGCGAGCGAGCTGCTTGGCCGCGGTAAGGATATCGAGGATGTGGCCAACCGGGGGGAGAAGATCACCGAGCTGTTCCACTCCGACAAGGAGGCGCTGGCCCGCTACAACCTGGAAGATTGCAAGCTGGTGTGGGAGATCTTCGACTATTGCCACCTCATCCCCTTTGCCATCGAGCGTGCCTCCCTCACCGGCCTTGAGCTGGACCGGGTAGGGGGCTCGGTGGCGGCGTTTACCAATCTCTATCTGCCGCGGCTGCATCGCGGCGGCTACGTGGCCCCCAATCTGCCGGCCGACGGCGGGCTGGCGAGCCCCGGTGGCTATGTGATGGACTCCAAACCCGGCCTCTATCGCCACGTGCTGGTGCTTGACTTCAAGAGCCTCTATCCCAGCATCATTCGCACCTTCTGCATCGACCCCATGGGGCTCATCGAGGGGCTGCAGCATCCCGAGCAGGCAATTCCGGGCTTTCGTGGCGCCCTGTTCTCCCGCGAGCGCCACTTCCTGCCGGATCTCATCGCCACCCTGTGGGCGGCGCGGGATCGGGCCAAGGCTGCCAGCAACAAGGCGCTCTCCCAAGCCATCAAGATCATCATGAACTCCTTCTACGGGGTATTGGGCTCGGGGGGCTGCCGCTTTTACGACCCGAGGCTTGCCTCCTCCATCACCCTGCGCGGTCACGGCATCATGCAGCAGACCCGGGAGTGGATCGAAGGTGAGGGTTTCGAGGTGATCTATGGCGACACCGACTCCACCTTCGTGCACCTAGGCAAGGAGACCAGTCCTGAACAGGCGGACGAGATTGGCCGGCGGCTGGCGAAGATGATCAACGACAACTGGGCTGCGCTGATCAAACGCGAGTTCAACCTGCCGAGTTATCTGGAGATCCAGTACGAGATCCACTATCGCCGCTTTCTGATGCCCACCATTCGCGGGCTGGAGAAGGGGAGCAAGAAACGCTACGCGGGGCTGGTGGCAGGCAAGGAGGCGGGGGCAGAGGAGCAACTGGTGTTCAAGGGGCTCGAATCGGTGCGCACCGACTGGACGCCCCTTGCCAAGGCGTTTCAGACCCGTCTCTACGAGATGGTGTTTCACGACCAGGATCCCGGCAGCTATGTGCGTACCATGGTGGACGAAACCCGGGCCGGCCAGCACGACGAGCTGCTGGTCTATCGCAAGCGGCTGCGCCAGAAACTCGAGGAGTACCAGAAGAACGTGCCACCCCATGTGCGGGCGGCGCGTCTGGCGGATGAGGAGAACCTTCGCCGCGGTCTGCCCCAGCGCTATCAGCATCGGGGCTCCATCGCCTATCTGATGACCCTTAATGGCCCCGAACCGCTGGAGTACCGGCGTACTCCCATCGACTACGAGCACTATATCGACAAGCAGCTCAAACCCATTGCCGATGCGATCCTCCCCTTTGTCGGCGAGTCGTTCGAGCGGATCTGCGGCCAGCAGCTCGATCTTTTTTAGGGGTCATTTGCCTCTTTCTCTGTCGGGTACTTTACTTTTCAAGAGTGCTGTATAAAAATACAGTTATTCATCATGGAGAAGTATCCTATGCGTCTGGAAATCATCATCGACAAAAAACATCAGATCCCGACCTCCACCATGGAAGCGCTGCGCCAGGAGCTGCTCAAGCAGCTGGGCGAGAAGTTCCCCGATCTCCATGTCCGCGTTGCCCCGGGCAGCAGCATGTCCCTGACCGTCAGCCGCGCCAGCAAGGAGGACAAGGAGCTTGCCGAGGCTATGGTGCAGGAGGTGTGGGAAAACGCAGATAGCTGGATGCCGGAAGAGAGTCTGGCTTCCTGAAAAGGCTTATCACGGGTGGATGTGACAGCAAAAACGCAGCCCATGGCTGCGTTTTTGTTTTGGTGCCGGCTCGCCGGGTGAGCCGGAGCTGATGCTTCCCGAGTTGACGCTTGGTGCTGGCTGAAACTCAGAGCCCGGCCCAGCTTTTGAGGCTCTGTTGCTGAACGCGGCGGTCTGCCTCGCTGACCTCGCCTTTGGCGCGCAGATCCTTGATGGCAAGCGGCAGGGCCGCCCGAACCTCGTCGCTGCTCATCCCCGCCTTGAGGGCAGGGTGGTAGGCGAGCTTGAGCAGCACATAGTCGAGGCCGGTCAGGAAGCTGTCGATGCTGTTGTCATTGAAGATGGAGGGAAACACCTTGTCCGAGTCGTTGGGCAGCCCCATCACCTGGGTAAACTCCTCCACTACGCAGTCGAGAAAGCGCCCCTTGGCGCGGCTGTAGTCCACCGGAATGATGATGGTGGCACTGCTGATCTCGTGCTGCTTGTTGGTCGCAAAGTGGCCAATGCAGAGCCCCTCCTTGAGCGCGGCATTGACCGAAGGTGCGTTGCCCATGGTGCGCTTGGCCCAGCTTTTCATCCGCTGGTAGTCGGTCATGATGAGGGTGAGGTTGGGTTTGCTGGTCACCATGCTGATAGGGTGGCCGGTGATGCGGGCGAGGTGGGCGGCTTGTACCTTGACCACCTCTGCCTGCAGCGGCTTGTCCCCTGACTCGTTGATGAGCTGCAAGCGCACCGGCTGCTGCCAGCGGGTGAAGCGCGGGTGAACGGTTTCGTGATACTCCCGCTCCATGGCGATGGCCATAAAACTCTCGGTGAGATAGCTGTCGCTCTGCCAGCGCTCTGCCCCGTGTGAGAAGAAAGAGCAGAGCGTGAGCAGGGCCAGCAGCCCGAGTGACATTCCCCAGGGGCGGGCAGCGCGGCACAAATTGGCAATCACCACATTGGCAATAACGTGCGGGGCGCTAAAGGGGATAGCGGCAAATGACATGTTTCCTCCTTGAAACCACCGTCAACCTAGCGATTGGCCTTGTCGATATCGCGCCAGGTGAGCCAGAGCCTCAGATCAAACTCCAGTTGATGATAGTCGGGCTCCATATGCTGGCAGAGCTGGTAGAAGCTCTTGTTGTGATCCTTCTCTTTGATATGGGCCAGCTCGTGCGCAACGATCATCTTGAGAAAGGGGGCGGGTGCCTCCTTGAACAGGGCTGCGATGCGGATCTCGTTCTTGGCCTTGAGCTTGTTGCCCTGTACCCGGCTGATGTAGGTATGCAGGCCGAGGGCATCCTTGATGACGTTGATCTTGCCGTCAAACACCACCTTTGAGAGGGGCGCCGAGCTTTTGAGGTAGCGGTTTTTCAGCTCCATGGTGTAGGCGAGTAGCGCCTTGTCGCTCTGGATCTGATGGCTCTCCGGATAGCGCTTGGCCAGCATCTCGCCAAGTTTACCGGCCGCGATCAGCTGTTGCACCTGCGCCTTGAGCGGTTCGGGATAGCCCCCGAGATAGGTCAGTTCCGCCATGTCTGTCACCCGTTACATCCAAAAGTGGGCCATTGTAGTCATCGCTGGCCTGCTTGCCTACCGGTGAGGAGTGAGGGGATGGAAAAAGGGCGGCCAAATGGCCGCCCTTTTACGTCTCTGCGCTGGTTATCGGCGACGATAGAGACCCGGATCCACCTCTTCATAGTGGCTGGTCAGGTATTGATAGAAAGCGAGATGGGAGGGCGAGCTCGGCTTTTTCAGCTCCTCGCTCACCCGATCCGGCTTGGCGATGATGAACTTGGGGTTCTGACGCTGGATGTCCGCCAGCACCCGAGCCCGCACGTCATAAGGCGGGTTGACGTTGGCAAAGAAGAGATAGGCAGAGGCCGGCTGACGATCGGTCCAGAGATAATATTGCGGCTGGATGCCGTCGACCCAGATCTTGTCGCTCGGGCTGGTCTCGGCCTTGATGCGATCGACCCGCACCTGCGCCGCCGGGTTGAAGGGGCGACCCTTGAGCGTTCCTTCCCAGGCGTTGTTGATCATCAGCAGCAGCATGGCCAGGGTGGCGAGCCAGGGAGTGGCGCTGCGCACATCCCAGGCGCGCCACAGGGGCACCAGAATGAGTACCGGCAGGGCCCACAGCAGACTGGTGCCGAGCACCTCGTTAACCCGCTCGAGGGACCACTCCTTGGTGCTCCAGCCGAAGACCAGCTGCTGGGCCAGCAGCCAGCTGGCGGTCAGCACCACCAGCGAGATGCAGAGCAGGCCGAGGGCATCGGCCTTCTGCTCGCTGCGATCAAGCAGTACCGCCAGCGGCAGCAGAGCCAGCTGCAGATAGAGCACATCGTAGTGATCGAAGACATGGCCGGAGACCGAGTTGGCGATCAGGGTAAACAGCACGCCAAACAGGGTGACCAGCAGCACCGGCAGATACCACTCCTGACGGCGGCTCAGCATCAGCAGGATGAAGGGAGGCAGCAGCATCACCAGACCGGTGCGCAGCAGGCCGACGGCACCCACCATGGGGGAGAAGCCGTTGCCGTAGCTCCCCTCGAAGAAGATGTCGAAGGCGTAGTATTTGAAGGCAGCCAGCAGGTCGTGCTGCTGGAAGTAGCCGTAGAGGGGGCCGCCAATCAGCGCCAGACCGAGCAGGCTGGAGACGAGCAGCAGGATGGCGTCACGCCACTTCTCGTGCAGGCACCAGTGGCAGAACAGCACCAGATACCAGGCACCCCAGAAGGCGCCGTTGTTGGTACGCATCCAGGCGACGATGGCAAAGGTGAGGGCAGCCACCAGCGCCGGCCACCAGCGAAAGCCTTTGTCCAGCAACAGGGTTATGAAGGCCCACTGGGCGATGAGGGCGAGGTGGAAGGTCCAGTCCTCGGTCATGTTGCCGTAGTAGTAACGGGTACCGTAGAGGGCCAGCAGTGCCAGCATGGCGCCAAGGCGCGCCCTGACCGAGAGGCCAAGCTGGGAGAAAGCTTGCCAGCTGGCCATCAGCCCGAGCCAGCAGAGCACCCACTCCAGCGCCCAGATCCCGACAAATCCACCCAGACCATACCCCAGCGCATCGAGGGCGAAGATCATCGGCCCCTTGATATCGATCATGTCGCGATAGAGCACCCCCCCTTCACTCCACATTTTGCCCATGACGGCAAAGAGCGAGGCGTCAAACCCCGGCGCCATGGCATGAACGAGCGGGTTGCGCAGGCAGAAGAGCAGCGCCAGCAACGCGGTCAGCAAGATGGCTGTGGGCTTGATGGCCGGATTGACGCGGGGGGGAGTGAAACGGATGGAATGATTCATGAAGTAGCCTGTTCCTGCAGCTGGTCTTGAAAGCGGGCCTATCTTGCCGAGCCCGCGCGGATGATGCAATGGTACAGGCCCATCCGGGGCAAATATTGTCGAAAAAGAGCGGTTTCAGAGACGAAAAGTGCCTATCTGCCCGATATGGATGCAGACAGGCACATCGAGGGGCCTTTACGGCAGGTACTCGACTCGCGGTGGCATGGCCCGCAGCTCCGGCTGATGGCGGGCCCAGCGGATAAAGGCATCGGCTAGCGTGATGCCAAGCTCCTGATTGTGCTGGGTCAGGGTGCGAGTCAGCGCGGTGTAGCCCTCCTTGCCGGAGGCGGTGTAGGCGCTCGATACCCCGCGATAGACCTGGTCGGACGCCACCGGTTGCCAGCAGTCTGGCGCAGGCTCCCACTCCAGACGGGTAATACGCTGACCTTTGGGCCGATCGGCCTGGTAGGTGAAGCGCACCCCGGCGGTGTAGGGGAAGCTGCCGTTGCCATTGCCGACCACGCCATTATTGGTGGCGTTGTCGATTGCATTCTCCAGCGCTTCCGCCAACTCGTGGCCGTGTACCCGATAGAGGGTGAGGGGAATGGCAAAGGGGAGCAGGCGACCGGCGATATCGGCCTCGCTCAAGGGGCCCGGCTCCAGCGAGCAGCGCACGCCACCAGCGTTGTGCAGGGCAAAATCGACCTCGCCTACCTGTTCCCGGGCCGCCATCAGCATGGCATGGGCTACCAGCGGTGCGACATGGCTGCCGTGAGGCAGGTTGGCATCGGGCAGGCGTTGATGGGGGAGCGGGGTATCGAGTCTGGTGACGATGCGCTGGGTCATGGTCTCGATCTCCGGCCGGTAGCGTTTGGCCAGATGCTGCTCCAGCCTGGCATCCGGTTCGCAGAAAGTGAGTCCGGCTGGCGGGGTGGAGCCGAACGGCCAGGGTTGCCAGGGGAGCCACTCCAGCTGGCCGTGGCTATCTACCACGCGGCCAGCTTCATCGAAGGTGAGCTCGCAGACGCCAAGGCAGAGGGCACTGTGGCCCGCGTGCATGATGGCTACGCCATTGTGCAGCAGGGGATAATCCCCTTCGCTTGGCAGGCCCAGCGGCGCAAGATCCCCCAGCAGGCTGTGGGTATGGCCGCCCACAATAAGACTGATCTCGGGGAAGCGTTCGGCCAGCAGCTTGTCCTGATCCAGCCCGAGGTGGCTCAGCAGCACGATATGGTGGATCCCTTCGCCCTTGATCTCGCGAATGACCCGGGTCAGGGTTTCGTTCACCCCGTGGAAGCGGGTGTGGGGATCCGGATTGGCGATGGCCGCCATCTGGGCCAGCGTGATCCCGAGCAGGGCAAAGGGGACGCCGTCGATGACCCGGCGATGCCAGGGCTGATGGGCGTCGTAGAGGTGGGGAATATCCCACAGGCGAAGAGGCGTATCGGCCGGCTCCTGACTGTTGTCCAGATTGGCCGCGAGCACCGGAAAATCGAGCTGGCGCAGAAACTCCACCAGCTGGCCATTACCCAGATCGAATTCGTGGTTGCCGATCACCATCGCATCGGGGGCCAACATGGCGAGCAGGTCGGCGTTGGCTCGCCCCTTGAACCGGTTGAAATAGAGGGAGCCCTGAAAGGAGTCGCCGCCGTGCAGAAAAAGGCAGCCGCGACCTGCTGCAGCCGCTTGCGCGCGCAGTTGGGTCAGGCGGGTCAGGATCCGGGCATAACCGCCACACTGGGTGCGCCACTGGGACTCTCCGGCGGGGGTGAAGCTTATCGGCGCACCATCGAAATGGGAGTGGCAATCACTGAAGTGGGCAAGTTGAACCGTAATACTCATCTCGGTCCTCCTTTGGGGAAAAAGAGCACAGAGTCTACTGCAAAGGGGGGGAGAGATACCAGCCCGGCGCAGACCGGGCTGGTCAGCGATCAGGCCGGAACCATGATCTGGGTAGCGACGATCACCACCAGCAGGCCGACGGCCACTGGCAGCGAAGTGCGTTTGACCACTTCGAACGGCGAGAGTTTGCCCATCCCCGCACAGGCGACCACGACACCTGAGACCGGTGAAATGGTGCGGCCCAGGTTGGAGGCTTGCAGCATGGGGATCACCAGATAGGCCGGGTTGATGCCAAGGCTGGTGGCCAGATTGGGGATCAGCTCCACGAAGGCGTAGAAGGGGGCATTGCCCGAGCCGGTCGTGAAAGCGGCCAGGGTGGTGATCACCACCAGTGACAGCATCATGATCATGCCGCCCGAGCCCAGATCCTGGGCGTGGGCCAGCAGGGTGTCGATAAAGCCGATGGTCATCAGACCCTGAGCGAAGACACCGGCACCGACCAGCAGCATCACAACGCCGGCAAAGGCGTCGGCCATGTTGCGCCAGCAGACCTGCAGACCATCCAGCAGCTCCTTGCCGTTGCGCAGGCGTACCAGCTCCAGCAGGCTGGCCAGCACCATGCACATGACGATGATGGTGACGATATCGAGCTGCGGGCCCCATTTGCCGTCAAACACCAGCACCCCGATGATGGGGGTGAAGGGGAGAATGGCGTAGAAGCCGGGCGCCGTGGTGATGAGGTCGCTCGGCGCGACCGGCTCGTTGTGCTCGCCGGATTTCTGATCGAGGTAGCGCTGCCAGAAGAAGTGGGTCACCGCCATACAGGCGATGGCGACCAGCGAGATGGGCAGGGTCAGCTTGAAGGCAAAGTCCAGCAGCGGCATGTTGGCAGCCTGGGCGGCCATCACCACGTCACCGGAGGTCGGAGCCAGAATGATGGCGGCTGGCGAGGCGCACACGGCGGCTGCGGCTCCACGGGAGATCCCCATGTTGACCATCAGCGGGAACAGGGTTGCCATCAGCAGCACGCCAAGACCGGTAGCGGAGCTGACTGCCAGCGACATGGCACAGGCCACCAGATAGGCGGCAACCAGCAGGATATAGGGGGATTTGATGATGCCGAGCGGTTTGCTGGCCAGCTTGACCAGAATAGTGTTGGCACCGATGTGGCTCATGTAGCCGGCGAAGCCGCACAGCACCATGATCAGCATCCCCAGTCCACCGCCACGATCGTTGAGCAGGAAGCGGACATATTCGAAGATATCGGTGGCGATATAACCGGTGCTTGTCACCTTGCTCGGCAGCACCGGCTTGCCCATCAGGGCCGTGACGACCAGCAGCAGCAAGCCGCCGCTCAGCAACACGCCTGTCGCTGAGTATCCTTTGAAGATGGCGCGCCCGACCACCAGAGTGACCAGGGTGCCGATGATGAGTTCCAGCATCTATTCCATTCCATTAAACAAGAGGGGTTCGGAGTCTATTCCTATAGAGGTAATTTGGCGATATGAAACTCGATGCAGTGTGAACCTAATCAACGTTTGGCCTGTTTTGCAGAATTAAAGAAGGGTAAAGGTGCTTTACCCTGAATTTTTGACGTAATAGCCTTGCCGCCCTCAGGTTTTCTTTTGAGGATTTTGTATGGTTTTTCGTCGTTTATCAGGTGTTAAACGCTGGATATGGCCCCTTTGCTGGATGTTGCTGCCGCTGCCGGCCGTTGCCATGAAGAACGATGGATTTCATCAGACCGGCCCCCATCAGGCGGTCGCCATGCGGCGATTGATGGCTGCCCACTCCTACGGTGTGGTGGTGGTGGCCAGAGGGCAGGTTCCCCGTTATGCCGCGCTGGCATCGCGCATGAGTGAGGGGGAGTGTATGAATCGCAATGGCATCCGGGTGGACGGTGTGGCGGTGCTGGTGATCACCCGGTTCTATCCCGGGGAGGGAAAACGGGGGCTTTGCGAGCTGTGGCTGAAAGAGGGGGCAGATCAGGACTTTTTTGCCAACCGTCTTAAAAATGATCAGTTCATTCAGATAGATGGTCACGACATCAATGTGAAAAACTACCACCTCAACTGGCTGCGCATCAGTCGCTCTGCCCAATAAAAATACAGATTTGGCCTTGTGCCATACTCTGCTCACGGAACCTGTGAGCGGGCTCTGATTTCTGGTCCATCATTGTGTTGCGCCATATCTTTGGCACACATAGGCTATAGACGTTATCTGTGTGGCGGCGCGTTTCCCCAAGGTCGGTACTTCGCCCGTGCAATCAAGGAAGGTAGTCTGGCATGGTCAGCAAGTTCTATGGAGTGGTAGTGGGGGTTGCGGCGCTGCTGTTGCCCCTGGCGAGTCAGGCGCAGCCAATCAGGCCGCAAGTGGTCCCCGAGTCCCGTATCAATGTTCGTTTTTATGAGGTCAGTGCTGCCCAGCCAGATCAACTGGCCCAAGCTATTGCCCAGAGTGCCCCCAAGGTGAATGGCAACCCCGTGCTTGGCAAGGCGAGTTATCAGCTCGATTGGCAACTGGAGACCGATCAGCTGCAGGGGCTCTGCCAGCTGAGCAGAGTCACCGTCACCACCCGTGCGACGGTTGAGTTACCCCGCTGGCGCCAGAGTGAAAATAGTGGTGAAGGGAAGAACAACGCGGCCGATCCGGCGCGCCAGCGCTGGGCTCGCTTGCTGGCCAGCATGTTCGACTATGAGTCCCGCTTCAAGGAGATGGTTCAACAAGGTGCCAATCAGGTTGGCGGCGCCATTGCTGACTTGCCTGCTCACAGCGACTGTCAGGCACTGCGTTATGCCGCCTGGGCTGCGGGGCAGGGAGAGTTGGTGAAGATCCGCAGCCGGATTGCCGATTTTCAGCGACAAACCCGTTATGGCGAGCAACTCGGTGTCCACTGGCCCAAGTAGTCGAGCTAATCAAGATAGGCATACAAGAAAGGCCGCCCCTGTGGGCGGCCTTGTCGTTTCGGGTCGTTGGCATTATGCCAGCGCTTTGCCCTTGAGCAGCTTGCGTACCCAGTAGCGGGCCGGGTGGAGCGCTTCCAGCAGATCGGCTGCCAGTGGCAGCGGATCACCGCAGATCTCGCTGGCAAGCAGCTCGCCACAAAGTGGCGCCGAGCAGAGACCTCTTGAGCCCAGCGCCCCCAGCACATAGAGGCCGGGGTGGCACGGTAGGGGGGCGGCACCTTGCTGATCGGTGTGCAGCCCGGCGTAGTGATCCGCCAGGCTTGCCAATCTGGCGACTGGCCCCACCACCGGCAGGTGATCCCGACTGGCGCAGCGCACGCCTACCCGAGCCTCATTGCCGCTGACATCCACCTTGCTGGGCCAGCTTTGCTCTGGCAGGCTGGCTTGCAGCCGCGCCTGGTTCTGGAGCTGCTCTTCAGCGCGAAACGCAAGATCGGTCTGGTTGCGGCCATAGCTGGCGCCGATGCAGTGGTGATCGTTATGGGCTGGAGTGAGGTAGCCATCGTAGCAGAGCACGGTCTTGAGCCGGCTCAGGCTGGCTGAGGTCGGCACATGGCTCACCTGACCGCGCACCGGATAGAGCGGCAGCTCGGCAAAGGGGATGAGCGCAGACAGCTTGTGTCCGGCGGCAACCACCAGATTGGGGGCTTGCCAGCGGCGTCCGTCACGGCTCTCGACCTGCCAGCCATCCACCTGTTCGGCAATGGCAACCACCTCGGTGTTGAACACCACCTCAAGCAGCGCGCTGGCTTGTGCTTCTTTGATAGCAGCGTGGGTTAGATCCGCCGGGCAGAGCCAGCCGCCCAGCGGGTAGCTGACGCCGCTGTGGCCGCAGGGCAGGCCGACGACCTGTTCTACTTCCACGGTCGAGAGGGGTTGCATCAGCTCGGACGGGAAGGGGCCCTGACTCATTTTCGCCAGCTTGGCTGCCGATTTTTCGTCATAACCGAGCTGGGTTACCCCGCACAGGGCAAATGCGACGGGATGGCGCTCGGCCAGTGCCAGCAGGCGGTGGCGGGCATAGCCAAAGGCAAGCGAATAGAAACGCGACAGCGCATCGTGCTCGCCGTTAAGCAGTGGATAGAGGGCTCCCTGGCGGTTGCCTGAGGCGCCGTTGGCTGGTTCGTCATCTTCACAGAGCAGAGTCACCTTGCGGCCACGCTCTACCAGAGAGAGCGCCGTCATGGCCGAGGCGATGCCGCCGCCGATGATCAGCACCTCGCCATCCCTGCCTGCGGTGCGGGCATACCAGGGGGCAATGGTCTGTTGCGGCTGCTTGTCGGTGCGATCCCCCGCCAGCATCTCCCGCTTGCTACCGTGCCCTTTCACCTTCTTCATGGCAAAGCCTGCAGCAATCAGGCCACGGCGCACGAAGCCGGCACAGGTGAAGGTGGCGATGGTGGCGGCAGGACGGGCTATGCGAGCCAGGCCGTCGAACAACGCTTGCGTCCACATCTCGGGATTTTTGGCGGGGGAAAAGCCATCCAGATACCAGGCATCCACCAGCCCCTCAGCGTGGTGGGGCAGTTGCGGCATCATATCCTTGATATCGCCCAACCAGAGATCGAGCCGGATCCGGCCACCGGCAAAGATAAGGCGATGGCAGCCGGACACCGGGATGGGCCACTGCGCGATGAGATCCTGGCTCAAGGAAGAGAGTTCGGGCCAAGCGGCCAACGCCTTGCGCAGATCGCCCTGGGTCAGGGGGTATTTTTCAAAACTGATGAAGTGAAGGCGGGAGCCGTTGCCGGTTTGGGGCGCCTGTTCAAGAAAGGCTGCCATTGTCGCCAGAAAGTTAAGACCTGTGCCGAAACCTGTCTCACCAATCACGAAAGTGTCACGATCGTGGTGCAAAAATCGCGCTGGCAGCCGGTTTTGCTGCAAAAAGACATAGCGCGTTTCAGCTAGACCGTTATCATTGGAAAAGTACACATCCCCGAACTCACTGGAGACTGGAGTTCCCGCCTCATTCCAGTCCAATCGGGCATGATGTAAGGATGTTTGACTCACGTTTTCCTCGGCTCGCGTCACAAAAACGCGGGCATTCTACGTGAAAGCAGACCAGTTTGGCAGCCGAAAGCGGGTAGACTTGGCGCCAGTTTTTCCAGACGAGATGAATTAATGAGAAGAGCAGTGATCACCGGTATCGGCGTCATCTCCAGTATCGGCAACAACAAGGAAGAAGTGCTGGCCTCCCTGAAAGCAGGTAAATCCGGCATCACCTATTCCGAGCAGTTCGAGCAGCACAACCTGCGCAGCCGTGTCTGGGGTAATATCAAACTCGAGCCGTCTGAACTGATCGACCGTAAAGTCATGCGTTTCATGGGTGACGCTGCGGCCTACGCCTACCTCTCCATGCAGCAGGCCATTGAAGATGCTGGTCTGGCGCAAGAGCAGGTCTCCAACGAGCGTACCGGCCTGGTGGTCGGTTCAGGTGGTGCTTCCGGCAAGAACACCTCGGAGTCTGTGGACATCGCCCGTGAGAAAGGGGTCAAGCGTGTGGGCCCTTACATGGTGCCGCGTACCATGTCTTCCACCACCTCTGCATGTCTGGCGACCCCTTACCAGATCAAGGGGGTCAACTACTCCATCAGCTCCGCCTGCGCCACCTCTGCCCACTGCATCGGTCACGCGCTGGAGCTGATCCAGCTTGGCAAACAGGATGTGGTCTTCGCTGGTGGCGGCGAGGAGCTGGACTGGTCCTCTACCATCCAGTTTGACGCCATGGGTGCACTCTCTACCAAGTACAACGACACGCCGGAAAAAGCCTCCCGTACCTATGATGCGAACCGCGATGGTTTCGTTATCTCCGGTGGCGGCGGCATCCTGGTGGTTGAGGAGCTGGAACATGCTCTGGCCCGTGGTGCTCACATCTATGCCGAGCTGACCGGTTACGGTGCTACTTCTGATGGCTACGACATGGTTGCCCCGAGTGGCGAAGGCGCGGTGCGTTGCATGAAGATGGCGATGCAGGGTGTCGGCAAGGTTGATTACATCAACACCCACGGTACCTCCACCCCGGTGGGCGATACCAAGGAGCTGGAAGCTATCCAGACTCTGTTTGGCGCCAACGGTCCCAAGATCTCCGCCACCAAGGCGATGACCGGTCATGCGCTGGGCGCTGCCGGCGTGCATGAGGCTGTCTACTCCCTGCTGATGATGGAGCACGGCTTTATCGCGCCCAGCATCAACATCGAGACTCTGGACGAGAAAGCGGAAGGTCTGCCCATCGTGCGCGAGTACGAAGAGGCCGAGCTCAACACCGTCATGTCCAACAGCTTCGGCTTTGGCGGTACCAACGCTTCTCTGGTGTTCAGCAAGTTCAAAGCCTGATCATCCGGTTGATATGAAAAAAGCGCCTCAGGGCGCTTTTTTTGTTTCCGTGATCTGCCATCACTCATTGCAGAGCAGAGCAGAGCAGAGCAGAGCAGAGCAGAGCAGAGCAGAGCAGAGCAGAGCAGAGCAGAGCAGAGCAGAGCAGAGCA
>NZ_JANFNW010000001.1:565830-579381 GCF_024436135.1 Aeromonas sp. SG16
GCATCAACCTTTGTGGGTAGGGGGCAGACAGCGCAGATGGTTGGTGTCAGGTGAGATCACACCAATGAGCCTGCTCCGCGTCTTGGGAGAAAGGCAGATAGCAAGAAGGGAGCCTGAGGCTCCCTTCTTTGTTAGCGGTAACTTGATAGCTGCTAGAACCAGAAGCCGATGATAAAGGAGCCTGCCAGCGTCAGCATCACGTTTGCCACCGCATAGGTACCTGCGTAGCCAAGCGCCGGAATGGAGCTGTTGGCGGCCTCGTTGACCACATCCATGGCGGGGGCGCAGGTACGGGCACCTGTGATGGCGCCAAGCAGCAGCGCCGGGTTCATCTTCAATACCCAGACCCCGAACAGGTAGCCGACCAGTACCGGCAGGGTGGTGACCAGCATACCGGAGAAGAGTACCACGGCACCCACTTCGCTCAGGTGATCCAGAATACCACCACCCGCCTTGAGACCGGTGCTCACCATAAAGACCGCCAAACCAAGATCTTTGGCCAGTCGCAGGGCGCCCGGGGGCACGTAGCCGACCGTCGGGTGGTTGGCCCGCAGATACCCCATCAGAATGCCTGCCAGCAGCAGACCGACTGCGTTGCCGAGGCCAAATTCAATCTGGCCGAACACCAGCGAGACGGAACCGATCAGCAGCCCCAGCACGAAGAAGGTGGTGAAGGCCACCAGATCCGTGGTCTGGCTGTGGATACTGATAAAGCCGATCTTGTTGGCCAGCAGTTTGACCCGCTGTTTTTCGCCGCTGATCTGCAGCACGTCGCCTTTTTGCAGCATGATGTTGCGATCGAACGGCATCTCGATTTGGGAACGCACCACCCGGTTGAGGAAGCACCCCTTCTCGGTCAGGTTGAGTTCCACCAGATGACGACCCACCACGGAGTCGTTCTTTACCACGATCTCTTCGGTGACGATCTGCAGGTCGAGCAGGTTGCGATCAAACACCTCTTTACCGTTGCGGTAGTTGACGTCCAGCTTCTCGTGGCTCTCGGGATAGCCCACCAGAGCGATCTCGTCCCCTTCCTGAATGACGGCATCGCCATCGGGACTGGCGAGAATGCCGTTGCGGCGGATCCGCTCCACATAGCAGCCGGTGTGGGGATAGATGCCGGTTTCACGCAGGGTGCGGCCACCGATCCAGGCTGCCAGTTCGGGGCCAACCCGATAGGCGCGGATGATGGGCAGGTAGGTCTTGCGACTGTCGCTGTCGGAGAGACCCCGCTCACGGGCAATTTTTTGCGCCTCTGTATTGAGATCGAGCCGTGCCAGCGACGGCAGGTAGCGCACGACCAGCATCAGGCCAACCAGACCCACCAGATAGGTCAGGGCGTAGCCGATACCCATATTGTCGAGCACCGCCTGCATATCGGTCTGATGGGGCAGGTTGAGCAGGCCACTGCGCAGGGCATCCTGGGCACCGACCAGCGCAGGGGTCGAGGTGAGCGACCCCGCCAGAATGCCGGCCGCCATCCCTGGCCCCAGATTGAAGAACTTGGCCAGCCCTACCGTCAGGAAGAGGGCGGTCAGCAGGATCACCAGGGTCAGGGTGATGTAGTGGATGCCATCGCGTAGGAAGACGCTGAAGAAGTGGGGCCCCGCTTCGATCCCCACGCAGAAGATGAAGAGCATGAAGCCGACGTTCTCGGTCGTGGCGGTGAACTCGAAGCCCATCTGACCAAACAGCAGGGCGGTAAACAGCACACCTATGGTGTTGCCAATCTGAAAGTTGCCAATCCGTACCTTGCCAAGCAGCAGGCCAAAAGCCAGCACCACGAAGAGCAGCAGGGAGTCGCTTTGATGTAGCAGTGTCACAAAGTCTATGGTCATGCCCGGAAAAACCGAGGAAAAAAGTGGGGCCGATATTGTGCCGGATCTATCCCCAATAAAGAAGCGCAAGGGGCCGATTAATCGAAAGGGATCTCGCACTATTTCGAGGCGATAGGGGGACAAGGGGGAAAAAGAGGGAGCTTATTGCTGTGCCCCCCAGTGTCAATTAGTGAAAAATGCTGGTGGCCTGGCTGGGGGGATGGCAGAGGTAAAAACTTTAGATTCTGCTGCTACAACGCTTGATCGAGATCAGTTTCAGAAGATTCAACCAGCGGGATCAGAGGGTGGGCACGAGGTGAAACAGGGGATGATTTGCCCGTTCGCCCAGCCTGACTGGCTTGGCAAAAAGATATCTCGAGAAAGGTTCAAAAGACCCCTTTTGCGCCACTGACCAGAGATGCGTAAAAACAGCATAAAATCAGGTTTCGCGGCAAAACCGCTCCTGAAAAGCCGGGGTTGCCAGCTATCCCGCGTCCCGACAGGGATTGCGGCAGTTACCCACAGAATCTGTGGATAACCCTGTTTATGAATCTTGTTCATCGGCCGGAAAGCCGCGTCACGACTGGGCTGCAAGTGCTGTTCAAAAAATACCGCAGAAAAAAACTTGCTATAAAAATCAAATAGTTAGATATGGCAGAAGAAAACTCTGCAAGGTGGAGCGCGGGAGGAAACGGGAAACGGATCCGCAAACGGGATCTTGTGCATTAAAAAAAGCTGGGGAGGGCACTAAAGTGGATAACTTGCACCGATATGGTGAGGAATTGGCTCCCCCGACTGGACTTGAACCAGTGACATACGGATTAACAGTCCGCCGTTCTACCGACTGAACTACGGGGGAACATCAGGCAAGGAGGGGCATCATACAGAAGGCGCCGGAGAGGGTCAAGCCGTTCGCGCCACCGCAAGCGAGTGTACCGCCGGGGAGCACTCGGTTACACTGCGCTACTTGCTGTTTTGTGTCGGGAGTCTTCATGAGCAAACTGTTCAAACTAGCCAGCCAGTTTCAACCCGCCGGGGATCAGCCCGCTGCAATAGCCAGGCTGCTCGATGGCATTGAGTCAGGGCTGGCCCACCAGACCCTGCTCGGGGTGACCGGTTCAGGCAAGACCTTCACCATGGCCAACGTCATCGCCACCCTCAATCGCCCGACCATGATTTTGGCTCCGAACAAGACCCTGGCCGCCCAGCTCTACGGCGAGATGAAGGAGTTCTTTCCCGACAATGCGGTGGAGTATTTCGTCTCCTACTACGACTACTACCAGCCAGAAGCCTATGTGCCGACCACCGATACCTTCATCGAGAAGGATGCCTCCATCAACGATCACATCGAGCAGATGCGATTGTCGGCCACCAAGGCGTTGCTGGAGCGGCGCGACGTGGTGATCGTCGCCTCGGTGTCGGCTATCTATGGTCTGGGGGATCCGCAGGCCTACCTCAGCATGATGCTGCATCTCAAAGTGGGGGATGTGATCAACCAGCGGGATATCCTGCGCCGGCTCGCCGAGCTGCAGTACACCCGCAACGACATGGCCTTCCAGCGCGGCACCTTCCGGGTGCGGGGGGAGGTGATCGACATCTACCCCGCCGAATCGGACAAGCTGGCCCTGCGGGTGGAGCTGTTTGATGAAGAGGTGGAGCGCCTCTCCCTCTTCGACCCGCTGACCGGCGCCATTGAGCAGACGGTGGTGCGCTACACCATCTATCCCAAGACCCACTATGCCACCCCGCGCGAGACCATTCTCGGCGCCATCGAGCACATCAAGGAGGAGCTCAGAGGGCGTCGCGAACAGCTGATGTCACTCAACAAGCTGGTGGAGGAGCAGCGCATCAGCCAGCGTACCCAGTTCGACATGGAGATGATGCAGGAGCTGGGCTACTGCTCCGGCATCGAGAACTACAGTCGCTACCTCTCCGGTCGCGCGCCGGGGGAGCCGCCGCCCACCCTGTTTGACTATCTGCCGGGGGATGGCCTGCTCATCATCGATGAATCCCACGTCACGGTGCCGCAGATCGGCGCCATGTTCAAAGGGGACCGATCCCGCAAGGAGACCCTGGTAGAGTACGGTTTCCGGCTCCCCTCGGCGCTCGACAACCGGCCGCTCAAGTTCGACGAATTCGAGGCGCTGATGCCGCAGACGGTGTTTGTCTCGGCGACCCCCGGCCCCTACGAGCTGGAGAAGTCCGGCGGCGATGTGGTGCAGCAGGTGGTGCGTCCCACCGGCCTGCTCGATCCTGAGGTGGAAGTACGGCCAGTCAGCACCCAGGTGGACGATCTGCTCTCCGAGATCCGCAAACGGGTTGCCGTGGAGGAGAGGGTGCTGGTCACTACCCTGACCAAGCGAATGGCTGAGGATCTGACCGAATATCTGGCGGAGCACGGGGTCAAGGTGCGCTATCTCCACTCTGACATCGATACCGTGGAGCGGGTGGAGATCATCCGTGATTTGCGCCTCGGCAAGTTTGATGTGCTGGTGGGGATCAACCTGTTGCGGGAAGGTCTCGACATGCCGGAGGTGTCGCTGGTGGCGATTCTCGATGCGGACAAGGAGGGCTTCCTGCGCTCCACCCGTTCGCTGATCCAGACCATAGGCCGGGCGGCGCGCAACCTCAATGGCAAGGTCATCCTCTACGGCGATACCATCACCAACTCCATGCAGGTGGCGATCGAGGAGACCGAGCGGCGCCGTGCCCTGCAGCATGCCCACAACCTCAAGCACGGTATTGTGCCCAAGGGGCTCAACAAGTCTGTGGGGGACGTGATGGACATGGGGGGCAGTCGTCCCACCGGCAAACCGGGCAAGGGGAGCCGCAAGGCCGCAGAGCCGCAAGGGGAGTACCATGCCCGCTCTGCCAGCGAGATTGCCAAAGAGATCAAACGGATGGAGGAGCAGATGTTCCAGCATGCGCGGGATCTGGAGTTCGAGCAGGCGGCCGCACTGCGGGATCAGATCCAGCGGTTGCGCAGCGAGCTGATAGTGTCATGAGCACCAGACACGGGTTGCTCTGGCGGCGAGTTCGCCGCCTCTATCAGGGCTTTCGCCATCCCGGTACCCCCTGGTGGGCCAGGGGGCTGGTGATCCTTATCCTGCTTTACGGTATCAGCCCGGTAGATCTGGTGCCGGACATGATCCCGCTCTTTGGCTGGCTCGACGATGCGACTCTGCTGCTTATTCTGCTGTGGTGTTGGGAGCGTTGCCTTCCGCCGCAGGTACGCCACGAGCTGGAGGTAAAGCAGTAAGTCACACTCTCTGCCACCATTCTCCCGCTTGCTGAAGAAGCCAGTGCTGGCGGTACAGCAGGAAAAACGGTTTCATTTGGCTGAGGGGGTTGCGGGCTTAAAAAGAGGCCGGCCCAGCGATTGTGAGCCGACTGGCATTGGCGTAGACTCCACGCCGTTCACTTTACGAGTATGGAAAAATGGATCTGATCCTCTTTGCAATCGACTTTATTCTGCACGTTGACGTGCATTTGAAAGAGCTGTTTGAAAACTACGGCATCTGGGTTTACGCCATCCTGTTTCTCATCATCTTCTGCGAGACCGGACTGGTGGTGACCCCCTTCCTGCCGGGTGACTCCCTGCTGTTTGCCGCCGGTGCGCTCACCGTGGGCAGCGTGCTGGATGTCCATACCCTGGCGGCCGTGCTGATCATCGCGGCTGTGCTGGGCAACGTGGTCAACTACACCATAGGTCACTTCTTTGGCGAGCAGCTGTTCCGCAACCCGGATTCAAAAATCTTCCGCCGCGACTATCTGGAGAAGACCCACGCCTTCTATGCCAAACATGGTGGCAAGACCATCATCATTACCCGCTTCCTGCCCATCGTGCGTACCTTCGCCCCCTTTGTGGCCGGCATGGGCGCCATGACCTATCCGCGCTTCCTCGCCTTCAATCTGGTTGGTGGTCTGCTGTGGGTGCTGTCGTTCGTCTATGCGGGCCACTTCTTCGGCAATCTGCCGGTGGTGCGCCAGAACTTTACCCTGCTTATCTTCGGCATCATCGGCATCTCGTTGCTGCCGATGGTCATCGGGGCGATCAAGGCCAAGATGGGCGCCGCCAAGGCGTAACCAGCGGTCAGAAAGCATGAGAAAGGGGGAGCCATTATGGCTCCCCCTTTTTGTTGTTAACGATTTCTACGTCCACGCAAACGTCAGCTGCAGCAGCGTCCTTTCACCAGATTGCCGATGGCTACTACCACGAAAACCAGCAGATAGGCTGCGAAGATGGCGACCAGCCATTGGGGCATGGAGAAGTCGAAGAAACGCCAGCTGATCTCGGCGCAATCGCCATCCGGGAAGAAGAGCCAGGGGATCCACTGATCGAGGGGGGCCCAGCTCGGGAAGTCGGCAAACGGGCTGCAGACGTTGAACGGGGAGGGGTTCATCTGATAGTCGACGTGCTTGAGGGCCAGCTGGAAGCCACGGAAGGCGCTGTATCCCCACAGCAGCATGGCGCTCCAGCGCAGATACCACTTCTGCGGAGCGATGAGACCAACAAGACCGGCCGTGAGCACACCCAGGGTGGCGAGCCGTTCGTAGACGCACATGACGCAGGGGTGAAGCCCGAGCACATGCTGGAAGAAGAGGGCACACAGCTCAAGGAACAGGGCAGAGGCAGCGAGCAGCCCCCACGCCAGTCGATTGGCTGCCAAACGGCGCAGAAACTCGATCATCTGATTGATCTCTCAGAAAAAAATAGTGGCTGAATTAGAGCAGAGCGGACAGCAAAAGAAAAGGGTCCGCAGGGACCCTTCTCGATTAGGCACAATGAGTTCAGTGGAGTGCGGGCGCCACGGCGGCGGCACCCTCTGACAGCACCAGCCATCCCTGCTGATAGAACCACTGGGTGGCGGGGCCGAGCAGCAGCTCGACTGCAAAGAAGCCGACCAGTCCCAGCACCAGGGTGTAGGGCAGCGCCATCCACACCATGCGGCCATAGGAGAGGCGCAGCAGCGGCGCCAGCGCCGAAGTCAGCATGAAGAGGAAGGCTGCCTGACCGTTGGGGGTGGCGACTGACGGCAGGTTGGTACCGGTGTTGATGGCCACGGCCAGCAGATCGAACTGCTCGCGACTGATGGCGCCGTTGAGCAGGGCGGTTTTCACCTCGTTGATATAGACGGTGCCGACAAAGACGTTGTCACTGACCATGGAGAGCAGACCGTTGGCCATATAGAAGAGGGCCAGCTGCTGCTCGGGTTCGGCCGAGAGCACCCACTGGATCACCGGTTTGAAAAGTTGCTGATCGATGATCACCGCCACCACGCTGAAGAAGACCGCCAGCAGCGCGGTGAAGGGCAGTGCCTCTTCAAACGCCTTGCCCAGCGCATGCTCTTCGGTGATGCCGGTGAGCGAGGTGGCCAACACGATGACCGAGAGGCCGATGAGGCCTACCGCCGCCAGATGAAGGGCGAGACCGATAATGAGCCAGACGGCGATCAGAGCCTGGACAATCAGCTTGGCCTTGTCCTGCGGACTGCGCTTCGCCTCTTCGTAGCGGTTGTACTCCTCCATGATGGCGCGCACGTTGTCTGGCAGCAGAGTGCCGTAACCAAACCAGCGGAACCGCTCTACCACCACGCAAGTCAGCAGACCGCAGATAAAGACGGGGAGGGTGACGGGGGCCATGCGCACCGCAAACTCGCCAAAGTGCCAGCCAGCCTGCTCGCCGATGATGAGGTTCTGCGGTTCGCCCACCAGGGTACAGACGCCACCCAGGGCGGTACCGATGGCGGCATGCATCATCAGGCTGCGCAAGAAGGCGCGGAAGTTGTCGAGATCCTGACGGTTGAGCTCGGGTACCTCCTGATCCTGGGTATGGTCGTGGGGATTGCCGAACTCCTTGCCGGAGGAGACCTTGTGGTAGATGGCGTAGAAGCCGGTCGCCACGCTGATCACCACCGCAATCACGGTCAGGGCGTCGAGAAACGCCGACAGGAAGGCGGAGACCAGACAGAAGGAGAGGGAGAGCAGGATCTTGGAGCGCACCCCGATCAGCAGCTTGGTAAAGACGAAAAGCAACAACTGCTTCATGAAGTAGATGCCGGCCACCATAAAGACCAGCAACAGCAGCACTTCGATGTTGGCGACCAGCTCGTGTTTGACCTGTTCGGCAGAGGTCATGCCGATGAGCACTGCCTCGATGGCCAGCAGACCGCCTGGTTGCAGGGGATAGCACTTGAGGGCCATGGCGAGGGTAAAGATAAATTCCACCACCAGTAACCAGCCCGCGCTGAAGGGGTCGAGATAGAAGGCGATCGGATTGATCACCAGAAACAGCAGAATGGCGCTTTTATACCAGTGTGGGGCATTGCCGAGGAAGTTCTTGGCAAATGCCTGCCCGAGGCTTATTGGCATGATGTTGGGTCTCTGGGTTGTTGTTGGGATCTTGCATCCATGCAGTCAATGATGGAGCGACCAGTACGTCCGGATGTTGACCTTTCACGAGTTAATGTCACGTGATTTTAATCAAAAAGCGGGCCGATTATAAATAAGAGCAGGCCGGAAGCGGTCTTGATGGTGGTTTAATAACCACACATTGAGCGGCTTCCCACTACAAGGGATGTGATTGAATACAAGTTATCAACAATATTTGTCCCGATGTGAGCAGAGGACTGACCTTCTGCTTGCCAGCCATCATCGCTTTGATATCATTCGTCAGCCTTTTTACGCATTACAACAGAGTCAATTCATGGTTATAAAAGCGCAGAGCCCAGCAGGGTTTGCCGAGGAATACATCATCGAGTCCATCTGGAACAATCGCTTTCCTCCCGGATCCATTCTGCCCGCCGAGCGTGAGTTGTCCGAGTTGATCGGGGTGACGCGGACGACCTTGCGTGAAGTGCTGCAGCGACTGGCCCGTGATGGCTGGCTGACCATCCAGCATGGCAAACCGACCAAGGTGAACAACTTCTGGGAAACCTCGGGTCTCAATATTCTGGAGACGCTGGCTCGTCTCGATCAGGACAAGGTGCCGGATCTGATAGCCCAGTTGCTCTCTGCCCGTACCCACATCTGCACCATCTTTATTCGCGGGGCGATCCGTCACAATCCGGAACAGGCCGCCGAGATCCTGCGTGGCGCCGATGGGGTCGAGAACAATCCACAGGCTTATGCCGAGTTCGACTACCGGTTGCATCACCAGCTGGCATTTGCTTCCGGCAATCCGATCTACGCGCTGATCCTGAACGGTTTTAAAGGGTTGTATAGCCGGGTCGGTAGCTACTACTTCTCCGACAAGCAGGCCCGCGAGACCGCAGATGCCTACTACAAGACGCTGCTTGGTCTGGCCGAGACCAAAAACCATGAAGCCGTCTTTATGACAGTGCGTCAGTACGGTATCGAGTCAGGCAAACTCTGGACCCGCTTGCGTCAGGATATGCCCAACGATCTGTGTGACAACTGATCGTCAGCCGGACACTCAAAAACGCGCCACCGGGCGCGTTTTTTTATGCCATTGAGTCACGCCGCCGGTCGTTTTACGTCACAAGGCGTGCAGAGACAGGGCTGGTCTGGCCCGATAATGGCCATCTAATCCCTTGATCTGGATGGATATTCGGCCGAAAAAGTTGATCCAGCTCAAATGCACCCTGCATTTATTACTTTGGTGGCATTGGACTCATACTCACATTGAGGTCAAATGGCCTCACGAGAGCGGAGCCTACATCCGCCAAAAGGAACACACCTTTCACTGGATGAAGGACACACAATGAGTCTTCTTGAACACACCATCTGGACTGTGCTGGGATACGGGGCCATGCCCTTTATCTTTCTGAGCGGATTCGTAGCCGTGGCAGTCACCTGCTGTGCGCTGCTCAATGCGTTCGGAGTCCAGTCCGCCGAGAAGTGAGTCGCTTCTTGATACCGCCAAATGCCAGTCTTCGGACTGGCATTTGTTTTTTCTGTCTTTTAAGGCACTTAAATCCAGGCCTGGGGGCAGAAAGGTTCGAACCTGCCACTGATTTTGATTACACTGACGGCCATATTTTCTACCCCCACTTGTCACAGGGTATTCAAGGTTTTCTATGGCTCTCAAGGCAACCGTATTCAAGGCCCAGATCAGCTTGTCTGATATGGATCGCAACCTCTATCAGGATTTTTCCCTCACGCTGGCGCGCCACCCCTCCGAAACCGACGAACGGATGATGATCCGGTTGGCGGCCTTTGCCTGGCACGCCGCCGAGCGGCTGGAGTTCACCAAGGGGCTCAGCGCCGATGACGAGCCCGAGCTCTGGCGCAAGAACTACTCGGACGAGATCGAGCTCTGGATTGAGCTGGGCCAGCCCGATGAGAAGCGGCTGAAAAAGGCCTGTAACCGCGCCCGTGAAGTGGTGCTCTATCTCTATGGCGGCCGCGGCACCAGCGTCTGGTGGAAACAGAATCAGGGCAAGCTTGGCCTGCATGACAACCTCAGCATCATCGAGCTCTCCGAGAGCCAGACCCTGCCGCTTACCGAGATGGTGGAGCGCACCATGCAGCTCACCTGCACCATCTCGGAAGGACAGCTCTGGTTCAGTAACGGCAGCAAAGAGGTCACCCTCGATCCGCAGCTGTTGATGGGCAAGCCTGCCCGCGAACTGTAACGGGACCTCCCTGTGCTCGGCGCCCTGCTCAATATTGTCATCCCCGTGTTTGCGGTGGTCGGGCTTGGCGCTCTTTATGGCCGATTGCGGCCAGAGGCGGCGCTCGGTTATGTCAATCGGGCCAATATCGAGCTGTTTACCCCGGCGCTGGTTTTCTCCGCCCTGGTCAAGTATCCGCTGGCGCTGGGGGAGCATCTGCCGCTCATCGCGGCCGGGGCGTAGGTGATCCTGCTGCCCGGTCTGCTGCTCTCGCTGCTCAAACTCAAGGGGATTGAACGGGCGGCGCTCATTTTGCCCGCTATGTTCCGCAATACCGGCAACCTCGGCATTCCCCTGATGGTGCTGGCCTTTGGCGAGCAGCAGCTGGGGGCCATCGTTATCCTCTTTGTTCTCTCCAACCTGCTGCACTTCTCGGCCGGCATGTTTATCCTCTCGGCCAACACCTCCCGCTGGCTCTGGCTGCGCAGCCCGGTGCTGTGGGCCGCGCTGGCCGGATTGCTGGTGGCCAATCTGCATATCGCGCTGCCGGAATATGTGGTGACCACCGCCTCGCTGGTCGGGCAGATCTCGGTACCGCTGATGCTTTTTGCCCTGGGCATAAGATTGATGGAAGGGGAGCTGGATCATTTGGGGCTGGCGCTCAAATGCAACTTGCTCTATCTGCTGGCGGGCGGCTTGTCGTTGCTGCTCGCGATATGGTTGTTGCCTCTCAAGGGGGAGTGGATCCCGCTCCTGATGTTGTCGGTCTCTCTGCCACCTGCGGTGCTTAATTACATGCTTTGCGAGCAGTACCACTGCCAGCCGGAGAAGGTGGCGAGTATCGTGCTCGGCGGCAATGCTCTCGCGGTGGTGGTGATCCCGCTGTCAGTCTGGCTGGCGCTACACCTGCCGACCTGATCTTGCTCACATCTTCTATATTTTTGTTTTTGTTGGTTTTTATCTTCATCTTTGTGCTCATTTTCCCCGTCATTCATTTTCCCTTTTCGTGATCCCCCCCGAAGTTGTGCTGGCGGATATCCCTTAGTATCTGGCCAGCATGGCTCCCTTTAGAGGGAGAACAACAAGAACAAAAAGGAATGATGGATGAGATCCGTGAGCAACCAGTGTCTGTTGATGCAGATCCAGCCCACCATCTTGCGTTTTGCCAAGATGCTGGCGAGTGTGCTGCAACTTGAGGTCGAGATCGTCGATGCCGATATGGTGCGGGTGGCGGGCACTGGCCCCTATGGCAAGTTTTTTGGCCGCCAGCTGGAGGGGGACTCCCGCCTGCTGCGCTATGTCATCGACAATCAGCGGGAAAAGATCGTTACTCACACCAGCGATGATCCGGTCTGTGAGGGGTGCAGCTGCAAGGAGAGCTGTCGCGAGCGCGCCTTCCTCGGGGTACCCATCATGGTGGACGAGGGGTGCATCGGGGTGATCAGCCTGGTCGCCTTCAGCGCCGAGCAGCAGGCCCGTCTCAACAACAATCTGCAGGATGTGTGTGACTATGTGCGCCACATCTCCACCATCTTTGTGGCCAAGCTGCTCGACTCGCGCGGCCTGTCGGACGGGGTCAACAAGGTGTTCCTCGATCTGATGACCCACATGGATCAGGGCTGCCTGCTGCTCGACGAGAAAAATCAGGTGCGCTTTGCCAACGAAGCGGCGCTGCATCATCTGGGCTGTCAGCCGGAGCAACTGCAGGGGCGTGAGGTGGGGATCCGCCCGCTCACCTTTGCCAGGCAGGAGATCAGCGGCCATATCCAGCACATTTTCACCCTGGGCGATCGCCAGGAGCTGATCATCGGTCAGCTGCACCATGTGCAGGGGCAGCAGCTCTTCCTGATGGCTTTTCACCAGTCCCACTCCGGGCAGGTGCGCGAGCCTGACCCCGATGTGCGCATCGACCTGCTGATCGGCGAGAGCAAGCCGATGCGCAACCTCAAGCGGCTGCTGCAGCGCATTGCCCAGAGTCCGTCGAGCGTGCTCATTTGTGGCGAGAGCGGCACCGGCAAGGAGGTGGTGGCCCGCGCGGTTCATCGTCTGAGCCCGCGCCATGACAAACCCTTTATCGCCATCAACTGTGCCGCCATCCCTGAGCAGCTGCTGGAGAGCGAGCTGTTTGGCTATGTGAAGGGCTCCTTCACCGGCGCCTCCAGCGGCGGCAAGCAGGGGCTTATTCAGGCAGCCCATCAGGGCACCCTGTTCCTCGACGAGATCGGCGATATGCCGCTCACCATGCAGGCCAAGTTGCTGCGGGTGCTGGAGCTGCGGGAAGTGACCCCCATCGGCGCCAGTCGGCCGGTGCCGGTGGATATTCGCATCATCGCTGCCACCCATCAGCATCTCGACCAGTACATCGCCGAAGGGAAGTTTCGCGAGGATCTCTTCTATCGCATCAACGTCATCCCTCTCAACCTGCCGCCGCTGCGCGAGCGGGAAGGGGATGTGGAGCTGCTGACCCACTACTTCCTCAACCAGCACACCAGCCGGATCGGCACTGTCTACCCCGGCCTGACGCCGGAGGTGATGGCGCTGCTCAAGGGGTATCGCTGGCCGGGCAACGTGCGCGAACTGAGCAACCTCATCGAATATCTGGTCAACGTCAGTCAGGCGGGTGAGGTGATCGACAGCAGCCTGCTGCCGCCCAACATCATCCGCAATCAGGAGCCCCATCCGGTGGTCACCCAGACCATCCCCATCGTGCCCCTGAGCGCCATCCCAAGCGAACCGGTGGCAGCGCAAGGCCCAATGGCGGTGATGCCGGAAAAACTGCAGGAACCCGCGCCGGGAGAGAGCGGGCTGGAGAGCATGGAGAAACAGATGATCGAGGAGACTCTGCAGCGGCTTGGCAACAAGAAGCTGGCGGCGCAGGCATTGGGGATCGGGATTGCCACCCTCTATCGCAAGATAAAGAAGTACGATATTGCCGTGCAGGCCTGATGGTCTGGCGGTGTCGATTCAGCCCGTGTCATGCAATTGGTGATGCGGGCTTTTTGTTGGCGCAGCAAAAAAAGCGCAAGAAGGCTGGGGGGAGAGAATGCAAAAAGCCCGCTCGATGAGCGGGCTTTTAAAATTTGGTGCGTCCTAGTGGATTCGAACCACCGACCCCCACCATGTCAAGGTGATGCTCTAACCAGCTGAGCTAAGGACGC
>NZ_JANFNW010000001.1:579479-1572477 GCF_024436135.1 Aeromonas sp. SG16
CATAACAGCAATCTGTGATGGTGCGTCCTAGTGGATTCGAACCACCGACCCCCACCATGTCAAGGTGGTGCTCTAACCATCTGAGCTAAGGACGCATCACAGAAAAGTGGTGGGTTTAATTGGATTCGAACCAACGACCCCTACCATGTCAAGGTAGTGCTCTAACCAACTGAGCTATAAACCCACTTCACTACGCCAGCATTGCTGGCGTGGTCGGCATACTACCCATGCCCCCCAAGGCTGTCAACAGGCCATATGCACAAAGGAGACTGTTTGCCCAGTTCTTGCGCAGCCTGTTGATTTTGCAGGCGAGTTGCCGCTTTTACTGGGCCCGCGACAGGGTGGTGCACGCCTCCGGCGTCGCGAAGCGGCCATAGATATGGCGCAGGCGAGCCCCCAACATCAGCGCGGCACTGGTAAGGCCGACGATAAAGCCAATCCAGAAGCCCTGCGGCCCCATCCGCGGTACCACCCAGTCGGTGAGTCCCAGGATCATGCCGGTCGGCAGCCCCAGTCCCCAATAGGCGACGATGGTGACGTAGAAGATCGCCTGGGTATCCTTGTAACCGCGCAGTGCAGCCGCCGCGACCACCTGCACCGAGTCGGAGATCTGATAGACAGCGGCAAAGAAGAGCAGCAGGGCGGCCAGTGCAATCACCTGCTGATCATCGGTATAGATGGAAGCAATCTGCTCGCGCAGTAGCACCGTCAGCGCTGCGGTGAGGGCGGCAATGCCCATCCCAAGCAGTAGGCCGGTGCGGGCTGCCACCCGGGCGTGATGAGGCTGACCCTCGCCGATGCTGTGGCCAACCCGGATGGTGACACCCACCCCGATGGAGAGGGGCAGCATAAAGACCAGACTGGAGAAGTTCAGCGCAATCTGGTGGCTCGCCACCGTCTCGGCCCCGAAGGGGGCCAGCATCAGGGCCACCACGGTAAACAGGGTCACCTCGCAGAAGATGGCCATGGCGATGGGAAACCCCAAGCGAAACAGGCGCCAGATCCGGCTGCCGTTGGGGCGCGTCAGTTGAGAGAAGAGACGGATCTCGGTGAAGTGACGGGAGAGCTTCACATAGAGGATCATCGCCAGCAGCATGGCCCACAGCACGATGGCGGTAGCGACGCCACAGCCGACCCCGCCGAGTTTTGGCATGCCGAAGTGACCGTGGATGAAGATGTAGTTGGCGGGAATATTGACCGCCAGCCCGACAAAGCCGATCACCATGGTGGGCATGGTGTGGGAGAGCCCCTCGCTGAAGTTGCGCAGCACCTGGAACATCACGAAGGCGGGCAGGCCCCACAGGATGGCGTGCAGGTAGCCGGTGGTCTTGGCCGCCATCACCGGCTCCACATCCATGAACTGCAGCGCCAGCGGGCTGTAATAGAGCGCAATCATTGCCAGCGGGGTGACGATGAGTGCCAGCCAGAAGCCCTGATGGACGGCCGGGCGGATTTGATCCCGCTTGCGGGCGCCGTTGAGCTGGGAAACGATGGGGGTGAGCGCCATGATGATCCCCTGCACCAGCAAGATCACCGGTAGCCAGAAGCTGGAGGCCACCGACACGGCGGCCAGATCGACCGCACTCACCTGACCCGCCATCACGGTATCGACGAAGTTCATGGCGACCTGGGCGACCTGGGCGACCAGTATGGGGCTGGCTAGACGGACGAGCTGCTTCGCCTCGGACCAATAACGTTGCACTGACACCTCCGAGTGGATCAGATAGATAGAGTAAAGAGCGGAAATCGGGAAGAGCCTTTGCACACCCGGACGGGCATGCAAAGGGTGGGGGAGGCATTTTAGCCTGAAATTCATCCAGGACGAAATAGTTGCCGCCCCGGCAGCGGGATCAGGCGTCTTCGTGATCGCTGATCAGCAGGTTGGCTGCCGCATAGGCGGCCTGTTCACGCAGTTCGGCGGGCACCCGCTCATCGGCGGCGACCGCATTGAGGGCGCGGATAGTGGCGGCGATGGCCTTCGGCACATAGCCCTGCTCGCCGGAGCCAATCTGGTTATAGGCGATACGGATCGCTTCACAGCACTCATAAACCATCATGATTTGCTTCCTTGAAAGTAAAAAGGCGAGCAAATATAGCGGTTTTGCTCCCATTTTGTCAGTCTCGCGGTTGTAATTTGCGGCAAGCCCGTTAGTTTGGTTACCCCCTTTTCCTGTTTCGGCCTCTTTGATGCTGCTCTCTTCGCGCAATTCACTGGCGATCTTCCTGACGCTGTTTGCTCTTCTAGCCCTGACGCTCAAGGATGGCGCGGACAAATATCTGGTACTCCATGGCTACTCCGTGATGGAGATGGTCTGGTTTCGCTTCTTTGTTCCTTTCCTCGGTCTGCTGCTGTTGTTGCCAAGGCGCACCGTGTCGGCGCTGCTGGCGGTGGATCGCTGGCTGTTGCTGCGCTCGCTGCTGTTTCTGGTCTGTGCACTGGTCTCGGTGATTGCGCTGGCCCATGTGCCGCTCAACGTCTACACCATCATCTGCCAGCTCGGTTCGCTGGCCTTTGTGGTGGCCGGTGTCATCTTTTTCAGGGAGCGTCTGACCCGGGCCAAGGTGGCGGCCGTGCTGTTGGGGCTGTTTGGCGTGCTGGTGGTGACCCATCCCGACGGGGGGGACGCGAACCTCTACTACCTGCTGCCACTGGTCATCGTGCTGGCCAACACCGGCTACAACCTCATCACCAAGCTGGTGGATCCACGTCTGACCACCCTCGATATCCTGATCGTCACCTGCTTCATGCTGGGGATGGTGGCAATGGTGACGCTCTGCTGGCAGCCTGCACTGTGGCGCTTCCCTGCGCTTGCCGACTGGCCCTATCTGCTGGCGCTGCCGGTGGTGACCCTGCTCTCCCAATATTGCCTTATCAAGGCGATGCAGTATGCGCAGGCCTCAACTCTGGCGCCCTTCTTCTATTTCCAGATCTTTTTTTCTACCCTCTGCGGCTATTTGATGTTTGGTGAAATGCCGACCCTCAGTAGTATGGCGGGGTGTCTGCTCATCGTGCTGGCTGGCATAGTGGTCATCCATTCCCAGCGCCGGACTCGCGTGCAGGGGCTGTCAGAGGCGCCGGAGCAGGTGTGACAGTGTGTATGAAACGAATTGTGTAAAAAGCGGATTGTGTAAAAGAAGCGGCCACAGGCCGCGATAAAAAACAGAGCGTGTTACCAGAAACAAAGAGGTGATGATGTTTACCGGAATTGTGCAAGGTGTGGCCGAGCTGGTCGCCATCGAAGAGAGTGCTTCATTTCGTACCCACGTGATCCGCATGCCCAGCCGGGAGTGGGGCGAGGGATTGGCTCTTGGGGCCTCGGTGGCTCACAACGGCTGCTGTCTCACCGTGACCCGGATTGCAGGGGATCTGGTCAGCTTCGATCTGATGCAGGAGACCCTGCGCCTGACCAACCTCGGCAAGCTGCAAGTGGGGGACAAGGTCAACGTGGAGCGGGCCGCCCGCTTTGGCGACGAGATCGGCGGTCACGCCATGTCCGGCCACATTATCGGCATGGCGGAAGTGACCTCGGTGATCGACACCCCCAACAACCGTCAGGTGTGGTATCGCCTCGCCCCCGAGCTGATGAAATATGTGCTGACCAAGGGGTATATCGGCATTGACGGCATCAGCCTGACCATCGGCGAGGTGCGCGAGCGGGAGTTCTGCGTTCACCTGATCCCCGAGACGCTGGCTCGCACCAACCTCGGCTGGGTGCGCGCCGGCTGGCCGACCAATATCGAGATCGATCCCCAGACCCAGGCCATCGTCGATACGGTGGAGCGGGTACTGGCCAGCCGAATGGCCTGATATCAGGAAAAAGCGCAGATGAAACCGGGTCTGAACTATACCTTTCACCACTTTGGCATCCCCAGCGCCGTGCCCTTGCCCCATGGCATCCACAGCGAAAAGGTGGGGATGTATACCGAGGATAACCCGGGGCGGTTTCGGGTTCAGTGGCACTACTTTAGCGACGATTCGCCGCTGCACGAGCTGCTGAGAACCGTGCCTCACGTCGCCTTCAAGGTGGATGATCTGGCGGCCGCCATTGAGGGGGAAGAGGTGATCCTGGGGCCCTACGAGCCGATCGACGATTATCGGGTGGCGGTGATCAATGATGCCGGGGTGCCCATCGAGCTGATCCAGACCGATCTCGATGACGAGACGCTCTGGGCCAGAGCGAAATCGCGGCAGGGCAGCATCTACCGCTGACCACGAAACGAAAAGGGGCGTCACTCTCGCGAGTCACGCCCCTTTTGCTATCCGGCCGCTCTTAAAACATCTGCTCGTCGTCAGCATCCACGAAGAGTTGCAGACGGTCGCGCTCTTCATCCCGATGCAGCCGCAGGTGGATCGGATTGCAGCAGGCCATGCAATCTTCGTAGAACTCCTGATCCCCCTGACTGGCATCCAGCTCGACCCGGGTATGGTGGCCGCAGTGGGGGCAGACGATGCGCTTGCTGGTGTACTCGATCATGATAACCTCCTCGGGCCCGCGGGCCGCCTGTCTCCCTTGATTCTAGCTGCGCAGGCGCGGGCTAACCGCGAGCAAGCGCACGTTTATGAAGGAGGTATGACAGGGATCAAACCAGGATCGGAAAAGGGGATCAGCAGGCACTGCCGGGGCAAAAATGGCCCGAAATTTGGTTTCTAATCGGCGATTTGCAGCTGTTATTGCCAACTAATGGTTGGTAATGGAAGGGGCTGAACGGCGGTTTTTACTGGCCAAAAAGGCCATTTGGCCATCCGGGAGGGGGGCTGTGCATCCGGCCGGTTTTCCTCTTGTTGCCGCTAGGTGGGTATCTATCCTTTGGCACCTATTCACCTATAAAAACGGGGCCGCAGGCAGGTATGCCTGCGGCCCCGTGAAGGATGCGAACGGTTTGTCGCTGGCAGATTACTTTGCCCAGCTGGCCAGCATTTCACTATTGAGTTCGGCCAGCGAGCTTAGCTGGTAGTTGGCGATGGGCAGACGCGGGTCACCCACCAATGCCGGGTACATGGGAACGATCAGCGCCAGCTTGTCCTTTACTTGACCCAGCTGGCCAGCATTTCACTATTGAGTTCGGCCAGCGAGCTTAGCTGGTAGTTGGCGATAGCCAGACGCGGGTCTCCCACTAAAGCCGGATCCGGCACGATCAGCGCCTTCATCGAGGCCGCCTTGGCCGCCAGCAGACCGGTGAAGCTGTCTTCGATGGCCAGGCAGTGTACCGGCTCAACCCCCAGCTTCTCGGCGGCGTGGATATAGACATCCGGGTGCGGTTTGCCGAAACGCTCCACCTCGGCGGAGTGAACCGCCATAAAGCGATCGCGAATGCCGAGCTTGCCGAGCACCGCTTCCACCATGGCAAAGGGGGAGGAGGTCGCCAGACCCACTTTCAGGCCGCGCGCTTCGATAAGGTCGAGCGCTTCCAGCACGCCGGCCTTGGCCTGACCTTCGGAGAGGATCAGGGCGTTGACCCGATCCAGAATGCGCTGCACCACCTCGTCCTGGCTCGGGCCGCTCCACGGGCGCAGGCGATACCAGTGGGCGACCAGCTGATCGATGCGCACACCGATGGTCGACTCACAATCCTCGACGGTGTGGGGGTGGCCCAGTTCGGAGAACACGGCGATCTGGGCCCGTTGCCAAAAGGGTTCCGAGTCGATCAGAACACCATCCATATCGAAGATCACGGCAGCTAACATCTTGTACTCCTGACAAATTTGAAGAGGGGATTATAAGCCTGACGAGCAAATGCAAAAGGGGCATTGCCATGCCCCTTGCGCCCGATCACATCGGCAAACGTTTGTTTCGGTGCGGTGAAAAAACAGCGTTTAGAAAATGACCTCGACGCTGGCGGCAACGGCTTTGGCCTGCTCGACCGCCTCGCTGCAATCTTCACCCCGGGCCAGCGCCACACCGAGACGGCGGCGACCGGCGATCTCCGGTTTGCCAAACAGTCGCAGCTGGGCACCCGGCACCTTGGCAAGCGCCTCGCCAATCCCCTGATAGCGGATATCCTGACTGTGCCCTTCGCGGAGCACCACGGCAGAGGCGCTCGGCCCGTACTGGGTGATGGTGCCGACCGGCAGCCCCAGAATGGCGCGCACATGCAGGGCGAACTCGGAGAGATCCTGCGAGATCAGGGTCACCATGCCGGTATCGTGGGGGCGCGGCGAGACTTCGCTGAACCACACCTCGTCGCCCTTGATGAAGAGCTCGACCCCGAACAGGCCGTAACCACCGAGGGCCTCAACCACCTTGGCTGCTACCTCTTTGGAACGGGCCAGCGCAAGTTCGCTCATCACCTGCGGCTGCCAGGATTCGCGGTAGTCGCCATCTTCCTGACGGTGGCCGATAGGCTCGCAGAAGTGAATGCCATCGACGGCCCGTACCGTGAGCAGGGTGATCTCGTACTCGAAGGGAACGAAGCCCTCGACGATCACCTTGCCACGACCGGCGCGGCCACCCTCCTGGGCGTAGGTCCAGCTCTCATCGAGCTTGGCGAGATCGCGCAGCACGCTCTGTCCCTTGCCGGATGAGCTCATCACCGGCTTCACCACGCAGGGCAGGCCGATGGCCTCGACGGCGGCGACAAACTCATCCTTGCTCTGGGCAAAGCGGTAGGGGGAGGTTGGCAGGCCCAGGGTCTCGGCGGCGAGACGGCGGATCCCTTCCCGGTTCATGGTGAGTTGGGTGGCACGGGCGTTGGGCACTACCTTGACTCCCTCCTGCTCAAGGGCTGCCAGCGTATCGGTGGCGATGGCCTCGATCTCGGGGATGATGAGGTCGGGTTTGATCTCGGCGACCAGCTCGCGCAGGGCGGCGCCATCGAGCATATCCAGCACCCGGGCGGCATGGGCCACCTGCATGGCGGGGGCATTGGCATAGCGGTCGGCGGCGATCACTTCGATGCCGAAGCGCTGCAACTCGATGGCCACTTCCTTGCCGAGTTCGCCGGAGCCCAGCAGCAGGGCACGGGTGGCGCCGGGGCGGGTTGCGGTTCCAAACATACGATCTCTCCTGATGTCGTTGGTCATTGTTGATGATCGCTATCGCACGAATAGCGGGCAAAAAAAGAGGCACGCATGGCGTACCTCAGGAAACGGATGGTCGGGCGCGCTGCTCCAGATGGGTCAGCAACGTGATGGCGCCAATGATGATGGCGGCGCCAAGCCACAGTCGGCCGGGCGGCGCCCAGCCAAACACCAGCCAGCCTGCCAGTACGTTCATCGGCAGCTTGGCAAAATCAAAGGGCTGGATGAAGGAGGCCTCCGCCACGCTGTAGGCGCGGGCGATGGACATCTGGGCCAGAGCCGACAACACGCCTGATGCGGCCACCAGCAGCCACTGGCTTTCCGTTGGCCACTGCCACTCCGGCAGCGCCAGCATGGCGTTGAACGGGGTGCTGAAAATAAGCAGGTAGACGACGATGGTGTGGGACGATTCGCTCGCCGCCTGATAGCGTACCAGCAGGGAGTAGCCTGCCCAGAACAGCGCCGCCGCCACCGGCAGCAGAGAGGCCCAGCTGAAATCATCATTCCAGGGGGCGAGGATCAGCATGGCGCCGACAAAGCCGGAGAGAGTAGCCACGATGCGAGCTCGGCTCACCTGCTCTTTGAGAAAGAGAGCTGATCCCAGTGTGGCAAACAGCGGTGACGTCATCAGCAGGGCGATACCTTGCCAGATGGGCACGGGCTCGGCCAGCGCCCAGAGCCAGAACTGGATGCCGATCACCGCCAGAGCGACCCGCAACAGATGCAGGCGCAGCTGGTTGGTCATCAGGGATTGGCGCAAGCCGTGGCGGACCAGCCAGGGCAGCAGGCAGATCAGGGCGATCAGGTACTGGTGAAAGGCAACCTGGGTCGAGGGGAGGCCAAGCTTGAAGCTGGCATACTGGCTCAGGCTGTTGACGGCGGCGAAACAGAGGCCTGCCACCATCATCCAGACTGCACCGGCGAAAGGGGAGTGGCTGCGCGAGTGGGCCATGGGATCCGGGTCACTGAAAAAAGTGCGGCGGATCATAGCGGCAATCGTTTGTTCTGCCAAGGGTTGATGCGCCCGTTGCCGCCCAATCAACCAATATCAAAATTTTTGAATAAGTTGAGCATCTATTTTCGCTATCAGCAAAGAAGCGCAATGTTTAGAGTGACCTCCATCGACAGCGCAGCTGTTCAACCGACAACCAAATGGAGTTTCACCATGGCCAATATCCTCGTTCTCAAATCCAGCATCCTGGGTCAATATTCCCAATCCAACGCCCTGATCGACGGCTTCCTGGCTGACCATCAGGATGATGCCGTCACCGTGCGTGATCTGGCGGCCCTCAACCTGCCGGTGCTGGATGGCGAGCTGGCTTCCGGCCTGCGCGGTGGTGACAACCTGAGTGAACGTCAGCTGGCGGTGATCGCCCAGTCCGACGAGCTGATCGCAGAGCTCAAGGCGAGCGATCTGGTGGTGATTGCCGCCCCCATGTACAACTTCAACATCCCGACCCAGCTGAAGAACTGGATCGATCTGGTTGCCCGTGCCGGTGTCACCTTCCGTTACACCGAAACCGGCCCGGTCGGTCTGGTGGAGAACACCCGTGCGCTGGTGATCAGCCCCCGCGGCGGCATGCACGTCGGCAGCGCCACCGATCTGGTGACCCCCTACATGCGCACCGTGCTGGGCTTCATCGGTATCAAGGAGGTGGATTTCATCTACGCCGAGGGGATGGGCATGGGCCCGGATGCCCAGAGCAAGGGGATTGAAGCCGCCAAGGCGCAGCTCGAGACGCTGGCCATCTAAGCCGTTTGCCAGCAAGGGCAATCAGCCCCGCCATAAACAACAACGCAGCCATCAGGCTGCGTTTGTTTTTTTAAGCTTGCTGTGTGCGGGAACCGCTGGCAGGTGCTGAGGCTACTCCAGCATAAAGCGGCGACAGCCCCGTATCAGCATCAACACCACAGCCGCGAGGGAGCCAACCATCAGCGCAGTGAGCCACTGTTCGACGCTTTGCGGGATCTGCGGGGTGAAGAGGCTGATCATCAGCAGCATGCAGAGCGTGATCAGGAAATGTTCGCGGTTCAACGTCATGGGGTCATCCTTGGGTTTGCTCACTGGCAGCAAGAGTAGTGCCTTCGTATGACAGTGTGATGTATCCATTCATCACACTGCCGAGGTTTGAGTGACCATATCAGGTTTTGGCCCCGGTGCCACTGTGGCTGCTGACGTTGTGATCCCGATCCCTATCTGAACTGTTTTTGCTCTGGCTGGTAGTGAAAATCACCGCTGGCCAGCCGCGCTTCCAGAGCCGCCTGATCGAGATCTTGCGCCTTGCAGAGGTCTTCCAGATCATCGTAACGATCACGCAGCTGCATATTGATCAGGCTCAGCAGCATGTTGACGTCCATGGTGGCAAATTTCTTCAGATCCATCCTATTTCTCCTTGTCGAGGGAGTGCAGCTGCTCGATGGCCGCGCTGACGCTGTGCAAATGCTGGCGGATCGCCTCGCGGGATTCACTGGGCAGGTAGTCGGTCAGGGTATGCTGCCAGCTGCCCGCTTCGCTCTTGAGCTGCTGGAACAGGGCGAGGCCGCTATCGGTCAGGGAGACCAGGCTGATGCGCTTATCCTGCTCGCTGTTTTCGGTGAAGATGATGCCTTTTTCGGCCAGACGGCGGATTTCGCGGGAGATGCGCACCTTGTCCATGCCGCTCGCCTCGACCAGCTCTTTCTGGCTGATGGGGTAGTTGGGGCCGAGCACCATCATCAGACGCCACTGGGGGACGGTCAGCTGGTAACGCTGTTCGTAAAACTGCTCGAAGGTATCCCGTAGCATTTCGGCGGCATGTACCAACTGATAGGGCGGGTAGTGAGCGAGTAACGCTATGATTTTTGACATATTACACCCTGCTGTGACGGCTGCATCAGATGCAGTTTCTTTTGATACTTTGACATTGATGATACGAAACTCAAGCGAGTTTGTCTGACCCAGTTGCGATGAAATGTGCGGTGACGCACGCCATCAGACAAAAACCGGGTCAGTTCGCCGGGATTTTAATCCGGAAGTGGTCAGCCCTTGCGCAGCCAGAGCAGAGCGCTCTGCTTGAGCCAGGCCTCGCGGGTGTGCATGGTGTAGAGGGCTGCCTCATCGCGGCTGCCCGCCTGCCAGCTCATCGGCTCCTGCTTTGGCAACTTGCGCTGACCGAGCAGACAGGCCGGAACGTGCGGGTTGGCATTGATGGCGGCAAGCAGATGGGGTCGGGCGGCATCCGCCCCTTCGCGGGCAAACATCATCAGGGCGCGGTTGTAGAGCAACCAGCTGGAGGCCTCGTCGAAACGCACCAGCAATTCAGCCAGCGCCTGCCAGTCGCCCTGCAGGGCGTAGAGGGAGGAGAGGTTGTAGCGGCAACCCAGCTCGTCGGGGATGCAGATGGCCAGCAGTGCCAGATACTCTTCCCTGGCTTCGTCCAGCTTGCCAAGGCGCAGCAGGCAGTCGGCGCGTCCGGCGCGGGCCGCCAGCAAGGGGCGCACTTCCGGCGCGCTCCAGCCATGGCCACCCAGCTGTTGCCAGAAGCTGGCATCAAACAGCGGGTTGGCATCGGCGATGATCTTCTCGAACCAGCCGAGGCGGGCCTGATGGTCCCGGCAGTTGTCCGCCAGCTCGAACCAGCGTTGCCACTGCTGGGCCTGCTCGCTGTCGAGGGCTACATCGGCGCTCGGCGCGGCCTGATACTGATCGAGCTGAAGCAGCTGGTTGAGGGCGGTCTTCATATTCTGGCGCTGGCGTTTGCAGAACTCGACAAAGGGGAGTTCGCTGGCGGCGGCGCTATAGAGCATCTGCGCCATCTGTTTGTCGCGAAACAGGCTCAGCTCGGCGGCCAGGCTGAAACGGTACTGGGTTGTCGGGTCGTTCAAATCCTTCGGCTTGGGCCAGGTGGCAAAGCCCTGACTGAAGCCGTAGCACCACTGCCCGAGCGGGTGGCTCTGTTCAAAGACCTGCTGCGGGTTGTCGGTGGGGAGGCGGCATTGGCTCGGCAGGGCCAGCTGGGCTTCATCTGCCTGCGCTTCCAGTTCGGCGATCAGATGGGTGAGGGCCTCGCCACTCTTTTCATCCAGCTCGGCGTCATGGGGCAACAGACCGGCCAGCGGGGCCTGCCAGTCAGGGGCATCCGGCCCGACCAGACGGGCACACAAAAAGCCGTGCAGAGCGGGATAAGTCATCGCCTGCTGGCTGTGGGTCTGGATCCATTGATTGAGATGACGGGTACGAGTGGATGGGTTCATCGACAGTTCCTCTGGATTTGAGCAGCCGCGAAGTCTACCTAAATGTGGGGGTATTTGCAGCAAAGGGACGGTTGAATGGCGATTATATCGCCATCGGCCGGTCAGAGTGAGGCGAGGGGACTAGGCCGGATCACCCCTCTTGGGGTAACATGCGCGGCCATAGGGGCCGTGATCCAGCCGGCCCGTCCGGGTAATGAAAAAAGAGAGCACCATGATACAGATTGGCAAGATGAACACCCTCACCGTCGTTGAACTCGAAGATCGCGGCGCCTGGCTGGCAGCCGACGAATACGGCGAGCTGCTGCTGCCCAAGCGCCAGCTTCCCGAGGGGATCAAGGAGGGGGAGAGCGTACAGGTATTCCTCTATCTGGATGCCGACTGCGAGCCGGTCATCACCACCGACAAGCCCTTCGCCATGGTGGACGAGTTTGCCGGACTGAAGGTGGTTAACGCCAACAAGATCGGTGCCTTCCTCGACTGGGGCATGAAAAAGGATCTGTTCGTGCCAAGCCGCGAGCAGAACAAGCCGATGCAGGTGGGTCACGTCTATCTGGTGCGTCTGATGCTGGACAACGAGGGGCGCATGGTGGGTACCAGCCGCCTCGAGCGCTTCCTGAGCACCGCCAAGCCCCCCTTCAAGGCGGGAGACGAGGTGACCGCTCTGCCCGGTGAACACTCTCCCCTCGGTATCAAGGTGATCGTCAACGGCCAGTATCCCGGCATGCTGTTTCGCAACGAAGTGTTTGGCCGGGTGATGACGGGCCGTCCGCAGACCGCTTGGGTCAAGCAGGTGCGCGACGATGGCAAGCTGGATCTGACCCTGCAAAAGCCGGGTATGGCCAAGGTGGACGATGCCGGCGAGCGCATTCTGGCCCGGATGAAAAAGCAGGGTGGCAGTCTGGCAGTGGGTGACAAGAGCGAACCCGAGCTCATTTACAAGCTTTTTGCCATGAGCAAGGGGACCTTCAAGAAGGCGATCGGTGGCCTCTACAAGCAGGGCAAGATCGTCATTGAAGACAATGCCATCACCCTGACCGAGGCGGGAGCGGCTGCCCAGAGCGGGGAGCAGGAGTAAGTGCCGAGTCCCTGCATCGGGCTGTGCAAGGCAAAGGATGGCCTCTGCCTTGGTTGCGGTCGCACCCTGACCGAGATCGGTCACTGGTCAGCGATGGAGAGCGATGCCCAGTTGGCAGTGATGGCCGAGCTGGATGGCACCAGGAGCACCCACTGTTGTCCGGGCTGTGGTGAACCGGCCTATTGCGCCGTCTCTGCCGGGATGACCATCGAGCAGTGCTGGTGCAGTCAGTTGCCGACTTTGCCGATGACGGCGGCCAGTGCCTGCTGGTGCCGTCGCTGCCTGGCCAAGGCCATCGCAGCGCAGCCCTGAGCATGGGAAGCCAGAAAAAAGAAAGGCGCCAATGGCGCCTTTTTTATGCTTGTTGCTGGCGGTGCCAGCGCACATAAACCTGATTTTCCGTGATCAGGCGGGGCAGAAGGAAGGTTGCGAAGATCACCTCGAACTCCTCCTGATGATCCAGCAGACCCACCCACACTTCGACCCAGCGCTCCATATCGACCGGCTCACCCAGCTCTGCCGACCAGTCGGCATTGGGCAGGGTCGCCTCCACGGCGCCACGCTGTTCAAACTCCAGGGTGATATCGACGATTTGTTCGGGGGCAAGCATGTCGGCGGCCTGCTCAAGAAACTGATCATAGGCCCATTCGACCAGCTGATCCGGGGTACGCTGTTCCATGAAATCACTCCAGATACATCGAGGCCGCTACTGTAACAAGTATTGGCCGTGGCGGCCAGACCAGTACGCCGCGGGGGACGACCTGTCCAACAGGTCATATCGGGGGTATGGTTAAGTGGCGGGTGAATAGTCGTGGGGGCGACGCGATGCGGTTACGGACAAGACGACAGCAGATCAAGCGACGACGGGAGAGCTGGTGGTGGCACTCTCTGCCCCTCAATCAGGAGCCGGCAGAGGCGGGGCAGGAGCCACCGGTAAAATCCGGTGGCGCCTGATGATCAATTGGCCTGATAGACCCGGTTGAGGGTCACCTGACCCAGTTGCCCCATCTGGCGGCGGATCCAGACCGCCCGCTTTTGCACATAGGGCGAAGGGGGCTTGACCCGATAGCGCCAGGGATTGGGCAGGGCAGCTGCCAGCAGGGAGGCCTCGTAGCGGGTCAGCCGGCTGGCCGGTTTGCCGAAGTAGTAGTTGGCTGCGGCTTCAGCGCCATAGATACCCGGGCCAAACTCCACGATGTTCAGATACATCTCGAGGATGCGGGATTTGTCCCAGCCCAGCTCCATCAGCAGGGTAAACCAGGCCTCCAGCCCTTTGCGCAGGAAGCTGCGATCACTCCACATAAAGAGATTCTTGGCGGTCTGCTGGCTCAGCGTGCTGGCACCCCGTACCCGCTCGCTGTGCTGGTTGTGCTTGAGCGCCGCATTGATGGCGTCCATGTCAAAACCGTTGTGCTCGGCAAAGCGCTGATCTTCGGCGGCAATCACCGCCAGTTGCAGCTCTTTGGAGATGGACTCCAGATCCACCCACTCATGGCGCACCTGTGCCACTTTGGCAGGCGGAAAGAGGGCGCGCTCGATGCGCCAGCTCCACATGGGGGGATCGATAAAGCGCAGCAGCAAGACGGAGACGACCGAGCAGACAAGCCCGGCCAGCAAGGCCTTGCCAACCCACTTCAACACCCGGCGACCCAATGAGGGGGCCGGGGTTTCAGGCGCCATCTGCCGGGCGTCAGAGTCAGACTCCCAGACATACTGGCTCGGATCATCGGGATCCGGAATTATTGGGGCAGCCATTCGATGTGGCAGAACTTCTCGTCAACACGTCGGGAGAGCAGCATGCGGGCAAACAGGTGCTCGTACTCTTCTTGCTCGTTGCCAAGGCCAACCCAGATCTCGGCGTACTCGGCATCACTCACGGCAAAACCCACATCCGCTTCCCAGTCGTCGGCCGGATCGGTCTCTGCCAGCAGGCCGCGATCGTTGAACTCCTGATTGAAGCGGATGATCTCCTGTTCCGGCAGGTTGTCGGAGGCCAGCTCCATAAAGAGTTCAAGGGCGGTGTCGAGCAGCTCTTCGACGCTGTGCATTTCGTCATTCAAGGACATAAGTTCTGTTCCAGAAAAAAGAGAAGAAACCTCGCTGGCCGATGCAAGCGAAGGCGGCGCTATTCTAGCTGTCGCCAGACCCCTTGGCGAGCCGGTTGCAGGCGCTTCGCCAGGTTGAGGCAATAAAAAACCGGATCCAGCCAGGGGATCCGGTCTTCATTGAGGGAAGGGGTCACGCATATGGCGTCAGCTCATCCCTTCTTGTTGTCATCGGCGAAGGTGATGTTGAGCTCGAGAACGGAGAGCTCGTCACTCTTCTGATCCATCTGGACGGTGATCTTGTCCGGATCGATGTTGACGTATTTACGGATCACGTCGAGGATATCCTGCTTGAGCTGGGGCAGGTAATCCGGCCCCCCTCTGGATGAACGCTCGTGAGCAACGATGATCTGCAACCGCTCCTTGGCCAGTTGTGCGGTGTTCTGTTTCTTGTTGGAACGAAAATAATCCAATAATGACATGTTTAACTCCCGAACAGTCGGCTAAAGAAGCCCTTCTTTTCTTCTTCCAGAAAACGAAATTCCTTGGTATCACCGAGCAGACGGGAAACCGCATCATCATAGGCCTGACCGGCATCGGACTCCTTGTCCAGAATGACCGGCTCGCCCGAGTTGGAGGCACGCAGCACGGCCTGTGACTCCGGGATCACCCCGAGCAGCGGGATGGCCAGGATCTCCTGCACGTCCTGCACGCTCAGCATGTCGCCGCGATTGACGCGGGTCGGGCAGTAGCGAGTCAGCAACAGGTGCTCCTTGATAGGGTCTTCACCACGCTCGGCACGGCGGGATTTGGAGGAGAGGATGCCGAGGATCCGGTCGGAGTCACGCACGGAAGAGACTTCCGGGTTGGTGGTGACGATCGCCTCGTCGGCAAAGTAGAGGGCCATCAGGGCGCCCGCTTCGATCCCCGCCGGAGAGTCGCAGACGATGTAGTCAAACTTCATCTCGGCCAGTTGCTCCAGCACCTTCTCGACACCCTCTTTGGTCAGGGCATCTTTGTCACGGGTCTGGGACGCCGGCAGGATATAGAGATTCTCGCTGCGCTTGTCCTTGATGAGGGCCTGATTGAGGTTGGCCTCACCGTTGATGACGTTGACGAAGTCATACACCACGCGGCGCTCGCAGCCCATGATGAGGTCCAGGTTTCGCAGACCGATGTCAAAATCGATGACCACAGTTTTGTGGCCACGCTGGGCTAAACCGGTACTAAGGGCCGCGCTGGTTGTGGTCTTGCCAACGCCACCTTTACCCGATGTAACGACTATGATTCGCGCCATTCTCGCTTCCTTGTAACTCTATTTGATACGGTCTATACGGAGTTGTTCATTATCCAGCCGGATATGGACCGGTTGCTGGATGAGGCCTGCCGGCAATGCATCGCTGAGCTGGAATGTGCCAGCGATGGAGAGCAGCTCGGCCTGTAATTGCTGGCAATAGATCCGGGCCCGGGTATTGCCGCGGGCTCCGGCTATGGCTCTGCCACGCAGGGTGCCATATATATGAATGCTGTCATCGGCGAGCACTTCGGCCCCCGGACTGACGGAACCCAGCACCACAAGCGAGGTGCCGGCAGCATAAATCTGCTGGCCGGAGCGCACCGGGCCCACATGCACCCGGGTCGGGATGAGGGGGGCCGGCTCCGGCTCAGGGGGCGTAACGGGGGCGGCAGGTGCCACCACCGGCTCTGGCTCAGGTTGGGGATCGCTCTTGCGACTCTTGCCCGAGGCCATTACGGCAAGGCCCACCGCTTTGGCCGCCGTCTTCATCTCTTCACTTCGCGCGCCAGTGATGCCGACCAGCACAAACTCTTCCGATTCCACCAGCTCCTTGAGCTGTTCGAAGTCGGGGATCTGTTCCAGTCGGGAAACATTGATCACCAGCGGTGCGCAATTAAAGAAGTAGGGCGCCTGGGCCACTTTTTCCGCCAACAACTGACGGATCCGCTCTGGCTCGCCATCGCTGATATGCAACACAGAAATAGTGAAGGTGGTCCCTTTCAATTCGTTATCGCGCTCAACCATGAATCTTCCCCGAGGCAGAGATGCTAATCCGTTATTGTTATTCAATTCCTGATGTTATAGTTTGCCCCCATCAGAGGCAATAAACTCGTCGGATTATATCAATTTCCATGTTGTGTGCAGTCTATAAAAGTCGCAAAAAAGCCGAGACCTACCTTTTTGTTGAAAGAAGAGAGGACTTTTCCCGCGTACCGGCCCCCTTGATGGCGGTTTTTGGTCGTCCCGAGCTGGTGCTGATGACCAAACTGGACCCGGCCAAACCCCTCGGGCTGGCCGATGTCGGCAAGGTGATGGAGGCGTTGACCATGCAGGGATTCTACCTGCAGGTGCCGCCCCCGCCGGAGAACCTGCTGGAAGAGCACAAGGCCCGCCAGAAAAAGGGCGCGTGACCTCTCCCGCCTAAAACCATCAAGACGGCCCCGTCGCAACAGTGCGTGTGACGGGGCTGTTTTTTACCCGGTTATCGCCATTTTCTACCTTGCGATTCATCGCTTATGTTCAGTGCCTGAACAACTGATGACAAATTAACGGGGTGCTTAACCGGACAATATTGGTCATCTGCCCGATATATTGCCGGTTCGTCCACGGAGTTACTTTTGGCGAGCACAACACTTGTGCCAATTTTTTCCGAGCTGTTCTATCGATTGGGGGAGGGGTTATTTACACCGTTATTTTCTTATCGCCTTACCTCGTATCCCCTTCTTTTTTAAAATATAAAGTCAAGTATCCATGACCTGCTTTTAGTCAATTTTTGTCCTTGCTCACAAAATAGCCCAGCTGTTTCTAGCCAATTTCCCGCGCGAGCAGCCTTGCGAGACGAGCTTGCCAGCCATCGAGGAAAAAGAACTTGGCCACCAATATATTGCCGCTATCTGATAAGAGTCCTGTTGGATGAGAGCGTTCCGCTTGTGAGCCTATACGGGCAGGCGAGCAAAGCCTTGTTGTTATCAGCCAATAGTGGTCAAGGCAAGCGTGACAATAAGTGTGCATACGTTGGCGTAATCAAACCGGCGCAGCAGGGGCTCTGGGGAGGTGTGCTGCAGGATAAAAGGGGAGAGAGCCACATAGTTGCACATCACAACCTACAAATATGGGTCAGGTGTATGGCTGGTTTGCAACATGTGGTATTGGCGAAAGTATGTGGCTTGGCGGTGGCTGAAAATTACTTCTGTACAGCTGATAACAGCGCGGCCCATAAAGTGGCGGCAAATAAAAAAGGATGGCGGCTGGCCATCCTTTTATTGTCGTAGGCACAAGTTGCCGAGCGTTATTACGCCTTTTTCAGGTAGGCGGCGACCAGCACGATCTGCACACCGTTGACCTTGCCTTCGATATGAAGCGGGTTGTTGGTCAGGCGGATGCCCTTGACCAGGGTGCCGCGCTTGGCGGTAAAGCCGGCGCCCTTGACGTCCAGATCCTTGATCAGGGTGACGGAGTCGCCCTCTTGCAGCACGGCGCCGTTGGAGTCTACGGTCGGCACGCTGTCGTCATCTTCGGAAGCCATGCCCGCTTCGGCCCAGGCCTTGGTCTCTTCTTCCATGTACATCATGTCCAGCATGTCCTGAGCCCAGACTTCGCCTTGGGCGGAGAGGGCTTTCAGCTGGCGCCATGCCATGACCTGAACGGCCGGCACCTGGCTCCACATGCTGTCGCCCAGGCAGCGCCAGTGGTTGACAACCACAGTCTCTGGCTGCTCCAGCTGGCCGCGGCAGGTATCGCAGATGGCCACGCTGTGATCATCGTCGCTGGCGGGGGAGTGGGGTACCACGAAAGCGGTCAGTGCCTGCTCGGCGCCGCACAGTTCACACTTGGCGCCTGCACGCGCTTGCAGGATGGCGTTGATGGTCATGTTATTGATCCCCTGGTTGGTAGTAAAACGACCCGCATCGGGCGGGGCGCATCAAAGAGGGGGCGGAATATAGCATAAAACCCCGCATTTTGTCAGGTTGGGTAGCTAGCTGGGTCAGGCTACTCCCTTGAACGGCACTTTACTGCGCAGCAAGAGTGCAATTTAAAGCGGGATCGCTAGAATGAGCCTCCTTTTGACTGCCGGATAGAGGCTCCTGTGCTGGCGCTACGCTTTCAACAACTGGATCAGCTGCTGATCCGCCATCGGCGCTGGTGGCAATATCAGCCCTATCACCACCTGACCATGCCCTTTGCCAACGAGGCACCGGAGCTGGTGGCACAGCTCGCTGCTCTCACGCTGGAGCAACTGGCTGAACTTGATGGCGACATGGCGGCCCTTGGCTCGTTGCTCTCCCCCTGGATTTCCGATGGCGAGGTGTTGCTGCAACTCAGTCAGCTTGAGCCTTTTACCCCCGAGCCAATCAATTGCAGCAAGGAGATGGCGCTGCATATGCCGGGGCGCAAGCAGGCTCAAATCGAGGCCTTCACTGCCTGCTTGCCTGTGCATCAGGGGCCCTATCTGGAGTGGTGTGCCGGCAAGGGGCATCTTGGGCGACTGGTATCACGTCATCGTCACGCGTCGGTCTTGAGCCTCGAATTGCAAGAGCAGCTCTGTGAAGAGGGTCGTCAGCTGGCTGAGCGGGATGGCGCCACCATGACCTTCTGCTGCGCCGATGCCTTTGCTCCCGAGTCTGCCGAGCTTATTGCGCCCGAGCACCACGCCATGGCGCTGCACGCCTGTGGCGAGTTGCATACTCATCTGTTGGCGCAAGTGGCCGAGCGCAGTGCCCGTGGGGTGACCATCTCCCCCTGCTGTTACCATCTGATCCGCACCCCGGATTACCGTCCTCTCTCTCAAGCCGCTCAGGGTAGTGCGTTGCGTCTGGCCAAGGCCGATCTCAAACTGCCGTTGCAGGAGACGGTGACCGGCGGCGCGCGGATCACCCGCTTGCGTGAGCAGGAGGTGGTGTGGCGGCTCGCCTTTGATTGTCTGCAACGGGAAGTGCGCGGGATCGATGAGTATCTGCCGGTGCCCAATATGCAAAAGAGCCTGCTGACCGGCAGTTTCGCGGCATTTTGCGACTGGGCTGCCGAGCGCAAGGGGATCGCGTTGCCGAGCGGACTGGACTACGACGCCTTTGTGGCCAAAGGGGAGGCGCGTTTTGGCGCTGTCGCCCGGATGGAGCTGGTGCGTCACCTGTTTCGTCGTCCCCTCGAGATCTGGCTTGCCCTCGATAGAGCCTTGTTCCTGCAAGAGCAGGGTTATCGGGTCGAGGTGGGGGAGTTCTGCGCCAAACCGATGACGCCGCGCAACATTCTGATCCGCGCGGTGAAAGCAGAATCCTGAGTCGCTAGCCTCCCTGCTGCTTGATGGTTTCAAATGGCTGACAAGCTCCTCTTGTCAGCCATTTTTTGTGTCTAAAAAAATGTACGGGTGGTAGCCACTCCATCCACTCGCGCGGTTCCAGTTTTACTGGTGCCACCTTGTCAAAAATTGTTTCGTATGAGTTCTTTATGTCGGTTCGTTGTTAATTTTTCTGACAAGGTGAAATGGCTCACAAATCTGTTTTATTTCTTAATTCTCATCGTGAATTTAGTTAATAAAACACCTACTCTTGTAGCGCCCTATATTCAAACAAGGACTGTGATTTATGTTCAAACCCAAGCGTTGTGCCTGGTTGATTGCGGCTGCCTGCGCATTGCCAAGTTATAGTGCAATGAGCGCAACCATGAATATTCAACCCGATCCGCAGAACCCCGGTGGATATGTTATTGCTGCCTCTGATGTGGCTGCCGTGGAAAAAGCCAAGACAGCCAATCCCATGTATGCAATTTGGGCCAAGGCGTTGGCGACCCGATCCAATAAAATAGTCGATGCTATTGAACCCGGGTTGGCAAGCAACCCTGACAACGTAAAACGGGTTGAACGGGTATTTCCCCAGTCGGAATGGGATTATTTAACCCAGATGGCAGCGCCGGAATACACCTATGTCCGGTTCTTGCGTGCTATCGGTAAATTTCCGGCATTTTGCGGGGAATATACTGACGGGCGTGATTCAGATGCGATCTGTAAAAAATCCATCGTGACCGCCTTTGCCCACTTCTCTCAGGAGACGGGTGGCCATATCTCCAAGGACAATGTCTCCGACAACCCGCTGGGGCTGGAGGAGTGGCAGCAGGCGCTGGTGCATGTGCGCGAGATGGGCTGGTCAGAGGGACAGACCGGCTATACCACCGGCTGCGGTCAGAACGACTGGCAAAACAAGAAGTGGCCCTGCAGTACCGGACAAGGCTACTTCGGACGCGGTGCCAAGCAGCTCTCCTACCATTTCAACTACGGCGCTTTCTCCGAGGCGATGTTCGATGGCGATGCCTCCGTGCTGCTCAACAACCCGGGGCTGGTGGCGGACTCCTGGCTCAACCTTGCCTCGGCCATCTGGTTTTTCCTGACGCCACAGGCGCCCAAGCCGGCCATGCTGCACGTGATTGACCGCACCTGGGTACCCTCCAAACGGGAAGTGGATGCCGGTATCGGCTACGGCTTTGGTACCACCATCAACGTCATCAATGGCGGCATCGAGTGTGGCGAACAGAACAAGGACAAGGGGCAGCCGGTCAACCGCATTCGCTACTGGGAAGGGCTGGCCAATCACTACCAGATCCCGGTCAAGGCCGATGAGAAGAATACCTGCTGGCAGCAGACGCCCTATGGCAGCCTCAACCTCAACGGAGCCACCGACGTGCTCTACACCAACTGGGATGGCAACTGGAAATACTACCCGGATCGCCCGGGCGGCTACTCCTTCGAATGTGAGCTGGTTGGCTTCCAGACCGCCTACTCGGCGCTGGTACCGGGCGATTACCAGAAGTGCGTGACCAACTTCTACGGCTCCCACGCCAACTGGCCGAAAGTGCGGGTCGTAGACAAATTGACTCCGCCGCCGGTCGATCCGAGCGAACCGCCCATCGGTGGCAACCCGGCCTGGGAAGCGACCAAGGTCTATACCGCTGGCAGCAAGGTGAGCTACAAAGGCGTTGTCTATCAGGCCAAATGGTGGACGCAGGGTGATGATCCCGCCAAAGGTGGCCCCTGGGTTGTGGTGCCCGCCAAATAAGGTGGCGTGATATTGACAATCAAAGAGGAGAGAGGGGGGACTCCCTCTCCTCGTTAATTAAAAAATTACATCACCGAATATTATCTTGTATTTTCAATGGTGCTTTAGTCTTGGTTTACAGAACGGTTTTTATCTTAAAATTGAAATAAAATAGTGTTGGGGGAAGGGAGAGGTAGCCGTTTTACATGTCGATTGGTTAGCACCATAAATTGGCGTCTTCTGATAATTTTCGCACACTGCGGGCTAATTCATTTTTCATCATTAAATGAATCCTCTCATTGCACGTGAGGGGAGTACCCCCCCCTATTGGTAAACTGTCATTTATCACCAAAATGGTGAGGTCTTGCTATATCGCGCAGTTTTATCTCGGCACTTTTTCGCTTATTCCCTTGAAGAAATTGATGTGAACGATCGGTTTATATTGGCAAGCTCTTTGGCTTATGAAAAATTGGGTACCTTTGACACCGGATACACCTCTGCCATTTTGCCGACCACCCTCAACCGGTGGACTATGAGTGAACCGACCTTTGTGACTCCCGATCATCCTTAATCCTGTTGTGCTCACTTTGCATCGTGTTTGCTGGTCATTCGGAGTCTGCTTGACCGCTATCTGAGGGTGATCGGAGGGGGGCATTGTCGCGGCAAAGCGCTATCGCAAAAAGAGACCTGCCGCGGTAGCAGTGTTCCATTATTTCACCTGTGCAAAAGCGATGGTTAACTCTGTCACGCCAGTGAAACAATCTATGTATGGGGGTGGGTAAAAAGCACCACGCCACTCAAGGTGGCGTGGCTCCGAACTGGTTGAAATAACTAATGAATGGTTCTTTGCGGTTGGTCGAGGGGCAAGCCGTCCTGACCGAAGGAGGGGCCGAGCCATCAGGTCGGCTCCGGCTCCTCCTTGCGACAGCAGTTGCGCCCCTGTTTCTTGGCCATATAGAGGGCGGTGTCGGCCCGTCTGACCATCTTCTCCACGCTGTCGAGGGGGCCTTTGCTGGCGCTTATCCCGATGCTGATGGTGAGTGAGACCTCAAGCGCCCCGGATAGCGCATGGCGGGCCGACTCCACCGCCAGTCTGATCCGCTCGGCGCTGGCCCAGGCCAATTCCAGCGAGGTCTCCGGCAGCAGCACGATAAACTCCTCGCCGCCCCAGCGTCCCAGCATGTCCACCTCGCGCAGCTGTTTGCCGATCCGGTTGACCAGACTCAGGATCGCCTGATCCCCCTGCTGGTGGCCAAAGTTGTCGTTGACCTCCTTGAAGTGATCGATGTCGATCAGCAGCAGGCTCATGGTGTGACCAAAGCGCTGGCAGCGTTGCATCTCGGCGTTGACCAGCTCATCGAAACGGCGCCGGTTGGCAATACCGGTCAGGGGATCCGTGGTGGCGGCGACTTTCAGCTCTTCCACCAGCCGCGCCCGTTCGGAGATGTCGCGCAGGATGGCGGTCATCTCGGTGGTCTGGCCCATATTGATCTTGGCGATGGTCACCTCCAGCGGAAATTCGCTGCCATCGCGGCGCAGCCCTACCACGGAGGCGCGGGCATGCATGGGGCGTGAATTGATGGGGGAGTTGCTGAATGCCTTGAAGTAGCTGTCGTGGTTGGCGCGAAACCGTTGCGGCAGCAGGGTCTCCAGCCGCTTGCCAAGATAGCTCTCGTCGATGCCGAACATCTCGCAGGCGGCGGTATTGATAAGTTCGATCCGCGATTCGCTGCTGACGCTGATGATGCCGTCATAGGCGGAGTTGACCACAGCTTCAAAACGGCGGCGGCTGGTGGTGAGCGCATCTTCCAGCTGCTTCTTGGCGGTGATGTCGATGGCGGTGACGATGATCCGGTTGATCCGTGCCTGTTCGGGAATGATGGGGGAGAGGACAAAGCGCCACCAGCTGGTGCGCGACAGGCTATCGATGGGCAGTTCGCTCTCCACCCCGGTCTGCTGGCTCACGCACTCGTGCATCGGCTGCTCGATGCTGCTGGTGATGTAGCGGGGAAACATTTCGTTGAGCCGTTTGCCAATGCAGCCAAGCACCTCGATCTCGAAGGCCTTGGCGAAGGTGTCGTTGGCTGATACCAGAACAAAGTGGTCATCCTTGTCGAGGCTGAATACCGCCACGGCGGCACCGATGGCGTCGAGGGATGACTTGATGTCGGCATGGGAGCCTCGTGTAAACATGCAACCTCCACTGTCAATAACGTATTGATATTCAGTATAGGTTGCCGATTTTACGAGCTACTCCTCGATATCCAGCAAGACCAGAATGGCGCTGTCGCCGCCCCATTCGCGCGGAGCTTGATGGAAGGCACGCACGTTGGGGTGCTGGGCCAGCCAGCTCGGAATGCGCTGTTTGAGGATATGTTTGCCGATGCCGTGCATCACCGAGGCGACGTGAATGTTCTCTTTTTGGCAGAGGGTGAGCAGGGCCGCCAGCTCCTGTTTGGCCTGATGCTGGTTCATGCCGTGCAGATCGAGATAGATCTCCGGCGGATAACTGCCCCGCTTGAGCTTTTTCAGCTCGAATTTCGACACGTCTTCGCGTACGTAACGGGTCGGGCCATCGTCCTCGAGATGGGGCTGATACTCATCGCTGAAATAGTGGTCAACCCCAAGGGATTCGCGGCTTTCGCGCATTTCGCGTTTCTGCTTGACCGGGCGTAACTCGGCCCTTATGGTATCTTGCTTGATTTTCCGGGTACCTTTTATCGCATCGCGGAACAGCTGGGTTTCCTCGTCTGTCGGTGAGGGCGTTTTTTTCATCAGGTACTCGTCTTGCTCGCTGTATAAAATTCTCGGGCCGGATATTACTCGACTTGGAGGTGGATTTGGACAAGATATTTATCGATGAGGTGGTTGCCGAGATGCACACCATCCAGGACATGTTGCGCTGGGCCATGAGTCGTTTCAACGACGCCGGTATCTTCTACGGACATGGTACCGACAACGCCTGGGATGAGGCTGTGCAGCTGGTACTGCCCGCGTTGCATCTGCCGCCGGACGTGGATCCGGCGATGCGCCACTCCCGTCTCACCAGCAGCGAGCGTCACCGGATTGCCGAACTGATCGTGCGCCGCGTGCAGGAGCGTGTTCCCGCGCCCTATCTCACCAACAAGGCCTGGTATGCCGGTTGGGAGTTCTACGTTGACGAGCGGGTGCTTATCCCCCGTTCTCCCATCGCCGAGATGGTGGCCAACCGCTTCGCGCCGTTCCTCAAACAGGAGCCGACCCGGATCATGGATCTCTGCACCGGCTCCGGTTGCATCGCCATCATCATGGCTCACGAGTTCCCGGACGCCGAGGTTGACGCCATCGACATCAGCGTCGATGCCCTGAATGTGGCCGAGCGCAACATCAATGATCACGGGCTGGAGCAGCAGGTTATCCCGATCCGCTCCGATCTGTTCCGCGATCTGCCGGCGGGCGACAAGTACGATCTCATCGTCTCCAACCCGCCTTACGTGGATTCCGAAGACATGTCGGATCTGCCGGACGAGTTCCGTCACGAGCCGGAGCTGGCGCTCGCCTCCGGCAGCGATGGTCTCAAGCTCACCAAGCGCCTGCTGGCCAATGCGGCCGACTTCCTCAAGGATGACGGCGTGCTGGTGGTCGAGGTGGGCAACAGCATGATCCATCTGGAGTCCCAGTTCCCCGAAATCCCCTTTACCTGGGTAGAGTTCGAGAACGGCGGCCACGGTGTGTTCGTGATGACGCGCGACGAGCTGGTGCAGTATCAGGATCATTTTGCCATCTACAAGAACTAAGCAGGAGCGCCTATGGCAGGGAACAGTTTTGGCCAACTCTTTCGGGTAACCACCTTTGGCGAGAGCCACGGTCTGGCGCTGGGCGCCGTGGTCGATGGCTGCCCGCCGGGGCTGGAGATCAGCGAAGCGGATCTGCAGGGGGATCTCGATCGGCGCAAGCCCGGCACCTCCCGTTACACCACGCCGCGCCGCGAGCCGGACGAGGTGAAGATCCTCTCCGGGGTGTTTGAGGGGAGAACCACCGGTACTTCCATCGGGCTCTTGATCGAGAATACCGATCAGCGCTCCAAGGATTACTCCGACATCAAGGATCTGTTCCGCCCGGGCCATGCTGACTACACCTACCACCAGAAGTATGGTCAGCGCGACTATCGTGGCGGCGGTCGCTCCTCCGCCCGCGAAACCGCGATGCGGGTAGCGGCGGGAGCCATTGCCAAGAAGTACCTCAAACAGGTGCATGGCATCGAGATCACCGGTTTTCTCTCCCAGCTTGGCCCCATCAAGGCCGAGGCGTTTGATGCCGCGCAGATCGAGCAGAATCCCTTCTTCTTCCCCGATGCGGGCAAGCTGGAAGCGCTCGATCAATACATGCGTGACCTGAAGAAAGAGGGCAACAGCATTGGCGCCAAGGTGCAGGTCATCGCGCGCAATGTGCCGGTGGGCCTCGGTGAGCCGGTGTTTGACCGCCTCGATGCCGACATCGCCCACGCCATGATGGGCATCAATGCGGTAAAAGGGGTGGAGATCGGTGACGGCTTTGCGGTAGTGGAGCAAAAAGGCTCCGAGCACCGTGACGAGATGACCCCGGCCGGGTTTGCCAGCAATCATGCGGGCGGCATTCTGGGCGGCATCTCATCCGGTCAGGATATCGTGGTGAGCTTAGGCTTAAAGCCTACCTCCAGCATCACGGTACCGGGCAAGACCATCACCACCGAGGGTGAGGCTACCGAGATGATCACCAAGGGGCGCCACGATCCGTGCGTCGGCATCCGTGCCGTGCCCATCGCCGAGGCGATGCTGGCGCTGGTGCTGATGGATCATCTGCTGCGTCACCGCGCCCAGAATCAGGGCGTATTGACCCAGACGCCGCAACTGCGCTGATCGGCATAACGACCAACTGGCTGATCGACTGTTGATTGGCCAGCATGAAAAGGCGACCTTTGGGTCGCCTTTTTGTTTTGTCTGTTCGGGTTAATGCAGCGGGGGTTCATCGCCAGCGGGGGCGGCGCTCAGGCGACATGTGGGGGGCGGAAAGTTGCGATCGGTTTTGGGCAGGGTGGCGATCGCCTTGTCGATGCTGGCGAGCTGCTCATCGTTGATGCTCTCTTTGGCAAACATCAGGCTGACCGGCTGGTGGTGGAGCAGCAACTGGCAGCTGATAAAGCCGGTGGCGCCGAGCTGGTCGAGGCGATAACGGGCGTATTGCCACTCCATGATGATGCCGTCGAGGCGGCGGGCGAGCAGCAGATCGATCAGCCGGTCGTCGGCGTTGTACTCGGTTACCTCCTTGAGTGCCGGGCAGTTTTCCAACTGCTGCATCGGGCGGGTGCCGCGTAGCTTGCCGATCTTGAGCCCCTTGGCGTTGCACAGCGCAGAGAGGGTCGGGTAACCGGCCCAGCGATCCTGCTGGCCGGGAATGGGATCGTTGCTGAGCAGCACGTAGGCACTGTGGCGATAGGGGGCCGAGAAGCGGGCATATTGCTCGCGCTCCGGCAGCGCCAGCGCACCCATCGCTATATCAAGTTGGCCATGCTCCACCAGATGAAGTGCCCGGGCCCAGGGAATTTCACGAAATTTGGGGGTGAAACCCGCCTTGGTGAGGATTTGGCGGGTCAGGCTGATATCGAGCCCTGCCAGTTCCCCTTTATTATTGAGCTGACTGAAGGGGGGCCAGTGGCTCCAGGCCACGGTGAGAACCTGCTTGTCGGCTTGTGCCGGCATCGCCCATAACAGCAGCAGGGCAAGCCAGAGTGGCCATCTGATGGGAAAGCCTGATTGCCTCTTCATATAAACCTCATCATCCCTGATCTTTTTGATCTCCGTGCCTTGCTGACAACAGAGTGTTTTTATTGTGTCTGATGTTAATAGGGCAGTAGTAAAAGATCGGATAAACGGGAGCAATTGGGGCAGGGAAGGCGGGATTTTCTCCTCGTGCTGGGAGGAACATCACATTTTTCTCGTTTCTCCTCAATAACTCCGCTAGACTGCGCCCCTATTCTTTCCCCTTTGCTCTGCTCCCCGGGGAAATCGTTGTGTTCTCAACAGGCCCGAGTCTGGCGAGATGGCATCGGCTCAGCAGAGGAGCCCCATCCCGGATTGTCGGCGCCCCTATCCCTAGCAGGTAACTATGAGTTTTACTTCCCTCGGTCTGGCCGAACCCTTGTTGCGTGCCGTTGCCGAACAAGGCTACGACACCCCGTCTCCCATTCAGCAGCAAGCGATCCCCGCCGTTCTGGCTGGCCGCGATCTGATGGCGGCGGCCCAAACAGGGACCGGCAAGACCGCAGGCTTTACCCTGCCGATGCTGCAACGTCTGATGGAGAGCAAGCGCAAGGTCTCTCCTAACCGCGTCCGTGCGCTGGTACTGACCCCGACGCGCGAGCTGGCCGCCCAGGTGGGCGAGAGCGTGCGCAACTACGGCAAGCATCTGCCCCTGCGCAGCCACGTGGTATTTGGTGGCGTGAGCATCAACCCGCAGATGATGGCGACTCGCCGTGGTCTGGATGTGCTGGTGGCCTGTCCGGGCCGTCTGATCGATCTCTACAACCAGAATGCCGTCAAGTTTGACGAGGTGGAGATCCTGGTGCTGGACGAAGCGGATCGCATGCTCGACATGGGCTTTATCCGCGACATCCGCCGCATCCTGACCCTGCTGCCGAAAAAGCGCCAGAACCTGCTCTTCTCCGCCACCTTCGCCGATGAAATTCGCGAGCTGGCCACTGGCCTGCTGGACAACCCGGCTGTCATTGAAGTCGCCCCGCGCAACAGCACCGCCGAGCGTATCGAGCAGCTGGTGCACCCGTGCGACAAAGCCAACAAGATTGCCCTGCTGAGCCACCTCATCTCCAGCAACAACTGGCAGCAGGTTCTGGTCTTTACCCGTACCAAACACATCGCCAACCGGGTTGCCGAGAAGCTTGAAAAAGACGGCATCAGTGCCGCCGCCATTCACGGCAACAAGAGCCAGGGTGCCCGTACCCGCGCACTGGCCGGCTTCAAGGATGGCAGCGTGCGCGTGATGGTGGCGACCGACATCGCGGCCCGTGGCCTCGATATCGACAAGCTGCCGCAGGTAGTGAACTTCGAGCTGCCGAACGTGGCGGAAGATTACGTGCACCGTATCGGTCGTACCGGTCGTGCCGGTGCTGCCGGTCACGCCATCTCCCTGGTTGCGGCCGATGAAGGGAAGCTGATCAAGGCCATCGAGCGTCTGACCAAGCAGAACATCCCCTGCGAGCAGGTGCCCGGCTTCGAAGCGTCCCGCGAGACCCTCGACAACATCGCCCGTGGTATCGGCGCGCCGCTGCGCAAAGAGCCCCGTGATCCGAGCGAGCAGCGCCGTGCGCCGCGTCCGCAAGGTCAAGGCCAGCGTCAGGGTGCCGCTCGCTCCGGCAACAATGGTGGCAACGCAGGCGCTAACCGCTCCGGCAACGGCGGCAAGCCCAAGCCCCAGGGGGGTCAGCGTCCGGCTGATGGCGCCGCCAAGCCGGCTCAGGCCCGTCGCCCCCGTCGCGCCAGCCATAACCAGTAAGGGCAAGGAGAGCCACTCTCCCGCTCTGATCGGTTAAACGAAAAGCCCTGCCATATCGGCAGGGCTTTTCTATTTCTGCTTCTGCGGCTCCGCGTTTGGCTGACCTGCTCTGGTCAGGAGAGCAGGGCGGTGATCAGGAGACAGGCCGCACTCAGCAAAATGACGGTGAAAGTCAGCCCCATTCCCACTATTCGATAGCGGAAATTCTCCGGTGTGCGACTCATGCCGAAGGCGTGACAGAGGCGACCAAGCAGCAAGGCACTCCCCAGCAGATGAACCAGCCAGGGGGCATGGCTGCCGGTTTCGACGAAATAGATGAGCAGCAGGGCGAAGGGGACATACTCGGCAAAGTTGGCGTGTACCCGCATGGCCCGCAGCATGGCGGGATCATCGCCATGGCCGAGCGCCACTTTCTGGCGGTGACGGGTGCGAATGGTGCGCACGCTGAACAGGACAAAGAGCAGGGCAAGCAGGGCCGCATAGATGGGCAGTATGGTCATGGCATAGGGCTCCCGAGGTGATGGATAAGCATGGATCTGTTGTGTGCTCAATGGCTTGCCCTTGAGGGTAGCAGTAAAGAGGGCTCGGCCATGGCGTCCTGATCGCCCTTGCCGGATAAAAAAGCCCCGCCAGTCTGGCAGGGCTTGTTGTCTGGTTTTAGGTTGCGTGCTCTGTCAGCTGCACTTAGCCAGTCAGGCGCCGTAGGGGAGAGAGGAGTGGTGCAGCACGATGCGCACCTTGCCATCATCCCCCTTCTTGAAACCCCAGCTCTTGTCGACCGTGGTCTCCTTGTTGTCGCGATCCACCAGATGCACCTTGCCCATGGTCAGCGCCATGTTGCCGTTGATATAGACGGCGGCATTGTCATAGCGGTAGCTCTGCCAGTTTTTCAGAGCAAAGCCGGTGTCTGCCGGATAGGCGCTGTTGTTGCCGACAAAATAGGCCAGCGCCCCCTCGCGGGTGGTGCGAAAGGTCTGCTCGCCACCGGCTAGGGTGGGTTTGAACAGCACCGGCCCCTGCTGGTAGCCATAAGCGCTGTCGAGTACCGCCTCGGCGGTGGCCTTGGCGCGCTCGATGCCGCCGGCCCGATAGTCATCGCTGATCTTGATGAGCGCCGCGCCCCAGGCATCCTGCGCCGCCTTGATGTCGGCCTCGGTGATATTGTTGTTGGTGATTTCAGCCGCGCTGAGGGCGCCGCTGGCTGCCAGCAGAACAAGGGCAAGGGAACTCTTCGTGAGATGCAACATCATTGTTTTCAAACTCCTGAAAGCGATAAACGAGGGGGCAGTGTAGCGAGCGGGCATGAACGGGTTTTGAACTGTTCGTTCAGGTTTTGGTGGCAAAAAAGATTGTATAAAACACGGTTCTTGGCGGTTTGTTCGGTGGTGCCCTGATCAGCGGACGGGGGTCAGCAGGGCCGAGAAGTAGCGCTCCTGCATTTGCTGCCAGCGGCCGCTCGCTATCAGCTGCTGCTGGGATTGGACAAGGGCTGCGATATCGGCCTGGCGGCTCTTGTTGAGGTAGAGATAGACCTCGATATCGGAGACCCGTTTCCATGGCGCGGCAAGGGGGGATTGATTGGTGGGCAGCAGCCGGATCACCCAGTCGGTTCTGCCGCGCTGGAGCAGGGCGAGACCCTGCTTCTCATCGTTGAACCAGACGATACGCCGACTGTCGAGATAGCGGCTGCACCACTGAATGCCGCGCAGGCAGCCAACCCGCTCCTGACTGGCGGGGGGCCAGCTGGCGTCCTGCTTGCTCTGGGCATAGATGGTGATTTCGCCAATTGCCGTACCGACCGGGAGCATCTGCGGGTGGGTCTGCTCAAAGCCCTTGATCCGGGCGATATCGCCATCGATGGTGCTATCGGAGTCAACCAGTTTGCGGCAGCGGGCGAGGGTGCAGGGGATAAAGGTGAAATCGACTTTGGCCTTGCCAAACCACTCCTCATAGAAGGGGCGCAGCAGGGGGATATATTCCACGGGCGCCGCCAGCGACAGGGTCGCGCCCTGGGCAATCGGGTTCAGACAGCACAGCAGAAACCAGCCAGCCCACTTCATACCTTGCTCCCCACTCCATTGTGTATGGAAAAAGCGTAGCTGAAAGGTCCTTTATCCCTCGGTGCGAGAGAGGGGATGGGCAGAGCAGAGCAGAGCAGCGTTATGTGCCGTGGTGATAAAACAAAGCCCCGCCAATCAGATTGGCGGGGCTTTGCTATTTGGGGCATCCGGTACCGGCGAGGGCTTAGAGGGCGGGCAGCAGTCCCATGCTGACGCTGATCTGGACGCCGACAATCAGCACCCCCATGGCACCGGCCACTCCCAGCGCCACTACGCCACCCGGGGCGCGGTAGTGGTGGGCGGGCGCCTGTTTGCGGCTCTGCCACACCAGCGCCACCGGCAGCAGTACCGCGAGGATGGCCAGCGCAATGGCGGCGTAGCCGAGGGCCATGATAAAGCCCTGCGGGAAGTAGAGGGCAAACAGCAGCGGCGGCACGAAGGTGATAAGGCCGGTCTGGCTGCGGCCCTGCCAGTTGTCCTTGCGGCGGGTCACCTTGGCCATAAAGTCGAACAGTCCCAGCGTCACCCCGAGGAAGGAGGTAGCGAGCGCCAGATCGGCAAACAGGTGCATCGCCTGATTAAACGCAGGCCAGCTCACCAGCTTGCCGACGCTGGCGAGCAGGCTGTCGAGCGCGCCGCCATTGGCCAGCAGGGAGGATTGGCCGAGCAGCCCCAGAATGGCCACCTGCCACAGCACGTAGAGGATCAGCGGCAGGGCGGAGCCCCAGACAAAGACCCGACGCAGCTGCTTGGGGCAATCGCCGAGGTAGAGCATCACGCTCGGGATCGAACCGTGAAAGCCGAACGAGGTGAAGATCACCGGCAGGCCCGCCAGCAGCAGCCCTTCCCCGAGCGGCATGGCGAGCAGGTGTTCGCCCTGGGCGCGCGGCAGCAGCAGCGCCAGCACGCCCACCATGATCACCAGCTTGACGGTGAACATCAGCCGGTTGAGGTAATCCACCGAGCGGGTGCCGACACAGACCATGCCGCCAAACAGCAGGGTAAAGGCCCAGGCAGCCTGCTCCTGGCTCAGGGTGATGCCGGCATCGGCCAGCGCCTGTGCCAGCAGGCTGCTGCCACCGCTGATGTAGGCGGAGGCGAGGGCGTAGAACAGCATCAGGATGCAGAAGGAGGCGATGCGCTTGCCCCAGGGGCCGAGCAGGTGATCCGCCAGCTGGTGCAGGTACCACTTGCCGGTATTGAGGCTGGCCTCCACCTGCAGCATGGCGGTAAAGGCCATCAGGGCCCACAGGCCAATCATCAGCAGCAGGGTGGCGGGGCCGCCGAGGGACGAGGAGGCCAGCGGCAGGGCAAGCATACCGGCGCCTATGGTGGTGCCGGCAATCAACAGGGTACAACCCAGAGTCTTGGTGTTCATGTTATCCATCCGAAAGTGAGCGGAGATGTTGCAAACAAGAGAGAGCCAGTTGGCTGTATCGGGAGGCGCCTCCGGGGGAAAAGCCGGAGGCTAGCAATATCGGCGTGGAAACATCTGTACCTGAAACCTGTCGGTTGTAAAAGATGGTTGCCACGTTAACGGATCGAAATTGCGGAGACAACCCCTAAAAAGCGGATCTTGTGCTGTGGAAGGCATTTAAGTGGAAATAAAAAATGACACTTGATGCTAAGCGCCGAAAAATTGTGCGTCTTGAGGGGGCGATGCCAGTCCGCTTCAACCGGCCCTCGGGATCGGAGGGAGTTGCTACAGGCGCCTGGAAGGGGCGACAGAGGGCAAAAGGGGGCGCTAGCGGCCCGGATGGTTCGGTATAAGTAAAAATAGGGTCATATGGTCAAAAGCCATAAATTCAATTTATAGCGAGCCGATGGGCCGATAAACGGGCCTTGAGTAGGGGTTGCAAGCCCTGTCGGCCGGTTGGCCGATCTTCCGGTGTTCAAACAGGCGCGTGCCAACGTAGGCGTTGAGAAGAGCAGCCGCACAGGCTGTCAGTTTTGGCTGCCCATTCCGGCAGTTTTTGCCGGCAGCCTGTGTGGTTGTGGGCAATTGCCATAGGCGACTTAGCGACGGCGCTTGAGGGTGCGGCTTACATAGTGCAGCCCGCTCTGGTAGTCGCCATTGACCGCCTTGAGCGCCAGCTCCAGCGCTTGGCTCGCCAGCGCGTCGTGCTGCTGGGGCAGGGAGTTGATGCCAAAGGGGAGGAAGTCGAGCAGCCGATCGTCGCCGAAGGTGGCCATGGCAAGCTGGCTCATATCGGTCTCTTGTTCCAGCAGATAGTCCAGTACCCCCTCCATCAGGATGTAGGAGGTGGTGATCAGCGCCTCGGGCAGCTGGCCCAGCTGCTGGTGCAGATGTTTGATCAGGCGATACCCCTCGGTGCGCGAGAAGTGGGCCCCTTCACAGAGGTGGCAGGTCGCACTGTGGCTGGCGATGGCCTGCTCGAAGCCTGCTTTTCGCTCCTGACTGATCGTGAGTGCAGGCAGTGCGGTGATCAAGGCGATATGGCGAATGGCCGGGGTGAGCAGGGAGGCGGTGAGGTCATGGCTCGCCTTCTCATTTTCACTGGCGACGGTGACGAAGCGATCGGCCGCCATGCTCCGGTCGATGGCGAGGAGCTGCACCCCTTGTGCTTGCTGGTTGCCATAGAAGGGATCATCCGGCGGCAGGCAGCTGGCCACCAGCAGGGCATCCACATGGCGGCTCACCAGCATCTGGGCCAGCTCTTTTTCGGTGGCGGGATCATCTTCCGAGCAGACGATGAGCAGCTGATAGCCCTGCGCCCGCGCCCCCTGTTCCAGCCGTTTGGCCAGCTTGGCGTAACTGGCGTTCTCAAGGTCGGGCAGGATAAAGCCGAGGGTTTTGGTCTGGCCGCCGCGCAGGGAGGCGGCGCGGCTGTCCGGCTGGTAGTTGTGGGCGGTGACGACGGCCATCACCTTGTCGCGGGTGGCCTGACTGATGCGGTATTGGTCGGCCTTGCCGTTGATCACATAGCTGGCCGTGGTGCGCGAGACACCGGCGAGGGCGGCGATTTCATCCAGTTTCATCATATTGGCTCTGTTTGAGTTGCTAGGCCCACGGGCACTGCCTGGTAAGGGCACCGAAAAGTGTGCGCGGGATCATATCATTGAAAACCGCTCTTTGTGGGTACTTGATCAATTCGCTGAAACGATTCAGTCTGAGTGTAAGTGAAACGATTCAGCTTGTCAGCAGCACCGCTTCGCAGAGATGCAGAGCAGGGTGATAAAACCCGGTCAGGATCACATTTCGAGGTATCCCGACTATCGTCAGCTGGCAGGCAAACCGAATGTTCAATTGTGTTGACCCGGCGATGCCGGGATCTGATGGAGAGTGGCTATGTTGAAGTTGGTGCGAGAGCAGATCTTGCTGGGGCAGTCGGTGGCGACCAAGGCCGAGGCGATTGCCCTGTTGGCAGGCAAACTGACCGAGGCCGGTCTGGTGGAGGCGGGCTATGTCGATGGCATGCTGGCCCGTGAAGCGCAGCATGCCACCTACCTTGGCAGCGGCATCGCCATTCCCCACGGCACCACCGACACCCGGCATCTGGTGAAGAGCACCGGCGTCATGGTGGCCCAGTTCCCCAACGGCATCGAGTGGGACGAGGGGCAGATCGCCTACGTCGCCATCGGTATCGCCGCCAAGTCGGACGAGCATCTGGGCATTTTGCGCCAGCTCACCCATGTGCTGGGTGACGAACAGGCGGCAGCGCAATTGAAAGAGGCCACCGACGCCGACACCATCATCAATATCCTGACCGGCGCCACTGCCGCCAAAGAGGTGCAATACCTGACCCTGGCCGACTTTCCGGCCGATGATCGCGACCAGCTGTTGCTGGGCGCCGCTGCCCGCGCCAAGTCCGCCGGTTGGGGCGATGCCGCCATGGTAAGCGCACTGCTGGCAAGCGAACCGGCCTATCTGGGCGAGGGCATCTGGCTGGCCCGTGCCCATGTTCAGCAAACAGCATCGGCCCAGACTGGCTGGGTACTGGCCACCCCGAGCAGCGAACTTCGCGCAGGGGAGCTGCCGGTCAGCGCCATGCTGCTGCTGTGCGCCGCAGATAGCGGCCATCTGCCGCAACTGGAGAATCTGGCCAAACTGGCGGCCGCCGGTCAGCTGGCGACGCTGGCGGGCAGCGAGGGGCTGGCCATGTTGCAAGCGGGCCCCGCGAGCGGTCTTTCCGAAACCTTCACCATCATCAACCCCCACGGCCTGCATGCCCGTCCGGGCGCCATGCTGGTCAAGGTGGCCAAAGAGTTTGCATCCGACATCCGGGTTGCCAATCTGGATGGCAGCGGCGAGGCAGTCTCCGCCAAGAGCCTGATGAAGGTGATCGGCCTTGGCGTCAAGTGCGGGCACCGTCTGGCATTTCGCGCCGAAGGGGCAGATGCCGAAGCGGCTCTCAAGGGGATCGGTGAGGCGATCGCCGCTGGTCTGGGCGAGGGGGCGCATTGATGAAGATTGTCACCATTACCCCCAACCCCGCCCTGGATCTCACCACCCGTCTCGAGGCGATGAGCCTTGGCGAGGTCAATCTGGTGAGCGAGGCCAACCTGCGCGCGGCAGGCAAGGGGATCAACGTCGCCATGGTGCTCAAGGATTTGGGCCGTGAGGTGGGCGTGACCGGTTGGCTTGGCGCGGACAATGAGCAGAGCTTTGTCTCCCTGTTTGCAGAGCGGACGCTGGATGATCACTTTGTCCGTGTCGCGGGCAGCACCCGCATCAACGTCAAGATCTCCGAGCAATCCGGTCGGGTCACCGATCTCAACCTGCCGGGGCTCACCATCCAGCACGGGGAGGTGAGTGCGCTGGAGCAGGCCATCGACCAATTGGCTGCGCATGCTGAGTGGTTCGTGTTGGCGGGCAGCCTGCCCAAAGGGGTGGCTCCCGATTACTGCGCCCATCTGATCCGCCTGCTCAAGGCCAAGGGCAAGCAGGTGATCTTCGATTGCAGCGGTGCGGCCTTAAGCGAAGGGATCAAGGCGGCGCCGACCCTGGTCAAACCCAATCTGGAGGAGCTGAGCCAGTGGGCGGGCCGCCCCGTCAAGACCCTGAGCGAGCAGGCCGAGTGTGCCCGCGTGCTGCAGGCAAGCGGGATCCCCAACGTGGTGATCTCCAACGGCGCCGATGGCCTGATCTGGTTTGCCCCGGATGCCGTCTGGCAGGCCATTCCGCCGCGGATGCAGGTGGTCAGCACTGTGGGTGCCGGCGATTCGCTGGTGGCCGGTCTCGCCCATGGTCTCAGCCTTGGCTGGGCGCCGGAGCAGACCCTGCGGCTGGCCACCGCCGTCTCGGCCTTGGCGGTCAGTCAGGTCGCGGTCGGCTTTGACGATATCAGTGTGCTCAACCCTTTACTTGAACAGGTGCGTGTAGAGCGTCTGGAAGCGCTGGCACCGGTTCAGTGCCATACCCCCTCAATGGAAAACTCAGGAGATGCCCAATGAAAGCAATCTTGGTTACGGCTTGCCCGGCGGGCATTGCCACCAGCTTTCTCGCTGCAAAACGGATAGAACAGCAGGCCAAACTGGCTGGCTGGGAACTCACCCTCGACGTCGGCTCCAGCGTGCAACCGCGCCAGATCCCCTCAAAAGAGCAGATTACCGCCGCCGAGCTGGTGCTGGTCGTCGCCAGCGCTCCGGTGGATCTCGCTGCCTATGATGGCAAGCAGGTCTATCAGGGCAGCATGGATCTCGCCCTGCAGGATCCGGCCGCCTTGCTGGAGGCAGCAACCAGCGGCGCCAGTGTCTATCGCCATCAAGCCGCCTCCGCCGTTGCCAATGCTGCCGCCAAACCGGCTGCCGCAGGCAAGCGCATCGTGGCGGTGACCGCCTGCCCGACCGGGGTGGCCCACACCTTTATGTCGGCAGAAGCGCTGGAGACCATGGCCAAACAGCTGGGTTATCAGATCCGCGTCGAGACTCAAGGCTCGGTCGGTGCCCAGAACGCCCTGACTGCCGAGGAGATTGCATCCGCCGATCTGGTATTCCTCGCCACCGACATCGAGGTGGACATGGCCCGTTTCGACGGCAAGCCGGTCTATCGCACCAGTACCGGTGCGGCGCTGAAGAAAACCCGCGCCGAGCTCGACAAGGCGTGGAACGAGGCGAAAACCTATCGTCACAGCGGTGCCAGCCAGCCCAAGAAAGAGGAAAAAGCTGGCCCCTACAAGCATCTGCTGACCGGTGTCTCCTTTATGCTGCCGATGGTGGTGGCGGGTGGCCTTATCATCGCGCTCTCGTTCGTATTCGGGATCGAGGCGTTCAAGGTGGAAGGCACCCTGGCCGCGGCCCTGATGAAGATCGGTGGCGGCTCCGCCTTCGCCCTGATGATCCCGGTGCTGGCCGGCTACATTGCCTACTCCATCGCTGATCGCCCGGGCCTCGCCCCCGGCATGATTGGCGGCATGCTGGCAAGCTCGCTGGGCGCCGGTTTCCTTGGCGGCATCGTGGCCGGTTTCCTGGCCGGTTACAGCGCCAAGTACCTGAGCGACAAGGTGCGCCTGCCGGTGACCCTGGAAGCGCTCAAGCCCATCCTGATCATTCCGCTCTTTGCCAGCCTCTTTACCGGTCTGGTGATGATCTACGTGGTGGGTGGCCCAGTGGCCGGCATCATGAATGCCATGACCACCTTCCTCAACAACATGGGCTCTGCCAACGCGGTGCTGCTGGGTGTCATCATCGGTGCCATGATGTGCTTCGACATGGGCGGCCCGGTCAACAAGGCCGCCTACGCCTTCGGGGTTGGCCTGCTGGCCTCCAAAACCTACGCCCCGATGGCTGCCGTGATGGCCGCTGGTATGGTGCCGGCACTGGGTATGGGGATCGCCACCTTCCTGGCCCGCACCAAGTTCATCAAGGCGGAGCAGGAAGCGGGCAAAGCCTCCTTCGTGCTGGGTCTGTGCTTTATCTCCGAGGGGGCCATCCCGTTTGCCGCCAAGGATCCGATGCGGGTCATCCCGGCCTGTATGGTGGGCGGCGCCCTGACCGGTGCGCTCTCCATGCTGTTCGGCTGCGAGCTGATGGCCCCCCACGGCGGTCTGTTCGTGCTGTTCATCCCGCATGCTATCAGCAACGTCATGATGTATATCGTGGCGATTGCAGCAGGCTCGCTGCTGACCGGTGTCTCCTACGCCATGCTCAAGCGCGGCGAAGAGCAGGCCAAGCTGGCCACGGCATAAGCCTCGCCACCCGGCAACACGTCATAACCAAGAGCGGCCTGCGGGCCGCTTTTTTATTGACGGATACAGGAAAAATGCAGGCGTTGTTTTGCTTGTGGTTAATGGATTAACCCTCTAGCGTGAGGTGCTTGGGGCGCACCTGCGCCCGCCGATAACCCGATACCCAGGAGCAGATGATGACACCCATGATCCCCCCCATTCTCAATTTTGCGACCGGCAAGCTCGGTGGCGCCGAACTGGTTGAGAAGTGCACCACCCTGGCTGACTTGCAGGGGCTTTTTGCCGACCCGCACGCCGAGGCCGCGCTCTCGCCCGATACCCCGCTCTATCGGGTTGCCATGCTGCCCGGTAATGGTGGCGAGGGGGATCTCAACATGGGGGTGACCTATATTGAGGCGGGCCGGGTCGGGCAGGAGTTTTTCATGACCCGCGGTCATATCCATGCTCGCGCCGAGCAGGCCGAATATTACTTCGGGTTGTGCGGAAGGGGACTATTGCTGTTGCAGGACATGGCCGGTGTCTGCCGGTTGGAGCAGGTTTTTCCCGGCAGTGTTCACCATATTCCGGGCCATGTGGCCCATCGACTCGTCAACACCGATGAAACGCAGCTCTCGGCGCTGGCGGTCTGGCCTGCTGTCGCAGGTCACGACTACAAAGCGATGGGCACGCGCGGCTTTGCCGTTCGGGTGCTGGCCGGAGGAGATGGCACGCCCCGCCTCGTGACCGGCAATCAGCAAGGGATATAAATCGGAGCTGGCGGCGGCCCGCTAGGGGCTGCCGCAGGATTGGCGCACCACCAGAGTAGGGGGCAGAATGATGCTCTTGGCCGGCTCGTCGTTGCCGGCCATCCGCTCAAGCAGCAGCTCGCCCGCCTTGCGGCCAATCTCCCGCGCCGCCACCGAGACGGTGGTGAGCGCCGGTTCGACCAGCGCGGTTTCCGGCAGATCGTCAAAGCCCACCAGAGCAAAGTTCTGGCCGATGATCAGTCCCTGCTTACGTAGCGCCAGCATGGCGCCGAGCGCCACCACATCCTGATAGCAGACCGCCGCCGTCACCTCGGGGTGCTGCTCCAGCAGCGCCGTCATGGCGCGGGTGCCTTCTACCCGGCTGGCGCCGCAACCGATGATCCACTCCGGTTTGGGGGAGATGCCGTGTTCGAGCAATTTGCTCATGTAGCCACCGAGGCGCTGGGAGCGGCTGATGGAGGTGGGGGAGCCCCCGACAAAGGCGATATGACGGTGGCCGAGTTTCAGCAGGTGCTCGGTCGCCAGTTGGCAACCGAGAAAGTTGTCGGTGCCGACAAAGTCGATCGCCACATCCGGCACCGGTCGCACCACCAGAATGGTAGGCATATGGCGCCGTTGCAGGCTCTCGAAAAAGCTGTGGGGCGTAGGTTGGGCAGCGCAGATCACCATGCCGGCGGCGCTGTTGCGTTGCAGCGAATCCATAAACTGCTGCTGCCTTGCCGCCGACTCCTCGCTGTTGGCAAGAAACAGCATCAGATCGTGGTGTTCCATCTCCCGACTCAGGCCCGCCGTCATCTCTGCATAGAAGGGGTTGGTAATGTCGTGCAGCAACAAACCGACCTGATTGCTGCTCTTGTTGCGCAGGTTGGCGGCAGTCTGGTTGTAGACATAGCCGAGCTCGTCGATGGCTTTGAGTACCCGCTGGCGGGTGTGGTCGGAGATGCGTCCCTTGTTGCGCAGGGTCATGGAGACGGTGGCGGTGGAAACGCCCAGATGGCGGGCAATATCGGCAACAGTCACATTGCTCATGGTGTCGGTCCAGTCATGTTCATGCCATCAAGATATATCGATTAACCTTTATTTCGGATGAGAGAAGGTTGCAAGTGAGCGGTTGATCACGAATTTCACCGCTAATACCGATGATATATCCCAATGTTTGAGGTTAATCGTGTTTATCAGGTTGTGGTTAACAGGTTAATCGATTTATCTCTGTCGTAGGTGTCAACGAGAGAGCAAGCCAATGATTCATTCGAGTTACGTCTCCAACTACGACAAATATCCAGAAGTAACCGTTGTCGGATATGAACAGGCCGCCTGCGCGGGATGGGACGCGATTGCCCATCAGCTGCTGGCCAAAGTGAACGAGCAGGAGAGAGCGAAAGTGGTGCTGGTGATCGACTGCTATCACGGCGTGGATCAGGGTGAGCTACGCACCCAGCTGCTGACCAGATTCGGGCCTCACACGCTCATCGATGTGGAACAGGCCCGCTTGCCCGAACCCAAAGTGCTGGCGATGCTGGATCGCTTCATCACCGATGACAGGGTGTTTGGTGTGCTGGCACCCCACAAGATGGTGGAGTTTTTTGACCCGGTCGCCTTGGCGCGCCTGCAACAGCAGGTCGCCGAGATGGCCGAAGGTCTGGTGGTGGTGATGGGGAGCGGCGCTTCGCTGGTGGCGCAAGGGGATGTGCGGGTCTATGCCGATCTTGCCCGCTGGGAGATCCAGCAGCGTATGCGCCGAAAAGAGATTGGCAACTGGGGCGCTGATAACACCGAAGAGGACATATTGCGCCGCTACAAGCGCGCCTTCTTCATCGAATGGCGGGTGTTTGACCGTCATAAATTGGCCCAGCTGCCGACTATCGATTTCCTGCTCGACACCAACACCAGGGGCAAGCCGACCATGGTAACGGGGGCGGCACTGCAACAAGGGTTGCATCAGGCGGCGCGCCAGCCGTTCCGGGTGGTGCCCTTCTTCGACCCGGGGGTCTGGGGCGGGCAGTGGATGAAGCAGGTGTGTGATCTGGACCCGGCCCAACCCAACTACGCCTGGTGCTTTGACTGCGTACCCGAGGAGAACAGCCTCTATCTGCGCTTTGGCGAGGTGAGGGTGGAGATCCCGTCGCAAAACCTGGTGCTGTGCCAGCCCAGCGCCTTGCTTGGGGAGCGGGTGCACGCCCGCTTTGGCGCCGAGTTCCCGATCCGGTTCGATTTTCTCGATACGGTGGGGGGGCAGCCGCTCAGTCTGCAGGTGCATCCGCTGACCGAATACATACAGCAGGAGTTCGGCATGCACTACACCCAGGACGAGAGCTACTACCTGCTTGATGCCAAGCCGGACTCCTGCGTCTACCTCTGCACCCGCAACGGTATCGACCCCCAGGAGATGCTGGTTGATCTGGCCGCCGCCCAGCGTGGTGAGAAGCCTTTCGATGACGAGCGTTTCATCAACCGCTTCCCGGCCCGCAAGCACGATCACTTCCTGATCCCGGCCGGAACCGTCCACTGCTCGGGAGAGGGGGCCATGGTGCTCGAGATCAGCGCCACCCCCTACATCTTCACCTTCAAGCTGTGGGACTGGGGCCGGGTCGGGCTCGACGGCATCCCGCGCCCCATCCATCTGGAGCATGGCAGCAAGGTGATCCAGTGGGAGCGCGACACCGACTGGACCCTTGAACATCTGGTCAATCGCATCGAGCTCATCGCCGAAGGGCCGGGCTGGCGCGAGGAGCGTACCGGACTGCATGAGCGGGAATTTATTGAGACCCGTCGCCACTGGTTCAGTGTGCCGGTGGAGCACGACACCGGCGGCACGGTGCAAGTGCTCAATCTGATTGAGGGACGAGAGGCGACGGTGGAGAGTCCCGACCATGCGTTCGCGCCGTTTGTGGTGCACTACGCCGAGACCTTTATCGTACCGGCGTCGGTAGGGCGCTATCGCATCCGTCCGAGTGGCGAGAGTGAAGGGGCGACCATCGCCACCATCAAGGCCTATGTGAGGGGGTAACCAAGATGCTGAGGATCCTTATCGCAACCCATGGTTCACTGGCGCCGGCCCTGCTGGCCAGCGCCAGCATGGTCTACGGCGAGCTGCCCGCCGTAGCCACCGTCTCTCTTACCGAAGAGGGGGGAATCGAGGCGTTTCGCACCGAGTTTGAACAGACCCTGCGCCGTCATGGTGCGGGGTCTGACGGGGTGCTGGTGCTGTGCGACATGGAGTGCGGCACCCCCTACAACGTGGCATGCCGCTTTGCATTTGACCCCGACTGGCCGCAGCCGGTAGCCGTGGTGACCGGGGTGAATTTTCCCATGCTGCTGATGAGTGCCGACTGGCTTGCGGCGACCGATGTGCACGAGGCGGCCCGCCAGTTGCTGGCCCAGGCACTGGAATCCATGGTGATCGCGGCCCCGGCGGCGCACCAGCAAGATGACAACTTCTAGGAGAGCGAGATGGCGATTTCATTTGTACGCATTGACGATCGGGTGATCCATGGCCAGCTGGTGACGCGCTGGGCCAGAGAGCTGCCCTGCGACGGCATCGTCGCGATTGATGACGAGGTGGCGGCCGATCCGCTGCTCTCCCAGGTAATGATCGGCGCTGTGCCGGACACCAAGGTGTGGCTGTTCGACGTGGCGACGGCCATTGCCAAGCTGCCCAAGGTGATCGCCAGTGACAAACGCTACTTCGTGATTGGCAAGTCGCCGGTCACCCTGCAGCGGCTCTGCGCCGCCGGTATCTCTCTTGAGAACCACAACGGCAAGATCAACGTGGGGCCCATGAGTGCCCGCGAGCAGACCACCACCATAGGCCCCAACCAGTCGGTGACGGCGCAGGAGATCGCCGCTTTTGACTATCTGGCCAGCCTTGGCCACGAGATTGACTTTCGGCTGGTGCCGGATGCCAGCCACTACAGCTGGGCGGATGCCCAGAAAAAGCTGAAATAGGGAGCAGACATCATGTTTCTGGAAGCAACACTCATCGGGATACTCTGTTATCTCGGTGCCCTCAGCAGCCCCTGGCTGCTGGGATTGACCGGGGGCTGGTACACCATCACCCGCCCGCTGGTTTCGGGCATGCTTGTGGGGGCGATCCTCGGTGATATCCAGACCGGGATCCTTATCGGGGTGGCGGTGCAGGCGGTCTATATCGCCATGGTGACGCCGGGCGGTTCCATGCCGGCAGATCTCAACTTCGTCGCCTTTCCGGCCATCGCCCTCGGCGTCATGTCGGGCAAAGAGCCGTCAGTTGCCGTGGCCATTGCCGCCACTATCGGCATTGCCGGTACCATCCTCTTCAACTTCATGATGGTCTTCAACTCCTACTGGAACCACAGAGCCGACGTGGCGCTGGAGCAGGGGGATGAAAAGGGGGTTTATCTCAACAGCGCCATCTTCCCGCAGGTCAGCAACTTCGTACTGCGTTTCGTGCCCACCTTTATCGCCGTCTATTTTGGCAACCAGTACATCGAAGGCTTCATGAACAGCCTGCCGGAGCTGGTGATCCGCACCATGACGGTGGTGGGCGGCATTCTGCCGGCGGTCGGCATTGCCATCCTGCTCAAGCAGATCATCAAGCAGAGCAGCATGCTGATCTATTTTCTGGTGGGCTTTGTCGGCATCGTTTTTCTCAAGCTCAACATGGTAGGGCTGGTGATGATCGGCGCCCTGCTTGCGCTCATCCACTACAACTACAAGCCGGAATCTCGCCCTGCAGTAGCTGCCCGTGCTGCCACCCAAACCGATGATGAGGATGAATTCTGATGGACGCAAAGCTGCAAGCGGGCCAGCCGGTGAACAATGCGCCGGTGGCTCTCACTCCCAAGGATCTGCGTGCCTGCTGGCGTTCGTGGATGATGTACAACCTATCCTCCATGAGCTTCGAGCGCCTCGAATCGTTCGGTTTCTGCCTTGGTATGATGCCGGCACTCAAGAAGCTCTATCCCGGCAAGGCGGAGAGGATGGAGGCGATGAAACGCCATGCCTCCTTCTACAACACTGAGCCCCAGATTGGCGCCATCATCAACGGGCTGGCGGTGGGGTTGGAGGAGAAGCGGGCCAACGGCGAGCGGATCGATGGCGAGACCATCAACACCCTGAAAGTGGGGTTGATGGGGCCCATCGCCGGGATCGGGGATTCCATGATCCCGGGCATGCTGGTGCCCATTCTGCTCAGCATCGGCATGGCGCTGGCCGCCGGCGGCAGCGTGCTGGGGCCGCTCTTTTACATCATCAGCTTCAACGCCATCGTCATCACCGGCTCCTACATGCTGTTCATGAAGGGCTACCGGATGGGGACTGGCTCGGTGGAGGCGCTGGTGAGCACGGAGTCGGTCAAGCTGCGCGAGGCACTCTCCCTGCTCGGGGTCTTTGTGATGGGCGGGGTGGCCGCCAGTTATGTCAACCTCTCCACCGGGCTCGATTTTGTTACCTCGGACGGGGTCAATATTCAGGTACAGACCATGTTGGATGGCATCTTCCCCAAACTGATGCCGCTGCTGGTGGTGCTGGGCACCTGGTATCTGATGGCCAGACGCAATGTCTCGCCGGTCAAGGCGATGCTGGGGCTGCTGGTCGTGGCTTTTGTCGGGGTCGCCATCGGTCTCTTCTAGGCCGATTCGGGAGAGTGTAAGCAACTGATGGGAGAGCGAGGCTCTCCCTTTTTCATGGACTGGGTCCTGGGTCGGGTGGAGGCGAGGTGATGAAATGCATGACGAGATAAGAGAGGCTGCGCGGCGTTGCCGCAGCTGGTTGGTGGAAGAGGCGCTGCCCCGTTGGGGATCTCGGGGATTTGATGTGGAAAGGGGGATGTTTGCCGAAGGTCTGGATGGTGCTGGCAAGCCCCTCTGGCAACCCACCCGATTTCGGGTGCAGAGCCGGCAGATCTATGTGTTCAGCCACGCAGCCCTGCTCGGCTGGTATGAGGGAGGCGAGTTGGCAGAGCGCTGCGCCAGGTTCGGCATGAGGCATTTTGATGATGGTGCCGGCAACCAGCTGTTTTCCCTTAATGCCGATGGTTCTCCTGCCGACAGTGCGGTGTGCTGCTACGAATACGCTTTTGCCCTGCTGGCCGAATGCTGGCTCTACCGTTTGAGCGGCGAGCCGTGCTGGCAGCAACAGGCCGAGTCGCGCTACCAGGCCATCGCGCAGCTTTTTGCCGATCCTGTGTATGGCGGGTTTCACTCCAGCTGGCCAGCCGGTTCGCTGCGCAGCCAAAACCCCCATATGCATCTTTTCGAAGCACTGCTGGTGGCGGCCGAGAGCTTTGATGAGCCGAGCTGGCAAGGACGTGCCCATCAGCTCTATCAGTTGTTTCGCCAGCGCTTTCTTGAGCCCGCCTTGCTGCGGGAGTTCTTCGATGAGCGGCTTCTCCCGGTTCATCCCGATTCGCACCTGATCGATCCGGGTCATCACTACGAGTGGTGCTGGCTGCTGGCCCGTTACCGGGCATTGGCACAAGGATGGGCGTGTGGGCCGAGTGAGCGCGAGATAGATGAGGGGATCGCCATCCTGAACCGCTTTGCCACCGCTCACGGCCACGGGCCGACCGGGCTGGTGATGGATGAGCTTACCGATGACGGACTGCCCCATCGGGTAACCAGTCGGCTTTGGTGCCAGACCGAACATCTCAAGTCGCTGCTGGCGGCCTATGAGCGGCGAGGGGACGCAGAGATAGCCCGTCAGATTGGCGAGGTGGTGAGGCGGATCTTCCACTACTACCTGACGCCAGCCTTGCCCGGCCAATGGATCGATCAGGTCGATGTCACCGGTCAGCCGCTGACAACCCATGCCCCAGCCAGCACCTTCTACCACCTGTTTGTGGCGTTCAGCGAGCTGGCAAGGGTGGCGCAAAGGGAGGGATAAAGAGAGATATGAAAGGGACAGGGTTTAAAAATCCCAGCCCGGTTGTTCTGGCTGCTCGGGTTGGGTTCCCTCCTGTGCCTTGCGGCGGGCGGCTTCGACTCGCGCCTTGCGGGCGCGGCACAGACGCATTACATCCTGCTGCTGGGCGGGGGTCATGGCGAGCCAGTTGAAACGCTCTTCACGGCTGCGCAAACACCCTTTGCAGTAGCCCTTGTTGTTCACTTCGCAGACCCCGATGCAGGGGCTCTGCAGCGGGAAGATCTCGAGCTGTTCCATCCATCACCTCGCACATCCTGTCACCTTGTTATAACCCAGCTGTCACCTTTGGCGAAATCCCTCTTCAAGTGATTGATGTCGTTTGCTTTCCCCCTGCAAATTTGGCATCTTCCCCGCCGAGCATGGCTATTGGCGTTATATGAGGACATATGAATAAACACGCGTACTGGCTGACCGCCGTGGTGCTGGGTCTGGCCGGGTGTGCAGGCAACTCTGAGCAAAATCAGGTGCCCAAAAAACAGACCGACAACAGATGTTTCCTGAACTGCGAGGTGCCGGTAAATCTGGGCAAGCAGTATCTGGACGGCACCTTGCCGGGGGAGCTGGTCAGGGTTGAGCGGGTCAATAGCCGTGCGCGAGCCGATTACAGCAAGTTTGGCCCGCAGAGCAGGCTGGTACTGGAGCGCTCCGGCAAGATGAATCGCCGTTATGGCGAGCTCTACCACAAGCTCTCCCGCTGGGTGGCCAACGGCGGCAACCCTGCCGACATCACCCGTTACGGTATCAGCCTGGCCCAGCTGGGCGGGGCGGATCGGATGGGTAACGTGCTCTTCACCGGCTACTACTCGCCGGTGCTGGAGGTGCGTCGTCGCCCCGATGCCAAGTACAAATATCCCATCTATGCCATGCCCAACTGTGGCAGCCGTTGTCCGACCCGTGCCCAGATCCATCAGGGGGCGCTGGCCAACCGCGGGCTCGAACTGGGTTACAGCAAATCCCTTATCGACAACTTCCTGATGGATGTGCAGGGTTCCGGCTTTGTGCACTATGGCGACGAGGATCGGCTGCAATATCTGGGCTACAGCGGCAAGAACGGCCACGGTTACGTGAGTATCGGCCGGGTGCTGATCGACCGCGGTGAAGTGCCCAAGGAGCAGATGTCGATGAAAGCCATCAAGGATTGGGCGAGCCGCCAGCCGGAGGAGAGCGTCAAGGAGCTGGTGGAGCAGAACCCCTCCTATGTTTTCTTTGAGCGCCGCCCGACCAACGATGTGATCGGTGCTGCCGGTATTCCGCTGCTGCCGATGGCGGCCGTTGCTGCCGACAAGACCTTGTTGCCGATGGGTACCCCGATCCTCGCCGAAGTGCCGTTGCTCGACAAAGAGGGCAACTGGACCGGCAAACATCAGCTGCGGCTGTTGATTGCGCTGGATGTGGGCGGCGCGGTGAAGAAGGGCCACCTCGACCTCTACCACGGCATGGGCGAGAAGGCCGGTGTCGCGGCGGGTCACTACAAGCACTTCGGCCGGGTCTGGAAGCTGGGTCTGCACCACGGGCCGACAGCTGCGCCCTGGTTGTAATGTCAGTGCTGGCAGGTTGATCAGCCAGCAGCCCACTTAGGTATCGAGTAGGCATCGAGATGGATCTAAAAAAGCCGTCGGAGCAATCCGGCGGCTTTTTATTTTGCTCTCTTTGGCTGCGTGCACGAGGTGCTACAAGCGGGATCAGCGTTTCTGGATATCCAGTTTGATGGCGCCTACCGGCTTGCAGCAGCAGGGGAGACACTCCCCCTGGGAGACAAAGGCGAGCGGCACATTGGGGTAGTGCACCTTGCCCGCGATGAGCGGGGTGCGGCAGGCACCGCAATAGCCGCTGCGGCACTGGAACTCGACCCGATGGCCGTGGCGCTCCAGGGTTTCCAGCACGCTTTCGCCGGGATGAGCGTGCAGCACGCCATCCCGGGTGTGTACCCGTGGTGCCTGCACCGCCTGCTGTTCGGCAGGCGAGTGCGGGGCAGGGGTCAGCGTGTTGGTGGCGTCACTCACAGCTCGAAATCACCCAGGTCCTCAGCATTCACTTCGCTGTCGATCTGACCCACCAGATAGGAGCTTACCTCTACCTCTTGCGGGGCGACCTGCACGTTGTCGGAGGAAAGCCAGGTATTGATCCAGGGGATCGGGTTCTGCTTGGTGCCGGCAAAGGCTGGCTGCAGACCGACGGCGGCCATCCGCAGGTTGGTGATGTACTCGACGTACTGGCAGAGGATGTCCTTGTTCAGGCCGATCATGGAGCCGCCCTGGAACAGGTACTCGGCCCACTCTTTCTCCTGAATGGCGGCTTCTTTGAACAGCTCGAAGCAGGCCTGTTCGCACTCGGCGGCGATCTCGGCCATCTCGGGGTCGTCCTGACCGCTGCGCATCAGGTTCAGCATGTGCTGGGTACCGGTCAGGTGCAGTGCCTCATCGCGGGCGATCATTTTGATGATCTTGGCGTTGCCCTCCATCAGCTCGCGCTCGGCGAAGGCAAAGGAGCAGGCGAAGCTGACGTAGAAGCGGATCGCTTCCAGCGCGTTGACGCTCATCAGGCAGAGATAGAGCTTCTTCTTGAGCTCACGCAAGGTGATGGTCACTTCGCGGCCAGCGACAGTATGGGTCCCTTCACCGTGCAGGTTGTAGAGGGCGGTCGCTTCGATCAGGTCGTCGTAGAAGTGGCTGATGGAGCCGGCGCGCTTGAGGATCTGCTCGTTGGTCACGATGTCGTCGAACACCTGGGCGGGGGTGTTGACGATATTGCGGATGATATGGGTGTAGGAGCGAGAGTGGATGGTCTCGGAGAATGCCCAGGTCTCGATCCAGGTTTCCAGCTCCGGAATGGAGACCAGCGGCAGCAGCGCTACGTTGGGGCTGCGACCCTGAATGGAGTCCAGCAGGGTCTGGTACTTCAGGTTGGAGATGAAGATGTGCTGCTCGTGGGGCGGCAGGGCCTGATAGTCGATGCGATCACGGGAGACATCCACCTCTTCCGGGCGCCAGAAGAAGGAGAGTTGTTTTTCGATCAGCCGCTCGAACACTTCGTGCTTTTGCTGGTCATAACGGGCTACGTTGACCGATTGGCCAAAAAACATCGGCTCTTTGAGCTGGTCGTTTTGGGTTTGGCAGAAAGTTGAATAGGCCATGGTTACCAGAATGTCTGTATGGAGAAAACAGGAGAGCGGGAGCTTGTCGCTCCCGCCCGGTTATCAGATCTTGCCGTGACTTAGATTTTGCAAGCCCCGCCAGCGCAACCGTCATCTTGCAGATCGGTCTGGGCATCGTCCGCACCATCACGGGTGTTGTGATAGTAGAGGGTCTTGAGGCCGTATTTGTAGGCGGTCAGCAAGTCTTTGAGCAGCTGCTTCATCGGTACCTTGTTGCCTTCGAAACGGGCCGGGTCGTAGTTGGTGTTGGCGGAGATTGCCTGATCCACAAACTTCTGCATGATACCGACCAGCTGCAGGTAGCCGTCAACGCTCGGTTGCTTCCAGAGCAGCTCGTATTGATCTTTCAGGCGATCATACTCGGGCACCACCTGTTTGAGAATGCCGTCCTTGGAGGCCTTGACCGACACCAGACCGCGCGGCGGCTCGATGCCGTTGGTGGCGTTGGAGATCTGGCTGGAGGTTTCGCTCGGCATCAGGGCGGTCAGGGTGGAGTTGCGCAGTCCCACGGATTTGATCTCTTCGCGCAGGCTTTCCCAATCCAGATGCAGTGGCTCGTTGCACAGCGCATCCAGATCCTTCTTGTAGGTGTCGATCGGCAGGATGCCCTGGGCATAGGTGGTCTCGCCAAACAGCGGGCAGGGGCCGAATTCGCGGGCCAGCTGCACAGAGGCTTTCAGCAGGTAGTACTGGATCGCCTCGAAGGTGCGGTGAGTCAGCGCCAGACCGGAGCCGTCAGAGTAGCGGGCACCGTTCTTGGCCAGGTAGTAGGCGTAGTTGATGACGCCGATCCCCAGAGTACGGCGACCCATGCTGCCACGCTTGGCGGCGGCAATCGGGTAGTCCTGATAGTCGAGCAGGGCATCGAGGGCACGCACGGCCAGATCGGCCATCTCTTCCAGATCTTCCAGCTTGTCGATGGCACCCAGATTGAAGGCGGAGAGGGTGCACAGGGCGATCTCGCCGTTCTCGTCGTCGATGTTGTTGAGCGGCTTGGTCGGCAGCGCAATCTCGAGGCAGAGGTTGGACTGGCGTACCGGCGCTACGCTCGGATCAAACGGGCTGTGGGTGTTGCAGTGATCGACGTTCTGGATGTAGATGCGACCGGTACCGGCACGCTCCTGCATCATCAGGGAGAAGAGATCGACTGCCTTGAGGGTCTTCTTGCGAATGGCCGGATCCTGCTCGTACTTGACGTAGAGCTCTTCAAACTTGTCCTGATCGGCAAAGAAGGCATCGTACAGGCCCGGCGCATCGGACGGGGAGAACAGGGTGATGTCACCGCCCTTGATGAGGCGCTGGTACATCAGCTTGTTGATCTGCACGCCGTAGTCCATGTGACGGACACGGTTCTCTTCCACGCCGCGGTTGTTCTTCAGCACCAGCAGGCTTTCCACTTCGGTGTGCCACAGCGGGTAGAACAGGGTGGCCGCACCGCCGCGCACACCGCCCTGGGAGCAGCACTTCACGGCAGTCTGGAAGTATTTGTAGAAGGGGATGCAACCAGTGTGGAACGCTTCGCCGCCACGGATGGGGCTGCCCAGACCGCGGATGCGACCAGCGTTGATGCCGATACCGGCGCGCTGGGAAACGTAACGCACGATGGAGCTGGCGGTGGCGTTGATGGAATCCAGGCTGTCGTCGCACTCGATCAGTACGCAGGAGCTGAACTGACGGGTCGGGGTGCGCACGCCGCTCATGATCGGGGTCGGCAGGGAGATCTTGAAGGTCGAGACCGCATCATAGAAGCGCTTGATGTAGTCCAGACGGGTATCTTTCGGGTACTTGGAGAAGAGGCAGGCTGCCACCAGGATGTAGAGGAACTGCGGGCTTTCGTAGATCTCGCCGGTGACGCGGTTTTGTACCAGATACTTGCCTTCCAGCTGCTTGACCGCTGCGTAGGAGAAGTTCATGTCGCGCCAGTGATCCATGTGCGCGTTCAGCTCTTCGAATTCGGCCTGGGTGTAGTCTTCCAGCAGGTGTTTGTCGTACTTGCCCATGTCGACCAGACGAGCCACGTGCTGGTAGAGGTGGGGCGGTTCGAACTGGCCGTAGGCCTTCTTGCGCAGGTGGAAGATGGCCAGACGGGCAGCCATGTACTGGTAGTCCGGGGTCTGCTCGGAGATGAGGTCAGCCGTTGCCTTGATGATGGTTTCGTGAATGTCGGCGGTACGGATACCGTCATAGAACTGGATGTGGGACTTGAGCTCTACCTGGGAGACCGACACGTTGTCGAGACCCTCGGCGGCCCAATCCAGCACGCGGTGAATTTTATCCAGATCGATGGGTTCTTTGTGTCCGTTACGCTTCGTCACAAACAAGTTCATTGGCTGATGACCTTTAGTTGATTCCCGAAAAACCATCGCACGCCACCCGGCTGCTGGCGGTCACAGGAGGACTGGCCGGTGCAGTTGTTGGGTAACTATTGTGCGATGAATCACAAGATATAGTGTTATTTTGATGTCGAGCTACAAGATAGTGAGGTCGACTGCGCATTGCAACGTGTGGATAACTGGCTTGCTGTGGATAAATTGTGGGTGTTGTTGTCTCTGTTAGTGGTTGCTCACAGTGAGCGGGTTTTCATTCGTCCGCTTCGTCAAATGCAAGCCTCCCGATCGAAGATGGAAAATTTAAATAACTTTTTTTGCTTGCGAAAAGGGGGCCTTTTTACTAGCGAACCGCTGCTGATTATCCCTTGCCCAACAAGGGACAAAAGCTGTCCAGCTCTCGGTTGTCACTGCAAAATGTGAAGCGCACTTTCTCGGTCTGCTTGCTGACAGTTGCCTCAGTGAAACGGGAGCAAGGTTGTCATATGGGCTCTTTGTGACAGTTAAAGTTGCCTTGGCTATCCACCTACGCTCTCTTCTTGTTAGCTGTTGGGGACAGGAGAAGGCCGTAAAAAAGGGCATCAACCGATGCCCCAACTCTTGCAACGTCACGACCGGCAGCTTCAGCCCAGCTCGTAGCGCAGCCAGTGGTGCAGTGCCTGCACGGTATCAAAGTGCAGATCGGCGCCCCATTGGGCAGGATCTTCCTCATCATTGAGATAGCCCCAGCCAGCGACTGCAGTGCGCATGCCGGCGTTGCGGCCCGCTTCGATGTCGCGCACATGATCCCCCACATAGAGGCAGTGAGCTGCTTCGACCCCCAGCTTCTCGCAGGCAAAATACATGGGGGCAGGGTCGGGTTTGCGTACCGGCAGGGTATCGGCACTGACGGTGACGCCGCAGCTTGCGAGCGCTGGCAGCGCCGCCAGCAGCGGCTCGGTGAGAAAGGCCGGCTTGTTGGTGACTATGCCCCAGGGCAGCTGCTTCTCGTCGAGCCACTCGATGAGATCCACCATACCGTCATAGGGGCGGGTACCGACGCAAAGATTGGCTGCGTAGTAGTCGAGCAGGGCATTGCGCAGGCGGGTGGCCCCCAGCTCTTCCAGCAGATCGTCGCCGAGCCCCGCCCTGAGCAGCCCGAGGGCGCCGTGGGAGGTGGTCTGGCGAATGATGTCGTCAGAAAGCGGCGCAAATCCTTCGCTTATCAGCACGTGATTGACGGCTGCGCCCAGATCCGGCGCCGTGTCGAGCAGGGTGCCGTCCAGATCGAACAGCACACAGCCAAGGGGCTGCGGGTGAGAGGCGCGCATCAGCCGTGCTCCGGGCGGATGAATTCCACCATATAGTTGACGTCGACGTTGCGACCGAGCCGGAAGCTGTTGGAGAGTGGCGCATAGTGGACGCCGCTCATGTCGCGCACCAACAGGCCCGCGGCTTCACCCATGCGACAGAGTTCGGCGGGCATGATGAACTTTTTATGGTCGTGAGTCCCCTTGGGCACCATCTTCATCAGGTACTCGGCGCCGAGGATCATCATCAGATAGGATTTGGGATTGCGATTGATGGTGGAGACAAACACGCGGCCACCCGGGCGCACCAGGGTTGCGATGGCTCGCAGCACTGAAGCCGGGTCAGGCACGTGCTCCAGCATCTCCATGCAGGTGACCACGTCATACTGGCCGGGTGCTTCTTCAGCGTGTGCTTCGGCAGTGATCTGGCGGTACTCGAGCTCGACCCCCTGCTCCAGGGCGTGCAGGCGGGCGACGCCAAGGGGCTCCTTGCCCATGTCGATACCGGTGACCTGTGCCCCGCGGCGCGCCATGCTCTCGGCGAGGATGCCGCCGCCACAGCCGATGTCGAGCACGCGCTTGCCAAACAGGCCGCCGCTCTTGTTGGTTATCCAGTCAAGGCGCACCGGATTGATCTGGTGCAGGGGCTTGAACTCGCCCTCCATGTCCCACCAGCGAGAGGCGATGGCTTCAAATTTGGCGATTTCGGTCAGGTCGACATTTGCGTCACTGTTCATTTATCGAAGATCCTGTGGCAGGGCGCGCAGAGCGGGTGACTCGCGCGCAATCTATTGTCCTGGCGGGCATTATAACGGACGGACTTTGTCAAACCAGCCCGATTTGTGGCTTAAGGAATCCGCCTTGGTGTGTTACCATGTCGCGCTGTTTAAGCCAAAGAACAACTAATTAGGGATTAAGGCTTTCTATGAGCGATCTGGCCAGAGAGATCACGCCGGTCAACATCGAAGAAGAGCTCAAGAGTTCCTATCTTGATTACGCCATGAGCGTGATCGTAGGACGAGCTCTGCCGGATGTGCGTGATGGCTTGAAACCGGTTCACCGCCGCGTTCTGTATGCAATGAACGAGCTGGGGAACGACTGGAACAAGCCCTATAAAAAATCGGCCCGTGTGGTCGGTGACGTAATCGGTAAATATCACCCGCACGGCGATAGCGCTGTGTATGACACCATCGTCCGGATGGCGCAGGATTTCTCCATGCGCTACATGCTGGTCGACGGTCAGGGCAACTTCGGTTCGGTCGATGGCGACAGCGCCGCGGCCATGCGTTACACCGAAGTGCGGATGGCACGCATCTCCCACGAGCTGCTGGCCGATCTGGACAAAGAGACCGTGGACTGGGTGCCGAACTATGACGGCACCGAGATGATCCCGGCTGTCATGCCCACCAAGGTTCCCAATCTGCTGGTCAACGGCTCCTCCGGTATTGCGGTGGGCATGGCGACCAACATTCCGCCTCACAACCTCACCGAGATTGTCAACGGCTGCCTGGCGCTGATCGAAAACGGCGACCTCACCATTGACGAGCTGATGACCTACATCACCGGCCCGGATTTCCCCACTGGTGGCATTATCAACGGTCGTTCCGGCATCGTGCAGGCGTACCGTACCGGTCGTGGCTCCATCTATGTGCGGGCCAAGGCTGAAGTGGAAGTGGACGAGAAGACCAGTCGCGAGACCATCATCGTTCACGAAATTCCCTACCAGGTGAACAAGGCTCGTCTGATCGAGAAGATCGCCGAGCTGGTCAAAGACAAAAAGATCGAGGGCATCAGTGCCCTGCGCGACGAGTCCGACAAGGACGGTATGCGCATCGTTATCGAGATCAAGCGCGGCGAGTCCGGCGAGATTGTGCTGAACAATCTCTACAAGCACACCCAGATGCAGACCACGTTCGGCATCAACATGGTGGCGCTCGATAACAACCAGCCCAAGGTGATGAACCTTAAAGAGATCCTGGATGCGTTCCTGCTGCACCGCCGCGAAGTGGTGACCCGCCGGACCGTGTTCGAACTGCGCAAGGCGCGGGATCGGGCGCACATCCTTGAAGGTCTGGCGGTTGCGCTGGCCAACATCGATCCGGTTATCGAACTGATCCGTCACAGTGCCACCCCGGCTGATGCGAAAGCGGGCCTGGTTGCCAAGGGCTGGGAGCTCGGCAACGTGGCTGCCATGCTGGAAAAAGCCGGTGACGACGCGGCTCGCCCCGAGTGGCTGGAGCCCGAGTTCGGCATTCGCGACGGTTACTACTACCTGACCGAGCAGCAGGCACAGGCCATCCTTGACCTGCGTCTGCACAAGCTGACCGGCCTTGAGCACGAGAAGATCCTGGAAGAGTATCAGGAGCTGCTGGATCTCATCGCCGAGCTGCTGCACATCCTGGCGAGCCCGGTTCGTCTGATGGAAGTGATCCGCGATGAGCTGCTGGCCGTGCGCGACCAGTATGGCGACGAGCGTCGTACCGAAATCAGCATGTCCAGTGCCGAGATCAACATCGAAGACCTGATCACTCCGGAAGACGTGGTGGTGACTCTGTCCCACCAGGGTTACGTGAAGTATCAGCCGCTCTCCGATTACGAAGCCCAGCGCCGTGGCGGCAAGGGCAAGTCCGCGACCCGGATCAAGGAAGAGGACTTCGTCGAGCGTCTGCTGGTGGCCAACACCCACGACACCATTCTGTGCTTCTCTACCCGCGGCAAGGTCTACTGGCTCAAGGTTTACCAGCTGCCGGAGGCGTCCCGTGGCGCCCGTGGTCGTCCGATCATCAACCTTCTGCCGCTGGAAGAGGGTGAGCGCATCACCGCCATTCTGCCGGTCAAGGAATATGATGCCGAGAAGTATGTCTTCTTCGCGACCGCCAACGGTACCGTGAAGAAGACCAGCCTCTCCGACTTCAGCCGTCCGCTCTCCTCCGGTATCCGTGCCATCAACCTCAAAGAGGGTGATGAGCTGATCGGGGTGGATATCACCGACGGCAGCAACGAGATCATGCTCTTCTCCGATGCGGGCAAGGTTGTTCGCTTCGCTGAAGGCAGCGGTCGCGCCGATGCGGATGCCAGCGATGAGGTCGACACCGACGACGATGCCGGCAACGACGATGATGGCAGCGACAACGGCGAAGGCACTGAAAGCAAGGGTACCTTCAAGGGCGTGCGTCCGATGGGCCGTACCGCCGCCGGTGTCCGTGGTATCAAGCTGGCCGCCGGTGACAAGGTGGTTTCCCTCATCGTTCCGCGCGGTGAAGGTGCCATCCTCACCGCTACCGAGAACGGTTACGGCAAGCGTACCGCACTCGATGAGTACCCGACCAAGAGCCGTGGTACCCAGGGCGTTATCTCCATCAAGGTGGACGATCGCAACGGCAAGGTCATCGATGCCATCCAGGTTGAAGAGACCGATCAGATCATGCTGATCACCAACGGCGGCACTCTGGTGCGTACCCGTGTGGCCGAGGTGAGCATTATCGGTCGCAACACCGGTGGTGTGCGTCTGATCCGTACCGGTGAAGACGAAACCGTAGTCGGTTTGCAGCGCATCGCCGAAAGCGATGAAGACGAGAACGATGCAGTGGTTGCTGAGGGTGAGGTGTCCGAAGGCACTGATACCGCAGCTGACGCCGCCGGTTCCGTTGATGGCGAGGCGGGTGACGAGTAATCGTTCCTCCTTGCTGCAGCAGATAAAAAGAGCGACCTTGTGGTCGCTCTTTTATTTTCTTCGCCTGGGTATTTTTTTACCTGGGCCCGAGATGCCGGGGCATCATTACTCCTGCAGCCACATTCTGGCGCTGCGCGCAGGGATCGCCAGCCGTACCCACTGACTCTGCACATTGACTACCGCATTCTGATCGAGCACATCCCGGTAGTTGCGATACCAGTTCATCTCGTATCTGGTTGTATCGAGCCAGTACTCCTGCTCCTGCCCGCATTTGTTGATGCCAACCAGTCCCTGCTTGCCGCGTTTGAACAGTACAAAACAGTTATCGCTGCCGACCAACTGCATCGGTTGCCCTTGTACTGCATTGTGGAAGCGGATCATCCCCTTGAGATCGGCGCGCAGGTAGTAGTCCTGCCAGCGCAAGCCATCCTTGTCTCGGGTTTCGCCATGATCGGAGTAGACCAGTGGCGAGCCACCATCGCGCCCGAGCAGGTAGGCATAGGCCAGCGACTCGTCTGTCTGGTTCAGGATCTGGTAGCGGAAGCCGTCATTGGTGGGGATGTCGTGGGTGACCGCGAAGGTGACCGCACGGCTGCCAGGCAGTGCCTGCCCATAAGCACCCGGATCGGCCAGCAGGTTCATGCTGCCACCGTAACTGAAGGCGCCGCGCAGGGAAGCAAAGAGCGGGAAGTCGTAGGCGCCCTGACCGCTACTGTCGAGGTAGGGCTTGAGGAAGTTTTCATAGTCGCTGTTGCCGGCGCCCCCCGTGGTGATCACCTCGCCAAAGACGTGCATCCCCTGTTTGATTTCGGGAGTGAAGATGGCGTTGATCTGGTAATCACTCATGTGCTTGACCGCATCGACCCGAAAGCCTTTGATCCCCATCCCCTTGAGTGCCTGCAGGTAGGCCTGCTGCTGGCTCACCACCCAGTTGTTGGGGTCAAGATCCGGCAAGCCCTTGTCACCGGGTCCGCCGCACAGCCGCCAGTACTGGACATGGCCCGGATTGTTCCAGTCGGTGATGCACCCTTCCGGATGAAAATCCTGGCCGGAGAGGAAGTTTTGCCCCAGATCGCCAAACAGTTTTTGGAGCTCGAAGTAGCTGGGGTTGCTGGTGTAGCTCTGCAGCAGCTCGTTGCCGGGATAGTTGAGATCGCTGCGTTTCCAGCTTTCATTGGCCATGTGGTTGAGCACCACATCGGCGTAGACGGCGATACCTCGTGCCTTCATGGCGGCGATCAGCTGCTCGAGATCCTGCTTGTTGCCAAGGGGGGAGTCGACAAGGCGCAGATCCTGGGGTTGGTAACGGGCCCACCACTCGTTGCCCGAAGACTTCAGTGGCGGTGAGATGAGAACCTGTTTATAGCCGGCACTCTTGATGAGATCAGCTTTGGCAGTCACTTCACTGTACTTCCAGTTGAAGGCGTGCAGTATGACATCGGCGTGCGCCAAGGGGGTGATCAGCATACCTGCGATCGCCAGCATTCCCGCTGTGTGTTTCATTGTTATTTCCCTTTCTTGTTGTTGTCACTATGCCTGAAATGGGCAGAGCAGCTTTGGCACAATCAGGGTCAATCGCAATCGCATCCCGGTGGATTTGTGATGGATTTCAAGGTGAGTTCGCTGAAGTTGTGAGCAGTTTCAGATTTCGATGGTTCTGGTTGCTATGCTGCCGAGGTGACGTTTTTTAGTAATTTGTTTGTCACTGGCGTGTCATCACAGCGCGTTATCTTGTCCGGCGAGTGATGCATCCTGACATCACACTCAGCGTGGTTCACATTGACCGTACAGGAGCTGCATATGACCAGTTGGATAACCTGGGAGATCTGGTGGAGTCGGGTATGGGGTGAAGTGGAGTTGCCAACCCGTGGTAACGAGTCGCTGGAAGTGGCCCATGAGCCGTCACGACTCCCGGCAGAACTGTTGGAGCAGGGCAGGGATGAGCGCGCACCCTGAAGGCTTGCATGTTACATCGCAGCCTTTGGCTTTTTAGAAGAGTGTCAACTGTTCGCCCGGGCGGATAAAGAGATCCTCCCTTAATTGAACATGGCGCTTGCCAAGACCCAGCCGCTTGCTGATCAGGCGAAAGCGCTGGGACAACAGGTCGGCAAAGTGTCCCTCACCACGCATACGCGTGCCAAAGGCGGTACTGTTGAGCCCGCCACCGCGGCTGGCCCGCAGCTGGTTCAAAATTGCCTCCTTCTGGCCGGGATAGTGCTCATCCAGCCAGTCACTGAACAGCGGCGCCAGCTCGTGAGGCAAGCGCAGCAGGATATAGTCGGCGCAACAGGCGCCAGCGTTGGCTGCCGATTTGATGATCTGCTCCAGCTCCGGCTCATTGAGCCTCGGGATCATCGGGGCTGCCAGCACACCAACCCGTATCCCGGCGCTGGCCAGCTTCTCGACCACTTTCAAGCGCCCAGCGCCCGTGCTTGCGCGGGGCTCCAGCTGTCGCCGCAGGGTTTCATTCAAGGTTGTCACCGACACCATCACCTGACAGAGCCCCTCTCTGGCGAGTTCGCTCAGCAGGTCGAGATCGCGTAATATCATGGCGCTTTTGGTGATAAGCCCCACCGGATGGCGATGGGCCAACATCACTTCCAGCAGTTGACGGGTGAGACGATAGCGCTGCTCAACAGGCTGGTAGGGGTCGGTATTGGCGCCGATGACGATGCTCTGTGGCTGATACGCCGGTTTGGCAAACTCCCGGCGCAGCAATTCGGCTGCATTGAGCTTGGCAAACAGTTTGGTTTCGAAATCGAGGCCGGGGGATAGCTCCAGATAGGCGTGGCTGGGCCTTGCATAGCAGTAGATGCAGCCGTGTTCGCACCCCTGATAGGGGTTGATGGAGCGGCCAAAAGGCACATCCGGCGAGCTGTTGTAACTGATAATGCTGCGGGCCTCTATTTCGCGTACTTCTGTGCCGGGGGCAGAGGCTGTGAAGGCGGCATCCCAATCGGAAGAGTGCCAGCCATCGTCGACCGTCTCGATCCGCGGGCCGCTGAAACGGTGGTCGATATTGTGGTTGCTGCCTCGTCCGGCCATGAATTTTATCTTTACTGTATGTGTATACAGTTATTCTGTGATCATCGCTCACCAAAGACAAGTCTCTTTCTTACTACCCGACTTTAAATTGCATCGACAGGGCATCTCTGGCTTGATCCGGCGGCTACATTTCGTTTACATAAACAAAATGCGAACTGGATCACGGAAATCGATATGAGCCCAACCACGACTCGCTGGCTGTTCATTGCGCTGATCGCCCTGGTTATCTGGCGGCTTGTTCCGCTCACCACGGAGCAGGAGCTGGCATCGGCCAACCGTGCCTGGCGAACCGGCCATTTTGATGAGGCAACCCGGATCTGGTCGCCGCTGGCCGAGCAAGGGCAACCAAGGGCGCAGGCTCTCATGGGCTGGAGCCATGAAGTGGGGCAGGGGAGCGAGCAGGATATCAGTCGGGCCATCATGCTCTATCGTCAGTCGGCGCAGGCGGGCGATCCCTTTGGCCAATACCGGTTGGCGGATGCCTATTTGCGTGGTGCCGGGGTGAAGCGGGATCTGCGCGAAGCCTTTCACTGGATGGATCTTGCCGCCCGCAATGGCGATGTGCCGGCGATGCTGAAAGTCGGGGTGCTCCATCTGATGGGGGCGAGCGGGCGTGTCGATCTCTCACAGGGGAAACAGTGGCTCTATCAGGCGGCGCAAAAGGGCAACAAACTGGCGCTTCACGTGCTGCAGCAACTGGCCCTGGCCGAGGAGGGCGCCAGCGCTTTTGACTTCAACTGGCAGCCGCTGCTTGGTGAATAGTCGGCAAGCATCTCATTTAACTGTAGAAAATCTCATCAAACCCGATACAGCCACGGTTACTTCTGGTAGCATGGGGCCGTTTTGGCTTGGTTTGTCACCTTGAATCTTTCGTTCGGGTGGCGGGCCGTCTTCGCAAAGTGCTGTGGAGAACCAGAACATCACCTTTTTGAATCTCTTTTCCATCCCGCATGTGACCTTTGGTAGGGGTCACCACTGTATAAGGAAACATATAATGCCAATCATTACTCTGCCTGACGGCAGCCAACGTCAATTTGCCCACTCTGTTTCCGTCATGGATGTGGCTGCGGACATCGGTCCCGGTCTCGCCAAGGCGTGCATTGCCGGTCGGGTAAACGGTGAACTGGTGGATGCGTGCGAGCTGATCGAAGCCGATGCCTCGCTGGCCATCATCACTGCCAAAGACGAAGAAGGTCTGGACATTCTGCGCCACTCCTGCGCCCACTTGCTGGGTCACGCTATCAAGCAACTCTGGCCCCAGACCAAGATGGCCATCGGTCCTGTCATCGACAACGGCTTCTACTATGACGTTGATCTTGACCGTACCCTGACCGATGAAGATCTGGCTGCCCTGGAAGAGCGCATGCTGGCGCTGGTAGCCAAGGATTACGACGTTATCAAGAAAAAGGTCTCCTGGCAGGAAGCGCGCGACGTGTTCGCTGCCCGTGGCGAGACCTACAAGGTCGAAATCCTGGATCAGAACATTGCCCGTGATGACAAGCCCGGTCTTTATCATCACGAAGAGTACATCGACATGTGTCGTGGCCCGCACGTGCCCAACATGCGTCACTGCCACCACTTCAAGTTGCTGAAGATGTCCGGCGCCTACTGGCGTGGCGACTCCAACAACAAGATGCTGCAGCGTATCTACGGTACTGCCTGGGCTGACAAGAAGCAGCTCAAGGCCTATCTGCAGCGTCTGGAAGAGGCCGCCAAGCGCGACCACCGCAAGATCGGCAAGCAGCTCGACCTGTATCACATGCAGGAAGAAGCGCCGGGCATGGTGTTCTGGCACAACGATGGCTGGACCATCTTCCGCGAGCTGGAAACCTTCATCCGCGGCAAGCTCAAAGAGTACGACTATCAGGAAGTGAAAGGTCCGTTCATGATGGACCGCGTTCTGTGGGAGCGTTCAGGTCACTGGGAGAAATATGCCCAGGCCATGTTCACCACCCAGTCCGAGAACCGCGAGTACGCCATCAAGCCGATGAACTGCCCGGGTCACGTCCAGATCTTCAACCAGGGTCTGAAATCCTACCGCGATCTGCCGCTGCGTATGGCCGAGTTTGGCTCTTGCCACCGCAACGAGCCGTCAGGATCCCTGCACGGTCTGATGCGGGTGCGCGGCTTTACTCAGGATGACGCGCACATCTTCTGTACTGAAGAGCAGATCATGGAAGAGGTCTCCGGCTGTATTCGTATGGTCTATGACGTCTACGGTACTTTTGGCTTCGAGAACATCGTGGTCAAGCTCTCCACTCGTCCGGAACAGCGTATCGGCTCCGACGAAATGTGGGATCGTGCCGAGCAGGCACTGGCAGAAGCGCTGGAGCTCAACGGTCTGAAATACGATCTGCAACCGGGTGAAGGTGCCTTCTACGGTCCGAAGATCGAATTTACCCTGCACGATTGTCTTGATCGTGCGTGGCAGTGTGGTACCGTGCAGCTCGACTTTGCCCTGCCGGGCCGTCTGGGCGCCACCTATGTAGGTGAAAACAACGAGCGCCACGTGCCAGTCATGATCCACCGTGCGATTCTGGGCTCCATCGAGCGCTTTATCGGTATCCTGACTGAAGAGTACGCAGGCCTGTTCCCGGCCTGGCTGGCTCCGACCCAGGCAGTGGTCATGAATATCACCGACAATCAGGCCGAATATGCAGTGAAAGTAGCCAAAGCATTGAATGATGCGGGCCTTCGTGCAAAAGCGGACTTGAGAAATGAGAAGATTGGCTTTAAAATCCGCGAGCATACTTTGAAGCGAGTACCTTTCATGCTGGTCTGTGGCGATAAAGAAGTTGAAGCCGGCCAGATTGCAGTACGTACTCGTAAAGGGGCTGACCTGGGCACTTATCCTGTTGAAGAGTTCATCGCTCTGTTGACCCAGGAAGTTCAGACCCGCGGACAAAAGAAAGTGGAGGAATAAGCTATAAAAGGCGGAAAAAAACTGGGCAAGCAACCGCAAGCCCGCGCTCACCGGATCAATGAAGAGATCCGTCTGAAAGAAGTTCGTTTGGCTGGTCTGGATGGCGAAGCACTTGGCATCGTCTCTATCCAGGAAGCACTGAACTTGGCCGCTGAGGCCGAAGTGGATCTGGTCGAGATCAGTCCGAACGCTGAGCCGCCCGTTTGCCGGATCATGGATTACGGCAAATTCCTCTACGAAAAGAGCAAAACCACCAAAGAACAGAAGAAAAAGCAGAAAGTCGTCCAGGTTAAGGAAATCAAATTCCGTCCTGGCACTGACGAAGGCGACTATCAGGTAAAACTACGCAACCTGGTTCGCTTTCTGGAAGACGGGGACAAGGCTAAGGTCACCCTGCGCTTCCGTGGTCGTGAAATGGCACACCAGGAGCTTGGTATCAAGGTTCTGGAGCGCGTCAAGAACGATCTGGAAGAGTTGGCCGTAGTCGAATCGTTCCCGAAAGTCGAAGGCCGTCAAGCTGTGATGGTTCTCGCACCTAAGAAGAAATCTTAAGGCCCACAAGAAATTGACTCATGGGGCTAGCTCCATGAGTCGGTTCGCCTTGCGATTTTGTTGTCACTCACAATGCGGAGTATGAAATGCCGAAGATGAAAACCAACCGGGGCGCCGCAAAGCGCTTCAAGAAGACTGGCTCAGGTCGCTTCAAGTGCAAGCACAACCACCTGCGTCACATCCTGACCAAGAAGAGCAGTAAGCGTAAGCGTCAGCTGGGACCGAAGTTCTTTGTTTCCGCTGCCGACCACAAACGTGTTGTCGCTTGTCTGCCGTACGCATAAGGGGGGATGTGAAAAATGCCAAGAGTTAAACGTGGTGTGACTGCTCGTGCTCGTCACAAGAAAGTAATGAAAGCCGCCAAGGGTTACTACGGCGCCCGTTCCCGTGTTTACCGCGTAGCGGTACAAGCGGTAACCAAAGCTGGTCAGTATGCCTACCGTGACCGTCGCCAGAAAAAGCGTCAGTTCCGTCAACTGTGGATTGCGCGTATCAACGCTGCTGCCCGTCAGAACGGTCTGTCCTACAGCCGTCTGATCAACGGTCTGAAGAAGGCTTCTATCGAGATCGATCGCAAGATCCTGTCCGATATCGCCGTTCACGACAAGCTGGCTTTCACCGCCCTGGTTGAAAAAGCTAAAGCAGCTCTGGTCTAATCCCCAGCTCTGTTATAAAAAATAAAGGAGGCTCAGGCCTCCTTTTTTGTTGGTGTAATATTTAATTTCAGTGTTTATATATATTCACTAGTGAACTAAATCAAGATTGAAAATATTAATTCAAAATTATAAATAAAGTTTCATCTTATCTATCTAGCGTAATAATTTTTCCGAAACGTATAGTTACGCTGTCTTTGCGATTTTCCATCAATGTTTATCTTGGTGCCGCTTCTGGTTATATATAGTTTATATCTAAACTATTCTTTGCATTATTTAATAACTGCTAGGTGTGCAAGTCCAGATTCTACGGGAGCTCGGTATTATATTGTGACTGTAAATCTTTAATAAAAGAACATTGAGGTAAGAATAGATTTTCTATTTGTATTGCAACAGGGATAGATTTATTTTTATTATTATCCTCGTATGCAATAGTATTCTTGTGCAAGAGATGATGTTTGTTCAGCTTTTAGCAAGGTCGAAATTCCTATAATGAAATTTTTGTCTGACCATCAACTGGAAGTTTTATGAAAAAAATTCTTTTGATCCTTGCTGCTATCTTTATGCTTCCCTGCGCTAATGCGGCTCCAGAGTTCAAAGAGGGGGTCAACTATGATGTCCTCAAGCAAACAGCTACTGCTCAACCAGAGGTATTGGAGTTTTTCTCTTACTACTGCCCGCCATGTGCGAAATTTGAACCCATCGTTGAGCAGTTACAACATGACCTCCCCAAAGAGGTAGCTATCAAGAAGAATCCGGTCGCTTTTTTTGGGCGCGATATGGCCCAGGAGATGCAACGGGCTTATGCAACCGCAACACTACTTAATGTTGAAAGCAAGTTAACTCCATCACTCTTTCATAAAATCCAGGTACAGCGCCAAGCTCCACAAAATCGTGATGATATTAAAAAGCTCTTTGTAGAGAATGGCGTACAGGTAGAGGCATTTGATAACACGGTTGATAGCTTTGCAGTTTCATCCATGGTAAGCCAGTTCGATCGTAACACAGAGAAATATAATATTCGTAGTACCCCGACATTTATTGTCAACGGCAAGTATATGATAAAGATTGAGTCTATCAACTCACAAGAGCAGTTCACCCAATTGATCAAATATCTTTTGGCAAAGGATGCATAATTTAATTTACTCGGATATAACGAGAGTTATTAACTCGCTTTGTTATTTTAAATAAAACAATACAAGAGATGATGTTGTCATCGGCATCATCTCTTTTTATTGGAGGTAGATCTCATAGCGTCTCCGACAGATAATCAACGTTGATATTTTGTGGTTTATAGCAGGTCTTTCCCGTGATTGGATTGACGTAGCCAAACAGGGGAGGGGGGATTGATGCGCTTTATAAGCGATTATTGGGTTAACTGTCGGGTTGTATAGTATCTATCACCCTGTTTCGTCCTATGGAGACATCAGCAGTGACCCGCGCCAGCGTCAGAGCCGTGATACAAGACTGCAGATCAGATGTTGTTCACGTTGAGGGTAGTGGGGACTCTATTTGGTATGTGGAGCCTTTGTATTTCTTTGTGTTTGACGGCGATCCATTTGCTTCCACGCTCATGCTCATAAGGTCGGATGGACCTATACGACACGACTTCATAGGGTATACATATGCCAACAAACTTGGTGTTGATAACACTATTTAAAACAAGGGTAGGGGGAACTCGAGACTCACTTGATATAACAAAATGATTTCTAGGGAGAAAAGCGGGCCTTAACTATGGTCAGAGAAGGGGCTTTTTTTGTATTATTCCCCTCTTGACCTTATTTAGCCTAAAGGCTCCTGTACCGGGAGTGGTGACGAGGAAGACATGCAACAGCTTGAAGAAGTAGTCGGCCAAGCCAGAGCCGAAATTGAGGGCGTAAGCGACATCGCCGCCCTCGACGAAATCCGGGTCAAATATCTGGGTAAAAAGGGCTTTTTTACCGAGCAGATGAAGGGCCTGGGTGCCTTGTCTGCCGAAGAGCGTCCCGCCGCGGGCGCCGTGATCAACCAGGCCAAACAGCAGGTTCAGGATGCCCTGAACGAGCGTCGTGAAGCCCTCGAAATCGCTGTGCTGAATCAGAAGCTGGCTGCCGAGACCATCGACGTCAGCCTGCCGGGCCGCCGCATCGAGAATGGCGGTCTGCACCCGGTGACTCGCACCATCGAGCGTATCGAGCGCCTGTTTGGCGAGATGGGCTTCAAGGTTGCCCGTGGTCCCGAGATTGAAGATGGTTTCCACAACTTCGATGCGCTGAATATTCCGGCTCACCATCCGGCGCGTACCGATCACGATACCTTCTACTTCAATCCTGATCTGATGTTGCGTACCCACACCTCCGGTGTGCAGATCCGCACCATGGAGCATCAGCAGCCGCCGATCCGCATCATCGCGCCGGGCCGCGTCTATCGTAACGACTACGACATGACCCATACCCCGATGTTCCACCAAGTCGAAGGCCTGCTGGTCGACGAGCATGCCAGCTTTACCGAACTGAAGGGCATTCTGCACGACTTCCTGCGCAACTACTTCGAGGAAGATCTGACCATTCGCTTCCGTCCTTCCTATTTCCCGTTCACCGAGCCGAGCGCCGAAGTCGACGTGATGGGCAAGAACGGCAAGTGGCTGGAAGTGCTGGGCTGCGGCATGGTGCACCCGAATGTACTGCGTTCGGTTGGCATCGATCCGGAAAAATACTCCGGCTTTGCCTTCGGCATGGGCGTTGAGCGCCTGACCATGCTGCGTTACGGGGTCAACGACCTGCGTGCCTTCTTCGAAAACGACCTGCGCTTCCTCAAGCAGTTCAAGTAAGGGCGAGAGAACATGAAATTCAGTAAATCCTGGGTGATGGAGTGGGTCCGCACCGAGTTGAGTGACAATGCACTGGCCGAGCAGATCACCATGGCCGGTCTGGAAGTGGACGCCGTGGAAGCGGTGGCTGGCCAGTTCAACAATGTGGTCGTGGGTGAAGTGGTCGAGTGTGCCCAGCATCCGGATGCCGACAAACTGCGGGTGACCAAGGTCAACGTGGGCGAGGCCGAGCTGCTGGATATCGTCTGCGGCGCGCCGAACTGCCGTCAGGGCCTGAAAGTGTGCGTTGCCAAAGTAGGGGCGACCCTGCCGGGTGATTTCACCATCAAGAAAGCCAAGCTGCGCGGTCAGCCGTCCCACGGCATGCTCTGCTCCTTCAGCGAGCTGGGGATTGACGTCGAAGCCGATGGCATCATCGAGCTGCCGCTGGATGCGCCCATCGGGACCGATATCCGCGAATACCTTGCGCTCAATGACGTCAGCATCGATGTGGATCTGACCCCGAACCGTGCCGATTGCCTCGGCATCGCAGGCCTGGCCCGAGAAATCGGCGTGCTCAACAGCGTTGACGTGGTCGAGCCGACCTGGACACCAGCTGTTGCCACCATTGATGCAACTTTCCCGATCCGGGTTGAAGCGCCTGCCGATTGCCCCCGTTATCTGGGCCGAGTCATCAAGGGGCTGAACCTGCAGGCCCAGAGCCCGCTCTGGATGCAAGAGAAGCTGCGTCGTGGCGGCATTCGTTCCATCGATGCCATCGTCGACATCACCAACTACCTGCTGCTGGAATACGGGCAGCCGATGCATGCCTTCGATCTGGCAACGCTGGAAGGGGAACTGGTGGTGCGCCGTGCCCACGCTGATGAGCCGATGACCCTGCTCGACGGCAACGAGGTGAAGCTCAAAGAGACTACTCTGGTTATTGCCGATGCCAAAGGCCCTGCCTGTATGGCAGGTATTTTCGGTGGCAATCGCACCGGTGTCTCCGAGGCCACCACCGACATCCTGCTGGAGTGCGCCTTCTTCGCACCGCTCTCCATCACCGGCCGTGCCCGTGCCTACGGTCTGCACACCGATTCTTCCCACCGCTTCGAGCGCGGGGTGGATCCGGAGCTGCAGGCCAAGGTGATGGATCGTGCCACCCGCCTGCTGCTGGATATCTGCGGCGGCGAAGCGGGTCCGGTCATTGAGGTCAAATCCGATGCCCATCTGCCGAAAGCGGCACCCATCAAGCTGCGTCGCACCAAGCTCGACAAGGTGATCGGCATCAGCGTGGCGGATGCTCAGGTGGTCGAGATCCTGACCCGTCTGGGCATGCAGGTAACCGTTGAAGCTGACGGCTGGACTGCGCTGGCACCCTCCTGGCGTTTCGACATCGCCATCGAGGAAGACCTCATCGAGGAAGTGGCCCGTATCTACGGCTACAACAACATCCCTAACCTGAAACCAGCCGCCTCTCTGGCGATGGTAGAGCAGGCAGAAGGGCAGGTGACCTTGAAGCGCGTGCGCGACCTGCTGGTTGACCGAGGCTTCCAGGAAGCGATCACCTATAGCTTCGTCGATCCCAAGACCCAGCAAACCCTGTTCCCGCAGAGCGATGCCATCGTGCTGCCGAACCCGATTTCGGTCGAGATGTCCGCCATGCGTGTCTCTCTGTTCCCGGGTCTGGTGCAAGCCGTTGTTTATAACCAGAACCGTCAGCAGCCGCGGGTGCGTCTGTTCGAGCAGGGCCTGCGTTTCATCAAGGACGAAAATGCCGAGAACGGCATCCGTCAGGAGCCGATGCTGGCCGGTATCATCACCGGCAACCAGAGCGACGAGCACTGGGACATCAAAACCCGCGCAGCCGACTTCTTTGATTTGAAAGGGGATCTGGAAGCGGTGCTGGACTTGACCGCCGAAGGAGCCACCTTTACCTTCGAGCGTGCAGAGCACAGTGCCCTGCATCCGGGTCAGAGTGCCGCCATTCTGCGCAATGGCGTGGTGATTGGCCACATTGGCGTGATCCACCCGAGCCTCGAGAAGAAGTTGGGTCTGAAGAGCCGCGCCGTCATGTTCGAACTGGAGCTGGACAAGCTGACTCCGGCCAAAGTACCGGTTGCTGCCGAAGTATCCAAGTTCCCGGCTAACCGTCGTGACATCGCCGTGGTGGTTGATCGTCAGGTTCTGGCAGGGGATGTTCTGGCAGTAATTAAAAAAGTTGGCGGAAATCAGGTAGTTGGAATAAACTTGTTTGACGTATACCAGGGTGCTGGTATGGCTGAGGACAAGAAGAGCCTGGCCATCAGTCTTGTTCTGCAAGATACCCAGCGCACCCTGGAGGAGAAAGAGATTGCCGAGACCGTAGACAATGTCGTGCGGGCCCTTGGTGAAGAGTTGAATGCATCCTTGAGGGATTGATCTATGGCGCTTACCAAAGCCGACATTGCAGAGCACCTGTTCACCCAGCTCGGGATGAGCAAGCGTGAAGCCAAAGATATGGTGGAAGCCTTCTTTGAAGAGATCAGACAAGCGCTTGAGCGTGGTGAACAAGTCAAAATCTCAGGCTTCGGTAACTTTGACCTTCGTGAGAAGAATCAGCGTCCCGGACGTAACCCCAAGACTGGCGAAGATATTCCTATCAGTGCCCGTCGCGTGGTGACCTTCCGGCCTGGCCAGAAACTCAAGGCCAGGGTAGAAAATGTTGAACCCAACGAGTGATAAAAAGCCAGGCAAATGCCTGGCTTTTACTTATCGATGATAAAAAAATCTCTATTATTGCTGGGAGCCATGCTGGCCATGCCACTGCAGGCCATGATGCTTCCCCTCGATCCGGCAACCCAGGCTTACCTTCGCTCCATCAAAGAGCTCAAGGTGTGCTACCCGGCAGCACTTCCCCCGCCTTATGTCACCCCTGATGGTGGCTTGCTAAAAGATCGCCTGCTCCGTCTTGCCGATATGTTGCCTGTGCCATTGAAGCTCTCCGAGATGGCCGACTGGCAGGCTGCCCGCGCCGCCTTGCAGCGTGGTGCATGCGACATTATCCCCCATATCGGCACCCTGGGTAGAGAGGAGACCGGCCTGCTGGTAAGCCGTCCCATGATGGAGACGGACGCCGCCATTCTCTATCGGGGCGATCTTCGTCAGGCAACGTTTCTGGTCTCTTCCGCCACGGATACCCGCGCAATTTTGCGTGAATTGCATCCGGGGGCTGAGCTTAGAACCCTGAGGAGAGGGGAGAGTATCTACTCAGCTCTTGAGGGGGAGAAGAACTCCGCCTATCTGGGGGACTATCTCCAGCTGCGCTACCTGATGCGCGAATATCCTGCCGATGGCTTGCGTCTGCGCCGTCTGCTGGGTGATGAGCGGGTGGTCAGCTATCGCCTGATGATGCGCAACGATCCCGAGCTGGCCAAGTTTGTCGATACGCTTATTCGTTATATGCCCGCTGGTACCCTCTATACCGACCTGAGCCGCTACATGGATCAGGGGGCGCTCTATATCAACCGGCTCCATTTCAATGACGCCGAACAGGCCTGGCTTTCTGGCAGAAGGCGGGTTGTGCGTCTGGTGATGAACCCGCAGCTGATGCCCTACAGTGGCATCAACGATCAGGGCGAAGCAAAAGGGTGGAGCGCAGATATCCTGAATTGGGTAACTCAGGAGAGTGGCCTCAAATATATGCTGGTACCGGCAGCTACCAAGGCCGAGGCGATAGAGAAGCTGCGCAGCGGTGAGGCCGACATGATGGCCGGTTTGCCGGAGTCTCCCGAGCTTGCCGATGACTTTACTTTTAGCCGGATGATCTCCATCAACCGTTTTGCTCTGATCAGCAAGCACGCCATCAGCGCAGACAAATTCTCCCAGCTGGGCAAACAGCGGATCCTGGTGCCGGAATCGCTCTACGATCCCTCTCTGCTGGCACAGCTGGGTGATCAGGAATGGGTCCGCACCGATGACCTGAGCCAGGGCATCACGTTGCTGCAGCAAGGCAAGGCTGACGCCATGCTGAGCGAGCTGTACCAGTTGCAATATCCGCAGCGCACCCATCTGCTGGAAGGGCTTCAGATCAAGGAGCTGGATGATAGATTCGGACTCGGCTTTGCCATTCGCAAGGATCAGACCGAGCTGGCCGGCGTGATAGACAGAAACCTGATGGCTCTGACCAATACCCAGATCGACGAACTTAACCAGCGTTGGCGCCGTCTGGTGGTGATGCAGCAATCCGGAGTCAGTTATGGTGCCTGGTTTGGCTCCATCGCGCTGGCGCTGCTGATCAGTGGTATCGTGATCGGGGTGATCTGGCGTTCGCGCCAGCAGCTGGCCCGCGAGGTCGCCCAGCGGCAGGCGGCTGAAAAAGCGCTGGCGATCGAAAGTGAGCTGCGCGAAACCATGTTTCAGGCCCTTCCTGTTCCCGTCTATTTGCGTAATGAACAGGGAAGGGTGATCAAATCCAACAAGCAGGGGCACCGGCTTTCACTGCGTTACGGCACGGAACTGCTGTTGCCCGAGGTGCAATCACAAAAGAGCGAAGGGGAGTTGAGCCTTGGCGAGCAGGTGTTTGCCTATGTGCAGCATCCGCTGCGGCTGGAGAAGCAGGCGCCAGCAACCGATCTTATCGCCTTGTCCGATATCAGCGCCCTGCGCCAGCAGGCCCGCATCCTGCGTCAGGCTGAGCGACGGCTGCGTGCTTTGACCAATACCGTGCCCGGGGTGGTGCTGCAATTCCTTCTGGTTCAGGAGAACGTGGGCACCATCGAGTTCATCAGCCGTGGCTGTTACGAGTTGTTGGGGCTGGCCAGCCAGCAGATCCGCCGTGAACCGGCTCGGGTGCTTGACCTGCTGGAGCGCGAAGATTTGCAACTGGCGCGCAGTACCATGTTCGCCATGCTGCATGAGGGCAAGCCCTTCGTCTGTACCCTGCGCTATCACCATCCCGAGCAGGGTCTGCGCTGGTTGCAGCTCTCCGGGCGTGGTCGCAGCCAGCCGCAAGGGTGGCGCATCTATGCGGTGATGCAGGATGTGACGGCGCGGGTTGAACAGGAGCAGGCTCTGCAACTCTCGCATGAAGAGGCACAGCAGGCGGTGCAGGCCAAGGGACGTTTTCTGGCGGCCATCAGCCACGAGATCCGCACTCCGATGAACGCCATTCTCGGCCTGCTGGAGTGGCTCGCCAGCACCCCGCTCTCCCAGGAGCAGGGCTCTGCGCTGGCACGGATCCGTCAGGCCGGGGACGAGTTGCTCGGCCTGCTCAACGACGTGCTCGATTTCAGCCGCAATGAGAACAGCAAATTGTCGCTCTCGCCCCAGCCGACCGATTTCACCGAGCTGTGCGAACACGTGGCGGCGGTGCACTGGACCAAGGCCAGAGCCAAGCAGCTGCAATTGCGTTTGCAGCTTGATCCGGCGATGCCCGCCTTGCAGACCCTCGATCCCCATCGTATCCAGCAGGTTCTGCACAACCTGCTCTCCAATGCCATCAAGTTCAGTCACCGTGGCGAGGTGGTGCTGTGGGCCGAGAGTATGGGCTCGACCCTGCGTTTTGGCGTGGACGATCAGGGGCCGGGTATTACCGACGAGATGAGACCAACCCTCTTCATGCCGTTTGAACAGTTCGCGGTGGCGGGGCAGCTGAGGGCGCCGGGGACCGGCCTCGGGCTTGCCATCTGCAAGCAGCTTATCGAGCAGATGGGGGGGCTCATAGATGTCGAACCCAGAGCGGGAGGCGGCAGCCGCTTCTTCTGCGAGTTGCCGCTCAAACTGCTCAAACAGGCGCATCATTGGCAGCCCAAGGTGCGAGAGCTGGCGCTCTCACTGCCTCCCGATGAGGTGAAGCAACTTGCTCCCTGGTTGGCAAGATTCGGGGTTGAGGTATCTGGCACGGCAAACCGCAGGTTGCAGGCTCAGGTCGATGAGAAGGGATTCTATTACTGGGAGTGGCAGGGGGAACCCTGGGTGCCCGGAACCGTCATCAATCTGTTGCAACCCAGGCTGGATGCCGCAGAGCCCTCTTCGGCAACCCGCCCCGGTCTTGGTATGCGGGTGCTGCTGGTAGAAGATCACGATGTCAATCGGGAGCTGATCAAGCTGCAGCTGGGACAGCTGGGGGCCGAGGTACTGACCGCTGCCAATGGCCAGCTGGCACTCGATGTACTGGCCGATCACGAGGTGGATCTGGTGTTGACCGATCTGCAGATGCCGGTTATGAATGGCGCCGATCTCTGCCGCATGCTGCGTGGCTCGCCTTGCTGGCGCAATCTGCCTGCCTATGTGATTACTGCAGATCTCAGTGAACAGGCGGCTATCGAGCTGCAATCGTGCGGTTGCAACGGGCATCTCGACAAGCCTGTCGCGTTAAGGGAGCTGGCCGCCATGCTGCACCAGCTTGGCAAGAAAGAGGGAAGGATTGCCGAGCCTGCAGCTGCTTCATCGCTGCTCTCAAAAGAGCTGGCACAGCTCTATCTGGATACAACCAGAGCCGATCTGGCGGCTCTGGAGCAGTGTCTGGCAAATAAGGATGAGCAAGGGGTTAATGCCGCTTTACACAAATTGAAAGGGGCCGCCAGAATGGTAGGAGCAACCGCCATCGTCACTGTCATTGACGAGTGGCAGCAATCGAAGCACAGCGAATTGGCTGTCAGGTTAACCCGGGCGCTGGATGGGGTCAGCCAGCATTTGACCAAGAGGGCTGAAGATGATCATCACTGATGAAGAACTGCTGGCGCTGCTTAACTCGGAAGATCCCGGGTTGGCCGGTTTTCGTCCTATTGCGCTCTATGCTCTCGATTGCGCCTCTTACGAGATGGCCAAGCAGGCGACGCTGCCAAATTATGTGGCGCTGCACCGCACCCAGCCTGATGCCTGCTGGCAGTGGGAGGGGCTCTTCTCGGCAGGAGCCATCGCGCTCTATGATCCCGACTCGCACCGTACGGCGGATTACTTTCCTCAGCTCCAGTTGCATAACGGTATCTACGCCATCGAAGAGGATTGGCAGGGAGGTTTGCTATCAAGCTATCAGGCGTGGAGCAACTGGCTTGCTGCCAGCCGGATCCTGCTGCTGGAAGATCACCCGTTTCAGGGGATGCAGTTGCAGCAAACCATCGCCGGACTGGGGCTGACCTGTCACTGGGTGCAGGATGAGCAAGCCTGCCTTGCGGCGCTGGGTGAGGGGAGCACTCGTCTGCTCATCTGCGATCTCAGCCTGGTGGATCAGGATGCCATCAGCCTGCTGATGGGCCAGCCACAGTTGCAGTCAGACGGGCTGCCGATCATTTTGCTCTCCGCCCATGAGCAGACCCTGATCGATGGTGCTCGTCGCCTGCTGCACGATGCCGGCTTCAATATTCTGGCTGCGCTGGCCAAACCGCTCGATTGCGATGAACTGCTCAGGTTGCTGCGTGGTCTCTATCTTGGCCCGCTGCGCCAGCGCCGACTGAGCGGCCAGCGCCGCACCATCACGACCTGGCAGGGTCAGGTACTGGGACAACTCGGCCTGCTCTCTAGCCCCACCACTTCAGCACCGATCTGGCTGGCCGTGAGCGGCTTGCCCCCTCGTTGGGAGCGGCTCAAGGAGTGGCTGGCGGAGCAGTCGCGAACCCCGTCCGAGCTGACGCTGCTTATCCATCGCCGTGATCACCTGCTCAGCAATCCGGATCGTTTTGCGCTGGTGCTGCAGGCCAGTCTGGCGGGGAGCAAGCTGGCGCTACTGCTCGACAACAACCAGCATCTGCCGTTCGATCTGCTGGAGCGGCTGCCGCTGCAATCCTTGCTGCTGGGGCAGGGGATGCTCTCCGATATCGAGTCGTTGAGCGCCGATTCGCTGCTTGGCCGATTTATGGCGCGGGTGCGGGAACTCGGAGTCGACATCTATCTGGATGACCCCTACAACCTGCTTGATGTCGAGATGTGGCAAGAGCGCGGTATCGTGGGGCGCTGGTAGCCCATGCCCCGCTATCTCTGCTGGCCCATGCAGCGGGAGCGTCTGGCCAAAGGGCTGGAGGGGTGGCCTTATCCGGTGGCCCGCTCGGCCCTGCCGATTGAGATGAATCTCTCCGGGGAAGCCTGTCTGCTGCGCGAGCAGCTCGGGGTCGAGCCGGCGCAGATGCTGGCCGCCTATGAGGATCTCAGCGCCCAGAGCATCTATCTGCGCTTCATGCGGGCAAAGAGAACCCCCTCGCCAGAGCTGGTATCACACTTTCTCGACTACAACCCGGAGCAGCAGATTGCCCTGTTGCTGACGGATATGGCGGGACGTCCGCTGGCACAGGCCCAATCCATTCGTCGCCGCCTTCATCCTGATCGGGCTGAGTTTTCCTGTATCGTGGCGGATCACTTTCAGCATCGCGGGGCGGGGCGGCGGATCTTGCTGGCATTGGCGCTGCTGGCCAGAGCTGGGGGGATTGCCGAGTGGACGGCCGAAGTGCTGGCCCAGAATCGCCCCATGTTGCTGATGCTCAAGCGGTTGGGGCTGCCGCTGACTCTGGTGACCGGTCGCGAGATGGTCTTCGCTCGCCTCGATTTGAGCGTGCTGGACGAGTGGCTGCCAGCAGAGGTTGTCCACGCCATTACTAAGACCAAGGGCGAATAGAGCCACTTTTTACCATGTGCTAAGGTCACACCTAATGCGCAGGGAGAGACGGAGCATGTTATGGGGCAGACAATCAAAAATATCGTGATCCTCACCGGAGCGGGGATCTCTGCCGAGTCGGGGATCAAGACCTTCCGCGCCTGCGACGGTTTGTGGGAGGAGCACCGCGTCGAGGATGTGGCAACGCCGGAAGGGTATGCCAGAGATCCGGAACTGGTGCAGCGCTTTTACAACTCTCGCCGCAAACAGCTCCAGCAACCCCAGGTACACCCCAATCCCGCCCACTATGCGCTGGCTCGCCTCGAGCGTCTTTTTCCCGGCACCGTGACCCTGGTGACCCAGAATATCGACAACCTGCACGAGAGTGCAGGGAGCAAGAACCTTATCCACATGCATGGCGAACTGCTCAAGGCCCGCTGTCCCGAGTCCGGTCAGGTGATCGAGTGGCGTGGCGAGCTTCATCAGGAGGAGCTCTGCTCCTGCTGTCAGTTTCCCCAGCCGCTGCGCCCCCACGTGGTCTGGTTTGGCGAGATGCCGATCGGGCTTGATCGCATCTATAGTGCGCTGGCTCAGTGCGATCTCTTTATCTCCATCGGCACCTCGGGGGCTGTCTATCCGGCGGCCGGTTTTGTGCACGAGGCGGGGTTGAATGGTGCTCACACCATAGAGCTCAATCTCGAGCCGAGCGAGGTGGGCAGCCAGTTTGATGAAAAACGCTACGGGCCAGCCTCCCTGCTGGTGCCGGCCTACGTGGATGAGTTGCTTGAAGTGTGTGGCATCCATCAGCCCAGACAGATCGAGGGGCACAACTGGATGGAGATGCGCGACCGCTAGAGGCGGCGGCAAAGAGACAAGGCGACTATGAGTCGCCTTTTTGTTGCTGCTATCGAGCCTGTTACTGCGCCGGTGGCCAGGGGGCGCAGGATTGCCTGATCACCAGGTCAGGGTCAACCGTGATCAGGTGGTCAGCCACAGCTTCGCCGTTTATGCGGGCCAGCAGGCGGGTGACGGCGAGGCGCCCCAGCTCCTCTTTGGGCTGGTTGACGGTAGTGAGTGGCGGCGACATAAATTCAGCCAGCGCCACATTGTCGTAGCCGACAATGGAGAGGTCGCGCGGGATCACCAGCCCCGCCTGATGGGCGGCACTGATAGCCCCCATCGCCATCATGTCGTTGCAGACAAAGAGGGCGGTGGGGCGCTCGGGCAATGCCAGCAGACGGGTCATCGCCTGATGGCCGCTGGCACAGTCAAAGTCCCCCTCCTGAATCCAGTTGGGATTGACAGTGAGCCCGGCCTCCTGCAGCGCCTGCTCAAAGCCTGCCTGCCGCTGGTTGGCGGGGGCGCGGCTGTGGGGGCCAGTGATGCAACCGATGGCGGTGTGGCCGAGCTCAATCAGGTGGCGGGTTGCGAGATAACCGCCATGGAAGGAGTTGTCGGCGATAAGATCCACATCTTCGCTGACCAGCCCCCAATCCATCACCACCACCGGCAGGCTCTTGAGCCAGTCGAGCTGGTTGAACACCTCTTGTTGGCCTTCGCTACACATTATGAGCAGGCCATCGACCCGCTTGCGCAGCATCATCTTGAGGTAGGAGAGGGCGGTTTCCGCCTGACCTTCAGTGTTGCCCAGCATCAGGTTGTAGCCCTGCTCGAAGCAGTAACGCTCCACCCCGCGCACTACCTCGGCAAAGAAGGGGTTGCTGGAGGTGGTGACCAGCATGCCGATACTGTTGGTCTCCTTAACCTTGAGGCTGCGGGCCACCAAGCTCGGGGCATAGTTGAGCTCACGCATGGCCGCAAAGACCCGCTCACGGGTCTCCTCGGCCACAAAGCGGGTCTCGTTGATGACATGGGAGACGGTGGTGGTGGAGACCCCCGCCAGCGCTGCCACCTCCTTGATATTGGCCATCAGTGCCCCTGCGCAGTCTGCTCAAGCAGGAAGGTGTCGACCTCCTGCTTGCTCGGGATGGAACTCTGGGCGCCGAATCGGGTGACGGAGAGCGCCGCAGCCCCGTGGGCAAAGCGCACCGCGCTGTGGAAATCGGCACCGGCCAGTTCCGCCGCCAGCAGGGCGCCGTTGAAGGTATCGCCCGCGGCAGTGGTATCCACCGCCTTGACCCGAAAGCCCGGGATCAGCTGTTGCTGCTGTGCGTTGCTGCAATAGACCCCCTGCGACCCCAGGGTGATCATCACGTCCGCAATCCCCATCTGGTGGAAACGGGCAGCCGCCTCGCGGGCGCTGGCTTCGTCGGTGACTTTGACGCCGGTCAACAGCTCGGCCTCGGTCTGGTTGGGGGTGATAAGGTCGACCAGCGCCAGCAGTTCGCTTGAGAGCGGACGGGCAGGGGCGGGGTTGAGCACCACCCGGGTGCCGTGGGCGCGGGCCAGACGTGCAGCTTCGTGGACGCTCTCCAGCGGCACTTCCAGCTGCAACAGCAGGGTATGGGCGTCGGCGATCATCGCTTCGTGGTTTTTCACCACGGCAGGGGTGATGGCACCGTTCGCCTCTGCGGAGATACCTATGCTGTTCTCCCCCTCATCGCTCACATAGATGATGGCGATCCCGGTCGGGAGCTTGGGATCGAGCTCGACGGCGCTCACGTCAATACCGTCTTTGGCAAAACCGCTCTTCATCTGGTGGCCGATGGCGTCATCACCGATGCGGGCGATAAAGGAGACGGGGGCGCCAAGGCGGGCGGCAGCGACTGCCTGATTAGCCCCCTTGCCACCGGGCACCACCTGATAGCTGTGGCCGGTCAGGGTTTCACCCGGGCGAGGAAAGTGGGGAACGCGCAGCACGTGGTCTGCATTGACACTGCCCAGAACGACGAGACGATTCATGTTGACTACTCCTGATGCATCTTGGCTTGAACACAGTGATTGAGTGAGCACAAGCCGAGAGGCACCTGAACGAGAGGGAAAAGGGGAGGCGAACCTCCCCTCGAGCACTTACTTGCTGACTACTTGCAGCGGTACCGGAATGGATTTCTCGACCGGCTGACCTTTCAGCACCTTGTCGGCAGTCTCGACGCCGATGGCACCGATCAGGGCCGGTTGCTGGGCCACGGTGGCGGCCAGTTTACCCTTGGCAACGGCGGCTTTGCCATCGTCAGTGCCGTCGAAACCGACGATCATCACCTCTTTACCGGCAGCCTGCACCGCGCGGATAGCACCCAGCGCCATCTCGTCGTTCTGGGCGAACACGGCCTGTACGGTCGGATGGGCCGCCAGCAGGTTTTCCATGACGTTCAGACCCTTGGTGCGGTCAAAGTCGGCCGGCTGGGAAGCCAGTACCTGCAGCTTGTTGGCTGCCACGGCCAGGGCAAAACCTTCGCCACGGTCACGGGCGGCGGAGGTGCCGGCAATCCCTTCCAGCTGAATGACCTTGGCACCGGTACCCAGTTTTTCGGTGATGAAGTCACCGGCCAGCTTGCCGCCCGCCACGTTGTCGGAGGCGATATGGGCCTTGACCTCACCCTGCGCGGCGCCGCGGTCCAGAGTCAGTACAGGAATGTTGGCGCGGTTGGCCAGACGGATGGCGTTGCCCACCGCTTCGGAGTCGGTCGGGTTGATCAGGATGGCGTTGACCTTGCGCACGGTGAGATCTTCCATGTTGGAGAGCTCTTTGGCCGGGTCATTCTGGGAGTCCAGCACCACCAGCTCGTAGCCAAGCTCCTTGGCCTTGGCTTCGGCACCCTCCTTCATGGTGACGAAGAAGGGGTTGTTGAGGGTGGAGACCACCATCGCCAGGGTATGGTCAGCAGCCTGGGCGGTGCCCAGCACGGACATGATGGCGGCAGCGAGCAGGGTATTGAGCTTTTTCATCATTTCATTCCTTGTGTGTGGCGTGTTTTACGTTGTTATCGGGTACTTTTGTTGTCGACCATCACGGCAAGCAAGATCACGCTGGCCTTGGCGATCATCTGGTAATAGGAGCTGACATCGAGCAGGTTGAGGGCGTTGTTCAGGAAGCCGATGATCAGCGCACCAATCAGGGTGCCCATGATGCGGCCCTTGCCCCCCATCAGGCTGGTACCACCCAGCACGACGGCGGCGATGGCGTCCAGCTCGTAACCCATACCTGCCGTCGGCTGGGCTGAGGAGAGACGGGAGGTGACGATAAGACCCGCCAGCGCCGAGAGCGCACCGCACAGACCATACACCGCCAGCTTCACCCGATCCACATTGATGCCGGAGAGACGGGTAGCAGACTCGTTACCGCCCAGGGCATAGATGTAGCGACCGAGACGGGTGTGGTTGAGCATGAACCAGGCGAGCAGGAAGACGATGGCCATCAGCCAGATGGGCACCGGCAGACCGAGCAGATAGCCGGTACCCAGCCAGGCGAAGTGATCGGCGCCATCACTGAAACCGGTGGAGATGGGGCGACCCTCGGTATAGACCATGGTGATGCCGCGCAGAGCGGTCATGGTAACCAGCGTCGCGATAAACGCCTGCACCTTGCCCTTGGCAATGATGAGGCCGCTGACGCCGCCAAGCAGGGCGCCGGCACCCAGGGTGAGGGGGACTACCAGCCAGATGGGCAGCTCCATCGCTACCATGGTCGCCGCCAGCGCACCGCACAGGGCCAGCACCGAGCCAACCGACAGATCGATACCGGCGGTGAGGATAACCAGCGTCATGCCGACCGCCATGATGGCGTTGACCGAGGTCTGGCGCAGGATGTTGAGCAGGTTGTCGACGCTGAAGAAGTTGGGATTGAGCGCGGAGACGACACCAATCAGCACCAGCAGGGCGACCAGGGATTTGTTCTCGATCCACCAGGCCTTGTTCATGATGCCGCGGCGGGGAAGGGTTTGGGTTGTCATTGTGCTGCCTCTTGCTCTGCTTGCCACTGTTTACCGACTGCCGCCGCCATCAGCTTCTCCTGATTGGCATCGCGGGTGTTGAACTCTGCGCTGATGCGCCCTTCGTGCATCACCATGATGCGATCGCTCATGCCGAGCACTTCCGGCATCTCGGAGGAGACCAGAATGATGCTCATCCCCTCCTTCTTGAACTGGTTGATCAGCTGATAAATTTCCTTTTTCGCCCCCACGTCGACGCCGCGGGTCGGCTCGTCGAGGATCAGCACCTTGGGCCGGGTCAACAGCCCCTTGGCGATGGCCACCTTCTGCTGGTTGCCGCCGGAGAGCAGCTTTATCAGCTGATCCTGACTAGGGGTCTTGATGTTGAACAGGCGCACATAGTCGCTCACCGCCTGCCGTTCGGCCTTGCCGTCAATCTTGCCGTTGCTGATGAACTCGTCGAGGGCGCAGAGACTCATGTTTTCGCGCACCGACAGCTCCAGCACCAGCCCATCACCTTTGCGATCTTCGGAGATATAGGCGATGCCAGCGGCCAGGCCATCGGCCGGACTGGTTGGCACCAGCGCGTGGCCATCGACCGTGATTTCGCCGCTGCTGACGGGGCTGGCGCCGTAGATAAGCTTCATCAGCTCGGTACGGCCGGAGCCCATCAGGCCGCTAAAGCCCAGAATTTCCCCCTGACGCAGGGAGAAGCTCACCCCGCGCACGCCGGGACCGGCCAGATCTTTCACCTGCAGGCTGACAGGGCCAAGCTCGCGCTCAAGGCGCGGGTACTGCTCTTCCAGCCGGCGGCCCACCATCATCTCGATGATCTTGTCTTCATCGAGATCGCTCACCGCCTTCTCGCCGATCCACTTGCCATCGCGCAGTACGGTGACCCGATCGCAGATCTCGAAGATCTCCTTGAGGCGGTGGGAGATATAGACGATGCCGCAACCCTGCTCACGCAGCTCGCGGATAACCGCAAACAGCTGCTCGGTCTCGGTATCGGTCAGCGCATCGGTCGGTTCATCCATGATGATGACACTGGCATCGAACGACAGCGCCTTGGCGATCTCCACCATCTGCTGTTCGCCGATGGAGAGATCCCCGAGTCGGGTATCCGGCCCATGCTTGACGCCAAGTCGCGCCAGCAGGCCGCTCGCCCGCTCGCGCAGCTGTTTGTGGTCGATGCTGCCAAAACGGGTGCGCGGTTCGCGACCGAGGAAGATGTTGGCGGCAATCGACAACTCCGGCAGCAGGTTCAGCTCCTGATGGATGATGCTGATCCCCTGATCCTGAGAGTCGCGCGGCCCCTTGAAGTGAACCGGTTGACCGCGATAGCTGACGCTGCCCGTATCGGCCTGATAGATGCCGGTCAGCACCTTCATCAGGGTGGATTTGCCGGCGCCATTTTCACCGAGCAGGGCCATCACCTGGCCCGGATAGACCCGCAGACCCGCTTCATCGAGGGCGCGTACACCGGGGAAGGTCTTGACGATCCCGGTCAGCTCCAGAATGGGTGAGAGGGGGGAGGTTGTGCTCATTTGCAGCTTCCTTGAAGAGGCCTTCTTTGAAGGATTCAGAACGCCACACCGGCGCAGAGGATCAGGTTGGCGTAGGGAGTCACCTCGCCGCTGCGCACGATTGCCTTGCTCTGGCGGGAGCGGGTCTTGAACTCCTCGTGCAGGCAGTATTCGATGGCGATGGGTTTGCCCTGGGCGGCGGCGTGGGCCTCAAGCTGATCGACCAGCGCCTGATGGGCGGCGGGACTGATCTGCTTTATCTCGCTTGCCATGATCACCTTCTCCACCACCAGATCGGTGAGCAGGGCGGTCAGCACGGTTTCGAGGCTGGGGGTGCCCGCCATCAACGCCAGATCGATCCGCTCCGGCCCTGCCGGAATGGGCAAGCCTGCATCGCAGACGGTGATCTCGTCGGTGTGACCCATCTGTGCCACCAGAGCACTCAGGGGAGCATTGAGCAGTACGCCTCGTTTCATACAGCACCTCATCAGGCTTTCGCCATCGCAGTTTCTTATCAGGCAACCGGTTACGCAACCGGTTGCGTTATGGCGCAAAGATAGGCTTTTTAGGATGGAAGAGCCATGGCAAAACCACGGAAATGTGAAAACGATCTCAAAGGAGGGGGAGGAGAGAGAAAGAAGGGTGCCAGCAGAGCCTCGGCACCCTTTCTATTGATTTTTTACTTAGTTGGAGAGGGCTTTGTTCACGGCCGGACGGCTCAGCATCCGGCGATAATGATCGGCCACTTTGGGGAATTCACTGATCTCGACCCCATCGCTTTTCAGCCAGCCCGCGACCACGAACAGATAGATGTCCGCCACGCTGAACTGCTCACCCAGTACCCAGGGGCCAGCCAGATAGTGCTGCTCAATCTGGGCAAAGCCATCGCGCATATTGCTGGCAACTTTCTGCTGCATGGCGGCAATGGCCTGTTCGTCATCGGCCCAGCGGCTGCCACGGCGACCGTGGGCGTGGGAGACATGCACGGTGGAGGCGAGGAAGCTGTTGACCTCCTGCATGCGGGCCAGCAGGAACGGATTGTCCAGCGGCGCCAGCTTGGCTGCGGGGAAGCGTTGCGCCACATAGAGCAGCAGGGCTGGGGTCTCGGTCAGGGTGCCCTGCTCGGTGACAAGGGCAGGGACTCGCCCTTTGGGGTTGATGGCAAGGTATTCGGGCGAACGCTGCTCACCGGCAGTCAGATTGAGCTGGCGGGCAGTAAACGGGGCGCCGGTTTCCAGCAGTGCGATTTGGACAGCCATGGCGCAAGAGCCGGGGGCGAAGAAGAGGGTCAGATCGGACATGAATACTCCTGATTGGCTCAGGCCACCCGCGGTACAAGTGAAAAACGTGTTTCTCGTAGTACCACGAGCGGTCATGAAAAAAGAGAGGGGGCAAATTTTGCCCCCTCAACCAATCTACACCCCAGAGGGGCGATGAAAAAGCACAGAATTAATCGGCCTTGGCCACCATGGCTTTAAGCTGCAGGAAGTACTGCTCGTAGAGGCGGGAGGCATCACCCACATCAGACTGGAACTCGCCCTTGCGCTTGATCTCGTCGCTCGGGAAGACCATGGGGTTGTTGCGAAACGCCGGGGTGAGCAGGGGAATGGCATCCTTGACTGGGGTGGGGTAGCCAATCGCCTCGGCCACCTTGGCGGCCACATCGGGGCGCATCAGGAAGTTGATCAGAGCGTGGGCCTCTTTCACATGCTTGGCCTTGGCCGGGATGGCGAGGTTATCCATCCAGAGCACGGCGCCTTCTTCGGGGTAGGTCATCTGGATGGAGGGGTATTCGCGCTGGGCGCCGTAGGCCGAGCCGTTCCACAGCATGCCGATATTGACCTCACCGGCGATAAAGGGGTCGGCCGGGTTGTCGGAGTTGAACGCCTTGACGTTGGGCATCAGCTTTTTCAGGTATTCGAACGCTTCGGCAATTTGCGCCTTGTCCCGGGTGTTGGGGCTGTAGCCCAGCTGCACCAGCGCGATATGGAACACCTCGCGGGCATCGTCCATCAGCAGCAGGCTCTCTTTCCACTCCGGTGCCCAGAGTTGCTTCCAGCTGGTAACCGGCTGCTCGATGATGTCGGTGTTGGTGCCGATCCCGGTTGCACCCCAGATATAGGGGATGGAGTAGCGGTTGTCCGGGTCGTACTCGTGGTTGAGCAGGGTAGGGTCGAGATGCTTGAAGTTGGGCAGCTGGGCGCGATCCAGCGGCTGCAGCATTCCCTCTTTGGCCATTTTCGAGATGAAATAGGTGCTGGGCACCACCACGTCATAGCCGTCGCCATGGGTTTTCAGCTTGGCGTAGAGGGTCTCGTTGGCTTCGTAGGTGGAGTAGATCACCTTGATACCGGTCTCTTCTTGGAACTGCTCCAGCAGGCCGTCCGGCACATATTCCGACCAGTTGTAGAAGTAGACCACCTTGTCGTCGGCCGCGTGAGCGCTCTGGCTCAGCAGCGGGGTGGTGAGGGTGAGGGCGGCTGCCAGCAGGGCGCCGGCCTTGTGTTGGATTGTCATCAACAACTCCTTGGGGTTATGGGGCCTTGCGGCCCACCGTGACAGAGTTCGCCAAAGGTGGCGGGGACGAAACGGGCAGGGTCAACCCTGCCGTTTACGCAGTAACAGTTGTGCCAGCAGCACCATCCCGAGGGAGGCGACCAGCATCAGGGTGGCCAGGGCATTGACCTCGGGAGAGACCCCCACCTTGACCATGGAGTAGATCTTGAGCGGCAGGATCTCGTAGGCCGGGCCGGTCACAAAGGAGCTCACCACCACGTCGTCCAGCGACAGGGTAAAGGAGAGCAGCCAGCCCGCCATCACCGCCGGCAGGGCCAGCGGCAGTATGATGCGGCGCAGGATGATCCACTCGCCAGCCCCCAGATCCCGCGCGGCTTCCAGCATCCGCACATCAAAACCGCACAGCCGCGAGTAGACGGTGATCACCACGAACGGCAGGCAGAAGGTGATGTGGGCGATCAGCAGCGACCAGAAGCCCAGTGCAATGCCGGTTACCACGAATAGGGTCAGCAGGGAGATGGCCATCACGATATCGGGGGACATCATCACCACGAACAGCATGCCGCTGACGTACTGCTTGCCGCGAAAGCGGTAGCGAAACAACGCCACGGCGGTGAGGGTGCCGATCAGGGTGGCTGCGGTGGCGGTGAGGGCGGCGATGGTCAGGGAGTGCTGGGCCGCCTGCATCAGGCTGGCGCTGGCAAACAACTTCTCATACCAGCCAAGGGTAAAGCCGCGCCAGTCGATGCCATATTTCGACAGGTTGAAGGAGTTGGCGATCAGCACCCCGATGGGCACATAGAGATAGCCAAACACCAGCAGCAGGAACAGAGCTTTCAGTGCGCGCATCATGCCAGCTCCCCCTTCTTGCTGAGCAGCTTGCCTGCCCGCCAGTAGCAGTAGACCAACAGCGCCATCAGCACCGTCAACATCACGCTGATGGCGGCGCCAAAGGGCCAGTCACGGCTGTTGAGGAACTGGGTCTTGATCAGGTTGCCGATCAGCAGGTGCTTGGCGCCACCCAGCAAGTCGGAGACGTAGAACATCCCCATGGCGGGCAGGAACACCAGCAGACAACCGGCGATGATGCCGGGCAGGGTGAGGGGCAAAATGATCCGCACCAGCCGCTGCCAGCCATTGGCGCCAAGGTCTCGCGCCGCCTCCAGCAAACGGCCATCCAGCTTCTCGATGCTGGAGTAGAGCGGCAGCACCATAAAGGGGAGCAGTACATAGACCAGTCCGATGATGACGGCCACCTCGGTGTACATCATCTGCAGCGGCCGCTCGATAAGCCCCAGATCCAGCAGCCAGCCGTTGATCAGCCCCCGGGTGCCGAGCAGCACTTTCAGCGCATAGGTGCGGATCAGGGAGTTGGTCCAGAACGGCACCACCACCAGAAACAGCAGCAGTGGGCGGATACGCGCTGGCAGATGGGCCAGCAGCCAGGCAAAGGGGTAGCCCACCAGCAGGCAGATGGCGGTGGCGAGCAGCGCCAGCCAGAGGGAGTGGAGCAGCACCTCGAAATAGAGCGGGTCCAGCAGGCGGCCATAGTTGCTAAGGGTAAAGATCGGCGCGATAAGCTCGGACTCGTCACGGGTCAGGAAGCTGACGCCGATGATCATCAGGTTGGGCAGGAAGACGAACAGCGTCAGCCAGCCGAGGATCAGCGCGATGGCCGTATTGCGAAAGCCGTTGTGGGCAAAGCTGTGCGCTACCCGCAGATTAGTGAGGCTCATAGGGCAGCACCACCTCCCAGCTGTCGACCCAGTGGATCGCCACCTCCTGACCCAGACGGTAGTCAAAATCGGGGTCATCCTCGTCGAAGAACTCGGAGATAAGCAGCTGTTTGCCACTTTCGAGCTCGATCACCGAATCCAGCGTCGCCCCCTTGTAGTTGCGCTCGCGGATGTTGCCCCGCAGCGCACCACTCTGGTCGTCATCCTGATCGAGAATGCGCAGATCTTCCGGGCGCAGCAGCACAAGTACCTTGTCGTCTGGCTGGAACGGCAATGTGGTATGAAGCAGGCATTCACGCCCCTCTACCTCGGCCTGCCAGATACCGGACTCGCGCTGGCTGATCAGCTTGCCATCCATCACATTGATCTCGCCGATAAAGCGGGCCACGAACAGATTGGCTGGCGATTCGTAGATATCGCGCGGGGTGCCGCGCTGGATGATCTTGCCGCCCTCCATCACCAGAATGCGATCAGACATGGTGAGCGCCTCTTCCTGATCATGGGTGACGAAAACAAAGGTGATGCCAAGGCGACGCTGCAGCGCCTTGAGCTCGCTCTGCATCTGCTTGCGCAGCTTGTAGTCGAGCGCCGAGAGGGATTCGTCGAGCAGCAGCAGGCGGGGCTTGTTGACCACGGCGCGGGCGATGGCGACCCGTTGTTGCTGGCCGCCGGAGAGCTGATCCGGGCGGCGGTTGGCCAGCTCGGTGAGCTGCACCATGGCGAGGGTCTCCTCGACCCGCTGGCGGATCTCGCTGGCCGGCACTTTCTGCATCTCGAGGCCAAAGGCGACGTTTTCAAACACCGTCATATGGGGGAAGAGCGCATAGCTCTGGAACACGGTGTTGATGTGCCTGTGTTCGGCGGGGATATGGGTGATCTCGTCACCGGCCAGATGGATGGTGCCACCGTCGACCGATTCGAGCCCGGCCAGCAGGCGCAGCAAGGTGGTCTTGCCGCAGCCGGAGGGGCCCAGCAGGGTGAGAAACTCACCGTCATAGATCTCAAGGTCAAGGTCGCTCAATATCGCCTTGCCGTCATAAAGTTTGCTGATCTTGTTCAGCGCGACAATTACCTGTGGATTGTTCATCATCCGCCAGTCTCACCCCAGCCAGTGGCCATCATGTTGAAAGAGGGCCGCATTCTATGCAGCCAATCCATGAAATTAAAGGCTTTTTGGCCGCAAGTGGTCAGGAAAAACGACTACGAATAGCAGGCCAAGTCGCTATAATGTGCCACCTGATTTGGTCGTTTTCGATGTTGGATAGTCAATTGAGTAACAGAATGCGTATTGGCGGCTCGCTCGAGCAATCTTTGAACAAGGGTTATCGCCTGGACCTGAAAGGGGTCATTCAAGAGGGGTGGCAACAGACCCGCCGTACCGGATTTGGCCTGCTGCTGGCGATTGTCGGCGTCACGGCGATCTGGATCCTGCTCAGCAACATGGTGCTGGTGCCCTATATCGGCGATGACAGCCAGATGAATGTGGCGATGGTCCTGAGCCTGCTGATCACCGTCATCATGGCCCCCATGACCAGTGCCCTCGACATGCTCGGCTTACAGCAGTCGGTCGGCGTGCGCGCCCGGGCGAGTCAGGTGTTCGACTTCTTCCGCCACTTTGTGCGCCTTGGCATGCTGAGTCTGCTCGGCAGTCTGCTCACCAGTCTGTTTGGCCCGCTGTTCGAACTGATTGGGTTGCCGGTGATGTTTTCGTTTATTCCTTCCGCACTGATCGGCATGGGGCTGCTCTTTACCGTGCCGCTGGTGCTGGAGCGCGGCATGACGCCGCCGCAGGCCATTGTGGTCTCTCTCAAGATCTTCTTGCGCGGCTGGCCGAGCCTGGTGCTGTTTCACGGCGTGATGGCTGCGCTCTTCTTTGTGGCCCTGATCCCGATGGGGTTGGGTCTTATCTGGGTGGCACCGCTCTACTTCAACTGCAAGGGGATCCTCTATCGGGATCTCTGCGGGGTGGCGGTAGAGGTTAATGAGGTGGCTGAAGGACCCAACCATTTCAATGCATGATGCAAAAGGACGCTGAATGATCTGTCGATATGGAGTGATCTCTACCGTACGTCGTACCCTGCTGGCCAGCCTGCTGCTGCCGACACTGGCGATGGCTGAGCAACCTGTGCTGGAGCTGCAATATGGCGCCTTCTACAGCCAGATGAAGACCTTCGCCAAGGGCGAGTTTGGCCATGCCAGACTGGGGTTTTATCTGACCGATCCGCAAAATGGCAAGCGCTGTGCGATCGACTCTGCCCGGGTCTCGACGCAAGACAAGGATGTGAAGGGGGAGGTGACGATCGACAGCGAGCTGCGGCTGCCGTTCGATGACGACCTCAATCTCGACAAGGCGGTGGTTGCGGTCACCCTGAAAGAGCCGCACGCGACCTGCGATATGACGGTGCAGGTGATGGCCGACGCACCGGCCGTTCCCGACATGCCACTGGCAGATCTTGCCAAGCGTCAGCAGCAGATGCAGCAGTTGCTGGACAAGATGGCTGGCATGGTCGGCAAGTACTTCTTGCCGAAGATGGAGGGGATCCGGATCGCGCTGGTCGAGCCGCAGGGGACTGCCTACCTTGTCGATGGGGCCCGACAGGAGCCCGTTACGTGGCAGCATGGCCAGTTGCTCTTGAGCAATGCGCAGCTGAGTGCATTTGCGGGCGGTACCTTGCGTCTGCAGGGCGAGGTGCTGCGACTGACCCCCTGGTTGCACAAGGGCTGATGCCGATGGCGCTGCCACGTTGGTAACAGGCAGATCAAGAAAGCAAAAAAGGAGCGATTATCGCTCCTTTTTTATTGTGTGGCGTTTGCCCTGTGAGCGCGGTTTAGCGCACTTCAATCACATCCAGCATGTCCATCTCGTCGATGTCCAGCAGCGGCGCTTTTGGCATCTCGGGTGGATCAAAGGCCTTGTCACCACCATCGATGATGCCGGAGTCGCGGTTGATGCTCTTGAAGTCAAACAGCTTGTGGTCGAGCAGGTGGCTCGGGATCACATCCTGAATGGCGGTGAACATGGTCTCGATGCGACCCGGGAAGCGGCGATCCCAATCCTGCATCATCTGCTTGATGGCCTGACGCTGCAGATTCTCCTGCGAGCCACACAGGTTGCACGGAATGATGGGGAAGGCTTTGACATCGGCGTAGCGGATCAGGTCCTTCTCTTTGCAGTAGGCCAGCGGGCGGATCACCACGTTCTTGCCATCGTCGCTCACCAGTTTGGGCGGCATGGACTTGAGCTTGCCACCGTAGAACATGTTGAGGAACAGGGTCTCGAGGATGTCGTCACGGTGGTGGCCAAGGGCAATCTTGGTGCAACCCAGCTCCTGAGCGGTGCGGTAGAGAATACCGCGGCGCAGTCGTGAGCAGAGAGAACAGGTGGTTTTGCCTTCCGGCACCTTCTCCTTGACGATGGAGTAGGTATCCTCTTCGACAATCTTGTACTCGATGCCGAGGGAGTCAAGATACTCGGGCAGCACGTGCTCGGGGAAGCCGGGCTGCTTCTGATCCAGGTTGACGGCAACCAGATCGAAATGGATGGGGGCACTGGCTTTGAGGCTCATCAGTATGTCGAGCATACCGAAGCTGTCCTTGCCGCCGGAGAGGCAGACCATGACCTTGTCGCCCTCTTCAATCATGTTGAAGTCGGCAATGGCCTGACCTACGTTGCGCCGCAGGCGCTTTTGCAGTTTGTTGAAACTGTATTTTTCTTTGGCGTTCAGCTCTTCTAGCATGCTCGTAAAACCCGGGACACAAATAAGCGCGTTATTATAGCCATGTCCCGGGGGAGGGCAAGGTGCCAGGCACCTTATGATTGATTGCGACGGCTGTCGACCGGGCAGCTGTAGTCGGCCGGTTTGAGGATCAGCAGGTCGCAGGAGAGGCGGTCGATCACATGCTCGGCGGTATTGCCGAGCAAGGCAGCCGAAAGGCCGGTGCGGCCGACGCAGCCCATGATCATCAGATTGGCATCCAGCTCTTCAGCCATGTCCGGCAGCACCTCTTCCGGCAACCCTTCCGCTACCCGGGTCCAGAGATGGCCGATACCGAACTTGTCGGCATGGCTCAGCAGCAGGGTCTCGTGGTGTTTGCGGATAGCCTCGTTGTAGGCGTTGGGATCAAACTCCGGCAGCTCGATGGCCACATTGACCGGGGTTCCCGGATAGGTGTTGACCAGATAGAGGCTCGAGCCGAGCAGCTCGGCGATATCGCCACCTTCCTGGGTGATCCGCTCGTTGAGCAGCTTCTGATCCGGATCGTCGCTGGAGCAGTTGATGGCGGCGATGATATTGCCGCCCCGTTTCCAGTGCCCCTCTTTTACCAGCAGCACCGGACAGGGACACTTGCGCAGCAGATGCCAGTCGGTCGGCGTAAAGATGAAGGTTTGCAGGAAGCTGTGATGGTGGGTGGCCTTGACCACCAGATCGTGACGTTGTTCCAGCACCTCCTGGATGACGGATTCGAAGGGGCGGTTGTGCCAGATCACTTTGACTTCGCAAGCAATCCCTTGCGAGCGGTAGGGGGTGAGTATTTCGTCAAGCCACTCTCGCCGTTGGGAGATGACGCCGTTACGCATCTCTTCGCGCTCCTCGACGGAGAGCATGGCGGTCATTTCATACGAGAAGTCATAGATGGTGAGCAGCAGGGTCAGGCGGGCATTGTCGTCCAGCTCGGCGATCTTGACGGCCCGTTCGAGGGCGATTTGACGCTCCTCTTCTGGATTGATAACTACCAGAATATTCTGATATTTGACCATCTTCTCCTCCTTGGAAAAGTCCAATGACGGCAGAATCTTAGTCATTACAGCTTAGCGCAGGAGGAAGGGGGCTGGAACGTACCGGATCACATTCCAGAGGAAAGGATCCGGCCGGGAAAGCGGAATAAAAGCGGGGTTGTAAGGAGAAAAATCAGCCGCAGGGCGGACGGGTAGCTCCGGCCATCATGCCTAGTGCGACTTGATCCAGCACGGTAATGTATTTGCCTTTGACGCTGATGAGACCGGACTTCTGGAAGCGGCCGAGCAGACGGCTGATGGTCTCGACGGTCAGACCCAGATAGTTGCCGATATCGCCACGGGTCATGGCCAGACGGAACTCCTTGGCAGAGAAGCCGCGTTCGGAGAAGCGCACCGAGAGGTTGTGCAGGAAGGCGGCGAGGCGCTCTTCGGCATTCTTCTTGGAGAGCAGCAGGATCATCTCCTGATCGCCCATGATTTCACTGCTCATCAGGCGCATGATCTGCTGGCGCAGTTTGGGCATCTTGCCGGAGAGATCATCCAGCACTTCAAAGGGGATCTCGCACACCATGGCTGTTTCCAGCGCCTGAGCGAAGGAGGGGTGAGCCTGTTTGTTGATGGCGTCAAACCCGACCAAATCACCAGCCAGGTGGAAGGCTGTGATCTGCTCATCGCCCTGTTCGGTGATGGTGTAGGACTTGATGGTCCCGGAACGAATGGCGTAGAGCGACTTGAACTCATCACCGGCCTTGAACAGCTCCTCACCCTTCTGGATCGGCTTTTTGCGCTCGATGATGCTATCGAGCTGATCAAGCTCGTTGTCGTTCAGGGTGAAGGGGATACAGAGCTGACTGATGCTGCAATCCTGGCAATGAATTGCACAGCCACCGCTCTGGATACGTCTGCCAGGTTTCTTTTCCGGGATCATAGGCTCATACGAATAATTGATTTATATCAAACAAGTTTACCACCAACTCATCCGTTTTGGATAGGGTTTCAAAAGGCGGCTATGCCAACCCACAGGGTATGAACCCCGAACAAAATGAGTAACAGAGCGCCGCCAAGGCGCAAACTGCGCAGGGTTAACCAGTATCTGAGGCGGTCAGCAAGCCCCCCCAGTGCGAACAAGGTTGGCAGGGTACCGAGACCAAAAAAGAGCATGATCAGAGCTCCGCCGCTGGCCGAACCGGCCGCCGCGCTCCAGGTCAGCATGGAGTAGACGAGCCCGCAGGGGAGCCAGCCCCAGACCATGCCAAAGGGGAGTGCCTGCAGCGGCGAGGTGAAGGGGAGAAACTTGCCGGCAAGGGGTTTGATATGGGGCCAGAGTTTGGCGCCGAGGCGCTCCAGCAGCAGGATCCCCTGCCACCAGCCGGCCAGATAGAGACCAAGGGCGATCATCAGCAATGCGGCTACCAGACGCAGCCCTTCGATGGCATGTTTGCCTGCGCCCAGTTCACTGGTGGTGGCGAGTAGGCCGCCCACCAGCGCGCCTGCCAGCACATAGCTCAGGATCCGCCCCAGGTTGTAGTTGAGCAGGTAGCCAAGGCGTCCGCTGAAGTGCTGCTTGTCGGCCGGGATGGCCATGGAGAGGGCTGCAGAGACGCCACCGCACATGCCGATGCAGTGAGCCGAGCCTGCCAGTCCTACCAGCAGGGCACCCAGCAGATCAAGGTTGTGAGTCATGGGAGGAGGGCTTCACCGCTTTTTGTTGGGGTTCATCTTCATCGAACAGGATGTTGGAACCCTGGCGATCGAGATCTTCAAATTGTTCGGAGCGAATGGCCCAGAAAAAGACGACGCCGGCGATGACGACGAAGAGAATGGCGATGGGGATCAGGACAAAAATTATGTTCATGAGAGGTACCTTGACATTCATCCGTGGCAAGCGTTCTCCATGGTAACCCCGTTCGGGAGGAGGGCCAGCCGCTATCGGTCAAAAATGTGGCCTGCATCGGAGGCAGGCCACTATTTCAGCTATTTTCTTGCAGTTTGTTTATCTGTTGAGCCGCATCGAGTTGGTCACCACGATGAGTGAACTGAGCGACATGCCCGCGGCTGCCAGATAGGGAGGCAGCCAGCCACAGGCTGCCAGCGGCAGTACCAGCAGGTTGTAACCGATGGACCAGGTAAAGTTCTCGATGATGATCTTGCGGGTGCGCAGCGCGAGCCTTCTGGCATCGAGCAGACGACTGAGATCATCGGCCAGCAGAATGGCATCGGCGCTGTTTTTGGCCAGGTCAGTGCCGCCCGCCATGGCAAAGGAGGCGTGCGCTCCGGCCAGCACGGGGGCATCATTGATGCCATCACCCACCATGATGCTGATCTCGCCCTCTGCTTCACGGGCTTTGAGATATGCCAGCTTGCCATCCGGCGTCACCCCCTTGACCAGCTCGTCGACCCCAAGGGTTCGGGCAATCTCATCAGCCTGGGAAGAGCTGTCACCAGTCAGAATAGTCGTCTGCAGACCGGCAGCCTTGAACGCTTCGATCAACGCTTTGGCATCCGGGCGCAAGGTGTCATCCAGCTCGAAACGGGCGAGCAGTTGCTGTTCGTCGGCAAGGTAGATGGCAAGACCATGCTGGGTGTTATCGTCACCAAGCCAACTAGCGCTGCCGATACGATAGCGAACGCCGTCTACCAGCCCGGTAATGCCGTGACCGATGACTGGCGTGATTTCGCTTGCTTGCGGCAACTGCCCCACTTCATCGGCGGGTAGCCTGAAAGCACGGGCGATGGGGTGCTCGGACTGGGCCTCCAGCGCCCGTGCGATGCTCAAGCAGCGGTCTGCATCGAGCGTGCCGAGCGCTGTGGTTGCGGACAGGCGGATCTCACCGGTGGTGAGCGTGCCAGTCTTGTCCATCACGATCCGGTTGGCCTTGGTCAATATATCCAGCACATGGCCACGACGCAGCAGGATGCCGTTGCGGGTCAGATTGGCGGTCGCCGAGGTCAGCGCGGTCGGTGTTGCCAGCGAGAGCGCGCAGGGGCAGGTAGCCACCAGCACGGCCAGCGCGATCCAGAATGCCTGTTCCGGTTGGTGGAAGTGCCAGAAGGTCCAGACCGCCGCGGCAATGATAAGCAGCACCAGAATAAAGTGGCGCGACAGCTGATCCGCCATCTGGGCGATGGCCGGTTTGTCATCGAGGGCATGATCCTGCAGGCGCATGATCTGGGAGATGCGCGACTCTTCGATGCGGTGGGTCACCCGGATCTGCAGCGGCGCATCGGTGTTGATGGTGCCGGCATAGACCAGATCGCCGCACTGCTTGAACAGCGGCAGCTGCTCGCCAGTCAGCATCGCCTCGTTGAGGCTTGCCTCTCCCGCCACGATGACGCCATCCGCGGGCAGCGTCGCCCCTGCCAGTACTCGCACCCGATCGCCGACTTGCAGGGTCTTAGCTGCCACTTCACGCTCACCATCCTGGTCGATCAGAGTCGCCATGATGGGCACCAGCCGTGCCAGGTTGGAGCTTGATTCGGAGGCTTTGCGCCGGGCTCGCAGCTCAAGAAAGCGGCCGAGCAGCAGAAAGAAGACGAACATGGTGATGGAGTCGTAGTAGACCTCACCGGTATTGAACACGGTGGCCCACATGGAGGCGATAAACGCGCCGATCAATGCCAGCGATACCGAGACATCCATCGACAGGTGTCCCTGCTTCAGGCTACGCCAGGCGTTGATGTAAAAAGGCTGGGCCGAGTAGATCATGATGGGGGTAGAGAGCAGCAAGCTTATCCACTTGAAGTAGACCATGAACTCATCTTCGACGCTGATAAAGAGGTCCATGTAGAGCGCGACGGCGCACATCATCACCTGCATCGACCCCAGCCCCGCCAATGCCAGCCGGAACATGTAGCTGCGCACCTCTTTGGCGTAGAGGGCTTCCTGCTGATGGGTCTGGAAGGGGTAGGCGCGATAGCCAATCTTGGCGAAGCCCTTGAGAATGTCGCTCAGGGAGAGCTGGGCCGGATCCCATTTGATACGGGCGCGATGGGTCGTGGTGTTGACGTTGATGTAGCGCAGACCGCTTAACGTCATCAGATGGCGCTCGATAAGCCAGGCGCAGGCGGCGCAGGTCAATCCCTCTACCGTCAGCTGGATTTCACGCGTTGTCTCGCGACCCGTGCCGCTGTCGGTGACAAACTCCTGCTGCACTTCCGCCAGATCGTAGTGGGTGAGGGCAGCGAGCTCTTCGGGCACCAGTTCCCCCTTGATGCCGGGGGCGGTGCGGTGGTCGTAATAGCTGGCAAGGCCGCACTCCATGATGGTCTCTGCCACGACCTGACAGCCGGGGCAGCACATGGGCCTGACGATCCCCTTTATCTCGAGGGAATAGCCGCTATTGGCGGGAACCGGCTCGCCACAGTGAAAGCAAGGGGTCATGATTTATGTTCCCCTAAATGCAGAATGCAAGCAGCACGGTTGCTGGCGAGGACCAGCTCACCACAGTGAGAACAGCCGGTCATGACTTAGCGTCCTTTCGGATCGAGTTCGACAGGTGCCTGGGTGGGCAGTTGTACCGTCTCTTGCAGGCGCCACTCGTGGTTGAACGCATCCACCCGGATGTGCCATTTACCGGTGAGGGGCTTGTCGAAGTGGAGGCGATAGGTGCCGCTCGCATCGGCGGTGATCATGTGTTCGCTGTCCAGTCCCGCCAGAGTGGGGTGGAAGAGCGACAGATAGAGGGCCTGACCCGGCGGGATGTCACCGCTGACGGGCTTGAGGGTGAGCTCGTGGCTGTTGACCTCAAGGGCGAAGCGGATATTGAGGGCCTCGGAGCGATCGAACTTGCTCAGATCCTGATTGATCTCTTTCCCTTGTTTGTAATAGTCCTCGGCGACCAGATTGACCCCATCCTTGCTGGCAATGATGGCGGTAGATATGCTGCCGATAACGGCGGCAGTGGGGAGGGCGATGATAAACCAGGGCCAGAATTGGCGATACCAGGGTTTGAATACAGGTTGGGTCATGATGCTACTGCCGTGAAACGAATGATTAACGAGTAAGAGAGCTTTTCTGCAACACAAGATAACAAAAAGCCTCGAGGAGTCGAGGCTTTTTGCTGTGTAATCACGTGTTTATCACATGTTACGACTTATGTAAGCGACCTTTATTTAGCAGGCTGATGGGACAGGCTGTAAACGTAGGAGGCCAGCAGGTGTACCTTGTCTTCACCCAGGATGTCTTTCCAGGCCGGCATCACGCCGTGGCGACCGTGGGTGATGGTCTGCACCACCACTTCGCGGGAACCGCCGTAGAGCCAGGTGTTGTTGGTCAGGTCCGGTGCACCAACGGCGATACCGCCCTTGGCATCAGGGCCGTGGCACGCAGCACAGATGGTGAAGCGTGCTTCGCCCTTCTTGGCTTCGACCAGATCGACCTTGCGACCGGAGAGGCTCAGCACATAGGACGCCACCTCTTGCACACCGTCTTTACCGAGGATTTCACCCCAGGCTGCCATGATCCCCTGACGACCGCCCATGATGGTGGTCTTGATTTGATCAGGTTGACCACCCCATTGCCATTCGCTGTCGGTCAGGTTCGGGAAACCGCGACCGCCGCGGGCGTCAGAGCCGTGGCACTGGGAGCAGTTCTGCAGGAACAGACGCTGACCCACTTTCAGGGCTTCCGGATCTTTGGCGATTTCGGTAATGGCGCGGTAGGTCTTGCCATCAGCCTCATAGGTCAGTTCACGGAACTTGGCGCCATAGATCTCGTCAGCCTTGGCGACCTCACGGTCGTACTCCACGGCGCGACCTTCAGCCTTGGCCGATGCGGTTGCGGCCTTGGATTCGGCCAGCGAGCGCACGTCCTGGTTGGAACTTTGCCAGCCCAGCAGGCCTTTGAAGTTGCCAAGACCCGGGAAAGCGACCAGATAGACCAGACCGGTGACGATGAAGAAGAGGAACATGTAGGTCCACCACTTCGGCAACGGGTTGTTGATCTCCTCGATACCATCGAAGGAGTGGCCCATCGGCTTGCCTTCTTCAACGCCCATCTTGTCCTTGAGGCACCACATCAGCAGCAAGAAGCAGCCAAGGATGGTCCCCAGGGTGATGACGGTTACGAAAATACTAAACAGAGTGCTCATTCTTGTTTCGCTCCTGCGTTCTTTTTATCAGCACCGGCTTGCTCATCATCGGCAAACACCAGATTGGCGGCCTCATCAAAAGAGGTCTTGCGGCGTTTGCTGTAGGCCCAGACGATGATGCCAATCATGATGGCCATCAACAGCAGGGTATACAGACCGCGAAATGTGCCGTAATCCATCTCAGGCTCCTTATTTCAGGGCATGGCCCAGTGATTGGAGATAGGCGATGAGGGCTTCCAGCTCGGTCTTGCCTTTAACTGCTTCCCCTGCACCCTGAATATCCGCATCGGTATATGGCACACCGAAGTGATCGCGGAACAGCGCCAGTTTTTTGCCAGTCATTTCGCCGGTCAGCACATTGGTGTCGAGCCAGGGATAGGCAGGCATGTTGGACTCGGGAACCACATCACGCGGGTTGATGAGGTGAGCATGGTGCCATGCATCGGAGTAGCGACCACCTACGCGGGCCAGATCCGGGCCGGTACGCTTGGAGCCCCACAGGAAGGGGTGCTCCCACACGCTCTCGCCGGCAACCGAGTAGTGACCGTAACGCTCGGTTTCGGCACGGAACGGACGGATCATCTGGCTATGGCAGTTGGTGCAGCCTTCGCGAATGAAGATATCGCGTCCTTCCATCTGCAGTGCGGTATAGGGCTTGAGGCCCTCCACCGGCTCGGTGGTCTGCTTCTGGAAGAAGAGCGGGGTAATTTCAACCAGGCCCCCCAGGCTGATGGCGAAGATAATGGCCACCACCAGCAGAGGAACGTTCTTTTCAAGGATCTCGTGACGGTTATTGTTGCTCATTCTTGGACCTCTTCAATCATGCTGGCTGGGCGACAGGTTCCAGGGAACCTTTGGGCGCAGTGATGGTGCGATAGGCGTTGTAGGCCAACAGCAGCATACCGGTGACGAAGAAGCAGCCACCCAGGAAGCGCACGAAGTAGAAGGGATAGGAGGCCTGCAGCGCTTCTACGAAGCTGTAGGTCAAAGTGCCGTCTTCGTTGACTGCGCGCCACATCAGGCCTTGCATCACGCCGGAAATCCACATGGCAACGATGTAGAGCACGGTGCCCACAGTCGCCAGCCAGAAGTGGACGTTGATGAGCTTGATGCTGTACATGCGGCCCTGACCGAACAGGTTCGGGATCAGGTGATACACCGCACCGATGGAGACCATGGCTACCCAGCCCAGCGCGCCGGAGTGAACGTGGCCTACGGTCCAGTCGGTGTAGTGGGAGAGAGCGTTGACAGTCTTGATCGCCATCATCGGGCCTTCGAAGGTCGACATGCCGTAGAACGACAGGGAGACGATCAGGAAGCGCAGGATGGGGTCATAACGCAGCTTGTGCCAAGCACCGGAGAGGGTCATGATGCCGTTGATCATGCCGCCCCAGGAGGGCACGAACAGGATCAGGGACATAACCATGCCGAGGGACTGGGCCCAATCAGGCAGCGCAGTGTAGTGCAGGTGGTGCGGACCGGCCCAGATATAGAGGGAGATCAGCGCCCAGAAGTGGACGATAGAGAGACGGTAGGAGTAAACCGGGCGTCCAGCCTGCTTGGGCACGAAGTAGTACATCATCCCGAGGAAGCCTGCTGTCAGCAGGAAGCCTACCGCGTTGTGGCCGTACCACCACTGCACCATGGCGTCCATGGCGCCGGAGTACATGGAGTAGGACTTCATGGCACTGAGCGGCACTTCCATGTTGTTGACGATGTGCAGCACGGCGACCGTGATGATGAAGGCGCCGAAGAACCAGTTCGCCACATAGATGTGGGAAGTGGTGCGCTTGATTAACGTACCGAAGAAGACAATGGCGTAGGCGACCCACACCACAGTGATGGCCAGGTCAATCGGCCACTCCAGCTCGGCATACTCCTTGGCGGAGGTGTAACCCAGCGGCAGGGAGATGGCAGCCGACAGGATGATCGCTTGCCAGCCCCAGAAGACGAAGGTCGCCAGCGGGCCACCAAACAGCCGGGTTTGACAGGTGCGCTGAACAACGTAGAACGACGTTGCCATCAGAGCGCTGACGCCAAAGGCAAAAATCACCGCGTTGGTATGGAGGGGCCGCAGACGACTGTAGGTCAGCCACGGAGTGTCGAAGTTAAGAGCAGGCCAGATAAGCTGGGCTGCGATCAGTACGCCAACCGACATGCCGACAATTCCCCAGACAATCGTCATGACGGTAAACTGGCGAACAACGGTGTAGTTGTACTCAGGATGGTTAGTTGTATGGCTCATCGTTATATTCCGCTTCCGATGCTGCTGTTGTTTGGTTTTTTGTCCGGCAAACCGGACGGACTTCATCGCGCTATCTTCAACCACTTGTTAACACCTGTTAACGAAAGGAAAAGTAAAAGATGGCTAAATGAAAACTCCATGGGAATGATACTGAACTGACAGGTAAAATAACAGTATAAACAGTGATATATTTGGCTCCGCCCGGTCTCGTTGACACGCTTGTTTTACCTTGTGCGAGATCAAAAAAAGACCATTTTTATTACATCTTTACAGGGTGTTTTTGATGAAAGAGAGACTGACTGCACAGAAAGTAACGCATCTTGTGCTAGTGCTGGCCGTTCTGGTGGCGCTGGTGAGCTATCGCACCTGGTTTGCAGCCGATAATTCACAAAATCCCGAGCCAAAAAAAGATCAAATTTGTGATCTTTCCCACAGCAGTTGTGACCTATTAATTGGTGAAAAGTCGATGGCAATTGCTATTTCACAATTACCTGTGCGGGCCGAACGCGATTTTATTATTCGGTTGGAGGGCGGGGACCCCGGGATTAAACCGATCAAAGCCTGGCTCGAGGGGCGAGATATGTTTATGGGCACCATCCCTGTCAATTTTGAATCAAGTGGCAATGGCTGGCAGGCAAATGCGCTGGTAGGAAGCTGCACATCCCCCATGATGGTCTGGTTGCTCAATATTGAGTGGAGCAATGGCCAGCGCCAACAGCTGGCACTTTCAGTCGCTCGGGAATAGTGATGTCGTGGCAGGGAAGGGGGACTCTGGAAAAAATATTTGAAATTTTTGTCTCAGAGGTTACCTTCCCTTCAGTCTACAGGGAGTGAAGTGCATTTAATCATGAGTGACAAGAACGCCTTTTATCGTACCCTCAACCGGCAAGCGCAGGCGCTGCTGGAAGGGGAGCCAGATCTGATCGCCAAACTCGCCAACCTCTCCGCCTTGCTCAATCAGGAGTTGACTGGTATCAACTGGGTCGGTTTTTATCTGTTGCAAGGGGATACTCTGGTGCTTGGCCCCTTCCAGGGCAAGCCGGCCTGTGTCCGGATCCCGGTTGGCCGTGGTGTCTGCGGTACGGCTGTTGCCCAAGGCAAGACCCAGTTGGTGGATGATGTGCACCAGTTCGAGGGACATATTGCCTGTGACGGTGCCAGCAACGCTGAAATTGTGATTCCGCTGCGTCGGGGTCACGAGATCATCGGGGTGCTGGATATCGACAGTCCGATTTTTAACCGTTTCGACCAGGAAGACCGGATTGGTCTTGAAGAAACGGTGCAAATTTTGGAAAGCATGCTTTAAGTCATTGCTAGATGGTTCGCAAAAGGCCCCAAGCTCTCTATAATGGGGCCTTTGTTGTGCTCGGGAAGTGCCCGTGCGTTTATTGAAAGCCAAGGTTATACATGGAAAACACTGAGAAGCTGAAGAACAGTAAAGAGATCGTTGCCTACCTGGTCGAGAAATTCCCGGCCTGCTTCGTTGCTGAAGGAGAGGCCAAGCCGCTCAAGATTGGCATCTTCCAGGATTTGGCCGAGCGTCTTGCTGACGATGCCAGAGTCTCCAAGACCATGCTGCGTTCCGCACTGCGTCAATACACCTCCAGCTGGCGCTACCTGCATGGCCTCAAAGCCGGTCAGGCTCGCGTTGATCTGGATGGTAACCCGGGCGAACTGCTGACCGAAGAGCACATCGAGCACGCCAAGCAGGCTCTGAAAGAGAGCAAAGAGCGCGTCTTTGCCAGCCGTCGCACCAATACCAAAGAGAAGGATGAAAAGGCCAAGAAGCCGCGTCGTCCTGCTCCCCGCAAAACCGAAAAAGCTGATGTAGCTGCCAAGCCGAAAGCGCAGGAGAAAGCACCGGTCGCTGAAGCTCCGCTGGTAAAAGTGGATGCCGCTACGCTGAAAGTGGGTCAGGGTGTGCGCGTTGTTATGGGTAAATCCCCGGTTGCGGCCACCATCAAGGAAGTGACCAAAGATGATGTACAGGTCCAACTGCAGACCGGCATGATGCTGCGGGTCAAATCAGAGCACTTGGTTCTCTAAGGAGACAAATGTTGAAGCATGGCGTAATTCGTTTTTCCCTCGTTGCCTGTAGCCTGGCGTTTGTCGGGCTTGCACAGGCCATCGAGCCGGTGCTCAAGGAGAGTGATTTGCCTGTGTTGGCTCAAGAGAGCCAACATGCTACGGCCAGCAAGCGAATTACCAATCTGTTTACCCGCTCGCACTACAAACAGTTCAAGCTGGATGATGCCTTCTCCTCCGTGATCTTCGACAAGTATCTGGAGAACCTGGATTACAGCCGCAACCTGTTTTTGGCCTCTGATATCAGCCGTTTTGAAAAGTACCGTAACGGTTTTGACACCGACCTTGAAAGAGGCCGTCTGGCGCCCGCCTACGAGATGTTCAACCTGAGTCAGCAGCGACGTTATGAGCGGTACGAATACGCCCTCAAACTGCTCGATACTCCTTTTGATTTCACCCAGAACGACAACTATGTGTTTGATCGGGAAGGGGCGGCTTGGCCAAAAGATGAGGCTGAACTCAATGAGTTGTGGCGTCAGCGGGTCAAGTTCGATGCCCTGAGCCTCAAGCTCAGCGGCAAGGAGTGGCCCGAGATCAAGGAGCTGCTTGGCAAGCGTTACAACAACGCCATCAAGCGGATGTCCCAGACCGAGAGCGAGGATGTGTTCCAGCTCTTCATGAACTCCTTCGCTCGTGCCATCGAACCGCACACCAGTTATCTCTCTCCGCGCAGTGCCGATCGTTTCAATACCGAGATGAACCTCTCGCTCGAGGGGATTGGTGCCGTGTTGCAGGCTGAGGATGATTTCACCGTCATTCGCTCGCTGGTTCCCGGCGGCCCGGCTGCCAAGTCCAACCGCCTCAAGCCCGATGACAAGATCACCGGGGTAGGGCAGGACGATGGCAAGATTGTCGATGTGATCGGCTGGCGTCTTGATGACGTGGTCGAGCTCATCAAGGGGCCCAAGGGGAGCAAGGTCAAGCTGGAGATCCAGCGTGGCAAGGGGGCTACCGCCAAGACCGAGCTGATCGATCTGACCCGCGACAAGGTGCGCCTCGAAGATCGCGCGGCCAAGTCAAAGGTGATCACGGCCGAAGGCAAGAAGATCGGTGTCATCGAGATCCCGAGCTTCTACGTCAATCTGCACGATGACGTGATCAAGGAGCTCTCCACCCTCAACAAGCAGAAGATCGACGGCCTCATCATCGATCTGCGCGGTAACGGCGGTGGTGCCCTGACCGAAGCGTCTGCCCTGAGCGGCCTCTTCTTCGGCAGTGGTCCGGTGGTTCAGATCCGTGATCACATGGGTCGTATCACGGTCAATGGCGACGATGATGGCAACGTCTATTACGGCGGTCCCATGACTGTGCTGATCGACCGCTACAGCGCGTCGGCTTCCGAGATCTTCGCAGCAGCCATGCAGGATTACGGCCGGGCCCTGATCTTGGGTGAAAACTCGTTCGGCAAGGGGACGGTGCAGCAGCATCGCAGCCTCGCCAAGGTCTACGACTTCTACGAGCAGCCGCTGGGTCACGTGCAGTACACCATCGCTAAGTTCTACCGGATCAACGGTGGCAGTACCCAGAACAAGGGGGTTGCACCGGATATCAGCTTCCCGACACCGGTTGCACCGGAAGAGACGGGTGAGAGCCGCGAGTTCAATGCTCTGCCTTGGGACAAGATCGCGTCGGCCAAGTATGACAAGCTCGGCAACTTTGCCAGCTTGCTGCCCAAGCTGAAGTCGGCCCACGATGCACGCATCGCCAAGGATCCCGAGTTTGCCTACGTGATGCAGGACATTGCCGACTACAAAGAGGAGAAGGACAAGAAGTCAGTCTCCCTCAATGAAGCGGTACGTCTGGCAGAGCAGGCCAAGCAGGATGAGAAAGCGCTCAAGCGTACCAATGAGCGACTGGCTCGCCTTGGCAAACCGCCGGTGAAGAGCCTGGATGAACTGCCTGCCGATTTTGAGGCCCCTGACGAATATCTGGTCGAAGCGGCCAATATTACGGCAGATCTGGCCAAGACCGGCAAACGCAGCTGATCTGACTGAGATAACGAGAAAGGGCGACGCAAGTCGCCCTTTCTTTTTGTCTGCTGCAAATTGTTTGACCCTGCCAGTTGGTTGTGACAGCCTCTTTCTCGCCTTTAACAAGCGTGGAAGCAGACAATAATGAACGATCACTCCCAGGCCATGACGGCCAAATATCGTCAGGACTATCAGGCACCGCTCTACTGGATCGACACCATCGACCTCGATTTCCAGCTGCTGGAGCCACAGACCCGGGTCACTGCCATTACCCGCATCCGCCGCAACGGCGAGCACAATGCGCCGCTGGTACTGGATGGTGAGCAGCTGACGCTGGAGAGCATCGCCATCGATGGCATCCCCTGCGAACACTACGAGCAGGGCGAAAGCTCCCTGACCATCTTCAATCTGCCCGCCGAGTGCGTGCTGACCATCGTCACCCTGCTGGATCCGGCCGCCAACACCGCGCTGGAAGGGCTCTACAAATCGGGTGATGCCTACTGTACCCAGTGCGAAGCGGAGGGCTTTCGCCGCATTACCTACTATCTGGATCGCCCCGACATTCTGGCGCGCTACAGCACCCGCATCACCGCCGACAAAGCCAAATATCCCTTCCTGCTCTCCAACGGCAACAAGGTAGATAGCGGCGATCTGGGCGACGGCCGCCATTTCGTGCAGTGGCAGGATCCGTTCCCCAAGCCCAGCTACCTGTTTGCGCTGGTGGCCGGTGATTTCGACGTGGAACGCAACCATTACGTCACCAAAAGCGGTCGCAAGGTGGCTCTCGAGATCTTCGTCGACAAAGGCAATCTGGATCGTGCCGGTTTCGCCATGGATAGCCTCATCAACTCCATGCGCTGGGACGAACAGCGCTTTGGTCTCGAGTATGATCTCGACATCTACATGATCGTGGCGGTCGACTTCTTCAACATGGGGGCCATGGAGAACAAGGGGCTGAATATCTTCAACTCCCGTTTCGTACTGGCCAACCCGGCGACCGCCACCGACAACGACTACAACGATATCGAACGGGTGATCGGTCACGAATATTTCCATAACTGGACCGGCAACCGCGTCACTTGCCGCGACTGGTTCCAGCTCAGCCTGAAAGAGGGGCTGACGGTGTTCCGTGATCAGGAGTTCTCCTCCGACCTGGGCTCTCGTGGCGTCAACCGCATCGACAACGTGCGCACCATGCGCGGGCCGCAGTTTGCCGAAGACGCGGGTCCCATGGCGCACCCCATCCGTCCGGATGTGGTGATCGAGATGAACAACTTCTACACCCTGACCGTCTATGAGAAAGGGTCGGAAGTGATCCGCATGATGCACACCCTGCTGGGTGAGACCGCCTTTCAGGCGGGTATGCGCCTCTACTTCGAGCGTCACGATGGTTCGGCGGCCACCTGCGATGATTTCGTGCAGGCAATGGAGGATGCCTCCGGGGTTGATCTCGGCCGTTTCCGCCGCTGGTACAGCCAGTCCGGCACCCCGGAACTCACCGTGACCGACGAATACGATGTTGCGAGCGGTGTTTACCGTCTGCACGTGAGCCAGCACACGCCGCCGACTCAGGATCAACCGCAAAAGCTGCCGCTGCACATTCCGCTCGACATCGAACTCTATGACGAGCAGGGCGCTGTCATCCCGCTGCAGTATCAGGGCAAGGCCATCGGCAACGTGCTCGACGTGCTGGAGTCAGAGCAGACCTTCGTGTTCGATCTGGTGCCGGTCAAGCCGGTTCCCTCCCTGCTGCGGGACTTCTCCGCGCCGGTCAAGCTGCACTTTGATTACAGCGATGAGGCGCTGGCCTTCCTGATGCGCCATGCCCGCAACGAATTTGCCCGCTGGGATGCGGCGCAGATGCTGATCAACAAGGCGGTTATCGACGGGGTAGCCCGGGTCCAGCATGGACAGGGGGTTGAGCTCTCCCAAACCCTGCTGGCAGCCTTTATCGCCATTCTGGAAGATGCCGAACTCGATCCGGCGCTCAAGGCGGAGATCCTGACCCTGCCGGGCGAAGCGACCCTGGCCGAACTGTTTGAGGTGGCGGATATCGATGCCATCCATCAGGTGCGTAACGAGATCACCACCTCGCTGGCGCAAGCCTTTGGCGCCCAGCTGCTGGTGACCTACGAGAGCCTTCATCTGCCGGGTTATCAGGTGGTGCATGCCGACATGGCCAAACGCGCGCTCAAGAGCGTGGTGCTCGGCTATCTGGCGGCCCTCGATGCTGGCAGTGCCGACCTGCTGGTGCGCCAGCAATATGCCGCCGCCGACAACATGACCGACACTCTGGCGGCGTTGCAGGTCGCCAACAGCTATCTGTTACCGTGCCGCTCCGAGCTGCTTGCCGATTTCGAAGGCAAGTGGGCCAAGGATGGTCTGGTGCTGGATAACTGGCTGCGTCTGGTGGGTAGCAAGCCGGCGGAAGATGTGCTGAGCGAGGTGCAGCAGGCGATGGCTCACCCGACCTTCAGTATTCGCAACCCGAACCGTCTGCGCGCACTGGTCGGCAGCTTTGCCATGAACAACCAGGTGCAGTTCCACGCCATCGATGGTCGCGGCTATCGCTTCCTGACCGATCTGCTGATCGAGCTCAACGAGGTCAACCCGCAGGTCGCTTCCCGCCTCATCACCCCGCTTATCCAGTTCAAGCGGCTCGATGAGGGGCGCAAGGCACTGATCCGTGCCGAGCTGACTCGTCTGGCCAACCTCGAGGGGTTGGCGCGGGATCTGTTCGAAAAAGTGAGCAAGGCGCTGCAGCAGTAACATCGACGGGGCAGGGGAGTATCATCCTTTGCCCCGTTTTTTGATCCTCTCTGCTTGCCAGCGGGGTAAAAAAGGCATTTATCGGGAGTAAACGTGAAGCAATTTACCTTTCGGCTGTCGCTGAGCAGTGACGAGGTGATGTTGATGTATCAGGGGCTCGCCAGACGGCTGGTAGTGCGCAGTGAACAGGGGCTGACCATCGAGCTTGGCATCGATAAAATCCGGCCTTTTGTCGCTATCAGCGGGGTACATGGCTATTTTCGTCTCAAAACGCAGGACGATTATCGCTTTATCAGCCTCGAACGCATAAGTTAACAAAAAACGAACAGTTTACCGACTGATTATCTGATTATGCTCACTATCTATCCGGAAAAGTGGCACAAAGGCAGTGGGAATTTCTGTTTTTTTGTCTATTGGCAAAATATCTCACAGTTTAAGCCGTGATCTGCACCTTGTTTTTAACAGTCCGTTAGCATCTTCTCTCGCCTTCCTTGATCCAAGCCATTACACTTCGCAACAACTCTGCACCAGCGGGTAACCAGGGTGGTTGCCTCTGCGTCGGTGGTTAATGTCGTCCGATAAGGAATATAAAAATGGCATTGAAAGACGCCCCTACCTCAGTTCTGCTCGAAAACGTTCTCGGCCTGATCCATCAAAAACTGCCCAAGAAGAGTGCCTCTCTGGTCGAATGCTTCGTGGCCAAGTTTTACGGCAACATGGCGAGCTCCGACATGCATGATCGCAACGACAGCGATCTCTACGGCGCGGCGCTTAGCCTCTGGAATGCCCTCAATCAGCGTAGCGGTACCGAACCCTATATCCGGGTCTACAACCCCGAGCTGACCCGCCATGGCTGGCAGTCCCCCCACACTATCGTCGAGGTGATCCTGCAGGATTCCCCCTTCCTGGTGGACTCCATCCGGATGGCGCTCAAGCGTCTCAATATCACCGCCCACATGATGCTGCACCAGCCGCTGCACCTGATCCGCGGCGAAGAGGGCAAGATCAGCGCCATTCTGGATCTCGACAATACCGACGGGCAGACATCGGTCGAGACCGCTTTCCTCATCGAAATCGATCACCTTACCAGCGAAGCGCAGATGGAAGCGCTGGCAGCCGAACTGAAATCCGTGGCTGGCGAAGTTGCGCTGGCGGTCGGTGACTGGCAGCCGATGCTGGCCAAGCTCAATGAAATCATCGACGAGCTGCCCAAGCGCAACCATCCGGTGAGCCAGGAGGAGGTCAACTCCTGCATCGCGTTTCTAAAATGGGTAGCGGCCCATAACTTCACCCTGATGGGTTATCGCCGCTACGACGTCAAGGCGGTGGAGGGGGATCACGAGATCCTGCCGCAGGCCAGTTCCAGCCTCGGACTGATGAAGAACTCCATCAAGGATGAGGGGCAGCGTCTTGGCAATATGCCGGCCAGCGCCCGTCACGCCGCCCTCAGTCAGGATCTGCTGATCCTCACCAAATCCAACAGCAAATCCCGAGTTCATCGCCCGGCTTATGTGGATTACATCGGCATCAAGCGCTTCGACGAGCATGGCAAGGTGGTGGGGGAAGATCGCTTTATCGGTCTGTATGCCTCCTCCATCTACAACACCAGTGCAACCCAGATCCCGCTCATCAGCCACCGTCTCGAGCGCATCATGGCCTCCTCCGGCCATGAGAAGGGCTCCCACGCCTACAAGGCGCTGCTGAACGTGCTGGAAACCTATCCCCGTGACGAGCTGATCCAGGCCCGCGAAGAGGAGCTGCTGGCTACCGGTCTGGGTGTGCTGGAGATGCAGGAGCGGGACATGCTGCGCCTGTTCGTGCGCCGCGATGTCTATGGCCGCTTCTTCTCCTGCATGGTTTATGTCACCAAGGAGCGCTACAACACCGCGCTGCGGATCAAGACCCAGCAGATCCTGCAACAATATTTCGGCAGCAGCGAAGAGGTGGAGTTCAACGTCTACTTCACCGAGGGCGTGCTGGCACGGACTCACTACATAGTGCGGGTTAACAACAACAACGTGGATGTGGATGTGAACGAAGTACAGAACAACCTGATTGAAGCGGCCCGCAGCTGGGACGACAGACTCGACTCCGTGCTGCTCTCCCACTATGGCGAGGCCCGTGGCAACGAGTTGCGCCGTCGTTTCTGCACCGCCTTCCCCCGCGCTTACAAGGAAGATGTGCTGCCGGGCTCTGCCGTGGCCGACATCATGGCGCTGGACAACCTGAGTGAAGCCGAGCCACTCGGCATGCTGTTCTACCGCGCTCAGGAAGAGGAGAACGATCGCCGGGTTCGCCTCAAGCTGTTCCACCGCACCGAACCTATCCATCTCTCCGACGTGTTGCCGATGCTGGAGAACATGGGGCTGCGGGTTATTGGCGAGACCCCCTATCAGGTGCGTACTCCGGCGGGCGAGCTGTTCTGGATCCTCGACTTCTCCATGCTGCTGCACAGCGATCAGCCGTTCGATCTGGAGCAGAGCCAGCAGCGCTTCCAGGAAGCCTTCGCGGCCATCTGGAACAAGCAGCTGGAAGATGATGGCTTCAACCGACTGGTGCTGGGGGCGGGTCTCACTGGCCGTCAGGTCTCGGTGCTGCGCGCCTATGCCAAATATATGCGCCAGACCGGCGTATCCTTCAGCCAGTCCTATATCGAAGAGACCCTGACCCGCTATCCCGATATCGCTGGCCTGCTGTTTGGACTGTTCGAGCAGCGTCTCAATCCGGCCATGACCCGCAATGCGGAAACCGGGGCCAGACTGCACGAGGAGCTTGCCGCCAAGCTGGATCTGGTGGCCAACCTCGATGACGATCGCATCATTCGCCGCTATGTGGAGATGATTGACGCCACCCTGCGCACCAACTACTACCAGCTGGACAAGGCGAGCAACATCAAGCCCTACATCTCCTTCAAGCTGGCGCCGTCCAGCATCACCGACATGCCGCTGCCGCTGCCGAAATTCGAAATCTTTGTCTACTCACCGCGGGTGGAAGGGGTGCATCTGCGCTGGGGCAAGGTAGCCCGTGGCGGCCTGCGCTGGTCCGATCGCAAAGAAGACTTCCGCACTGAAGTGCTGGGTTTGGTCAAAGCCCAGCAGGTGAAGAACACCGTCATCGTGCCGGTGGGGGCCAAGGGCGGCTTCTACTGCAAGCAGATGCCGGCGGGGGCCCCTCGCGCCGTTATTCAGGAAGAGGGCAAGGCCTGCTATCGCCTGTTTATCCGCGGTCTGCTCGATGTGACCGACAACATCATCGCAGGTGAGGTGATCCCGCCCAAGGATGTGGTGCGTCACGACGAGGATGACTACTACCTGGTGGTAGCTGCCGACAAGGGGACGGCTACCTTCTCCGATATCGCCAACGAAATCAGCCTGGAGTATGGCCACTGGCTGGGTGACGCGTTCGCCTCCGGCGGTTCGGTCGGTTATGACCACAAGAAGATGGGCATCACAGCGCGTGGCGCCTGGGAGTCGGTCAAGCGCCACTTCCGCGAGCTGGGTATCAACTGTCAGACCACCGATTTTACCTGCGTCGGGATCGGCGATATGGCCGGTGACGTGTTTGGCAACGGCATGCTGCTCTCCGAGCACACCCGACTGGTGGGCGCCTTCAACCACATGCACATCTTCGTCGACCCCAATCCGGATTCGGCCAGGAGCTTTGTCGAGCGCAAGCGTCTGTTCGAGCTGCCAACCTCGACCTGGGATGACTACGACAAGAGCCTGATCTCGGCAGGGGGGGGTATCTTCCTGCGCTCGGCCAAGTCCATCAAGCTCAGCCCCGAGATGCAGACCCTGCTCGGTACCGACAAGGGCAGCATGGCGCCGAACGAGCTGATCAAGGCACTGCTTTGCCTGAATGTCGACCTGCTGTGGAACGGCGGTATCGGCACCTATGTGAAGAGCGCCCGCGAGAGCGACGCCGAGGTCGGTGATCGCAGCAACGATGCTCTGCGGGTCAATGGCCGCGATCTGCGGGCCCGCATCGTGGGTGAGGGCGGTAATCTCGGCTTTACCCAGCTTGGCCGGGTGGAGTACGCCAGTCAGGGCGGTCGCATCAATACCGATTTTACCGACAACGTGGGTGGTGTGGACTGCTCCGATAACGAGGTGAACATCAAGATCCTGCTGAACCAGTTGGTGGCAGCCGGGGATATGACCCTCAAGCAGCGTAACCAGATGCTCTTTGATATGACCGACGATGTGGCGCAGATCGTCATCACCAACGCCTATCGCCAGTCCCAGTCCATCTCGGTCACCAGCTTCCGCGGCTCTGAACAACTCAAAGAGCAGCAGCGCTTTATTCAGGGGCTGGAGCGGGAAGGCAAGCTCGACCGTGCTTTGGAGTTCCTGCCATCCGATGAGGAGCTCTCCGAGCGGATGGCGGCAGGGCAGGGGCTGACCCGACCCGAGCTGGCGGTGCTGGTGGCGTACGGCAAGATGGTTCTGAAAGAGCAGCTCAACTGCCCGGAAGTGACCGACGAGCCGTTCCTCGCCAACATGCTGGTGACCAGCTTCCCGCCCAAACTGCAGCAGCAGTTCGGTGCGGCACTGGCCCAGCATCCGCTGCGTGGCGAGATCATTGCGACCCGGGTAGCCAACATGCTGGTCAACGACATGGGGCTCAACTTCGCCAGCCGGATGAAGGACGAGACTGGAGCCTCGGTCGCCGAAGTGGCCTGCTGCTTTGCCATGGCCCGCGAGGTGTTTGGCATGAACCGGCTGTGGCGCGACATCGAAGGGTGCGACAACCAGGTGGGGGCAGAGACCCAGCTCGAGCTGATGTTCTACAGCCGCCGCATTGTGCGCCGCGCCACCCGCTGGTTCCTGCGTGCCCGCAACCGCAGCTGGAGCATCAGCGAGAACATCGCCTTCTTCCGTCCGGCCTTCGAAACCTTGAGTCAGCACCTCTATGAGGTCATGGATGAGAGCGAAGTAGCCGAGCACAAGCTGGCAGTGCAGAAGCTGGTGGAGAAACAGGTGCCGGAGGCCATCGCCCGTCAGGTCGCCCATATGAGCAGCCTCTTCTCGACTCTGGATCTGGCGCAGATTGCCGCGGAGCACAAGACCGACATCCTGCGCGCCGCCAATGTCTACTACCGCCTTGGCGCCAAGCTGGACCTGCACTGGTTCCTCGACCAGATCAACCATCAGCCGGTGGGCAACCACTGGCAGGCGATGGCGCGGGCCTCCTTCCGCGAAGATCTGGACTGGCAGCAGCGCAGTCTCACTTCCGTGGTACTGGAAGGGTGCAAAGATCAGGGAGAATGCGCTACCATACTGGCCGACTGGATTTCGGAGCATGAACAACTCTTGTCCCGTTGGACCCATATGTTGGCCGACTTCAAGACCACCAGCACTCACGAGTTCGCCAAGTTCTCGGTGGCCTTGCGAGAGTTGAACCTGCTCCAGTTGAATTGCCGATCACTGTAATTGCCTGAAAGCATAACAGCGGCATAACACCCAAAGCCCCGGCCAGTTGCCGGGGCTTTCTTTAAGGAGCAAAGATGTTGTACCCCATCGCCAGGCATTTCCTGTTCAAACTCAATCCGGAACAGGCTCACGATCTCTCCATGAAATATTTGCCCCGCCTTCTCGGTACGCCACTCGATTGTTTCTTCCGCCAGAATTTGCCGAAACGCCCCGTCACTGTCATGGGGCTTTCTTTTGCCAATCCGGTGGGGTTGGCGGCCGGTCTGGATAAAGATGGGGAGTGTATTGATGCATTGGGGGCCATGGGATTTGGCTTTATCGAGGTAGGTACCGTTACCCCCAGACCGCAAAGCGGCAATGACAAACCGCGTCTGTTCCGGGTTATTCCGGCAGAGGGGATCATCAACCGGATGGGATTCAACAACAAGGGGGTTGATCATCTGGTGGCGCGGGTCAAAGAGGCCAAATATCAGGGGGTAATTGGCATCAATATCGGCAAAAACAAAGATACCCCCATCGAGCAGGGCAAGGATGATTACCTCTTCTGCATGGACAAGGTGTATGACCATGCCGGTTATATCGCCGTCAATATCTCTTCTCCCAACACCCCGGGTTTGCGTTCGCTGCAATATGGCGAGGCGCTCGATGAATTGCTCGCCGCGCTGAAAACCCGCCAGCAGGAACTTGCCGCCCAATATAAAAAATATGTGCCGTTGGCGGTAAAAATTGCGCCGGATTTGAGCTTCGAGGAAATAGATCAGGTTGCCGCTTCGCTGGTTCGCAATGGTATTGATGGTGTCATCGCCACCAATACCACCCTCGAGCGCGAGATGATTTACGACATGCCTCATGCCGGTGAAGCGGGTGGCCTGAGTGGTCGTCCGCTGCAGCACAAGAGCACCGAGGTGATCCGTCATCTGGCCAAAGCGCTTGATGGGGCTCTGCCAATTATCGGGGTCGGTGGTATTGATAGTGCCATGGCGGCGCGTGAAAAATTGGCTGCCGGAGCCAGTCTGGTACAAATTTATAGCGGTTTTATTTATAAAGGGCCGGGTCTGGTCAAAGAGATTGTGACCAATATTTAAGAAATAGTTGGGGAGCCCTTTATTTGACGTTGCTGATTTCCTGCATATGGAATAAAGTCAACTGGTAATTATCAAGTAAGGGCTCCCGCATGCTTATCCAACCGACCGATAGCTGGCAATGGCACTATGATGCCCAGAATGACCGTCTGATGTTGGACCTGTCTGATAACATGCTATTTGCCACCGAATATAAAGGGCGGCAATTGGTACCCAGTTCATTTACCACCCAGCCTTTTTGTGTCGATGATGCGGCGCTCTATTATCAATTGATGGATAAAGCGGCAGAACTGGCGTGGAGTATTCCTCATCAGGTTCAGTTGGTGCTTAATGCCATCGCAGTGAGCCGTTTTTATAAACCCCTGATGCCACAAAGCTGGTTTTTTGGTGAGCAGCACCCGGTTATATCGCCACAAAATGGCGATCTGGTCTGGATGAATACGCCCCACGGCAGAGGGGAATTTATGGTCATTGAAGCGGGTGATCAGGCGAGTGTCTGCATGAACCTGACCCAAGATTTTGTACTGACAACCAGCAAAACCTTGTCCCGTTTTGGCGTTATCAAGGTGATGAATAACCGGATGACCCCTCGTATTGTCCTGACCGAGCAATATCGTCAGGTCAGCTAAAAGCGGCGCCCTGTCGCCGCTATTTTCAGTTCCATTTATCTGCCTCTATTTCCTCACAGTGTTACCCCGTTATTTGCTTATATTTCAGTTTTCCCGGAGAGTGATGCCGCCGTTGTTTGGCAAATGGCTGGATTGCGTGTCTGGTAATCGAGACGGGCCGTTACCCTGAGTGAAGTTGAAATAAAAAAGTGGCGGGATTGCCCGCCACTTTGCATCTGATCCTGTTTTGAGCCCGTTTTACACCTTGAAGAAGCGGATCCCCTCGTCGAGCTGTTTGATGATATCGGTCAGCTGGGAGGCATCGTGGTTGACGCTCTCGGCGGCCGAGACGTTTTCCAGCGACATCTGGGTGATCTCCTCGACCGACTGGGCGATCAACTGGCTGGCCGCCGCCTGTTCATGCAGCATGGAGCTGATCTCCTGAATAAGGCCCACCACCTTGCGGGAGCTCTGATCTACCTGCGCCATGGTGTGGCTGGAGTTGTCGGTGGTTTCGCGTACCGTGCCCATGCTGTCGGAGCAGGCGTTCATTCCCTTGACCGCGCCGGTTGCTCCCTGCTGGATTGACTGGAGCATCTCGTTGATCTCCTGGGTGGCTTGTGTGGTGCGGGCCGCCAGCGTACGCACCTCATCGGCAACGACCGCAAAGCCGCGGCCCATGTCGCCAGCCCGGGCTGCCTCGATAGCCGCGTTGAGCGCCAGCAGGTTGGTCTGATCGGCGACCCCCTGGATCATCACCGAGATCTGGCTGATGCGAGTGATGTCATCAAACAATCCCTGCACCTGCTTGGCGGAATCGTTGACCGCATTGGTCACGCGCACCACCTCCTGCGACGCCCGCTTGACCTGCTCCTCACCGGCATGAGCGATTTCACCGGACTCCATGACCACGCTGTTGGCCTGATTGGCAAAGGAGGAGAGCTGGGAGACCGATGTGGTCAGCTCTTCAACTGATGCGGCTGTGTTGGCGGTCGCCAGCGATTGCTGCTGGGAGCTGGTGTTGACTTGCTGCGCTGCGGCAACCAGTTGGGAGGAGCTGGCGCTGAGCCCTTCGGCGGCATGCTGCATGGTGGATACGATGTTGCGCAGGCTGCGGCGGGCGTTGCCCATGGAGATCTGCATCTGGGTGATCTCGTCTTGCCCGTCACGATTATCACTGCCAGTGAGATAACCGGCGGCCAATTGTTTCAATTCTTCCATGATGTTGCCAAGCGGCAGGTTGATGCTCTGGCTAAGCAGCCAGCCAAGCACTACCGAGAGGGCGACTGATATTGTGATGACGGTGTAGGTTGCAGTGGAGATATCGGCAACAATCACGTCGCTATCGTCATAGGCTTGTTTAGCCAGCCCCTGGTTGATATCCACCAGCTTGCTGAGCAGGTCATCGGCGACCTGAAACGTCGCGGCTGCTTCCCCCTTCATCAATTTGACGGCGGTGTCGTTATCATTGGCGTAGCTGGCTGCCATCGCTTTTTTGGCCGCCTCTTTGTAAAGGGGCCAGGCGCGATCAAAATCGGCCAGCACCACTTTTTCCGGCTCGGTCAGTTCGGTCGCCCGGTATTGGTTGAGCAGCTCGTTCATCTTCTGCTCGTAGCCATCCATTTTATGAGAGATGGCATCCATGCCCGGTTTGGTTGGCTCAATCACATAATCAAACAGGGAGCGGTTGTGATAAATAGCCTGCATATTGGCGTTGGATAGATCCTTTATCGGGACCAGCATGTTGAGATACATGTCATTCAACATGTCGTTGACGGTTGCAGTATTTTGCTTGCCGTAAAATCCCACCCCGATCAGGATCAGGTTGACGAGCAAAAAGGCGAGCATCAGTCGCATTTTTATCGATACAAGACGGATCAGATTTATCATATAGAGCCTCATGCTGATGTATTTGCATTCCATGCCGAAATTACACGACACCTTAAATTTAAGTTATTTTCCCAATCAGGGTTGGTCTTCCGGATAAATAGCGTTTTTTGCCTGCCATTCGCCGAACCAGTGTGCAATCTGTTCAACCGGCAGCGGGCGACTGATGTAATAGCCCTGGGCTAAATCACACCCCAGCAAGGCCAGCTGATCCCAATCCTCTTCGCTCTCAACTCCCTCAGCGACGGTTTTGAGCCCCAGTTTTTGGCTCATCACAATGGCGGAGGTGAGGATGGCCAGCTTCTTGGGGCTGGTATGGGCATCGTGGACAAACTCCTTGTCTATCTTGATTTCGGTAAACGGGCAGCGGGACAGCTGTTTCATCGAGGAGTAGCCGGTGCCGTAATCGTCCATTGCCACACCGAAGCCACGCAGTCGCAGGCGGGCGAGGGTACCGAGCGACACGGCGAGGTTGGACATGAAGGTGGTCTCGGTGACTTCGATGATAATCGCCTGACAGGGCAGGCGATGGCCCTGCACGACCTCTACCATGGTTTCCACCAGCTTGTCGGTCGTCAGCAGCGAGACCGGCAGGTTGATGGAGCAGCTGAGCTGGCCGGTTTGCAGAGTGAGTTTGTTGAGTGCCTCGCAGGTGGCATGCAGGAAGGCGTAGAAAAAATCGAGCGCCAGCGGCCCCTCTTCCAGATGATGAACAAAACAGACCGGGGGCAGGGTGCCATGCTCGGGGTGATGCCAGCGCACCAGCGCCTCGAAGCCATAGAGGCTGGCATCGCTCATGGTGATCTTGGGCTGCAAAAAGGGAACCAGCTGGCCTTGCTCCAGAGCATGGCGGACATCGTCGCTGGTGAAGGTGAGCTGCATCCATTTGTTGCTCTCCCGATGGACCCGCGGATCGCAGTGCTGCAACATGTTGCGCAGATCCTGGGCTCTGAGCGGTTTGGCCAGTACGCCGATCACCTCCAGCGTGCCGGCATCGGCGATGGAGTGGATAACATCCAGCACATCCCGATCCACGGCGCTCATCACGGCGACAAACATCTGATAGCAGGTGTGCTTCTCCAGCTGGCTGATGAGCTCGACCCCATCCATGCCCGGCATGTTGAGATCGGTCAGCAGCAGATCGACATGCTCCAGTTGCTGCAGCTTGTTGAGGGCATCCTGACCATCGTTGGCCAGATGGATCTGGCCAAAGCCCAGCTCTTGCAGCAGACAGGTCACCTCATACTGCTGGGTACGGGAGTCATCGACCACCAGGGCGCTGCGGCCCTGCCATTGTTCTAGGGACATGGTGGTTCCTCTCAATCGGGACGGCCAAGCGTCTGGGTTATCTGGGCAAGGGACATCACTTCATCGATCCCGCCATGGGCGATTGCCTCTTTGGGCATGCCAAAGACCACACAGCTCGCCTCATCCTGTGCGATGGTGCGAGCGCCGGTGTCATGCAATTCGCGCATACCGCGGGCGCCATCATCCCCCATGCCGGTCATGATGACGCCAAGGGCGTTATGACCGGCACTGACCGCCACCGAGCGAAACAGCACATCGACCGAGGGACAGTGACGAGAGACGGGGGGACCCTCTTTCACCTCAGCCAGATATTGGGTGCCGCTGCGCTGGATCAGCAGATGTTTGCCACCGGGTGCGATCAGCGCCACCCCGGGCAGCAGGCGATCGCCGGTGGCCGCCTCTTTGACTTCGATCTTGGAAAGGCCGTTCAAGCGCTCCGCAAACGAGGCAGTAAAGCGCCCCGGCATATGCTGCACGATGGCAAGCCCCGGGCAGGTGACCGGAAGTCTGGTCAGCAGATATTCAAGGGCCTGGGTGCCGCCGGTGGAGGTGCCAAGGGCGATGATCCGGTCGGTAGTGCGAAATTTGACCCGCTCCGGCGGGGGCGAGAGCATGGCATCGGCGGTGCGTTTGGGAGGGGGAGTAAAACCGGGCTGCTGGTGGTCTGGCAGCAGGTTGCGCAGCTTGGCGTTGACGGCGGTACGGATCTCCTGAATCAATTCGTTGGCCGATTGCTGCAGGAAGCTTTTGATGCCGACCGCGGGCTTGGTGATGATGGAGATGGCTCCGGCAGCCATGGCATCCAGGGTAATGGCAGCCCCCTCTTCGGTCAGGGAAGAGCAGATGATGACCGGCGTCGGGCGCTCGCTCATGATCTTGCGCAGGAAGGTGAGGCCATCCATACGAGGCATTTCGATATCGAGAATGATCACATCCGGCCAGCTCTTCTTCATCTGCTGCATGGCGAAGATGGGATCGAATGCCGCCCCCATCACTTCGATATCGGCGGCCTTGCCCAGCATCTGGGTCAGCACTTCCCGCACCAGTGCCGAGTCGTCCACGATCAATACCCGTATGGTCATGTTTCATCCTTGAAAAGCTGAGGTTGGCAGCGATAGCGCGAAGGGGCCTCCTGCACCAGTGGCAGATCCTGCTGACGGATGATCTCCGAATGGCCGACCAGCAGATAACCACCGGGCCTGAGCAGCTCACACAATTGGGAGAGCACCTGGCCTTTGGTCTCTTCGTTGAAGTAGATAAGCACATTGCGCAAAAAGATGACGTCGAACTCCCGCTCGATAAAGTTGCCGCAGGTGAGCAGGTTGAGGTTGGAGAATGACACTTTTCTCGCCAGCTCGGGTCTCACCCGAACCTTGCCCGCATATTCGTCGTGACCGCGCTGGAAATAGCGCATCCAGAGGTGGGGCGGGACATGCTGGGCCCGCTCCACGGCATAGATGGCACGTTGGGCAAAGGGGATCACCCGGGTATTGATGTCGGTGCCGTAGATCCGCCAGCGCTCGTTGATGCCGAGCTGTTCGGCCAGCACCATGGCGGCGGAGTAGGCCTCCTCACCGGTGGAGCAGGCGGCAGACCAGACTCGCAGTGGTTGATGGCGGCTAGCGAACAGTTGTTCGGCATGGTGTTTCAGCCAGCTGAAGTGCTGTGCCTCGCGGAAAAAATAGGTTTCGTTGGTAGAGAGCAGATTGATGGCGAGCTGTCGCTCCTGCACATTCTGTGGCTGGTTGATCCGTTCCCAGTAGCCGTAGTAGCTGGTGAGATTGAGCGCCCTCAGCCGCTTGGCGAGGCGGGATTGCACCAGCGCCCGCTTGCAGGGGGCGAGATCGATGCCGGCGGCGGTGAAGATAAAGCGCCGGAACAGTTCGAACTCTCTTTGGGTGAGCACCGGCCCCTGCTCCGGGGTGGTGAGGGATGCCGCCACTAATAGCCCCCTTGCTCGCTGTTGAAGAGCTGGCTGGTGGTGGCCTCGGCCATGGCGCTCAGCTCGGCAATAGAGAGAGCCTTGTGCATGTCGAGCAAAATGGCGAACTGCTGAGCGATGGTGACCACCCCCTGGATGAAGTCGCCGCGAATATGGGCGCCAAAGGTCGGGGCCGGCTCTATGGTGTCGGTGGCAATCTCCAGCACCTCGCAGACGGAGTCGAGCAGCATGCCGATCTCCTGCTCTTCGCCATTGCTGTTGGGCAGCGAAAGGATCGCGACACAGGTGGTGGGCTGGATCGGGGTCTGCCCCCGGCCAAAGCGGATCGAGAGGTCGATGACCGGCACCACGGCGCCCCGCAGGTTGATGATCCCCCTGACAAAGCGCGGCATCATGGGCACCGGCGTCATCCCCTCGAACTCGATGATCTCGCGGATGCAGCCGATATCGACCCCGTAGAGCTCCCCTCCCAGCATGAAGGTCACGCAGTGGAAGTGGGAGGTGACAGTATCAGGGGCATGTGTTGTGCGCATTGGGCTGCTCCTAATAGTTGCTGAACTTGCCATCGTCCACTTCCCGCTCCAGATCGTCGTCATGGTGCAGGTGCTGGCTCAGCGTGCTCTTTTTCGGGATGACCGGTCTGGCACTGTAACCGGCGGCATGAAACTGGGTGGACTGACGGTTATTGCCGCCGCGCAGGGTGAACTGCTGCATCAACTCCTGCAGCTGCAAAGCGGTGGAGCTCAGCTCTTCCGAGGTCGAACTCAGCTCCTCGGCCGAGGCAGCGGAGGCCTGCATGCCATCACTGATCTGGGTCACCGCAATATTGATTTGGGAGACGCTGGCTCGCTGTTCACGGGAGGCCGATGCGATCTCCTGCACCAGAGTGGCAGTCTGATCGATCCCCGGCAGCATCTCCCGCAGCAGGGTGCCAGCCTGTTCGGCAACGCTGACCGAGCGGCCAGCCAGCTCGCCAATCTCCTTGGCGGCATTTTGCGAGCGCTCCGCCAGTTTGCGCACCTCGGCCGCCACGGTGGCAAAACCCTTGCCGTGTTCACCGGCGCGCGCCGCTTCAATGGCGGCGTTGATGGCCAGCAGGTCGGTCTTGTTGGCGATGTCGTTGATGACGGTGATGCGCGAGGCGATCTCCTTCATGGCGTGAACCATCTCGCCCACCGCCTTGCCGCTTTCGGTGGCACTGCTGGCCGCCTTGGTGGAGATATTCTCGGTGACCTTGGCATTGTCGGCGTTCTGGCTGACGGTGGCCGCCATCTCCTCGACGGAGGCGCTGGTCTGCTCGACGCTGGAGGCCAGTTCGGAGGAAGTTTGCGACAGCGAGTTGGCGGTGGCGGCGACCTGTTCAGAGGCCGAGCCGATGGCTTCCGACATGGCGCCCACCTCGTTGAGAATATCGGAGAGGCGGTGGGCCATGCTCTTGATGGCAAAGAGCAGGCTGCTGCTGTCATCGCTGCGCAGCTTGACCGGGGTCGAGAGATCCCCGGCGGCAACACGGGAAACCACCTGAACGGTATAGGAGGGATCGCCCCCCAGCTGGCGCAGGATGCTGCGAGTGACCAGCATAGCCAGCACCAGACAGATTACGAAGGCAGAGCAGGAAATGAGGATCAGCAGGCTCAGGTTGTCCTGATAGATATCTTCACTCTCTTGCAACGACTGGGTGGCGAGGCGGTCATTGATATTGACCAGCTCGGTCAGCAGATCATCTGACTTGTCAAAGGCTGGACGGCCTTGCTCGGCCATGATCTGGGCGGCCTTCTGGTTGTTGACATTGTCGCCGGTGTCCGACTGCGCGGTGCGCATGATGATATCGGCATAGGACTTGTAGGTGACCCAGGATTGATCGAAGCGGGCCAGCGCATCGATTTCCGGTTGGGTCAGATAGGTTTTGCGATAGGCATCGAGCAGTTTGTTGAGCTGACTCTCGTAACGCAGGATGTTGCCTGCGTTGAGCTTTCTGCTCTCCTCCTTGGTCTCCAGCACGTAGCGATAGAGAGCCCGGTTCATGTAGATCGCCTGCATGTTGGCGTTGGCCAGATCCCGAATGGGCACCAGTTGGTTGGCATGCATGCTTCTGACAAGCAGTGCCATCGTTTTGGTGGAGTAGTAGCTGGTGACGGTCAAGGTCACCAGCAGCACCATCAAAACGGAAAATGAGAGCACCAGTTTTGTTCTGACTTGCAAGTTGTGAAACCAGTCCATGGTTTTGACTCCGTTAAAGCGGTTGATAACAGTATGTGGTCAATCAGGTTCGGTTGCCGGAGAGGGCATCGGCATGCCGGTGGATCAAGTGCAACTCCCGTCGTCTGGCCAGCTCGATAAGCTGTGGCACATCAAGAATGAGGGCCGGCTGGCCATTGCCCAAAATGGTTGAACCGCTGACATATCGCAGCGTCCTGAACAGCTCTCCGAGTGGTTTGATCACCGCCTGCACTTCACCAATCAGACGATCCACCACAATGCCGGCGCGGTTGTCGGCATAGTCGACGATAACGACAAACTCGGGCTCGTCGGCGGGGGGAAGGGCAAACAGTTCGCGCAGTACGATAAAGGGCACCCACTCGCCGCGGATATTGATCTGGCGCGAGGGGGTATCGAGGGCATCCGGCGGCAGGTCAATGCACTCGAGCATCATGTCGAGGGGGATCACCAGAGAGGAGTGATCCACCTCGATGCGAAAACCGTCGATGATGGCGAGGGTTAACGGGAGCCGCAGGCGAAACGTTGTGCCGCGGCCAGGATGGCTCTCGATAGTGGTCTCGCCCCGCAGGGACTCCAGATTGCGTTTAACTACATCGAGCCCGACACCGCGACCCGAAAGATCGCTGACACCGCTGGCGGTTGAGAAGCCGGGGTGGAACAGGAACTGGAATATCTCCTGCTCGCTCAGGACTTTTCCCTCCTGAGCCATGCCCATCGTCTGGGCCTTGGCCAGGATCTTGTCGCGATCGATGCCGCGACCATCGTCGCTCACTTCAACCACTACGGCGCCTGCGTCGTGATAAGCGTTCAGGGTGATCACGCCGCCAGCCGCCTTGCCAGCCTCAAGGCGCTGCGCCTCATCCTCGATGCCGTGATCGACGGCGTTGCGCACCAGATGCATCAGGGGGTCGGTCAGCTTCTCGACCATGGATTTGTCGATATCGGTTTCGGCGTTGTTGATGTGCAGGCTGATGTTCTTGCCGGTCTGCTGGGAGAGTTCGTGTACCAGCCTCGGAAAGCGGTTGAAGATCTCGTTGATGGGCACCATGCGCAGGGTAAGGGCGTCGTCGCGGATCCCCTCGACCAGGGTATTGACTGCGGCCACCGACTCGACCAGCTCGGCATCTCCTCGCAATCTGGCCTGCAGGGTTGTCGCGGAGGTGGCGATCACCAGTTCGCCGACCCGGTTGATCAGCCTGTCCAGTTTCGCGGCCTCAATGCGAATGTAGTGTCCCTCACTGCGCAGCGGGGCGGGCTTGGGCTGAGGTGTTACCGGCAGTTCCGACTCTGGCTGCGCAGGTTGTGACACTGATGCTGAAGGGGCGGCGGATGCGTTGTCTGGTTCGCTGGGTTGGCCACGGCGATAGTCGCCCCGTTCAATGGCGGCCGCCTCTTCACGGGTCAGGACGTCGGCTGCCTCCCAGCGGGCAAGCTGGGCCGTCAGTGGTTCGTTGCGCCACTGGGCCAGTCGTTCACCTTGCGCAGCAAACTCGGCGAGATCCTGATGAGGCGTCAGCAGGCAGATGATGCTGGCATGAGCCACAAAATCGAAGGTACTGCGGATCCGCTCGGGGGATTCAGCACTGCGCAGGCCAATTTCATAGCCCAGGAAACATTCGGTCGGATCGAGCAATTGAAGGGGGGGCCATTCGTGCCAAACCGGTTCGATGAAGACGATCTCGCCCAGATTGCCGAGATAGCGGATAAAGGCCAGCAGGTCGAAGCCATCTTGATAGAGCGAGGGATAAAAACGTACAGAGAGATGCCAGCGCTTGAGATCCAGCGAAGAAGTTACGTTCTGTGGCGGTACTACGACCGGTTGGGTTGGCAAACTTTGATGGCCCTGCAGTTGGGAAAGCAGGGCCAGGATCTGTTGGGTTTCGGTTTGTGGAAGCTCGGGGTTGTGCTCGGCCCCCTGCAACAGGTCGCGTAGCTGATCATTGCAGGCCAGCAGCAGGTTGATCAGATGCTCATCGAGCTGCAACTCGCCGCTGCGAAGCCGTGCCAGCATGTTCTCCATGGCATGGGCGAAGCGTACCAGCATGGTGAGGCCCAGCATGCTGGCTGAACCCTTGATGGTATGGGCGGTACGAAACATCAGATTGTAGGTTTCGGGATTGGCCGGGTAGCTTTCGCGATCAAGGAGCGCCTGCTCCAGATGATCACACTGCTCGTAGGCCTCCTCGAAAAAGAGGGTGCGCGCTTTATTGACGTCCATCTGGCCCCTCCGCTCTGGTGAGGGAAGACAGCAACCCGAGCTGACCCAGCGCCAGTTCGGCTTCACTGCCATCTCCCGTCTTGATCCGCAGCCGCTTGCCCTGAGAATTGGCCTCTTGCTGGAGGAGGGCGACAAGCTGGGCACCGCAGCTATCGAGCGCCTCAAGCTGGCTCAAATCCAGCATGGCAACAGGAAAGTTGAGCAGGCCGAAGAGATCGTCTTGCAACTCTGCCACCGTCATGATGGTGAACTCCCCCGTGAGAATGGCGGTTGGGGGCGCGTGCATAATATCCAGTTCAAAACTCATACCTTGTGCTCCCGTATCATGGTTGCACCACCTTGTAGACATCATCGATAAGCTTCAGCGGCTCGAATGGCTTGGTCAGCCAGACACGGGCGCCGGCATCGAACCCCTCCTGGCGGATCTCGGGCGAGTCTTCCGTCGTCAGCATGATGAACGGGATATAACGGGTGGTTGCCTGTGCCTTGAGATGGCGCAGCAGTGTCATCCCGTCCATGCCCGGCATGTTGAGATCGGAGATGATGAGATGTACCCGCTGGCCATCGAGGCGGGAGAGGGCCGCGTTGCCATCATCTGCTTCAATCACGCTAAAACCGGCGCTTTGCAGCGTCATGGTAATGGTGGCTCTGATACTGGCGGAGTCTTCCACAACAAGGATGGTTTTGGTCATAAGGGTGACTCGTTCACTGGCGTTATTTGTATCCGGGTGACATGGGTCGAGGCTTTCTAATTGTTGTCCAATAAGTTGATGTGTGTGGATTTTTTAAAACTGGATCGACGTGTGCAGGAGAAAAATCGGGGAAGGGGGGGACTGGCGGTTTTTAAGGTTCTACGGAAAGGGTTCAATAGGCGCTTATTACACCGTATCTCCTGTCATTGTCAGCCACTTTTGCATGCTCAGAGTGACCTGATGAGGTATAATGCGGGACTATTTTTATGGGTTCCCCGTGAGCGTGATGAAAGAATTTTTTGCAACCTGCCCCAAGGGGCTGGAAAACCTGTTGGCCGACGAGCTGACCAATCTGGGTGCAGAGCAGGTCCGTGAGACCGTGGCTGGCGTCCACTTCAAAGGCGAACTGGCGGTGGGCTACAAGGCCTGTCTCTGGAGCCGTCTGGCTTCCCGCATCGTACTGGTGCTCTCCGAATTCCAGATGAACGACGATCTGGATCTCTATCTGGGCGCGCATACCATCCCCTGGGAAGAGCACTTCTCCGGCACCGCCACCATTGCGGTGGACTTTACCGGTACCAACGCCTCCATTCGCAATACCCAATATGGCGCGTTGAAGATCAAGGATGCCATCGTCGATCGCTTTACCAAGCGCGGTCATGTGCGCCCGGACGTGGACAAGAAATCCCCGGATATTCGCATCATGGCGCATCTGGGCAAAGGCAAGGCCAATATCACGCTGGACTTGTCAGGCCCGGCGCTGCATCAGCGTTTCTATCGTCAGGGCACAGGTGAAGCACCGCTCAAAGAGAACCTGGCGGTCGCCATGATTGCTCGTAGCGGTTGGGCAGGCGAGCCCATGATGGACCCGATGTGCGGCTCCGGTACGCTGCTGATTGAAGCGGCCTTTATCGCAGCCGACATGGCTCCGGCCCTGCGCCGTGAGCGCTTCGGTTTTGATCGCTGGCTGCAGCATGATAGCGAGCTGTGGCAAAGCTTGATGATGGAAGCACAAGTACGTGCCAAACGTGGCATGCAGCGCTGCGAGGTGAAACTGTTCGGTTGTGATGCCGATTCGCGCGTGCTGCTCAAAGCCCGTGATAACGCCAAAGCCGCCGGTGTTGCCCATCTCATCACCTTCAAGCAGGCCGATGTCACCAAGCTGGAAAACCCGCTGCCGATGCCGGCTGTGGAAGGGGAGGCTCGTCAGGTCGGTATGCTGATCTCCAACCCGCCCTACGGCGAGCGTCTTGGCGAATTTCCGGCCCTGCTGGAAGTGCATCAAGCCCTCGGCGATGCCCTGCGTCGCAGCTTCCAGGGGTGGAGAGTCTCCATTCTGTCCGCATCTCCCGAGCTGCTCAGCTGTCTGCGCCTGCGCGCGGACAAGCAATATCGCCTGTTCAACGGTGCCCTTGAGTGTCAGCTGCGTAACTACCAGATCGCGCTCGATGCCGTCGCCTCGCAAAAAGAGGTGGCGCAGGACTTTGCCAACCGTCTGCGCAAGAATCTGAAAGCGCTCGAGAAGTGGGCCAAGAAAGAGAATCTCGACTGCTACCGTCTCTACGATGCCGACCTGCCTGAGTACAACGCCGCCATCGACCGCTATCAGGACTATCTGGTGGTGCAGGAGTACGCGGCGCCCAAGGATATCCCTGCCCAGAAGACCCGTCAGCGTCTGCTCGACATGGTGCAGGCCGCCATCAAGGTGACCGGGATGGACGGCGAGAAGGTGATCCTGAAAGTGCGCGAGCGTCAGGAGGGCAAGCAGCAGTACCAGAAGCTCTCCGAAGAGCAGCACCGGATGGAAGTGCAGGAGTATGGGGCCCGTCTGTGGGTCAACCTCTACGACTACCTCGATACCGGTCTGTTCCTTGACCACCGTCAGACCCGCCGCATGCTGGGTCAGATGGCCAAGGGCAAGCGCTTCCTGAACCTGTTTGCCTACACCGGCAGTGCCACCGTGCACGCGGGTCTTGGCGGTGCAAGCGAGACCACCACAGTGGATATGTCGCGCACCTACCTCAACTGGGCACAGGACAACATGCGCCTCAACTCGCTGGTGGGCCGTCAGCACAAGTTTGTCCAGGCCGACTGCCTGAAGTGGCTGTCGGAAGCGGACGAGCAGTACGACCTCATCTTTATCGATCCGCCCACCTTCTCCAACTCCAAGCGGATGGACGAGAGCTTCGACGTGCAGCGTGATCACCTGCTGCTGATGCAGCACCTGAAGCGGTTGCTGGCCGCTGGTGGCACCCTGGTGTTCTCCAACAACAAGCGCCACTTCAAGATGGATCTGGCCGGTCTCGAGGCCATCGGTCTCAAGGCGCAGAACATCACTGGCAAGACTCGACCCAAGGATTTCGAGCGCAACCAGCACATTCACAACTGCTGGATCATCACCCATGCCGATAGCGGGGCAGATGCCTGATGCTGACCCTGTTTCATACCGACGGTTGCCATCTGTGTGAACAGGCGTGGGCGCTGGTGGAGGAGGCGGGGGCAGGCGATGTGACCCGCCGCTGCGACATCATGGATGATGCAGGCTGGCTTGAGGCCTATCGGGTGCGTATTCCGGTGCTGCGGGACGAGGCTGGCCGCGAGCTGGGCTGGCCCTTCACGCTGGTGGAGCTCAAGGGCTGGCTCGCTCGTCAGGGTTGATTTGTGATTTGACGATGAAACGGGGGCAGACCCAGTCTGTTGCCCGTTTTTTCATATGAGATAAGGAACGAACATGGCTCTTTTAACATTGCACGGCGGATGTCTGTCGTTCAGTGATTTTCCGTTGCTCGACAAGGCCGAGCTGACCATCGAGCGAGGCGAGCGCCTCTGTCTGGTGGGCCGAAACGGGGCGGGCAAGTCCACCCTGATGAAGGTGATTGCCGGCGAATTGCCGCTCGATGATGGCCGTCTGGTGTTGCAGCAGGATCTGAAAGTGACTCGTCTTGAGCAGGATCCGCCCACTTCGAGCGAGCTCACCGTGTTTGACTACGCCGCCGAAGGGCTGGCCGGCGTTGGTGAGCTGCTCAAGCAGTATCACCACGTCTCCATGGCGCTGGCGAGTGACCCGTCCGATGCCAACATTCGCAAGATGAGCCAGCTGCAGGAGCAGCTCGATTATCAGAATGGCTGGCAGTACGAGACCCGCATCAATCAGGTGTTGACCCTGCTTGGTCTTGATCCTGACGTGACCCTCGACAGTCTCTCCGGTGGCTGGCTGCGCAAGGTGGCGCTGGCCCGTGCATTGGCCTGTGATCCCGATCTGCTGCTGCTGGACGAACCGACCAACCACCTGGATATCGAGGCCATCAACTGGCTGGAAGAGTTCCTCAAGGATTTCCGTGGCGCCATCGTGTTTATCTCCCACGACCGTGAGTTTATCCATAAGCTGGCGACCCGGATCATCGATCTGGATCGCGGCGTGATCACCTCCTGGCCGGGTAACTATGACGAGTACCAGCAGGGGAAAGAGGAGTGGCTGCGGGTCGAAGAGCTGAAAAATGCCGAGTTCGATCGCAAGCTGGCTCAGGAAGAGGTGTGGGTACGCCAGGGGATCAAGGCGCGCCGTACCCGTAACGAGGGCCGAGTGCGCGCTCTCAAGGCGATGCGCATGGAGCGAACCCAGCGTCGCGAACTGCAGGGCAAAGCCAAGCTGCAACTCGATGAGGCGAGCCGCTCCGGCAAGCTGGTATTTGAGGCGGAAGGGCTGGGGCTCGACTTTGGTGATCGCACCCTGTTCGAAGGGCTGGATCTGCAGGTGCTGCGTGGCGACAAGATTGCGCTGGTCGGCCCCAACGGTTGCGGCAAGTCGACCCTGATCAAGCTGTTGCTGGGCCAGCTAGATGCCACTCGTGGCTCGGTGCGTCAGGGCACCAATCTGGAAGTGGCCTACTTCGATCAGTACCGCGAGCAGCTCGATCCCGAGCAGACCGTGGTGGACAACGTCGGGGAGGGCAAGCAGGAGGTGATGGTGCGCGGTCGTTCCCGCCACATCCTTGGCTACCTGCAGGACTTCCTGTTCGAGCCCAAGCGGGCCAGAACGCCGGTCAAGGCGCTCTCTGGCGGCGAGAAGAACCGTCTGCTGCTGGCCAAGCTGTTCCTTAAACCCAGCAACCTGCTGATCCTCGATGAACCGACCAACGACCTCGACGTCGAGACTCTGGAACTGCTGGAAGAGCTGCTGGCTGACTATCCGGGCACTCTGCTGCTGGTAAGTCACGATCGTCGCTTCATCGACAATACGGTAACCGGTTGTTGGCTATTTGAAGGGGATGGCCGCATCAGTGACTACGTGGGCGGCTATGCCGACATGATGGCGACCCGCGAGCAGCAGCGTGCTCAGCAACAGGCCAAGAGCACACCGGTGAAGGCTCCCGAGCCGGTCGTTGCCGTTGCGCCCGAAGCGCCGAAGAAAGGCAAAAAACTCTCCTACAAGCTACAGCTTGAACTGGATGGTTTGCCGGCGCGTCTTGAGCAGCTGGAAGCGGAACTTGACGCGCTGCAAGGGGAGATCAACCAGGCCGGTTTCTTCTCCCTGCCAAGCGAGCAGACCCAGCCCAAACTGGCCGCATTGAGTGCCGCCGAGACAGCGCTGGAGGAGGCATTTGCTCGCTGGGAAGAGCTGGAAGGACTCAAAAATCAGGAATAAGTTTCCTGTAATTTAAATTTAATTGAGTTCAGTGCCTTATGTCACAGAGGGGGGTTAGCATGGAAATTTTTGTTTGACCCTCCCTCCCTGCTGGGGTAAAGATGAAAGCGACCGATGAAGAATTGGTCGCTTTTTTTGTTCCACGAAGAGGGTCGTAGATGATGAAGAGACAGAAACGGGACCGTCTGGAAAGAGCTCGTGCTCGTGGTTATCAGGCTGGCGTGGTCGGCAAACAGAAAGAAGCGTGTCCGTATCAATGTCTGGATGCCCGTGGGCACTGGCTTGGTGGTTGGCGAGATGCCATGGAAGGGCGGGGCTCAGGCCTCTTCATGAAGTAAGTTACTTCATTACACTCATTACAAAAGGAAAGGGGCCGTCGTGGCCCCTTTGCGTTGTGGCTTTCGCCACATTCAGGTTCGCATCAATCAGAATGCGGTGGTGTCCTGGAACAGGCCCACTTTCAGGTCAGTTGCGCTATAGATGGGGCGACCGTCAACTTCAACGACACCATCGGCAATGCCCATCACCAGTTTGCGATTGATGACCCGCTTGAAAGTGATCTTGTAGGTCACTTTCTTGGCGGTCGGCAGGATCTGGCCGGTAAATTTCACTTCACCGACACCCAGCGCACGGCCTTTGCCCGGGCCGCCTTTCCAGCCGAGGAAGAAGCCAACCAGCTGCCACATGGCATCCAGACCGAGACAGCCCGGCATCACGGGATCACCCGGGAAGTGGCAATCGAAGAACCAGAGATCGGGGGTAATGTCGAGCTCTGCCAGGATCTCGCCCTTGCCGTGCTCGCCACCGTTGTCATTGATCTTGACGATGCGATCCATCATCAACATGTTAGGGGCGGGCAGCTGACTGTTACCCTCACCAAAGAGTTCGCCACGGCTGCAAGCCAGCAGCTCTTCACGGGTAAAAGAGTTCTTGCCCTGTTCACACAGGGAAAGGCGGGCTTCCAGGGTCGAATTGTCTACGGTCACGCTGAGTTTCCTTCAAATGAGTAAAGCTGCGCCAATTTAGCGTACAGATGTGCGCTAAACAACTCCGATCACTTCATTAGCGGCCAAACAGCCGATCAAGAAGGGCGCGCAGCAGCCCGACTTTCGCCGTGCTGCCGTTCAGCTCATCCAGTCGCTCCTGAATGCGGCCGAACAGGGTATCGGGCATGTCAGGCTCACCAGCCACACAGCCAGTTAGCAGCTCGATAGCCTCTTCCACATGATCCACCGGGTGGATATGGAACTGACCCGCTTCGACGGCGGCGATCACCTCATCAGAGAGGTTAAGCTGTTGGGCGTTGGTGCCGGGCAGCAGGATGCCTTGTTTGCCGGTCAGACCGTGGATCTTGCACACCCGGAAGAAGCCTTCGATCTTCTCGTTGACGCCGCCAACGGCCTGTACATTGCCAAACTGGTCGACCGCACCCGTTACCGCAAAGTGCTGGTAAATGGGCTGGCGGGCGAGGGCAGAGAGCAGGGCACACAGACCGGTCAGCGAAGCGCTGTCGCCATCAATTTCGTGATAGGACTGCTCGAACACCAGGTTGGCAGAGAGAGGAGAGGGGTTCTCGGCGCCAAACTTGTTGGAGAGGTAGCCGTGAATGATCATCATCGCCTTGGCATGGATGTGGCCGGCCAGTTCTGCCTTGCGTTCGATATCCGCCACATCGCCATCACCCAGGTGAACGGTGGCGGTCAGGCGTACCGGTTCGCCAAAGTCATAGGGGTGACCGGAAACCTGAATGACCGAGAGGCCGTTGATCTGGCCAATCTCTTCACCATCGGTCTGCAGCAGGATCTGCCCATCGATAACCCCCTGATCGGACTGTTCGACCAGATAGTTGAGGCGGTAATCCTGCTCCTCAAGCGCGCCGCGGATATGCTCGTCGGTGACGACGTCAGCTTCCAGTTCGCGTGCCAGACTATCAGCCATCCGCATGATGGCGGAGAGCTGCACCTCGGAGAGGGAGAGCCACTCCTGATGATCGCACAGACGGCTGGCGTGACGGCATAGCGCGGCGAGGGCGGCAGGAGTGAAATCCAGCAGTTCCCAACGTTCGCGCAGCCAGGCGAGATATTGCAAAAACTCCTGCAGATCTTCTTCGATGTTCACTTCAGAGACCAGGTCTGCGCGCAGGAAGATACGCTCGGACATATCCCGATCCAGCATCTGGAACTCGGCCACATCGAGACGATCACCCACCAGAATGAGCTTGAGCTTGATGGGGGTCGCTTCCGGCGTGAAGAAGGGAGTCAGCGTCTTGCCTTCCTGATAGGCGTTCCAGTCCAGCTCGCCTTTTTGCATGGCGTTTTTGAGCTTGAACCAGAGATGGGGCTGATCGAGCAGTTCATCCAGTTGCAGGATCAGATAACCGCCGTTGGCCTGACGTAGCAAGCCGGGCTCCAATAGGTGCTGGTTGGCATAGACTGAGCCTTGCTCGGTCTGGTAGTTGATGGAGCCAAACAGGGTATCCCAGTTGAGGTCACGGCCGTAGATCACCGGCGCTTCCTGCTCTTCGTGATGAATGAGCAGATTGATCAGCACCGGATGCTGGAACTCCAGACCCAGAGCGACATGGGCGGACAGATCGGAGAGGAAGTCATCGATCTTGGGATCGTTGTTCTGCTTGCGCATGATGCGGGTCACTAGACGCTCGGCATCAAGGTGGTGGCTCATCAGCTTGAGCAATTCGCCAACCATCTCGCAGAACTCGATACCAGTGCCTGGTTGCAGGCGCAGCCAGATCGGTTTGAAGGGGTTGTTGAGGTTCTCGGTGTAGCAGAGGTCGAACAGATCGCCATCCTTGCCGTTGGAGGCGGCAATCAGGGTACGGCAGACATCTTCGTAATCGGCGCCGGGGAACCCGTTGAGCAGCATGACCGGGCAGTCACCATCAAAACTGGCTAACCGTTTGATGGCAGAAATGGCTCTGGGTTGCAGCGCAGCAAACGGAATGGGTTCTAGCTCGCTGAGGGTTGGAAACTGTTCAATCGCAAAAGCAGGTTTTAATTGTTCTGATGTTAATTCAGCCACTTAAGACATCCGGTCGGAGAGAGGATCAATTGTTGCCATTATACACAGTTCACTTAGTGGGAACAGAAAACAAGATATTGAATTTAACATAATATACATTATGCGCAGTCACAGAAGGCTCTGAATCAAGACTTCCCATCATCACGCAAGCCACGGCCAGAGCGGCCCCCGTGCTTGCGCAGTACTTTTTTAGAATGCCGTACCATGTCTCGCGCATCTCTGGAGTCTTGGCTCTGACAGCGTTTAGGGAAATGATGACTTCGAAAGGATCAAGGCCAGCACCTTCCGCAAGAAATTTTGCTGTTTCATCAGTGAATTGCGCGCGTCCTTTGTTGATGCCAGCGATGTATGCACTGCTAAAACCGAGGTCTTGGCACACTTGCGCGTAACTGGTGTAGTTTTTGGCCCTCATGTAGGCCTCCATCAGCGTTTTAGAGTCCATTTGTCTATCCTCATGTGTTTGTCAAACAAATCTTACCACAGCAATTCTGCTCACATTCCATACGTTGTAATAAGTTAGCTCCTCACATATAAATCACTCGAACTTACCACTTAGTGAGCGAGTGCCATGGAAGCGCAGACCCTACAGCAACAAGTACCGGTTTACCACGTGTGCCAACAGTGTAACGGCGCAGGCTGTCAGGCTTGCTCTGACCTGTTGATTCTCGATGGTGATATCCAGCTCGACCCCGAGTGGGTAGACGAACTGCCCGAGCCATCGCCGATAAATGGGGTTATCGGCATCACCTCTGGCGTGGAGTGCTGAACCATGCATCCGTCCTATGTTGATGTTCTCAAAGCTGCTGCCGTGATACTCGTTTTCGCTTTCGTTTGTTTTGCGATTGCTTCCTGTGACTCAGAGGTGTATTTGAGGATGCGCCAATGATCACCGTCCGCAACGGCCCTATTGCCTCCGGCATGATCTTCAGCGGTTATGCAGACCGCCGCACCATGAGCGGTTCCCGCAAGGCCAAGACTCCCCTCGCCCTGCTGGCCGCTCCGGTGCAAACTGCCGACGAGCTGACCCCCGAAGAGTATCTGGAAAAGCTCCAGAACGAGCGCGGCCTCTGCGAAGATGATGTAGCCATTCTGCACCGTGTTTACTCAGATGGGTATCAGGCCACAACTGTAGCACTTGAGCGGCCCATCTCTGCCCTGCCCTTCAATCCCGTGCCGTTCAGCCCTGAGGCTCAAGCGGACAAGTTCGCGGCCCTGCCTATCGGTGGTGCCGAAGATGCCAAACTGCGGGAGCGCGTAATCCTGCGTCACCCTGCTTGCACTGGGTGGTTCACACATGTCTATCAATCGCGTAATGCGTTACTGGGTATACAAGCTGCTAATGCAGCAGCCCTTGAGCTTGATGCTTCTCTTTGCGTACGGGGTGATCTTGGAGAGTTCCGCTTTTCAGCTGACGATGAGTCTGTTGACACTTTCTCCGTACGCTTTTCAGAACACGTGGGCCGCCTGGTTGCTACTCGGGCTCATGACGTGGCCCTGTGCCTTGTTCTTGAGCTTGCCCATCACTATGGTCTTTCTCCGGTGGCTACAGTCACCCAGTCGCAGAGGCAAGACCCGTATCCCACGCTTAATCGTTGGGCCGATGCTCAATGGGTTCGTCGTGTCGTACGCCGCGTTTCATCTCGCCGCCTATATGACGCCGCTCGCAGATTCGGGCTTGTCAGTGCAAGACTGGCAGCTTATACGACCGACCTCTCTGTTGCTCGCAGGGCTTTCCGCAGGGCTCGTAATGATGAAACCCTGTCAGCACTTGTGGCACACAATGCAAAGGATGTGTTCGATGCGGTAAGCATGAAAGACGCCGTAGACGCCAGCGTCAGCAACCCGACCAACCGTCGGGCCGAGCTGATGACCCGCTTGTCCGGCTTCGAGCAGTGCGCCAAAGAGCAACGTCATGTTGCAATCTTCCTTACCTTTACGTGTCCCAGCCGTTTCCACTCCGTCCACCGCAATGGCCAGCAAAACCAGAAGTGGATCGAGGCGGGCCGCCCGTCCGTCCGTGACGCCCAAGCATGGCTGACCAACTGCTGGAACAACATCCGCAAGCGCGCCGGAGAGGCTGAAATCAAGCCGTACGGCTTCCGGTTCGCCGAGCCCCATCACGATGGTACGCCCCACTGGCACGCCGTGCTGTTCATGACCACCCAACAGGCCAAACAGTACATCGCCATCTGCCGCGCCCAGATGCTGGCCGACTCCGGCAACGAGCCAGGCGCCAAGCAACATCGCTTCAAAGTGGTCTTCATCGACCCGCGCAAGGGCTCCGCTGTGGGCTACTGCTCCAAGTACGTGGCTAAGAACATCGACGGCTTCGCCGTTGGCCGTGACCACGAAGCCGGAAAACGAGCCAAGGCCGTTGACACCGCCGCCCGCGTTGACGCGTGGAAATCCGATAACCGCATCCGCCAGTTCCAACAGATTGGCGGCCCCTCAGTCACTGCATGGCGCGAGTTCCGCACCATCCGCGACGAACTCGATATGGAAGACCCTATGTTCCAACAACTCACCAAAGAGCAGCACTTCGCGCTCGAAAACGTCCGCAAAGCCGCTGACGCGGGAGACTGGGCCGCGTTCTGTTGCGCCATGGGCGGCGTTCAGGTTCGTCGCAATGACCAGACCGTGCGCGTTCATTACGGCATCCCCGAGACCATGAAGCTGCTGTGCGACGAGGACGGTGTTGCCCTGCATACCCCGCGCAGCAAGACCCAGTACGGCGACGATGCGCCCGCCCGCGCCATGGGGTTGATGTACGCGAACATCTTCATGCTCACCCGCGCCAAAGAGTGGCTCGTGACCTCCAAGGAGAAATGGGAGGCGGCCTGCCGGAAGACCATGGAAGGCGTCCGCGACCAGTTCGAGGTCATGCGCGACGAGAAGGCTTACGCCTACATGGAATACGAAGAGTATGAGGCCCTCCGCCAGATGGCCATTTGTGATTATCAGTCCCGCGCATGGCTCCTCTTTTCCGATGACGAGCGCCTCGCGGGGCCCCCTCAGGGGTGCGAGCCGCTCGGCGGCGGCTTGGACCCGTGTCATTAACTGTCCTGTCTTTACCAAAACCCAAACAACCGGAGATAACGAATATGGAAATTGTAGGAACCATCCTCGATGCCGACGACATCACCCTGAAAACTCGCACCCGTAGCGGCGTCGAGTCACAGGTTGGCTCTGTCAAATTCACTACCACCAAACCGACGGCGGTTATCGAGTTCAGCCTCAGTGAGGATCAAGTTAAGTCCAACTATCACGTGGAGCTGTCCTCCATGGTTGGACGCCGTATCACTCTGCAACTCGAATACGTGGACAACAGCTTTGCCGGCGACGGCGGTATGCACAAAACCTTCAACGGTTTTCGTCTGTTCGCCATTCCCTCCCCTGCTGAGAAGAAGGGTAACTAATGCGCTGCGTCCAGGTAACGGCTGACGGCTTCTTGCAAGTCGCCAATGTGGCGCTTGACCAGTGCCAAGGCGCGTATCTGGTCGAGCAACATGACATAGCATCCATCGCCGCATGGCTGGATCCCGCGACGGTGGGCTATGGAGCTTTGGGGGCCATTCTGGCCGCCTCTTGTACGGGTGTCATATCTGTGTACTACGCCTCATGGGCGTGGGCCAGATTGCGCTCAATCACTGGAATGAGATAAGGAAAGTCACATGAAAAACATGATCCGTAATGCCCCGAAAATGACCATCATCGCCTCCATGCTGTTGGCCGCTGGTGCCGCTCATGCAGCTGGTGAAGGTCTGGATGTAACCGGTGTTCAAACTGCCGTTCTGGCCGCTGTTACTGCCCTGCTCGGGTTCGTGGCTGCTGTCGGTCTGGCCAAGGCGGGTTTGGCGGCGGCCATCTGGGGCTGGCGTAAAATCCAAGGGCTTGCAGGCAGCAAGTAACATCATGTTGCAACCACAAGGGGCGGCCATCGCTGCCCCTTTTTCATTGGAGAGGACGCCATGATTTGGGCTCCCATAATGTTCATCACAGGGTTGGTGCTGGCATATGCGATCATATCGGGAAACAATTCGCGCCATTAACTGGCGCTGGATAACCAAGAAGACCCTCAAGGCATTGATGTACTGCATCAACCCGCTGAATTTCTTTAAGCTCATTCTCCGCCTGTTCAAGTGGGCCATCTATATCGTGTTCGGTGCTATCGCGCTGGGAATGCTTACGCTGGCCATTGGCAATTATGCCCACGCGGCGGAATGGGTTCCTGCTGAAATTAAACAGGTTCCATCGGAAAATCTGCCCGGTCAATGTAAACGACATGCCAACGTGGGTTTTGTTTCTGCATCATCCTTTCAGGATTGTGTCGCAAAAACTATTGATTACTTGCTTTCCTATGCTGGTGACAAATATGTTTTCGAGTCTTCGTACACGGGGCCTTTTGATGCAAATCAGATGAAAATTGTTGGCGTTCTAAAGAATGGCGGTTATGTCAAAGAAGCTATTTTTGTTACTCCAAATTTCTCTAGCCAGCCAGTCTGCCCTCCAGCAGGAAAACCAGAGTTTACGTTTGGCCCGAAGGTCACAAATAATGGCACTGTATGTGAAAAGAAACCTGTTCAATGTCTCCTTGGTTCGGTCAAAGACACCAACGCAATAACCGGAAAAGAATTCTGCCGTCCGATATGTGAAGGCATTGCCGGTAATACCTATGGTGAACCAGACCAGCCTGTCAGTTTTTTCACAAGCACGTTTGGCTCAGTCAAGATCCAGTGTTATGGCCAATGTTCAGTTCAGACTGTAGGTGGTGCCATCAACTTGGGTTCAAATCCAAACATCTGGAGTGGTGTAATCAAGTTCACTGGTGAGAACTGCCCGATACAGACCAGCGGTAACTCCGAGGATTCATCAACTGCCGGAGCTAACACCCCAGTAACTCCCCCAGATTCATCAGCCGCAACAAACAACGCCCAGAACGAGCTCCAGAACGCGGCCAGTAGCGCCGTTAGTAACCCTACGTCAGGTGCGTCGGGCACCGCCACGCTGAACACGGTCGTGGACAAGATAGCCGAGACTAGTAACAAAGAGATTAAGGCTACCAGCGAGCAGAACGCCGCGCTTGGTAAGGTCATCCAGCAGACGGGTAAGGACATACAGTCATCAATCAAAGAGGCTCAGTTGTCGGCCTCACAAGGTGGTGCGGGTGCCAGCATGGGCCAGATACAGACGGCCAACGCCATCAAGGACGGTAACGCCCAAATGGGCACCAAACTTGACGCCATCAAGGACGCCATCGAGAAACAAGATGAAGGTGAAGGCGACAAGCCATTGCCCCCAGGTGACACCAACATCAAGACCGACCCCAAGTCAGTCAACCCTAATCCCAACGACTGGGGCCAACGTAACTACGGCACCGTGATGCAACATCATGTTACAGCCATGAATCAGTTGCCTCTGTTCTCGTCCATCGGTGACTTCTTCAAGGTCGATATGGGCGCGGGTACGTGTCCCCAGTTCAGTATCGATGTGCCGGAAATTGGCGGCGTAGGTGGTGGAAGTCTGGTGTTCGATGTGTTCTGTAATGCCGACCTGCAAAAGATATTCGAGATAATCGCGCTGTGCGTGAAGCTATTAGGGCTTTATGCCGCGTTTAGAATTGCCCTTCTGGACTAAGGATACAATCCATGGAATTGCTTAATTCGTTCAGGAACTGGCTCAAGGATATGATTGAGAGCTTCATCATGTGGGTGGTGAAGTTCTTTCAGGCCATATTCCAGTGGTTCGAGGATATTCTGCTGACCACGTTGGAAAAGATACTTGAGGGGATACGGTTCGTTATATCAAGTATCCCCATGCCGGATTTCTTGCAATACAGCTTGCAGGATCTCTTTAACTACATTCCCTCGGATGTTGTCTACTTCCTGAATATGTCGGGGATAGCGCAGGCGTTTTTGTTTATATCAATGGGTGTCGCCTTCCGGCTGGTTCGTAAAGTGGCCACGTTGTTCCAATGGTAATAACTGCGTGACGCGATTATTTATGTTAAATGGAGTCTTAACATGCTGATATTTCACGAGGGATTGCCGGGCTCCGGTAAAAGCTATGAAGCATTGGTTTCTCATATTATTCCGCGACTCAAGGATGGTCGCACCGTGGATGCCTATATCGAGGGTCTGAACTTCGAGAAGATAGCCGAGCTGGCCGAGATAACGCTGGAGGAATGCCAGGAACAGCTCAAGCAGATCACCCGTGAGCAGGTGCCGGCCATCCACGAGCACGTTCGCGACAAAAGCCTCGTTATCATCGATGAGAGCCAGAACTTCTGGCCGTCTGGTCGGCAAAAATTACCTGACCCGATCATCCAATTGATAACAGAACACCGCCACCGCGGCCTTGATATCGTGTTGATGGGGCAGAACCTCAACGACGTTCACAGCATGTGGCGTAACCGTATCGACAAGAAGTTCGTCTTCAAGAAGCTCGACGCCGTAGGCCAAGCCAAACGCTACTCTTGGACCGCCTACAGTGGTTCCCTAAGGGCAGACGGCCAGCGTAGCCGTATCGAGTTCGAGAAGCTCACAGGCGGTATCCGGCAGTATGACCCCAAGTATTTCGGCAGCTACGCCAGCACCACGTCAGAAGACAATGAAATGGGGGTCTATGAAGATGACCGGACCAACATCTTCAAGTCTGCCAAGTTCAAGTACGGGCTTCCTATCGCTGCCCTGCTGTTCATCGGTGGCCTCTGGTTCGCCGTCGATACCATGCTCAACTTCAACAGCAAGACGGGGGCCGAAGACTTGGCCAAGCAGGAACAAGAGCAACATCAAGTTGCATCACCCAGTTCACCTGGGCAACCAGCACCAAGGCCGGAGCCGCCCCCAAAGCCCAAGATTGATGATCTCTTCACTCAGACCCTTGAATCCGGCAAGCCTGTCCTGACCTCTCAGACCATCGTCAATGGCCAGCTGCTCGACGCATGGATTGAGGTGTGGGACGACAAGGACAACAACATAACGACATGGCGTTCGGCAGACCTCACCCAGTTGGGCTGGACTGTCGTCATGAAGTCCTACGGCTTGGTTATTACCAAAGGCAAAGTGACCATGCTCATCCGTGAGCGCAACACCATACCGTCAGGCAAGAAGGATAGTTTGACCGCAGGCGTCGCGGGATCAGTGGAAAAGGCTTTGTAGCATTCACCCCGTCCAAGTGTGACGCGTCCCTCCAACGCGTCCCCTGGCTTCTCAGCACGATTTCATTTTGCCAGTGGCCGGAGGCCCGCCGCCGCGCGGGCCAGCAGCACCACCGCTGGCGTTTCCCCGCGCAGCGGCGCTCCCCGAGGACACCCTCCCCCAAAATAAATCGCCTCGTGTAGCGTTGCTCCCGCCCGTAGCCAAAACACGGACATTCAAAAAGAAAGTGCAACATGATGTTGCATTACAACCAGCTCAAACTATAATCAAAGCATGCAACATGATGTTGCACCAACAAGGAGGAAACATGGACGATTTGAGCTTGAGCGCCGTAGAACTGAAAGACATACGCGCCCGCCTTGAGTGGTCACAACAGCGCATGGCTGACGAGCTGGCCGTTGCCCGCAACACCGTTGTGCGCATGGAGAATGGGCAGATGGCCATAGAGCGCCGCACGGCCTTAGCCGTCAGGTATCTGGCTTGGCATCACGCGATGATCGAGAAGGTATCACGCCAACAGCCAGGGCAACCCGCAACTGCGTCCCCTGCCCCAGAACGCGGCGATGCAGAGAAACAGGTCGCTCTTCCTTTGCCGGAACCAAAACAAGAATTGCCAGATCCCGATTTGTCTCCTGCCCAGCAGGCATGGGCGGTCTATATGCCGCTGTTGACTCAGTACAAGGGCTATGCGGATTTCAAGAAGCGTTTTTTGAAGTTTTCGGACTTTGATGGCGGGTATTCGTATCTCTTCATGTTGCAGCTGTTGGAGCGTCTCGCCAAGATGGCGCAAGACCCAGAGCACGTACCATACGAGTGGACCAGCACCAACGCCCTCCGTGAATTTGCTCGCAAGCTCTACAAAGCCAATCCCCAATGGCACTGATGTCCGGACATCAAAGAACAGGGGCGCCAGCCCCTACAAGCCGCCCACTGATGCCGATAGATCTGCCAGTCGGTGAGCGGCGGAACACGCCCATCTAGCCCAGAGGCTGGATCCCCCTCCTCCCTGCTAAACCGGCTTTTAAGGCTCTCAGCGTTCTGAGGTAGGTAAACGCCTCAGCGCCGCGTTGTCTTTCAGCGCCTTGAGGTCTTCACTCCCGAACGACTCGATGATTTCCAGACGCTGGCGGGTCAGATAGGTGCCAGCAGGGGTGATTAAGTGATGTCCGGACATACGCCAGCCATCCCAATAGCGGGTAAAAACGGTTGGCAGCTCCCGTCCAACTGCCATCCTCATGACTCGTTTGCATACAGGCGGTATGGGTTTTCCCTCATCCCAGAGTGTGACCTCTGTCACGGAAACAAAACAAAGTTTCGCCGTTTCCTCTGGACTCAAACCGCACTCAAACCATCGAAAAATAAAGTTTTTTGTTATATCCCTGCGCATTATTCGCGTACCGCTTGAATCCGACAACATTGTCAGGACGCACGGCATCGGCGGCTTTAACGTAATCATGAATTATGCGCAGTCAGGCCTGTAGGTAGAACAAAGGGGCCTGAGGCCCCTTGATAGATTGTTTCGCCTGAATTCCACTCAGGCTGTGACGCCAAGAATCTCTTTCGCCTTGTTAATGAAGTACATACGAAGATTGTCATCCGAAACAAGCTCGCGTGCCCGTACAATCACTTCATCCATTGAGCGATACTCATCTTTAGCTAGCAAATCTCTTAAGAAGGCATCAGCTTCAGTCACATTTTCAATTTTGAAACGCTCAATCATATTCACATCCTCAATGTAGAGTTCGGCACCTAGCGCCCATCTCGATAAGGCTGGATAAACTTGCACCTTGAGTTCTGACTAGCAAAATACGCAGCGGTATATTTTGGGATTTAGCAATTATGTCTGCTTTAGGCGCACCTGATGCAATCATGGCATGCCATTCTTCCCGAAGAGAGACCTCTAATGCCTCAAGGTGTTCTGACTTTTCAATATGATCGACTGTCATATGGATTTCCTTTTTTTCAAAGTGTTGGGTTTCCTCCTGACTATCTGTACACAGAGCAAACGGCTTAATGCCGATAACTAGCTTTATCGGCATTAAATGAAAGTTGGGGCAATTGCTGTTAAACCAAGCCCTTACTGACAAAAAACCTACTTCGTAAGAGATAACCCCCCTCGCCCGTGCATGGTGTGAGCATGGTTCTCTGGGAATTCCCCCCGTATTACTGATCGGGGTGATATGTAGAGATGAAATGGCTATCTACTTTGTGCTGAAGCGCCAAGCCATTTCTCTCGGTTACCACGAAATAGCAATCACCCAACCCCCTCCCCTTGGTCGATATTCTGAAACCACAAATGCCGTATTTTGAGACAAGTGTTCACTATCAAAAGGCTTGAGCAATATGTGTATTGGACTCCCCTTTTCACTGTGGGCAACCATTGCGCTCGCGCCGATTGACAGGAATATGCCGTAAAAATTACGGTACCTTGGTAGTCCTATCTCCGATTTTTACCTCTTGTTATCTCTCACTCGTCCGGGGCTTTATCGCAACCTGTCGAGCGGCTTTTGCTGGGCGCTCTCATGACGTTCGCTCTGGCTGGTGTGCAGGTATTTGGAGGTGGTGTCGATACTGTCGTGGCCCGCATCGGCTTGTACGTGGGAAAGTGGTCGACCGTTGAGGTTGATGTCGTGGGTGATCCCGGTATGGCGAATGGCGTGGGGGGTCAGTTGCCGCATTTCGGCACCATCCTGATAAAAGCCATCCAGCTCGGCCAGCTCGGCACCCTTGGTTATCACTGCCTGCACCAGTTCGCGCAGCTGACGGATCCCCAGATTGGCATTCAGTTCTCCCTGTTCCCGGCCGTGGGCTGCCGCTTTATGACGGATAAAGAGCGGGGTCTGCTCGTTGGGGGCCGGCAAGGGCGAGAGTCCCAGAAACGCACGGTAGCGTTCGAGGGCGTGGAGCAGTGCCTGTGAGACGGCGACGGTACGACGTTTCCCCCCCTTGCTGCTCGGTATGTAGTAACCCCAGACGCCGGTTTTGCTGTCGCGACGAAACTGCCCCATCACGGGGGTAAAGCCGGGCCTGGCCGCCACTTCCGAGATCCGCAGATAACAGGCATACATCAGGATGACGAGAAACCGGCTGCGCTCATGTTGTTCCGGATTATCTTGTGCCAGTGTTTCGGCGGCCTGCAGCACGTAGGACCATTGCAGTTCGCTGAAGGCTTGCACCTTATCGTCAGCCTCCTGTGCAAGGGGCTTTTTCACCCGTTGCAGTAACAGTGCCGGGTTTCTATCCATGTACTCCTCCTGAATAAGGAACTGGAAGAAGGCTGACAGGATAGCGAGCTTGGTCTTCATCGCCTGTTCGCTCAAGCGGTATGGCAGTGGCTGGCCCAGTTCCTTTTTACCAAGAAATGGACGCCATTGGGGATTGGGTAACCGCTCTCCCCACTCTTTGTCCTGTACAAACTGGGCGACGTTGCGATAGGCGATGAGCGGCGCCGGTGGTGATTGGCAGTAGTCGAGGTAGCGCATCATGATGCGCCGGGTCAGCGCCTTTGGGCTGATGGCGACTTCGCAAAAACACCAGTGCAAAAAGGTGGTCAGCTCGCTGCGGTAGGTCTTGTAGTTGTTCTCGCTATGGCGCTGTTCAAGCAGCCAGTCGACCGCCAGCTCATAGACCAGACCTGCATCAGGCACTGTGTTGAGGCTGAGGTTGGCGAGGTAGTGGTTAACCTGAGCATTGCCCTCTTCCAGATAGGTGAGATTGTCAAAAAGTGGCATGGCCGGCGGCAAGGGAATGGGTTGATGAGTCATGGTCTTGCTTGGTTAAAAAAGAAGAGAAATGGCCGGTGATATCGACCGAAAGACAGGGCCAGGCCCGGTTTGTCAAAGGTGTGATTGGCTGGTTACCAGCCAGAAACAGGATCTTGGTTTTGAATTACCTTATGCAATCAATATGCACCTTTGTTAAAAAATTCTCGGGGTAAACATCCTGAAAAATTATGATAAATGCAATTTAAGTGAATGATGTTCAAGCCGTTACCCCGATAGGCCACCAAGAAACTGCTTATGCCACCTGTTTGAGCGCCTTCTCCTTGCGCTTGGCTGCGGGCTCTTCCTCCTTGTTGCCAGTTGCCGCTACCTTGCCACCACGCAGCAGGTTTTGCAGCTGATCACGCTGCTCGGCGAGGTAAAACGCCAGGCTCTCCTGCTGCTCCGGGGTCATCTCGACAGGGGCACCGGCGAGCAGTGCCATCAGCTCATCGGCGGTATCCAGCAGTTTGTCATAGGCGTCCGCCTCTTTCTTGCTGGCAAAAGTCATTTTTTCCACTCCCCCACGAACCACAACATATTTGATTTCAACAGCCATGATGGCCTCCTCTTGGTAATGATGAGACAAGTATATGTATGGATATACAGTATTGCAAATAACCTGACACGGAAATGAGAAAGGGCTATGTCGAGGCAAGCGTGACGGGGCCTGCAGGGTAGAAAAGCGTCATTTGACTTCTATGGCTATGTCGCCGGATCATGGGGGCATGACGATCGTACGACACCTGTTTATTCTGCTGATGGTTGAGGTGCTGCTCATTGGGAGCATCGCCCATCTGGTACTGGATTTTTCATGGCTGGTCACTCTGCTGTTCGTGATCCTGGCTCTGCTCACCCTGCGTTGCCTGGTGGTACTCGGTAGCTGGCTATTTACCCGCTTTTACCCCTCCCCGGCCATCGGCATGTCGGCGAGAGTGAAGATGATGGCACGAGAGATGCTCGCCTACCTCTACACCTTTACCTGGCTGCTCCCCTTCGAGCCGCTGCTGATGGTGCCAGACAGGCTGCCTCCCGGCACACGGCCGGTACTGCTGGTGCATGGTTATGGTTGCAGCCGCGGCATCTGGCGAACCCAGCGTGCTCGGCTTGAAGCTGCGGGTCATGTGGTCGCTACCATTACCCTGACGCCGCCATTTGGTCATATCGACGAGATGGTGCCGCTGCTGGCCAAGCGAATTGACGATGTGCTCGCAGCAACCGGTGCCAGCCAGCTGGTGCTGATCGGCCACAGCATGGGGGGGTTGGTCTGCCGCGACTATCTGGCGGTCCATGGCGGCGACAAGGTAGCGAGCCTTATCACGCTGGCAACGCCCCATCAGGGAAGCCAGCTGGCGATGCTGGGGGTGGGTGCCAATGCGCGGGAGATGGAGCCGGGTTCCGGCTGGTTGCAGCGCTTTGCCTCTGTGCCTCTCTGCGTTCCCGGGATCTCGGTACGTACCAGCCACGATAACGTGGTGATGCCACAGGAGTGCCAGCGTCTGGCCGGCATGGAAGATATCGAGCTGGCGGGGATTGGTCACCTCACCCTGCTCTACTCGCGCCGTACCACGGCGCTGCTGCTTACGCTGCTGGCTCGCAATTAGGCCATAGGCAATCAGCTCACAATAAAAGAGCGGGCCCGAATGTTCGGGCCCGCTCTGTTTTTATCTTCCTTTCAGCTGCGCTGGCTTAGAAGTGGATCCCCTTGATGAAGGTGGAGACGGCAACCTGATCGGCGGTGGCCTTGGACTTGTCGCCATCCTTGGGATCGGCAAAGGTGCGGAAGCTGGTGTTCATGATGACCTGAGCGACACGCGGTGCCAGGGCATGAACCACCTGACCAAATACCCCGAGGCGAGTGGCCAGACGAACATGCTTGTTGATGATGGTATCGCATACCAGATCGGCCGCTTCTTCCGGCGTCATCATCGGTACCTGCTCATAGACCTTGGTCGGTGCGACCATCGGCGTTTTCACCAGCGGCATATTGATGATGGAGAAGCTCACCCCTTTATCGGCAAACTCGGAGGCGGCGGTACGCACCCAAGCATCGAGGGCTGACTTGGAGGCAACATAGGCGGAGAAGCGCGGCGCATTGGTCAACACCCCGATGGAGGAGATGTTGATGATGTGGCCTTTCTTCTTCTCGATCATGGTGGGCAGCACCCCCATGATCACCTTGAGCGCGCCGAAGTAGTTGAGCTGCATGGTGCGTTCTAAATCGTGGAAGCGATCGAAGGAGTCCTCGATGGAGCGGCGGATGGAGCGGCCGGCATTGTTGACCAGAATATCGACGCCGCCGTGATCGGCCACGATGCGAGCGGTGATCTCCTCGGCCTGCGCCAGATTGGAGAGATCCCCCTGATAGATCTCGATGGTCAGCCCCAGCTCGGCAAACTCGGCTTTAGTCTCGGCAATCTTCTGCTCGTCGCGGGCGATGGTAACGACATTGGCCCCCGCCCCCGCCAGCTTGCGTGCGGTTGCACGGCCAATGCCGGAGGTGGCCCCGGTCACCAGCACCACCTTGCCCTCTACCCGACCACGCAGAGAGCGATCGATGAAGAGCTCCGGGTCAAGGTGGCGCTCCCAGTAATCCCACAGCCGCCAGGCGTAGCTGTGCAGCGGCGGCACTTCGATACCGGTCCCTTTCAGTACCCGTTGGGTTTCGCGACTGTCGAAACGGGTGGGATAGCTGATAAGACGGAACACATCCTTGGGCAGACCCAGATCGGCGATGGCGGCATCGCGAATGCGGCGCACCGGCGCCATGGTCATCAGCATGGCGGTCAGGTGGCGGGGAATGAAGTTAAAGAGAGAGGCGTTGATGCGGATCGCGGGCTCCGGCGCATGGGCGGCGCGGGAGAAGGTGCTCAGCATGTCGCCAACCCGCATCGGGTTGGGGTCGGTCAGATGGAAGGTTTTGTTCTCCTCTCCCTCCTGATGGGCGATATGTACCATGGCATCGACCACAAAGTTGACCGGCACTATGTTGATGCGCCCGCCCTCAACCCCGATGGCCGGCATCCAGGGCGGCAGTAGACGGCGCAGCTTCTGGATGGTCTTGAAGAAGTAGTAAGGGCCGTCGATCTTGTCCATCTCGCCGGTATTGGAGTCACCGACAACGATGCCCGGGCGGTAGACCCGCCACGGAATGCTGCACTCGTTGCGCACAATCCCTTCCGCTTCGTGCTTGGTCTGGAAATAAGGCATGTCGAGGTGTTCGGCTTCATCGAACATATCCTCGCGAAACAGACCATCAAAGAGACCGGCGGCAGCAATAGAGCTGCAGTGGTGGAACTGGCGGGCCGAGAGTCGTTCGGCCAGCTGCACGGACTGACGGGTTCCTTCGGTGTTGACCTGCTGCTGGATCCCCGCCTTGGCGTTGAGATCATAGATGGCAGCCAGATGGAAGAAGTGGTCGATCTTGCCGATCAACTGCTCCTGTATCTCGACCGATACCCCCAACAGCGGTTGCGTCATGTCGCCAAAAACCGGGACCGCGCGCGATTCATCCACATTCCAGAATGAGAACAGCTCTGGCAATTTTTCCTGATGAGAAGAGCGCATCAGAAAATAGACGGTACAGTCGGGATGCTGTTGGAATAACTTTTTGATCAATCGACGCCCGATAAAACCACTACCGCCGGTAATGAAATAGTTCATAAAGAGAATCCTGCTACTGATTAGGGTGTTACTAGGTTGTTAGATATATCACGATTCATATGGAAATCCGCAATTTGATTGTCGGTTCGTGAGCAAACCCTAATTTCGGTGGTGTGCCTGTTCCGTTATTAGGTAGAACCCTCTATTTTTTGTCCCTAGACTGAAGTTGAAAAATCAGTAATGCCACAACCCGATTGCAGTTTCGTTGTCGCCATTACATTTATCTGTCGTTATTCAAGGAGAAGATCATGGCTAAAAAACTTAAAGCGCTGGCAGGTTCAGTGACCGACAACCAACTCACCTCCACCATCAAAGAGTCCACCCAGCAGATCTGGTTGGCCGGCCTGGGCGCCTATGCCAAGGCGCAGGAAGAGGGCGGCAAGATTTTTGAAGCGCTGGTGCAGGAAGGTGAAGCGCTGCAAGCCAAAACCCGTCAAAGTGCTGACGAGAAGATTGCTGCGGTAGCTGACAAGACTGCCGGTACCTGGGGCCGTCTGGAGCAGGTGTTCGAAGATCGCGTTGCCCGCGCTGTAGCCAGTCTCGGTATCCCGACTCGCAAGGACATCGACAAGCTCTCCAAGCGCATGGCCGAGCTGACCGAAGTGGTGCAGCAGTTGCTGGATGCCCAGGACGAAGAGGCTCCGGCCGCTGAAGCCAAACCGGCAGCCCCGAAGAAAGCGCCGGTCAAGAAAGCGCCGGTAAAGAAGGCGCCGGTCGCCAAGGCTAAAGAGGCTGTGGTTGAGCAGGCAGCTGACCTCCTCTCCGCTGCAGAAGATGCAGTCAAAGAGGTGAAGGCCAAGGCCGAGAGCGTTCTGCCGTAATCCGTCTCGATGGCAAAGAGTGAGCATCACCGGCCCATGCCCAGCGCTGGGCCGGTTTTCTATGGATAGGGAGGAGGCTCTATGAGTACGGTAGCAATCGCCCTTGCCGGTGGCGGGCCGCTCGGTGGCATCTACGAGATCGGTGCCTGCGCCGCCCTCTCCGACAGCATCAGCGGCCTGCGCCTTGAACATGCCGATATTTATGTCGGCGTCAGCTCGGGCGCCGTGGTGGCATCGGCGCTGGCCAACGGCATCTCGGCAGAAAAACTGGTGCGCATACTGCTCAGCGATGACTCCGGTGAGATGTTTGATCCCGCCACCCTGCTGCGTCCCGCCTTTCGTGAATACGCTTTGCGACTCGGCTCCATCCCGCCTCTGGCGCTGGAGTGCCTGATGCGCTATCTGGCTGCCCCCTGGAAACGCAGCCTGTTTGAATCGCTGCAAGGTCTCTCCAGGGCGATCCCGACCGGGCTGTTCGACAATCGCGGGGTGGATCGCATCCTGACCCAGTTCTTCTCCCGTCCCGGTCGCAGCAATGATTTTCGCCAGCTAAACCGCCGTCTGTTCGTGGTGGCGACCGAGCTGGATACCGGCCATCCGGTCGCCTTTGGCGGGCCGGGGCTCGACGATGTGCCCATTTCGGCTGCCGTGCAGGCCTCTGCGGCCCTGCCCGGCCTCTTTCCTCCCTCCTTGATCAATGGCCGTTACTATGTCGATGGCGCCCTGATCAAGACGCTGCACGCCTCGGTGGCGCTGCAGGAGGGGGCAGATCTGGTCTTCTGCATCAATCCGCTGGTGCCCTTCGATGCAGGGATGGCAGCCGGAGAGCCCACCAATCTGGTGGATAGCGGTTTGCCGGTGGTGCTGGCCCAGACCTTCCGCGCCATCATCCACTCGCGGATGCATGTGGGGATGGATCGCTATCGCCACCAATACCCCAACGCCGACGCACTGCTGTTTGAACCATCCCCTGCCGATGGCGAGATGTTTTTTACCAATGTGTTCAGCTATCGGGATCGTCGCCGCCTGTGCGAACACGCCTTCCAACACACCCGTCGCGATCTCTGGCAGCGTCGCCACGAGCTTGCCCCCATCCTGGCCAAGCATGGCTTCGAGCTCAATCTGAAGGCGCTCGCCGACCCCGATCGCACCCTGCTGGCCCCCAGCAGCGGCTCGGTTGCGGCTCTCGACAAGTCGCTGGAACAGCTGCAACACTGGCTCGCCAGGCGTTATCGCCGTGGCGTACGTCGTCCACACGTGAAGGAGTAGCATGGATCGCAAGCCCAAACGCCGTACCCGGGAACGGATCCTGACCACTGCCCTCGCCCGCTTCAATCTGCTGGGCGAACCCAGCGTTACCACCTCGGCCATTGCGGCCGAGATGGAGATAAGCCAGGGAAATCTCTACTACCACTTCCACAACAAGGAGGAGATCGTCAATGCCCTGTTCGACGAGTTCGAGCAGGAGATGGAGCGCCTGCTCGATGCGGTCAGCGCCCCGTCCGATGAGCCCGAGGATATCTGGCTCTTCCTCCACCTGATGTTTGAAGCCATCTGGAAATACCGTTTCTTCTACTACGATATCTCCACCCTGATGAATGGCTACCATCGGGTCGAGCAGCGCTTCTCCGCCCTGCTGCGCCGCAAGGAGCAGACAGCCATCACCATCTGCACTCACCTGCAGACGGTCGGCCTGATGGAGGGAAGTCCCCAACAGCTGCGTTCACTGGCTGCCAACGTGGCGCTGGTGGGCACATTCTGGATCTCGTACCAGCGGGCACTGCACCCCCGGAACGACGCCGATATTGCATTGGGCGTCTTTCAGGTGATGCAGCTGGTCGCCCCCTATCTGCGGGACGATGCCCGTGTTCATCTGGGCGCTCTCGCCCACCACTACACCGAAAAGGTTTGACTCAAATGCTACAGGGAGAACAAGCATGACCACCTCACAACTCGAATTTGTCCCCTTCCCCTACGCGGATGCGGCCTATGATTATGCTGGCCAGAAGCTGGCCGATAACTGGGAACGTCTCCATCAGGGGGATGCCGAGCCATGGCCGGAAGATGAGCAGGTACAGGATGCCTGGCGGGCCTACCACGCAGGGGATTTTGCCCAGGCCGTCGCCCTTGGCGAAGCGGCCGGTGAGGCAGGTCTCAATGTGGCGAACAAGGCGCTGGTGATCCACGCCAGCTACCTGCTGGAAGACAAGTATGCCAAGCGTGCCGCTTTCGAGCGGGCGGCCAACCATGCCGAGAAGCTGCAAAAACGCCAGCCTGACAATGCCAACGCCTGGTACTTCCATGCTCTGGCCCTTGGCCGTTACAGCCAGGTGATTTCCATCTCCAAAGCCCTCTCTCAGGGCATTGGTGACAAGATCAAGGCAAGCCTGGAGAAGGCACTGGAGATCGAACCCGACCACGCCGAAGCCCATATCGCCTTTGGCGCATGGCACGCCGAGATCGTCGACAAGCTGGGCGCCATGATCGGCGGCCTCACCTATGGTGCCAAGAAGGAGGAGTCCGAGCGTCACTTCAAGGAGGCGCTGGCACTGATCCCCGATTCCGCCATCGCGCGGATGGAGTATGCCAATGCCCAGGTGATGCTGCATGGCAAGAGCCGCTTGAAAGCGGCCGAAGCTCTCTATGCCGAAGCGGCCGAGTGCGAGCCGATGGATGCGATGGAGCGCCTCGATGTGGAGGCGGCGCGCGAAGAGCTGGAGGATTAATCCCCTGCCTTACGCAGCTGCGTCAGGCAACAGATAGCAAAGAGGCCAACCCGCGGGTTGGCCTCTTTTTATCGGGGTTTTTATGTGCTGGATCAGCCCAGCAGCGCATCAAGGCCGTTCGGGTCGAACAGCAGCTCCGGCTCCAGCAACACCAGCAGTAGCAGTTGTTCAAACTCCACCGCGAAGCGGTCGACAACCTGATCAGGATCCGGTACCAGCTTCTTGTCGGTGATAAGCCCCAGCTGCACGCCGTGATCGTAGGAGAGGATGGAGACGCCGACGCCGATATCCCCGGCCTGTGGCACCCAGAACAGCGGCTGGCGCAGGCGCGCACCGGCCAGATAGAGGGTCTGCTGCGGCCCCGGCACATTGGTGATCACCGCGCTGGCTTTGGCCGCCAGCAGATCGACCGCCTGCTGTTGTACCGCTTTGGGCGCCATGCCAAGACCATGGAGCAGATTGAGCACCACAACCGGCTGCAGCGAGCTGCGCAGCGCCTGCATTCGATCTCGCACCGCATAGAGGCGTTGCAGCGGATGGGCGATATCGAGCGGCAGATCGAGGGCCACCAGCCCGAAACGGTTGCCAAGGGCACCGTCATCGTCTGGGGATCGCATATTGACCGGCACCAGGGCGCGAATTTCGATGTTGTCGACATCGTCACCCTTCTCTTCCAGGTAGTGACGGAACGCGCCGGCGGTGGCGGCGATCAGCAGGTCGTTGACCGAGCAGCCCAGCACCTTGCCTACCGCCTTGATGTCGGGCAGCGGGATCTGTTCCGACCAGGCAACCCGCTTGCTGCTGCCCGTCTTGCCCTTGAGGCGGGAGGGTGAATCATCGCCCAGCGTCGCAATGTTGCACAGCTCGCTGGCCACATCGCGACCGGCTTTGAGGTAATCCACCGCCTTGGTGGGATGGGTCAGCACCTCGACATATTTGGACCAGAGGGTGCCGGTCAGCTTGAGGCCCGCCTTGACCAGCCTGCTGCCGTGGGGCGTGTCGTCATCGTCCTCCTCATCGGCGGGCTCCGGCGCCGCCTTGGGACGGATGGGAGTGACTGGTTGCGGGGAGTTGTCCATCATGGTGAGCATGGCCCGCACCAGCGAGAAGCCATCCCCCATAGCGTGGTGGATGCGCACCACCAGCGCCTGACCGCCCAGCGAGGTGTCGGTCAGGTGCATGTCCCACAGGGGACGCTGGTGGTTGAGCGGGGTCGAGGCGAGATCGGCCACCAGCTTCTCCAGCTCGATTTTGCCCGCCTTGCCGGGCAGGATCACGCGCTTGAGGTGCTGGTCGAGATCGAAGTCGGGATCATGGCGCCAGCAGTAGGATCCCCCCTCCAGCACGGCCCGCTGGTGGAAGCGGGGCTGTACCGAAATGGTGTGGCGCAACCCGTTGCGCAGACGCTCTTCATCAAGCAGCCCTTCAAACATCAGAACGCCGATGATCTGCATCAGGTTGTTGGGTCTGTCCATGCGTAGCCATGCGGTATCAACGCAAGAGATAAATTCACTCGTTGGCATGCTGTTTCCCTGCAAAATGAAATAGTCGAGACAGCCAGAAACCTTCTCTCTTCATCTCGCAATGAGCGGAAAACGTAATTAAAGATGAGGTAGTCAGGCCGGCTCGAAATATTAAGTACGAAAAGTGATGGCTATATTAAAAATCCAAAATGCATTGCTAAACATTCACCGAACAATAAGCAGAGAGTCGAGCAGAAATAGCCTGTTCAATACATGTCTTACTCTCTTCCCCGCTATTTAAAATGGCGGGTGAAATTGGTTTCATACCCGTTTCGGGCAGGGTAATCGATTCTCCACATAATCGAGGATCTCCTGCTCCAGCACACTGCGTACGGGCAGCAGCATCAGGCCAAGATGAACATCGAGCTGCAAATTCTCCTCATCGAGAATGAGCGAACCATGAACGCCCGAGCCACGAAACCGCAATTCGGTCTCCTCTTCATCCGCCCATTCACAATCCAGTTGATAGTTTTCGCACATGTCCTGGGCAATGGCTTCTGCGGCCACCCGGGCACCGGCCAGCCCCAGCGGGTGCTGTCGGCTGATCTGGATGGTTGAGAGCCCGCGACTGCCAGCGAGCGAATCGTATAGAAACATGATGAGTACTCAGGGTAATGACATATCTGTTGATATTAAACACATGTTCACAACAAGTGAAAGAGTCATTTACATAAATGGGACTCACTTAACAGTGTCTGCCGTCATGGCAAGGGCTGGCGTGGCGCAGGATTTATTCCCGGCCACCTTCAGGCTACACTTGGCAGTGAAGAAGGTGTAAAAACTGTTTGTTTTTCATTCGGTTGTCTATTTCGAATCTATAACTCCGTCCAGTCCCACACAATCAGAGAGCTGTCGATGACCCATCAATCCCACTCCCCCGATGACGAGAGCACCCTTGGTCAGCTCTATCGCCAGCTCAATCGGGTGGCGGCTTTGCGCGAGCAGATGCGCTGCCATCCGCAAGATATGCAGGATCGGGACTGCTTGCGTCAGTGGCAGGCCGACCGGCTGGGGCGCACCCACAGGGATTTGCTGGAGAGCGACCGTTATGGGCCGGCCGCCCGCTTCTTTCTGACCGATCTCTACGGGCCGGGTGACAGCGCTCGCCGCGATGCCGACGTGATGCGGGTGATGCCAACTGCAGAGCGGCTGTTGCCCGAATCCGGCCACAAGGTGCTGGCACAGGCGATCGAGCTCGACGCCCTCTCCGAAGAGCTCGATTACCTGATGGTGGTGGCGCTGCGCCGCATTGGCGGGCTCAATCCCATTACTGCCGAACACTACACCATCGCCTATCGCGCCGTGGGTGAGCAGGCGCGTCGGGAGCATCAGATTGCGCTGGTGAGCCAGCTGGGTATGACGCTGGATCGGCTGGCGAGAAAACCGCTGCTGGGGGCAACCCTCAAGCTGGTCTCGGGCCCGGCCCATCTGGCGGGGCTTGGCGAGCTCTTCTCCTTTGTCGAGCGGGGCTATCAGGTGTGCCATCACATGGGACGTGCCAACGAGTTTCTTGAAACCATCGCCAGTCGCGAGACGGCCATCATGACGGCGCTCTTTAGCGGTGATAGCAGCGTTCTGGCTTAAGCTCGGTAGACGAAGATTGTTGCAAATAAATCGAGTTGAAATTGATCATTGTTGCGTCAGTGAAACAGCGCGCGGGAAGCGGATCGTTGCCGTGGTAGTGGCACGATAAAACGCGAGGCCCGATCGTTGGTAACAGACAGAAGCAGCAACGTCTGAACGTCTGATTGTGCAAGAGGTTGCCAGATAACCCTTGCCAGACGACAAAGCGGGCCGATGGGCCCGCTTTTCGTTTATCGCTGTTTGCCGGTAGATATCGGTCAGATCACCAACAGATCCATAAAGGCGTGTACCGGGGTGGCGGCAAGCCGCGGCCCATCCTGACAGAGGGCAAGGATGTCGCTGACCCGTTTCGCCGGGAAGCGGGTGGCCAGGTTGTGCTGGAATTTCTCCACCAGCAGCGGGATCCCCTCCTCCCGGCGGCGACGATGGCCGACCGGGTACTCCACCTCCACCTTGGCGGTGTGAGTACCGTCCTTGAAGAAGATCTGGATGGCGTTGGCAATGGAGCGCTTGTCTGCCTCCAGATATTCGCGGCTGTAACGCTTGTCCTCCTGCACCACCATCTTGCTGCGCAGCCCATCGATGCGGGGATCGGCGGCAACATCGTCCTCGTAATCCTCAGCGATGAGTCGACCGAAGATCAGCGGAACCGCCACCATGTACTGCAGACAGTGATCCCGATCGGCCGGGTTGTTGAGGGCGCCGACCTTGCTGATGATGCGAATGGCCGACTCATGAGTGGTGAGCTCGATACGATCTATCTCGTCGAGCCGCCCCTTCACCTGACCATGCAACTTCATGGCGCACTCCACCGCGGTCTGGGCATGGAACTCGGCAGGATAGGAGATCTTGAACAGCACGTTCTCCATCACATAGCTGCCGTACCCCTGATGCAGGGCGAACTGGTTGCCCTTGAACAGCACATCGTAGAAGCCCCACTTGGGGGCGCTCAGCACACCGGGATAGCCCATCTCGCCGCTCATGGTGATAAGGGCGAGGCGCACTGCACGGGAGGTGGCATCCCCCGCAGCCCAGCTTTTGCGCGACCCTGCATTGGGGGCATGACGGTAGGTCCGCAGGCTCTGGCCATCGACCCAGGCCTGGGAGACCGCATCGATCACCTGATCGCGGGTGCCCCCCAGCATATGAGTCACCACGGCGGTGCTGGCGACCTTGACCAGTACCACGTGATCGAGACCGACCCGATTGAAGGAGTTCTCCAGCGCCAGCACCCCCTGAATTTCGTGGGCTTTGACCATGGCCACCAGCACATCGGCCATGGTGAGCGGCGCCTTGCCCTCGGCCACGCGAGTACGGGAGAGCCAGTCGGCCGTGGCGAGAATACCGCCCAGATTGTCGGATGGGTGACCCCACTCGGCAGCCAGCCAGGTGTCGTTGTAATCGAGCCAGCGGATGATGGCGCCGATGTCCCAGGCCGCCTTGACCGGATCGAGGCAGAGTTGGGTACCGGGCACCCGGGCACCATGGGGCACGACAGTACCGGGTACGATGGGGCCAAGGTGCTTGGTGCACTCGGGGAAGCGCAGGGCCAGCAGGCCACAGCCGAGCGTATCCATCAGGCAGTAGCGGGCGGTGTCGAGGGCCGCCTTGCTGGTAATGGGGTGGTTGCAGACATAATCGGCAATATCGACCAGCACCTGATCGGGGTCTGGTCTGTGGTTGACGTCGACGTTGGCGGACATCGTGACTTCCTTATCGTTGTTGTAGAGAGACAAAGTGACGGGGGGCCGGGCCGACATAATCGGCGCTCGGGCGGATGATCCGGTTGTGCTCGCGCTGCTCCATCACGTGGGCGCACCAGCCGGTGACCCGTGAGCAGACGAAGATGGGGGTGAACAGCTTGGTCGGGATCCCCATGTAGTGATAGGCGCTGGCGTGGAAGAAGTCGGCGTTGGGAAAAAGCTCTTTCTCCTCCCACATTACTTTCTCCGCCTCGCAGGAGACTCGATAGAGGCGATCATCACCCACCGCCTCGGCGAGCTTGGCCGACCACTCCTTGATGATGACGTTGCGCGGATCCGAGGTGCGGTAAATGGCGTGGCCAAAGCCCATGATCTTCTCCTTGGCCGCCAGCTTGGCCAGCAGTTCGCGCCTTGCCTGCGTCTCGTCTTGCCAATCTTCGATCATCGCCATGGCGGCCTCGTTGGCCCCGCCATGGAGCGGGCCGCGCAGGGTACCGATGGCGGCGGTGATGCAGGAGAACATGTCGGAAAGAGTTGAGGCACAGACTCGCGCGGCAAAGGTGGAGGCGTTGAACTCATGCTCGGCGTAGAGGATGAGAGAGACATGCATCACCCGACGCTCCAGCTCGCTTGGCGCTTTCTGGTGCAGCAGGGCCAGAAAGTGGCCGCCGATACACTCCTCGTCGCTGTCGAGGGCGATGCGAACTCCTTCGTGACTGAACTTGTACCAGTAGATCAGGATACCCGGGAAGGCGGCCAGCAGCCGATCCGCCACTTCATGTTCATGCTCGAAACCATCTTCCGGCTCCAGATCGCCGAGCATGGAGCAGCCGGTGCGCAGCACATCCATCGGATGAGCATCGGCGGGAATGCGCTCCAGCACCTCCAGCAGCGCGGCCGGCAGTGTGCGCAAGCGGCGCAGATCGCGTTTGTAGTCGGCCAGTTGCTGGTTACTCGGCAATTCTCCCTTGAGCAGCAGATAGGCGACTTCCTCGAACTGGGCGCTGTCGGCCAGCTCCTTGATGTCGTAACCGCGATAGGTAAGCCCGGTGCCGCTCTTGCCCACGGTGCAGATACTGGTCTCCCCTGCGCTTTGGCCGCGCAGACCAGCCCCGCCCAACGGTTTCTGTTGTCCCATAAGCTGCCTCCTATTCCTTGGCTGAAAACAGACGATCCAGTGTCTGCTCGTAGTGGTGATATCCGAGAAAGTCGTAGAGCGACTCCCGGGTCTGCATGGTCTCCACGACGGCACGTTGATGGCCATCCTGGCGAATATGTTGATAGACGTTGAGTGCGGCCTGATTGGCGGCGCGGTTGGCACTCAATGGATAGAGCACCATGTCGACCCCGTGGGCGGCGAGCTGCTCCTTGTCAAACAGCTCGGTTTTGCCGAACTCGGTCATGTTGGCAAGGATCGGCACTTGGGCCGCCTGCTTGAACTGGTCGTATTGGGCCAGTTCGGTCACCGCCTCGGCGAAGATCATGTCGGCCCCAGCGGCCACATAGGCGGCGGTGCGCTCAAGAGCAGATTCCATCCCCTCCACCGCCAGCGCATCGGTGCGAGCCATGATGACGAACTCGCCATTCTCGCGAGCATCTACTGCCGCCTTGATCCGATCACACATCTCCTCCAGCGACACCACCGCCTTATTGGGGCGATGACCGCAGCGCTTTTGGGCCACCTGATCTTCCATATGGACGGCGGCGACACCGGCCCGCTCGAACGCGCGAATGGTGCGGGCGATGTTGAACGCCCCGCCCCAGCCGGTATCGATATCGACCAGCAGCGGCACTCGGGTTGCTGCGGTGATCCGTTCGGCATCAATCAGCACGTCGTTGAGGGAGGTCATGCCGAGATCCGGCAATCCGTAGGAGGCGTTGGCGACGCCGGCGCCCGAGAGGTAGATCGCCTGAAAGCCGCTGCGCTCGGCCATCATTGCCATATAGGCGTTGATGGTGCCGACGATCTGTAGTGGCTTTTCATTGGCAAGGGCGGTACGAAAACGTAGCCCTGCCGAGGGGGGCAAACTGGACATCATGACTCCTTTCATCTGTCTGGTTTGACCATCTAATATCACGTTTACGTTAACGTCAATTATACTTTCGTAACATTAAGGAGGCAGGCAAGACAGGGAACCGGTTTTAGGGTAAATTTCACCAATTGCTTCAACAGGTTGAATTGTATGATGGAGCCCGGTTCCGTGATCGTCTGTCCGGCGTGCGACTTGCTTATCCAGCGCAAGGCGCTGCCGCTGCGTCGTCATGCCCACTGCCCTCGCTGTCACCAGCATCTCTATGGCCGTTATGCTTTTCGTCCCTCCCAATTGATGGCGCTGACCATCACCGGATTTCTGCTGCTCCCCTCCGCCTTTTTCGAGCCCCTCATCTATCTGCGGCTGGCTGGCGTCAACTCCGATGCCAACTTGTTGCACGGGATTTTTGTGCTGTTTGGCGAGGGGGAGTTCTGGGTTGCCTCTCTGGTGCTCTGGTGCGCCGTGCTGGCCCCCATCGGTCTGTTGACCGGGATCTTTGCGCTGGCATCTGGCCTTGCCAAACGCTGGCATCTCCTTGCGCCAACATTGAAGGCTGTCGAAGTGTTTCGTCACTGGGCCATGCTGGAGGTCTATATCGTCAGCCTGCTGGTTGCCCTGTTCAAACTGATCGATATCGCCGATGTCAGGCTGGGTGGCGGGCTGCTCAGCCTCGGCATTCTGATGCTGCTCAACATGAGTTTGCTGATCCTCTTTGATCCATCTCCCTATTGGGATCGGATCCCGCTCAAGGAGAAAGGCGATGACCAGCGCCCGTGAAATGGGGCTCTGCCGCTGCCATACCTGCGGCCTGCTGGTGCGTTATCAGGCGGGATGCGTCTGTCCACGTTGCGATAGCAAGCTGCAGGTGCGGATCCCTCATTCGCTTGCCTGGTCGTGGGGCTTGCTGGCACTGGCCACCTTTATGCTGCTTCCCGCCAACCTGCTGCCCATTACCCACTTCTACAACAAGGGGCTATTGCAGTCGGATACCATCTTCAGCGGGATCCTGATGCTCTATCGCAGCAAGATGAGCGGGATTGCCACCATAGTACTCACCGCCAGCATACTGGTACCGGTGGGTAAGATAATCGGGTTGGCGTGGATCTGCTGGCAGCTGCAACGGGCCAAACCGGTGCGGCGCAAGCGCCAGCTCTTGATGTATCGGGTGATCGACTTTATCGGCCGCTGGTCGATGCTGGATCTGTTTGTCATTTCGCTGATGGTGGCGCTGGTCGATCGCGGCGTCATGCTGAGCGTCCGCGCTGGCCCGGGTGCCACCGCCTTTGCGGGCGTGGTGGTGTTGACCATGATGTCGGCCCGCATGCTCGATACCAGGCTGCTTTGGGACAAGGCGGCCCGTTGATGCGTTTTCTGTTTCTGTCTGATGGGCGGCTGCGCCCGGTCAATAAGGAGTCACTATGATCGGGGCTGAACCCGTCATCGAAAAGCGCCGCTGGCTATCGCCAGTCTGGTTGTTACCACTCATCGCCCTGCTGCTGGCTGGCGGCTTTCTCTATCAACAGATAGCGAGCCGCGGCCAGCTTATCCAGATCAACTTCGCTCAGGGTAACGGCATCTTGCCGGGCAAGACCCAGATCCGTTATCAGGGGGTTGCCATCGGGGTGGTGCAGGAGCTGGAGCTGGCCGAGGATGGCCGCCGTATTGCGGTGCTGGCCAAGATTGACAGCCGTGCCCGCCCGCTTATTCGCAAGGGATCCGACTTCTGGCTGGTGAGCCCCAAGGCATCGCTGACCGAGATCTCCGGTCTCGATACCCTGGTTTCCGGCAACTACATCAATCTGCAACCGGGACGCGAGAGCAATCCGCTGCAGGAGAAGTTTGATGCCCTCGACGGCCCACCCCCCGGTTATCAGGCGCAGGGGCGGATGCTGCACCTCACCGCCGATTCGCTGGGCTCGGTCGGTATCGGTGCCAAGCTCTATTTCCGCGGCATCGAGGTGGGCAGCGTCATCAATACCCGTCTGGGTCAGGACAACCAGAACGTCATTCTGGATCTGGTGATCGAGCCTCGTTTTGAACATCTGGTCAAAGCCGATACCCGCTTCTGGAATATCAGCGGTATCAAGGGCTCTTTCAGTCTGGCGGGTGTCAGCGTTGAGGCTGGCAGCCTCACTTCCATTCTGAGCGGCGGCATCGCCTTTGACTCCCCCAAAGCATCTCCCGAGTCGGAGAAAGGACAAACCTTCGTCCTCTACAAGGGGCTGGCAGAAGCGGCGCGCGGCAAGCGCATCGATATCGTGGCGGGCGATCTGCCCATCAAGGAGGGGATGCCCATTCTCTTCGAAGGGATCGAGATTGGTCGCGTTGATCCCATCCATCTCACCGACAAGGGGCGGGTGGTAACAGCACTGATCAATCCGGAGCAGGCATATCGCATCACCGACAAGAGTCAGCTGGTATGGGAGAGCGTTTCTCTCTCCCCGACCGGTGTGAAGAATGCCGATCGGCTGCTCTCCGGCCCAGCCATTCGCCTTGACTATGTGGCGGGCAAAGAAGTGGCCAGGATGGCGCTGACCGACCGGGCGCCACAAGATGGCCTCAAGGTGACATTGCAAGCGGACGATCTGGCCGGTCTTAATCAGGATGCCCCCATCTTGTACAAGGGGCTGCAGGTTGGTCGCATCAGCCAGCTTGATCTCGATGGGCGCGGCAATGCCAGCGTGGCCCTGCAGATCCAGCCCGCTTACGCCCATCTGTTGAACCGTGCCCGTTTCTATCGCGCTGCGCCGCTGCAAATAGATGCCGATCTGAGCGGTATCAAGGTCGAGGCCAGTCCGGCCAGTGCCTGGTTGAGCGGTGGCATCAAGCTGGTGCAGGCGAGCAGCGGCGAGCGGATAAACCGCCTCTACCCCAATCAGGAGCTGGCGTTGCTCGGTACCCGCGATGCCAAGCCCCAGCGCTGGTTGCTCAAGGCGGATCAGGCGGACGGCATCGGCATCGGCTCTCCGGTGCTCTATCTGGGGTTGGAAGCGGGCAAGGTGAAACAGCTGCGCGCCGCCAAAGAGGGAGTGGAGATAGAGCTCGAGATTGACGGCATCTATGCCCCTCTCCTCGCCCGCCAGCCACAATTCTGGAAAAAACCGGCTATCGACACCCGGGTACGGGTCGATGGTGTGCAGGTAAAAGTTGGCAATCTTGGTACCCTGCTGCGCGGTGCCATCGAGTTCGACTATCTGGCCAATGGCCGCAACAGCCATCAATTGTTTGATTCCAAGGAGCAAGCCAAGGCGAAGGTGCGCCAGCTGTCACTGGTGGCAGAGAGTAATCCTGGGCTCGGGATTGGCAGCCCGATCCGCTATCGCGGGGTGGATATCGGCAAAATTGAAGAGATCGAGCTGGAGCCGACCCTGGGACAGGTGATCTTCAAAGCCGAGCTGGATGGCCAGTACGCCGAGCGTTTCCTGCAATCCGGCGCGCGCTTTACCCTGGTGCAAGCCAAGCTGGGTCTGGGTGGTGTGGCCCATCTCGATACCCTGATCAAGGGGGCCTTTGTCGAGGCCGAGCCCGGTAAAGGGGCGGGCCGAAGCAACTTCCCCCTGAGCCAGAGCGGCCCTGCCGGTTTGGCCCTCACCCTGAAAAGCCCGTCGGTGAATGGCCTCTCGGTTGGCAGCCCGCTGCTGTTTCGCAAGATGGTGGTCGGCAGCGTTACCAAGGTGGCACTGGCCCGCGATGGCAGCGAGGTGGTGATCGACGTCAATGTGGAGCAGGAGTACGCCCATCTAGTGCGCGCCAACTCCCGCTTCTGGAATGTCTCCGGGGTCAAGGCGGACATTGGCCTGACCGGTGGCACTATTGAGGTCGAGACGGTGCAGAGCCTGCTTGCCGGCGGCATTGCCTTCAATACGCCGGAAAAAGAGATGGGGCCGACCGTCAAGGCCGGTCACAGCTATCCCCTCTACGGCAAGGCCGAGAAAGAGTGGCAGGAGTGGAGCCCCCGCATCAAGCCATGAGCCCTCCCCTCACGTAGCTACCCAAGCCCGGCATTTGGCCGGGCTTGTTCATTTTTACCTGCTGCACTTTAAGAATATTCCTAGCCCTGTGATAAGATGTCGCCCCTCTTTTTCGGTCAACGAGACGGCACAGTGCACGACAATACCTATCTACCCGATCACTTTTTACGCCATATAGCGGCCATCATGCCTGCGCATCTCTCCATGGATGAGTTCGTTGCAAGTTGCCGGCGACCGCTGCGCCGCAGTATCCGGGTCAACACGCTCAAAATTGCCGTCTCTGACTTCATTGAAAAGATGCAGCCACAAGGCTGGCAGTTCGATCCCGTGCCCTGGTGCGAGACCGGCTTCTGGCTGAGCCGCACTGATGAGAGCGTGCCATTAGGCAACACGGCCGAGCATTTGAGCGGCCTCTTCTACATTCAGGAAGCGAGCTCCATGCTGCCGGTGACGGTGCTGTTTGCCAGCGACAAGATCAAAGCGGATGGCATGTTGCTGGATGCAGCGGCCGCCCCCGGCTCCAAGACTACCCAGATCGCCGCCCTGATGAACAATCAGGGGATGCTGGTTGCCAACGAGTTTTCCAGCAGTCGGCTCAAGGTGCTGAGCGCCAATATTCAGCGCTGCGGGGTGACCAATGTGGGGATGACTCACTTTGATGCCAAGGTGTTTGGGCAGTGGCTGCCTGAGACCTTCGATGCCATCCTGCTCGATGCCCCCTGCTCCGGTGAAGGAACCGTGCGCAAGGATGAAGATGCGCTGCGCAACTGGAGCATCGAGAGCATTGACGAGATTGCGGCGGTGCAGCAGGGGCTGCTGGAGAGTGCCTTCCATGCCTTGAAACCGGGTGGCGTACTGGTCTACTCCACCTGCACGCTCAGTTTGCAGGAGAACCAGGAGGTCTGTCAGTCACTGCTGGAGAAGTTTGGCGATGCCTTGAGTTTTGACTCGCTGGCTGATCTGTTCCCCCATGCAGAGCAGGCCTGCACATCCGAAGGATACCTGCACGTTTGGCCCCAGATCTTCGACAGTGAAGGCTTTTTCGTTGCCAGATTGCGTAAGCACCACTCGGTGCCCAACACCATGTTCAAACCGGGTAAGCTCGGCAAATTCCCCTTCCTGCCATTGGCAGCGAAAGAGTCTGAGCCCATGCTGCGCGAGATTGAAGCCAATTTTGGTGTGGCGCCACAAGGTCAACTGTTTGGCCGCAATGATGAGATCTGGCTATTTCCTCATCTGTTTGAACAGGTTCAGGGCAAGCTGCGCTTCGATCGCATCGGCATCAAGTTGGCCGAGACGTTCAAGAAAGGCTATCGCCTCACCCATGAGTGGGCGCTCGCCTATGGTGATAAAGCGAGCAAGGGCGTGGTCGAACTGGACAGCGCCAACGCGCGGGAATTCATGATGGGGCGGGACGTCTGGCCAGAACAGGATGCTGGCTCTGGCGAGGTGATCGTTCGTTATCAGGGCCATACCCTGGGAATGGGGAAATGGGTAGGTAGCCGGATCAAGAATGCCCTGCCCCGGGAGCTGGTGCGCGACAACAATCTGTTTGGCTGATTTTAACTGAACGAGGAAAGGTGACTCGATGCTGTTCGAGTCTGCAAAACCCACACTCTGGTTGAAATTTTATCGGGTTCTTGAAAAGCCTTGAGCCTTGTCTAAGCTTAAGGCAATCCGAACACCAGTTAGCGCACGGCTCTGCAAGGAGCCAATTCCCCTATGCCAGGTACACGGAATTCGTACCTGGCTTTTTTTATCTCTTCTGAGCCAAGTTCATCGCTACTCGACACTCTCTTCCAACAGATCTATCTCCACTTTCTCTGGGTGAGGTTCGCTCCCCAGCTCATGGTGATAGAGCAGATCGATCGCCTGTTCGATGAGCGATGCCTGGCTATCTTCAAGATGCAAGCCGAGTGCCGCCAACCGTTCGGCATGGCGATTACTGATCCAGCATTGCAACCGGGTATGACTCTCTTGTTTGCGTTTTACATGCTGACGCTGGCGCTTGGCGTTGTTCTGCGAGGCGGTCTCTTTTGCCTCAAGCTCGTTGATTTCCTGGCTCATATGACCTTGCAATACTTGTTTTTATAACTGGTTATCTCTCACATCTCTTCGCATAGTGGTAAAAGATGGGGCGTCCCCTACCCTCTGCCAGCTGACTACGAAGCCAACCAAATATACCACCAGATCAATGGGATATCATTTAACATAAAAAATGCAGTGACGCATTTATGTTAAAGCAGTCCATCCAGCGCGTGATCAGAGAATTTATGGGCATCGTCAAAGTACTCTTGCAGGGTGCGCATATCCTTGTGACGGGTAACCTCGATGATCTTGTTCATCGGTTTGCCGGCAGTGACGGCCGAGGTGATAAATCCGCGACGCAAACTGTGGCCACTGACATAGAGGTCATCGATAGCCTGACCGGTGCGCCGCTTGATCATCAGGTTGATACCCTGCGGTCCCAGAGGGTCTGCTGTGAGTTGGCCCCAGCGATTCATCCGCCGAAAGAGCGGCCCTTCATTGATCCTGCTCTTCTTGAGCCAGTTGCCAATCGCTGCAACCGGACAATAGTGCTTGCCGGGGATAAGGGCGATCTCGGTCTCATGGAGTTGATGCTTGCTAGGTTTGAGGCGAAGTCGGATCCCCTGCCCCACAAAATCGAGGTCTCTCACCTCAATCCTGGCTGCTTCCGAGCGGCGTAAGGCACCACTGAACATCAACAGCAACAGGGTATGATCGCGAAGTCCTGCCAGATCATTGGTATCGATGCCATCCAACACTTGGGTCAATGGCTGCAGCGTCAGGGCGCCCGTTTTGCGCTTGCGGTTATCTCCAAGACGGACAATACCGCGCATCATCTCTTTGATTTCAGGGTGTTCGGTCGGCATCGGGTGAATGCCTTTTTGTTTGAAGGCGTAGCGGATCCCGGCGAGCCTTCGTACCAGAGTTGCCGGTTTGCGCGGTTCACCATTACGCAGCTCCCCTCTCCCCTCCTCTTTATTGAGCCATACCCAGTCAGCCAGTACCCCGTCGGCCTGATCTGCCAGAAAATTCATGATGTCGTGATGGGTCGTTTGCAGTGGATCCAGACCATGCAACTGGCACCAGAAGACAAAAATCCGGGTATCCGCCTGATAGGCATTGAGGGTCGAATCAGCTTTGGCACTGCGCAAGAAGCGGCGAGCACGGCTATTTAGCTGGGCATCAAAGACAGTTTGCAATGACTGATGAGCTGAGCCTGAAATGGATGGATGTGACACGGAACATCATGATTCATATGAAGTTTAGGATGATCTTACAGGATCCTTCAGCTTCATCAAGTATCGATAATGAATATTATCGATACTAATGAGTGTCTGTTTAACCCCCCAATCCAGCATCTCCGTTTTCTCTAAACTGATGTCGTATTCATGTCCGGTTTACAGGTTGAGTCATTGCGCTGATGGCAATTCAATGTTGCGATAGTGAGAGATAACGGCTTGGTGAGTTGCGTCTTGCTTTACCGCCATATACGGGTTACTGAAAGTAAAACGCCCCGTAATACGGAGCGTCGGCTCTTATTTCCGGGCTAGTTTGAACAACTCAAAGAAGTTGCGACTGGTAGCTTCGGCCAGTTCGCTGAGCGGTATTTGGCGCAAGTCGGCAATAAATTGGGCAACGTCGCGCACGAAGGCGGGTTCGTTTTCCCTCCCCCGATGTGGAACCGGGGCAAGATAGGGCGCATCCGTTTCGACCAGCAGTCGATCGAGAGGCAATGCCTTCACCACCTCCTGCAACGCAGTGGCATTCTTGAACGTAGCGATCCCCGAGATGGAGATATAGAACCCCATCGCCATTGCCGCTTCTGCCATCTCGAGAGACTCGGTGAAACAGTGCAACACGCCGCCAACCTGATCCGCCCCCTCTTCACGCATGATCTGCAAAGTATCCTGCTGGGCATCACGAGTGTGAATGATCAGCGGTTTGTTCAGCGCACGGGCGACCCGGATATGTTCACGGAAGGAGGCTTGCTGAACCTCTTTGTTCTCGGGTGAGTAGAAGTAATCGAGACCGGTCTCACCGATGGCCACCACACGTGGGTCGGCAGCTTGCTTGAGCAGCAACTCGGCATCGACACCGGGTTCCTGATTCAGGGGATGCACCCCGCAGGAGGCAAACACCTGGGGATAAGGGGCAATCGCCGTCATCATGGTCGGAAATTGTTCTTGCGTCACGCTGACACAGAGAAAGTATCCCACCTCCTGCGCTGCCGCTTTGGCCAGCACATCAGCCATATTGCTCTGTTTGCTGCCATAGCTGAGACGATCGAGGTGACAGTGGGAGTCAACGAGTAACATACAAAACCTTTATTGCTAATGACGTTCTATAACCAGCGACTGAGCCAGTTCATCAGATGAATGGTGGGATTGGATAGCTGTCCCGGCTGACAGGCCGCTTTCAGGGCGACCAGTTGCTGCTCGGCATCCAGCAGTTTTTCACTGGAATACAGCCCGGCGAACTGCTGGCTCAAGGTAACCAGATCTGGCATCGCCAGTTGATGGTGACCGCATCCCGCCTGAGTTTTCAGAGCATCGCACAAAAAGAGCTGTAGCCAATGCAGACGAACTTGTGTCTCCTGACCGAGCTGGCTGCACAATGTGGTCGCCTTGATCGGGGACTTGGCGAGGGCGACCAGATCCTCGAGCAGCTCACGGCGAGCACCATCTTGCAGCTGCTCGATGTAGTCGAGCACCCGCAGCGGCGCCCCCTGACAGATCCGCACCTGAGCCAGAGTTGCCTGATGTCCCTGTTCAGCAAGCCAGCGCACCGTTTCACCCTCACTTGGCAACTGACACACGTGTTTGTGACAACGGCTGAGAATGGTCGGCAGCAGACGGGAAACCTGGGAGGCGATGAGGATGAGCAGGCTGTCACCGGCAGGCTCCTCCAGGGTTTTCAGCAGCGCATTGGCTGCCGATTCGGTCATCCGCTCCGCATCAGGAATGATCACAACTTTGCCGCGGCCGAGCTGGGCCGAGCCTTGCAGTCGGTTGCAGATATCACGGATCGCTTCGACCCCGATGGTCTTGCTCTCACGACTGATGGTGCCGAGATCCGGATGATGGCCTTTGTCAAAAAGCTGGCAGGAGTGGCAATGACCGCATGGCTCTCCGCGATCCGGTTGTTGGCAAAGGTGCAAACGCGCCAACCGTTCAGCCAACTGCTCCTTGCCAAGACCGGGATCGCCAAGCAACAACCAGGCATGACCCAGTCTGCCGGCCGCTGCCGTCTGGCTCAGTGCCTGCCAGTCGGGGATCAACCAGGGATACATAGGCGAGCATCCAGCGCAGCTTCAATCGCCGCTTTTACCTGATCCGGGGTTTGTCCCGCATCGATCACTACAATGGAGTCATCCTTGGCGGCGAGTTCGAGATAACGGGTGCGGGTGCGCTCGAAAAAGCTGAGCTGCTCCAGCTCGATCCGATCCAGCTCGCCACGATGGCGGGCGCGTTGCAGACCGAGTGCGGGATCGATATCGAGATAGAGGGTGAGATCCGGTTTGAAATTGCCGAGTACCGCCTGCTTGATGGCTCGGATCAGAGCAGCATCGATACCACGGCCACCCCCCTGATAGGCCTGGGAGGAGAGATCGTGGCGATCCCCCACCACCCAGACACCATCAGACAGTGCCGGCTTGATGCGGGTCTCCACCAATTGCACCCGGGAGGCGTACATCAGCAGCAGTTCGGCTTCGATGGTAAGACGTTCGTCATGCACCTCTTTGACGATGGCTCGCATCCGCTCGGCCAGCGGCGTACCGCCCGGCTCGCGGGTACATTCGATCCGCTCGATGCCATGGTGATGCAGATAGTCGGTGACGTAACGGACGGCAGAGCTCTTCCCTGCCCCTTCCAAACCTTCAATAACGATAAATTTAGACATCAGGATTTCTTCAATATGTATTCGCGAACCGCCCGATTGTGTTCATCGAGGGTCCTGGAGAAGTAGTGAGCACCACCGCCCTTGGCAACAAAATAGAGATAGTCGGTCGACTTGGGGTTGAGTGCCGCTTCGATGGATGCCTTGCCCGGCATGGCAATGGGCGTCGGCGGCAGACCATCGATCACATAAGTGTTGTAGGGGTTCTTGTCGGTCAGATCGCTGCGGCGAATGTTGCCGTCATAACGGTCTTTCACCCCGTAGATCACGGTGGGGTCGGTCTGCAACTTCATACCGAGACGCAGACGATTGACGAACACCGAGGCAATTTGTGCCCGCTCTTCAGGCAGACCGGTCTCTTTTTCGATGATCGAGGCCATGATGAGCGCTTCATAGGGGGTCTTGTAAGGCAGATTGGCCTGACGCTTGTCCCAGCTCTGCTGCAGGAATGTCTCCATGTCCTGGTGAGCACGACGCAAAATGGAGAGATCGCTGGCATGAGTGGTATAGGCGTAGGTTTCCGGCAAAAACCACCCCTCCAGCTTGCCATTCTCGATACCCAACTCCTTGGCCAGATCAGCCTCGGGCAACTCGACCGTGAGTCGTTCCAGATAAGGTGCACTGGATAACTGCTTCAACCAATCCTCAAAGCGGGAACCCTCGACGAAGGTGAGGCTGAAGTGAAACTCCTTGCCCGAAGCAAAGAGCGAGAGGGTTTCCTTAAGCAGGGCCCCCTCCTTGATTTCATACGTGCCCGACTTGATGGCAACCAGCTCGGGATGACCGCGCAGCCAGAGGCGCACCGCCCACGGACTAGGTTCACCATCACCCAACTCGGCGATCAAGCGAGCGGCATGAGCCCCCTTCTCCACCGTAAAGAGGCGAGTCGGCCCCTTGTTGGTGAGCGTCTCCACCTGCTGCCATTTGTAATGCACATAGCCCCCGGCGACGGCCACAGTCAGTGCAGCCCCCGCGAGCAGGGTGTAAAGCCGATTAAACTTCAATGACCAAACGCTCCTGTAAACGGCGGCTCAATACCGGGGCAGGATACTGTTTATCCTCGATGCCGATGACCGGCACCACCCCCATCAGGGTATTGGTGAGCCACACCTCTTCCGCCTGCCATAGTGACTCCAACGGAGCCTCTACTACACGCAACTCAATACTCATCTGTTTCAGCATCGCCATGACCTGACGGCGCATGATGCCGTCAACCCCGCAACGGGCCAGATCGGGCGTAAACACCGTCTTGCCCCGACGCCAAAACAGATTGGCACTGACCCCTTCGACCAGCACGCCACGGCTGCTGAGCACTACTCCTTCGACTGCACCACGGCTGACAAGTTCGCTCTTGAGCAGCACCTGCTCCAACCGGTTGAGGGTCTTGAGCCCGGCCAGCATGGGGGCATCACCAATTCGCTGACGGCACACCAGCAAGTTGATCCCCTCTTGTCGCCACTGGGCATACTGGGCAGGAAAAGGCGCCAGCGAAAGAATACGGGTCGTCTGCTGACACTCGCTGCCATCATAACCACGGCCCCCCTCCCCCCGAGTCAGCATCACCTTGGCAACACACTGTTGTTCACCGGAAACCAGGGTCTCTAGTTCCCGAGTCAACAATTCCCAGTCCGGCTCAACCATTCCCAGCCGGCTATTGGTCTGTTGCAGTCGAGCCAGATGCGCTGGCCACTGCAATACCTTTCCTTCTCTCACCGCCATAGTGGTGAAATGGCCATCGCCATAGGCCAGGCCACGGTCGCGGGCCGAGATGGTATCGAGCTTCAATCCATTGATCAGCAAAGAGATCTCTCCGATAAAAAAGGCCCGATACCGGCAGTATCGGGCCTCTGTCATTGCCCGCAGGCAATTATACGCGTTTGAAGATCAGGGAACCATTGGTACCGCCGAAACCAAACGAGTTGGAGAGGGCGTACTCGAAGTTACCGGGCTTGGCCACATGGGGCACCAGATCCAGATCGCACTCATCATCCGGATTGTCCAGGTTGATGGTGGGCGGCGCAATCTGATCGCGCAGGGCCAGCACAGTGATGATCGCCTCGATGGCACCGGCGGCACCCAGCAGGTGACCGGTCATCGACTTGGTAGAGCTGACCATCAGTGACTTGGCGTGCTCACCAAAGACGGCCTTCATGCCGCGCAGTTCGGCCACATCGCCCAGCGGGGTCGAGGTTCCGTGGGCATTGATGTAACCCACCTGCTCGGGGGCAATACCGGCATCCTTGATGGCATTCTTCATGGCGCGAGCGCCACCGTTGCCATCAGCAGGAGGTGCCGTCATGTGGTAAGCGTCACCACTCATGCCAAAACCGACCAGTTCGGCGTAGATCTTGGCGCCGCGGGCCTTGGCGTGCTCGTACTCTTCCAGCACCAGTACCCCGGCACCGTCACCCAGCACGAAACCGTCGCGATCCTTATCCCACGGACGGCTCGCTTTCTGCGGTTCGTCGTTGCGGTTGGAGAGCGCCTTGGCAGCTGCAAAACCGCCCATCCCCATTGGGGTGGAAGCCTTCTCGGCACCGCCGGCGACCATCACGTCGGCATCGCCGTAAGCGATCATCCGGCCAGCCATGCCGATGGCATGGGTACCAGTGGTGCAGGCGGTGGTTACAGCGATGTTTGGACCTTGCAATCCCTTCATGATGGAGAGATGACCGGACACCATATTGATGATGGTGGAGGGCACGAAGAAGGGGCTGATCTTGCGCGGGCCGCCGTTCACGAGGCTGTCGTGGTTCTGTTCAATCAGACCCAGACCGCCAATCCCGGAACCGATCGCCACACCGACGCGCTCGGCATTGTCGTCGTTGATGACGAGGCCGGAATCATCCAGTGCCTGCATACCGGCAGCAATACCGTATTGAATGAAGAGATCCATCTTGCGAGCGTCTTTACGGTTGATACCGTACTGCTCGGGATCGAAGTCCTTGACCAGACCTGCAAAACGGGTTGCAAACTCGCTGGCATCGAAATGGTCGATAAGGGAAATGCCGCTCTGCCCGTTGAGCAGGGCTTGCCAGCTGGATTCGGCTGTGTTGCCTACCGGGGAAAGCATCCCCAAGCCGGTCACCACGACTCTGCGTTTTGACACTGAGGTAGTCTCCGAGAGGTGATTTGAAAGGAAACAAATACAAAAGAAGCGGCCCTTGGGCCGCTTCTTTCAGAACAGGAACTTATTCCTGATTAGCGGTGATGTAGTCGATAGCCGCTTGAACAGTGGTGATCTTCTCGGCTTCTTCATCAGGAATTTCGGTATCGAATTCTTCTTCCAGCGCCATTACCAGTTCAACGGTATCCAAAGAGTCAGCGCCCAGGTCGTCGACGAAGGAGGCAGCGTTCTTAACGTCTTCTTCTTTAACACCCAGTTGTTCAATGATGATTTTCTTTACGCGTTCTTCGATGTTGCTCATGACCTGAATTTTCCTTTAAAAATACGCTATTGCGTCTGGTTGGGGTAGTTTATTCAATTGACGTGAGTTTGCAAGTAGCTTGCCGCTGGTCAAACCACGAAATTCGCCAAACTTCGGCGTACTATCGCAAATTTGAACAGAACTCACGACAAATTGATTACACCATGTACATCCCGCCATTAACATGCAGGGTTTCACCGGTGATATAGGCTGCTTCATCGGAAGCCAAGAATACCACAGCGGCGGCAATCTCTTTCGGATCACCCAGACGAGCGGCAGGAACCTGGCTCATGATGCCGGCACGTTGCTCTTCGTTCAGGGCGCGAGTCATGTCGGTTTCGATGAAACCGGGGGCAACCGCGTTGACCGTGATACCACGGGAGGCCACTTCACGCGCCAGCGATTTGGTAAAACCAACCAGACCCGCCTTGGCGGCAGCATAGTTGACCTGACCCGCATTACCCATGGTACCAACGACGGAACCGATGCTGATGATGCGACCATTGCGCTTCTTCATCATCGCCCGCAGAACCGGTTTGCTCAGACGGTAGAGCGAGGTCAGGTTGGTATCGATGATCTCGTTCCACTCGTCATCTTTCATCCGCATCAACAGGTTGTCGCGGGTGATACCGGCGTTGTTGATCAGGATGTCGATATCACCGAAACGCGCCTTGATGGCAGCGAAAACGGCTTCGATGGATTCCTGGCTGGTCACGTTCAGTGCCATGCCGCAACCATTGTCGCCCAAGTAAGCGCTGATTGCCTCGGCACCGCTCTCGCTGGTCGCTGTGCCGACGACTTTGGCGCCACGGGCCGCGAAAGTTTCGGCAATTGCACGGCCGATGCCACGACTGGCACCGGTCACCAACACAACCTTATCGGTAAAGCTCATTACTTGCTCCTGTTTACTTGATCTGGGCCAGTGCCTGCTCGAAAGAGGCTGCATCGTTGGCGTGAATACCTTCCACGCGCTTGTCGATGCGCTTGGCGAGCCCGGTCAATACTTTGCCCGGTCCCATCTCGATTTCGAGGGTAACGCCCTCATTGGCCATCCGCTCGACAGTCTCGGTCCAACGAACCGGGCTGAACAGCTGACGCACCAGTGCTTGCTTGATGGCGGCCGGATCCTGTTCACAGGATACGTCGACATTATTGATGACAGCGATGGCAGGAACCTTGATCTCGATCCCGTCCAGCGCAGCTGCCAGTTTTTCTGCGGCAGGTTTCATCAGCGCGCAGTGGGACGGCACGGAAACTGGCAGCGGCAGCGCACGCTTGGCGCCCGACTCTTTCATCAGCACGTTGGCGCGTTCGACAGCCTCTTTGTGGCCAGCGATAACCACCTGGCCCGGAGAGTTGAAGTTGACGGGAGAAACCACCTGCCCCTCTGCCGCTTTTTCGCAGTTGGCAGCGATGGCGTCGTTGTCCAGACCGATGATGGCAGCCATGGCACCAGTACCTTCCGGTACCGCTTCCTGCATGGCCAGACCACGCAGCTCGACCAGTTTGACAGCATCGGTAAAGGCCAGCGCACCGCTGCAAACCAGAGCGGAATACTCACCCAGGCTGTGACCAGCCATGACGGAAGGCGTTGCCCCTCCCTGCTGTTGCCACAGACGCCACAGTGCGACAGAAGCAGTCAGCAGTGCGGGCTGGGTACGCCAGGTTTTGTTCAGCTCTTCGGCAGGACCGTTCATTACCAGGGCAAACAGGTCATAACCCAGCACCTGGCTCGCCTCGGCGAAGGTCTCCTTGATCACGGTATGTTGCTCGGCCAGCTCGGCCAGCATGCCCACGGTTTGGGAGCCTTGTCCCGGGAAGGCAATGGCAAATTGGGTCATCATTGATTCCTTTAGATAAGCAAAAATGAAATCGTTGCGGGATGACAGCACTCGCTCATCCCGCATTGGATCAGAGGCGAACCAGCGCCGAGCCCCAGGCAAAACCACCGCCAAAGGCTTCCAGCAGTACCAGCTGGCCCGGTTTGATCCGGCCATCCCGCACCCCTTCATCGAAGGCGATAGGTACGGATGCAGCAGAGGTGTTGCCGTGCTTGTCGAGGGTCAACACTACCTTGTCGAGGCCCATGCCGAGTTTCTTGGCTGTGGCGCTGATGATGCGGAAGTTGGCCTGATGGGGCACCAGCCAGTCCAGCTCGCTCGGCTCGAGACCGGCAGCTGCCAGCGTCTCGGTCACGATCTCGCTCAAACGGGTGACTGCCACTTTGAACACATCGTTGCCCTTCATGTACATGTAGGCTTCGAGTTCGGCGCCCGGCATCCCGCGACGGGGTTGCGGCAGCTTGAGCAGATCGCCATAACGGCCATCGGCATGAAGATGGGTGGAGAGAATGCCCGGTGTTTCGCTGGCACCAATCACCACGGCACCGGCCCCATCACCAAAAATAATGATGGTGCCGCGATCTTCCGGATCGCACATGCGCGACAGCACATCGGCGCCAACGACCAGCACGTGGCGGGCGGCACCGGATTTGATGAACTGATCGGCAATGGAGAGTGCGTAGGTAAAACCGGCGCAGGCTGCCGCCACGTCAAAGGCAGGGATCCCCTGTACACCCAGCAGTCCTTGCAGTTCGCAAGCAGCTGCCGGGAAGGCGTTTTCTGCGCTGGTGGTGGCCAGCACAATCATGTCGAGATCGGCCGCGGTCAGGCCCGCGGCATCCAGGGCCCGCAGGGCGGCCTGGTAAGAGAGGGTGGCAACGGTCTCATCAGCACCGGCAATGCGGCGCTCACGGATCCCGGTGCGTTCCACGATCCACTCGTCACTGGTCTCAACCATCTGCTCGAGATCGGCGTTGGTTCGCACTGAACTCGGCAGGTAGCTGCCAGTACCCAGAATTTTGCTATGCATAGAGTTCTTATAGGTCCCTGTCGGAAAAGACAGCTTCAAGGCGATCTGCTATTTGCAGTGGAAGTTGATGTTTGGCCTCTTGTGCGGCCAGCAGAATCGCATTACACAGGGCGCGCCGCTCGGCTCGCCCATGACTTTTTACCACAATGCCGCGCAATCCTAACAGACTTGCCCCGTTATACTGGTCGGGGTTCAGGTATGAAAAACGCCGTTTGAACATAAAACCGGCGATCCGGCCAAGAAAAGTGCGCTTCTTGCGGGGATATCCCGCCAGCTGAGCCATCATCCGCACTACCCCCTCGGCCGTTTTAAGGGCGACATTGCCAACAAAACCGTCGCAGACGATCACATCGCACTCGCCGCTGAAGATACGGTCCCCTTCAATGAAACCGACATAGTTGAGTGCGTTGCACTGGCGCAACAATTCGGCACTGTGACGTACCAGATCGTTCCCCTTGATCTCCTCTTCCCCGATGTTGAGCAAGGCAACTCGAGGAGAAGCGATGCCTTCGACTTTCTCGGCCACCACGGAGCCCATCACCGCAAATTGCAGCAAGGTATCCGCATCGCAACTGACGTTGGCACCGAGATCCAGCATCACGGTGCGCTTGCCGCTCAACGTCGGTAGTGCCTTGATGAGTGCCGGCCGATCGACCCCGGGCAGAGATTTGAGCACGCACTTGGCCATCGCCATCAGAGCGCCAGTGTTGCCGGCACTCACGCAGGCATCGGCCTCACCGGCTTTCACCAGATTGAGTACCACCCGCATGGAGGAATCTTTCAGAGTACGCAGCGCCACGATCGGTTTATCGCCCATGCCAACCACCTGGGATGCATGTACGAAACGAACGCGGGGATGATTCAGCAAGCCATGTTGCTGCAGCAGAGAGGAGGTCTGATGTTGGTCACCGACCAGGATCAGTTTTAGCTGGGGTAAAAGAGACAGTGCCTGCACGGCGGCAGGCACTGTTTCCGAGGGGCCAATATCTCCCCCCATGATGTCTAGCGCGACAGTTTGCGTAGACAAAGGCAATCCTTAAGCGATTACCTTTTTACCGCGGTAGAAACCATCGGCAGTCACGTGGTGACGACGATGGATTTCGCCACTGGTCTGATCAACAGTCAGGGCAGCGGTGGTCAGCGCATCGTGGGAACGACGCATGCCACGCTTGGCACGGGTTTTACGGTTCTGTTGTACGGCCATTGTAGGCTAACTCCTAAATTCACTTACGTTTAAGCTCTTCAAGAACTGCAAAGGGATTCGGCCGCTCATCAGCAGGTTCGATTTCACCCCAAGTCATCTCCATGTTACCACGGGGACACGCATCCAGAGAATGCATGGCTACCTGAGGCAACGAGAGGATGAGTTCATCCTCCAGGATTTGATGAAGGTCCATCTCGCCGTTTTCGTCCAACTCAATGGGCTCATAAGCTTCCGGCAGTTCTTCCTCGTTTGTTCTTTCGAACAGCGGAGTGTAGATAAATTCAGCTTCACAGAGATGCTCGAAAGTCTCTCCGCAACGTTGGCAAACCAGGTCAACCTTGGCATGGGCAGTGCCTTTCATAACGGTCAACTTCTGGACATCTTTGCCAAAGTGCAGCGATACCTCGATATCACTCCGCAAGCCAGCGGTTGATTCCTCCAGCCTGGGCATCTGCGACTTTTCCACTATCCCGACATAGTCGAGCAGCTTCAAGGCACTACGGACTGGATCAACCTTAACGGGCAACTTCACCTTTTGCATAGGGCGCGAATAATATAGGTCCAACAACTGATAGTCAAAGGAAAAAGTCCTTACCGCCGATGATTTTAACGCCACAAGTCCCTAGAATGCCGGTACTTGCTTTCATCGGTATTCGGATTATGCCACAGAATCTTATCCTCGCCTCAACTTCTCGCTATCGCAAAGCCCTGCTGGAGAAGCTTGGCCTCCCCTTTGAATGTGCAGCTCCCGACGTAGACGAACGCCCGCTGGCAGATGAATCCGCTCAGGAGCTGGTGGCCCGACTTGCCCGGGCAAAGGCCCAGGCCATTGCAAATAGTCGTGATCACGGGCTGATCATCGGTTCTGATCAGGTGTGTGTCTGCAATGGCCGCATCCTCGGCAAACCGGGCACCATAGATAATGCCATAGCACAGCTGATGGCGGCCCAGGGTCGCAGCGTCACCTTTTACACCGGCCTGTGCGTACTTAACGCTGCAACCAATGAGATTCATCAATTGATTGAACCGTTTACGGTTCACTTTCGCGATCTCGACGAAGCCGCCATTCGCCGCTATGTAGAGGCTGAACTGCCCCTCGATTGTGCTGGTAGTTTCAAATGCGAAGGGATGGGGATCGTGCTGTTCAAGGGGCTGGAAGGGCGCGATCCTAACGCATTGATCGGTCTGCCGCTGATCGGCCTGATCGAACTGCTGGAGCGCCACGGCATCGCCCTGCCCTGATGGTGGACGAATGGATGAGCTAGAAGATATATAAAAGGCCCGGTCAATTGACCGGGCCTTTTATCAATCAGATTGATGTCACTCAAGGTGTGAGACGTTTACAACAACGTGCGAAGAACCGTCATAGAGTCAACCACGGCCACTGGCTCGTAACGACTGAGTGCCTCGCGGCTATCCACCCCCCAGGTGACGCCAATGCACGGCATGGCGATTGCCTCGGCCATCGCCATATCGTGAACAGAGTCTCCAATCATTACGGCCTGACGGGGCGACAGCCGCAGTTCGTCCAGGATCTGCTCAAGCATCAGCGGATCAGGCTTGGATCGAGCCTCATCAGCCCCACGACTGGTCACAAACAACGGGCGCAGCCCGGTCTCATCAAATACCCGATCCAGCCCACGGCGTGATTTGCCGGTCGCGACGGCCAGTTGCAGCCCTCGTGACCGCCAGTCATGTAGTAGCTCCGTTGCCCCGGCAAACAGCGGGCTGGGAGTGGTGTCGTGCAGATAGTGATAACGATAGCGATCGATGAGTGTGGCAATCTGGCGCTCATCAATGGCGGCGCCACTGTCGCTACACAAAGGGAACAGACGGGACATGGCGACATCAAGGCTCAATCCGATGATCTGCCGGATCTGGGCTGGTGCAGGTACCGCCAGCTCACAATCTCTGGCGGCCCCCTGCACACAGGCAACAATCCGGCCCACCGAATCCATCAGGGTACCGTCCCAATCGAAAATGGCAAGCCGGATATCCTGCATCAGCGTGACAAGCCGTTGAGGAAGTGGTCGAGTTCAGGTGCCAGCGGCGCTTCGACCTGCATCTCGCGACCATCGGCCGGATGGGTAAAGCTGAGCTTCCAGGCATGCAAAAAGAGCCGTTTCAGCCCTTGGCTGCGCATTTTCTCGTCAAACGCCGCTTCACCGTACTTATCGTCACAGGCGATCGGGTGACCGGCATGCAGGGTGTGCACCCGGATCTGGTGGGTACGGCCGGTGATGGGGCTGCACTCGACCAGGGTCGCTTCGGCAAATTGACGCACGATACGGAACCGGGTTTCCGATGGCTTGCCATCCGCGCTGACCCGCACCACCCGCTCACCGGATTGCAGATCGTTCTTGCGCAGAGGTGCATTAACCACCTTGACGTGAGCTTGCCATTTACCGCGAACCAGCGCCAGATATTGCTTTCGCATGGTCTTGACGCGCAACTGCTCATGCAGGCTGCGCAGTGCGCTGCGTTTTTTAGCAACCAGCAGTACGCCAGAGGTATCGCGATCCAGTCGATGAACCAACTCGAGGAAACGGGCTTCCGGCCGCAGGGCGCGCAGCCCTTCAATTACGCCAAAGCTCAGGCCGCTGCCGCCATGTACGGCCATGCCGGAGGGCTTGTTCAGCACGATCATGGCATCGTCTTCGAACAGGATCTGGCTCTCCAGACGCTGGATAACGCCCAGATTTGCTGAAGGCAGCTCATTCTTTTCGGCAACGCGTACGGGAGGAACCCGCACCTCATCGCCTGCGCAGAGTTTGTACTCCGGTTTGATGCGCTTTTTGTTTACTCGCACTTCACCTTTGCGAAGGATGCGATAGATCAGGCTCTTGGGGACGCCCTTTAGCTGAGTCTTGAGAAAATTGTCGATGCGCTGCCCGTCATGCTCAGCTTCGATGGTGAGCAGCTGCACTTGTTGATGTATCTGTGTCATGGCGCGGATTTTACCACTGCCAGCGCCCCTTGGCTGCTGGTTTGTTGAAAAATGGCGCCTTGCTATAAAAGAGGTTTAAATGGGATAATAAACAAGGTTTTGTCATTGTGTTCAAGCCTTGTACTAAGTGGCCAAAAAGTATGCCACCCAATCCCGATACACCGTGTCTAGAAGAACATGACGGTTCCCGGGTGCGAGGTACAACGCATGGAGAACACAAACATCACCGTTTATTTGTCTCCATTTCGGCATCCTTATTCATCTTTTCTCGAGAAAAGATGACCAGAACGCCCTTAGTTTGCGCCTCATGCATACCCCAACCGGGAGGTTGCCCCAGTATGCTGAAGACCCGAGGCCGGCGCTGGCAGGACCCAGATGGAGGAAATCAAAATGACACAATAATGAGAACTCAATGAAAAGAATGCTTATCAACGCAACTCAAGAAGAAGAGTTGCGCGTAGCGCTGGTTGACGGACAACAGCTCTACGATTTGGATATTGAAAGTCCGGGACACGAGCAGAAGAAAGCGAACATTTACAAGGGTAAGATCACCCGCGTAGAACCCAGCCTTGAAGCTGCTTTTGTCGACTACGGCGCCGAGCGCCACGGTTTCCTGCCATTGAAGGAGATCGCCCGCAATTACTTCCCCTCCGGTTACTCCTATCAGGGTCGTCCCAACATCAAAGAAGTGGTCCGCGAAGGTCAGGAAGTTATCGTCCAGATCGACAAGGAAGAGCGTGGCACCAAGGGTGCAGCCCTCACCACCTTTATCAGCCTGGCAGGTAGCTACCTGGTACTGATGCCCAACAACCCCCGTGCCGGTGGTATCTCCCGCCGCATCGAGGGTGATGAGCGGACTGAACTGAAAGAAGCCCTGAGTGGGTTGACCGTGCCGGAAGGCATGGGCCTGATCGTGCGCACCGCCGGTGTGGGCAAGTCGCCAGAAGAGCTGGAGTGGGATTTGAACGTTCTGCTCAACCACTGGGACTCCATCCACAAGGCCTCTCAGGAGCGCGCCGCGCCGGTACTGATCCACCAGGAAAGCAACGTCATCGTGCGTGCCATCCGTGACTATCTGCGTCGCGATGTGGGCGAGATCCTGATCGACAATCCGGTGATTTTCGAACGCGCCAAGGCCCATATCGAGCTGGTACGTCCCGATTTCCTCAACCGTGTGAAGCTGTACAAGGGTGAAGTAGCCCTGTTCAACCACTTCCAGATTGAGAGCCAGATCGAATCAGCCTTCCAGCGTGAAGTGCGCCTCCCCTCCGGCGGCAGCATCGTTATCGATCCAACCGAAGCACTGACCTCCATCGATATCAACTCCTCCCGCGCCACCAAGGGCGGCGATATCGAAGAGACTGCGCTGCAAACCAACCTGGAAGCGGCCGATGAAATTGCCCGTCAATTGCGTCTGCGCGACCTGGGTGGCCTGATCGTTATCGACTTCATCGACATGACGCCGGTTCGCCATCAGCGCGAAGTGGAAAACCGTCTGCGTGAAGCTGTTCATCAGGACAGGGCCCGCATCCAACTGGGTCGGATCTCCCGTTTCGGTCTGCTGGAGATGTCTCGCCAACGTCTGCGCCCCTCCCTCAACGAGTCCAGCAGCCATATCTGCCCCCGTTGCCAGGGTCAAGGCGTGATCCGTGACAACGAATCCCTCGCCCTCTCTATCCTGCGTCTCATCGAAGAAGAGGCCATGAAGGACAACACCGAGCAGGTTCACGGTCAGGTGCCGGTGGATGTTGCAGCCTATCTGCTTAACGAGAAGCGTGCTGCCATCGCCAGTCTGGAACAGCGAAATGATGTGCGTGTTTACATCATTCCGAACCAGCATCTGGAAACTCCGCACTACGAAGTGACCCGCATTCGTCAGAACGAGATCCCGGAAGCGGCCAGCTATGAGCTGAAAACCGAGATTGCCAAGCCGGTCTACCAGCCGAAGCAAGCTCAGGTGATCGAGCGTGAACAACCGCTGCTACAAGGCTTTGCCCAGCCGACTCAACCCGCGCCGGTTGCAGCACAGCAGCAGACAGCCCCGGCCGTTGCCGCTGCACCTGAAGCAGGTTTCTTAAGCAAGCTGATCAAAGGCATTACCAGCCTGTTCAGCAGCGATGCAGCCCCTGCCGAAGTAAAAGCTCCGGCTGATAAACCGGCTGCTCGTGAAGCGCGCAAGGAAGAGGGTCAGCGTCATCAGCGCGAAGAAGGTCGTGGCCGTGGTCAGCGTCCTCGTCGTGACGACAACCGTGGCAACCGCAACAATGCGGAAGCTGGCGAGAAACGTGAAAATGGCAACCGCGAAAGTGGTGAAAACCGCAATCGTCGTCCTCGTAAAGAGCGTGAGCCCCGTCAGGAACGTGAAGCTCGCACTGAACAGCGGATGGAACGTGAACCACGCGAAGCGCGTCAAGAACGTGAGCCCCGTGCTCCACGCCCTGCTCGTGAGCCACGCGCTCCCCGTGAGCCTCGTGCCGAGGTTGTCGTTGACGCGGTGGAAACCGTTGATGCCATCGAACCACGTCAGGAAAAAGAGCAGAAAGTGGCTGAGCGCCGCGAACGTCGCCAGCTGCGCAAGCAGATCCGCGTTGATGTTGCTGCGAGCGACACCCCTGCCCTGCCTGTCGTAGAAGAGGTTCAGGTTGCAGCTGTTGAGACTGGCGACCAGGATGAGCAGGCCGAAGGTCAGCGCCGTTCCCGCCGTACTCCGCGCAGCCAGCGCATCGAAGGCCAACGTCGCAAGCGTATTAATGAAGAAGCACGTAGCCAGCGTGATGAAGAGCAACAAGCCGAGCCTACTCTGACTACCGCCGCCCAGGCCGATATCGCCAAAGCGCAGGTTGAAGAGCCGGTAGTGCCTGTTGTCACCATCCCGAGCGCTGAAGCTGTCGCGGCAGCCCTGCAAGCTTCTGCTGCACTGACCGAACACGTGGTTGTCGAAGCTGTTGCTGAGGAGTCTGCTGAACAGGCTCATGCGGTACAGACCGAAGTGGCCGCAACATCTGTTGTTGACACCGTTGAAGTAGAGGCTCCTGCAGTCGCAGTAGTTGAAGCAACTCAGGTTGAGATTGCACAAGCTGAACAACCTGCTGAAGTTGTTGCCGAAGCTGCCGAAGCTGCCGAAGCTGCCGAAGCTGCTGTTGAAGCAGTTGAGGTCAGCGAAGCAGTAACTACTGCACCTGTTGCTGAAGAGCCGGTAAAAGTTGTAGCTGAAGAGACTCCCGTAGCCGTAACCAAGCAGGTTAAGCACGGTGCCGGTCTGTTGGCCCGAGCTCGCAAGGCATCTGCGCCGATGGCAACCCCTGCTGAAGCCCCTGCCCTGCCCGCTCGTGAACCGGTGGACTACCCGCCTCTGGTTCGTGGCGAAGTGGTTAGCTCTGGCCGTCACGGTGGTAGCACCGCAGCTGTCAATGTGGCTTCTTGCCCGGCAGGTCGTCCTTAATAGTTCTTGTTAAGACAAGCAAAGAGCCACACAATGTGTGGCTCTTTTTTTATGGGTGACATTCACCTAGTTATCCGTTGGCAATGCGTCTGTGTAATACCGATATCGGAGACCATTCGGCTGAGGGCAAGATCGTCATTGAGCCACGGCCCGGTGTAGAGCGGATCAGTGGCGTCCTTGGTAAAACTAAAGGCGTACTAAGTTTTCTACCTGAATTCTATTTATTCGAAATAATGGCCATAAAAGCTTAAGTCACAAACTTGTTTGTTGGCATATAAAACTCATTATTCATGCATCCAATAGTACATTTCTCATCCTAGCTCCGATTCATTTTTGCCGAATCGCTGATTACAGCTTGGACTGTCAATCTAATTTAGATCTCAGGAATCAATCTACTATCCAGATTAAGTCAGCTCCATATAAAACCACAATCCGACTTACATCTGGGACAATGTTATAGATTGAGCCAAATACTATGCCCAGGTACACAATGCTGCAAATGCAGCTTATGTAATCGTATATTTTGTAGCGGTAACTTTCTGGTTGGAGGTTACAGTTATCCCTCCCCTCCGCTAATTACATGTACTTACCAAATAACCCAGGTTCCTGTTAATAGAAATCCCTGATGCTGATTGGAGAACACTTGGCTACGGCGCTCTTGCTCATGTCTATGGGTGAAATACTATCTATTGACCGGGTATCGCAGGATAACGCGAGCTGTGATAAACACTGAACAGATGTTGTATCTAAAAAGCAAAAAGCCACACAGTGTGGCTTTTGCTTGTACCAATAACGAGATATCCCTCCCCCACCCTACTTATTAGTCGTCGCTCTACATAATATCAATCTGGATTAGCAGGGTGCTGCAGGCTCTAATCGATAGGAAAAAAGGGGTATGGAACTCATGTCGAAATAAAAAAGGGCCCGAGGGCCCTTTTATCTATAAATGCTTGAAGAGATTATGCGAACAGATGGTGGCTGATGATGAACAGGCCACCAGAGAGCAGCATGGTAAGCGGCAGGGTCAGCACCCAAGCCATCAGGATGGTCTTGATGGTTTGGCTTTGCAGGCCTGACTTGTTGGCCACCATGGTACCCGCCACCGCAGAGGAGAGAATGTGGGTGGTCGATACCGGCATACCGGTCAGACTGGCAATACCGATGGAGCTGGCCGCCGTGATTTGGGCTGCAATCCCCTGGCTATAGGTCATACCGGTAGAACCGATTTTCTCACCAACGGTGTGCACGATACGACGCCAGCCCACCATGGTGCCACAACCCAGCGCCATCGCAATGGAGACGATCACCCAGGTCGGAGCGTATTCGGCAGTCGCGGTCAGATCCTTGCGCCATTTGGCCAGATCGGTCAGCTCCTTGGCCGGCAGAGAGAGTTTGGAAACCTTGCGTGCGGTGTCATCGATACAGAGCAGCAGACGACGCACTTCACGGCGATCGGTCAGGCTCATCTCTTCATAGGTACGTACGGCACCAAGACGGGCATCCAGAGTGTTCATCGCCTGCAGCACGCTGTCTGCTGAACAATGAGTCATCAGCTCTTCTTGCACAGCAGAGGCTGAGTTGAAGTTGATAACACCACTCACCGCATCCTGATTGCGCTTATAGATTTCCATGATGCGCTGGTTGGCATCCTGGGTACGATCCAGATCATAAGAGCGGCTATTCATGTCCAGCGCGAAGTAGGCTGGCGCCATGCAGATCAGCACCAGCATTACCAGACCGATGCCCTTCTGGCCATCGTTGGAGCCGTGCACAAAGCTCACCCCCATCGCAGAAGCAACCAGAGTGAGGCGAGCCCAGAATGGCGGGTGCTTCTTGCCATCAACAAGTTGACGCTCTTCCGGGGTCTTGTGGATCTTGTTGCTGGTCCAGATGCGTTTCATAACCAGCAGCAGCAGCGCTGCCACGATGAAACCGATGGTGGGAGAGATGATCAGGGAGAGCATGATGTCGATCGCCTTGCTCACGTTGATCCCTTCAGTCACCGGCTTGTGGCTGATCCAGGCATAGGCACCGCCTACCCCCAGAATGGAACCGATCAAGGTATGTGAGCTGGAGGCTGGGATCCCGAAGAACCAGGTACCCAGATTCCACACAATGGCGGAAAAGAGCAACGAGAAGACCATGATCAACCCTTGGGTGGAGTCCATCCCAAGCAGCAGGTCGATGGGCAGCAGATGGACGATGGCATAAGCCACACCCAGACCGCCAAACATGACGCCGAAAAAGTTGAAGATCCCTGATGCCACAACCGCCAGGTGAGCGGGCATCGCTTTGGTGTAGATAACCGTTGCTACCGCGTTGGCGGTATCGTGAAAGCCATTGATGAATTCATAGGCAAGCACAAAAAAAACGGCCAATACCAAACCGATTGACCACCACAAACCCAAACCACTAAACATTTCAAACATAAAAAAAAGCCTGTTTATGAGTTGCGGCGGATTATGCCAGATGGCGGCCAACACCATAGCTATCCGTGAAATATTTCAGCCATAAAAAAAAAGAGCTTTTTGGTAAAAAATATCTTACAGCCAGTCGCAATGCGGCTTGCCAGAGATTAATTAAAGCGAGCAGTTGATGCCAATAAACAACAAAGTTGCTGACAATTCAGCCAACAAACGTCATTTTTAGCCCTCTTTTTCACCCCCATCAGGCATGAAAAAGCATAAAAATATCGTTTGCCAACCATTCTCATCCGACCAGCCAGGAGTCATCCGTATCTTCGCAGCGCCCGCTCGCCTGCAACATAAACCAAAAAAGAGGAGCCACTTTGTGCTCCTCTTTTCCAATCATGCCTGCGGGCAGCATCAATCCTGGTTGATACGACTGGCGACAGCACCCTGCTGGCTCTTGTACTTGGCATTTTCCCGCTTGTTGTACGGACGGGCTGCGGTGCCTGAGAGCATCTCGAAGTTCAACGCGCCGATCTTCATCTTGGGACGCAACGCCAGCGGCAATTTGCCGCCATTGTAGAACTCCAGCACGATACGGCCAGACCAGCCCGGATCGATACGGTGTGCCGTGACATGCACCATCAGACCAAGACGGGCCAGCGAAGAGCGGCCATCGAGCCAGCCGACGATATCTGCCGGCAGGGTGACGGATTCATAGGTCACGGCCAGCGCCAGCTGACCCGGGTGCAGATAGAAGGCTTCGCCATCCGGGATGTGGATCTCGTCGCTCATCACCCGATCGATGGCATCGGCCATCTCGCTGCTCGGGCCGCTCAGATCGATATAGGGGGCGGTATGATCGCGAAACACCCGAAACTCGTTACCCAGCAGCACATCGACGCTGACGCCACTGATCCGTTCTACACCGGGCCGTGGCTCAATGACGATCTTGCCCTCATCCAGATGGCGTTCGATATCGGTATCACACAGACGCATTGGCGACTCTCCTGACTACTTTGTGCTTTAAAAAAGCCGGGCATCACCCGGCTTGTTTCAACTTAACCAATCAACATGTGGCGAATACGCGCCTTGAGCATGTCGATCGCGATACGGTTCTTGCCACCACGGGGCACAATCACATCGGCATACTGTTTGGAAGGCTCGATGAACTGCAGGAACATGGGGCGTACGGTCTTTTGATACTGCTTGAGCACGGAGTCCATAGTCCGGCCACGCTCCTGCACGTCACGCACCAGTCGGCGCAGCAGACAGATGTCCAGCGGTGTATCCATAAAGATGGAGGCATCCATCAGGTCGCGCAGACGGCTGTCGGTCAACAGCAGAATACCTTCCAGAATGATCACACGGCGCGGGGCGAACGGAGTCACCTCGCTCATCCGGGTGTGCTCGGTGTAGGAGTACTGGGGAATGTCTACCGCATCCCCTTTCAGCAATTGACTCAGGTGCTGAACCAGCAGGTCGTGATCCAGCGCATTGGGGTGGTCATAGTTGGTTTTTACCCGCTCTTCCATGGTCAGGTGGGTCTGATCACGGTAGTAGCAATCTTCGGTGATCACACCAATCTGACCTGCACCCAGTTCTGCCACCAGCTCTTCATAAATGGTCTGGGCTATAAGACTTTTGCCTGACGCGGACGCGCCGGCAATACCGATGATCACACACGAATGTTGAGTATCAGACATGACAAATACCTAAAAGAGAAGAGCAGTGGGGATTGTTTAAACCGATCCATTATATGAAAAAGGGTGGGCCATGCCCACCCTCAAATCCCCATCAGGTGACCGACAGCTGATTATTCATCCAGCGCGACAGTATAAAGCGGGGTCGCAATCGGTTTTGCGCTGAAAAAGAGTTCGGCCCCCACCCTGCGCGCCAGCTTCAAATAGGCCTGAGCCAGGCTTCCTTCCGGCGAACTGAAGACGGTCGGGCAGCCATCATCCATGTGCTGGCGGATGTCGATGTGCAGCGGCAGCTGACCAAGCAGTGCCACTTGATACTGCTCTGCCATCTTCTGGCCGCCACCGGTACCGAACAACGGCTCATGGTGACCACAGGCGCTGCAGACGTGGTAGCTCATGTTCTCGATGATGCCGAGCACCGGCACATTGACTTTGTGGAACATGGCGATCCCCTTGCGGGCATCGGCCAGCGCCACATCCTGCGGGGTGGTCACGATCACCGCCGCCGAGGTGGGCACCTGCTGAGCCATGGTGAGCTGGATATCACCGGTGCCCGGCGGCATGTCGACCACCAGATAATCCACCTCGCCCCAGCGGGTCTCGTGGAGGATCTGCGCCAGTGCCTTGCTCGCCATGGGGCCACGCCAGATGGTGGCATCCTGCTCGGAGACCAGATAGCCGATGCTGTTGCTCTTGAGGCCACAGGCCATCACCGGCTCCATCAGTTTGCCATCATGACTGACCGGGCGCTCCTTGAGGGTGCCCATCATGGTAGGGATGGAGGGGCCATAGATATCGGCATCGAGAATGGCGACCCGCGCCCCCTCCTTTTTCAGGGCCAGCGCCAGGTTGACCGCGGTGGTGGACTTACCCACCCCGCCCTTGCCGGAAGCAACGACGATGATGTTGCGAATGCCCTGCACTGCGTTGAGCCCCTGCGCCCGCGGCATGCTGGCCACATCGATCGAAAGTTGCCAGTCGATGCGGGAGACGCCGGTGGCAGCGCGCAATCTGGCGTCGAACTCCTCCTTGAGGGTATCGAGCAGCGACAGCGCGGCAAAGGGCAACACCAGACGGATAGAGAGACTTTGATCCTTGCTGATGACGTCGCGCACAAATCCGGCACCGACCAGATCCTTGCTCCAGCCTGCCGGCTTAAATTCGGCGAGGATCTGTTTTACTGAATCAATCACCATTAACTCCTCATTATGTTGTCATTATCTTGAGGTGAACGGTTACCGCACACAAATCAGTGGCTTGCCTGCGGTACAGATGGTGCATCCGGCCAAGCCCGGCACAGCCACAACCCTAGGCAGGCTACCCCCAATTCGGGTAACATGCACGGCACTCTATCATCCCAACAAGCACATCAAGAACGTAATATGGCAACTGATCCTCGTAAAATGCTGGTAACCTGCGCCCTCCCCTATGCCAATGGCTCCATTCACCTTGGCCACATGCTGGAACATATCCAGGCCGATATCTGGGTTCGTTATCAGCGAATGCGCGGTCATCAGGTGCACTTCATCTGTGCCGATGATGCCCACGGCACCCCGATCATGCTCAAGGCACAGCAGATGGGGATCACCCCGGAAGAGATGATTGCTGCGGTCTCCAAGGAGCACCAGGCCGATTTCGCCGGGTTCAACATCAGCTTTGACAACTATCACTCCACCCACAGCGATGAAAACCGCGAGCTGGCGGAGCTGATCTATGGCCGCCTGAAAAATGGTGGCTTTATCAAGAGCCGCACCATCTCCCAGCTGTTCGATCCGGAAAAATCGATGTTCCTGCCGGATCGTTTCGTCAAGGGTACCTGCCCCAAGTGCAAGTCTCCGGAGCAGTATGGCGACAACTGTGACAGCTGCGGCGCCACCTACAGCCCGACTGAGCTTATCGATCCGAAATCTGCCGTCTCCGGCGCGACTCCGGTGATGAAGGACTCCGAGCACTTCTTCTTCGACCTGCCGCAGTTTGAAAAATGGCTGGCAGAGTGGGTACGTGGCTCCGGCGCCATTCAGGAAGAGATGGCCAACAAGATGCAGGAGTGGTTCGAAAGCGGCCTGCAGCAGTGGGACATCACCCGTGACGCCCCCTACTTCGGGTTCGAAATTCCCGGCGCTCCGGGCAAGTACTTCTACGTCTGGCTGGATGCGCCCATCGGCTACATGGCTTCCTTCAAGAACCTGTGCAACAAGCGTGGCGACATCGACTTTGACAGCTACTGGAAAGCGGACTCCGAGGCCGAGCTCTACCACTTTATCGGCAAGGACATCGCCTACTTCCACTGCCTGTTCTGGCCATCCATGCTGGAAGGTGCCAACTTCCGCAAACCGACCAAGGTCAACGTGCACGGTTATGTGACCGTCAACGGCGCCAAGATGTCCAAATCCAAGGGCACCTTCATCAAGGCATCTACCTACCTGAACCACCTGGATCCGGAGTGCCTGCGTTACTACTACGCCGCCAAGCTCAACAGCCGCATCGACGATCTGGACCTGAACCTCGAAGATTTCGTGCAGCGCGTCAACGCTGACGTGGTCAACAAGCTGGTCAACCTCGCCTCCCGCAACGCCGGCTTTATCGCCAAGCGTTTTGGCGGCAAGCTGGCAGCCACCTGCGCCGAGCCCGAGCTCTACGCCGAGTTTGCCAATGCCCGCACCGCCATTGCCGAGGCTTATGAGAGCCGCGAGTTCAGCCGTGCCATCCGCGAAATCATGGCGCTGGCCGACAAGGCCAACCGCTATGTGGATGACAAGGCTCCCTGGGTCATCGCCAAGCAGGAAGGGGCTGACGCCGAGCTGCAAGCTGTCTGCTCCGTCGGTATCAACCTGTTCCGCGTACTGATGGCCTACCTCAAGCCCGTCATGCCGCTGCTGGCCGAACGTGCCGAAGCCTTCCTGGCTGAAACCCTCAGCTGGGATGGCATCGAGATGCCGCTGGTCGATCATACCGTTGCGCCGTTCAAGGCCCTCTTCTCCCGCATCGAGCCGGCCAAAATTGAAGCCATGATCGAGGCATCCAAGGAAGACCTGGCCAAGGAGCAGGCACCGAAAGTGACCGGCCCGCTGGCTGATGACCCCATCAGCGAAACCATCACCTATGACGACTTTGCCAAGATTGACCTGCGCGTAGCGCTGATCAAGAAGGCCGAAGCGGTACCGGAAGCCGAGAAGCTGCTCAAGCTGCAACTGGATATCGGCGGCGAAACCCGTCAGGTGTTTGCCGGTATCAAGTCCGCCTATAACCCGGAAGATCTGGAAGGCAAGCTGACCGTGATGGTGGCCAACCTGGCACCACGCAAGATGCGTTTCGGCATGTCCGAAGGCATGGTGCTGGCTGCAGGCCCGGGCGGCAAGGATCTCTGGATCCTGGAGCCGCAGGAAGGCGCCCAGCCGGGCATGCGCGTCAAGTAAGCACATCAACCCGATAAAGATAAAAAAGAGGCCTGCGGGCCTCTTTTTTTGTCTCTGCACTCTTTTAAATCTCTGCGACTCTGCGGATTACTCCCGTTGAGCATCCGGCAAGATGGTTAGAGCGGGCTATCCAGCATCGCCACCTTGAGCCCTACCAGTTCCGCCTGCTGGCAATCGAGGCGGCGCAATCGAGTCACTATCTTGCGCTTGAGTTTGCACCTCACCCTGCGCTGCCGTTTGTTTCCTTTCAGTGCGCGCCGCCACTGCCGCCAATCCTGCAACTGCCCGAGCCGCTCCTGCCAATGACTAAAGGCGCTGACCCACTGCGCCTCCCCCGCCCCCAGCTCCAGCAGCAACTCGGCGCCGTAGCGCGCCTGTTTTATCTCAAGGCGCAGATGATGCCAGCGGCGCAGCTGCTGGCGATGGGAGACGTTGCCAGCCGGGTGCTCATCAAGTCGGCTCAATGCCCCATCAAGGCGGCGGGCAAGGTGGCGCCGGTAGTGACGAGCCAGCCCTGAGGTATCGGGAGTTTGCTCCAATGCATCCAGCCAGCGGGCAAGCAGGCCCGAAAAAAGGGGAACCGTCACCCTGGGCAAGACGATTGTGGATGACGCGCCAAAGCGCGCGGCGTAAACCTGTGCATCGCGCAGGGCCGAGAGTCGGCCAATGGCCCGCTGCAGCCGTCGTTCCAGTTTTGGATGGCAAAGGGCGGGTCGCCACAATGCGAGCAGCGCCTGCATGCGACGCGCTGCGATGCGGTAACCATGGACATGGGTTTCGCTCGCTTCACGGCGCACCGCGCGAGCAGCATGGCGGTAGCTGGCAACCAGCACCCGGGCCTGCGCCAGCAAGGGATCACGCGTATCGGCAATCATGATGTCCCCGGCAGATCAGTTGGTATGAAAGCCCTGGCAGCTTGGCGGCAGCGCCTCTTCATACTCCATCCGGGTCACCCGGGCGGTGCGCGGGCCATGTTCCAGCCAGCCCAGCATCATCTGTACCCCCTGCGTCGGCCCGCTGATGAGGATCTCCACCGACCCATCCTCCAGGTTGTAGGCATGGCCGCGCAGCCCCAGCTGCAAGGCACGCTCACGGGTGAAGTAGCGAAATCCGACCCCTTGCACCTGCCCCCACACCCGAATGACAAACGATTGCTCTCCCATTTCTCACACCTTCTGCTTAAGAAAAAAATTCCCGAGACGATAATGTGCCCGACACTCTATCTCTGCAGGATGCAGCTCCATTATGAAAGAAGTTAAATTCCGGTGGGTTGACCGCTATCTCATTCACCTCACCATCAGTGAAAAATTCCACATCGCCTTCTGGCTTCCCCTGCTGATCATCGCCTTTCTCAGCTGGTATCTGCTGGCAAACAGCCACGAGCAGGAGATAAAACTCAAGGTTGAGCAGTTGCAGCAGCGGGTCGAGACCACGGCGCAACTGGTCAGCCAGCAGCCAACGCTCACTCTGCCAGCCGATCTGCGCATCCAGCCACAAGGGGTGAGCGGGCTCGAACAGCAGGGCGATCGCTACCGCTTCACCGCACCAGCGGGTCAGGCTGGCTATGTGACCGGCGAGCTCGACACCAGTACGTCCTCAATGTGGGATGATCAGGGCACCACGCTCACCATGATTGGCGCGCTGGCAGCCCTGATGGCACTGGTGATCCACTACATGATGACCTTTGTCTCCGGCGCCCTTTACTCCACCAACAAGGCGCTGCAAACCGTGGCCGACGGCGATCTCACCTTCCGCCTCAACTTCTTCCCGGTACGCGACGAGTTCTCTACCCTGGCGGGCAGCATCGACCGCTTTACCGACCGCCAGCATCAGATCGTCAAGCTGGTCGAAGAGTCTGCCGAGGCGCTGGCCATGGCCGCCGACGAGTTTCGTGACCACGCCAGTGAAGGCGAAAACATGGCGCGCGCCCAGCGCCAGCACATGGATTCGCTGGCCACCGCCATGGAACAGATGTCAGCCGCCATTCGCGAAGTGGCGCGCAATGCCAACGACACCCTGCAGCAAACCCGTCAATCAAGCGAAGAGGCGGCCAATGGCGCCAACCGGGTGGCTCGTACCATAGAGGCGATCCGCACTCTGGCCGACGAGATTGGCAATGCCTCCGGCGCGGTAGAGCGCCTGACCCACAATGCCAACCGCATCAACGAGGTGGTAAGCGTCATCAACGCCATCTCCCAGCAGACCAACCTCTTGGCCCTTAACGCCGCCATCGAAGCTGCCCGCGCCGGTGAGCAGGGACGCGGCTTTGCGGTGGTGGCCGACGAAGTGCGTACCCTCGCCAGCCGCACCCAGCAGGCAACGGTCGAGATCCAGAAGATGATCGAAGAGCTGCAAGCCGGCACCGGGGCGCTGAACGACATCATGGAGAAAACCGTGGGTCGCGCGGCCAGCAGCCAGCAACTCATCAGCGAGGTGGGGCTCGATATCGAGAAGCTGAGCAATCACAGCGATGCGGTGCTGGAGATGAGTACCCAGATCGCCACTTCCAGCGAAGAACAGAGCTCGGTGGCCGCCGAGATCACCCACAATCTGGATCAGGTACGCCATGAAGCAGCGCAGGTGGAGGAGTCTGCCAGCGCCTCGGTGGCTGGCACGCAGGGGCTGAAAGCCACCGCCAGCGAGCTGACCCGGGCACTCAAGGGGATCCGGATCTGATCTGTCAGTCACATCCGGTTCGGGCACGCTGATGCACCGGGCCGTTTGAGTTTTACCTGCGGGCCACATAGAATGTGGCCCCTTTTCTTTTGACCATCTGGCAAACATCCATGAGCGCTTCCATCTATCTCGTCAAAGGCCGCGAAAAATCCCTGCTGCGTCGCCACCCCTGGATCTTCTCCAAGGGGATCGAGCGGGTTCAGGGCAACCCCATTGACGGCGATACCGTCGAGATCCTCACCCATGACGGCAAATGGCTTGCTCGTGGCGCCTGGTCGGGCAGCTCCCAGATCCGTGCCCGGGTCTGGACCTTCGACAAGGATGAGACCGTCGATCTCGACTTCTTTATCCGTCGCCTCAAATATGCGCAAGAGTCCCGCGATGGGCTCATCAAGCGTCAGGGCCTCACCGGTTACCGCCTCTGCGCCGCCGAATCCGACGGTCTGCCGGGTCTGACCATCGACCGCTACGCCGATTTTCTGGTGTGCCAAATTCTCTCTGCCGGTGCCGAGTTCCAGCGTGAGCTGATAACGCAGGCGCTGCGTACCCTCTACCCCGAGTGCAGCATCTATGAGCGCTCCGACGTGGCGGTACGCAAGAAGGAAGGGCTGAAAGAGCGCACCGGCGTCATCTATGGCGAGACCCCGAACGAGCCGGTGGTCATTGAGGAGAATGGCGGCGTCAAGATCCTGGTGGATATTCGCAACGGCCACAAAACCGGTTTCTATCTGGATCAGCGGGATAACCGTCAGGCTGCCGCCAAGTACACCGAAGGCAAGCGGGTACTCAACTGCTTCTGCTACACCGGTGGGTTTGGCGTTTATGCCCTCAAGGGCGGTGCCAAGGAAGTGGTCAACGTCGATCTCTCCCAGAATGCGCTGGATATTGCCCGCCAGAATGCCGAGCTGAACGGGCTGGATACCAGCAACACCCAGTTTGTCCGTCATGACGTGTTCAAGCTGCTGCGTGAATATCGCGAGAAGGGCGAGAAGTTCGACGTCATCGTGCTGGATCCGCCCAAGTTCGCCGAGAGCAAGGCGCAGCTGCTGGGTGCCTGCCGCGGCTACAAGGACATCAACATGCTGGCGTTCCAGCTGCTGGCACCGGGTGGCGTGCTCTTGACCTACTCCTGCTCCGGCCTGATGGAGCAGAGCCTGTTCCAGAAGATCGTTGCCGATGCAGCGCTCGATGCCGGTCGCGATGCCCAGATCCTGGAGCTGCTCTCCCAAGCCTCCGATCACCCCATCGGTACCGCCTATCCGGAAGGCTTCTACCTCAAGGGTCTGGTAGTACGCGCCCGCTGATCGGCAACCACCCTCCCCTTGTGATCAATCAGGCCCCTTGCGGGCCTGATTGTCTTGCTTAACGCCTATAGACCTGGCCCTCGCCCCGTTGACCACCCTCTCTGCTTTATGGGTGTTCTCTCTCCTCCTCTTTCCCTGCCTGCGTCCGACGTCTTTATCTGTTTAAATTTTTTTGCACAATAACTGCGCATTTATGATTTAAATCACACCCGTATGACTCTCTTTTCCGTAGTGTGATCCCGCCTGCGGCAGCCAAGCCGGGGCAACCGTCCCATCAGGATTGATGGACGGTACAACAACAAAAATCGATGTCAGGCCAAGCTGAACATCACAAGGGATCCCGTTATGAATCAATCATTGCCGCTGTTAACGCCGCTGCGGGGCATCGCTGCCCTGATGGTGGTGCTGTTCCATGCCCGCTTGCTGCTCTTTCCCCAGTGGATGGAGTCGATCGCAGGCCACACCCAACTCATCGAGAATGGCTACCTCTGGGTCGACCTGTTCTTTATTTTGAGCGGCGTGGTGCTGGCCCATGTCTATGGCGAGGCCTTCACCCGCACGCCCCGCACCGTGAGCTATGGCCGTTTTCTCTGGCTACGGCTGACCCGTGTCTACCCCCTCTACCTCGTCACCCTGCTGCTGCTGGTCGGCTGGGAGCTTTACAAGGCGCAGCACGGGGTGGGCTTCTATGCCGGCCCCTTGTTCAAAATGTGGGAGTGGGAAGGGATGCCCCCCTTCGGCTCCCCCTTCACCCCGGCCGAGGCGCTGCCGAGCGCCTTCCTGCTGCTACAGGTGGTAACCGATCACGGGTTGACCTGGAACTTCGCCGCCTGGTCGCTCAGCGTGGAGTGGATCAGCTACCTGCTGTTCCCGCTGCTTATTCCCCTCGCAGTCACCCGCAGTCGCTGGAGCCATCTCGCCCCCTTGCTGGCGCTGACGGTGCTGGCCTTTATCGTGCACAGTCGCGGCACCCTGGATGTCACCAGCGGCGCGCTGGCGGTGGGGCGCGGGGTGAGTGAATTTGTGCTCGGCCTCTGGCTGCTGCCGAGGGTCAAGACCGCAAAAGGCTTGCCCATGATGAAGCGAGATCTGCCGCTGCTGGTCGCCTTTGTGCTGCCCTTCGCGCTGATGCAGTTCACCATGACGCCACCACTGACACTGCTGCTGATCGGCTCCTACGTGCTGCTGATCTGGATTGCCGCCTGCCAGGGCAATCGCCAAAGCCCGCTGCTGCACCTCCTGGATAACCGCTTCACCAACTGGCTGGGGGATCTCTCCTACTCCATCTACCTGCTCCATGCGCTGGTGCTGCTCACCGGCTGCGAGCTTATCCACTATCTGGCGCCGGGGATCACCGAGTGGTGGTATGGCCAGACCAACCCGCTGCTGGGGGTGGTAGCAACCTTGCTGATGCTGGCGGTGCTGATCGGCCTCTCGGCGCTGAGCTACAACCTGCTGGAGCGGCCACTGCAACGGCGCCTGCGCCGCTGGGGCAAGGCTCGCCAGCGGGTGCTGGAGCAAGCCGGCTAACCCATTTTCGCCAACTGATAGCCCCGCAGAGGTCAAGCCAACCTCTGCGGGGCAAATCCACGAGAGCTCTCCCCCTACCGATAACTGAGTAGCTCATGCCAGCGCCCTCCTCCCTTACCTTTCACCCGCCAATCCCCTTCGCTTTGTGTGAATTCCTGTTCGAACCGGAGCGGGCATTTATGGCATAATGCCCTGTCCTGTGGCCCTTGGCGGGGCTGTGTTGGCGCATCTGTCGCCTTTTCTTCCCCGTCCTACCCGGCAGCCCTGCGTGACTGCCTGACATCACTGCTTCCAGAAGCAGCCAAGGCCACCTATTTTTGCGGCTCTTTACATGACGGTAGATGGCCGCGCATTGACCAAGATGGCTCCCGCAGAGCCTCTGCACACGGTGCACAAACAAGGGGTAAGTATGTCTTCCATTCGTCTGACCCAATACAGCCATGGCGCTGGCTGTGGCTGCAAAATATCTCCCAAGGTGCTCGACACCATTCTCAAGAGCCAGATCCCGGGCTTCAACGACCCGACCCTGATCGTTGGCAACAGCAGCAAGGATGACGCGGCCGTGGTCGATATCGGCAACGGCCAGGGCATTGTATCCACCACCGACTTCTTCATGCCCATCGTCGATGACCCCTTCACCTTTGGCCGCATCGCCGCCACCAACGCCATCAGCGATATCTACGCCATGGGCGGCAAGCCCATCGTTGCCATCGCCATCCTCGGCTGGCCCATCAATACCCTGGCGCCGGAAGTGGCCCAGCAGGTGATCGACGGCGGCCGTCAGGTGTGCCACGAAGCGGGGATTTCGCTGGCCGGTGGTCACAGTATCGATGCCCCCGAGCCCATCTTCGGCCTCGCGGTCACCGGTATCGTGCCTCTGAATGCCATCAAGCAGAACGATACCGCCGAGGTGGGTGACACCCTCTATCTGACCAAGCCCCTCGGTATCGGCATCCTCACCACCGCCCAGAAGAAGGGCAAGCTGAAGCCGGAACACGAGCAACTGGCCCCCAACGTCATGTGCACCCTCAACAAGATTGGCCAGCGCTTTGCCGAGCTGCCGGGTGTCCACGCCATGACCGACGTCACCGGCTTTGGTCTGGCGGGCCATCTGCTGGAGATGTGCGAAGGATCCAATGTCAGCGCCCGCCTAGACTTCAAGGCGCTGCCGCTGCTGGACGAGGTGGATTACTACCTCGCCGAGGGCTGCGTCCCGGGCGGTACCCTGCGCAATCACGACTCCTACGGCCACAAGCTGGATGCCATGGACGATCGCACCCGCAACATCATGTGTGATCCGCAAACCAGCGGCGGCCTGCTGGTCGCCGTGGGTAAAGAGAGCGAAGCCGAGCTGCTCGCCATCGCGTGCGAAGCTGGCCTTGCGCTCTCGCCCATCGGCCAGATCAAGCCCCTTGAGGGCTCCCGCTTTATCGAGATTGTCCAATGAGTGAATTGCCACTGGCCACGGACTACGCCCAACTCTTTTTGGACGATGTGCCGTTGATTGATGTGCGCGCCCCCATCGAGTTCAAGGAGGGGGCCTTCCCCTGCTCGACCAATCTGCCCTTGATGACAGACGATGAGCGCGCCCAGGTGGGGACCTGCTTCAAGAAGCAGGGTCAGGCCGCCGCCATTGAGCTTGGACACAAGCTGGTGGGGGGAGCAGTACGTGCCGAGCGACTCGAAGGCTGGCTGGCGCAGTTGCGCCAGCAGCCCGATGCCGTGCTCTACTGCTTTCGCGGCGGCCTGCGCTCGCAAACCGTACAACAGTGGCTGGCTGATGCGGGGGTGACTCGCCCCCGCGTCGCCGGTGGCTACAAGGAGCTGCGCCGTTTTCTGATCGACACCCAGGACAAGGCCTCTGCCGAGTGTCACTGGAGTGTGCTGACCGGCATGACCGGCTCCGGCAAGACCCATATGCTCGATCAGGTGACCCAGGCGGTGGATCTGGAGGGGCACGCCCATCACAGGGGCTCCTCCTTCGGTCAACTGCCCGGCGGCCAGCCCAGCAACATCAACTTTGAAAACAACCTCGCCATCGAACTGCTCAAGCGCCGCCATCGCGGCGAGCAGACCTTCGTGGTCGAGGATGAGAGCCGCCTGATTGGCCGCTGCTGCCTGCCCCTCTCCCTCCATGAGGCCATGAGTCAGGCACCGCTGGTGGTGGTGGATGTACCGCAAATCGATCGGGCCGAGCAGATCCGTGAGGATTACGTGCACGATCTCTGGCTGCGCTATCAAGCCATGTATGGCCAGGAAGAGGGATGGCCACTGTTTGCTGCCTACCTCACCGATGCGCTGGCCCGCCTCAAGCGCCGTCTTGGCGATCAGGCCCACCGAGAGCTGGATGCCCTGATGCAAACCGCCCTCACCGAGCAGGAAAAGAGCGGTGATACCGCGCTGCATCTGGCCTGGATCACGTTGCTGCTGACCCGCTACTACGACCCCATGTATCTCTATCAGCTTGGCAACAAGCAGGAGCGCATCGTGTTTCGCGGTGACAAGCAGGCCTGCCTCGACTATTTCGCCGAGCAGCATGCCAGCGCGCTGCGCGGCTGACCCATCCCAAGAGAGGAACTCTATGTTGAAATTCGAGGTGATCCCGGTCACCCAGTTCGCCCAGAACTGCTCCCTCATCTGGTGTGACGAGACCCATCAGGCGGCCCTGATCGATCCGGGCGGCGAAGCGGACAAACTGTTGGCCGCCATCGCCAAACGCGGCCTGACCCTGACCCACATCCTGCTGACCCACGGTCATCTGGATCACGTCGGTGCCGCCGCCGAGCTGCGGGAAAAAACCGGCGTCGCCATCACCGGCCCCCACAAGGAGGACGCCTTCTGGCTCGACATGCTGCCCCAGCAGAGCCAGATGTTCGGCTTCGCCCATACCCCCGCCTTCACGCCGGATCGCTGGCTTGAACAGGGTGACAAGGTGCAGCTTGGCCAGTGCGAGCTGGATGTCTACTTCTGCCCCGGCCACACCCCGGGCCATATCGTGCTGCTCTCCCAAGCCGAGCAGCTCGCCTGGGTTGGCGACGTGCTTTTTGCCGGCAGCATCGGCCGCACCGACTTCCCCCGTGGCGATCACGGGACGCTGATAAAGTCGATCACCGAGACCCTGCTGCCGCTGGGTGACGAGATCGTCTTTATCCCGGGCCACGGCCCCAGCTCCACCTTCGGCCGCGAGAAGGCGAGCAACCCCTACCTGACCCAGCCTATCTGGTGATCAAAAAAGGCAGCGGTTTCCGCTGCCTTTTTCACTCTTCCTCTATTCCCGCTAGCACCAGCCAAATTGATCGCTTGGCCAGATCGGCAGCCACGTCATTGCCTCTCTCTGAATGTCGCCCGATAAAAAATCCCCACCCGAGGGTGAGGATTGATTCATAGGTGCAACAATAAGTGCGCTTATTGTTCCAAAAGGTGACCTACCAGCTCATGGCGCCACCCTTGCAGCAGCATGGGTTTGTCGGCACGGGCACGCTCCGCATCTCCCATCCGCCAGCGCCAGGTGAAGTACTGGTGGATGATCTTCTTGCTGGCAATCAGCTCGGGCGGAATGTTGCTCGCCTTGGCCTTCTCCTCCACCAGCGCCTTGATCCGCTTGAGCTCGCCCTTGTACTGGGGATAGTCCACCAGCCGGCGAATGGGCTCGGGCCAGCTATCGGGATCGCTCTGCTGGGCCCTGGCAACGATATCGAGCATCCGCTTGCCGTGGATCTTGATTTCGATGGGAGAGAGGCCGAGCTCATTGAGATCGCGCAGGGAAGCGGCACGGCGCTCCGCTACCTTGAACAGGTGCAGCTCTTTGACCACAAAGTTCAGAGCCAGATCGCGGCGTACCGCCTCCTGCTGGCGCCAGGCGGCCAGTTCACGCAGGATGGCCAGCTCGCGGCGCCCCAGTTGCCAGGCGTTGACGATATCGAGATAGGCCTGACGGGGATCGCTGCCCTGGGTCTTGCGGGCGGAGTGGCTGTGGCACTCCTGCTCGAACCAGGCAAACTTGCCGCTTTCACGCAATTTGGCCATCACTTTCTCGTAGAGCGGCATCAGGTAGAAGACGTCAGCCGCGGCGTATTCAAGCTGGCGCGGGGTCAGCGGGCGGGCCAGCCAGTCGGTACGGGCCTGATCCTTCTCCAGCTCCACGCCGAGGAACTCCTTGACCAACGCGCCGAAACCGACCGATACACCGTGACCGAGGAACGCGGCAGCCAGCTGGGTGTCGTGCATCTGGTTGGGCAGATGGCCGGCCTGATGCTGGATCAGCTCCAGATCTTCACCGGAGGCGTGCAAAATGGCGATCTGCCCTGCCCGGCCAAGCCGCTGCCAGAGCGGAGCCAGATCGAGAGTGAGCGGGTCAAGCAGCGCCAGTTGCTGGCCGTCGTAGATCTGAAACAGGCCAAGCTGGGGATAATAGGTGCGGGTGCGAACGAATTCAGTATCGATAGCCAGGGGAACGTCGGCCAGAGAAGCGAGATACTGCTCAAGTTCGGCTTGCTGAGTGATAAGTTGATATTGCATCTGTGCCTGCGCGGTTGATCAGGGCCAAAAAGAAAAAACCGTGGGATGACCCACGGTTTTGCATCACTGCGACACACCAGAAAGCCCGGTGCAGCGCCTTACTGCTTGGCAATCTCCTCGTCACGCAGTACGCGGCGCAGGATCTTGCCCACATTGGTCTTGGGAAGTTCGTCACGAAATTCTACCAGTTTCGGCACCTTATAGGCAGTCAGATGTTTGCGGCAGTGGGCAATAATCTCGTCCTCCTGCAGCTTTGGATCTTTCTTGACCACAAAGATCTTCACCAGCTCGCCGGAGACCTTGTGCGGCACGCCAACGGCGGCCACTTCCAGCACTTTCGGATGGAGCGCCACCACATCTTCGATCTCGTTGGGATAGACGTTGAAACCGGAGACCAGGATCATGTCCTTCTTGCGATCGACGATCTTGAAGAAGCCCTGCTCGTCGCACACGGCGATATCACCGGTACAGAGCCAGCCATCCTGCATCACTTCGGCAGTGGCCTCGGGACGCTGCCAGTAGCCAACCATCACCTGCGGGCCGCGCACCTGCATTTCGCCCGGGGTACCGAATTCGTGGATCACCTGACCGTTGTCATCCACCAGACGGATATCGGTGGAGCAGACCGGCAGGCCGATGGAGCCGTTGTAATCACTCAGATCGTAGGGGCAGACGCTCACCAGCGGTGAGCACTCGGTCAGGCCGTAACCTTCCAGCAGCGGGGTGCCGGTCAGCCTCTTCCACTGCTCCGCCACAGCCCGTTGCACCGCCATGCCGCCACCGATGGTGAGCTTGAGCTTGTCAAAGGCGATGCTCTGAAACTCGGCATTGTTGACCAGGGCGTTGAACAGGGTGTTGACGCCGGTGATACAGGTGAAGGGGTACTTCTTGATCTCTTTGACAAAACCCGGGATATCGCGCGGGTTGCTGATCAGCAGGTTGTAACCGCCAAGGCGCATAAAGAGCAGGCAGTTCACGGTCAGTGCGAAGACGTGGTAGAGCGGCAAGGCGGTAACCACAAACTCCTTGCCCCGCTCCAGCATGGGGCCATAGACGCCGAGGCACTGCTCGACGTTGGCAATCATGTTGCGGTGGGTCAGCATGGCCCCCTTGGAGAGACCGGTAGTACCGCCGGTGTACTGCAGGAAGGCGAGATCTTCGCAGGCAATCTCCGGTTTGATGTACTGCTGATAACGCCCTTTGGCCAGCGCCTGGCGCATGGTGGTGGCGTGCGGCAAGTTGTATTTGGGTACCAGCTTCTTGACGTATTTCACCACGAAGTTGACCAGGGTGCCCTTGGCCAGACCCAGGTTGTCACCCATGCGGGTCAGGATAACGTGCTTGACCGGGGTGTCGTAGACCACTTTTTCCAGGGTATGGGCGAAGTTGGAGACGATGACGATGGCCTTGGCACCGGAGTCCTTGAGCTGGTGCTCCAGCTCGCGCGGGGTATAAAGCGGGTTGACGTTGACCACTATCATGCCGGCACGCAGGATGCCGAACACGGCGATGGGGTATTGCAGCAGGTTCGGCATCATCACCGCGACCCGATCCCCTTTCTCCAGCTTCAGCTCGTTTTGCAGGTAGGCAGCAAAGGCGCGGGACTGCTCTTCCAGTCGGCGGTAGGTGATGGTCTGCCCCATGTTGACGAAAGCGGGCTGGTCGGCGAACTGGCTCACTGAGGATTCAAACATCTCGACCAGCGAGCTGAACTGCTCCGGATTGATCTCGGCGGGGACCCCTTGTGGATAACGCTTGAGCCAAACTTTTTCCACGAACTTCTCCTGCATAACTAGCACCTGTGCGCTCACTCTGTTGCCTCCGTCCCTGTTCACATCGATTTCAATCAACTGTTTTAAGCACGTACTCTAATGCCGCCCATATTTACACAGCGCAACATCAATTAACAGCAAATTAACAACGGAAAAATGTGAGGGGGATGACAAACCTGGAATTATAGAAAGCCGGTGATTCTACCGAACTTGACAAAAATTTACGATACAAACGGCGGTTGCTGCGCCATTTTCCATATGAAAATGGTGATTTCCCGGCAAAATCACCTGCTCTATCTGCCTGAAGGCCCCCTGTCGCAACTGCCACTGTGCCTCCAGCTCGGCAAATCCCTGTTCACCGCGGATAAAGAGCACCGGGCAACAAATGGCGCGGATCAGCGCCTGCGCCTGTCCCTCGCTCATCCGCAGCGGCGAGAGATCCCGCAAGCGAGGATCACTACGCCACTGCCAGCGCCCTGCCCGCTCCTCGAGTTGTCGCTCGCAGATAAGGCGCGCCGCCTCAGGCGTGATATCCGCCACCTTGCAACGCGCCGCCACCGCTTCATCGATGGAGGCAAAGCCAGCCGCGCTTCGCTCGCGGGTGCGGCTGCGATTGAGGATCGCTCTCCTTATCTGGGCGGGAACCGCCTCGTCAGGCTGCGTGAGCGGCCCGAGCCCCTCCAGCAGAACAAGCCGCTCTATCTGTTCGGGGAACACGCCAGCATAGGCAGAAGCGATGAGGGCGCCAAGGGAGTGGCCCAGCATGGTAAAACGGGGCCAGCCTGCGGCCTGAGTGATCTGGTAGAGATCGTCGAGCCAGTCGACAAAGACATAGGGCGTGGTTTTATGATCGGAGTGACCATGCCCCGGCAGATCGACACACACCAGATGAAAATCATCAAGATACGGGACAAGAGGCAGAAAGCTGGCCCCATTGTCGAGCCAGCCATGCAGGGCTATCAACAGGGGCTTTTGTGGCTGCTCGGAAACCGCTTGCCGGTTCTCGAGCAAGGCCACCCGGCGGCCATCCGCCAGGGTGACGAAACGCTCTTGCATCGGGGTACTCAATGCGTGCTCCTAGCGATGGAGTGGCCGTCTTGGCCAGAAGGGATCGTAAAAGGGGTCGTAGAAGTAGGGATCCACATAGCGAACCTCCACCTCCTTGACCGGCGGCCACAACTTGCTGCCCGTTACATTGAGCACCGAGAAGCGATAGTTGTGCTCGCCAATCTGGCTATCCACCGGTTTACCGATGGTGCCGAGCACCGTCAGGCTGCGCCCCTTGGCATAGAGGGTCGGGTCGACAAAGCCCTTCATGATGGCCAGAAAACGGCCGGGGCTCTGCTCGGTCTGCTCCGGCACGCCGTTGGCCTGCAGCGGCAGATAAACCACCTCGATGACACTCTGATCCGCCTTGTTGTGCACCGCGGAAATGATGCCGCTCCAGCGGGCAGGCTTGCCTTCCATACCGCCGAGGGCCGGCTGATAGGCCACCAGCTGGTTCTCCGGTTGATAGACCAGCTCCTTGGGCACCGTACTGCAGGCCCCGAGCAGCAGGGCGGTCGCCCCAATCACCATCGCACGTTTCAACATGTCACTCTCCTCTCGCCGAACGGCCCCAAGGCCACGACACAACCCATGACAGGGCGAGTCTCGGTGGCAGAGGCGACATGAAAGCCATGGCGCCTTTGCCCTTATTCGCGACCCGGCAGCTTTTTCCAGGTCACCTTGTCCCGCAAATATACCGGGGTCGCCTGCTCGACCGCTACCGCTTCACCCGCCAGCCAAGCGGTGCGGGCCAGCGGCAACATGTCTTCTGCGGCCGGGAAACGCACCTGGCTGACCACCAGTTCGTCGGCAAGAGCCTTGAGGGTCTCACCATAGGTCTCAAAACCGGTGCCGACACAGGTAAAACGGCCAGAGTGCTTGCCACGGGCTTCCACCAACGCGGCCGGGCCACTTACCACCTCTTCACCCACCAGCTGGATACGACCATCGATCAGCTCGTAGTGACCGAAATAGACCTCGTCCATCCGTGCATCGATGGCGGTCAGCACCCGCTCGGCCCCTTCCAGCCGATGAGCCCCTTGCGCCATGGCCGCCAGGGTGGAGATGCCAATCAGCGGCACGCCAGCACCAAACGCCAGCCCTTGTGCGACGCCGATACCAATCCGCACGCCGGTAAAAGAGCCCGGGCCACGGCCAAAAGCGATGGCATCGAGCTTGTCCAAGGTTATCCCCGCTTCATCCAACAGAGCCTGAACCATCGGCAGGATCTTGCGGGTGTGATCCCGTGGCGCCTCCTCCCAACGGGAGAATACCTTGTCACCCACCAGCAAGGCGGCGGAGCAGGCTTCGGTGGCGGTATCAACGGCCAGGATCTTCAACTCGTTCATGCTTTCCAATCTCTATAAAATCAGTCAATTACATAACGGGCAAGCAAGAGATGCTCGCCCGTTGTTCAAATCGTTTGTTAGCGACAATCCCCCGCCTGAACGGCTGCGACAGGCCATATGTCAGGCGGGTATATTCAACTGCGGTCAAAAAAATTTCCCAGCGTCGCCAGCTCGCGGGTTCGCGGAATGGCGGGCAAACTCTTGATGAAGGTGGCGCCGTAGGGTTTGTTGACCATGCGCGGATCACAGATAACCAGTACGCCGTGATCACTGCGATCACGAATAAGCCGCCCTACCCCCTGTTTGAGCGCAATCACCGCCTTGGGCAGCTGAAGTTCGGCAAAGGGATCGCCGCCCTTTAACTTGCAATCCTCCACCCGAGCCTTGAGCTGAGGGTCATCGGGGCTCGCAAAGGGAAGTTTGTCGATGATAACACAGGAGAGCGCAGCGCCTCGCACGTCGATCCCCTCCCAGAAGCTGCTGGTCGCCACCAGCACGGCGCGGCCATTCTCGACAAACTCCTTGAGCAGCCGCTGCTTGTTGTCCTCCCCCTGCAGCAAGACGGTACGGCCAATCTCCCGACGCAGCACCTCGGCTACCTGACGCATCACCTGATGGCTGGTGCAGAGGAAGAAACAGCCGCCCGGTGTCTTGTTGATCAGCGGGATCATCAGATTGGCCAGCTGCTCACCGCGGCCAAATGCGTTGGGCTCGGGCAGGAAACGCGGCACGCAGAGCCGCGCCTGCTCGCCATAATCGAACGGGCTGTCGAGGATAAGCTCGGCGCTACCCGCCAGTCCCAGCTCGGCCTTGAAGTGATCGAAACGCTGATCGACAGTCAGCGTGGCAGAGGTAAAGACCCAGGCAACCTCAGGGCGCAGCACCTCTGAGCCAAAGCGCTCGGCTACCGAGAGCGGAGTCAGGTTGAGGGTAAAGTGCAGCCGTGAGCAGTCATACCAGTAGGAGAATCCGGTCTGATTGACTGCCAGCACCTCGCCAAGGCGGGTGCGCAGTTCACTGATACGCTCGAAAGCGTGATCCAGCTGCTCACCCCGCCCCAGCGCCAGCTTCAGCACTTCATAGCAGAGCCCGATGGCATCGTTAAGACGAGCCAGTGCCTGGCCCCAGAGCGGTTGGCGCAGCATGTCGCGGGTATTACCGCGACCACCATCCACGCCGAAAGCGAGCCGCAAATCCTGACTGGCAATGGCAAGCCGGTCGGCCGCCTTGCCGAGCTGGGCCATGTCGTGAGCTTCGGCCCGATAGGCAAGCTGGATATCCTGTGCCAGATCCTGAATGGTACGGCTGCCCACCGACTTGCCAAAGTAGCTGGTGGCGATCTCCGACAGCTGATGGGCTTCATCAAACACATAGACCTGAGCTTCCGGCACCAGCTCGCCAAATCCGGTGTCTTTGACCGCCATATCGGCGAAGAAGAGGTGATGGTTGATCACCACCACCTGGGCGTCCATGGCGCGGCGGCGGGCCACCACCAGATGGCAGTCGTCGTAATAGGGGCAATCCCGACCGAGGCAGTTTTCATTGGTGCTAGTGACGTGAGCCAGGATCTCGGCGTTCTCCTGCAGCCCCGGAATATCCCCCACGTCGCCATTGTCGGTGGCGGTGGACCAGGATTTCACCTTCACCAGATCATTGAGCACTTCCGGTTTTTGCAGGTGGGATTCGCTCAAGAGCCGGTTCATCCGCTCGATGCACAAATAGTTGCTGCGCCCCTTGAGCAGGGCCACCGGCGGGGTATAGGAGAGCGCGCCAGTGATGGTCGGGAGATCCCGATAGAAGAGCTGCTCCTGCAGGTTTTTGGAGCCGGTGCTGATCACGATCCGTTTGCCGGACTCCAGCGCAGGCACCAGATAGGCGTAGGTTTTGCCGGTACCGGTCCCCGCCTCCACCAGCAAGCGACCATGACTCTTGATGGCGCGAGCGACCGCCTCGGCCATCTCCAGCTGGGGAGCGCGAGCTTTGAAACCGTCGATATGGCTGGCCAGAGGGCCGTCTGGCTTGAACAGGGTCTGGATGGTCAAAGGGGCGTCCCGCGGTCAAAGCGGCCATTATGCCAAAAGTGCGGCAAAAGCGGGACAGATAATATGCTCAGACGAAGAGATCGATCTGGTGGTCGGGATCCGGCTTGTGATCACTCTCTTCCACCTTCTGCTGATCGTGCTTTTTCTGGCTATAAGCCTGCTCGCGCTGCTGGGAGTCACTGTTGTCAGTGCTGGTCTTGCGCAGCTGATGCTTCTTGCTGATCTGGTTCACTTCCCGCTTGATCTCTTCGCTACCGGGGGTGGCGGGGGCCCGGGGCAAAATGGGGAACAACAGGTCCTGGCTGGGCATGATACGAACTCCTGCAAGGGGTTATTGTCTAGTTATCGACCAGAAAACCGTTTTCTCAACTTTAATCGACCAAATTACATTTTCTGGTTGCTTTTTCCGTCAAGGCAGGTAGTTTAAATCGGGCGTCAATTACGACATCTTATTTGTAAAGGATTGATTACATGCAGTTCACCAGCCTGAAGACTCATCACCACCATCATCATCCCGAATAGTCTTTCAGGAGGTTGACTGCTGGAAGACACGTTACTGGTGACTTCCAAAAGGACCGCAAGATTCATAAACCCTCGGAAGCACCCACTTCCGAGGGTTTTTTCGTTTTTGACTAGAAGGAAATCGAGCAATGGAAACACAACGTCTGCGTATCGCCATGCAAAAGTCCGGTCGTCTGAGCCAGGACTCCCAGGCCCTGTTCAAGAGTTGCGGCCTCAAGATCAACCTGCGCGAGCAGCGCCTTATCGCCCATGTCGAGAACATGCCCATCGATATCCTGCGGGTGCGTGATGACGACATCCCGGGGCTGGTAATGGAAGGGGTGGTCGATCTTGGCATCATCGGCGAGAACGTGCTGGAAGAGGTGCAGCTTATTCGTGCTTCTCAGGGTCAGCCCTTTGCGGTCAAGACTCTCAAGCAGCTCGATTTTGGCGGCTGCCGCCTCTCACTGGCGGTGCCGGAAGATGTGACCTACACAGGGCCAGCGAGCCTGGCCGGCAAACGCATCGCCACCTCCTACCCCGGGCTGCTCAAGCGCTTCTTTGACGAAAAAGGTCTCGGCTTCAAGAGCGTGATGCTGGGTGGCTCGGTGGAGGTGGCACCGCGCGCGGGTCTCGCCGATGCCATCTGCGATCTGGTCTCCACCGGTGCGACCCTGGAAGCCAATGGCCTGAAAGAAGTAGAGGTGATCTACCGCTCCAAGGCTGTGCTGGTACAGGCCCCCAACCCCTTGTCCGATGCCAAGCAGAAGCTCATCGACAAACTGCTGCCCCGCATTCAGGGGATGCAGCAGGCGCGCGAGAGCAAGTACATCATGCTGCACGCCCCCAAAGACAAGCTCGATGCCATCACCGATCTGCTGCCGGGTGCCGAGTGCCCCACCATCATGCAACTGGCCGGTGACACCAATCAGGTGGCCCTGCACGTTGTATCCAGCGAGACCCTGTTCTGGGAGACCATGGAGCAGCTCAAGGCCCTCGGTGCCAGCTCCATTCTGGTGCTGCCCATCGAAAAGATGATGGAATAAGGAAGGGATATCATGCAGACCCTGATCTGGAAGACCCTCTCCTCCACCCAGCAGGCCGACGTGCTGACCCGGCCCGCCCTCAATGACGAGGCCGATATCGGCGTCGTGGTGAGGGATATCATCGCTGCGGTACGCAGCCGGGGCGACGAGGCCCTGCGCGAGCTGAGCCTGCGCTTCGAGCGCGCCCCCCGTGAACAGCTGCGTGTCAGCGAAGCCGAAATTGAAGCTGCTTGCGAACGGCTGGATGGCGACATCAAAAGTGCCATCGAAGCGGCGATTGCCAATATTCGCACCTTCCACGCCGCGCAACTGCAGCAGGTAGTGCGGGTGGAAACCCAGCCCGGGGTGGTGTGCGAGCTGCGCACCCAGCCCATCAGCCGGGTCGGTCTCTATGTGCCGGGCGGCAGCGCACCGCTCCCTTCCACCGTGATGATGCTGGCCATTCCGGCGGCTATCGCCGGTTGCCGGGAAGTGGTGCTCTGCACCCCGTCCCCCGCCAGCGACGAGATCCTGTTTGCCGCCCGCGCCTGCGGGGTCGAGAAGGTGTTCGCCATTGGCGGCGCCCAAGCCATCGCCGCCATGGCTTACGGCACCGAGAGCATTCCCAAGGTGGACAAGATCTTCGGCCCGGGCAACGCCTATGTGACCGAAGCCAAGGGCCAGGTGTCGCGCGACTGGCGCGGCGCCGCCATCGACATGCCCGCCGGCCCCTCCGAGGTGCTAGTGATTGCCGACGAGAGCGCCAACCCGGCCTTCGTGGCGGCGGATCTGCTCTCCCAGGCCGAGCATGGCCCCGACAGCCAGGTGGTGCTGGTGACCACCTCGCCCCTGCTGGCCGATGCCATCGCAGGGGAAATCAAGAGCCAACTGGCCAAGCTGAGCCGCCGCGATATCGCCGCCCAGGCGCTCGGCAGCAGTCTGGTGATCCTCTGTGACGATCTGGCCGAGGCATGTGCCATCTCTAACGCCTACGCGCCGGAGCACCTGATCGTGCAGACCCGAGCCCCGCGCGATCTGCTGGACCTGCTTGAAAATGCCGGTTCCATCTTTCTGGGAGCATGGACACCGGAATCGGTCGGCGATTACGCCAGCGGCACCAATCACACCCTGCCAACTTATGGCTATGCCCGCACCTGTTCCAGCCTTGGCCTTGCCGATTATCAGCGCCGCTACACGGTGCAGGAGCTGAGCGCCGAAGGCATTCGCGGCCTTGGCCCTATCGTCGAGCGCATCGCCCAGGCCGAGGGGCTTAATGGCCACAAGAACGCCGTCACCCTCAGGTTGAACGCCCTGGCCGCCGCGCCCCAACCAACAGCACAGCAGAAGGATTTGTCATGAGCATTGCCAATCTGGCGCGCCGCGTGGTGCGGGCCCTCACCCCTTATCAATCCGCCCGCCGCATTGGCGGCAAGGGCCACGTCTGGCTCAACGCCAACGAGGCGCCGCAGGCCTATCCCTTCACCATCGAGGGGAGCCGCCTCAACCGCTACCCCGAGTGCCAACCGGCCGAGGTGGTGAACAGCTATGCCGCCTACGCTGGAGTCAATCCCGATCAGGTGCTGGTGAGCCGCGGCGCCGACGAGGCCATCGAGCTCTTGATCCGCACCTTTTGCGAAGCGGGTGAAGATCAGATCCTCATCTGTCCGCCCACCTACGGCATGTACGCCATCAGCGCCGAGACCTGCGGCGTAGGTATCGTCGAGCAGCCGCTGACCGCCAGCCGTCAGCCTGACTGGCCCGCCATTGCCGATCGCCTCAGCGATGTGAAGCTGGTGTTTCTCTGCTCCCCCAACAACCCCACAGGGGATCTGGTGGGGCGCGACGGTCTTATCGCTTTGCTGGAGAAAGCCCGGGATCGCGCCATCGTGGTGGTGGACGAGGCCTATATCGAGTTCTGCCCCGAGGCATCCGTGGTGGATCTGCTTGCTCGCTTCCCCAATCTGGTGGTGACCCGCACCCTCTCCAAAGCCTTTGCTCTGGCGGGGATCCGCTGCGGCTTTACGCTGGCGAGCCCCGAGGTGATCGTCATGCTGGCCAAGGTGATCGCCCCCTATCCCATCCCCGAGCCCATCGCCCAGATCGCGGCGCAGGCACTCTCCCCCATGGGGCTGGAGCTGATGCGCGAGCGAGTGGTCGAACTCAACAAGCAAAAAGCCGCCTTCAAGGCAGAGCTGACAAAGCTTGCCTGCGTGAAGGAAGTATTCGAGGACAAGGGCAACTTCGTGCTGGTGCGCTTTGTGGATGGCGCCACCGTCTTTGCCGCCATGAAGGCCGCCGGCATCATACTGCGGGATTTCTCCAGCAAGCCGGGTCTGGACAACAGCATTCGCATCACCATCGGCTATCAGGGCGAGATGGATGCCGTGCTGGCGGTATTGCGTGACCTGCCCCCTCCCTCTTTTTAAGACAAGGATGTAGCGATGAAGACCCCGTTTTTGTTTATCGACCGCGACGGCACCCTGATTGAAGAGCCGGTGACCGACAAGCAGGTGGATAGCCTCGCCAAGCTGCGCTTCGAGCCCATGGTCATTCCGGTGCTGCGCGAGTTGCAGGCCGCCGGTTACGTGCTGGTGATGGTGACCAATCAGGATGGACTGGGCACCGCCAGCCTGCCGCTGGAGAACTTCCAGCCGCCCCACGACCTGATGATGCACCTGTTTGAATCGCAAGGGGTGAAGTGGGAACAGGTGCTGATCTGCCCGCACTTCCCCACCGACGGCTGCAGCTGCCGCAAGCCCCACCTAGGACTGGTGAAAGAGTACCTAGCCTCCGGTCGTATCGACTTTGCCAACTCCTTCGTGATTGGCGATCGCCAGACCGACCTGCAGCTTGCCGAGAACATGGGCATTGGCGGTATTCGCTACCACCCGCAGGATCACAACTGGCTCGCCATCCGTGATCAGCTGCTGTCCAAGGGGCGCGTAGCCTCGGTGGAGCGCTACACCAAGGAGACCCGTATTCAGGTGACGCTGGATTTAGACAAGAGCGGCGGCAACCAGATCGCCACCGGCATCGGCTTCTTTGATCACATGCTGGATCAAATTGCCACCCACGCCGGTTTTCAGCTCAAGCTGAACGTCAGCGGCGATCTGCATATCGACGATCACCACACGGTGGAAGATGTGGGGCTGGCGCTGGGTCAGGCACTGCGTCAGGCCCTTGGCAACAAGCGCGGGATCGGCCGCTTCGGCTTCGTGCTGGCGATGGACGAGGTGCAGGCGGTGATCGATGCGCGCCCGCTGACCGAGCAGGAGGTGAGTACCGCGCTGGATCTCAGCGGTCGCCCCTACTTCGTGTTTGACTGCCCGAGCGGCTTTGGCCGTGACAACGTGGGCGAGATGGCCACCGAGATGGTGCCCCACTTCTTCCGCTCCCTCTCGGACGCCATGGCCATCACCCTGCAGATGAAAGTGGGCAGCGGCAACACCCACCATCAGGTGGAGGCGCTGTTCAAAGGCTTTGGCCGCGCCCTGCGTCAGGCCATTCGGGTGGAAGGGAGCGAGCTTCCCTCCAGCAAGGGAGTGCTGTGATGGATGTGAGCAAGCAGAAGCTGGTCATTATCGACACCGGCTGTGCCAATCTGGCCTCGGTGCGCATGGCATTCGAGCGCCTCGGCGTGCAGCCGCGGGTCTCCCGTGAGGCTGCCGATATCGAGCAGGCGGACAAGCTGATCCTGCCCGGCGTTGGCACTGCGGTGGCCGCCATGAAGAACCTCAACGAGCGCGGGCTGGTACCGCTCATTCGTGCCGCCAAACAGCCGCTGCTGGGCTTTTGCCTCGGCATGCAGATGCTGGCGGAGGCCTCCGAAGAGAGCATGGGTACGGATGACTCGTCAGAGCGGCTTATCGACTGCCTCGGCATAGTGCCGGGCAAGATCCGGTTGATGGAGGTCGGCAATCTGCGCCTGCCCCATATGGGCTGGAACCAGATTGAGCATGACGAGACCCATCCTCTGCTCAAGGGGATCCCGAGCGGCAGCTACTTCTACTTCGTCCACTCCTATGCGCTGGAGGTGACCGAGGCGACGCTGGCGACCTGTGACTACGGCCAGCCGTTTACCGCCATCGTCGGTGGGGTTGCAGCGCACAGCAACTTCTTCGGCGCCCAATTCCACCCGGAGCGCTCAGGCGCAACCGGTGCCCGTTTGCTGCAAAATTTTCTGGAGCTGTGACTAGCATGATCATTCCCGCAATTGACCTTATCAACGGTCAGGTGGTTCGCCTCTATCAGGGGGACTACGAGCAGAAGACCGAATACAGCAGCAGCCCGCAGGCCCGCTTCGACGAATATGTCTCCCAGGGGGCGGTGCAGCTCCATCTGGTGGATCTGGACGGTGCCAAGGATGCCAAGGCGCGCCAGCTGCCCCTGCTGACCCAACTGCTGTCGGCCACCGAAGCGCCGGTGCAGGTCGGTGGCGGCGTGCGCACCGAACAGGATGTGGCGGATCTGCTGGCCGCCGGCGCCAGCCGGGTGGTGATTGGCTCCACCGCCGTCAAATCCCCGGATCTGGTGGCCAGCTGGATGGAGAAATACGGCCCCGAGCAGATCGTGCTGGCGCTGGACGTCAATATCGATGAGCAGGGCAATCGCCATATAGCGGTAGCAGGCTGGCAGGAGAACAGTGGCGTGACCATCGAAGCGCTGATCGAGCGCTTCCTCCCCGCCGGGCTCAAGCATGTGCTCTGCACCGACATCAGCCGTGACGGTACCCTGGCTGGCACCAACGTCGAGCTCTATCGTGATCTCTGCGCCCGCTACCCGAGCATCGCCTTTCAGGCCTCCGGCGGCATTGGTGGCATCGCGGATATCGAAGCGCTCAAAGGCTCCGGCGTCAAGGGGATCATCCTTGGCCGCGCCCTGCTGGAGGGCAAATTCTCGGTGGGTGACGCCATCGCCTGCTGGCAAGCACCCGCAGCCGATACCACAGGAGGCAACTGATGCTGGCAAGACGCATTATCCCCTGCCTCGACGTGAAAGATGGCGTGGTGGTCAAGGGGGTGCAATTTCGCAACCACGAGGTGATGGGCGGCATTGTCGAACTGGCACGCCGCTACGCCGAAGAGGGCGCTGACGAGCTGGTGTTCTATGACATCACCGCCTCCAGCGATGCGCGGGTGGTAGACAAGAGCTGGGTGAGCCGGGTGGCGGAGGTGATCGATATCCCCTTCTGCGTCGCCGGTGGCATCAAAAGCGTGGAAGATGCCCGCCAGATCCTCGAATTTGGTGCCGACAAGGTCTCCATCAACTCCCCTGCCCTTGCCGATCCGACCCTCATCAGTCGACTGGCCGAGCGCTTTGGCGTGCAGTGCGTAGTGGTGGGCATTGACTCCTACTTCGATGCCGAAACAGGCCACTATCAGGTCAAACAGTTTACTGGTGACGAGAGCCGCACTCGCACCACCGCTTGGCACACCCTCGACTGGGTACAGGAGGTGCAAAAGCGCGGCGCGGGCGAAATTGTGCTGAACGTGATGAATCAGGACGGCATGCGCCAAGGTTATGATCTCGACCAGCTCAAGCTGGTGCGCAGCGTCTGCAAGGTGCCGCTGATTGCCTCCGGCGGTGCCGGTGCCATGGCGCACTTTCGCGATGCCTTTACCCTCGCCGATGTGGACGGAGCGCTGGCCGCCTCTGTATTCCACAAGGGCCTTATCCCCATTCCCGAATTGAAACGCTGGCTGAAAACCGAAGGAGTCGCCATCCGTGAATAACTTCTCTGATAACACACAAACAACCGCCAGCACGCGCCCCCTTGCCGAGCAGCTCGACTGGGAAAAATGCGACGGCATGATCCCCGCCATCGTCCAGCACGCCGCCAGCGGCGAGGTGCTGATGCAGGGCTTTATGACCCGCGAGGCGCTGGAGAAAACCTTGGCTACCTGTCAGGTCACCTTCTTTAGCCGCAGCAAACAGCGGCTCTGGACCAAGGGTGAAAGCTCGGGCAATGTGCTCAACCTAGTAGCCATCAGCACCGACTGCGATCAGGACTCTCTGCTGATTGCCGCCAACCCCGTCGGCCCCACCTGCCACAAGGGCACAACCTCCTGCTTCCATGGTCACCCACTGCCGCCCCTCGGTTTTCTGGCGGAGCTGGAGCAGGTGCTGGCAGCCCGCAAAGGGGCCGATCCGGCCACCAGCTACACCGCCAGCCTCTACGGCAAAGGCACCAAGCGCATCGCCCAGAAGGTCGGTGAGGAAGGAGTGGAAGTGGCACTGGCCGCCATGGCCAAGGATCGGGAAGAGCTCATCAACGAATCCGCCGATCTGCTCTACCACCTGACCGTGCTGCTGCAAAACGAAGGGTTGGGATTACAGGATGTGGTGCAGCGACTTTATGAGCGGCATAATAAATAAACTGATAATAAAGCCGGGATCTTCCGGCTTTATTTATTCAAGATGGACAGCCAACTCTACTAAATTTTTATATGTTGTTAAACGTCGTTCCAATTGTGACAGCTCTTTTTCTGCCAAAGCAGAACTCTCTTCTACTGTTAACTTACGATATCGATTAGAATACTCCTTTACTAAATCTAGAAGCCGATTAGAATAACTATAACCTAGTGCTGGATTTAGCATGTTTTTATATGACACCACCAATATCTCCTTTAAAGAAACATTATACCCCTTATCTTCGAAGGGGTTTCGATATTTACCATCGCCCATAAACTCTATATAAGTACCCATGGAACTTTCTGCTTTTATAAAACAAGAAAAATTTTGTTCTACATATTCATTGATTAGAGCATTAAAACCTTTTAGCTTAGGGTTATTATCTGTAGTAGGCATTTTCCCATCCACTACAGCTCGATAATCTTCATTGCTTTTCTCGCATAGAGAGAACAGGTAAACAAGAAAAATCAGATTTAATGTGCAACCTTCGTAATTAACGATAGAAGCGATCGTTCTATCAAGCACTTGCTCTGTTTTTCTTAAGCTCAATGAAAAATGATCACAAACAGCTGTCAATACATTTACCAACACTTGGCTATTAGTGATCTCAGGCCATACAGTGACATACTCAAAATGCAATTTTTTATCTAAAACTGCCTGCTGAATAAACTCTCGTCGAGAGATACTGCCTAACGTAAATCGCCTATGGAAAAATCGACCAAGATAGCTTTCTGCATCAAATCCTTCGCCATATATTACCTTTATGGCATGCTGCAACTGCTCGGTATCCGTTGCCAAGACAAAGACCACGCCGGGTATATCGAAAATATGCTTGATGGTCTCAAGCATCTCTACTGCATAAGAGGGGCGGCAACGATCCAGCTCATCAATCAAAATAAAGGCGGGATAATCCCGTTCTCCTTCACTTAAACCAACCGCTCCCTCAACCCATTGCCGTATCTCTTGTTTAAGATACTGGATAGATTCATAACGCTCTTTGTGATTGCTGCAAAGTGTATCAACTAGGTTATCTGCGTCTTCGCCTTCCACAGAAAAATCACTATCTTCCCATCCAGCTTTTTTAATGGCTGACTTGAGTACCAATTTCCCGCCCACTTTGAGCAAACCCAATAATTTGGACTTGATGCCATCAGGTATTGCAACCTTATTTCCTGTTGCATCTCTCAATTGATCGATAATCGACGACATCACCGTCAATAAAGGATCATCGGAAAAGTCCTGCTGCCAGGCATCGATATAGACCGTGGGATAGTGCGTTTTCAGCTCCATATACCAGCGCTTGATAAACCAGGTTTTTCCCGCCCCCCACTCGGCATTGAGGTTAAGCACATAGTTGCGCTGCTTGCCTTCGGCAGCGAGGTAGTTGGTAAGAAACTCGGCATAGCGGGCGCGCTCCAGCCGATCGGCACTCAAGATCTCTTCGCTACCCGCAATGGCCCCCGGCCCGTCCCACTGAACTGCGTCATCCCATTTAAACGGTGCCACTGCCATCTCGTATCTCTCCATATTGCGTTGCTGAGGATGATATCAGGGGCACAGTGAAAATAGTTTGATTAAAGACCTGTTTGTTGCCCTTTCTGCCGCTCGGAGTGGCGCATTTGATTGCCGGGCAATTTCTCTGCTGCTGGCCCACGATGCCGGGCCGATATGGGTGGGACAGTTATCTGAATAGCCACGGACTCAGCTGATTTCCTTTGACCACACCAACGATGACAATCGTGTGACATCGCGCAGATCCTGCGGAAATAAACGCGAAATATGGCCTGTTCAGTGCTTAATTTAAACCGTTGGTACATATATTCGCGCGGTATACAACGACTCCATTGACCAAGGATGGTTAACCACATGAAGGATGAACCCTTCTCCATTCGATTACAGCATGAGCTGGATCACCTCAAATCCATCTTCAACGAGACGGGCGCCTACATGTTTACCAAGGATCTGGAGGGGCGCTACACCTATGCCAATCAGGCTGTCCTCGACCTGTTTGGTTGCTCACTGAGCGAGTTGCAGGGGCAGGATGACAGTGCCTTCTTCGATCTGCACATTTCGGATTCCATCTCCCGCAACGACCGGCTGGTACTGGAACAACAGGTTGCGATCGCCAGAGAGGAGGTGAACTACCTCAAACTCACCGGAGAAAAGCGGGTTTACTGGAGTGTAAAGAAACCGCTCTACGACGGTGAGGGACAACTTATCGGCCTGTGCGGCATCTCCACCGACATCACAGAGCAAAAACTGATAGAAGCCCGTCTAGCCGAGCAGCACCAGTTGCTGGAGATCATCCTCGCCAATGTCGATGCCCATATCTACATGAAAGACAGCCAGCACCGCTTTCTCTACGTCAATCAAAAGGTCTCCGACCTGCTTGGCCTTCCTGCCGAGCAGATCATCAACCGGCGCGATGATGAGGTGATCCCGGCCGCCAGCGCCTGCCAGCTGTGGCGGCTGGACAACCGGGTATTCGAAACGGGAGAACTGCAAGCCGGAGAAGAGACGCTGACCGATATCGAGGGCAATCAGCACTACTACTGGTCGGTCAAGGTGCCCTTTCTGCTGGGGGATGGCACCCCGACCCTGATCGGTATCTCCTCCGATATCACCGAACTGCACCAGCTCAAGGAGCAGCTGCACCAGCAGTCGGTACGCGATGGCCTCACCGGCCTCTACAACCGCCGCTTCTTTTTCGAGATGTGCGAGAAGAACCTCAGTCTGGACATGCGCCACCACCTCACCTCGGTGCTGATGGTGCTGGATGTGGATCAGTTCAAGTGCATCAACGATCGCTTCGGCCATCCCCTGGGGGACAGGGCGCTGGTTCATCTGGGCAGGGTGATGCAATCGGTGCTGCGCAGCGAAGATGTGCTGGCTCGTATCGGCGGCGACGAATTCGCCATTTTACTGCCCAACACCACCCTCCAGGCTGCCGCATCTCTGGCCGAACGGCTGCGCCTGCAGGTGATGCAAAGCACGCTGCCCCTGCCCGATGGGGATGAGCTGGTCATCACCATCAGTGCCGGACTGGTGGAAAATGGCGAGGGGGAGCTGATGGAGAGCCTCTACGCCCGCGCTGATCAGATGCTCTATCAGGCCAAACAGACCGGCCGCAACTGCGTCGCGTGCAAGGCGCGATAGCTGGCTGACCAGTCAGGCACTCCCACCTCCTTTGTTTGCACTTATCCCATATTGCACACGCTGCTTTCACTCACGCCCGATTAGCGCCTAGCCCAGCTGTTTGCGCAGCACAAACTTTTGCACCTTGCCGGTGGAGGTCTTCGGCAACGGGGTGAAGATGATGCGCTTGGGCGCCTTGAAGTGGGCCATCTGCTCGCGACAAAAGGCGATAAGCTCCGCCTGGGTGGTCTCTCGCCCCTCTTTTAATTTTACGAAGGCGCAGGGCACCTCCCCCCACTTCTCATCGGGCATGGCGATCACTGCCGCTTCATCCACATCGGGATGGCGATAGAGCACATCTTCCACCTCCAGACTGGAGATGTTCTCCCCGCCCGAGATGATGATGTCCTTGGATCTGTCCTTGATCTCCACATAACCGTCCGGGTGCCACACTGCCAGATCTCCGCTGCGAAACCACCCCTCGGCCATCGCCTCGGCGCTGGCAGAAGGGTTCTTGAGATAGCCCTTCATCACCACATTGCCGCGCAACACGATTTCGCCCATGGTTTTGCCATCTTTGGCCACCGGCTCACCACTGACCGGATGGACCACCCGCATCTCCCCCTGCAGGGGTGATGCTACACCCTGCCGTGCCTTGAGACGCGACAGCGTGGTGGCATCCTGCCCTTGCCAGCTTCTTTGCGGTTCGCACAACACGCAGGGGCCATAGGTTTCGGTCAGGCCATAGACGTGGGTCACGTTTATCCCCATCGCCTCCATGCCAGCAATCACGGTGGCGGGGGGCGCAGCGCCAGCGGTCATCACCTTGATGGGGTGATCCAGCCCCTGCTTGAGCGCCGGATCGGCATTGTTGAGCATATTGAGCACGATGGGCGCTGCGCAAAAATGGCTCACCTTGTGCTCGTGCAACGCCTCATAAATGGCGGCTGCCTGCACATGACGCAGGCAGACGCTCACCCCGGCGGTGGCCGCCAGCGTCCAGGGGAAGCACCAGCCGTTGCAGTGAAACATCGGCAGGGTCCAGAGGTAGACGGGATGTTTGGGCAGCTCCCAGGAGAGCACATTGTTGATGGCGTTGAGGTGGGCGCCACGATGGTGATAAACCACCCCCTTGGGATTGCCGGTAGTGCCGGAGGTATAGTTAAGGGAGATGGCCTGCCACTCATCCTCTGGCAACCAGCCGGACTCATCGCCACTCCCTTGCGCAAGGAACTGTTCATAGTCGAGGTCACTGACAAGCGCCCCCTCCCGGTAGAGGGGATCGTCGATGGCGATGACCAGCGGTTGGCTCTCCAGCAGATCCAATGCCTTGCGCACCACAGGGCCAAACTCCCTGTCCACCAGCACCACCTTGCTCTGGGCATGCTGGAAGATAAAGGCCATCGACTCGGCATCGAGCCGGGTATTGATGGTGTTGAGCACGGCGCCGCTCATAGGCACCCCGAAGTGCGCTTCAAACATCGCCGGGATATTGGGCGCGACGATGGAGACGGTATCCCCCTCCCCGATACCGCGAAGCCGCAGGGCCGAGGCCAGCTGGCGGCAACGGCGGGCTGTCTGAGCCCAGCTCTGGCGCAGCGGGCCGTGGATCAGCGCCGGATAGTCGGGGTAGACCCGCTCCGCCCGTCCCAGAAAGCTGATGGGGGTCAGCGCCTCGTAATTGGCGGGATTTTTTTCCAGATCGCGCTGATAGATGTTCTGCTCTGTCATCGGGTTCCTTCCTCGCAGGTAGCAAAAGCGGGGCGCTCCCGGGAGCGCCGGCAACCATCGTCTGGCATCCTGCCAGATGGTGCTCGTATCGGGGATCACAGCCTACCGCGAGGTGATGGCCACAGGTATTAGCAAAACGTCTTAGAGGCGCTGCACCGACGACGCTAATCTGACCGAACTGCATTATGGTGCCTGTTTTTTCAACAACAAATGTCGACGGCCAATATCCTCAGCATAAAACCCGCCAAATAATGAATACGCTGATATTGGCATGCAACCAAACCATATTAGGTTGCAGGAGTATTAATATTGACATATTAACCAAGATCGCTTGCACGGATATTTATGGCATAAACAAGCGCGTCTATTTATTGCCAATGAATTAATAACAAACCTCCCATTAAATATATTTTGTGACGGCTTCCATAAAGCAGGCCCGCAGCGCTGTTCATGCGTCCCCTTGGCGGGTTATGGTTTCTTGGTGAAACAATCTACCGGATGTTCAATATCAGGCCAGATTTCTCGCCATACGATGCACCACAACCAGTGAGTTTACGCACTCCCGCTGCATGACGAAGGAAGCCTATCGACCCGATATTCCGCCGAGCCCGAACCTGCTTTATCGAGGAGCATTTTATGTGTGTCGAGCCGAATACCCAGACCCGCAGACAATTTCCCACCGCGTTTACCATTTTGTTTTTGATCATGTTGTTGGCCATCGGGCTGACCTGGATAATTCCGGCGGGAGCCTATGCCAAGCTCTCTTATAATGCCGCCAGCCATATGTTGACCATCAATACGCCGCAAGGGGAAACCCGGCGAGTGCCCGCCACTCAGTATGAACTGACCAGACTCGACATCAATATCGGGGTGGAGCAGTTCATCAACGGCACCATCCGCAAGCCCATCGCTATCCCCGGCACCTATGAGCGACTGGCCCAAGCGCCCAAGGGGCTCTCCGACGTGGCGGTGAGCATGGTCAAGGGCACCATAGAGGGGGCCGACATCATTGTCTTCATCCTGGTACTGGGGGGACTGATCGGCGTCATCAACAAGACCGGCGCCTTCAATGCCGGGCTGGTCGCCCTCTCGCGCAAGACCCGGGGCAATGAGTTCCTGTTTGTGGCGCTGGTCTGCTTTGTGATGGCGTTGGGGGGCACCACCTGTGGGCTGGAGGAAGAGGCTGTCGCCTTCTATCCCATCCTGGTCCCCATCTTTCTTGCGCTCGGCTATGACTCCATCGTTTGTGTGGGAGCCATCTTCCTTGCCGCCTCCATGGGCACCACCTTCTCCACCATCAACCCCTTCTCGGTGGTGATCGCCTCCAACGCCGCCGGCATCCCTTTTACCGAGGGGCTGATCTTTCGCGCCGTCGGCTGTCTGGTGGGCACCCTGGTGGTGATCGGTTATCTCTACTGGTACTGCAAGAAGATCAAGGCCAACCCGGCCTTCTCCTACACCTATGAAGATAGAGAGAGCTTCCGGGCCCGCTTCCTGAAAGAGGGCTCCCTCGATGAAGGGATCCCCTTCACCCTGCGCCGCAAAATCATTCTGACCCTGTTTATCCTCGCCTTTCCGCTCATGGTGTGGGGCGTCTCCATGGCTGGTTGGTGGTTCCCGCAGATGGCGGCTTCCTTCCTTGCCGTCGCCATCATCATCATTTTTATCTCGGGCCTGAAAGAGAAAGAGGCGGTCGAAGCCTTCACCCAAGGGGCGTCTGAACTGGTGGCGGTATCGCTCATCATCGGGCTGGCACGTGGGGTCAATCTGGTGCTGGATCAGGGGATGATCTCGGACACCATCCTGGCCTATGCCTCCAGTCTGGTGGCTGGCATGCACGGCGCCGTGTTTGCGGTGGCGCAGATGCTGGTGTTCACCCTGCTGGGGCTGGTGGTGCCCTCCTCCTCTGGGCTCGCGGTGCTCTCCATGCCTATCATGGCGCCGCTGGCGGATACCGTGATGATCCCGCGCTACATAGTGGTGTCGGCCTACAACTGGGGGCAATACGCCATGTTGTTCCTGGCCCCCACCGGGCTGGTGTTGGTCACCCTGCAGATGCTCGGCATCCAGTTCAACCAGTGGGTCAGGTTCGTGCTGCCCATGGTGGGTTTTGTGCTGGGATTTGGCGCCATGATGCTGGTGGCGCAGGTGATGATGGCCTGATTGGCTAACTTTGTGCACCCCCCCGTGCCAGGCGCGGGGGGTTCTTTTGTCAATCTTAATGACGTACCCGCCCCTGTTGGCGGAAGCAGTAGAGTTTGAAACTGATGTCGGCCAACTCAGCAGGCAACTCTTCACCCTGCTCGGCAAGTGGCTGATAGAGAGAGGCTAGCAGGCGCTCCGCTTGCTGCACCGTGATGATGTTGGCCTGAATGGCCGGGGTGATCCACCTGGGTAACATTGACATATCTCCCCCTCATTGCTTCGGTTCGGAGGTGGTCTCCTGTCTGGCGCGACCCCTTGGTGCCTAACGCCCCACTCTCCTTACCCCAATCCAAGCAAAAGGCTTGCCGTATTCTCTTATCGGCACAAAGACGATCTGGCTGCAGTGTTTTATCAATGAGTTGGCAGCAGCATATGGGAACTCACGCTCTGCACTTGATCTCGCGGGCGGAAGCAGTTTGCCACTTGCCAAACAACCGTCATTTTTTCATTGCAAAATGCGACTCATAATGGGCCGTCCACCCTCTTACTTCCCTTTCACTATCGCCACAATGGTCATTTTTACGGCGTTGTCGCCAAAGTCAGACACTTTTTCGAAGTGGCTGTTTTTTGACCTTGTCACCGGCTGTCGCACCCTCGTCCCTCTCGCCTTGTCCGCTGTAGCGGCTATGACAAGATGGCGCCAGATTGGAACAGCTCGAATGGACATTGCAGGAGAACAACAAAATGAACAGATCCATGATGGCAGGTATCGGTATTGGCGTCGCATCCGCACTGGCTCTGTCGGCGGCGGCCAGTGGCTCGTTCTTTACACCGACCCCCACCTTTGCCGAGGTGATTGCCAGCAAGCCGGTCACAGAGACTATCCAGACCCCGCGTCAGGAGTGCCGCAACGTCACGCTCACCCACCGCAAACCGGTGCAGGATGAGAACAAGATCCTCGGCACCGTGGTTGGCGCCGCGCTGGGTGGTGTGCTCGGCCACCAGTTTGGCGGTGGCAGTGGCAAGAAGGTTGCGACAGCCGCCGGAGCGGTTGCGGGTGGCTACGCCGGCAATCAGGTGCAGGGCAATATGCAGGCGGGCGACACCTATACCACCACCGAGCAGCGCTGCAAGACGGTGCAGGATAGCAGTACCCGCACCATCGGCTATGACGTGACCTACCGCCTAGCCGGTCAGGAGGGGGTGATCCGGATGAAACAGGCTCCCGGCCCCACCATTCCGGTCAAGGATGGCAAACTGGTGATCGAGCCGCAAAAAGGGTAATCAACCCGGTTAACGACTCAAAGATAGAAGGCCCGCCTCTTGCGAGACGGGCCTTTGGTTTTATTGCTTGTTACGCGGCTTTCGTCACCGAAGGGGCAAACTGCTGCTCAACCCTTGCAGCACTTCTTCACCGCCCGCACCACGTTCTGATAACCGGTGCAGCGGCACAGATTCCCCGACAGCCCTCGGCGGATCTCCGCATCGGTCAGCGGACGGCGCTCGGTCTTGTCGAGCAGGGCGGCGCTCGCCATCACGAGACCAGGGGTACAAAAACCGCACTGCACCGCTCCCTCCTCGATAAAGGCCTGTTGTACGTCGGAGAGCTCATTCCCCTTGCGTTCCCCCTCCACGGTACGAATGGATTTGCCATCGGCCCAGACCGCCAGATAGAGGCAGCTGTCGATAGCCGTGCCATTCACCCGCACGGTACAGGCGCCGCACTCACCGACACTGCACCCCTCTTTCACACTGATAAGCCCCTGCCCACGCAGGAAGTGGAGCAGCGACATGGTGGGCGACACAGCATAGGAGTAGGGTTTGCCGTTGATCTCGCACTGGATCTCTACGGCGGGACAGCTTTGCGGTTGCATCATAGGATCTTGCCTCCGGCACGTTCTACTGCGCAGGCGACCACCCGCTGCGCCAGGGTTTTGATAAGGTGCAGGCGAAACTCCTTCTCTGCCCGCCAGGAGGATCGCGGCGCCACATCGGCTACCACCGCCTCGGCAATCGCGGCCAGTGTGGCACGAGTCAGCGGTTGCCCCTCGGCCGCTGCTTCGGCGTGCGGGGTACGCACCGGGGTCGGGGCCGCCACGCCATAGGCCAGCCGCAGGCGCTTGAAGTGACCATCCTCAATCTGGCAGTAGGCGGCGCAGCCGATGGTGGCGATATCCATCGCATCACGCATGGCGTACTTGAAGTAGTGGGAGCCCACCTTGGGATGAGTATCCGGGGCAAAATGAAACGCCACCAGGATCTCCGCCGGTTGCAGCGCCACCTTGCCCGGGCCGGTGTGAAAACCGGCGATGGGAATGCGGCGTGTGCCGTCTGGCCCGGCGATCTCAAGCTCGGCCTCCAGCGCGACGGTAGGCGCCGCCGAGTCAGCACTGGTGGCGCCATTGCAGATATTGCCGCCATATGTGGCGACGTTGCGGATCTGCGGGCCAGCTATGGTGGCGGCCGCTTCCGCCAGCATCGGCAGGCGGCGCTGCACCAGTTCGCTCTCGATGAGCTCGGTAAAGGTGGTGCCAGAGCCGATGCGGATAGAACCGTCAGCCAGCTCGCTCACCCCTTTGAGTTCGGGCAAGTCGTGAATATCGACGATATGACGATAGGCGGTGTTGAGGTGATGGAGCTGGATCATCACATCGGTGCCACCGGCCAAGAGGCGCGCCTCGGGGTCAGCCTGACGCAGGGCGACCGCCTCGGCCACACTGTGCGCCTTGTAGTAACGGGCAATATCAAACATGGTGTTGCTCCTCCCCTGCTCCCTCGCCAATCAGACCCGCCGCGACAAACTCCCGAAACAGGGTTTTGGGGGTGATGGGCAGCTCATTGATGGCCACCCCGGTCGCCATGCGAATAGCGTTACGGATCGCTGGGCCCGGCGAGATGATAGGCGGTTCCCCCAGGGATTTGTGGCCATAGACCGACTGGGGCTCGTAGGTCTGCACGAAGTCGCACTCAAGCTCTGGCAAATCCAGCATGGTGGGGAACTTGTAGTCGAGCAGGTTGGGGTTGCGCACCACGCCGCTCTTGGCGTCGATGATCATCTCCTCGAACAGCGACCAGCCGATCCCCATCCCCATGCCGCCATGCACTTGCCCCTCTGCCAACTGCGGGTTGAGGATCTTGCCGGCATCGTGCAAGTTGAGGATGCGATTGATGGTCACCTTGCAGAGATCGATATCGACGCTGAGATCGACAAAGGTACAGCCAAAGCTCGGTGGGTTGGTGGTGGTCTTGTGGGAAACCTCGGAGGTGATCTGGCCGCCGATGGTAAGGTGGTAATAGGCGTTGACCGACACTTCGGCGACGCTGATCAGCACCTTGTCCGGTGCGCCGGCCAGCACCACGTAGCCGTCGATCAGGGTGAGCGATCCCACATCCTGATGACAGAGCTGGGCTGCCAGCGACAAAATGCGGGCCCGCAGCTGCAGCGCCGCCTGATGGATGGCAGGGGCTGCCACATAGCTCTGGCGCGAGGCGAACGAGCCCGGATCGTAGGCGGTAATGTCGGTATCCTGGGTCGAAATGACCCGGATCTGCTCAAATGGAATGCCTAAAGTCTGGGCCGCCATCTGGGCAAAGACTGTATCCGAACCCTGCCCTATCTCGGTAGCGCCGATCTGCAGATTGACGGTGCCATCCTGATTGAGCAGCATGCGGGCACCGGCAATTTCTACCCCCACCGGGTAGGTGTTGGAGCCGTAGCTAAAACACGCCACCCCGATGCCACGGCGTACCCGACTCGCCGGATCCTGCGCCAGACATTCGGCCTTGAGCAGTTCCCACTGGAACCGCTCGCCACCCCGGCGCAGACACTCGGGCAAGCCCGCACTGTAGATGGTCTTCTGGTTGACCTGATTGACATCCCCCTCGCGGGCCACGTTGGCGATGCGCACTTCGAGCGGATCCAGACCCAACTCGGCGCAGGCATCATCCAGCATGCATTCGAGGGCAAATACCACCTGCGGCGCGCCGTAGCCGCGCATGGCACCGGCGGTGGGCAGGTTGCTGTAGAAGGTTTTGGCGTCGTAGCCAAAGGCACTGCGCGGATAGAGGTAGCTGATCTTGTTGGCCCCTGCGCTGGCGATGGAGTGGCCGTGGGAGGCATAGCCGCCGGTGTTGGAGAGCACGTCGAGTTGATAGCCCTTGAGGGTGCCATCCCGGTTGATACCGAGGGTGCCGTCGATGGCAAAGCCGTGGCGGGTGCGGGAAGCAAAGAAGCACTCCTCCCGGCTCAAGGTCACCTTGACCGGCACGCCGCCGAGCTTGTAGCTCAAAAATGCCGCCATCGGCTCTTCCAGCACATCCTGCTTGTTGCCAAAGCCGCCGCCCATGTAGGGCTTGATCACCCGCACGCTCGACCAGGGCAGACCGAGGGATTTGGCCACCCGGCTGCGCACGATCTGGGGGATCTGGGTACTGCTGACCACGATGATGTGGTCCGGCTGATCCATGTAGGCGTAGCAGGTCACCGTCTCCAGATGGCAATGCTGTACCACCGGCGTCTGATAGTGCGCCTTGAACCGCAGATCCGCTGTTGCGATTGCCTGCTCCGGCTCACCCGCCCGGATCTGGCTTTGCCGCAACAGGTTGCCATTCGGATGGATGGGATAAGCATCCTCGGCCAGCGCACTGTGGGCATCCGTCATCACCGGCAACGGCTCGTAGGTGACCTTGACCAGGGCGGCAGCCTTCTCGGCGACCAGCGGATCGCGCGCCACCACGATGGCGACGCCATCGCCGAAGTGGCGCACATGGTCGGTGAGCAGACGGCGGTCTTTTACATCCCGCTTGGCCTCATCGAGGGACCAGGCGTGGCCGGCAGTGCGAAAACAGGTGGTGGGCACATCCTCGTGGGTAAACACGGCTTCGACCCCGTGCAGCGCCAGCGCCTCGCTGGCGTCGATGGCAAGCACCTTGCCGTGGGCAATATTGCTACGCACGTACTTGGCGTGGCGCATGCCGAGCATGATGTTGTCATCGGTATAACGGGCACTGCCGGTCACCTTGGCCTCGGCATCCACCCGCTTGAGCGGTAATCCTATGGACATGATCAAGTCCTTTTTCAGGGAAGAAAAATCCAGAACCGGGATAAAAAACAGCAAGATATGCGCCTGTTTCCCCCTCTCTCCCCGGCGATGGGAAGAAGTGTGAAGAGGATCCCATCTGTCTCCCTTTTTCTAGCCGGCAAGGTGCCTGCCGAAGACGAAACTGCAGCCCCCGATGAAACCAGAGCCCGCTGCGCTATCAATCTGGTAAGGGGATTTATCAAAATGGTACGGGGTGAAAATCAAAGGAACATGCAGGTTTGGCAAAGAAAAGCGGGGCTGCCGATGGCAGCCCCGAAACGGGCGGGTTATCCCTAAATAGCCCACCCCCCAGCATAGAAAATCACCAGCGCCAGGGCGATGATGACGGTGCCCGTGTTGAGCTTGTGCCACTCCTTGGAGCAGATGCGGCCAATAACCAGCGCACTGAAGCCCAGCATGATACCGGTGACGATGTTGCAGGTGAGCACGATAAAGACGGCGCACAGCAGACCGGACATGGCCCCGACGAAGTCACTGAAATCGAGTTTGGTGACGTTGCTCAGCATCAGGAGACCCACATACATCAACGCCGGTGCGGTGGCATAGGCAGGCACCAGATAGGAGAGCGGCGCCAGAAACAGCATCAGCAGGAAGAGGCCGCCAACCACGGTAGCGGTGAGGCCGGTCTTGCCCCCCGCCGCCGTGCCCGCTGCTGATTCGATATAGACGGCGGCCGGAGATGCCCCCACCAGACCGGAGAAGATGCTGCTCACCGAGTCGGCACTCAGCGCCTTGCCGCTGTTGATGATATGGCCATCCTTATCCAGCAGATTGGCCTGCCCTGCCACGGCGCGAATGGTGCCGGTGGCATCAAACACCGCGGTCATCACCAGTGCCAGCACGCTGGGCAGCACCAGCGGCGAGAGCGCGCCCATGATGTCCAGACTGAAGATGAGAGACTTGCCCTGATCGTCGGAGAGACTCGGCAGAGCGAACAATCCCTGATACTTCACCGCCGGGTCAAAAATAAGGCCAAAGATGGATATGGCGATGATCACCAACAGGATCCCGCCCGGGACTTTGAGCTTCTCCAGCCCGAAGATCACCGCGAGGCCGAGCAGGGTCATGATGACCGGCATCGAGGTAAAGGCCCCCAGCGCTACCGGCAGCCCCTCGAGCGGGTTCTTGATGACCAGCCCGACCCCGTTGGCCGCGATCAGCAACAGGAAGAGACCGATACCGATACCGGTGCCATGGGCAATCCCCATCGGCAGGTTGTCGAGGATCCAGCTACGCACCCCTGTCACCGAGATGGCGGTAAACAGCACCCCCATCAGGAAGACGGCCCCCAGCGCCACCGGAATGGGGATCTGCTGCCCCAGCACCAGACTGAAAGCGGTAAAGGCGGTGAGCGAGATGGCGCAGCCGATAGCCATCGGCAGCTTGGCCCAGAGCCCCATCAACAATGAACCACACCCCGCCACCAGACAGGTGGCCACAAAGACGGCGCCCGGTGGAAACCCTGCCTTGCCAAGCAGGCCGGGCACCACGATCACTGAATAGACCATGGCGAGAAAGGTGGTGAGCCCGGCCAGCACCTCCTGTCTGACGTTGCTGCCCCGCTCGCTGATCATGAAATAGCGATCGAGAGCGGTGAGCGGTTGCTGTTGTGATGCGGTCTTGCCGGTGTCTTGACTGGCCAGCCCTTCCACGCTGTTTGTCCTGCTGTTTGCTTGGGTCATACCCAACTCCTTCACAAGCGCCTGAATGTTTCATCACGAAATGGCGACAGGATCTGTGGATCTGCCATTGCACACGGAAGGTGCAACTCAGAGACCAGGGCTGGCAGCACAAATCAAACGTTTGCCTTGCTGATCTAAAAACCGGGCCATTTCAGGTTGGTCATCAGGGGATCGCCCTGATGTATCGCGGCGCTGGCGCCCCGGGCGGGCACGCCAGCCTCCGTATTCGTGGCAGGGCAGCATGCTTGCTGCCCTGCCCGGTTTATTCTCCCTAACCCCGTTCGTGGACCAGCTGACCATCCACATAGGTACGGTAGATGGCTCTGTCATCCCCCAAAGTCAGCAGCACAAAGAGCTTGTCGCGCAAGGTGGTGGAGTTGTCGTAGCGCAGCTGTTGCAGCGGGGTGGCGACCGGGTCGAGTACCACGAAATCCGCCTCCTTGCCCACGGCAAAGCTGCCGATCTTCTCGTCCAGCCCGAGCGAATGGGCGCCGCCCAGGGTGGCCAGATAGAAGGCCTGATAGGCCGAAAGGCGCTCCCCCTGCAGTTGCATCACCTTGTAGGCCTCGTTGAGGGTCTGCAGCATGTTGAAGGTGGTACCGGCGCCGATGTCGGTGCCCATCCCCACTTTCACCTGCTTGCGCCACGCTTTGTGCAGCTTGAAGAGACCACTGCCGAGATAAAGATTGGAGGTGGGACAAAACGCGATGGTGGAGTTGGTCTCTTTCAGACAATCCCACTCCTGCTCTTCCAGATGGACACAGTGGGCAAACACGCAGTTGTGACCGGTCAACCCATGCTGGTGATAGACGTCGAGATAACCCTTGTGCGCCGGGAAGAGGGATTTCACCCAGGCGATCTCGTCCTTGTTCTCGCACAGATGGGTGTGCAGATAGGTGGTGGGAAACTCTTCGCGCAGTCGCCGCGCCATCGTGAGCTGCTCGGATGTCGAAGTGGGTGCAAATCTTGGTGTGATGGCATATAGAAGTCGACCGTTACCATGCCAGCGCTCGATAAGCTGCTTGCTCTGTTCATAGCTGCTCTCGGCGGTATCGAGCAGATAGTCGGGCGCGTTGCGATCCATCATCACCTTGCCCGCGATCATCCGCATGTTGATGCGGCTGGCTGCCTCGAAGAGGGCATCCACCGACTCGGGGTGAACGGTGCCGAACACCAGCGCCGTGGTAGTGCCGTTACGCAGCAGCTGCTTGATAAAGAAAGTGGACATCTCGCGGGCATACTCGAGATCGTTGTAACGCCGCTCGGCCGGGAAGGTGTGGCGGTTGAGCCATTCCAGCAGCTGCTCGCCATAGGCCCCCACCATCTCGCTCTGGGGATAGTGAATGTGGGTATCGACAAAGCCGGGCACTATCATCTTGCCGCGATAATCGCGCACCCGCACCTCGGCCGGAATGCGATCACAGCCCTCCTCCCACTCACCGAACCAGTCGATGCAACCGTTGCGAATGATCAACAGGCCATCCTCGATAAGGCGGGCGTTGGACTCAATCTCCTCGGGCTGATCCACCACCCGGGTGATGTCGAAGAAGCTGCCGCGCACGGCTTTGACGGAGTTGTCGTATTTCATACCTCGTTCCCCTACTTTTTTATTGTTCTGTTGTGACCATCAAACCCGTTCGGTCGGGACGACGGCGACCGGTTTGGCATCGGCCAGCGCCTCTTCATCGCGGCGGTTCGCGGTACTGACAGGACGGGCCGTGAAGGTCACGTCCGGTTTGTCGCTCAGCTGGATCACCTCCACCGCCTCGGCATCTTTGATGACCGCCTTGCGTTTGCGGCTTTGCGGCAATACCAGATTCATGATGATGGCGGTGATACCACCGGCGCAGATGGGGTTCTCCACCAGCATGTAGATACCCGCCGGCAGCACCTTGAAGACGTTCGGGTCATAGGAGACACCAAGCCCCAGACCCAGGGAGGTGGCGACAATCAGGGTCTCCCGCCGATCGAAGCCGTGGCTGATGATGATGCGACCACCGGCGATGGCGATCATGGAGAACATGATGACCATGGCGCCCCCCATCACAGGTGACGGTATGGTGGTAAAGAAGCGCCCCACCACCGGGAAGAGCCCCAACAACACCAGAATGACGGCAATAAACTTGCCCACATGGCGTGAGGCCACCCCGGTCATCTGGATAACGCCGTTGTTCTGGGCAAAGGTGGTGAGCGGCAAAGAGCCGAGGGCCGAGGCGATCACCGAGACCAACCCATCAGCCAGCACACCGCCGGAGAGCCGTTTTTGAAACTCGGGGCCCTGAATATCCCGGTGGGAGACCATGGCGGTGGCGGTGATGTCCCCCACCGCCTCCAGCACACTCAACAGATAGATGGTGCCCGCCAACATAAAGGCGTGAAAGTCGAAGGAGAAACCGTACTTGAACGGGATCGGCACCGTAATAAGCGGCAGGTTCTCAAGGGCGGAAAAATCCACCATGCCGAGCATCAGGGCCACCGCATAACCCACCATCAGACCGATGGCGATCCCGCTCATCCGCAGCAACGGGCTTCGACTGCAGTTGAAGGCGACGATGACGCAGAGCACCAGCAGCCCCAGCCCGATGTGCTCGTATTTGCCAAAGGTGCCGCTGCTCATGGCGGAGAAGCCGCCGCCAAAGTCGATGATCCCCACCTTGATAAGGCTCAGGCCAATCATCAGCACCACTACCCCGCTCACGGTCGGGGTGATCACCCGCTTGAGGTAGGGCAGCACGAAGGAGGAGCCCATCACCAGAAAGGCACCGACAAAGGAGACCCCGAGCAGGGTAGAGACGATCAGCTCCTCGTGGATGCCATCTTTTTTCATGGCGCCGCCGAGCGCGATCATCACGGTGACGAAGGAGAAGTTGACCGACTGGATGGAGAGCAGCCCAGACCCGATGGGGCCATAACGGTTCACCTGCAGCCAGGTGCCGATACCGGAGGCGATCATCGCCATGGAGACCAGATAGGCGGTGATCTCGGTAGAGAGGCCCAGGGCGCCGCCGACGATCAGCGCTGGGGTCACCATGGGGACAAAAATAGCCAGCAGATGGGTCACTGCGCCCATCAGGGTTTGATAAAACGGAGGTTTGTCTTCCAGCTCGTAAATGAGATCCGAGTGCTTGCGTGTTGTTTTAGACATCATGTTTGTCCCATCACACAGAATGTAGGCGGAGTACTCATTCCGCCGTCAGGCGCTGGGGGCGAGCTTTCACCCGCCCCTCACCTTTTCTTTTGTTATGCCGACACGTTTTGCTCCAGCTTGCCCAGCTCGCGCAGGATCTGCTCCGGCGTGAAGTGCCACTTGCGCAGCCAGACACCGCAGGCGTCGTGGATGGCGGTGGCGATGGCTGGCGCGGCGCCGTTGACCCCGATCTCCGAGATGGACTTGGCGCCGTAAGGGCCGACCTTGTCGTCACTCGGTACCAGGAAGGCCCGGAAGTCGCGCGGAATGTCGCCAATCTTGGGCGCGCCATAGCTCTTCAGATCCCGGGTGAGCGGAATGCCCTTGCCGTCGTAGCAGATCTCCTCGGTCAATGAGTGGCCGATGGCCCGCATGGTCGCCCCGTAGATCTGGCCGAGCGCCAGTTCCGGGTTGATGGGGGTGCCGCAGTCGAGCAGGGCGTAGAACTTGTCGAGCCGGATCTCGCCGGTTCTGAGGTTGACCGCCACCTCGGCGAAGTTGGCGCCATACGGGAAGGCAAGCTCAGAGGTGATGTAGCTGGCGGTGCCCACGAGGATACCGAAGCCGGTACCGGTCTCGGCCTTGTGGGCCAGCTTGGCGAGGCTCACCTCCCCCAGCTTGCCGCGCACCACGCCCGGGAACGCCAGTTCAACATCTGCTACCGGCTCGCCCAGCATGGCGGCACCGTGGAACAGGATCTTCTCCTTGAGGTTCTCGGCCGCCTTTTTGGCCGCGTTGCCGGAGAAGCAGGTACCTGACGAGGCGTAGGCCCCCTTGTCGAACAGGGCGTGGTCGGTGTCGCCGGAGATGACATGCACATCCCCGAGCGGGCAATGCAGCACTTCAGCAGTCAGCTTGGCCACCACGGTATCGAGGCCGGTGCCGATATCGGCACCACCGGAGTGGACGATAAAGGTGCCGTCCGATTCCAGCTTGACCATGCAGTTGGCCTGATCGATATCCGGGATCCCCGATTTCTGCATGATGATGGCGACGCCACGGCCGATCCGCCAATCCCCGTCAGCGGGTTTGGGGCTATCCCACGCGATCAGTTCGCGGCCCTGTTTGAGGATGGGTTCGAGGGCGCAGCTGGCCGCATGGGGCACCGAGGTGGGCATCTTGCCCTCGCCGATGGCCCCCAGTACCTTGAGGATGTCCCCTTCATGCACCCGGTTGTGCTCCACCATGTCGAGCTGATCGATGCCCAGTTTCTCGGCAAGTTCCGCAATGGCCATGGTCAGGGCAAAGTTGCCCTTGGGCGCACCGTAGCCCTGATAGGCGCCGGTCGGACAGATGTTGCTGTAGTAGGTGTTAACGGTAAAGCGCACGTTGTCGCACGGATAGAGCGGCAGGGAGAGCGCAGGGCCGTTGCTCGGCACCGTCAGAGAGTGGTTGCCGTAAGGACCGGTGTTGGCACGAAAATCCATTTCGATGGCGGTGATGGTGCCATCTTTCTTGGCCCCCACTTTCACCTTCACCTTGGCCACATGGCGCGAGGTATTGCTGATGAACTCCTCTTCACGGGTGTAGCGGAAGGTGACGGGACGGCCGGTGACCTTGGTCGCCCAGGCGCACACCTCTTCCAGCAGGATATCCTGCTTGGAGCCAAAGCCGCCCCCTACCCGCTCCTTGATCACATGCACCTGATGCTGCTTCATGCCGACGATGCGCGCTACCTGACGGCGCACGTGCCACGGCACCTGAGTGGATGCGTGAATGACCAGACGATCGCCATCCATGTAGGTGAAGCAGATGTGCGGCTCGGTCGGGCACTGCTGGGCCTGGGTCGATTCGTAGGTGCGCTCGACAATCTCGTCCGCCTCGGCAAAGCCTTTGGCCACGTCACCGATCTGGCCATGGACGCTGGCGGCCAGGTTCTCGTGCGGGCGGGAACCGATGGGGAAGTTGATGATCATGTGCTCGTCGCCGCGGCGCACCGAGCAGGCGTTCTGCTGCTCCAGATCCGCCGGCGCCCCGGCCATGTAGACGATGGGCTCGTCGTGGACCAGCGGCGCATTGGGGGCCATCGCCTCGTCAATGCTCATGACCGCCGGCAACACCTGATACTCGACCTCGATGAGCTTGAGCGCGGCCAATGCGATGGCTTCGCTCTCGGCCACCACGGCGGCTACCCGATCACCGACGTGACGCAGCTTGCGGCCAAACATGCGGCGATCGAGCGGTGACGGCTCGGGCGCACTCTGGCCACCCGGGGTGTAGTAGATATCCGGGCAGTTGAGGTGGGTGATGACATGCACGACGCCCGGCATGGCTTCGGCGCGGCTCACGTCGAGTTTGGTGATCACCGCATGGGGATGGGGGCTGCGCAGCATCTTGATGACCAGCGCATCCTCGGTGACCCGATCCTCCACGTAGCAGGGCTTGGCCTGTACCATCTTGGCGGCGTCAACCTTGGGGCAGCTCTTGCCGATGTGGCGCAGATCGTCGCGAAACTCGGGGGCAATCTGGCACAGATAATCGGGATCCTTCATCCGTGAACTGGCAAGCTCGATGGCCTGATAGAACTGCTGGTAGCCACCGTCCCGGTGAAACAGGCCCGAGAGCGCGTCGTCGATTTGATCACGGCTAGGTTCGGGATGGCGATCAAGCAGGTCGGTGACAATGAGCGCCGCAGCCGGATCGTTGTAGCCCGACTGCACCACGCCCACATCTACCATCGCCTGCTGTACCAGACTGAGCTGGTTCCAGCTGCCCAGCGACTCGGCGGTGCGCACCTGCGCCCCATCCAGTTGTGCGGCGATCAGCAAGGAGGCGTTGATCACCTTGCCGTTGAAGAGAATGGCATCGGAGCCGGCAAAGCCAAAACCGTCGTCGCTGTTGCGCACCGAGTGCATCCGGCACTGGTTGAACAGGACCCGCTGGGCATTCTCGCCAGCCGGGGTGATGACGGTGCGCAGGGCACCGTTCAGTGTGAAGTTTAGTTCCATCATGCCTGTACCTCCTGCTGCTGGCACTCGACCAGCAGATCCGCCACCACTACCCCGCTGATATAGCGCTTGTAGGTCACGCTGCCGCCGAGATCCTCGCGCGGTGCAACCAGCTCGCTCACGGCCGCCTCCAGCGCGGCATCATGCAGATCGCGGCGCTCCACATCACGCAGGCGCATCGGCTGCGGCGTAACGCCAGCAACGGCGACCCGCATCTCGCCAAGGGCATCGAGGGCGACGGCGGCAGTCATCACCGCCAAGCCATCGGCGTTGCGGCTGATACGGCGAGTGGCGCAGCGCAGCGCGGGCTCCGGCAGCACCACCCCCAGCACCAGCTCCTTGCGCTGGCCTGCCAGATAGGCATCGATGGGTTGCAGCTGGTTGTTCTCCAGCACTACCACGGCTTCGAGCACCAGCAGTACCGGCAGCAGCGGGGAGTCCTGCTGCTGGCAGGCAATCTCGCCGCCGAGGGTGGCCTGATTGCGCAGATGGCGAGAGTAGACAAACCCCAGCGCCTCGCACAGGGCGGTCGGGGTACGAGGGTCGTCTTTGAGTGCTTGCAGGGTGACGGTGGCACCGATATGGAGCTGGCCGTGCTGCTGCTCAATCTGGCCAAGTCCGAGCTTGTCCAGCGAGATGGCGACCTTCTTGTCGGTGCGGGTCGGGGCGGCGTTGAGCTTGCTGCCGCCCCCCATGTAGACGGCGTCGTTGCCAAAGCGGGCCTTGAGTTCCAAAGCCTGACCCAGTTGCTCGGGTCGGAAGAATTGCTCAATCATGTGTCGTCCTTACTCTTGCTGCCCGCCGCCGGGGAGTTCCACAGGGCGGGCAATCCAGTCCAAACGTGCGGAGGGTGGCCTCAGGCCAGCTGATCCATCCGTTGCCACAGGCGGCTCGCCACCTTGCTGGCCTGCTGATAAATGGGCTCGACGTCAAAGGCGAACTCGCGATCCTGATAGACCATGCGTCCCTCGACCATCACGCTGTTGACCGAGGATGAGCCCATACCGAAGGCGAGATGGCCGCCGAGGTTGCGCGGTGCCAGCGGAGTCGGTGCGGCGTAGTCGAAGAGTGTGAGGTCAGCCTTGTAACCCGGCTCCAAGCGGCCAAATTTGGCGCCGAAGTTGCGCTCCAGCAGGGTGTTGCCGTTCCAGAGGAAGCGGGCAAAGCTGTCAGGCCAGAGCGCTCCGCCGGCATCCTTGTGCTTGAAGTAGGCAAACTTGAGCTCTTCGAGCATGTCGGAGCCGATACCATCGGTACCGAGCGCCAGATTGCGATACTCCGGCAGGTGCATGTTGTAGCCCACGTGGTTATTCATGTTGGAGCGGGCGTTATGTACCAGGAAGGCATCGCGGCTGTTGAGCAGCTCGATGTCAGCCGGGCTCAGGTAGATGCCGTGGGCGATCAGAGTCTTGCTGTCGATAAGGCCAAACTCGTCCAGCCGGGCGATGGGCTCCTTGCCATAGTGGTGGTGACCGTGGGCCATGTCGTAGCGGTCTTCCGCCACATGGATATGCAGACCACGACCGGTGACCTGCACCGCTTCGCGCAGCATGGCCAGCCCCTCGTCGGGTACGGTGAAGGGGGCGTGAGCGCCGATATGAGCCTCCACCAGATAGGGTTCGCTCCCCTTGGCTTTGGCCGCATCGATCTGTTGGGCGAACAGGATGTTCTCCTCCACCCCGGCCTGCAGTTCGGCGAGGCCGCCGTTGCGATCCGTGGTCTCGAAGCAGGTCATGCCACGCAGACCCGCCTCCATAAACCCTTTGCGCAGCACATTCAGGGAGCCCTTGATGAAGTTGGGCGAGGCGTGGTGGTCGATCACCGCACTGCAACCGCTCTTGATCGCTTCCAGCGAGCAGATGAGGCCGCTGTAGTAGAGGGACTCTTCATCGAGCGCCCGATCGAGCCGCCACCAGAGATTTTTCAGGGTGGAGATAAAGTCCGGGCAGGGGGCGATATTGGCCATGATCCCCCGCGACAGGCCGGAGTAGAAGTGGTTGTGGGCACAGACGATACCCGGCATCACCAGCTTGCCGCCCATCTCCCGATAGTTGGCCTCCGGGTAGAGGGCCCGCAGATTGGGCCCCACCGCTTTGATAAGCGATCCTTCGATGGCGATATCCACCCCTTCCAGCACCCGGGTCGGCTCCAGCTGGACAGCGGTGACGTTCTTCAGAATAAACATGGTTTGCTCCTTCGCTTATTCGTGGTTCGCTCAGGCCTCGACGGCCCCCAGCAGGTAGTGGTGATGAGCATGGACATGGCTGATGATCCGGCACATGTCGCCAAGGGCCGCTGGCGCATCCTTGATCCGGCTCTGGGCATCTATGGTCAGGCGATAGGTCTCGCCATCCTGACGCACCCGCAGTTCGCCACCGTCAGCCAGATAGAAACCGGGGTTGCGGCTGTTGTCGAAGTCCTCGGGCAGGCTGAAGATGGTGACCTTGTCCTGATAGGGCTTGCCCTGCCACGGGCAGAACTGGGCGCAGTTGCCACATTCGTTGCAGTAGGCATCCAGGTGCAGGGTCTGGAACTGGTCTTTGAAGCCCGGCACCGCGATGGCGACGTTGGCCCGGTTGGGGCAGACATCCACGCACTTGCTGCAGAGGTAGTTGCACTCGAGGCAACGGTGCGCCTCTTGCGCCACGAAGGCATCGCGCTCGTTCTTGTCAACCATGGTGACGGCGATGCTCCCCTTGCGGCGGTAGATCTCATCCTTGCCCGACGGCTGGATGGTCACTTCACTCTGCTGGCTGGCGATATGCTCACGAGAGAGCACCAGATCCGCGGCGCGGCGGGCACCACCGATGGCACCGACGATGGAGGACGGGCCGCTCTGCACGTCACCGATGAGGAAGACGTTGCGACGGCTGGTTTCGCCAGTCTGGCCATCCACCTCGGGCCAGCCATCGCTGCCAAGGGGAATGCCCATCGCTTTCAATACCTCGCAATCAGGCTGCTCGCCGATGGCGGTGATCAGGGCATCCATCTGCATCACTTCGGTCTGCTCGGTGGGCACCGGACGGCGGCGGCCCTGCTCGTCAGGATCCCCCAGCGCCATCATCCGCACGGTAAGCTTGCCATCTTTCTCAAAGCGCTCCGGATTGGTGAGGAAGCAGAAACGCACCCCATCCTCCACTGCTTCCAGATACTCCTCGCGATAGGCGGGCATCTCTTTTTCGCTGCGGCGGTAGATAACGGTCACATCGCTGACACCCGGCACCTTGAGGGCGGCGCGGGCACAGTCCATGGCGGTGTTGCCGGCACCGATCACCGCCACATGGCGGCCCAGCGGCAGCGGTTTGCCCTGATTGAAGCTGCGCAGGAAATGGAAGGATTTGTAAATCCGCTCGTGTCCCCCTTCGAGGCGCATGCCACCATTCTTGTCGGCACCGATGCCGACGAAGACATAGCTAAAGCCCTGGGCGTGCAGCTTGTCGACGGTGAGCGCCGGATCGCAGCCAAACTCGAACTTGACCCCGTGAGCGGCGACAAAGTCGATGTCATGCTGGATAAGTTCGGCCGGAATGCGGAACTCGGGGATGATGTGCTTGACCACGCCACCGGCATCCGCTTCGCGCTCGAACACGGTGACCGGGTGACCGGCACGGGCCAGGAAGTAACCGGCGGAGAGACCGGCCGGGCCGGCGCCAATAACTGCAACCGGATGCTTGTCACCGCTGCCAGCCGGTTTGTGCCAGCGGGCCTTGTACCCTTCCCAGCCGCGCTCCAGCGCCACTTTTTTCAGCTCGCGGATGTTGAGCGCGCTGTCGTAATCGAGACGGGTGCAGTTGTACTGGCACTGGTGATCACAGATATGACTGGTGATGGCAGGCAAGGCGTTGCGCTGATAAATCAGCTCAAGGGCTGCCACATACTCCCCCTCGCCCATCAGGCGAATGTACTCGGGGATATCCTGATGCACGGCGCAGGCGGTGACGCAGGGCGCCACGTAGCAGTCGGTCAGCGGCAGGCCACCACCCACTTCGATGCGATCCTCGGACTTCCACTCCTTCTGGGTGTAATCCATGGTGAGCGCCTTGGCGGCAAGCGCCTCCAGCTTGGCCACGTCCACCTGAGTCATGCCCCAGCTGTCAGAAGCGTCGATCTCTTTGAGGCACTCGATCTGGCGCAGGTAGCCACCCGGTTTGAGCAGGTCAGTGGCCATGGTGATGGGACGGATACCGGTCTCGAAGATCTCGGCGATGTTGAACTTGCTGGCACCGCCCGAGTAGGAGATGGGCAGCTTGCCATCGAAGGCGCGGGACAGCACGGCGGCCACGTTGATGGAGAGCGGGAACAGCGCCCGACCGGACATATACATCTCATCGCCGGGCAGTGCCCCTTTGCGGTTGATGGTGCCGAGAGTGTTGGTGAGTTTCACCCCGAAGGTGAGCCCCTTCTCGGCCCCCAGCGCCATCAAGCGGGTCAGCATCGCCTTGGCCTGATCCAGCTTGAGGTCGTGATCGAACGACTCTTCGCTCAAACCAATGTAATCAAAGCCGCAGGTATCGAGGATCTCGCGCACCCGCGGGTAGCCCAGCAGAGTCGGGTTCAGCTTGACGAAGGTGTTGAGCCCCTTCTCTTCCAGCATGTAGCGGCAGATGGCCTCAATTTCGTTCGGCGGGCAGCCATGCATGGTAGAGAGGGTAACGCCGTGCACCAGATTGGCCGGGATACGATCTACCAGCTGTTGCAGGCGATCGCGGCGCGCCCCCAGTCCCAGCTCGGCGATAAACTGCTCGTCGGCCACGAGGTCACGTACCACCTGCTGGTACTCGGCAAATTTCGGACTTTGGCTTGCATCCATCAGGCTGTGGATGAACTGCTGCATCGGTGGCTGTTTGATGCCATCGAGGTTGTAACCCACGCTCATGTTGAAGATGAAGGACTTGGCCTCTCCGTCGAGGCGCGGGTCAAACACCTCCTCCAGCAGGTAGAGGGCAAACCAGGCTTTCAGATACTCGTCAAACGCCTTGGGCAGGGTGAACTCGGTAGACCACTCGGTGTTGAAGCACTCATCCTCGGCGTCAATACAGGGCTTTTCCAGTTCGAGACGGTCCAGGATCTGCACCGTCTTGAGCTCGATAAAGCGCCCGCCGGTCAGCCAGGAGGTAACGATGTTCTGGGCCAACTGGGTATGGGGGCCGGCTGCCGGGCCAATGGGAGTCTCGCAGGTTTCACCGAACACCTTGATCTTGCGCTCGTCCTGCTTGCGATAAAATTGTGCGGCGGGAATACCGAAAATAGTCTGACTCTCTTTATATTCCGCAAAAATACGGGTCAGAAGGTTCTTGAAGGGAACGGGTCGCATAATATCGCCCATGGCTATCTCCTTGCAGCTGTTCTGCTCATTGGCAGCATGAATAAATGGGGTATCCCGCACGGGCATGACCCCTTGGCAAGGAGAGGAGCAACTATCAGGCCACTCCATCGGCAAAACTATTTTTTAGGGTAAAAGCGTGAGATGGCTCGAATTAATGAAGGCGGTTTGGCATGTCGCCATTATGATTAATGAGAGTGGTTCTCACTCACTTGAAATTTTATTCAAGGCAATGTCAGAGAAAAATGAAAAGTATCAAATCGGCAGCGATAAATATCACTTTGATAGGATAAAAATCATCCAGCATTATCGCAAGCAAACCCCGGCCAATATGGCCGGGGTTTGCTTAAAAGTCACTGCTATATAAAAGGCGGTCGTCGCTATTTCGGTTTATCCAAAGGCTGCGAGATGACTCGGCGTTACCGCCCCGCTGGCTGCCATTGCACGCAGAGGGAGCTGGGCCCCAACGATGCGACTCAGCCCTGCTCGGTCGTAAACTCGTCGGCAGAACGCAGCTCCAGTTCGCCACGGATCAGCGCCTGATAGCGCTCGGGGGTATCGATATCAAAGAGGATGGCAGGACTCTCGACCGGTATGGTGCGATGGGGACGTTGCAGCAACCAGCGGCGCACCGAACCCTGTGCCGGCGCGGCAGCCAGCTCCCTTGCGAGGGATTTTGGCAGCAAGACCGGATGACCCGCCTCCCCCTCAAAGCTCGGGAACAGGGCGAGCTCTCCGCGCGCCTGCCACAACTGCTGATAGACCTCGCACGGGATACAGGGCAGATCCCCGTGGCTGATAAAGAGGTAGTCAGCATTGCTGGCCGCCAAAGCGCAGCGGATGGAACTGCCCAGCCCCAACTCATAGTCAGGGTTATGGACGATGAGAATGTCGGGGCGATTCCCATAACAGGCAGCGAGTTCCGCACCGCGATGGCCCACGACCAAAATAATCCGGGAGCAGAAGGCCAGGGCATTTTTGAGACTTGCATCAAGAATTGTCCCGGAGCCATAAGGTAGCATCATTTTCCATGCCCCCATGCGGGATGACAAACCTGCTGCGGTAATTATACAGTCACACTGTTCACGCCCCCGAGCCTGCACCTTTTCATTCACCTCGCTATTTATTTCGGTCATTGCCATGTCCTTGCCACACTCTGTTATTCACGCGTTTCCGGATATTGGTTCGCTTTTAAATCCACTGCTTGAAAATAGTGACAACCATACCACGCTAATTAGCCTTTGTGGTGCCGGCGGAAAAACCAGCACCCTGTTCTGGCTGGCGGAATATTTTTATAAGCAGGGTAAAAGGGTGCTAATTACCACCACCACCCGGATGTTTCTGCCAGCCCCGTCACACTATCGGGAATTGATTATCGAGACGGATCCCGTTCGTCAACTTACCCGCTGTCAGGCTCTGCCGGATGGCCCGACCCTGGTTGCCCTGTTCAGCCATCTCGACGAGCGCACCGGCAAGGTTGCAGGACCGGATCTGCGCCAAATCGACCTGCTCAAAGGACAGCAGCGCTTCGATCTCATCCTGGTCGAAGCGGATGGCGCCCATCACAAGTTATTGAAAGTGCCCGCTTTGCACGAACCTTGCATTCCACACCAGAGTGACTGGGTGATCGCCCTGCTGGGCGGCGCCATGGTGGGAGCCAATGCCGAACCGGCGCAGATCCACCGCTGGGCTGAATTGCAGGCTCTGTGCGGGATTGCGGCCGGTGAGCCACTGGATTGGGCACTGTTTGACAGGCTGCTCTCCCACCCCGAGGGGGTGTTCAAGGGCACCCCGCCCGGGGCGCGCCGGATCTGGTTTATCAATGGCGATTATCAAAATGAGGCGTCGTGGCTGGCGGAATTGATAAAGCTGCAGAGCCGCCACCCCGAGATCCACGCTATCTGGCAGGGGGCCGTGCGCGAATCCCCCCCCATTCGTCACCTGATCTGCACAGCTCCGCACGGGGAGGCGCTTTAGCCTCACCCCTGACGTTTTAAGGATGAAAAGAGGTACCTTATGAATCTGTTTGCACACGCAGCCCGACTGGAACAGGAGAACACTCCGTTTGCCATGGCCCAGATCATCGAGAGCCGTGGCTCCACCCCGCGCCATCAGGCCCAGATGCTGGTAATGGCCGATGGCCAGATCCTCGGTACCATCGGCGGCGGCATGATCGAGCGGCTGGTGATCGAGGAAGCGATGGCCGCCATTGCCGAGCGCAAGCCCCGCATCTTCCACGGCCGGATGGCGCGCAACGGTGAGCATGCGGTCGGGTCGGATTGCGGTGGTGCCATGTCGGTCTATATCGATGTCTATGGTCTGCGACCACGGCTGGTGCTCATTGGTGCCGGCCACGTCAACCGGGCTGTGGCCCATGCTGCGGCGCCGCTCGGCTTTGATGTCCATGTAGGGGATTGCTTCGAGGGGAGCCTCAACCCTGATCTCTTCCCCGCCGGTACCCATCTGGTGCAGGCCGATACCATCAGCGCGGTGATCGAGAAACTGGCCATCGAGCCCGCCAACTTCGTCATCATCGCCACCAACCATCAGGACAAGGAGGCGCTGGATCGGCTCATCAGCCGTCCCCTCGCCTATCTGGGGCTGCTCGCCAGCAAGCGCAAGGTGCAGACCTTCACCCAGGCGCTGCGCCAGCAAGGGGTGAGCCAGGATCAATTGCAGCAGCTGCACGCCCCCATCGGCTACAACATCGGCGCCGAGACCCCCGAGGAGATCGCCATCAGCATTCTCGCCGAGTTGTTGCAGGTGAAAAACGGCAAGGCAGGCGGTCTGATGCAGGATGATGTGCGCCTCAAGCGGGATCAGCTGGTGGTGATGCGCGGCTCCGGCGATATCGCCACCGGGGTGGCGCTGCGCCTGCACAATGCCGGCTTCAAGGTGGTGATGCTGGATCTCGACAAGCCCACGGTGATCCGCCGCACCGTCGCCTTCGCTCAGGGCATGTTCGACGGCGAAACAAGGGTCGAGGGAGTGCGTGCCAAGCGGGTCGAGAGCGTCGAACAGGCGTTCGAGCAGCTTGATCGGGGCGTCATTCCGCTACTGGTTGACCCTGACTGTGCCACCCTCGCCGAGCTCAAGCCCCGCTATCTGGTGGATGCCATCCTCGCCAAGCAGAATCTCGGCACCCACAAGGAGATGGCCCCCATTACGGTAGCCCTTGGCCCGGGGTTTGAGGCGGGGCGCGACTGCGATGCGGTCATTGAGACCAACCGCGGCCACCATCTGGGGCGGGTTATCTATCAGGGCCCTGCCCAGCCCAATACCGGCATTCCCGGGGTGATCGAGGGACACTCCGCCCGCCGGGTAGTGCGCGCGCCCGTCGCCGGGGTGATGAAGAGTATTATCAAGCTCGGTGATCTGGTGCAGGAGGGGGATGTGATCGCTCACGTGGGGGACGCCCCCATTATCGCGCCGCTCTCCGGCATGGTGCGGGGGCTACTCAGCGATGGCATCGAGGTGACCGTCGGCTTCAAGATCGGTGACATCGACCCCAGAGGCGAGCGGGCCGACGCCACCACGGTATCGGACAAGGCACGCGCCATCGGCGGCGCCGTGCTGGAAGCAATGATGCATCTGGCCCAGCGCAGATAAGCCAACCACCAACACAAAGGGCCCGCCATGATGGCGGGCCCTTTTTATTTCGTTGCCGACAATCGACTCAACCGTGCTTGACGCGGGTCTCCCCCGCCACCGACACCACAGAGCGCTTGCCCTTGCGGCTGATGACGATAAGCGCCAGCACGATAAGGGCGATGCCGCTCCCCTCCACCGGCCCCGGATTTTCACCCAGCAGCCACCATGAGAGCAGCACGCCGCTCACCGGCACCGCCAGGGTACTGAGGCTGGCGATCCCGGCCGGCAGCTTTTTCAGTACGAACAGCCAGAGGCTCCAGGCCAGTGCCGTGGCGAAGATGGCGCTGTAGGCGAGCGCGCCAAACACATAGGGCTGCCAGTCGATGGGTCGCTCCGGCACAAGCGCCGCCACCACGGCCATCACCATGGTGGCGTAGATCATCTGCCAGGTGGTGAGGGACATCAGATCCACCGCGGGATGGCGGGCATACATCCGCTTGGCGATGATGGCGCTGATCCCCCAGCAGATGCCGGAGGCAATCCCCAGCAGCGCACTCTTCATGGAATCCAGATGCAATTGCCAGGGCTCGATCACCAGTAGCAGCCCGCAGGCCGCCACCCCGACCGCCAGATAGTGGAGCTTGCGCATCCGCTCGCCGAGAAAGAGCGCCGCGAAGATCACCACCCAGAACGGCATGGTGTAGCTCAGAATGGCAACCTTGCCCGCCCCGCCGCTGATAAGCGCCCACTGGGCCAACCCCACCATGCCGCAGGTCTGGAACAATGCGATGGCGAGGGTATAGCGAAACGGGGTGGGTTTGAGATAACGGCGCCCGCGCAGGGCCAATACCAGCAGCAGAACCAGAGATCCGCACAGGCAGCGCAGGGCGGTGAACTCGAAGGCCCCCGCGTAAAGCATCACCTGCTTCATCACGATCCAGCTGTAACTCCAGATGGCGGTGAGCAGGATCAATCCCACCAGCGCCGCCATATTGATCTTTCCGCTCATTTGCTTGTTACTCACCTCTTGTCACTCATTGCGCCGGTTCAACTCTCGACGTCTTGCCCGCGCTTGAAGGCGGCCATCTTACGCCGCTCATCGTCCGCTGGCCATGATTGCCCCAAAATGAACAAGGGGGCCGACGGCCCCCACAATCACACTCAACCCGAGCTGGAACGCCTAGCGGCTGATAAGGGTTCCGGTCTTGCCGGCAATGCCGTCGGCGGCCTTCTCCAGCAAGGTGATCAGGGATTTGCGCCCCGGCATGGAGGTCGCGAACGAGAGCGCCGCCTCCACCTTGGGCAGCATGGAGCCCTTGGCAAACTGTCCCTGTGCAATAAAGCTGTTGGCATCGGCCACGCTCAGCTGATCGAGCCACTGCACCTCGGGCTTGCCGAAGTTGATGGCAACCTTCTCTACCGCGGTAAGGATGATCAGCATGTCGGCGTCGATAAGCTCCGCCAGCTTGGCACTGGCCCAATCCTTGTCGATCACCGCACTGGCACCGCGCAGGTGATTGCCCTCGCGCAGCACCGGAATGCCGCCGCCACCGACGGTGATCACCACCTGACCGGCGGCCAGCATGGCAGAGACGGTCTCTTTCTCGATGATATCGACGGGTTTGGGGGATGCCACCACCCGGCGATAGCCACGGCCGGCATCCTCCTTGAGCCGCTCGCCCTTGGCCATCAATGCTTCGGCCTCCTCCTTGCTGAAGAAACCGCCAATGGGTTTGCTCGGGTCCTGGAAGGCGGGATCGTTTTTATCCACCTCCACCTGGGTCACCAAAGTGGCAACCGGCTTGTGAATACCACGCGCCAGCAAGGCCTCGCGCAGGGCGTTTTGCAGGTCATAACCGATATAACCCTGACTCAGGGCCACGCAGACCGACATGGGCAGATGGGGCGCCTTGGGGTCGTGGCGGGCCGCCACCTCGAACGCCTGCTGGATCATCCCCACCTGCGGGCCGTTGCCGTGGGTCACCACCACTTCATGCCCCTGAGCGATCAGGTCGGCAATGGTGCCCGCCGTGCTCTGCACCGCCTTCATCTGCTCGGGCAGGTTGTTGCCCAGCGCATTGCCACCAAGGGCCAGTACGATTCTCTGTTTCATCTTGTTATCTCCAGTGATGGGACAAGCCGGCGCGATACCGGCCCACCTTTCGTTGTTCACATAACCTTGCTGATTTGCGTGTTTCGAACGAATTGTCAGCCTGCAGCCACGGGGCAAGGCGAGTGCAGATCCGGCGCCAACGCCGGATCAAAGGGCGCTCTGGCCAGAAAGCGGCCATGACCACGCCGCCCCAGAAACTCGCCATCGCGAGCGACTATCTCGCCACGGCTCAGGGTCATTCTGATCCGGCCGGGGCAATGCATCCCCTCGTAGGGGCTGTAGTCGCCGTTGTCGTGCAACTGTTGATGGGAAATCAGGGTGTCACCACGGGGATCCATCAGCACCAGATCAGCGTCAGACCCCGGTTGCAGGTTGCCCTTGCGCGGCCAGAGGCCAAACAGGCGCGCCGGGTTGACGCTGGTGAGAGCTACAAAGCGGGACGGCGAGATGCGCCCGCCCAGCACCCCGTGGGCAAACAGCAGCAGCATCCGGTTTTCGACCCCGGGCAAGCCGTTGGGGCAGCGGCTGAAATCGCCCCCCGAGAGGGTCATGCGCTGGGCGTGGGAGAAGTTGCAGTGATCGGTCGCCACCGTATCGATGTCACCAGCAGCGATACCGACCCACAGCTTGTCCTGCTCGCGGCGCGAGCGCAGCGGCGGGCTCAGCAGATAGTCGACCCCGTTCTCCTTGTAATAACACTGCTCATCGAGCAGCAGATATTGCGGGCAGGTCTCCACCCAGACCGGCTGGCCCTGACGACGCGCCAGTTTCAGATACTCCAGCCCCAAGCCATTGGAGAGGTGGACGATATAGAGCGGGGCATTGCCAGCGAGCCCCGCCAGATTGATCATCCGGGCCACCGCCTCGGCTTCGCACTCCAGTGGGCGGCTTTGCGGGTGATACCAGGGCTCGTGATGGCCTGCGGCCAATAGGGCAGCCCGGCGCGCCGCGATGGCGGCATCGTTCTCGGGGTGGACGGTGGCAAGCGCCCCCACCTCCTTGAGGCGGGCCAGGGCGCGCAGCACGTCGTGATCCCCCAACTTGTACTGGTAGGTGAGATAGAGCTTGAAGCTGCTGATCCCCTCCTCCTGCACCATGGAGGCCATCTCGTGGAGGATGGCGTCATCCACATGCTGGATCACGCCGTGAAAGCTGTAATCGATCACCGCCTGATCGGCGGCATAGTCGTGATAGCGGGCCAGCTGGTGATGCAGATTGCACCCCGCCGGGCCAAATCCCATGTGATCGACGATGGTGGTGGTGCCACCACAGGCGGCGGCACGGGTACCGCTGAAAAAGTCATCGCAACTGCGGGCAATGCCCACGTCGATGTTAAAGTGGGTATGTACGTCGATGCCACCCGGCATCACATAACAGCCGCTGGCATCGATCACGTCGGTCTCGCCATCGGGCTGGATAGCGGCGGCCCGCGCGCGGATCGCCCCGTTCTCGATCAGCAGATCCTGACGATATTCACCCTGTGCATCGACCAGCACACCGTTTTTGATCAGCCGTTTCATTCCCACCACCTCGAACATCACTTCAAACAGCAAAGCCCCGCCTCAATGGAGACGGGGCACTTGCAACAGCCGGGCCGCGATGGCAGCCACCACCCGGCAGACCCCTTACTTGTCCAGCTCGGCCAGATAGAGCATGGGGATCACGGCGTACATGGCGGCGCACTTGACCAGATGCTCTTTCCAGGTCTTCTCGTTCGGGGCGTGGGCCTCCGGCTCTTTACCCGGGCCAAAACCGATGACCGGAATACCGTGGCGACCCATGATGGAGACCCCGTTGGTCGAGAAGGTCCACTTGTCCACCACCGGCTCCTTGTTGAACAGCTCGCGATAAGCCTTGGAGAGGGTTTTGACGGTGATGTGATCCTCTTCCACCTTCCAGGTCGGGAAGTAGCACTCGGTCGGATAGACCAGACCTGTGTAGGCCGGACGGTCGTACTGGTACATGGAGACCTCGGCACCGGCGGCTTTCACCGCAGGCAGGGCGCGGATCTCGTCGAGCGCCCCTTGCCAGGTTTCGCCCCAGGTGAGGCGGCGGTCGATGGAGACGGCGCAGCTGTCTGCCACGGCGCAGCGGCTTGGGGAGGTGAAGAAGATCTCGGAGACGGTCAGGGTGCCCTTGCCGAGGAAGTCGTCATTGCCGAGGTTGTGGCTCAGCTCCTGCAGCTCGCCAAGGATGGGGCCCATCTTGAAGATGGCGTTGTCACCGCGCTCCGGTGCGGAGCCGTGGCAGCTGACCCCCTGCACATCGATGCGGATCTCCATGCGGCCACGCTGGCCACGGTAGATCTGGCAGTCGGTGGGTTCGGTACTGACCACAAACTCGGGGCGGATCTTGCTCTGCTCGATGATGTACTGCCAGCAGAGGCCGTCGCAATCCTCCTCCTGTACGGTACCGGTCACCAGCAGGGTGTATTGATCTTCCAGCCCGAGATCCTTGATGATCTTGCCCGCATAGACCATTGAGGCCATGCCGCCTTCTTGGTCAGATGCGCCGCGGCCACCGATGATCTCGTGATCTTCCATCCCCTCATAGGGGTCAAACTTCCAGTTGGCCATGTTGCCGACGCCCACGGTATCGATGTGGGCATCCATGGCGATCAGGTGCGGGCCGTGGCCGATATAGCCCAGCACGTTGCCCATGGGATCGATCTCGACCTTGTCAAAACCAACCTTCTCCATCTCCTGTTTGATGCGCAGCACGACGCGCTCTTCATCGCAGCTCTCGCTCGGGATGGCGATCATGTCGCGCAGGAACTGACTCATCTCGGCCTTGTACTGGTAGGCCTTCTCCAACACCATTTCAAACGGAATTTGCTTGCTCATTGTGATTCTCCATAACAACTGAGAGTGCGTGGCCTGTTCGTCGGCCGCGCCCTGTGCCCGTTACCGCGCCCCGTTGGCGAGGCGCGATCAGTTCTTCAATTCGTCTCTCTGCTCTCGCAGGGATTACTCACAGCCGGGGTTAATCGCAGGCAGGATGTTTGCCTTCCCACACCACTTCCCGGTAGTGCTTCACATCGGTATCCCCTTCGGTGTTGATGATGAGTACGACCGAGTTGCTATCCAGCCCCAGACGTTCCATCAGCGCCGCGCGATCCGGGTGGTGACGCACCGCCGCCAGCACGCCGGTGCCTACCGAGCCCGATTCACCGGAGATGATGCGGGGGTCATTGCCAAGAGGGTTGCCAAGCACTCTCATGCCTAGTGCCGACACCTTGTCGTGACAGGAGATGAACTGGGTGGTGCAGCCCCTGAGCAGCGGCCAGCCGAGCGGATTGGGTTCGCCGCAGGCGAGACCGGCCATGATGGTGCGCATGTCGCCCCCCACGTTGACCATTTCCCCCGCCACGCCGGAGCGGTAGATGCAGTCGGCCTGATCCGGCTCGACCACGATACTGTGCAGGTTTTTCGCGCCGAAGCAGTCCACCAGATAGCCGAGCACACCGCCCGCCAGCGCCCCTACCCCGGCCTGCAGCAGCACGTGGGTGGGCTGCTTGATGCCCATATCCTGCATCTGCTCGACCGCTTCGTCGGCCAGAGTGGAGTAACCCTGCATGATCCAGGTCGGGATCTTGGTGTAACCCTCCCAGGCAGTGTCCTGCACTATGTGCCAGCCGCGTTCTTCGGCCATCTTCATGGTCAGGCGCACGGTATCGTCGTAGTTCATGTCGGTGACGATGCACTCGGCACCGAGATTGAGAATGTGGTCAACCCGCTCCTGGGCAGAGCCCTTGGGCATGTAGACCACCGCATGCTGACCCACCTGCTTGGCGGCCCAGGCGACGCCGCGGCCGTGGTTGCCATCAGTGGTGGTGGCGAAGGTCATCGGCTCCTTGATGGTGCGCTTGATGAGATCGAAGGAGAAATCCTCGACAGCCACCCCGTATTTTTCACAGAGCAGGTTGGCGATGGCATAGACGCCACCGAGCATCTTGAAGGCATTGAGACCAAAGCGTTTTGACTCATCCTTGACCAGAATATTTTTTACCCCGATATAGGCGGCCAGATCTTTCAGGTCGCACAGGGGTGTCGGTTCATAACCGGCCAGTTTTTTATGAAAGGCACGGGCCTTTTGTGCTTCGGCGCGAGAAAACAGGGGAGATGGTTCACCGGTAAAAAAACGGTTATCGGCAATATCCATCTTCAGAGAAAATTGGGACATGCGTACCTCATCCAGATTATGGGGTCGGGAGCCATCTCACCGGGAAATCCGATATTCAGATACCACGGGGAGAAAACTCACGACAATTCCGCTGTTGTAGCAGGCAGGGGAATGATTACCCCTGCCATTTCTTTTATTTATTTCAGCCAACGCTATTTATTTAACCCGCTTCTGGGCCTCTTTCAGCAGCGTTTCGAGGGTCTCTCCCGGGGCGGAGAATTTACGAGCCATGATCATGGCGGCGATAATATAGGGCTTCCAGCTCGCCTCTTTATAAGTGGCGATACGATATTTCTCGAATACCCCTTCGGTTACTTCCCCTTCCTTGCAGGAGACACCGGAAATATCGGCCGGCAGGCAGTGCATATAGAGCGCTTCGCCACCCTTGGTGAGCTTCATCATCTCTTCGGTGCAGTGCCAATCCTTGTGCTTGGCGTTCTGCTCAAGGCAGTGTTTCTCCAGCTCTTTGAGGCCGGCGTGGTCATTGGCACGCAGCAACTCGGTGCGCTGCTCCATCACCTTGTAGGGGGCCCAAGACTTGGGATAGACGATATCGGCATCCTTGAACGCCTCTTCCATGGAAGTGACCTGACGGAAGCTGCCGCCGGAGGCCTTGGCATTCTCCTTGGCCACTTCGATCACGTCCGGGATCAGGTCATACCCTTCCGGGTGGGCCAGGGTCACGTCCATACCAAAGCGGGTCATCAGACCGATGATGCCCTGCGGCACGGAGAGCGGCTTGCCGTAGCTTGGGGAGTAAGCCCAGGTCATGGCAATTTTCTTGCCCTTGAGATTTTCCAGGCTGCCGAAGTGCTCCTGCAACCAAGCCAGATCAGCCATGGACTGGGTCGGGTGATCTATGTCGCACTGCAGGTTGACCAGCGCCGGACGCTGGGGCAGCACCCCCTTCTCGAACCCTTCATCCAGTGCGGCGCCCACTTCACGCATGTAGGCGTTACCGGCGCCCAGATACATGTCATCGCGGATACCGATGGCATCGGCGCAGAAGGAGATCATATTGGCGGTTTCACGGACGGTTTCACCGTGGGCGATCTGGGATTTGCCTTCATCCAGATCCTGCTGGGCCAGACCGAGCAGGTTCAGCGCAGAGGCATAAGAGAAGCGGGTTCGGGTGGAGTTATCGCGGAAAACCGAGATACCGAGCCCGCTGTTAAACAGTTTGGTAGCAATATTTTCGGCACGCAGTGTCTTGAGGGATTCGGCCAGTTTCAATACCAGTTCAAGCTCCTGAGGTGTTTGCTCCCAGGTCAGCAGAAAATCTTTTTCATGCAGGTTGGATTTGAGTGGTTTGATCTCTTTGATTAACTCGTTCACTGCTTTCATCGTTCGCCCCAATTCGTTGGATGATATATGAATAGCTCCCCAGTCACTCACGATGTCACCAGCATCCCGGTTGTGGGTGAGCTCATCGGTTCGCGTCGATATAGGGCAATCAATAAGCGTGCCAAGGTAAATATTTGCGGCGGAATAATATGAAATGGCAAAAGTATGTGATGGGCGCCACAAAAAAAGCAGCGATTAGCCCTATTTGGCTGATGAGGTAATGCGCTCACTGAATTTATCCTGCTGCGACCACATCTCATAGGGTGATAAAACCGAGTAACGGTAGAGATAATTATCATCCCGACGCATCGCTCGGGGCTGAAATGATATAAAACAGACCAACTTTATCATTATGATAAGCAGCCGGGAGGTGACGGCCCTCCCCTTTAACACTCTGCTACTCAAGCGCCCACAGACGCCAGTGCGGCGCAGCAATCAATACCTCCTGTTCCAGCCACTTTCCATCGGTGATCAACTCATCGAGCCAAGGGAGGGCTCCCCTCACTCTTTCCTCTTTACGCCAGTGCACCTTGCCAGCCACCTCCGTAAAAGCGCCTACGGGACGGGCATAGTGTTCCAGATAAGAGTGGATGGCGTCGGGAAGCCAGAGCATGGCGGGGCGATGAAGCTCACGAGCCAGTTCAACGGCGATATCTATGCCACGTTGATCAAGATCGCCAAAGTGAGCCCACTCTATGCTTTGAGGCAGCAAGGGGATCAGCCGTTTGGCAAGCCTAGTATTGCGCCCGGGGGCAAACAGCAACAGTTGTCCCGGCTGCAGCGGGTAGTCAACAAAGGCCCCTTTGTTCTCCACTGTAATAACAAGCTCTCCCTGCCACTCGAGAGCCGCCAGCGTGTCCAGAGCCCGCTCCGGCATCACCAATTCACCCAGTTGTGCCATCACTGCCGTCATATCGTGCTGCTGACCCAGCTGATCGGCCAGCGAGAGCGATTCGAGGGTACGGATTCGGATCACCTCATCCTGTGTCAGCGTCAAATCCGCCAGTGGTGGATCCGGACATTCACTGCGCGGATGCTTGCTGTCCCCATACCAGAGCGCATACCCGCAGGCTTGATTCAGCTGCGGCGGCAACGTCACGCCAAGAAGCGCCAGTTGCTCACGCTTGTTCGGTTCCGGTGGCACCACCTGCGCCAACTGGCTGGCAAGATACGTCCGACCATCATCGGTCAAGACATAGAGTGCGCCACGTCCAACCGGCCTGATCCCGCCCACAGCCTGCAACAGCTCCTTCAACTCGCGACCATGTCTGCTCTCAAGAGAACAGCCCTTTTCGTTCCGGCTATCGAGCAACCTTGCACACAGCTCCTGCACCCGGATCTCATCAAACAACGACATCTCACCCCTCCCTGACAGCGTCATATGAGGAAGTAGATGTGATTTTCCTTGCTGTTACCGTGACCAGCTTCGCAAGAGAACTTTTCAACGCCTGTGCGCCCGCCAATGCATTTGATGAAACTGGTAAACACAAGCCAAAGGGCGCAAGCTGGTTTGGCCTGCAGACCATTCGCAGCATGGCTCCGGCCACTTTACCCACCGCAGCAAGGAGTGCTTATGACCGATGCCGCTGACAAGTCGCCCTCCTCCTGGCAGCTTTCGGATATCCGCGAGCTGGCGCAACTGCTGACCCAGGCGCTGCCCGCTACCGTACAGATAACGGAAGCGGTGCATCAGGCGGTGCTGGGTGGTATGGGTATCAAGGGGCGAGAGAAAGGTAAGACGGCAGGGCTCACCGGGCTTATTTACAAGGGAGTTCACGGGGCCGCCAATAGCCTCGGCAGTGGTATCAATGACCTGCTGGCCCGCCTGCCACACCCGACGCAACCTTCTGTGGCAGAGACGCCCAAGCGCGCCGCTCTGCTTGCCACCCTCAATGGGGTGCTGGGGGACAAGCTGGTCGAGCAGCAAAACGTCCTCGCCACCCCTATGACTCTGCGCTATCAGGGCAAGCCGCTCGATTGGAAGGATATACCTGCCGACCTTCCCCACACGGGGCGAGTGCTGCTGATGATCCATGGCCTCTGCATGAACGATCTGCAGTGGCACACCAGCTATCAGGGGAAGTCAGTCAATCATGGCGAAGCGGTGGCCAGAGAGCGTGGCTATCTGCCTCTCTATCTGCGCTACAACTCGGGTCTCTCTATTGCCAACAACGGGCAGGCGCTGGCGCTGCAGCTGGAGGATCTGTGTGACCAATGGCCGGGGGCCATCAAGCAGCTCAGCGTGCTGGCCTACAGCATGGGGGGACTGGTTATCCGAAGCGCCTGCCATTACGCCCAAATCCACTCACTGCGCTGGCCCGAGCGACTGCGACATCTGATCTTTCTTGGCACCCCGCACCACGGTGCTCCGCTCGAGTCGGCCGGTCACTGGCTGGAGCAACTGCTGCCAGTCACCCCTTACAGCATGCCCTTTGTGAAGCTGACCCGCATACGCAGCCAGGGCATTCGGGATCTTCGCCATGGCAAGGTCATCGACGCCTCCCGCAATAACAGGGAGCTCACCATAGGGCGTGATCCCCGCCAACCGCTCCCGCTTCCAAGCGACGTAGCCTGCTTTGCCATCGCCGGCACCACATCCGCCAAACGCACCCTGCTGGCAGAGCGGCTGATTGGCGATGGACTGGTCCCCCTGCGCAGTGCGCTGGGCCTGCACCGGGAGCGCGCACATCAACTCGACTTTCCTCCCGAACATACCCTGATCGCCTATCGCACCACTCATATGGCCCTGCTCGGCAGCCCGGAGGTCGGTGCACAACTGCTGGACTGGCTTGACGATGCCAGGTGATCCCGCTTCTCTTTGCATGCCGTTTCAGAAATTTGGTCGAACAGCGCCAATCGGGCGCCGCATGCTGTGCTCGCAGCAACTAGCCTTGGAGGCAGTGTTTGATATGAGCCAGCAGTGGAGCGCCATATGTTCTCTTACACCCTCACCTTCAAGGATGATGTCGACCGCCTGACCGCCCCCGAGCAGGAGGTCTCCTTGCAAAGCCCTGCCCAGGCGGGCGATTTCCTTATCCTCTCCGACGGTAGCCGCCATCAGGTGATGTTTGTCACCCACAGGGCCAACTACAGCAGCCTCTATCTCGATAAAGGGGTCAGGGTGCCGCAAAGCTAGCGAAGCTCATCCCTCTGTGTGCGAAAGCAAAAGAGCGGCACCTGGCCGCTCTTTGCTCTCTCTTTATGTGGATTTGCTGTCACAGCACCTTGATCACCGGTTGGTGCACTATCTCGACGTCGTCTTTATAGACCACCAGCTCACCCGGTGGCACGCCTCGCTCACCCAGTACGGTGACGACGCACTCGTAGCGATAGGGGCCGCTCGTGAAGAGGTAGGTATGATTGCCCCCCGTCCCCTCCACCCTGACGGTGCCATTTTTCAGCACCAGATCCGGCTTGTCGGCGAGCGTCTTGCCCTTGGCCCAGGAGGCGTAGCGATAGTGGCCATCGTCCAACTCGTCGATGCGGATGGTAAATTTCTCGGTCTGCCACATCAGCTCGGGGCTCTTGTACTCCCGCACACTGGGATGCAGACCACTCTTCTGCCTGGCGATAAGCTCGGCTTTCAATTTGGCGGCCTGCGCCGTCTGATGATTGATACCGATCACCTTGCCATCAAAATCCATCCAGACCTCGCCACTGCCCAGCATGATGCCGCGCCACCCCATGGTCTGCCAATCCTGCCCGACCCGGGAGGTAGCAATGCTTGTTAATATGGCGTCATCAAATACCTCGTCAAAACGGGTCAGCATCTCCGCCGGGGTTTTGATGGCGGGAATGGGATACTCCTGCTTGAAGGGGTACTTCATCTGGTTGGCAAGGGCCTGATGATCCCGGGCTTCTGCCGCATCGACCAACTGCTGCACAAAGGGGCGATATTCGGCCGGCAGCTGCTCTTCATCGGCTGATACGGGGAGTGCGACCCACAATGTTCCCAGCAACAGCAGAGCCTTCAGCCCATAACGTCCCCGCACCTCATTGCTATTGCGGCCAAACAGTGCCCTGACATTCCATCTTGCCACTTTCATTCTGCCTGCTCTCCACATAACTAAACGGCCAGCGACTATCCGCAAACATTAGCTGGCGGACTTGAGCGATTTTTTAACGCGTTTGAGTGCCATCTGCCGCTTGAGCGGTGACAGGTAATCAATGAACAAGTTGCCATCCAGATGATCAATTTCATGCTGCATGACAATGGCCAAAAAATCGCTGCTCTCAATCGTAATCGGATTGCCTTTTCGATCCAGTGCAGATACCACCACCGAGCTGTAACGCTCGACATCCGCGTAGTAATCCGGCACAGAGAGACATCCCTCTTGTCCAAGCACCTTTTCAGTACCGCTTGTCACTTGTGGATTAATCAAAACCAGCGGCTGATCCCTGCTCTCGGACAAGTCGATAATAACGACTGCCTCTTTACGCCCGACTTGAGTCGCGGCCAAACCAATCCCGTTTTCCGTCGCATACAGGGTTGCCAGCATGTCATCGATCAGCCCCTGTACGGCAGCGATATCCTCAACTCGCTCGGCCTTTATCCTCAACCTGGGATCGGGAGCCGTCAAAATATTCAAAATCGCCATCACAACTCTCCAAAATGGGATCTTTATGTGTCAATCATGCTTTCTATAAAGGAGGAATACCCAATGCTTTCAGTGCTTTATTTAACTCCAATTGATTGTCATGATCCTCTGAATACTTAAAGATTGATGTATTGTTCAGCTTGTTGCAGATCCAATAAATACTTGCCGCAGACTTTATGGATTTTTTAAAGTCCAGTGACACTTCATTTTTACTTGAAACCAAATTAACCAATTGATTATTGAACCCATTAAATTCTTTAACAAGACAAATCAACGCTTTAATTGCTTTGCGCTCATCGAAACTAATTTGTGAATATGCAGATTTAAGAACATCGTTTAAAAAATAGACATCGATAGTATTTAGCCCATTGAAAATAGCTGTGTCACTTTCACCAGACTTATAGCTGGTAAGTTCGACTTGGGAATCATATAAATCAATGGCGAGTTTTTTGGCTTGTCTCTCAACATCTTTCAATTCTTCTTGATAATTTAATAAAAGCTGTAAAGTAGCAGCTTTACTTTTCATTTTCTCTGTTATTGGTACTAAATAAACCCCACAAGCAACACCAATAAGTGGAGTGATAACCTTCACGATATTGTCTACTAGATCGACTGTACTCATTGTTTTCAATTACCTTATGAAAAATAACGTCTCGTTACTCTCAACATTTCAATACATCAACTTTGACGCCAGGAGTTCCCTTACAACACCTCAACCTTTACCTTGATAACACCTTCGCGAATATTGGCGATGGAGCCGAAGGCGGATTTGGAGAGATCGATAATTCGCCCGCTTTTAAAGGCGCCACGATCATTGACCTTGACCACTACGCTCTTGCCGTTGGCGAGGTTGGTCACCCGCACCATGGAACCAAAGGGCAATTCCATATGGGCGGCGCTATTGAGATTGTTGCGATAGAGCTCGCCGCTGGCGGTCTTTTTACCGTGATAGCGGTCGGCATAATAGCTGGCATAACCGGTCTCGCTATAGCCGCGCCAGCTGCCGCCGTGGCTCTCGTCATAACGGCTGCTACAGGCGGCCAGCAGCAGGCAGACAAGCAACAGCCCCCCTTTGCAGGCCGATTGCACCACTCCTTCTCTCCCGATGCCGCGCATCTACTTCTCCTCGCTCACCTTGCCGGATAGATAGCCCGGCGGATCATCTCACGTCGCAGTAACGGGGAGATTCTCCCCATACCGGCAAGCCACCGCAATGTAGGCGGCCCCTTGCCATCATGGGGCCCAGCCCTGCTGCCAACGCCGTGGCCACCGCGATTGTTGCAATAAACACAGGATTTAAATCACCACTGTTGCACCCAAGAGACAATCGAGGGGCCACGTCTCTGCTCTCGTTTGCCAACTCGAGCGCGCAAACTCCCTCCGACCTGCGTCCGCAACGCAGCACAACAAGAGGGATACTTAACCAGAACCGGGCAAGCCCGTTCATCCGCAGCCTTACCCCATCACAGGCAGCGCCGCTACTTTGCCATATTTTTCCAATAAAAAGGGAGGCGAATGCCTCCCTTTTCTCTTGCTATTTGCCCATCAGAGTCAGGCGATCAGCTTGTCGTCGGCAAAGCCGAAACCGCGCAGACCCACCACATGCACATGCTCGTGCTTGCCCTGCACCTTGCGGATGAGCTTGTAGGTGGTGCCCTTCTCCGGGCTGATGTTCTCCGGCGCCGCGATAAGCAGCTGCATATCCTGCCGCTCGCACAGCTCGAACAGGGTGGCGATGGATTTGCCATCCAGACGGGCCGCTTCGTCGAGGAACAACAGACGGCAGGGGGCGATATCCTTGCCGCGCAGACGGCGGGACTCCTCCTCCCAGCTGATCAGCACCATCAAGAGAATGGCCTGACCGGTACCGATCGCCTCACCGGTGGAGAGCGCACCGCTCTCGGCACGCAGCCAACCATCGGCGCCGCGCTGCACCTCGATCTCCAGCTCCAGATAGTTGCGATAGTCGAGCAGCACATCGCCCATCACCTGATAGCTGCGCTCCCCCTGCTCGATCTGCGGATTGAGGCGCTGGAACAGCTTGGCCATCGCCTCGGAGAAGCTGAGCTCCTTGTCGGCGAACAGATCGTTGTGCATGGCGGTTTGATCGGCCAGCGCCGTCAGCAGTCGGGTATGGGCCTCGCGGATATTGACGTTGAGGCGCACCCCGCGCACCAGACCGAAGGCGATGTTCTGCAAGCCCTGGTTGAGCACCCGGATGCGGTTCTGCTCGCGGCGGATGATGTTGGTGATCTTGGCCGCCACCTCGTGGGAGGAGAGCGACAGATGAGTTTCCCGCTGCTTGAGCTCGTCAGCCAGACGGGCCAGCTCGATCTCCATCTCTTCGATCGCCTCGACCGGATCATCGGAGCGGATGATGTCGTTGCGAATGCGATCCTTGAGGTAGCGGTAGACCTGCACATAGAAGGCGACCTTCTGCTCGGTGCTGCGGTTGCCCTCCGACAGTCGCAGCGCATCGCGCAGCGCCTCGTCGTGGGCCACCGCCACCCGCAGGGCGCCGAGGGCCTTGTCCGACATGGATCGCAGCTCGTCGCTGTCGAGGTAGGCCAGTTCACGCTTGTTGAGGCGCTTCTCGACATCGGTCTCCCGCGCCAGACGCACCACCCGTGACCAGCTCGCCTTGTGACCCACCAGAGATTTACGGGCGCTGTAGTAATCCTTGCCTTCCAGCTTGAGACGACCGCCAAGGGATTCGATCTCGCGCTTGGTTACCTGCAACTGGGCCTCGGCGCTGGTGCGACGGGAACGGGTGCGGATCAGCAGCTCTTCGATCTCTTTCTTGTGGGCGCGCGCCTTCTCTTCCATATCGTCAGAGAGGGTCAGCCCCATGGCCGCCAGCTCCTGCTCGAACTCGGTCAGGGTCTGGCGCTTGGCCTCGACGCTGGAGTTGAGCGCAGTGCGCAGCTGCAACGCCTCGGTGTGGCGCTGGGCAATCTGCTTGTGCTGCTCGCCAGCGGTACGGGCCGCCAGCTCAGCCGCTTTCAGCTTCTCTTTGAGTCGCTCGCTCATCTCGGAGGCCTTGCCCAGCAGGTCTTGTGCATCCTGATAGGCAAAGTGCGGCAGACGGGCAACCAGCTGATCGAGGGCGTAGCAACGGCGTTTCTGCTCGGCCAGCAGGTCGCTCACCTCATCATAGGCAGCCTGCAGCGCAGCCAGATCCTGCGGATCCTGACGCAGCACCTGCACCATGGATTCCAGTTTTTCCAGCGACTTGCCGTGTTTGGCGATAAAGGCTTCGGCCTGTTTTAGCGCTTCCACATCGGCGTGAGCCGCCTCGAGGCGAGCCGCCAGCTCTGTCTCGGCAAACAGGTGGGCAAAGGGCAGCATCCCCTGCACCAGCTGGATATGACGGGTCAGCTGGGCGGCGGCCGCTTTGGCTTCAGCCAGCTGCTTGTCGCATTCGCCGATGGCCCCTTGCAGCGCGCGCAGCTCGGCCTGTTTGGCCTGCACTTCGGCTTCGGGGTCGGGGCGGAAGGCGATATCCAGATGCTGGCCGATAAAGTCGCGGAAGTGACCGTAGAGACGGTGGTACTTCTGCTGCTCGAAGGCGGCCTTGGCGTAACCCTCGATGAGCCCTTCGCGCTCAAGGTCGAGCTGCTCGATCCGCTTTTCCCGCGCAGCGCGGCCAAACAGCGGCAGCTCGGGGTAGCGGGAGAAGCGCACCTGACGCTTGCTGGTGCGCACCAGCACGGCATCCCCCAGCTCGTCCGCTTCCACCAGATCCTCGTCAAAGGAGTCGGGGTTGCCCTGAATGAGGTAGATATCCTCCGGGCAATCTTCCAGCTTTTTCAGCCGCTCGATGGCACCTTCGAGGTCGAGCACCACCAAAGCGCTGCGGGCCGGGCCGTAGAGCGCGGAGTAGTAAGGGGCATCGTCGATGGAGATGTCGTCGTAGACATCGGAGAGCAGCACGCCCCCCACCTGCTCGGCGATACGGGCAAGACGTGGATCCGCCTCGCCAGCCCCCAGCTGCAGATTGCGAATTTGCAGCTCCAGCGCCTGTTTCTGCGCCGCGATGCGGTTGCTCTCCTGTTCGAACTCGCGCTCCTTGTCGAGCACTGTCTGCATACCGGCCGAAAGCTCTTCGGCGGTAGTCAGCGGCAGAGCGCTCTGCTCGCGCAACTGCTCGAGCTTCTCGAACGATTTCAGCCAGCGCGGCGCCAGCTTGGTGAGATCGCTGATATCGCGCCCCAGCTGGGTGCCCTGATGCTCGAGGCTGGCGCGGCGCTGATTCACCTCCGCCTGCTGCTCGGAGAGCTCCTCCTGACGGGTGCGCTGGGCTTCGAGGAAGATCTCCAGCTCATCGCTGCTGGCGATAAGCTGGCCAGAGGCCTGCTGCAGCTCGTCACGCAGCTTGAAGAGACTCTTCTGGCTTTCGCTCTCTTTCTCGAGGCGAGCCAGGGCGGCGCGCAGCCCCTGCCCCTGGGCAATACGGGCCTTGTCTTCGATGTGACGCTTGAGCAGCGCCTGCGCGGTGGGCCAGGCGGCCTCACGTACTGTCTCGGGGGCGATGCTAAGTAGCAGCGCCAGCGCCGCTTCGTGCTCGGCCACTGCCGCCTTGGCCAGCGCCAATTGCTGTTCGGCCCCCAGCACCCGGCTAGTGAGGCTCTGCTCAGCGGCGCGGAACTGGTGCAGGGTGTCGCTCGCCTGTTCGGCGGTCAGCCCCGGCAGCTCGCACTGCTCGCGGGCAGCTTCCAGCGCCTGCACCGCCTGACGGTACTGGATGGCGCGGGTCTGCTGGATATCGAGCGCCTGCTGGTAGTCGGCCAGCTGGGTCTTGAGGCTGTCGACTTCTGCCTGCGCCAGCTCCTTGCGCTCTTCCACCTCCAGCAGTTGGCCGTGGATCTCCTCCACTACCGCCTGCTGCTGTTCGAGTTTGTCAGAGAGATCCGCCAGATCGGCACGGTACATCTCGATCTTCTTCTGCAAACTGACGGCCGCCATCACCTTGGCCAGATGCTCGGAGGCAGACTCCAGCTCGTCGGTCAGCAGTTTCTCGCGGTTGGTGAGCTGCTCCACCTCGTCGGCCAGATAGATGGCACGCTGTTTCTCTTCGGCCAGAATGCGGCGCTTGTCGGCCAGCTCCTGGCGCGCCTTGAGGGCCAGCTCGGAGAGACGGCTCTTCTCGGCGGCGTTGCGCACATAGTCGGCGGCCACATAATGGGTGGTCTCGGTGATGAGGTTCTTGAACAGATCCCGCTGACCCTGGGTCTCCTTGATCGCTTCCAGCGTGCGGCGGTTTTCATAGATGGCCGCCTCCATGTCTGCAAACGCCTTGCGCACCCCGGAGTTCTCCGGCAGCAGGTATTCGCGCAGGGAACGGCTGATGGACGAGGAGATACCGCCGTAGAGAGAAGCTTCGATCAGGCGATAGAACTTGCCGCGATCTTTTTGATCACGCAGCTTCTTCGGGGTGATGCCGAACTCGAACATGAAGTTGTGATAGTCGGTCACCGTATTGAATTTGGCGACTTTCAGCGCTCCCAGCTCGGCGGCCGCCCCTTTCAGGTCGGTAAAGGCGCGTACCCGCCCCTTGCCGCCATCGAGCTTCTCCAGCAGCAGATCGGTCGGTGCCAGATTCTCCGGTACATCCACCAGCGCAAACGGGGTGATGTTGACCTTGTTGTCGCGGTTGGCCACCTGCTCGAGGTGGACGCCGACCCAGATCCGCTGTTCGCGGCTGTTCATCACTTCCAGCAAGGAATAGCAGTGGCCGCGCTGCAGCTTGCCGTAAAGCCCCTTGTCACGGGAGGCGCTGCTGGAGCCCGCTTCCGTGGTGTTGCGGAAATGGAGCAGTGACTGGTCGGGGATGAGCGCTGCGATAAAGGCCGCCATGGTGGTGGACTTGCCCGCGCCGTTGCCGCCGGAAAGGGTGGTGACCAGCTGGTCGAGATCGAAGGTCCGGGCAAAGAAGCCGTTCCAGTTGACCATGGTCAGGGATTTGAACTTGCCTCGCACCGGTTATACCTCCAGATCCAGTTGTTCTTCATCGAGATCCGCCTCGATGTCATCAAAGAGCGAGTCGCTGCTCGGCATTTCGTCGTCGTGGAAGATGGCTTCACCCTCCTGGATCATCCGCAGCTGAACGGCGCGCGGATCTTCATCGGAACGCACGTCGGCGGCGAAACGGAACACCGATTCGTTGACCCGGAATTTATCCCCGTTGCCAAGGGCGGTGATCATGCCAAGGCGGCGCAGACGGCGCATGGAGGTACGGATCTTTTCGAGCAGCTTCTTCTTGTCGAGATCGGTACCGCCGGAGCGGCTGTTGACCATCCGCAGCAGTTGCTTCTCGTCGGCGAGGCTCAGCACCTCCTCCTGCAGCTCGGCCATGGCGAATACCCCTTCCGAGGCGAGACGATCCGGACTCAGGTAGAGGTAGCAGAGCACCTTGCCCACCAGCATATCGAGCTCGGAGAGCACAGTAGTGCCGATGTCGGAGCTCGGGCGCGGGCGCAGGTAGAAGAAGCCTTCCGGCGCCTTGATCAGCTCCACCTGATAGCGGCCGTAGAAGATCTCCAGCTCGCTGTGATATTCGACCAGCGCCGAATGCTGCTCGAACTCGTCGGCACTGATGTGACGACCGGAGCGCAAGGCGGTGTCGATGCGCGGAAACAAGGGGTTGGCAATCGCCTCTGCAAGGCGCAGCGGCAAGGGAAACTCAGAATTGATCAATGACATAGGCCTGAACCTTGGATCCAGCTTGGTTAATGGGTTTCCATGCGGGTTGGCGATGCAGTTCGCGCTCGCCGCTGGCATGGCCCAGGCGCACGGCCTGGTCGATCAGAAGACGCGCCACATCGAAGTGGGCATGAGCCGGGTAGTCCAGCAGGTATTCGCGCAGCACATCGGCCAAGTCCAGCTGCTGGCCCTGCTCGGGGTAGCGGGCCAGATAGCGCTCGATGCGCTCGGCCAGCTCCTGGTTGATGTCCACCATCTCGACGTACTCCATCTCGAGTGGCACCTCACCGGTCACCTCCTCGTCGTGGATGGCGATGGTTTCATCGCGCAGCTCCAGCAGACGGGGCTCTTCGGCCACCCGCAGCTGCCAGTTGTGCTGCTCGAAATTGCGGATGGACTCGCGCAGCCGCTGGCTGAAGGCGCGGTTCTTGTCCATGTCGATGGCGTTGCGGATAAATTTGTGGACGTGTCTGTCGTAGCGGGACCAGAGCTCGATGCACTGCTGACCCCAGCTGGTGATGACGTCAAGACGACCTTGCAACGCGTGAGTCAGCTCCTCGACGTGGAACAGATCGTCGCGCCCCTGCGCCGCTTCCTGAATATTGAGCAGCCCCGCCTGCAGGCGGTGGCCGGCAGCATCCAGGGTATCCTGCAGCTCGCGCAGGGTCTGGCCTGTCTCGTGCAGCAGCTTTTCGCAGCTGTGAATGGCATCGACCCAGTTCTGGGTCAGCAGGGCCGCGATTTCGCTCTTGACCTGATTCTGCTGCTCATCCATGGCGCGCTGGGTGAGATCGATACGTCCAAGGGTCTCTTCCAACGAGAAGGTGAGGCGCGGCAGCACCTCGGCATCCCACTGCTCGCGGGTGTTGGTCTCCAGCGCCGCCTTGCGGGCGGTGTCGAGCTCGGAAGCCAGGTGTTCGAGCAGAATGGAGAGCTTGATGGAGTCAACCTGACGCTGATCCACAAAGAAGTCGACGATGCTCACACCCAGACGTGACAGGCGGTAGAGGCTCTCCCCCGCCACCATGTCGGTGTTGAAACGCGACAGCAGCTGCTGACGAATGAGATCGTTGATGGCGTTGTTGGCGCGACCGGTGAGGGTCTCGTCCATCTGGCCGAAGGCGCTGCTGACATAGCCAAAGGCATCGTGCAGGGCCGCTTCCGACAGATCCGACTCATCTTCGGACAGGGTCTTGATTGCAATCAGAAAGGCCAGCCGGTCGGTCGGCAGGCTCAACGCCAACCCCTCCTGCCTGACCCATCCCACCATCTCTGGCAGGGTACGGGATGTACTCATCATGATGTTGTCATCTCGTTGTTGTATTGGGCGCAAAATCGTGCGCGCGGCTACATCCGGTAGCATCGAAAACATGGTTCACATCGACGTGAACAGCGAGCAATCAGCTGGCCGGCTTCTGGGCCATCACATGGATATAGCGACCGAGGGAGACAAAAGGCTCCTGACGGCAATATTGCTGCTCCATGGCCAGCAGATCGTCGAACTTCTCCACCTGATCCTGCTTGTGACGCATATAGTCGTGGATGACCCGCACCCCGGTCTTGCCGATGATGCGCAGCCCCCCGCGACCAATCCAGTCATAGACTTGCTCGGGCAGCTGGGGATTGGTGGGCGTAAGCGCTGTCTGGCGCTTCTTGCGAAGGCCAAGGCGCACATAATCAAAATTGCCCACCACCAGGCTCTGGAACAGCAAACCATGACGGTTGTAAAAAAGCAGCGACAGTATGCCCCCGGCATTGACGAAAGGGAACAGACCCAGCAAGGTCTGACGCGGCTCGGCAAGCCACTCCAGCACCGCATGGCAGAGCACCAGATCAAAGGTACCGGTCACGTGTTGCTTCAGATCCTGAATGGGGCAATGGATGAGACGAATTTTGTCTTCCAGCCCCTTCTCGGCGATCTGGCTGCGGGCCAGTTCCAGCATTTCTGCTGACAAATCGCACAGCTCCACCTGATGACCCATGGCCGCCAGCTTCTGGGCGAAATAGCCAAAACCGCCTCCTGCATCGAGGATGCGCAGCGGTCGGTTGCCAAGGCGGGCCAAGCAGGCTTCGATGTCGCTCCAGACAATGGTGGTGCGGATGCGCCCCTTGGTGGAGTCGTAAATGTTGCGGGCGAACTTGTCGGCGCGCCCGTCAAAACTCTGATCGTGCTTCAAGGAGAAACTCAACATTAGCGCCACAGGGTTGTGGCCATCCCAAAAAAGAGAGGTATTCTGTCACATCCCGAATTTGCTGAAAACTCAAGGAAGTGTCTGCCGTGTTTGTGCTCAAAAAGTGGCTTGGTCAACTGTTGATGCCGCTCCCCTTCTCCCTCTCCCTGCTGCTGGTCGCCCTGCTGCTGCTCTGGTTCACCCGTTTTCAGAAAACCGGCAAGCTGCTGGCGACTCTGTCGCTGCTGCTGGTCGCCCTGCTGGGAATGCGGCCGGTGAGCTACGAACTGGCCCGCGGGCTGGAGCAAACCTTCCCGCCGTTCGAGGTGAGCCAGCATCCCAACATCGATGCCATCGTGGTGCTCGGCAATGGTCATGTCAGCGACCCGGCGGTGCCGATGCGCAGTTGGCAGAACAATATCTCGCTGGCACGGACTCTCGAAGGGGTGCGCCTTGCCCAGGCCTATCCCGAAGCCGAGCTGGTGTTCTCCGGCTATGTGTCGGGGGATACCCTCTCCAATGCCGAGGTCAATGCCCGGATGGCCGAGAGCCTCGGCATACCCCGTTCGCGGATGACGTTGTTTGAAAACAACAAAGACACTCATGATGAGGCGGTCAGTATCAGCCGCCATCTGAAAGGAAAAGAGGTGGCGCTGGTCAGTTCTGCCACCCACCTGCCGCGCGCCATGGCCCTCTATCAGGGTCAGGGGCTCAACGCCGTGCCGGCTCCCACCGATTACACCGCCAAGCAGAGCCAGGTGGCCCAGCCCCTCTACAGTTATTTACCCAAAGGGCGTTATTTGATGTATTCCGAAGCTGCCATCCACGAATGTATTGGGGTATGGTGGGCCCGCTTGCGGGGGCAGGTTAACGAATGAGCAATCAAGCGTTTCATTCCTGATTTGGATCAGGAAAGCGAAAAAAAATTACGTCATTTGCCGCCGGGTCAGCTATCTTGGGCTCAGTTCAATTCATATAATGTTGCGCAATCAAATGCCTAGGAGATTAAGAAGATGAGACAGCACCTGGTAATGGGTAACTGGAAACTGAACGGCACCAAGGCTTCTGTAGAAGCTCTGATCAAAGGACTGACACCGGCTGCTGCCGCTCATCCTTCTGTGCAAGTCGCCGTCTGCCCGCCGGTTATCTTTTTGGGTCTGGTTGAGCAGCTGACCGCTGGCACCAAAATCGCCTACGGAGCCCAGAACGCCGACGTACACGAGTCTGGCGCCTTCACCGGTGAAAACGCTCCGTCCATGCTGAAAGCCTTCGGTTGCACCTACTCTCTGGTCGGCCACAGCGAGCGTCGTACCCTGCATGCAGAGAGTGACGATGTGGTTGCTGCCAAGTACGAAGCGATCCAGAAAGGCGGCTTGGTGCCGGTTCTGTGCATCGGTGAAACTCTGGAGCAGTTCGAAGCCGGCGTGACCAAGAACGTGGTTGAGACCCAGCTGAAAGCTGTTATCGACCGTTGCGGTATCGCCTCCTTCAACAACGCCGTCATCGCTTACGAGCCGGTATGGGCCATCGGTACTGGCAAGACTGCCACTCCGGAGATCGCTCAGTCCGTTCACGCTCACATCCGTCAGTACCTGGCCGGTTTTGATGCCGCCGTTGCTGCCAAAGTACAGATCCTGTACGGCGGTTCCGTCACTGGCGCCACTGCTGCCGACCTGTTCGGTCAGCCGGACATCGACGGTGGCCTGGTCGGTGGTGCGTCCCTGAAAGTGGACGACTTCTCCCAGATCATCGCTGGCGCTGCCAAGTAATCGCTGATTACGGCAAAGAGAGGGGCTTGTCCCCTCTCTTGTATCGCTTTTCCTATGGTGGCCCCCGCATCCCATACGAAAGCCGATATAGTAAAAGTGGCTTGTCTATTTCCAAACATTCGTATTTGACAACTCAGATCCAGAGGCACTCATGACCAAACAAATCAAACGTATTGGTGTTCTGACCAGTGGTGGCGACGCGCCGGGTATGAACGCAGCCATCCGCGCTGTGGTTCGCGCCGGTCTGCATTACGGCCTGGAAGTTTACGGTATTTATGATGGCTACCTCGGTCTGCACCAGGATCGCATCGTCAAGCTGGAGCGTCACAGCGTCTCTGACGTGGTCAACCGTGGTGGTACTTTCCTCGGCTCCGCCCGTTTCCCTGCTTTCAAAGACCCCGCAGTGCGCGCCGAAGCGATCGAGAACCTGAAAAAGCACGGTATCGATGCGCTGGTCGTCATCGGTGGTGACGGCTCCTACATGGGTGCCAAGAAGCTGACCGAAGAGGGTTTCCCCTGCATCGGCCTGCCGGGCACCATCGACAACGACATCGCCGGTACCGACTTCACCATCGGCTTTGATACCGCCCTGAACGTGGTGGTTGACGCCATCGACCGCCTGCGCGATACCTGCAGCTCCCACCACCGTATCTCCGTGGTCGAGATCATGGGTCGTCACTGTGGCGATCTGGCCATGTCTGCCGCCGTTGCTGGTGGTGCCGAGTATGTGATCGTGCCGGAAGTAGCCTTCGACAAAGAGAAGCTGCTCAAGCAGATCAAGGAAGGCGAAGCCAAGGGCAAGAAGCACGCCATTATCACTATCTGCGAGCACGTTACCGACGTGAACGCGCTGGCCAAAGATATCGAAGCCCTGACCGGTCGTGAAACCCGCGCCACCATCCTGGGCCACATCCAGCGTGGCGGAGCCCCGACTGCCCGTGACCGCATCATGTCCAGCCGTATGGGTGCTTATGCCGTTGAGCAGCTGCTGGCTGGTCACGGTGGTCGCTGCGTCGGTATCCAGCGCAACGAGCTGGTACACCACGACATCATCGACTGCATCGAGAACATGAAGCGTCCGTTCGATCAGGAGCTTTACAACCTCTCCACCACCCTGTTCTAAGCACTGCCGGAACAAGCTGGTTATGCAAAAACCCTCCATCCGGAGGGTTTTTCTATTTCTAGCCGTCACTCACCGTGGTGCCCAGAAAATGGATTGGAGTCAGTATATTTGGCAATGTCATCAGGCAGGCCCGCCAACTGCGATATGAAAGCAACGTGTATATGAGACCGGGTTGAGGTTGCGCTTCAGCTCGGCCAATTAACCCACCGTTGCAGTCGTACCGACAACTTGCCCAGCATCATCTCTTTATCATCTCATCCGCTCTCTCTTATTCCCCCACTGTTACTGTTGTCCTCTAGTGCTCCTGTTAGGCGATGCGTTATCTCTAATCCGCACCGACGGGGCTCAACATTGGCTACAGATATAGGCAGTCGCAGATCGGGGGCCTATCTCGCTCCCCCCCCCTGCAGGTTGCAACTTCTCCCCTTGAGGGAAAAACCGCTTCCCAAGCCACTATTGCACCAACCAATATCAATCACGCTATCTCATCCATAGTCAGAGGCTAAAAAACGGGCTACCTCTGCATTTTTTCTCTCTCAGATCCGGCTACATCGCTAAAAGCAGGGCTATTTATGCAGATCCATGAACAGAAGATCGTGATAAAACCCTAACCATGGCGCTGGATTGCATGCCGATACCGGCATTACTCTCTTTCAGAGGGGGATTATCTTCGCCAGAAGCGGTAAAACCAGATTCACAGCCATTTTTTGACGCTAAAAATGGCTGCCTAGCCCAACAAAAAATGTAAAACCAATTAATGGCTCCATTCAAAACCCCGAATTCAGATTCCATTCACTTAACTAAAACACTGAAAATAAAGGACTTTTAATATATAATCCCCATTAAAACAACCAGCACCTCAAACATAGAGGATAAAATAGCCACAAGATTGCAAAAACAGAGTCTTCATCATCACGAAGAACACAAAGCTCAATTTTATCAACCAAACCCTTGTTTTAAGCTCCTGTTATGGTATCTTGACCTCATCAACCAACAACCTGGGGAGAAAAAAGATGAAAGAGTTTGTTGTTACCGCTGTTTTTACCGTGTTTTTCACCCTGGTTGCTGTCTCTCTGCCCTCGCTGTCACAGCTCTGAGTCGGATAGAGAGGCATCAATCGGGAACGAGCCTCTCTGGCATGACGCTTTAATCGCCACAAACTGGCGTTTTCAGCCATCAGTGCCGAAATGGTCAACATGGATATGATTTCAAGCTGTTGTGGTTGCTTGTTTAACCACACCTCTGACTGAGCCAACGTCAGACCATCCTCGGGGGAGCCAAGCTCCCCTTTTTGCTACCTGCCGTCTGACAACACCTTTGCTCTCTCCTTATCCTTTCTTCCTCTTCTACCGCTTTGCTGTTTGTTCAGACCAATCCTTTTTTTCTGTAACCAGCGGGCACAAAAAAGCCCCCACCCGAAGGTGGAGGCTTTTGGCATAACCAGAAGGTTAATCCCGCTTATGCCTTGTTCCAGCGCTGCGGGTCATACTCCGGGCTGAAGCGATCAACGATCACGGCGCAGGCTGCGTCGCCGGTGATATTGAGGGAAGTCCGGATCATGTCGAACAGACGATCCAGCGCGAACAGCAGCGGCAATCCTTCGATGGGGATCCCTGCCGCCAGCAGCACCGCCACCACCAGGAAGCTTGGGCCCGGTACACCGGCCTGACCAATCGCGCCCAGGGTGGCCGTCACTATGATGGCAGCCCAGGCACCAACGCTCAGATCAATGTTGTAAACCTGCGCAAAGAAGATGGCGACCAGCCCGTAATAGATGGCGTTGCCGCTCATATTGATGGTGGCCCCCAGCGGCAGCACAAAAGCGGCCGTCGCATTGGTCACCTTCAGATCCTGCTCGCAGGTCTCCATATTGACCGGCAGGGTCGCCATGGAGGAGGCGGTGGAGAAGGCCACGATCTGCGGCTTCTTCATCGCCGAGATATAGGTCATCACCGGCGTGTCGGAGAAGAGCGCCACCAGCAGCGGGTAGACCACAAAGCCGAAGATCAAAATCGCGGCAACATAGACCACAAACAGCTTGAGCACCAGCGTCAGCACATCGAAGCCATAGGTGCCGATGGCATCAGCCATCAGACCGAATACCCCGAGCGGCGCAATGATCATTACCTTGTTGATCATCCAGACAAAGGCATCCACCAACGTATTGAGGCCATCGACCAACGGCTTGGCCCGCTCGCGCGGCTGTTTGGCCAGCGCAATGCCGAGGAACATGCAGAACACCAGGATCTGCAGAATGTTCGCCTCGTTGAGGGACTGGAATACGTTGGTCGGGATCATGCCAAGCAGGGTTGCGACAGCATCCGGCAGCGCCCCTTTATCTGCATAATCACCGCCAAACATGGAGGAGACAGAGCCAAAATCGACACCGACACCCGGCTTGAAGATCTGTCCCATCACCAGTGCCAGCAACACGGCCAGTGCCGAAGTGACAAGGAAGAAGGCCAGCGTGGCCACCCCTATCTTGCCCGCTGCCGGGCTTGCACCCAGATTGGCGGCGCCGGAGAGGATGGCAACCGCCACCAGCGGGATCACCAGCATCTTGATGAGCTGGATAAAGAGGGTACCGAGTGGGGCAAAGATGGTGGCCTGCTCACCCATGAGCACCCCTACCACTGCCCCCAGTACCATGGCCACCACAACCTGGAAGCCGATATTTTTTATGAGTCCTTTAGTCAACACAGTACTTTCCTTTATGTAGCTACATTCGCACTTTCCCAGTGCAATAAACCAGACAGGGGAATGAGCTCCTGCACATTCCCCTGCTGCGGCGTGTTATCGCATATTTCATTGCTGTTTGAAATCGACAAATCGTTAACAGAAGCTATTAATAATTTTCTAAAAAGCGCATTTCCCACCCTTTGGTTGCGTTTTTTGCAGTCAGCCCAATGACAATTGGCAAAATGTTGTGCTAGCTTGGCTGCACAACCGAACATACAAGGATGTAAAGATGCTGAAAGTTAACGAATATTTTGACGGAAATGTAAAATCCATCGGTTTTGAGCAAAAAGGCGAGAAATCTACTGTCGGCGTCATGAACGTCGGTGAATACCTGTTCAATACCGCAGCCCCCGAGCGGATGACGGTGATCAAGGGTGCCCTGACCATCCAGCTGGCAGATGAAGATGAGTGGCACACCTACAGCCAGGGTGAATCCTTCCTGGTTGCGGGCCACTCCTCCTTCAAACTGGAGGTGACTACCCCCACCGCCTACCTGTGTGAATTTCTCGACTGATCAGCCCGGCTGAAGGGGCTCATCCCTTCAGCCCTCTCTCCCCCTCCTGCTCTTCATATCTCTACCCATGTCACAGCGCGGCACATCCCCGCTTTTCATCCATGGCAAAAATCCTAGAATAAACAGACATAAACCATCACCGGAGTGGTGTCATGATCAGTGTGTTTGACCTTTTCTCTATCGGTATCGGCCCCTCCTCTTCCCATACAGTCGGTCCCATGCGCGCCTCTTATGCCTTTGTGCAGCAGCTCAAGCTCCATGGCCATCTGCCTCATACTGCACGAGTCGAAGTGGAGTGTTACGGCTCGCTGGGTCAGACCGGCAAGGGACACGGTACCGGCAAGGCGATCATTCTGGGGCTGTCGGGCTTTGAACCGGAATCGGTCGATATCGATGCCATCCCCGCCATTCTGGCGCAAGTGGAAAAGGAGCAGAGCCTGCCGCTGGCAGGCGAACAGCCAAGCCATTTTCCACGCACCGGTGCCATCATCTTCAACCGCCGTAAAACCCTGCCAGCCCACACCAACGGCATGACTCTGCGCGCCTTTGGCGAAGATGAGAACCTGCGCTTCAGCCAGACCTACTACTCGATTGGCGGCGGCTTCATCATCGAAGAGAGCCACTTCGCCACCGCCAAGGAGGAAGCAGCCAGAGCGGATAGCGAGCATCCCATCCCCTACCCCTTCGAGAGCGGCGCCCAGTTGCTGGCACACTGTCAGGAGAGCGGTCTCTCCATCTCCGGCATCATTCTGGCCAACGAGCGGGTCTTTCGCAGCGACGAGCAGATAAAGAGCGGTCTTCGCAGGATCTGGCAGGCGATGCAGGGTTGCGTCGAGCGGGGCTGCAAGAGCGAAGGGGTACTGCCGGGAGGGCTCAAGGTACGACGCCGCGCCCCGGGGCTGTTTCGCCAGCTCAGCTGCGAAACCAACTTCAACAAGGATCCCCTGATGGTGATGGAGTGGGTCGATCTGTTTGCGCTGGCCGTCAACGAAGAGAATGCGGCGGGCGGACGAGTGGTCACCGCCCCCACCAACGGCGCCTCTGGCATCATTCCGGCGGTGCTGCACTACTATGATCGCTTCGTCCACAAGGTCGATGACGACGAGCTGGTGCGCTTTTTCCTCACCGCAGCAGCGATCGGCATCTTGTACAAGAAGAACGCCTCTCTGTCGGGAGCGGAAGTGGGCTGTCAGGGTGAAGTGGGCGTGGCCTGCTCCATGGCGGCCGGCGCGCTGACCGAACTGCTGGGTGGCAGCCCGGCCATGGTGGAGAACGCTGCCGAGATCGGCATGGAGCACAACCTCGGGCTCACCTGCGATCCCATCGGCGGGCTGGTACAGGTGCCCTGCATCGAGCGCAACGCCATGGGCGCAGTGAAAGCGATCAATGCCGCCCGTCTTGCCCTGCGCGGCACCGGTGAGCACAAGGTGTCGCTCGACAAGGTGATCAAAACCATGTGGGAGACCGGCAACGATATGAAGACCAAATACAAGGAGACGGCCCGCGGCGGCCTCGCCGTTAACATTACCGAATGTTAAAAAACGGCAATTGACTCCATTTGGTTCCGAAATGCCCGGCATCGCCGGGTATTTTTATGGGCAAACGCTTAACAAAATGGATAAGCACCAAAATAAATTTTATACTCGCGTCTCAAACTCAACAAAAATAGATCTATTTCAACTTTTTTTAGGTCGCGAGCCGTTACACTACGGTTATCTGGTTCAGTGACCTGCGCAAACCAGCGCGTTCCATGGATCTCCCAAATTTCTGTGAGTGGGCATGCCGCCCCCTTCTACCCTGAGGTAATAGTGACATGATCAGCGTTTTTGATATCTTCAAAATCGGTGTAGGCCCCTCTTCTTCCCACACTGTTGGCCCGATGAAAGCAGCCAAACAGTTTGTTGACGAACTGCGCGCAGGCGGCAAGATCCGCGATATCACCCGCATCAATGTCGATGTCTACGGCTCCCTCTCCTGGACCGGTAAAGGCCACCACACCGACACCGCCATCATCATGGGCCTGGCCGGCAACCTGCCGGAAAACGTCGATATCGATGCCATCCCTGAATTTATCTCCCGCGTAGAGCAGACCGAGCGCCTGCCGATCGGCCTGCACTGCCACACCGTCAGCTTCCCGCGCGATGCCATGGTATTCCACGACGAAGCCCTGCCGCTGCACGAAAACGGCATGAAGCTGACTGCTTTGATCGAAGATGAAGTGGTCTACAGCAAGACCTACTACTCCATCGGTGGCGGTTTCATCGTTGACGAAGAGAACTTCGGCAAGGCTGACAGCGGCGACATGTCCGTACGTTATCCGTTCAAGAGCGCCGCCGAGCTGGTTGCCCACTGCAGCCAGACCGGTCTCTCCATCTCTGCCCTGATGATGGAAAACGAGAAGTGCTTCAACACCCCGGAAGAGATCTACAAGAAGTTCGGCAAGATCTGGAACACCATGCGTGAAGGTATCGAGCGGGGCTGCCGTACCGAAGGCGTCCTCTCCGGCCCGCTGCGCGTGCCCCGTCGTGCGGCTCCGCTCTACCGTCAGCTCAACACCAACGAGAATCTCTCGAGCGACCCGATGAACATCGTTGACTGGGTCAACATGTTCGCTCTGGCCGTGAGTGAAGAGAACGCTGCCGGTGGCCGCGTAGTCACCGCCCCGACCAACGGCGCTGCCGGTATCATCCCGGCCGTACTGGCCTACTACGACAAGTTCATCCAGCCGGTTGGCCGCGACGAGTACACCCGTTTCTATCTGGCTGCCGGTGCCGTCGGCATCCTCTACAAGATGAACGCCTCCATCTCCGGCGCCGAAGTGGGCTGCCAGGGTGAAGTGGGTGTCTCCTGCTCCATGGCCGCTGCCGGCCTGACCGAGCTGATGGGCGGTAGCCCTGAGCACGTCTGCGAAGCCGCTGAAATCGGTATGGAGCACAACTTGGGTCTGACCTGTGACCCGGTTGCCGGCCAGGTTCAGGTGCCCTGTATCGAGCGTAACGCCATCGCAGCCATGAAGGCGGTCAACGCCTCCCGTATGGCCCTGCGTCGTACCTCCAAGCCGCGCGTCTCGCTGGACAAGGTGATCGACACCATGTACGTCACCGGCAAGGACATGGACTCCAAGTACCGTGAAACCTCCCGTGGCGGTCTGGCCATCAAGGTGATGCAGGTTGCCTGCGACTAAGCAGCCACTGGCATGACGACAAAAGGCGGGTTATCCCGCCTTTTTCTTTTTACCGGTTCCGGCACTTCGTCACTGGAAGAGTGGATAACAAAAAGGATGGCCTTGCGGCCATCCTTTTTTATCTGCGCTATCCAGCCAATCACGGCACCAGGGCCGCACGCCGGATCAGGAGGAGAGTTTGCCATCCAGTTCGGCAATCTTGGCAGACCAGTAGGCCGGGCCGGTTTCGTGGATATTGTTGCCTTCGGAATCGACCGCTACGGTCACCGGCATATCTTCCACTTCAAACTCGTAGATCGCTTCCATGCCGAGATCGGCAAAGGCCACCACGCGGGCTTTCTTGATCGCCTTGGCCACCAGATAGGCGGCGCCACCAACGGCCATCAGATAGACAGCCTTGTGCTGCTTGATGCTCTCGACGGTTTTCGGGCCGCGCTCGGACTTGCCGATCATGCCGATCAGGCCGGTTTCACCCAGCATCATGTCGGTGAACTTGTCCATCCGGGTGGAGGTGGTGGGACCTGCCGGGCCGACCACTTCGTCGCGCACCGCATCGACCGGGCCAACGTAATAGATAAAGCGGTTGGTGAAATCGACCCCTTCCGGCAGCCCTTCGCCACGGGCCAGCATATCGGCGATACGCTTGTGGGCAGCATCGCGGCCGGTAAGGATCTTGCCTGACAGCAGAACGGTATCACCGCTCTTCCAGCTGGCCAGCTCGGCCTTGGTGATGCCGTCGACGTTGACACGGCGCACGTTGCCACCCGCTTCACGGGTGATCTCCGGCCAGTCGCTCAGTTTCGGCGGCGTCAGCTCGGCGGGGCCTGAACCATCGAGTTCAAAGTGAACGTGACGGGTCGCGGCGCAGTTGGGGATCATCACCACCGGCTTGGAGGCAGCGTGAGTCGGCGCGGATTTCACCTTCACATCCAGCACGGTAGTGAGGCCGCCCAGACCCTGGGCACCGATCCCCAGCTTGTTGACCTTGTCGTAGAGCTCGACGCGCAGCTTCTCTTCAGTGGTTTGCGGGCCACGGGCGATCAACTCCTGAATGTCGATGTGCTCCATCAGCGCCTCTTTGGCCAGCACGGCAGCCTTCTCGGCAGTACCGCCGATGCCGATGCCGAGCATGCCGGGCGGGCACCAGCCCGCGCCCATGGTCGGCACGGTTTTCAGCACCCACTCGACGATATCATCGGAGGGATTGAGCATGACCATTTTGGATTTGTTCTCGGAACCACCGCCCTTGGCGGCGATGCTCACCTCGACCTTGTCGCCCGGGATCATGTCGATATGGACGACCGCCGGGGCGTTGTCTTTGGTGTTTTTGCGGCTGCCGGCCGGGTCGGCCAGCACCGAGGCGCGCAGCGGGTTGTCCGGATTGGTGTAGGCACGGCGAGTGCCTTCATCCACCATCTCCTGCACTGTCATGTCGCTGTCCCACTGCACCTGCATGCCGATCTTCACAAAGCAGGTGACGATGCCGGTATCCTGACAGAGCGGACGGTGGCCTTCGGCAGACATGCGTGAGTTGATCAGGATCTGGGCCAGCGCATCCTTGGCTGCGGGGTTGGCTTCCCGCTCATAAGCAGCTTTGGCGGCCTGGACAAAATCCAGCGGGTGGTAATAGGAGATGTACTGGAGGGCATCTGCGATGGAGTCGATAAAATCCTGTTTTTTTATAATGCTCATATCATCCTCACTGGTCCTTGCATCGCACGGAGGCGATGGACAAGGGCTTCCATATGATGGCTGTACAGAGGCGCAAACCAAACACTATCGGTCAGCAAAAAACCTGAAGCACAGCAGTTTTTTCTTTAGTCACCGACACCTATGATACGCTTGCCCACCAGCACCGACTAGGGTTCGGGAATCAAACTGTTGCCTGTGTAACATAAAATGTCGCCATCACTGCATATCCATTATCCAGATCATCACACACCTCTCCACGCGCTATTTGCACGGCTGCAACATCAGCCGTGGGCCATGCTGCTGGAGTCAGCCGGGCCACTTGGTGCCGACAATGGCTTCGACATCATCACCGCCGATCCGCTGGCCACTCTCCAAACCTGCGGCCAGCTCACCACGGTGCGCAGCAGCAATATAGAAAAAGAGCATCATGGCGACCCCCTCACCCTGCTGGCCGAACTTCAGCAGCAACTGCTTGGCCAACCGGTCGCACACGACAGCAAACTGCCCTTTATAGGCGGAGCGCTCGGGCTGTTTGGCTACGATCTGGGCCGCCACTTTGAACAGCTGCCAAGTCAGGCTGCCGCCGATATCAAGGTGCCCGACATGGCGGTGGGGATCTATGACTGGGCGCTGCTGCGCAGCGTCGAGACCGGCGTCTGGCAACTGGTGCACTGGGGAGATGAAGCGGGTCTTGCTAGGCGTATCGCCTGGCTCGAGCAGCAAGTTGCCGAACCGGCACCGCCTTTCCACCTGCAAGGCAGCTGGCAAAGCAACATGAGCCGGGAAGCTTATGGCGAGAAGTTTGCCCGCATTCAGGAGTACCTCGCAGCTGGGGATTGCTACCAAATCAACCTGACCCAGCGCTTCAGTGCCCCCTATCAGGGCGATGAGTGGCAGGCTTACTGCACACTGGCGGCGGCCAACAAGGCACCTTTCTCCGCCTTTTTGCGCTTGCCGGACAGCGCTATTTTGAGCCTCTCCCCCGAGCGTTTCTTGCTGCTCGATGGTCGCCATATCGAGACCAAGCCCATCAAGGGCACCCGTCCGCGCCATCCTGATCCAGTCATTGATCGGGATATAGCCCAAGAGCTGTCACAGGCTGACAAGGACAGATCAGAGAATCTGATGATCGTGGATCTACTGCGCAACGATATCGGGCGGGTGAGCAGGCCGGGCTCGGTCAGCGTCCCTCACCTCTTTGCGGTAGAGTCCTTTCCGGCAGTGCACCATCTGGTCTCCACCATTCATGGCGAGCTCGATAATCGCTGGCAAGGAGTCGATCTGCTGCGTGCCTGCTTCCCGGGTGGCTCCATCACCGGTGCGCCCAAGATCCGCGCCATGGAGATCATCGAGGAGCTGGAGCCCCAGCGACGCAATGCCTACTGCGGCAGCATCGGCTACCTCAGCCAGCATGGCCGGATGGACACCAGCATCTGTATTCGCACCCTGATTGCCGAAGCGGGCCGTCTGCACTGCTGGGCCGGTGGTGGCATCATCGCCGACTCCGACGCCGACAGCGAATATCAGGAGACCTATGACAAGGTCGCCCGCATTCTGCCCCTGCTCACAGCACTGTGAGCCAGAGCCCCAGATAAACTGCCACGGAATCACGTTACGCCATGGATCGCAACGAACTGCTGACCCGTTTCTCCCTGCAACGGCCGGCGCCTGCCCATCGCCTCGCTATCGCCGGCCTAAGCCCGGCGGCTGTGCTTGTGCCTGTCGTGGAGCGCCACGACGGCCTGCACCTGCTGCTCACCCGCCGCAGCGCCCGGCTGCGCCATCATGCCGGGCAAATAAGCTTTCCAGGCGGGCGTCAGGACCCCGATGATCAGGATCTCATCGCCACCGCGCTGCGGGAGACCAGAGAGGAGCTCGGCATCCCCTCTCATCTCGTGCAGGTGATCGGCACCCTTAATCCGCTCAATACCATCTCGCGCTTTGAGGTGCTGCCGGTACTGGCTCTGCTCGATGCCGACTACCCCCTCGAATTGAGTGCAGATGAGGTGGAGCATGCCTTTGAGGTACCGTTAAACCACCTGCTCGATCGCCGCAATCATATCGCCCTCACCTTTTATCGGGCGGGCAAACAGCACACCGTCTACTGGATCCCCTGGCAACAGCACTACATCTGGGGTGCCACAGCCAGCATGATCTGTCAGCTGGCCCAGCACCTCGAGAAATAACAATTTGACAACTTTTAGCGGGGCGGAATTTAATCATTAACATTAAACTAGCGTGCCAAATGATAAACAAAAATTGATTTTTTACTGTTTTGATCACGTTTCTATAAGAAACTCGGGGTTTTCGTCTGTTAAAGATGAATTTGATCAACATTTTTGATTAAAAAAACCGTATCCTTGCCGCCGACTTAATAAGAACCACAATTCGGGGTGAGATAGATGTCAAATACTGTCACTGGCGCACAGGATGTCGCGACCGTAAAGGAGCAAGGAACAAGCTTCGCCAAGAGTAAAGGCTGGACAAAACAAGATTCAACCTGGGTTATCAGCCTGTTTGGTACCGCTGTTGGCGCAGGCATCCTGTTCCTGCCGATCAACGCAGGCATGGGCGGCTTCTGGCCACTGGTGGTGATGGCGCTGCTGGTTGGCCCGATGACCTACCTGGCTCACCGTGGCCTGGCCCGTTTCGTTCTCTCCTCCAAAAAGCCCAATGCGGATATCACCGAGGTGGTAGAAGAGCACTTTGGTGCCGGTGCAGGCAAGCTGATCACCCTGCTCTACTTCTTCGCGATCTACCCCATCGTGCTGATCTACGGCGTGGGTATCACCAACACCGTGGAAAGCTTCATGGTCAACCAGCTGCAGATGAGTGCACCGCCGCGCTGGATCCTCTCCATCGTGCTGATCATGGGCATGATGTCCGTGATGCTGGCTGGCGAGAAGTTGATGTTGAAAGTGACCGAAGTACTGGTCTACCCGCTGATCGCCATCCTGGCCGGTATCTCCCTCTACCTGATCCCGGACTGGACTGGTGCCGCTCTGGAGCAAGTGCCTTCTGCCAAGGATTTCGCCGTCACTCTATGGTTGACCATCCCGGTGCTGGTCTTCTCCTTCAACCACAGCCCGGCCATCTCCAGCTTCTCGCTGGCCCAGCGCCGCGACCACGGTGAGCACGCCGTCGAGAAAGCCGATGCCATCCTCAAGCGTACCGCCATGGTGCTGCTGGGTTTCGTGATGTTCTTCGTCTTCTCCTGCGTGATGAGCCTGACACCGGCTCAGCTGGCTGAAGCCAAAGCCCAGAACATCGCCGTGCTCTCCTATCTGGCCAACCAGCATGCGAGCCCCATCATCTCCTACTTCGGTCCGCTGGTTGCGTTCGTCGCCATCGTCTCCTCCTTCTTCGGCCACTATCTGGGTGCCCGTGAAGGTCTGAAAGGGATGATCGTGCAGAACATGCGCAAATCCGGCAAAGAGCCGAACGCCAAGAAAGTCGAGATGTTCATCATCGCCTTCTTCATCCTGACCCTGTGGGGCACTGCCATTGCCAACCCCTCCATCCTGGGCATGATCGAATCACTGGGCGGCCCAATCATCGCGACCATCCTGTTCATCATGCCGATGTACGCCATCAAGCGCGTCTCGGCCATGGCGAAATATCAGGGTCACATCAGCAACGTCTTCGTGACTGTGATGGGCCTGACTGCCATCTCCGCCATCCTCTATCAGCTGGTCGGTTAATCCCGCCACCGATAGTCAAAAACCAGCCGGCAACGGCTGGTTTTTTTATTGCGTCATTTTGCGTTCTTCTCTGGAAATACCAGCTCCTTTACTCAGTTGCCCCGGTTAACCAAGCTCCCTGCACTACTGCATATCTGTGCCATCACAGCCCTCCTCTCACATCATGAGAACCCGTTTTTATCTCGCCCTGTGGGGTAAACACATCCCAACCCGTCACTACGCAACAGCCTTCTGACTGTCTGCCTATCTATTTGCCAAGCCCCTGCATAGTTGGGCAATACCCACGAAACAAGGCAAAATCGAGGCAATAAAAAGCGCCCTCCGAAGAGGGCGCCAAAAAACAGCATTAACCAGCGAAGCTGAAATCAGGCCTCGCTGCTGGGGAGTGCGGCAGGTTCCAGCAGGGTTTCATCTTCGGCCATGCAGGCCGCAGCGGTGAAGAGCACGTCGGTAGAGCTGTTAAGTGCAGTCTCGGCAGAATCCTGCAGTACGCCGATGATAAAGCCGACGGCTACCACTTGCATGGCGATATCGTTGCCGATACCAAACAGGCTGCAGGCGAGCGGGATCAGCAGCAGGGAGCCACCGGCTACACCGGACGCGCCACAGGCACTGATGGTGGCGACCACGGAGAGCAGCACCGCCGTTGCCAGATCAACTTCCATCCCTAAGGTATGCACCGCCGCCATGGAGAGCACAGTAATGGTTATGGCAGCACCCGCCATGTTAATGGTGGCCCCCAGCGGAATGGAGACCGCATAGGTATCCTCCGGCAGACGCAGTTTTTCACACAGCGCCATGTTGACCGGGATATTGGCCGCAGAGCTGCGGGTAAAGAAGGCGGTCACACCACTCTCTTTCAGGCAAGTCAGCACCAGCGGATAGGGGTTACGCTTGATCTTCCAAAATACGATCAGCGGGTTGACCACGAAGGCGATAAAGAGCATGGAACCGATCAACACCACCAGCAGTTGGGCATAGCCAAACAGGGCGTCAAAGCCGGTTTCCGCCAGGGTGGAGGCGACCAGACCCAGGATCCCGAGCGGCGCGCAGCGGATCACCGCTTTCACGATGGCCGAGACGCCGTGGGACAAATCGGTGATCAGCGCCTTGGTGCTCTCGTTGGCATGGCGCATGGCGATGCCCAGACCAATAGCCCACGCCAGAATGCCGATATAGTTGGCATCCATCAGCGCCTTCACCGGGTTGGTTACCACGTTGAACAGCAGGGTCTGCAACACCTCGGTGATGCCGCCCGGCGGAGTGATCTCGGCCGTATTGGCCACCAGATGCAGATCGGAGGGGAAGAGGAAGCTGGCAATCACCGCGACCACGGCCGCAGAGAAGGTGCCAAACAGATAGAGCAGCAAAATCGGTCGCATGTTGGTCTTCTGACCCTGCTTGTGACCAATGATGGCAGCCATGACCAGTACAAATACCAGCAGCGGTGCCACCGCTTTCAGTGCGCCCACAAACAGGCTGCCAAGCAGACCTGCCGTTTTGGCCCACTCGGGAGCAAACATCGCCAGCAAGATACCGAAAACCAGACCAACCAGGATCTGGCTGACCAGACTGGTGCTATTGACCAGCCGAAGGAGGGGGTGTTGTTGTGTCATCAAAAAAGTCCCTAGGCACCGTAGTGCTCGATTCATGAGTCCTGTCTGCAACCCTCCCGTCAGCATGATTCCGTTCTGACGGGTTGCCTGCGGCCAGCCTTCTGTCGGGCCGATCCACCGGTCACCGGATTGCATGACGAAATATCCCATTCACCACTGCTTTTTTCCAGAGACCTACCAAAAAATATCCAGTATCCGGCACAAATGACCACAACAAAAACACAACAACAGAGTAACCATCCATTTTTGTTCGTTTTATCAACACCCGGGCGAATGGCCAACTGTGGTATCATCCTCCATTTGCTGCGGAGCCTTGCCATGATCCCCTCCCTTCTGACCCGACACTTCGGTTTCTCCAGTCTCCGGCCTGGCCAGGAGGCGGTCATCAACCGGATCGTGGCTGGCCAGAGTGCTATTGCCATCTTCCCCACCGGCTCTGGCAAATCCCTCTGCTATCAGCTGCCCGCCCTTGCCCTGCCCCACCTGACGCTGGTGATCTCGCCCCTGATTGCGTTGATGCACGATCAGCTCGCCTTCCTTAAAAGCAAGGAGATCAGCGCAGCCACTCTCGACTCGAGCCAGAGTCCGGAAGAGAGCCGACAGGTGATGCAACAGGCGCTGGCTGGCCAGCTCAAGATCCTGATGATCTCGGTGGAACGCCTCAAGAACGAGCGCTTTCGCCGCTTCATCCAGCAGGTGCCGCTCTCGCTGCTGGTCGTCGATGAGGCGCACTGTATCTCGGAGTGGGGACACAACTTTCGCCCCGACTACCTCAAACTACCGGACTACCGCCAAGAGTTGCAGATCCCGCAGGTGTTGCTGCTGACAGCCACCGCGACTCCAGCCGTTATTGGCGACATGCAAGCCAAGTTCGCCATTGAGCCGCAAGGGGTGGTCGTTACTGGTTTCTACCGACCCAACCTCGACTTGTCGGTCATCCCGATGCTGCCGGGGGCACGCAGCGAATGGCTCTGTCAGACGCTGGCACAATCTCAAGGGGCACCGACCATCGTCTATGTCACCCTGCAACATACGGCAGAGGAGTGCGCCGAAGTGCTGGCCAGACGGGGGATCAACGCCCGAGCCTACCATGCCGGGCTCGATGCGGCGCTGCGCAGCCAGATCCAGCTCGACTTCATGAGCGGCAAGGTGGATTGCATCGTCGCCACCATCGCGTTTGGCATGGGGATCGACAAGGCCGATATCCGCCAGGTGATCCACTATGACCTGCCCAAGTCCATCGAGAACTACAGCCAGGAGATTGGCCGCGCCGGGCGCGATGGCCAACCATCACGCTGCATCGTGCTGGCCAACCAGAGTCAGCTGCCGGTGCTGGAGAACTTTGTCTATGGCGATACGCCCGATCTGAACGCCATTGTTCAACTCCTCGGCCAGATCCGCCAAAGCGGACCCGAGTGGGAGTTCACCCTGCTGCGCCTCTCGAACGATACCAATATCCGCCAGTTGCCGCTTAAAACCCTGCTGGTCTATCTGGAGATGGCGAGCATCATCACGCCGGCCTACAGCTACTACGCTGACTACCGTTTCAAATTCGTGCTGGAGAAGCGCGACATTCTTGCCCGCTTCAACCCGAAACGACGTCAGTTTCTGGAGCAGCTGTTCGCCTGCGCGCCACTGGCACGCAGCTGGTGCACCATGGATTTCGATGCCCTCTGGCAGAGTTACCAGGGGGAGCGGCAACGCGCGGTCGCCGCCCTCGACTACCTGCAGCAACAGGGCTGGATCGAGCTTGAGAGCAAGCAGATGACCGAGGTCTACCGGATCAACCGCCATGACTGGGAACCCGCTGCGCAGGCCAGTGTACTGCACGCTCTATTCCGGCAAAAAGAGCAAAGCGAGCTGGGCAGACTGCAAGCCATGCTCGACTTTTTCACCTCGGATGAGTGCCTGAGCCACCGCCTCGCCCGCTATTTCGCAGATGAAGCGGCGCCGACCCACTGTGGTCACTGCTCGGTTTGTCGTGGCCAGGTTGCTGTACTGCCTCCTCTGCCCCTGCAGACTATGCCAAATCATGCAGGGATCCGCGCCTGGTGCGATCCACTCATCGCCAAGGCTGGCTCACAGGACGCACGCATGCTCACCCGCTTTCTGTGCGGCATCGCCACGCCGCTCACCAGCAAAATCAAGGCAAGATCGTTGGCCGGCTTCGGCCAGCTGGCACAACATCCATTTGCTGACGTGCTGCAGGCGGTCGAGCAAGCCTACACCTGACCATTCGTACACCTCTTACATCCCGCAACGGCTCACACAAGCTGAAAAAAGAAGACCCTCGCTATTGCGAGGGTCAAGCCAACGGAAACGTGCTTAAACAGAGCTTGGTGAGGTCACGATACACTCTCTTGCTAAAGCGTCTCGCTGCTCACACATGGCCAATCTAGGGCAGCAAGAATGTAGCGTCAATGTAAAAATTAGAGCTAAAAATCTAATTGTTTGAATTTACGTTGACGTGAACGTAATGACATTTTTATCCATATCTGTGCAAACCAACCCCCGCCTCATCTTTTACTGCTCACCTTTCAGGCAACGCCGGCAGTTTCCACTTTCCAATAAACATTTATTTTTTATGTCTTTGACATTTACCTCACTATCGTGGCAAAAATAATTTAACAGTCAGTAACATAGGTGTGTTGTTGACTGACCCTCCCGCACAAGGATCGGGCAGGTTTCCTCCGCATTTAACCAATCGACCTTGATGGATTACTGGGGGCTGTTGACTAGGCTTAACATTGCAAACAACACAAAAGCAGTCATCCAACTTTTTCAGGGCAAGCGACTATAACGAGGGCAAAGTTATGGGCATCTTCGAGCACTACCAACAGCGATACGAAAAGGCAAGGGAAGAGGAGTACACCATCCAGGAGTTTCTGGATATGTGCAAGCAGGACAAAGCCTGCTACGCCTCTGCGGCCGAACGTCTGCTGACCGCCATCGGTGAACCTGAGATGGTAGACACCTCTGCCAACCCCAGACTGAGCCGGCTTTTCTCCAACCGCGTCGTGGCACGCTATCCGGCATTCAAAGATTTCTACGGTATGGAAGAGGCGATCGAGCAGATTGTCTCCTACCTCAAACACTCCGCCCAGGGGCTGGAGGAGAAGAAACAGATCCTCTATCTGTTGGGCCCCGTTGGCGGCGGTAAATCCTCGCTGGCAGAAAAACTGAAATCCCTGATGCAGAAGGTGCCCATCTATCGTATCAAGGGCTCACCGGTCAACGATCACCCCTTCTGTCTGTTTGACATCGAAGAGGATGGCGAAATTCTGGAAAAAGAGTACGGCATTCCGCGCCGTTATCTGCGCCCCATCATGTCCCCCTGGGTTGCCAAGCGCCTGCACGAGTTTGGCGGCGACATCACCAAGTTCAAGGTGGAGAAGGTCAACCCCTCCATCCTCGATCAAATCGCCATCGCCAAGACTGAACCCGGTGATGACAACAACCAGGACATCTCCTCACTGGTCGGCAAGGTAGATATCCGCATGCTGGAGCACTTCGCCCAGGATGACGCCGATGCCTACTCCTACTCCGGTGCGCTGTGCAAGGCGAACCAGGGTGTGATGGAATTCGTGGAGATGTTCAAAGCGCCTATCAAGGTGCTGCACCCGCTGCTTACTGCAACTCAGGAGGGGAACTACAACGGTACCGAAGGGCTCTCAGCCCTCCCCTTTGACGGCATCTTGCTGGCTCACTCCAACGAATCCGAGTGGCAGCAGTTCCGCAACAACAAGAACAACGAGGCCTTCCTCGACCGGGTCTACATCGTCAAGGTGCCTTACTGCCTGCGCGTCTCCGAGGAGGTGAAGATCTACGAGAAGCTGCTGGTTAACAGCGAGCTCACCGAGGCTAAATGCGCCCCCGGAACCCTCGAGTTACTGGGCCAGTTCTCGGTGTTGTCACGGCTGAAAGAACCCGAAAACTCCAGCATCTACTCCAAGATGCGGGTCTATGATGGCGAAAGCCTCAAAGACACCGATCCGAAGGCGAAGAGCTATCAGGAGTATCGCGACTACGCCGGTGTGGACGAGGGGATGAATGGTCTCTCTACCCGCTTTGCGTTCAAGATCCTCTCCCGCGTCTTCAACTTCGACCACGCGGAAGTGGCCGCCAACCCGGTGCACCTCTTCTATGTGCTGGAGCAGCAGATCGAGCGTGAGCAGTTCCCGCAAGAGCTGCACGATCGCTACCTTGAGTTCATCAAGGGCTATCTGACCCCGCGCTATGTGGAGTTCATCGGCAAGGAGATCCAGACCGCCTATCTCGAGTCCTACTCCGAGTACGGCCAGAACATCTTCGATCGCTACGTCACCTACGCCGACTTCTGGATCCAGGATCAGGAGTACCGTGACCCCGAAACCGGCCAGCTGTTTGATCGGGCTTCGCTCAACAGCGAGCTGGAGAAGATTGAAAAACCCGCCGGGATCAGCAACCCGAAAGATTTCCGTAACGAAATCGTCAACTTCGTGCTGCGTGCCCGGGCTAACAATGCAGGCCGTAACCCCAACTGGACCAGTTACGAGAAGCTGCGCACCGTGATTGAGAAGAAGATGTTCTCCAACACGGAAGAGCTGCTGCCGGTTATCTCCTTCAACAGCAAAACCTCGGCCGAGGAGCAGAAGAAGCACGATAACTTTGTCGAACGGATGATGGAGAAAGGCTACACCCGTAAACAGGTGCGACTGCTCTCCGAATGGTATCTCAGGGTACGCAAGTCATCCTGACCCTGACTGTTCAAGGGGGAGTTATGGCGCATTTTATCGACCGCAGGCTCAACGGCAAAAACAAAAGCGCTGTCAATCGGCAGCGCTTCATCCGCCGTTACAAGAAGCAGATAAAACAAGCGGTCTCTGATGCTGTCTCCAAGCGCAGCATTCAGGACGTAGACAAGGGCGAGAGCATCAGCATCCCGACCAAGGACATCGGCGAGCCCCATTTCCATCAAGGGCAAGGCGGTAAACGGGAGATGGTGCATCCCGGCAATGATCAATTCGTCTCCGGCGACAAGATTGACCGCCCCAAAGGAGGGGGCGGCGGACAGGGTTCTGGCGAGGGGCAGGCATCCAATCAGGGGGAAGGAGCCGATGATTTCGTGTTCCAGATCTCCAAGGATGAGTATCTCGATCTGCTGTTTGAAGATCTGGAGCTGCCCAGACTGCAGAAAACCCAGCTCAATCAGCTGATGGAAGTCAAAACCTATCGGGCGGGCTACACCTCCAACGGGGTGCCCGCCAACATCAACGTGGTGCGCTCGCTACAAAACTCGCTGGCGCGTCGCATGGCGTTGCAAGCTGGCAAAAAGCGCCAGTTGCATGAACTGGAAGAGCGACTGGCACAGCTGGCCGCCGATCCCAACGAACACTTTGCCGAAATTGCCCAGCTCGAGAAGGAGATCCGCGAGCTGAAACGGCGGATCGATGCGGTGCCATTTATCGACACCTTCGATCTCAAGTTCAACAATTTCGTCAAACGGCCCGTCCCTTCCAGTCAGGCGGTGATGTTCTGTCTGATGGACGTCTCGGGCTCCATGGATCAGGCCACCAAGGAGATGGCCAAGCGTTTCTATATCCTGCTCTATCTGTTCCTGAGCCGGACCTACAAGAACGTAGAGGTGGTCTACATCCGCCACCACACCCAGGCCAAGGAGGTGGACGAGCACGAGTTCTTCTACTCCCAGGAGACTGGCGGCACCATCGTCTCCAGTGCGCTCAAGATGATGAACGACATCATCAACGAGCGTTACCCCGCCAACCAGTGGAACATCTATGCGGCGCAGGCGTCGGATGGTGACAACTGGGCAGATGATTCACCGCAATGCCGAGAAATTCTGGCGCGGGACATCATGCCAAGGGTGCGCTACTACTCCTACATCGAAATAACCACCCGTGCCCACCAGACCTTGTGGCATGAGTATGAATCAGTGGCCAGCCAGTTCCCCCACTTTGCGATGGAGCATATTCGCAAGGTCGAGGATATCTATCCGGTATTCCGGGAGCTGTTCAAGAAACAAGCGGCGTGAGGAGGTCACATGATCGAAACTGAAAAACGTGTAGCGCCACTGGATGATGGGCCTGACTGGAACTTCGATCTGCTGGATACCTATCACCAAGAGATCGCTCGGGTCGCCCGCTTCTACAAGCTGGACACCTACCCCAACCAGATCGAGGTGATCACCGCCGAGCAGATGATGGATGCCTACTCCAGCGTCGGCATGCCCATCGGCTATCAGCACTGGTCGTTCGGCAAGCGCTTTATCCATACCGAGCGCAACTACAAGCGCGGCCAAATGGGACTGGCCTACGAGATCGTCATCAACTCGGATCCCTGCATCGCCTACCTGATGGAGGAGAACACCATGCCGATGCAGGCACTGGTGATGGCCCACGCCTGCTACGGTCACAACTCCTTCTTCAAGAACAACTACCTGTTCAAGGCCTGGACCGATGCCTCCTCCATCATCGACTACCTGCTATTCGCCAAGAACTACATCACCCAGTGTGAAGAGAAGCACGGTATAGAAGCGGTGGAGCAGTTGCTCGACTCCTGCCATGCCCTGATGAACTTCGGGGTCGATCGCTACAAGCGTCCCCAGAAGATCTCGATGGCCGAGGAGAAACGGCGTCAGAAGGCGCGGGAAGATTATCTGCAGACTCAGGTCAACGAGCTGTGGCGTACCCTGCCCAAGCAGCATAAAGCTGCTGGGGTGGAGGACAGACGCTACCCTGCCGAACCTCAGGAGAACATTCTCTATTTCATCGAGAAGAATGCCCCCCTGCTGGAACCTTGGCAGCGCGAAATAGTGCGCATCGTGCGCAAGATCAGCCAGTACTTCTATCCGCAAAAGCAGACCCAGGTGATGAACGAGGGGTGGGCTACCTTCTGGCACTACACCATCCTCAATCACCTCTATGACGAGGGCAAGCTGAGCGATCGCTTCATGATGGAGGTGCTGCACAGCCATACCAATGTGGTCTATCAACCTGCTTACAACAGTCGCTACTACTCGGGGATCAACCCCTATGCGCTGGGGTTTGCCATGTTTACCGACCTGCGCCGCATATGCGAAAACCCGACCGAGGAGGACAGATACTGGTTCCCCGATTACGCTGGCAGCAACTGGGTGGATACGCTGCATTTTGCCATGCAGAACTTCAAGGATGAGAGCTTTATCAGCCAGTTCTTAAGCCCGAAGGTAATGCGGGATATGAAGCTGTTCGCCATTGATGACGATGATCTGAAGAACTATCTGAAGGTCTCAGCCATTCACAATGACGAGGGCTATCGTCAGGTGCGTAATACTTTGTCGGCCCAGTACAACCTCAGCAATCTGGAGCCCAATATTCAGGTCTACAACGTGGCAGTAAAAGGGGATCGTTCCCTTACCCTGCGCTATGTCCCCCACAACCGCATACCCCTTGGCGACTCACGCCATGAGGTGCTCAAACACCTCCATCAGCTGTGGGGATTCGACGTGGTGCTGGAGCAGGATAACGGTGATCTGCCTGCAGATATCATCGGCCGCTGCCCGGAGCGTAAGCCGGGTATCTGAACCATGCGACCTCGCAAATGGCTCACTTCGGTGGGCCATTTTTTCGGCCTTCGCCTCTGCCTGCATCATCGCAGCACCACCTGAAAACCCGAACAAACCACAACATAGAAAGAGGCCCGCATGCTGTACGGGCCTATTTGGCTTGCGATCAATCTGCAGTTGTTATCAATAGAAGGTTTGCTGCTCCGCGGCCATCGCCTTGAGTCGGGCGCAAGGGGCGAACCGATCACCATGGCGCTTCTGGTAATACTCCAGACGGCCAACCAGATGATCGATACCGAGCTTGTCCATATAGCGGAACGGGCCACCGAGGAAGGGCGGGAAACCGATACCAAAGATGGCCCCGATATCGCCGTCACGGGCCGATGCAACCACACCACTGTCAAGGGTCATGGCCGCTTCATTGAGCATCAGCAGCACACAACGCTCGGCAATATCCTGCCTGGCAAGTTTGGCCACCGGCTTGATCCCCAGCACATCGTAGACGCTCTCATCCACCTTCTTCTTACCTTTGGCTGCCTTGCCATAGAGGTAGAAGCCCTTGCCGTTCTTGCGCCCCTTGCGATCGTTTTGCAGCAGCTTGTCGAACGCCTTGGGTGCCTGGAACTGCTCGCCACCCAACTCTTTTTCGAGGATGGGGGAAATCTTGGCCCCCACATCAATGCCCACTTCGTCAAGCAGGGTGATGGGGCCAACCGGGAAACCGAAGTCGAGCAACGCGCTATCCAACACTTCTACCGGCTCCCCTTCCAACACCAGACGTGCTGCTTCGTTCATGTAGGGAGCGAGGATGCGGTTGACGTAGAAACCGGCCTCGTCCTTCACCACGATAGGCGTTTTGCCCTGTGCGCGGGCGAAGGCCAGCGTGGTGGCCACGGTCTCGGCACTGGTGCCGGCGTGGGGGATGATCTCCGCCAGCGGCATCTTGTCGACCGGACTGAAGTAGTGCAAACCGATAATCCGCTCGGGGTGGCTCGCCACTGAAGCTATCTGGTTGATGGGCAGTGACGAGGTATTGGAGGCAAACACTGTGTGTTCACCACACTCACGCTCCACATCCTTCACCATCTGGTGTTTGAGATTGAGATCTTCAAACACCGCCTCCACCACCATGTCGACCCGGTGGAAACCGGAGTAGTCCAGAGTACCGGTCAGCAAGCTCATCTGCTTCTCAAGCTCACTGCGCAGGATATGACGGCGCTTGAGTTTCTTGGCCAGGATGTCGTAGCTGTAGCGCATGGCATTGCCGATCCCGGCGCTTGCCACATCCTTGATCCGCACCGGTACGCCCGCCTTGGTGGCGGTGACGAATGCGATGCCCCCCCCCATCAGACCACCACCCAGCACGGCCGCGTGGCCCACCTTGCGCGGCTCGGCCCCCTGATAGGTGACCTCTTTCTTCATTTCTGTGGTGGCAAAGAAGATAGAACGCAGGGCAGCAGACTCGGCTGTCATCACCAGCTCGCCGAAGTGGCGGGACTCGGCGGCGAGGCCAGCCTGCATCCCCTCCTCCACACCAATGCGCACCACATCCAGGATCCGCTCCGGCGCAGGGTAGTTACCACGCGTCTTGCTCATCACCCCTTTACGTGCCTGATCGAACAGCACCTTGCGGCCAAGCTTGTTGGTCTCCAGCAGCTTGCCCTGCAGATCCCGCTTCAACTCGTGGCGGGGCTTGCCCTTCTTGGCCAGCTTTATTGCAGCATCCAGCAAGATGGAGGGCGGCACCATATCGTCCACCAGCCCCAGTTTTTTGGCCTGTTTGGCCCGCACATGCTTGCCGGTCAGCATCAGATCAAGCGCCTTGGCCACCCCGATAAGGCGCGGCAGGCGCTGGGTACCACCGGATCCTGGCAGCAGACCAAGTTGCACCTCGGGCAGACCAAGCACGGTTTTACCGTGATCGGTCACCACCCGACCATGACAGGCCAGCGCCAGCTCCAGCCCGCCGCCGAGGCAAGGGCCGTGAATAGCGGCGATCACCGGGATGGTCAATGACTCGATCTCGGCAAAGATAACCTGTCCTTCTCGCGACAGGGTTTCTGCATCCTTGGCACTGGTGCAGGCGGCCAGCATAGTGATGTCGGCTCCGGCGATGAAAGAGTCCTTCTTGCCGGAGGTGATCACCAGACCGATCAAATCCTTGTTGCGTTTCACCTCGGCCAGCACGGTGCGGATCTCCTCCACAAAGGCGGCTTTCAGGGTATTCATGCTCTCGCCTGGCACATCCATGGTGAGAATACCAATGCCATCATGGCGAACATCCAGGGAAAAAGTCTTAGCGCTCATTATTCAACCTCCAACACCATAGCCACGCCCAATCCACCCGCCGCACAGGCGGTGTTGAGTCCCAATCCCCCACCACGACGACGCAGCTCATGCAGGGTCTGGGTTATCATCCGCGCACCGGTCGCGGCAAAGGGGTGGCCATAGGCCAGCGAACCACCGAGGACGTTGAACTTCTCCATGTCCACCTCGCCGATGGCCTGATCGCGGCCTAGCTTGTCACGGGCAAACTCGGTGCTGGCAAACATCTTGAGATTGGCCAGGGTCTGGGCGGCAAAGGCTTCGTGCATGTCGATCAAGGTGAGATCACTGAGCGTGATACCGGCTCTGTCCAGCGCCAGTGGCGAGGCATAGGAGGGCCCCATCAGCATGTCTTGCCACACATCGATAGCCGAGAAGGCGAAGCTGCGGATATAGCCTAGCGGTTCCAGGCCCAGCTCTTTCGCCCGCCCTTCCCGCATCAGCAACACAGCGGCGGCGCCGTCGGTCAGCGGGGTGGCGTTGGCTGCAGTGACGGTGCCATGAATCCGATCAAACACTGGCTTGAGCTTGGCGTAGCTCGCCAACTCCGAGCTTTCGCGGATATTGTTGTCCCGCTCGAGCGGCGACTTGTAGGGCGGTACATGGGCGGTAAACACCTCGCCACTAAGCTTGCCCTCGGCCCAGGCCTGTGCGGCCAGGGTGTGAGAACGATGAGCCAACGCATCTTGCGCTTCGCGGCTGATCTGGTGGCTCTTGGCCATCTGCTCGGCGGTCTGCCCCATGGAGAGGCCAGTGGAGTATTCCGCCACCGCAGGCGGCACCGGCAGCAGATCCTTGACCCGCAACTGGCGCAAAATATTGAAACGCTGCTGCAGATTGCGCGCCTTGTTGAGATCCACCAGAGCGCGTGCCAGCTTCTTGCTCACCCCGATAGGCAACACGGAAGAGGAGTCAGCACCACCGGCGATGGCGATATCTACCGTACCGGCCATGATGGATTCCGTGACGTTGGCCACCGCCTGAAAACTGGTGGCACAGGCACGAGAGACGCTATAGGCATCAGTGTTGACGCTCATACCGGTGCCGAGCACGATTTCACGGGCAATGTTGGGGGCTTCCGGCATCTGAACCACCTGGCCAAACACCAGCTGGTCGATAAGCTTGGGGTCGAGATCGGTGCGGGCGAGCATCTCGCTCACCACCAGCTTGCCGAGATCCACCGCAGGGACGCCATGATAGGCGGTCGCCTGCTTGGCGAATGGGGTGCGCAGCCCCGCCACGACGGCAATCCGTTCGCCCTGGCGAGTCGTCAGTTTCAATGGCTGTTTCATCCTGGCTCCTTGGGTTTATAAGGGAGAGGTCTGACCTCATTGCGCCACATCTTAACAATCCAATCACAAGTTTCATACAGCTGATTGAAACTAAATTCAGCAAGGCTGGCGCCCTTCACTCGCCCTTGTGGCTCAAGTGGAGTATAAAAAGATCAACTTCCATAAAAACAACGGGTTTATCGCATGGCAGCGGCGGAGTTCAAACAACTGAGGGACTATCTTGCCAGTCAAATTCTGGGACAGGATGAGCTCATCGAAGGGCTGTTGATCGCCCTGTTATGTGAAGGACATGTATTAATCGAAGGGGCTCCCGGCCTTGCCAAAACCCGCGCCGTCAAGGCACTCGCTGGTGCTGTCGAGGGGCGCTTCGCCCGCATCCAGTTCACCCCCGACCTGCTGCCGGCAGATCTGACCGGCAGCGAGGTGTTTCACCCGCAGGATGCCAGTTTTGTATTCCAGCCCGGCCCCCTGTTCAATCATCTGATACTGGCGGACGAGATCAACCGGGCGCCGGCCAAGGTGCAATCTGCGCTGCTGGAGGCGATGGCAGAACACCAAATTACCGTGGGCAAAAAGAGCTGGCGCCTGCCGCCGCTCTTTATGGTGGCCGCCACCCAGAACCCCATCGAGCAGGAGGGAACCTATCCCCTGCCGGAAGCACAGCTCGACCGTTTTTTGCTCAAACTGATAGTCGATTATCCGAGCCCGGCCATGGAGCTCGCCATCTTGCAGCTCAATGCCGGTGGCGAACAGCTTGGCGCAGCGCCAGTGACCCTGAGCCAGACCGCCTTGCAAGTTGCTCGCAGCGAAGTGCTGGCGGTCAGCATGCAGGGCAGGCTTGAACACTATCTGGTAGAGCTGGTCTGCGCAACTCGCCCCGGTAGCGGCCTCTGCCCTGCCCTTGAACCGCTGCTCGCGGTGGGGGCAAGCCCGAGAGCCACGCTGGCACTGGCCCGTACAGCCCGTGCCCGCGCCTGGCTGGCGGGACGGGATTTCGTGCTGCCGGAAGATATCCAGCTGCAAGCCTATCCGGTGCTGCGTCACCGCCTTATCCCAAGCTATCAGGCCCTGGCGGACAATCTGGATAACGACACCCTGATCGCCCAGCTACTGGATCAGGTGCCATGCCCCTAGCGCCGGACCTCCATCCTGATATCGCCCTGCCGCTGCCACAGTTGATCAAGATCCGCTACTGGGCCAAGGCCAAGGCGCCCCCCCGCGCGGGCAGAAGTAGCAGCGAACGCGGCAAACCGGGTCGCACTCCCGGGCTCACCTTTCGCGAGCTGCGCGCCTATCAGGCGGGTGACGAGGTACGTCATATCGACTGGCGGGTGACGGCGCGCCTTGGGCGCCCTTACACCCGTCTATATCGTGAAGAGCAGGATCAGGCGCACTGGCTGCTGCTCGATCTCTCCCCCGCCATGTATTTCGGCTCCACCATGCAGCTCAAGGCTCGCCTTGGCTGCGAGCTGGCGGCCGCCCTTATCTGGCGACATGAGAAACAGCACAACACCCTGATTTGCCATGGGATTGCCCCCCATCGCCAGAGCCAGCGGGGCAACGTGCTGCCACTGCTCGAATCCCTTTGCCACCACTACCGGCAGGGGCTGGCCCGCCAGCCGCTTTCCCAGACACTGGCCGATACTCTCGGACAAACGGCACTCCCCCATGGAGCCAGATTGACCGTCATTACCGATCACCGCCCCTGTGAATCAGCGCTCTGCCAACGACTGCAACACCTTTCGCTGCGTCACGATATTCACTACTGGCAGATCCGTGATCCGCTGGAAGCCGTGCTGCCACCAAGTGGTTTGCTGCCGGTAGCCATCAACCGGGCTTCAGCCCCCTATCAGGGTTGGCTCGATGGACAGCACAGCGGTTTTTCCCATCGCTACCAGCAGGCGGCCGAGCAGCAACTGCAACTGGGCAGGCAACAGCTGCTGCCGCTGGTACAGCGGCTCTATCTGCTCGATAACGGTCGGACACTGCAACAACAGTGGCAGGAGGGGTTATGTCATCAGGGATAGCGCTACTCCTGACCAGCAGTCCGGCATCAGAGGCCATTACTGCCCCCCTGAACGCCCTGCTGAAAGACAAGATACGGGACATTCATCCAGGCCCCGAGGTTGGCGAGCAACTCCTCGATCCCCGTTTACAAGCTCTGTTATGGCTCCTGATCCTCGTTTTGCTACTGGTGCTGATCATCAGATTGGCAATGCGAGTACAGCAATACAGGCGCTGGTGCAGGCAGCTGGAAGGCGATCCACAGCTGCTGGTCAATCGCATCCAGGATCACCTGCGCCAGGAGGCCCTGCATCGCTGGCCCGAGTCTCGCCTGTTGCAGGGCGAGGAGTGGCTCGCGTTTCTGGATCGTCAGGGCAGCACCCGCTTCAGCCAGTTTGCCCACCACTGGAGCAGCTGGCTTTATGGCAATCAGTCACCCGACCACGAACAGAGCGAGCAGCTTAAACAAAACTATTACCGCTGGGGACGTACCTATTTTCTGTACAAGCCACGGCAGGCGAGCAAGAGCCGAACAAGGGGAAACCGATGACCCTTGCCTGGCCCTGGTTTGCTCTCGCGCTGGTACTACCATTGCTGATGCGCTTCGGCCTGCCGCCCCTGCGCCACGGTTATCTTGCCCACCCCGGCTTTCCCCTGCTGCACGCCCATGCAGGCATGTCTTTGTGGCGAGCGGGGCTTATCTGGTGCGCCCTGATTGCGGCGCTCTGCCGTCCCCAGTGGTGGGAAGAGCCGGTGGTGCGCTATCAGGGGAGCCGTGATCTGCTGCTGGCGGTCGATCTCTCCGATAGCATGCGCACCCCGGATATGCTCGATAGCGGCGAGCAGCTGGCGCGCCTGACGGCGGTTCGCCAGCAAATCAAGAGATTGATCGCCCAGCGCGCCGGCGATCGGATCGCGCTGGTCGTCTTTGCCGATCACGCCTACCTGCTCTCTCCCCTGACCCAGGAGATCCCTGCGCTGCTGACATTGAGCGATGAACTCGATTTTGATCTGGTTGGCCGTACCACCGCCCTTGGTGAAGCGATCCTGCTGGCACGCCAGCATGCCGAGCGGGGTCGTCCGACGGCGCTGCTGCTGGTAACCGATGGGCGCAATACCGCAGGCAGTGCCGATCCGGAGCAAGAGGCCAAACTCGCCACAGCTCAGGGGATACGTATCTACACCCTTGGGGTCGGAGCCGACCCCGATACCTTTGTGCAGCCTTTCAATGACGCTGGCGCAGATCAGAGCGATCCCAGCAGCGAGCTTGATGAGCCCCTGCTCAAGCAGCTGGCCCAAATTGGCAATGGGCGCTATTTTCGCGCCCGCAGCCAGAACGATCTGGAGGCGATCAACGAGGCCATCAACCAGCTGGAACCGACCGCCCACCCCGTCGCCCACTATCAACCGGTGACAGAGCTTTACCCCTGGCCGCTGGCGCTGGCCTGTGCGTTGTTACTGCTGCCCGCAGGCCATGGCGGGGTAGATAACCGATTTACCCGCGCCCTGCTGCTGAGAATGAGACGATGGATCTGATCCTGCTCAGGCCACTTTGGCTACTGGCGCTCATTCCCTGGCTCTGGCAGGGATGGCGGCGGCGTCGCCAGCCCCCCATGCTGGCTCCTGCCATGCGTGCCTACCTGTTGCCAGAAGCTAAACCGGCTCGCCCCTGGCTCTGGCTGGCGACGCTACCGGTCATTCTGGCACTCAGCGGCCCCGCCCTGCGCAGTGAGGGGCAAGCGCAACCGGCCGCGCCGCTCGATATCTGGATCCTGGATCTCTCCCGCTCGATGCAGGCCACCGACCTAAAACCGGATCGTGCTACCTGGGTCAGGCTGCAACTTCAGCAACTGCTTGGCACTGCCAACAACGCCCGGATTGCGCTCGTTCTCTACGCTGGCGACGCCTATCTCGCCATGCCCCCCACCCGGGATCATCAAGCCATCGCCCTGCTGCTGCCCGATCTGCGCCCCGACATCATGCCGTTGCAAGGCAGTAACCCCGCGCGGGCCATCGCCCTTGCCATGAAACAGATTGCCCCCGGTGAGCAGGCACGTCTGCTGCTCATCACCGACGGCCTGAGTAACAAACAGATGGATGAGATTGCCGCGCTGTGGCCCTGTCAGGAGAGCCTTTTCTGTCACAACAGCAATAGCCCTCGACTCGATATTCTCCTTGCCAGCAGTGCAGAACCTGCGGCCATGCCACCCATTCCGGCCAATGAGCTGGGTTTTGCCACACGCTCCCCAGCCCGACTGGCCGCACCACAGAGCGAAGCCATGGCTACCCTGGCACGCAATCTGGGTGGCGAACTGCAGTGGCTGGGTAGCGAGCCTCCCCGTTTTGCCCCGCTGCCGACCACTACGGTGGCGCTCGCCCCGGCGCCGCGCGATCTCGGCCCCTGGCTACTGTTGCCGCTACTGCCCCTGGCGTTGCTTGCCCGGGTGGGCACCCAACTGCTCATTGCAATAACCATCGGCTGGTCACTGCTGGCGCCAGCCCCGACGCAAGCCTCCCCCACACCGGCATCACCAGACGAGCAGGCGATGCAAGCCTATCTGAAAGGAGAGTACCGGCTGGCAGCCAGCATATTCGGCAACCCGGTATGGCGCGGCAACGCCTGGTATCGTGCTGGCGATTATCGGCAAGCCGTTGCGGCCTACGAGCAGGAAACAAGCGCGACCGCCCACTACAACCGGGGCAATGCGCTGATCCAATTGGGGGAACTGGCCGCAGCCAAAGAGGCCTATCTGGCCACACTGGCCCTTGAGCCGCGCCATGAGGATGCACTCTATAATCTCTCGCTACTGCAAGGCGGTGAGTCAACGGCACCTGCAGAGGCTACGCCCAACAACGTATCCCGTAAGCCGGAGCAAACACCGGCTGAAGCGGTACCACTGCCCCCTGCGCCGCCAGTGCTTTTGCTGGAACAGCGGCTGCGCAAAGAGGCGCTGCGCCGTGAGCTCATCAAGGTAGAAGAGCCATGGTGAAGCACACGTTCTGTTCGCTACTGCTTGTGATGTTGAGCCTCCACGGCTGGGCACAGCCACGTGCCGAATTGCTGCCTGGTGCCACCCCGGCTGACTGGTTGCTGGTGATCGAGGCGGATGGGGTCCGTCAAGGCAACGAGCTCGAGATCACACCGCTGCTGCGCCAGTTTGCTGTGGGCAGAGTCACCATGAGTCGGGTATCCACCCCGGTGCAGCAGTTGACCCGCTGGCAGATCCCGTTGCACCTGACCAGCCAGCCAAATGATCCTGCCAGCATGGTGATAACCCCGCTCAAGCTTGGCAACGAGTGGACACCCGAACTGACACTCAAGGCCCCCCCACCACAGCCGACTCTGCCTGCACCACCTCGCCCAGCCGCACTGGAGATGGAGGCCCAGATTGATCATCAGGGCCCCCTCTATCCCGGTCAGCCAGTGATCTATCGGCTCACGCTCTGGCTCCCCACCACCATGCAGCAGCCCGGGCTCAGTGAACTCAACTCGCCCCATTTCATCATTCGCCGCCTTGGCAGCGATGAGTGGCTTCCCCCAGTGCAGAGCGGGCTGCCCGGCAGATTGACCCGAAGCTGGCTTATCCAGGCCAAGGCACCGGGCCTCTGGCTTATCGACTCCCCGCGACTACAGGGGCAATTGCCCCAAAACGGAGGCCAGCTGCAGCGCCTTGCCGCCCGAGCTGCCCCCCTTCAGGTACGCGTAGATCAAGCACCCGCGACGCCGGTAGCCAGTCGCTTGCTACTGACCCAGCGGATAGAGCCATCGGCAGAGGGGCACGCGGGGGAGCCGCTGATCCGGGTCATTACCATCACGCTCGAAAATGGCGACAGCAGTCAGGTGCAGCTTGCCCCTCTTATGGCGCAGCAGCTCCCCGCCGGGTTGCAAGCGCACCCCGATGGCGAGCAGCAGCAGGAGCGTTATCGGGCGGGCAAACTGCTGTTTGAACGGGAGTGGCGCCAAACTCTGCTGGCCGGCGAGGCAGGAGAGTATCAGCTACCAGCGCTCACCCTGCCCTGGTTCAATACCGCAAGCGGTCGTATAGAACAGGCGAAGCTGCCTGCCACTCGCCTCGTTTTCCAACCGGCCAGCCGGCAAGGTGCGGGCGAGTCACTGCCACTGGCCAACGAGAGCCTCTGGTGGGTATTGCTGGCGCTGCTGCTGCGAGGCATAAGACGCAACAGTCCGCGCTGGCTCGCCTTCTATCGTCTGCAACGAACACTTGCCAGCCAGCAGAGCGAACAAAGCCGCCTGGCCCTGCGCCATTGGGTCTCGCTTTTCGCCCCATCCGTTTGGGCCAAACCGGCCAATACAGAGCAGTTGCAAAGATGGCAAGCCGAGCTGGATCGCGCCTGCTTTGCGCCCTCGGCACCGGTCGTGCCATGGCACACAATCTCCCGTGATCTCTGCCATGTTGAAACAGCGGGGATTGCTCAGCTCCTTGCCCTGATGGCCCACCGGTTCCCCTTGCGGGGTTAACGCAGCCTCCACCACAGGAGATACTCCTATTGCTCTTTTTTAGAAAAAAGCGGGGTCAGCCTCATAAAAGTGGTAATGATCCGGCCACTTTGCCGGTCTATGACCCTATGGCTGACAAACAAACCAAATTCGAAGCGCTGGTTCATGCGCTGCACAAGGATATCTATCGCTACGCCTACTGGCTGGTGAGGGATCCTCACATCGCGGAAGATCTGGTGCAGGAGACCTTCCTGCGAGCCTGGAAGGGTATCGACGCCCTGCAGGATGATCAGGCAGCCAAAGGCTGGTTGATCACTATCTTGCGCCGGGAGAATGCCCGCCGTTTCGAGCGCAAACAGTTTGATCTGGTGGATCTGGACAACCATCCCCAACCCCAACCCGATGCGCTACACAGCGAAGAGGAGATGGAGAACGAGTGGTTGCATCGTCACATTGCCCGCCTGCCCGAAGAGTATCGGGAACCCCTGATGCTGCAGGTGCTGGGCGGATTTAGCGGTGAGGACATTGCCGAACTGCTCGGGCTCAACAAAAACACGGTCATGACAAGACTTTTTCGCGCCCGCAACCAGCTGAAAGAGGCGATGGCACAGAAGAAATTATCAAGAGGAGATGGACATGGATGAACTGGAGTTTCGCCGTCGCGCCATGATCCAGCCCGACGATCCGCAACCCGACTTCCTCGAGGCTGCCCGTGCCAGCCCTGCCAATCAGCGCTATCTCGACGAGATGAAAGCGCTCGAACAAGACATTGCACGTACCATGAGTATCGAGCCGCCGTCAGGACTGGCAGAGCGGATCCTGCTCAAACAAGCCCTGCAACAGAGTGAAGAGAAACAGGAGAACACGCGGCATGTTGCCAGCAGCACTGTGCCGAAATCCCATTGGCGGGCCTTGGCCATGGCTGCATCCGTCGCTTTTCTACTCGGAGTGAGTACCCGATGGATAAGTTGGCCTGCCAGCTCCGATCAAACACTCTCCCTCGCTCAGGTGGCGATGGCCCATGTCTATGGTGAGGAGCCGTTTATCGAAGGTATCGATGAGCGGGTCAATTTGCAGAGCATCAACGCCAAGATGGAGAAATATGGCGCGACCCTGAGCGGTATGGATGGTCTCAAGGTAACCTATGTCAACCACTGCGCCTTCTATCAGGGGCCGGCACTGCACATGGTGATCCAGGGCAAGATGGGACCCGTTACCCTCTTCCTGGTTCCCAAGCATGTTCCTCTCTCTCTGCAGCCCAGTTTTGAAGATGGCACCCTCAAAGGAGAGATCGTCCAGTTTAAAGGAGGAAATATGGTACTGATTGGCCAGATGAAGGAGCCGCTTGCCCCCGTCGCTACGGCCCTGCAATCACGACTTCACTGGAACATTTAACGAACAGAATCTATCGATAAAAACAGGCAGCGACATCAGCCAGCTGCCTGTTTCCCCTCTCTTTCCCGACCCATTACCTGCTTTTTGTCGCAAAATTGCGAAAAACAGCAAAATTATTTTTGTGAGCAGGATCAACCGTTTCGCCTAAAAAACACCCTATCCCACCCCGTAAATGATGAATTAAACATCAGGTTAAAACAAATGATTAACAGATCGATCACTTTTATGTATTCTGCTGTCACTGGTCTGATTTCTTACCTCCTACCAGATACATAGAATCACGCCAGAATTGATTCGGAAGAAGCTGAAATAAAAACGGATTTTGTCGAGGTTTGCATTGAACATGCCGCCAATATCGACAAAAAATCTGCCTACAAGAGAGACCACCATGACGACAACTATGTTTAAGAAGAGCCTGATTGCCGCCACCATTGCGCTGGCCACCGGTCAAGTCCATGCAGCGGCATTCCAGTTGAACGAGCACTCAGCCTCCGGTCTGGGTCGTGCCTATGCTGGTGAAGCAGCCATTGCCGACAACGCCTCCGTTCTGGCCCGCAACCCTGCAGCCATGACTACCTTCGACAAGATGGCAGTTTCTGTATCCGGTACCTATATCAAGCCGGATGTGGATGTTGAGGGGAAAACCAGCGGAAATCTGACCACAAAAGCAGGTACAGTTCCCAATTACTTCAATCGTGATGCGTCCGCTTCGGATATCGCTCCTGCGGCTTTCGTCCCTGCGTCCTATTTCATTCAGCCGCTGAATGATAAGTGGGCATGGGGTATTGGGCTTTTCTCCAACTACGGTCTCTCTACCGAGTACGACAAGAATTTTGCCGCTGGCTCAGGCGCTGGTGATACAGAACTCTTAACTTTCAATATCAACCCGAATATCGCCTACCGCATCAACGAACAATTCAGCATCGGTGCTGGTATCAACGCCGTGTATGCTGAAGCCGAATTGAACCGTTATGCAGGGGTATTGGCTCCTACATTGACTGCGGCAACAGGCGTACAACATTCTGCTGATACAAAAATTGCAGGGCTGAAGGGTGATACATGGGGCTTCGGCTGGAACGTTGGTACTTTGTATGAAGTTAACGAAAACCACCGTTTTGCTTTGACCTATCGCTCCCAAGTTGATCTCAGTTTTGATGGCGACTTTAACGGCACCAGCTCTAACTACAAAACTGTTGACGGAAACCTGAAACTGGATCTGCCAGCTCAAGCCGAGTTTGCAGGTTATCACCGTTTGAACCAGCAGTTTGCCGTCCACTACTCTGTCAACTGGACTGACTGGAGCGCCTTCGAAGAGCTCAAAGCAACCAGTTCTCAGTGTTCAAAAGGTGTCTGCCTGCAAAAAGATGAGAAGTTCAAAGATTCTGTTCGTTACTCTATCGGTGGTACTTGGTACATCAACCCGTCATGGGAAGCTCGTATGGGCTTTGCATATGACAACTCCCCTATCGAAGCTGAGTACCGTAGTCTGAGTATCCCCGACTCTGATCGTATCTGGTACAGTGCTGGTGCCACCTACCATATCAACCCTGATATGAGTGTTGATTTCGGTATGGCCTATCTGGATGGTAAGAAGGTTGATGTAAACGAAGGCCTCGTTAGCCATGATGGCACAGTGAATAACCCACGCTGGCAGGGCACTTCCCACGGCAACGCCTTCCTAGCATCTGCCCAGTTCAACATGAAGTTCTGATTGTTGAGCAATCAAAAAGAGCGCCGCAAGGCGCTCTTTTTTTATGCAAGATCTCGCTTTCAGCGCACACATGTAGCACACACCTGTTTATTTTTCTTTTTTAATCAATCTATTAGAGCTAGTTTCATCAGCATTTAATCCCGTTTTTCCCTGATGTACTCCCTCACCGTTGCCTTGCTGGTCGTACCATATAAAATCCCGCCCTCAATGATATGGCCGACTGAACATTCGGTATTCACGCAAGGATAACTCATGCATTCAACCCTCAAACTATCCGCCCTTTCCCTACTGGTGATTGCTGGTCACGCCCATGCAGCCGGTTTCCAGCTGGCTGAACAATCGGCAACCGGGCTTGGCCGAGCCTTTGCCGGAGAAGCAGCTATCGCAGACAATGCCAGCGTTCTATCTCGCAACGTGGCTGCCATGACTCGCTTCGACAAGATAGCTCTCTCTGGCGGAGCCATCTATGTCAGCCCTGACGTCAATATTGAAGGTAACACCCGCTTGCCGACCAAAGCCGGCATCGTCACTTCCGATGCCAGTGCACACGATATCGCCTCCGCAGCCTGGGTTCCCAATGCCTATCTCATCATTCCACTCAATGAGCAGTGGCGTCTCGGATTCTCGGCCACTTCTTATTACGGTCTCGGCGTCAAGATGCCGGATAACTACAGCGCCGGTCACTTTGGCAATGTCTCTGATATCAAGACCATGGATCTGGGTACCTCACTCGCCTATCGCATCAATGAGATGTGGTCAATTGGTGCCGGGATCTCTGCTATTCAGGGCGAGGGCGAAGTCGGTGGCACCTTCCCTTCTCGCAACCTGATAGCAAAACATCTGCAAGGGGATGGCTGGGCATGGGGCTGGAATGTAGGCACTTTGCTCGAGTTGTCGGAGCAAACCCGGATTGGCCTCTCCTACCGCCATGATGTCACTTTGACCCTCTCGGGTGATGCTATCGTGGGCCGACCCAATGCAGATAGCTCCGTTACCGAGATCAGAGATACCGGCAGTCTGGATCTGCCGTTGCCCGCAACGGCTGAATTGGCGGCATTTCATCAGCTGACAGACAAGCTGGCTCTTCATGGCAGCCTGAACTGGACCAACTGGAGCAAATTCGTCCAGCTGGAAGCAGATCTCGATAACATGTCCAACATGCATATCAAGGATGAGCACTGGGAAGATAGCTGGCGCTATGCCATTGGCATGACCTATCAGCTGACCCCCCAATGGCAACTGCGCTCCGGGGTCGCTTATGATGCAAGTCCGGTACCTGCAGATCGCCGCACCATCTCCATACCGGATGCTGACCGCCTCTGGTACAGCCTTGGCATGGGTTATCAGTTCACACCCAACCTGACTGTGGATCTGGGGCTGACCCTGATCGACGGTAAAAAGGTCGATGTCACCGAGAAGATGGAACTGCAACCGGGCAACCCGCTAACGACATCAACCTTCCAGGGCACTTCTGAAGGGGATGCCTGGCTGGCTGGCTTACAAATGAGCTATCTCTTCTAAATTCGGCTCTGACAGAAAAACACTATGCCAATTATTGCCTTACTCAATAGGGTCAGGACTGGCATAGTGTTCTGCAACACCATAAAATCAAGCCAGTACCCATATCGGAGCCAGGCATGTATTCCTACGTTGCAAGACAGCCCATTCTCGACAGAGACCTTAATACCTACGCCTATGAGCTGCTCTTTCGCGATAGCCTGAATAATGTCTTCCCGAGCATCTCCTCACGGCAAGCAACGTCGAGTCTTGTCGTTGAACAGTTCCTGCAACAAAACATCGATCAGCTACTGGGCGGCCGCCCCTGCTTTATCAATTTCCCCCACTCCCTGTTGCTGGATGGTTTGGCAGAGTGCCTCCCCCCAGAGAAGGTGGTGATAGAAATTCTGGAGGATGCTGCACCGGACGATGCCCTGCTCGAGAAGGTCAAACAACTCCATAAACTGGGCTATACGCTGGCGCTCGATGACTTCACCATGTCGCCAGACTGGGAGCGTTTCCTCCCCTTTATCAAGATCATCAAGTTCGATCTGCGGGCAACACCGCTATTGCAGATCAAGGTGTTCATTCAGCGCCACCAAAGCATGAATCTCACCTATCTGGCCGAAAAGGTGGAAGACAAGGCGGAATTCGAGCGGGTCAAGCAGCTGGGGATCCAGCTATTTCAGGGTTTTTTCTTCAGTCGCCCCGAGATGGTCAAGCAGGCGACCATGGAGCCAGCCCAGGTCGTCGTGATGCAACTGCTCAACGTGGTCAATCAGGCCGAACCTGACATCAACCGGATCGAGCAGCTGCTAAGCCAGGATATCTCCCTTTCCCTCAAGCTACTGCGTTACGTCAACCATCTCAAGGGACACACCAATCCCATCTCTTCATTTCGCCAGGCCGCCATCTACCTTGGCAACACCCAGCTAAAGCGTTTTGTCTCGCTGGTGGCTGCCACCAGTGCAGGCAAGGGCAAGAGTGCAGAGCTCTATCAGATGTCGCTTATCAGGGCCCGCTTCTGTGAGCTACTGGCCCATGCTCATGCCCCGACCCAGCAGGCGCCACAGGCTTTTATCACAGGCCTATTTTCCCTGCTGGATGTGTTGATGGAGCAGCCGATGGACAAGCTGCTCGGCACCATTCCGTTGATCGATGCCATCCGGTTGGCGCTGCTTGAGCGCAAGGGTAATCTCGGCTTCTATCTCGCATTTTGCGAAGACTACGAGAATGCCAACTGGTCACGGGTTACAGCCAGAACCGCCAAATTGGGCTTGAGCGAGGAGAAGGTCAGCCACCTCTATCTGGCTGCGACCACCTGGGTCAACGAGCAGCTGCAGGCGATGGAAGCAACCGACTAATCGATCTCCACCGCGATCGCTGTCGCCTCTCCCCCTCCGATACACAGAGAGGCGACCCCTCTTTTTCCTCCCCGCTGACGCAGGGCCGAGATCAGGGTGACCAGAATACGGGCACCACTCGCGCCGAGCGGATGCCCCAACGCACAGGCCCCACCGTATACATTGACCTTGTCATGGGGAATACCACATCCCGCCATAGCCAGCATGGTCACCATGGCAAATGCCTCGTTGATCTCGAAGAGATCCACCGCCTCCACTGACCAGCCAAGCCGCTCCCGCAATTTGGATATTGCGCCAATGGGTGCCGAGGTAAACTCGGCTGGCAAGGCTGCATGGCTCTGATAACCGACGATCCTTGCCAATACGGGCACCTGCCGGGCAACTGCCGTAGCGCTATCCATCAATATCAGCGCCGCCGCACCATCAGAGATGGAGCTCGCATTGGCTGCAGTAATGGTCCCCTCTTTACCAAACGCAGGTTTTAACGTTGCTATCTTTTCCGGCCGTCCTCGGCTGGGTTGCTCATCCTCTGCCAGCAGCAAGCGCCCCTCACGATGGCAAGGCGTCAGCTCCGAACTAAACGAGCCAGCCTGCTGGGCATCAAGGGCTCGCTGGAGCGATGCCAAGGCAAATTCATCCATGGCACTGCGGGTCAAACCGGCCAGATCAGCGCTGCGCTGGGCATGGATTCCCATCAACTGGCCATCGTAGGCATCCTGCAATCCGTCGAGAAAGAGGTGATCCAGCGCCCGCTGATGTCCCATCCGAAAACCGCTACGAGCGTTATCCAGCAGATAGGGGGCACGACTCATGCTCTCCATGCCACCAGCAACCACAACTCGGTTGTCGCCAAGCCGGATGGAATCTGCCGCCAACATCACCGCCTTCATACCAGAACCACACACCTTGTTGACTGTGGTTGCGGGTATGGATGGCGGCAATCCCGCCTTCAACATCGCCTGCCTAGCGGGAGCCTGCCCCACCCCGGCCGACAGCACGTTGCCCATAAACACTTCGTCAACCTGCTCCGGATGCAGGCCGCTTTGCTGCAACGCTGCCTCAATGGCACACGCCCCCAACTCAGGCGCCGTTACCTCTGCCAATGCGCCCTGAAATGCCCCCATCGGGGTCCGCTTTGCCGCCACAATCGCAATATCCATTTGCCAGCCTCTTTTTGTTACATGGCCATAACATAGGTTTTCTACGTCACGGGAACAAGAGTTGCAGTGCAGTTTACGTTTAGGTAAGGTGCCAGCAGGATTTAGTTCGCCAAGAAGTCTGTATGAACAAAAACAGGGATGAAGCCCGGCGCTACAGCATCAGTGAGCTGGCTCGGGAATTTGATATTACGACGCGCAGTATCCGATTTTATGAGGATCAGGGATTGCTCAATCCCGCGCGAGAGGGCCAGACCCGCATCTACAGCAAGCAGGATCGGGTTCGCCTCAAGTTGACCTTGCGTGGCAAACGTCTTGGTTTCAGCCTCGCCGAGATCCGCGAATTGTTTGATCTCTATGATGCCGACAAGAGCAGCCGCACCCAGCTGCAAACCATGCTGGGACTGGTAACGGATAAACGTGAAACGCTGCAGCAACAGATGGAAGATATCAGGATGGTGCTGCTGGAGCTGGATGCCGCCGAACAGCGCTGTCAGCAGGCGCTGAACCAGCTGGGGTAATGAAACCTGAGGGCAAAGCCCTCTTTTCACACAGTGAAAACAACCAAACGCCAGATAGCAAAAAGCCACTCCTGAGAGTGGCTTTTCTTCAACCTGACGACTCGCGATTAGACGCGAACGAAGTCCAGGTGAACCAGCTTGTAACGTACCGGGTGACGCTGGATAGCTTTCACTTTTACGTTAACTTCTTCGCCGTTGATGACCAGAGTCAGCACGGACTCATAGAATTCCGGCTTCTCTTGAGCCAGGATCATTTTCTTGTGGTCAACAGCTACGGACAGAGCTTCTTTGCCTGCACCGTAAACGATGGCAGGAACTTGGTCAGCTTGACGCAGGCGGCGGCTCGCACCTTTCCCCAGGTCAGAACGGACTTCAGCTTGGAATACGAAAGACATAGTATGTATCTCTTTTGGATGAATTTATGGTGCTAACTGCGACCGGTCAGCACCTCGCAAAACGAGCGCGAATACTACCATGGGCCAATAGCGGATACAAGGCTAATCCCGTGCCTTAACGCCCCTGCTCAAGGCGGGCAAATTGCTGCTGCCGCTGGGCCGGGCTCAGCGCATCAAACTGTGCCAGCGTCTCGGCGCGGGGACAGTAGAGACCATCCCCGGTTTTGACCCGAATGCTATGGCCAAGTCGCGCCTGATTTTCAGCCACCAACGCCAGCAAATAGCTGTACGTATCGGCCCCCATAGCACTGGAGAGCTGGTTCGCTATGCGCCACAGCGTCTCACCAGCCGCCACCTGATGGCACACTGCACGCTCACCTCCTGCCGCCGGGGCCGATAGCGTAAGGGTGACGCTATCGGTGGAGGCGGCAGCAGCCAGCTGGATATCAGCATTGTTTACCGATTCACGCGCAACGCTCCCCAGCATCGCCAGCAACGGTTCCGCCTCGTAGCGAGGCCTTCCCGCCAGCTGAACCGGCATGGCATCCAGGGTTCTGAACTCGGCAATAAAGGGGGCAAGCTGCCCATTTTCATCCAACGGTGAGAGGCTCTGCTGCTGCACTGCAGCAACAGCCTGAACGGATGCGACGCCATAAGCCATCTCGTCGATGCGCCGCAACCTTGCCAGATAAGCTTTGGAAAGCTCTGCCTCCCCCTCGAACAGATCAAAAGGGGGGACCAGACGGGCAGGAAAGAGGATCTGCCAGCGACCATTTTTTTGTTTCTGGGCCAGCGGCGGAAACTGGTTGCCGTGCCATGCCACAAACATGGCGGGCGGCGTGCGCGCTAAAGGGTAATACTCCGGGTTCAACTGCACCCAGGTTTGCTCTGCAATAGGCTGGTAACCGCTGATCACCACCTGCGCCACACTCAACCAGATCCCCAGCATCCTTGCCTCCCTGACTTCCGTTTAAAAGGTTCCACCACCTTGGCAACCCCTTCCCACACTCTATATCACGCAGTTAAAACAGACAGATAGCAGCTTAGCACTGGGCGATAGCATTCAGCACCCGTTTATCCGACACCGGATAGGGGGTTCCCAGATTCTGGGCAAAAAACGATACCCGCAGCTCCTCGATCATCCAGCGGATATTGGCCACCTCGGTGGGAATAAGCTGGGATTTGGGGATCTTGGCCAGCAGCGCCTTGTACTCCGACTCCACGCTGTGCACCTTGAGCATGTAGACCCGATCCCGGTTGGGATCGATGGCGAGCTTCTCGAGGCGCCGCTCGATGGCGCGCAGGTAGCGCAGCAAGTCAGGCAGCCGCTGCCAGCCGGTCTCGGTGACAAAGCCCTTGTGAATGAGGTTACCCAACTGCTGCTGGATGTCCGACATGGCAAAGGCGGTGTCGAGCTGCATCTTGCCCTTGAGCCGTTTTTTGATCTCATGGGAGAGGGTCAGCACGGCTTCCACCTGCTTGGCCACCTCCACCACCGCATCGTTGAGCTCGGCGCGGACATACTCCTTGAGCGCCTCGAAACCGGCCTCGTCCCAAGCCATGCCGCCGTGCTGCTCGATCAGCTTGTCGCAGCCGCAGGCGATGCAGTCGTCGATAAGCTCGGCCACCTTGCCAAACGGGTTGAAATAGAGCCCCAGCTTGGCCTTGTTGGGCAACTTCTCCTGCAGATACTTGATGGGCGATGGTACGTTGAGCAGCACCAGCCGACGCTGACCGGCCCACATCAGCTGCTGCTGCACCACCGGGCTCTCCACCAGCTGGATGGCGACCGAATCCTTCTGATCCACCAGGGCCGGATAGGCCTTAACCTCGAACCCGCCCCGCTTCTGACTGTACTCTTGCGGCAGCTCGCCAAAGCTCCACAGGGTGAGACCGGACTGCTCGATATCATCGTCCGCCACTTGTGACAGGGTCTCCTGCACCTTGCCGCGCAGCGACTCTTTCAAGGCCTCCAGATCTTTGCCTTCCGCCACCTTCTTGTGTTTGTCGTCCACCACCCGGAAGGTGAGTTTCAGGTGATCGGGCACCGCAGACCAGTCCCAGGATTCACGGGGCACGGTCACGCCGGTCATACGGCGCAGCTGGCGCTCCATCTCGTCCAGTAGCGGCCCCTGTTCGGGGTTGATGCTGGCTAGCAGCGCATCGGCATAGTTGGGGGCCGGTACGAAGTTCTTGCGCATCGGCTTTGGCATCGACTTGATGAGGGCCACCAAGAGTTCATGACGCAGCCCCGGGATCAGCCACTCGAACCCCTTCACCTCCACCTGATTCAGGAGCGGCAGCGGAATATGCAGGGTCACGCCATCCGCCGCCTCCCCCGGCTCGAACTGATAGGTCAACTTGAGCTTGAGGCGCCCCTGCTGCCAGAAGTTGGGGTAGTCGAGATCGCTGATGTGGGCTGCATCTCCCTTCATCAACATCTCTTTTTCGAAGTTGAGCAGCTCGGGATCCCGCTTTTGCGCCTCTTTCCACCACTTGTCGAAGTGGCGAGCGGAGATCACCTCCTCCGGCAAGCGGGCATCGTAGAAGCGGAACAAGTCCTCATCATCCACCAGAATGTCGCGCCGACGGGATTTGTGCTCCAGCGCCTCTACCTCGGCCAGGAGCTTGCGGTTATCGCTGAAGAAACGGTGACGGGTCTCGAAATCCCCCTCCACCAGCGCGCGGCGGATAAACAACTCGCGGCACAGCGCCGGATCGATACGGCTGAAGTTGATGGTGCGCTCATTGACCAGAGTCAGACCATAGAGGGTCACCTTCTCCTTGGCCATCACGGCGCCATTTTTCTTCGACCAGTGGGGGTCGCTGTGGTGCAGCTTGATGAGATGGCCCGCCAGCGGCTCCACCCACTCGGGTTCAATCTTGGCGTTGATACGAGCGTAGAGGCGCGAGGTCTCCACCAATTCTGCGGCCATCACCCACTTGGGTGGCTTTTTAAACAAGCCCGAGGCAGGGAAAAGGTGGAAACGGCCATTGCGAGCACCGAGGAACTCGGGCTTTTCCAAATCCTTGTTGCCGATATGGCTCAAGAGGCCGGTCAGCAGGGCGCAGTGCACCGTCTTGAAATCCGCCGGTTCATGGTTGGCTTTAAAACCAAGCTCTTTCACCGTCTGGCGCAGCTGGAAATGGATGTCCTGCCACTCGCGCACCCGCAGGTAGGAGAGAAACTCCTTCTGGCACATGCGGCGGAACGGATTGCTGCCAAGGGCATCCTGCTGCTCTTTCAGGTAATTCCACAGATTGACGAAGGCGAGGAAGTCGGAATCCTTGTCCTCAAAGCGCCTATGCTGCTCATCGGCGGCCTGCTTCTTCTCCATGGGCCGCTCGCGGGGATCCTGAATGCTGAGGGCAGCGGTGATCACCATCACCTCGCTCAGGCAGCCAGTCTGCGCCGCGCTGATCACCATCTTCGCCAGACGCGGATCAAGGGGGATGCGCGAGAGTTGGCGTCCGGTCTCGGTCAGCTGCAGTTTGGCTTCGCGCTCGCCGGTGGCTGGTAACTCGCGCACCGCCTCCAGCTCTTTCAAGAGAGTCAGACCGTCCTTGATATGGCGCGACTCAGGCGGCTCGACGAAGGGAAACGCCTCCATATTGCCAAGGCCGAGCGCCAGCATCTGCAGGATGACGGAGGCCAGGTTGGTACGCAGGATCTCGGGGTCGGTAAAGGCGGGACGGCTATTGAAATCCTCCTCCGAGTAGAGGCGGATACAGATACCATCCGCCACCCGGCCGCAGCGCCCTTTACGCTGGTTGGCGCTGGCCTGGGATACCGGCTCGATGGGCAGGCGCTGCACCTTGGTGCGCCAGGAGTAGCGGCTGATGCGGGCGGTGCCCGGATCGATGACGTAGCGAATGCCCGGCACCGTCAGCGAGGTCTCCGCCACGTTGGTAGCGAGCACGATGCGCCGCCCAGCATGTTGCTGGAATACCTTGTTCTGCTCGGCGTTGGAGAGGCGGGCGTAGAGCGGCAGCACCTCGGTGTCGCGCAGATTGAGCTTGCGCAGGGCATCGGCGGTATCGCGGATCTCCCGCTCGCCGTTCATGAAGATGAGGATGTCCCCCAGCCCTTCGCGGGCCAGCTCTTCCACCGCATCGAAAATCCCCTGCAGTTCATCACGCTCTTCCAGCCCTTCACTCTTGTCACTGGTGAGTGGACGGTAGCGCACCTCTACCGGATAGGTGCGGCCAGAGACCTCTATCACCGGCGCCTTGTTGAAATGGCGGGAGAAGCGCTGGGGGTCTATGGTGGCCGAGGTGATGATCACCTTGAGATCCGGGCGTTTTGGTAGCAGCTGTTTGAGATAGCCCAGAATGAAGTCGATGTTGAGGCTGCGCTCGTGGGCCTCATCGATGATGATGGTGTCGTACTGGGTGAGCATCCGGTCGTTCTGGATCTCCGCCAGCAGGATACCGTCGGTCATCAGCTTGATGTGGGTCTGCTCGCTCACCTGATCGGTAAAGCGCACCTTGTAACCCACGTAGTGGCCGAGTTCGGACTCCATCTCCTCGGCAATGCGGGCCGCCACAGTGCGGGCCGCCAGACGGCGTGGCTGGGTGTGGCCGATGAAGCCCTTCACCCCGCGCCCGAGCGCCAGACAAATCTTGGGGATCTGGGTGGTTTTGCCCGAGCCGGTTTCCCCGGCGATGATCACCACTTGGTGCTCTTGAATCGCCTTGGCGATCTCCGCCTGCTTCTGGCTGACCGGCAGGTTGTCCGGATAGGTGACCTTGGGTACGCCCGCAAGACGGGATTGGTAGCGCGCCTGTGCCGCATCCAGATCGGCGGCGATGGTCTCGAGCACGGCAGCCTGTTTGCCTTCAGGCAAATTTTTAACCCCGTGCAGACGGCTGGAGAGACGGCGGGCGTCAAGGTTCATGCAGGCAGGGAGACGGCGGCGCAGCGCCTCGATAGAGAGAGACAAGGTACGAATTCCTTAAAAGAGTGCCCGACAAGGGGGCCATATCGATAGCTGGGGCTGATCCTAAAGAGCGAGAAGGAGAGGTGCAAGCCTTAACATGAAGCTCGGGGCATACGAGTAGGCCCCTTTGCTTCATTGCAAACATCAGCTCGGCGAACTTACTGTCTACCAAAATAACGAAGCAGGCCATTGGCCTGCTCCAACATAGAGACGCAACACTCAACCGTGGCTATGGACAAAACAGGTAGTGAGCTGAGTGTGGATCGCCTGCATCACATTGTGGCGATTGATCACCCCGAGCAGCCTGCCCTCCTCCACCACCGGATAGATCTTGGGCTTCTGCCCCATCATCATCTCAGCCAGAGTCAGGATGCTGGTATCTGGCCCCACCGTCAGCACCTCTTTGCGCATCACATCCCGCACCTGTGCCACCTGTTCACAGTGATACGCTTCCTTGAGCATTACCGCGATGCAATCCTGCTCGGAGATCCAGCCGATCAGATGTCCTTTCTCATCGGTCACCGGGCCACCCAGCTGGTGACTGTTTAAAAATTTCTCGACTGCAGCTTGCACCATCATGTCAGCTTTAAAGGTGATGGGTCTGCTCTGCATATAATCCCTGGCTTTTAGCGATTCCATATCTGCTCCCCTATGGTGGTCAGTCAAGCCTGCTTATTGCACGTGGATATCGGCACCATGCACGGCTTATTCCAAGCATAGCTGGAAGCCAGAGCAGGTCAGCAGTACGCATACACCTCCTCTACCGCTGGAATGGCGGCCTGTACCATCTGTGGCAAATTCTCTGCCAGCACGGCAACAACGTCGCCATCCACCCGACCCTCTCTAACCAACTGCTTCATAAAAGAGAGTGCCTCGCCAGCAGAGAGTCCCTGTCGATATGGCCTGTCCTGAACCATGGCCTGAAAAATATCGGCTACCCGCAAGATCCTCGCCTCCAGTGCCATCGCCGAAGCCGGCAGATGAAACGGGTATCCCTCTCCGTCCGGTTCTTCATGGTGATAGGAGGCCCAGCACGCGATCTCTTCAAACCCCTCGATATGACGCAAGATCTGATAGGTCTCGAAACTGTGGGTATTGATGATGGCCCGCTCCTCGGAGGTTAATCGCCCCGGTTTATCCAGAATTTCATCCGGTACTCGCAGCTTGCCGAGATCGTGCAGCAATCCGGCAATTTCCAGCATGTCACAATGGATGGGACTGACACCCATACGCTCGGCCAGCAGACGCGAGAGACGAGCAACACCGAAGGAGTGAGCCATGGTAAACGAGCTTTTGGCATCAACAATGCCCGAAAAAATCAGCGCCAATGCTTTCAGCTCGCCATTGGTCGTCATGCAAGGCTCGCGCTCTTGCAGCATCTCAAGCATGTAGTCATTGATGGAACGAGCTTCCAGTTGCAGCCAGAAAGCCTCCGAGCGAGAAGCTTGCAGGAATGCCGCTACCAGCTCGGGGTCAAAAAATTCACCGCTATAACCCTGCAGCCGTTCGCGGATCTCGTTGGTATGCATCAAGAGCGACCCGTCGCTATAGTGAGGGGCCGCCAGCGCGTCACAACGGTCTACCAGAAAGATGAGATTGGCCTGACGGGCAACTTTCTTGTCCACTTCGGGTAAATTGCGCAGCAACTTCCAGTGGGTGTGGTGATAACGGATGGGAAGCGCCAAAGGAGCGAGCAGCCGGAAATCCTTTAATAGCTGATATCCCACTTCACAGTGAAGCTGTGACGACTCCCAGTCAAACTCGCTGACCAGGTGGTGATGGATGACTGTCGAGGAGACGCCGATGTCATGCAGGACGCCCAACTCGAAGAGCAGTCGGCGCTCCACATCGTCCATCCCCAGTACCCGACTGCACTCGGCTGCCATGATCCCGACTCGTTTACCATGGGCAACATCGCCAATACCCACCAGATCCAGCGATGCAGACAAGGCATATACCACCTGTCTAAGATCGACCTGCAACGAGAATGAGTTCTTCTCCGTCAGCATTCTGTCCATGATCACTATCCCATGCCGCCATGTTGTTATCAGAGGAGCAGTTTTACTCCGCCCATATAAACAATTTAGTCAACAGCCATCCTCTTGGCCTTGGTGGACAGACAAAAAGTGTGATTTTGCAGAGGATTACCGTGAACAGTACCTATGCGGCCTCCTACCTGCCGGAACATTTGCAAATCAGCGCTTTGTTACTGGCACACAAATGGTCCCCTTGTCTAATAAAGCGACGAATGAGGGCCCAACCCTTCGTTCTACCTGCGCTATGGTTTACCATGCTGGCCATTGTGGTGCATGGCACCATCCACCCAGGCGCTAGCCGCCGTCATCGGATACCTCATCTCGAGCAACATGAGCAAAACAGCACACGCCGGCAGCGAGCCGACATTCTATTTCCACGTTTTGCAATATGTCTTTTTTAATAACCTGATTTATAAAGGTTTATGGCTCTAACGCTGATGAGAGCGGTACACAATTGGGACGTGGTGAAATTTGAGGGGCATTGTTACAGATAGTAACAGTATTCGTCCGAGCAACTTCACCGACAGAACTTCACCCGTTTTTGCCGTAATAGAGCCAAGCAAGACCCGTCCAGCTGTTTCATATTTGAAACACCACATGCAGAAGTTCGTGGACATAAACTGCATAAGTTAATTTTTATGTTATATTTAAATAACTTGCTGAATAATTCAAACAACCTCACTCGAGCCTGAAAGGCTCCCCCATGTAGAAAGCCCCGGTAATCCCCCCATTTTTAGGGGCACTTAAAAGTAGAGATCATGCGGCCTGTGCCAGACGCTGTTTCGGCGTGTAGCCACCCAGTGCCATATTTGGCCGCTCATGGTTATAAACCCACAGCCAGTCCGTGGCAAATTCCTGTAACTCATTCAGTGACTCAAACAGGTAATGGCCCAGCCAGTCGTAACGAACTGTGCGGTTAAATCGCTCGATGTAGGCATTCTGCTGTGGGTTGCCTGGCTGGATATACCTCAGTGCAATCCCCTTCTGCTGCGCCCAGCACTTGAGAGCTTCGCTGATATATTCCGGGCCATTGTCACAGCGGATAGCGGCCGGTTTTCCCCGCCACTCGATTACCTGCTCCAGTGCCCGTTTGACTCGCGAGGCAGGCAAGGAAAAATCCACCTCGATGCACAGTGCTTCACGGTTGAAGTCATCGATCACATTAAACAACCGCACCGAGCGACCATCGCTGAGCTGGTCATGCATAAAGTCCATCGACCAACATTGATTCGGTTGGTCAGGGACAGCCAACGGCTCCGGCTTAGCGCGCACTAGCCGCTTCTTGGGTTTTATCCGCAGATTGAGCTCTAGCGCCCGATAGATCCGGTAGACCCGCTTGTGGTTCCAGCCAAAGCCTTTGACATTACGCAGGTACAGAAAGCACAGTTGCGCTGGTTGGCAGTGAGGCGCAGCAGCCAGTCGGCAATATCCTGGTTTTCATCGGCCAGCACGGGCTGATAGCGATAGCAACCCTCGCTCACCTTGAACACCTGGCAAGCTAGGCGGATAGAAATGGCGTAATGAGCCACTGCCTTGCTCGCCATCGCCCTGCGGGCAGATGGCGTTACCACTTTTTTGCCATTGCCTCGGAGATGAGCTCTGCCTTGAGGCGCTCCTCGGCATACATCTTCTTAAGCCGACGATTTTCCTCTTCCAGCTCTTTGAGGCGCGCCATGAGGGAGGCATCCATGCCACCGAATTTGGAGCGCCATTTGTAGAAGGTGGCGGAGCTGATGCCATGTTCACGACAGAGCTCAGGGACGGGTGAACCAGACTCAGCCTGTTTGAGGATGGCGATGATCTGTGCATCGCTAAAACGTGATGTTTTCATGTAGAACCTCCTGCATTCACAGTACGGGAATATTCTACTTATGAGTACCTCAGTTTTTCGGGGGGATTCCCCCCCCCCCCACCAGCAGACCATAAACAAGCCGCACTCGCTCATCCCGCCCCAGCAGTAAGCCGAGCAATACCTCGCCGCTAGCCGAATCGTCCCCATGCCAGAAGCACCAGAGAGCGGCTTCTACCACATCCAGCCAGCTGGCATGGCCCAGCTGATTGCGAGACTTGCACCGCCAGCGCCCGCTGTTCCATCACGCTTACCGTGAGTCCATCCAGCTTGGCTGACGACAGCCCCCTCTCCCCGCAGTAACTTGTCTAGCAGTAACGCCAACAGGCGAAATACATCCTGATCTTCAAAGCGGGCAGCCTCCCCCAGCAAATCGGCTGCACCGGTCATCAGTTGCTCACGCCCCAAATAGATGGGCCGTGACGTGCGATCCATCCGATGTTGCTCGACATGGATAGCCAATGCCGTCACCACCGCCAGTGGTGAAGTCTCATCCTCTTCGTGACACGCGCCTTTGGCAAGCAGACAGGTCAGCTCCCTAGCTCGCTCGGCTGACAGCAGGTAATAGATCCCCCTGCTCAGGGGCATGGCCGCCTGACGGCTGCATCGCACACTGCTGGATGAACACTTCCGTATCAAGGGGAGAACGACCTGGTATGAGTCGGTAGAGCAGATGCAGACAGACATGGATAGCTACCTGGAGCACTACAACACCCAGCGGCCACATCAAAGCAAGATGATGGAGGGTCAAACCCCCTACACCATGTTCAAGAAGGGTCTGAAATTGATACCGAAGGAAGTGCGCTCTAAAGTCGCGTAAACAAGACACCGGTTTGAGGCCGGTGTCAGGTGATAACTAGATCTGTACACAATCTTCAGATCGATGATTCAGTTTCCGATTATTCATCAAGTACTTCTGATATCAAGATTGCATTAGCTCCAGATTTACCTGTTAAGTACATTCCCAATGCATATAGTAGATCAGGGGTATTACGGTACGTTTCAGGCTTTTCAATTTTAAGGCTGATTCGGGACTTAAGCTCGATGTTATTATCGATCACTATTCTGGAAACATTATCTACCAATGTCACATATTTTTTAGTCAGGTCATTATCTGGGGCGAAAATCATTTTGAACTCTTCGCCATCAATCCGTCGGCTTCTCAGGAGAGCAAGAAGAAGCTCCAGATGCTTACAGAGAGTCGCTATCTGATATCCTTTCCCTTCATTAACAACTTTCTGGATGTCGAACTCTAGGCAACCATATAAGTTTCTGGATAAAGCTACGAGCTCCTCTTTCGTCAATTTGTTGATCAGTGTTTTGGATCGCCAGAGGGCTATTGACAAAACCTCCATGGTAATGGATTTGGTCAAGCCATCATTATCAATGGGGTTGATGACATTCTCCAATAGTTCTTGTTGGTATGGCAGTTCGGCATTACCGATGGCAAAAGAAATATTCCTACAGTACTCACGCAAAAGCTTTTTATCCTTAACAGCAACAAGAAGCCGAGAACCAACAATCCCAGGGGCATCTTTATGAAGACAGCACAGAAAGAAGAAAAGCTCCTCTTTGAGAGAGTCGGGAATATTTTCTGACTCAATTATTGATATGATTTTTTGCGTACCTTCGAATATCGCGCTTCTAAAATGGTCAGGCACATCTGAATCTGAAAGGGAGTGGCCATGATTCCAGATGGTTAATGTTGGGAATCGGAGGCTGAATATTCCTTTTTCAGCATACTCGATGGCTCTTGAACGCTTCCGATTGACGGTGTCCTTTGCTTTCTCCTGATGCTGTGGGGAAAAACGCTCTGAAAATGATATATTTGATCCGGAAGGACCTTTTCCATTTGTAAAAACTTCCAGATAAACTGGGCATTTTTCATATAGAGAATTTTCATCAACAGCCTCAATAAAATTAGAACTGTGACAAAACACACTCTCTCCATCTACATTGACTCGGCAAAAGTATTTACCTGCACGATCTTTGGCTCCCCATTCCAAATAGCCGACTTTTCTTCTATTCAGGATAGACTGAAATTCCTGTTCATAATCGAACGAGATCAAATCATTCAAACCTGAAATTTTGGAGCAACACCAGTCCAGAAGATCAGAAAATCCCTTACCATCTTCTTTAGGAAAATGCTGAAAATCGGACCAACTTTTACGGGCTGGGAAATCTGGGGCCGGCAAGTTAGCAAGATCGGCCGCTTCACCCTCTGATGCTGAGCGCCATTCAACCCGAATAGATTTAAACCCTGCTTCTACTGAATCCAACGGAATAAATTTCAGCTCGTATGGTTCATCCGCTCCATAGGTGTAGGTCATCTTTAGCTTACAGGTAGTGTCCTTCTTCAAAGGGAATGCTGGCGATTTCAAATATGCAACAAACTGCTTCTCTTTATTGCCTTCCCCCTGTTGTAGAGGAAACCTGTAATGAGTTTGCTCAGCAGGCAGAGTGAATGTCTCCTCTACTGGTATATTCACAGTTCTGCCACGTTGCGGTGTTACCGTAGCGTCTTTTACAAGATAAAAATTAACTTTATACCCTTTATCACTCGGTACTACTATAGATAACTTTGGCAGATGATCACGCCAAAGGGCAATATCATCAACTTCTTCCTGCCATCTGTTTAACGTTCGGCAGCCTTTAATCGGTGACCATGCAGACCCCAGCCACTTGTAATCCATTCGCATATCAGGTTTCCTGATTGTATCCTCGAGAGGCAGTATAAACACACTAACTCCCTGACAATCCCTATTTGTAGAGTTCAAGCAGTCACTGATAGCGTCGTTTGATAATATGTTGATATCTAAATCCTGGGTCAGAGCCTCCCGAATAGAGCTTGGTAAGTGATACAAGTGATCATCTTTTACAAAAGACACTTCCCCGGAATCACTAGCTAAACCATCGAAGCCGAACAAATGGATGAGTGCTTCAGATGTCTGACAGCCATTATGCTCAAGATTGCTGGCCATGATAGTATGAATGTCGGTGTTTGGAACAATAACTGTGGGATGTCTTTCCCAGCTGATACCTTGTGTCTCAGGCAATATTTTGTACAGATCTCTTTGGTATATTGCCTGAACTGGGGTTATTGAAATTCCGCTGTCAAATGAATCAACCACCAACACAAAATCATTATCTCGGATTCTGTCCTGTACAAATTTTTTCGATGATTGCCATGCAAAAATAGCAGCAATGCTTTTGGGAAGCGGGGTCGATTCATCAAAATAAAAATGGACGCTTTTCCTTACTCCCTCAAGATCGAAGTCATTGCCCCAATCAGGGACAAGATAGGTCAGCTTGTCTGTCTTGAGATAGTCACTCAGTTTTTTTGTAAAAAACATCGATGCACTGCTTTTGGTTGCATCGGGCAGTGTCGAACTATGTAAAAAAAGGCTTCTCATGCTGACCGTTACAACTTTTCCACTTAAAGTGATAGCTTTTGCTTCTCCGCAATCGACAACATGCTTGCTTCCATCTTGTAACGTCCAAGTTTGCTGAAGTAACCTGAACGGCAGATGCACCTGCGAGCCTGAATTGTTCATGAACGTTGGACGGATTGAACACAGATCAACAACAGATCTATCTATCCGTATTGGACCACTTTGATTATTAGTCGGCGCAAAGTTTTCAAATGTGGCGTCTACGACTAATGACAGTATCGCCTTCGATATCTCTTTGAGAGTTGCTGGCTCTATTTTTAATTTCTTTTTTTCGCCCTGAGCTTGCTCAATCACCAGACTCTCGGAAACAATCTGTAATAAATACTTATCTTCACCGACTTGTATCTTCCATTTATCGCCCGTAAAATTGAAACCGACAGGGATGATTCCTGCTGAAAGAGTTATATCTTCAGCACATTCACCCTGCCGGTTGCTGCCGATAACAAAAGAAACTTCATCTCCAGTAGATAATGAATCGAGCTTGAGCTTGATTGAAAGATTGTTTTGATGAAAAAATAAATCAACACCGCTTTCTTGTGTTACAAAGCCAAACTTCTTTTCATAGTTTATAGTTTTGATCTTCCCTTTGATCTTTGAGTCGGCTGCAGGAAATAAATATCCCTGGACTGGTAATTCTGGGGAGATAGAAAAATCATTATAATCGAGACCGACGGGCTGCTGAACTGTTCGAAAACGACCACTACTGTTAAGCAAGGAAAGAGTATTCCAATAAATAACACGGAGAATATCGCTATCGAGCCTTTTACTATCTCCCACGATCTGTTCATCGATAGCTTGGAGCCATAGCCAACCATCCCAGATTTTACGATAACGCTTATCCTGAAGAAGCGTGTTATTAGGCGGAAGATTGCCCCATACACCGATTTCAGCAGTATCTTCCGTTCTGAACCAGCGCTGGATGAAAACAAGCAACTCCTCACAAGTCTCTTCTGCCGCTGACGAAAAAACATTCTGTCTTTCAATTAGAATTTGTTCCAGACGGAACAGGAAAGCTCTCAAAAGTCGGTTTTCTGCCGTATCTACACTGGATCTCCGCCTAACAGCCTTCATATAGGGCTTACCAGAAAGCTTCTCACGGAGTGTTCTTCCCGGCTGACGACTAAGCCATTGAACACTGTTGCTGTCAACCTCTCTTGCCGCATGTATCGGGAGCATGGCATGCTCCCGTAATATCTTATCCCGAGTATGCTCCATGATAGCCAGAACTGATTCCTTCGAGTGCGATACAATTCGATAAATACGGTCCTTTATCTCAGCCTCTGGTGACTCATCCTGTACCGATTTTTCCACGGCACTCAAAAAATCGACAATGCCAGTATGCAGGGCATGCCCTGAAACAGGGTCGAAGCTCGAGACTTCCGTCAGCCAGTTGCGAACTATTAGTATCCAATTGGCTTGGTTCTTTACCTCATCTTTATCGTTTAGCGCCCTATAAAGAGATTCAATGGAGTCGAGCTTAATGGTGCTTTCCATTATCTATGACTCCTTTGTCTTATTACACAAATCCTTAAGTGATTTCGCGTCTTTTGCATCACATGACGTGGCCCTCATTATCTCTTGTGAGGTTAGCTGCCATAGCTTCTTTTGATTATCACTTGCAAATCTTTTGAGCTCGTCAGGGATATGACCATCTTCCCCTTTTGTACTATTATAAAAACTTGATTGTTCAGGTGAGGTAATTCTGTCCGCTCTGGAATCGTTATTTTTGTGCTCATTCAATAATGAGTCATCTTTTAAATAATTAGCACTATTCCAGATAAACTGACCGTAACCAAATTCACAAGCCAGATCGAAGTCCTCGATTATTGTGTAGTCGTCATTGACTAACTGAGTTCGTATTTTGTCAAGGCAGTCTATTTTTGATTTCCCTCGGGTTTCAATTCCTCGAAGTTTTGGCATAACCTTTTGAACAAGCTGGTCTTCAAAGGCAACTTTCATTGCTTTGCCCAAGCTTGCGTCATCGTTGTTTCTCTGGGCTTCCAACACATCTGGATAATTAGCCATGTAATACTCGATGGACTGCCACACCCTGTGCCCAAGAGCCCTGCCAACCTTGGACAACGAGGTATTCATTTCTTCAATGAACCCCTTGAAGGGTAAAATCTGATCGTCGTTGAATTTGGTTTCTCTACACCACCAGCTTTCCCACAGTTTTCGAGATAACAGAGGGGCTTGGTCGCCCAACGGTTTCAGCTGACGGCGTCTTTCCAAAGTGGTCGGCCGGGGAAAGTTGATTACAATCCCTCTATCGAGAACCTTGTCTGAGAGGGATTTGGTGGTCTCATCCTGATTCATTGTTCCAGCCCAGAGCACATTTCTTCCCAAGGGTAGATCATAGTGCTGAATACCTGCGCCAAGCTTAACTTCAAGGCTGGGAACCTCGTTGCCTTTGCGCCCGCGCCGCAGCTCAAGCTTACTCAAAAATTCCGCAAAATAGAGCTCTACATGGGCAAGGTTCATCTCATCCATCAATATCAGACTCATGACGTCTTCAAGACCGAGAGGATAGTCTTCAGCCTGAGCCTTTTGACTTTGGGCCAATAAACGCAGAACGGGCTGGGCATCGAACTTGTTATCGATGGAGTTAAAAAAGCCAAGCATGGATTCCTGACTGTCCCAGTTCGGCTGCACGGACAGGCTCAAAAAGTTGATGCCCCCAAAATGTGAATATAGTCTTGGCAGCTCGGACTTACCGGTTCCGCTTACACCTGCCAGAACAGTCACAGGAGACCACTCTGAAGTTTTTAGAGCGGTGTGGAATGCATGTAAAATTCGCCGTGGGAATCTCAGCCCATAATCAATACAGGATTTATTGATTCCATCTAGCCACTGAAGTTCATATTTGGCTTGCTCTTCATTTATTGGAAGCTTCGCACGAGGTAGTTCTTTTGAAATATAAGGAGCTTCTATATCACGCACTCTTGCATCCCGATCCTCTTCACGTTCGTAGGCAGACTGTAATCGCTTGATATCAGCTTGTAACTTATTGTTGTGAGCCTCAATATTATCACGCTGGTCTGAAAGTGTCTTATTTGCTCTTTCCAAAGAATCAATCCTTGCTTCTAGCTCATGTTGATCTTGTTGAGCAGAAAATAGTTTTTGATAGTCGTATTTATACTTGTCTTTTTCTCGATCAATTTGTTCCTTTTCAGAGTTCAAGCGATCAAAGGCTTCCTGCATTTCCTGTGTTGGACCATTGGAAAGGTCATCGCGTAGCGTTTTAATTTCCTCTTCATAGGTTTTTAACTTCAGTAAAACAGCGGCTGGGTCTTCATCACCGAGTTTATGCTTCAATTCTTCAAAGTTTGAAATTAGAGCACTGCTCGTTTTGATGGATTCTCTCAAACGTGCAATTTCATCATTAAGCGCAGACTTCTCATTCTCGAAAGATTGCTTTCGTTCAACAACCTTGGCATCCACCTCAACGTTCAAATTAGCTTCTCGTTCCTCAAGTCGCTCTTTGCTGGATTGAAGGCGCAGCTTTTGATACTCAAGCTCATCCTTGAGTTCATCAAGCTCAACCTGATCCTTCAGGAGAGCCATTCTTTTTTGCTCGAGCTCATCCTTTTCCTGTTGAATCGCCGCCTCATGAACTTTCAGTCTATCAGCTATCTCTCTCTCCAAGCTTGCTATTCTGGTTGACCTCTCCTCCGAAAGTTCTTTTTCAATGGCAGTCAGAGCGCTTGCCCGTTTTGACTCCTGCTCCTTTTCATGTTCTTTCCGAAGATTGAAGAGCTCGTCATCAAGCTTTGCCCGGGCATCTGCATACCCATTGTCCCTTTGGATTTCAGCCTTTTGTATCGCCACCTCTCTCTGCCGCAACTTCTCCTTTTCGGATTCAAGGGATTCCAACTCACTTACACATTGAGATTCCCGCTGCTCCAATTGTTTTTTGAATGCTGCGAACTTTTCCTCAAAGAGTTGCGGAAAACCGTTTTTGGCCTGAAGTTCCATCTCTTCAAGCTGAACACGCTTATCATTCAGCTCCGCTTCTTTTTTGACGATCGCGTCTTTATCATCCTTTAGCGTCTGTTCCTTTTGGGAAATAACCGATTCTTTATGATTCAGAGAATCTTCCCACTCCTGTAGTTCCTTATGTTGAATCAAGAGGCCAGATTCTTTGGTGCTCATTGTTCTATCATTCCAATCTACCTGATCATAATCCACAGATGAATGGGAATTCTGATTGTTCTTGTTATCCATTAGAATACCTTCGATATTATTTTGATTGCCATATAAATATTGTTTTTAAACAATGCCATTTCATGTGTTGAAAGAGATACAGTAAGTGCGTTTCCATCTCCACGTTTGCTCAATAAATCTGCTATGATTCGAATGATTTGAGCGTCTGTCTGATAAAGACATCGAATTTCATGATCTGAAGCAACAAATATGAGAGACAGCAAATCAGCTCCAAGCGAAGCAGCAAAGCCACCAATAGATTTTTTGATAAAGTCGCTTTTAACTGTTGAAATTGATGCGGGGATTTGAGCGCAAGCCTCGTAGAAACCGGCCTTAATTAATTTCTGAAGCGCTATTTCTTTTATTTCTTGGCTACTACTGTGTCCAATAGTCCTTCGGTCACATACTTTTTGCTGAAGAACAATTTGCATTGCTGAAGCAATAGCCTTGAAAATTTCGATTGTCATCTGGTCATCAGAAGGCTGAGCAAACATGCATTCTATGCGAATAAGTAGTTCTTTCAGTTCATATTTCATTTCATAGACAAAAAGTGTCCCAAAGAAATCATCTAATTGCGTTTCAGCTATGAGTCGTTGTTGGTTTACATCTATCTCACTTTCATAATGTTGCTTGCCTCCTAGCATTTCAGTGGCAATGGCAGGCAAGAGAATACAAATGGTATCTACTGTGCGCTTTACGCTACCCTTGAGCTCTTCAGCATCTTGTTTATAGTCAGAAATATCACCATGAGAAACAGGGTCTCGTAGTTTTTTCAGGGACAATGCAAAATCTAAGAATCCACTTTGTTTTTTTGCCAAATCATTGATTGGATGTTTTGGATATTTTGTTGCTGCACCCGTAATGACAATTGCCAATAATGGTTGAAACTTAACTTGCCCTAATTGGCTTTGGCGTATTGCCCCCGCTTTTACTTGGAGTAACTGCTTATTTCTGGGGGATAAACAGAAACCTATTTTTTTAGCGAACTCACAAAGTATGTTTTCGTTGCTTGTATAATTCTGACCAGAAAATACTTCTTCCCATTCCGCGGCAGGATATTCGGCAACCAATATAGCTAGCGCATATTCAAGTGAAGAATAGAGTTTTGTACCGATCTGTTGTTTATTATAAACATACTCTTTTTCTTCGTGCTCGGTTTTAGGAGATTCACTCAATTTTTCTAATAGTGTATAGATGCCGTTATTTCCTTTAAAGAATTTTGTGATGTTAGGGTAATTCCACTGAGTATTTTTTGAGAAATTTACGTCTTTTTTTTGGGGAGTAATCTTGTCAAAAACCCCCTTTTTCTTGATGTCCTTGACCCACTGATAATCCTTATCAGTAAGATATTTGGAAAAAGCTTCAGAGAAGCCAAAGCCGCAACCATCCGTCACTAGAAGGTCAGAATTGCCCACCTGAATAAGTGCCTCGCAATGCAAGTATACCAATTCAGGGGTATCGTTCACTGATATCGCTTCAGCCATTGGAACTGGTGGCGGGTATTGACCGACAGAATGATTCAAAAGAGCTTGCCGTTTGTATTTTTTCCTAAATTCTCTAATAGATCTGATAATATCATTGGTGTTAGGAACTGTTTCCCAATGCGAAATTTGTGATGGTCTAATTAATCGGCATCTTTGATTTGTCGGCTTTCCTGTTGATCCTATTTCGACTGTAATTAAGTCGTCATCAATTCGTATAATTTTTTCTTTTTTTAAACTACCCATATGGATATACGGAAGGAGTTTTCCCATATGTAGATCCACAAAAACAGTCCCCACCACATATTCGAAACTTGTTTCTGTTATGTTGCGCCAGCACTCAAGTAGATTTTTACCATTATCTGATAACTCATATCGGTCATTTAAAAGACCGAGTTGGTTGAGGCGATTCTGAATGAAAGCCACCAGCTCCTTTTCCAGACAAGTGAGCAGCGCAATCTTTTCTGTGTCGCCGGATTCAATCGCTGTTATCTTCAAGACAGTTTCTTCAAACACATTGAGGCCACTCTTTTTAATTTGCGGAATAGAGATGTTGAAAGCGTGACATGGCCATAGAACACTTTGTCTGGCAGCGATGTTCAATCCATCTAATGCTGTGCGAAAACTGATTACTTTAGGACGATGGTCTTTTGCTGATTTTTTTGTAGAGGGCGCACTCATAGGATCACCCCCTTTTCGTGGCACAAGTCATAAAAGTTTTTCAGAGCCGGAACTGCATCCACAGCAATCTGGGTGTTTGTAAGGACCCCGTCTCCCACAATGGCTAAGACCTTCTTCTGACGACTCATGCTCACACATAAGCGGTTTTCCGACATGAGATGGCCGAATAGTTTTTGTTGCTTCTTTTTGTAATCCAGCTCGTTGCGTATATGAGGCGGCAAGGCGTTCATATCCTGAGACCTCACCATGGAAAGAAACACAATATCAAATTCCATCCCCTGAAAGGCATCAACAGTGCCGATGCGGAGCCGCTCTTCGCCATTTTCAAGAAAGCGGTATTCCTGACATATCTGCCATGTACCATCCTGCGCCCACTCCGTGATGCCGAATTTTTGCAGGGCTTCATAAACAGCAAATACCTGGGCCTTATAAAAACTGATTACACCAAAACTCAGATTCTTACCTGCATCGGATTTAATCCAAGTATTTAATTTATCGGCTATAGTTTTTGCTTCAGCATCGCGTTTTCTGCTTCCACTTTCAAGACGTTCCTCTTTTCCACTGCCATTCGGTACATTGATCCAAACTGCGGCTTTTTTTTCAATTCCAGATAATTCCTGATGGAAGTATTTTGAATCGAGAGGAGACCTGTAGCCTTCATTGTACTTATCATAGAAATTGCGACTTGCAAATTCACCCAGCAGCGGGTGTGTTCGGTACTGAGCATCCAGCGTCACTGTTCGTTTGATGTCATCTTTCTCCTCCAGTTTCTTCAGGCGGTTGAACAGATATTCAAACATACTTTTCTTGACAAAATCGACATCAACCGGCAGGGAGGATGTATCATCTCCTTCCAAGGCTCTGGCGACCTCTTCATCAATCATGTGGGGAAGTTGACGATGGTCACCAACCAGAATGATCCGTTTTTCTGCCTGAGCCATGGGTATTAACAGATCTCTAGGGCTTACTCGTGCCGCTTCATCAATGATGACAGTGTCATATCTAACAAATTCATCGTCCTTAAATTTCTTTTTGGCTTTCCTTATCGCTCTTCCTTCAGAATGCCCCGTAGTAGCTGCAAAAACAAAGTTGTAATCCTCTATGGCCTCACGAACGCCATCAGGATTGCCTTCAAGCTCATGTAAAAACTCAGCCAGTATTGCATCCCGTTTATTGGTTGAATTGAGTTTTTTCTCCAGAAGCTGAGATACCGTTGCCACCAATCTTAAAACATCCTCTCTTGGTTTTTCTGTCCTGAAATCAGGCAAAGGCAGATATTTATAGAGTAGTGATTCTTTCAGTTCTCTAAGCTCTGGAAGAAAACCCAGCGGCTTACCGCTGCGCCAACGGGCCGATTTTTCAAGAACGCATAAATCTAAATTGGCTGATTCGTCTTCGATCTTATCCAGTAAATCGACGGCTCTTGCGGCACCGTCGTCAACAAAAGCAGTTTCACTGACACGCAGGGCTCGAACGAGCCGTAAGGTGGAAGGATCATTCGGCTTCAGCTCCGTTTGCAGGGAATTGATGATTTCGTCAGCCTCACCAAGGATATACTCAGAAATAACGTCTCTGGGCAAATCCAGAATACTCCTCATCAAACTGACAGTGTTGTTCTTCGAGGGACACAATGAATATGCGCCCAACAGTTCTGCCAGTCTTACCTGATCTTCAGTCTGAGCAATTTGAGGATTCTTGTTACGAATATTCTCGGCGATATTGGAACACCATTTGTTAATTTTTTCAGTGACGGCATCTTCCGTAAATTCCGAATCACCGGTTCTTCTGCCGAACTTAACTGCTGGAAGAGCATTAACACTCAGCCTGGCAACGATATTCTCAACGGCATCATGCTGAAAACCGGAGACAAGTATCTGACCTCTTATAGACTTGGTTTTGTCATATTCCTCGTTGAGCCTTTCAAGAATTGCTGTAACTACAGTTGTTTTTCCTGTACCCGGCGGCCCCTGAATAAGAGCGATGTCCGGGGTGTTTAATGCGACGTCGATGGCCTCCACCTGCCTGTCTGTGGGTGGGTGCTTAAAAATCTTCTCTTTCACAAAGGGCGTCAAAGGCTTCAGTTTGGTGACGCGCTGTATGTCCGGAAGCGTTCCTCCTTCTTCAATCAGCAGGCCGAGAAGCGGGTTTGCACAGCGTCCTTCCAGAATGGCTGAACGTGCCCGCATTCGTCTTTCAATCTGAATCTTGTCTCCATTGATGGACAGAATCAAAAACATTTGACCAGACGGAATTGACGGCAGATCCAATTCAATGCTGGTTTTTGAAAGTTTTAGGATCGGGGCATAAACAGAAGCGGCCATTTCAGCATCGTTCTTTTTCTGCTCCTTTTGGGTAGTGAATTCTTCTTCCAGAGCCTTGCTGTAAGCTTCCCATGTAAGATCCGGATTCTTGAGGTATAAAGGCTCCTCGGAGGTGATCTCTATCTCATCCCCTTCGGTAAGCTGATCCGGGATGGACGGCACAAAGAACTTCACACCTCTTGTTGTTTGCTCTGTGCTATGAAAATCTATTCGACCAACAGCTTTGGCCCTTGCCAGCAGCATTTCACCTTCAATTGCACCGTACTCGTCCCACTGTTTCAGGTAACTCCCGGTCTCTTTGGTAAGTTGACTCATCGCTCCAGCGGCTAACGCCCGAATGCGACCTGTTTTGCTGTAGTCAGAAAACTTGACAGCCCCCCTTGCCAGACGCAATGCTCCTTCACTCTGCTGCTTATCCTTAAAGAGCACTTTAGTCGCAAAATAGATGTCCTTTGACTTATCGAGGTTACGCCTTTCAACCGGAATGCGAACCCTCTCACCATAAATAGAGAATTCCCGGAACTTCTCCTGCACAACGGCTTGGGAGTCGGGCGAGTATTCATCCTCAGGAATATCTGCTTCAAAGTCAGCCTTGGCGGATGGGCCACTCATGAGTAGAAAGAAATCTTCGTCGCTAACGCTGATTTTGCATTTATCGTTTAATACGTTCCCCAGCTCTTCAGCCCCATTGAAGCGAATTCCATTTCTTTTAGCCGTTGATTCTATGCGCTCATCAATGCCGATCTCCACGTCGCCAATTTCAACGATTTCACCATTGAAAAAAATGATTTTAACAAGCGTACTGCCGTCCTTGGCAACCTGCATTACCTCGGCAAGATGCGCACAACCTCTTTTCAGATGAAAACTCAGATCCTTTCCGGCTGAGGGCTCACGAAGTTGCACGTTCCACTGCTGGCCATCGATTCTCAATCTGTATGCCTGCCCGGTATTGTTGGGTGCGATATATCCAATACCAATGTTTGGAGTCTCTCCGGACAGCTCCGGTATCAACCATAATTCAAAGGTAATTTCGGCATTTATGTCTTTCAGCCTCATTTAAGGCCCCCACTGATCATGCATTTAACCAACCGAGGACTATTCAAATGTGAGAACATCCAGAACTGAACATCCGGTGTTACCCGGTCTATTTTCATCTGTGAATAGATCTTCTGAAAACCACTTTGCGGGTGACTGTCAGCAGCAACGGACAAATCGGCTGTGCCATGGTCTGATTTTTTAATCAAAATGCCATTATTACTCAAAGAGATGAGTACCTCTGCTGTATCAGAATCAATCATTGCAAACTCATCAAAGACTCGTCTCGGTACTGTCAGCTCTGCCACCTGCGAGATCTCACGTACATACTGCCAGCATGGTGAGTTTATGGGTTTATCCGGTCCATTCCATCGATAAGACTCAAGAATGAGCATCTGCGGCCTCTGCGTTTTACAGTAAGGGCAATTGTGATCCTCTGTTTCCGGGTGAATGAAATCATAGTAATAATTCATCGAGCAGCCTGGGCATGTGACGGTCATATCCGCTGCCTGAGCGAGAGCTTCAGGCCAGTGATAGATGGTCGGCCGCAGCAATGGGGATGTCCTGCCCGGGCCGAATGTACCCTCAAATAAAGAAATCAGTTTTTCTGTAAGGAGAAGGGGTCTGGGCAAACCGCTGTCGGAAGAGTTTGAATCATCATCTTGGTCATCAACCCAAGGGAACAGCCCTGCATAGGCTTTATCTTCAACATCCTCACCATCATTTTCCTCATCAGCCCAGTCGCCTTCATCCGTTCCATCCACCTTTTTTCCGACAAAAGGGTGAATCAGCGAAAGAAGGTAGAAAGCCACGACCGCGAACGCATGACAATCGCTTGAAGGTCTTCCACCGTCTTTGCCCTGCACCAGCTCGGGGGCTCCGTATTTGGGTGTGTAAACAACACTTCCGCCTGCGGTGATTTCAAATCGAATATTGTCGGCATCAATCAGCCAGACTGCTGAATCATCAAGCCCTTCTGAAATAAAGATATTGTTGGGAGAGATGTCACCATAGACCATGCCATTGCCGTGAAGGCGTGCCAGCAATGATGCGCATTTGTAGAGCGCATGAAGCCTGCGTCTGAGCCCACCGGTTCTATAATAATGAACAATCTTTTTAGCTTCGTTCTCCGGCATTGCCGAAAGCCATACCGGGATATCGTCTGTACTAATATTTTCTGCGGACTTGCCATCGAGCCAGAAATGACTGAACGGAACCATTTCACTCAAAAGCTGCATCACATAACCGGCATTGTTTTGAAGCAGAGCTGCCGGTACGGATATATTCAGGTTTTCTGGGAGAGGCAGGAGCCGGACGCGCTTAAAGTGCTTTGAATACCGTTCCACAGACTCCTCATCGGTGACCGGAGTTCCGCTTTCATCTGTAACAAGCTTGATCGCCAGATCAGGGTCCTTGGTACGGAAAACGACCCCTTGGCCTCCTTGACCGAGCACCTTGTCCTGAATGTGTACATTCTGATATTCATCCACATACTCGTTGAATCTTTGACTCATTGGGAACCTCCTTTCTTAAACAGACAAGCAATCGTCTTGTCATCGGAGTGTCCCGGAACCGGCCATTCATTGAGCCAACGTTTAAGATCCCTCTTTATTTCCTCCGACTCCAGGTCTGCATAAGTGGAGTAGAGTTCCTGTGCAAAAGTCATCTGCTTTTCAGGTAACAGGTCATCGGATATGCCATCCGTGCATAGCACAACTGCATTGCATGCCGCGCTTTCAATCGTCGCGGTTTCCCACTGATCTGGCTTAAACTCCTGTTGAAGGCAGCTGGTATAGTTTGAGAAGGAATCTTGTTTGCTATCACTGAGAATAAGGTGGTTTTCGCCAGTTTCTCCAAGGGCGGCAATCATTCCGTCACCAAGGCGGCCAAGAGTGATAATTCCTTCAATCTGGATGGCGAAAAGGCATGTGGCCGAACACTCTGTTGAAGAGTACGGAGCTATTTTCACAAGCCAGTTGGCATGAATGAGCCTTAAAATATCAACGATATTGGCATCGGGGGTGTTCTGGTAGCTCTTGGCTGCATCAAACACAGCCAGACAGGCGGCTTTTGAACCGTGATCTGAATGTGCCTTGCTGCCCAGTCCGTCCGATACAACAACGACATTTCCCCATTTATACCGGCGTGCCATCCAAGAATCCTGATTGGGAATCCCTGCTTTAACATGTAGGGGGCCGATTACTGAGGCCCCCCAACTATTCCAGAGTTTGTCAAACATCCCAATCCTCCCCTGGTTCTTCTATTTCAGGCGGTGCAGATTGCAGAATCCGGGCTGTGGATGATGGCGCGGTCAACAGCTCATCATAACCAAAGATTGTGCTGTCAATCGCTGAAGCGATATTCTCCGAAAGGTAAACAGTGTTATTTGTGGAAATTTTCTTCAACTTCAACAAGTCAGCATCAGCGCCGACGGCAACTGTCCGGATGATCAGGTCGCTGAATGTGTTCAGTTGTTTCTGAAAACTTACGATGTCAGAATTGGGGAAATTGCCATCAGACAGAATGAGAACCATTAATTTCCCAGCCTCATTCAGATACTGAGACAGAAAATCGGAGATAACAAATAGGTTCGATGAGCCTTCAGCGTTTAAAGCTGGGATGTCCCCGTCGCTTTGCAAAACGACCTCGGAAACATTCTGTGCCCATTGATAAAAACTGATGTCAGAGCCCAAGTATTTTTCCGGGTCAGTAAGCCGCAGCTGAGCCGCATAACGGCACATATTCCGCTGAAGATGGATTTTGCCCATCTCATTCATACTGCCGGAAACATCAACAATGATATAGAGGGGGGCTTTCATTGATGACGCCCTCCGGGTTGAATCATTTCTTCCAGCAGCCTGAATAGGCTATTACCCGATACCGACTGGATGTTTTTCGAGTCGTCGATCTTCTTTCTTACGACTTTGTTTTTCGGGTAAAAACATGAAGCTAAAACAGCTCTGCCTTCAATTCCGCCAAAATAACGGACAATATTCTGAAGCTTCATGACATGCTCACTGTTCACATTGCCAGCTTTGCACTCGATGACATAGAGACGTCGTCCATCCGTGAAGGTAATATCAAGCTCCTGATAAGTATCCCCAAACAGGTTGCTCAGTTGTGCGCTAAAGCTTGATGAACTCTTGTCGGCATCATCCTCTTTGAATGAGACTTCAAGACCGATGCGCATATCCTTGATCAAACCCGCATCAACAAGGGGCTGAAGTTTCATGAAGGTGTATTCTTCAAACCATCCGCCAGAGAGGTATTTGGCAAAATCCGGCCACTCATTGAACTCAAAGTGTTTAGGGCCGATACTTATCTTCGCACTTTTATCCTTGGAGAGCTTTGCATAGATATCCCCATTGTGCAGTTCAAACGGCTGAAAGCTGTCGTTGTAACGGGACAGCTCTCTATAGAGCCGTGAAATTTTGGAACGCGCCTGCCAGAGTTCATTGGTTAGACTTTTCCGGTCAGGAGATTCTATGCCGGGGATATCAGACCAATGGCCCGCTTTCGAGATAAACAGATTATTGCCGTTAAGCTGGATAAAGGTTTCTACCGATGGAATCAGCTTTGTTTCAACGGTTTTAAAGTCATTGAGATAAACCACCTGATTATTACGGCTGTTGAAATAGAATGGCGTTGCATTCACCTTGCGACAGGCAGCAAGAGCCCCTGCATACATCAACTTGGTTCCGCCCGTTAAGTTGAAGCCGATCTTCGCATCTGCAGGCATTTTCGCGATCAGATCCAAAACCGTGGATCGGACATTCTCAGGGGCATACGGATCCACCGCGATTTCACCGTATTCAGCTTCTCCAAGAAACTGTTTCATGACATCGGCAGGGAACTGCGCGGAATTCACAAAGATATGCTTCCTGCTTGAAAACTGGATAACGCCAAGCAGGTTCGGCATCCGCTGTTCGCCAAACAGGTGAAAAATGGCATCATACTTATCAGAATCCGTATTGTTGGTTCGAACCTGTCTTCCGTGCCATTCCAGCCACTCGTTCGGCAGGACGATTCTTTCTGGAGGTCTTCCTGGGTGAGAGGATGCGATAAGACGTTTTTTTAGCGTTGGGTGCCTCAGGGCCGCAAAAGCCCAGACGAAAGCCATAACCGGAGTCCCCGGACTCAGGTAGAGCGTAACGAGCTTTTCACCTTCAGATGCGGCAACCGCATTCAGGGATTGAGTCGCGGCCTCATAGATGCCCTCGGTGTCATTGAGATGCATCAGCTCCACAGGGTAGAAACGTATATCGACCTTTTTACCGGCATCCCGAAGTTGCTTTTCAAGCCACAGATTAAAATGATTATGCGCCTCCGCTGTATTTGAAAACAAATCAAAAAACTGTCTCGCGGTTGCAGGATCAAAACCTCTGATCTCTGATGTTTTTTTCTGAAATTCATAGGATTTTTTTTCGGATTTATCTGGGCGCGTAAAACCAAGGATGACCACGTCGGTGTAATCTTCCGCTAGCAAAGCACCCAGAACGGGGCCGGTTGTCTGTTCCAATACGAGTGAGGCCCTGAAATCAGTCAGTCCGTACCATGTCATTAAATATTTCTTCAACTTATACCCCCTTGACTTTTGGTACGAGCATTTGAACTATCTGTTCACCTGCATTAATTGTTTCACCAATCTTGACGCATACCTTGACAACAAAACCATCAACATTGGCACACACTTTTTTGGTGTTACCTTCCTCGTTATCTATCTCAATAAGAGTTTCGTTATATTTAACGATATTACCTGTACGGCATGAAATATTCTGCACCATACCTGTGGCAATAGACCTAGGCATTTTTATCATCGCCGTATCAAATACTGTTTTTCGCTCTTCATCGGCAAGCTTATGGGCCAGTGACAATAACTTATTTACATCAATCAATTTCTTTTTATAGAGATCTAGAATGAGTTCCCCATTCATATTTGGATGCTCCAATGCCAGTTCGAACTCTTTTTTTGTTACTTGATTGTCACTCCATGAGCCGGGTTTGTTGAAATCAAATTTTCTATATTGACTTACCACTTGTTGTAAGGCTTCATGTGGACAGCGAGGGTTCTTTATAGCCGCTTGACGAACTAATGGGCTTTGATCTTTAACTAACTCTATTAGCTTTTCAGGTGCAATATACTCACTTGATGCAGCATTTTCTTTTTCAGCAGGTGTATCTCTTTCATTTATTGTATTAATGTGCTCAAGGTCTTCGTCTGTAAAAGAGGCGGCTTTCAGGCTAAATTTATTAAACAACTGCTGATAGATATAAATTTTATCCTTAAGAACGATACTTATTGGCGTAATTAGGTTTATATGCTTCTTAATAATGTGTTGGTTTAGAGCTGGCTCATTACTACGGAACACACTTTCTAACGCATCATTAATGACACATTCAATATCTGCGCCAGAGAAACCTTCAGATAGAGCTGCCAACTCTGCAAAATCGAGCCTTTTTGGTGGGGGGCTCAGTTGACTAGTTTTAACGGTAAAAATCTGTTTTCGCTCACGTTCACTAGGTAAATTAACATAAAAAATTTCGTCAAACCGTCCACGTCTCAATAGCTCTGGTGGAATATTGGTAATGTCATTTGCGGTTGCTACTACAAATACGGCTCCGGGCTTCTCTTGCATCCAGGTTAGAAAATAACCAAAAAGACGAGTTGTTATTTCTGTGCTTCCACCTGTTCCATTAACTCCCGAAAACGCTTTTTCAAGTTCATCAATCCACAAAACACAAGGGCTCGCTTGTTCTGCAACCTTTAGGGCTGCCTTCATATTTGCTTCACTCTCGCCCACAAATTTTCCCATCAAAGAGCCGATATCTAAGCGAAAAAGAGGAACATTAAATAATGAAGAAACGGCTTTTGCACTCATTGATTTCCCACACCCAGGCATACCAGCTAAAAGCACACCTTTTGGGGGCGAGATACCCAAGCTCTGAGCTTTTGTTAAATCATCAATAATGTGTTTCTTGTTACGTAACCAGCTTTTTAGCCGTTCCAACCCGCCTATTTGGTCAATATCTATTTTACTATCGACTAGCTCCAATAAACCTGAGCGAGATAATGTTTTCTTTTTCAAGCCCAAAGCATCACTTACAGATTCCGGCAAAAAAGTGTCAGCATATTTATTTTCCAATGTATCAAATATTTGATACACCATGTCTCGCTCCATACCTGAAAAGATGGTTCTAAGAGAATTACGCACTCCGGTAGAAACTGAGATTGAAGACTTGCGCAGGAGAATATCCAGAATCTCATCAACCTGATTTAACGAAAGAGGAGAGCAAGTGAAAGGGATTAAAAGATTCACAAGCTCTGGAAATTCTATACTTTCTTTGGCCACTAAAATGATTGCAGCCCGTCCCTTAAAGTGACGCTTGATCCTTAATAGTTCCTGTTGCAATCTGGCAATTGCCCTAATGTCATCTTTCAATACTGAATAGGCGTTCTGTATTACATAAATCCTGCCCGTAGGATCGTCATCAGCGATTGTTTTAAGATCTTGGTACAGCAATACCTCTTGATCCGGTTTCAAAGCTCTTTTTGTCTTAAAATCAACCCAACCGTACCCCAAATTCCACTCCTTCAGTTTGAAGCCAAATGGAGCAGCAGTAGCCTCGATTTCTTCGTCGATTCTATTGAAGTCCTGGCCAAGAATCTGAATTCCCGGGACGCCTGAACGAATGGCCTCAATAATTCCGTTAACATCCATGTTTAAAACCCAAATAGAGAGGCCACGCCACTAAAGACTGATGAAACACCACTACTTATCGCTGAACCAACCGATTTAACGGTATCAACAACTGTAGATACTATTTTCTTTCCACCTTCATATATAGCCTCACCAACCGTACTTCCTGCTATTCCACCTACTACACCACCGACCACACCACCAATGGCTGTACCAACTGGTCCTAGCACTGTTCCTAGCGCAGCACCTATGCTAGCTCCCTTGGTTCCACCAGCAAGTCCTCCCACAAGGCTGCATGTGGCACTGCCAGCCTGATCGAGTGCTTCTGCACCGGTAATTTCTCCCTTTGCGAATTTGTAGAGAATCTTGGTATTTTCAATACCGATACAAACAGCATTAGCAATTCTTCCAGCGGGTGTGTTTTTTAACACATTACCCAACCAGCCACTTTTTACTGCTACGGTTACAGCACCAGTGACAGCAACGGTTAGTCCCGAAGTTGCTGCCGATTTTAGGGAGCTCTGTACAAACTCTTGGAGGTCTTCTTCTGCACTATTATTTTCTTTCCCTGTTATTCCATTCCATATCCGCCTCCCTAGAATACGAGCCCCTTGAAATCCGACAGATAATAGAGCTGCAGCACCAGCTTTTTGTCCGATTTTTTTTGCAATATCGATCCTGCTTGTCTCGTTCCAATCATATTGTTTGGCTTCAGCTTCTTCTTGTGCTCTGCGTTGTCTCTCTTTGGCCTCTTGTTTAGAAAGTGGCTTAGATTCGACACCATCAATTTCGATTGTTTCAGTACTTCCTGGAATATCTTCAGACTGCCCTTCTGGCACTAACTTGCGCTGCCCTCGGTAATCTCCTTTTTTAAGCATGGTGTCTGTCGCATCCGCATCGGCACCATATTTTGCTTGGTAGCGACGGACAATTTTTCCTTCACCATCCTTAATCACAATATCAACTGAATTTTTGCCATATGTCTGGCCGGGTTTGGGTTTTAATACTTCGGCACGGTATTCACTACCTTTAGCTACCGCATCAAGGTTGAATGTATCAACATGATGTTGTTCAGCAATAAAACCATCCAGATTAAGCTGCTGATTCAACTGGCCATCATTTCGGTAAAGCAAATCAATATTTGCTTTGTTTGCCGTCACAATGGCTGTATCAATTTTAGTAGCGTAAGCTCCGAAGTTAGTCACCCCACCTGCGGTTGCACCTTGCTCAATTTTCCCCGCCAACCAGTTGTTAGTGCTTAATCCTTTACTGTGGTGTTCCGTCAACTCTTGCTGAGAAGACTCGAAAACCGCTACTTCCTCAACAATATCATCAGCAGCGTGTTTGAGATCTTCTTCATTTCTCCAAATATCTGGATATTTGGAGAATTCAAGACAAAGCCAAGCATTATTTGATAGGTCAGGCGATTTATCTCTGTACGAGCGAATAAATGAACCTATAACTCCGCGCGTTTTTTTTGCATCCTCGGGCGTAAACTCTATCTGTTCCGCTAATGCATAAGCCTGCGCTTCACCATTAGATACGCCATTAGCGATCAGTGCTGGTAAATCCAAATTATCCTGATTCCTATCCATTTTGCTCTCCTACCAATAACCTTGATCATCATTCTCAATAGAGATTGACGCAGCAATATTTGATTTCGAGCTCTCATCCAGTTCAATAGACGCTGGAACAACGTTCGGGTTCTTGGACTGAGTACGCATGGTCACCGACATGGTCACTCGCTGGAAGAATTCATGCAGCTGCCCGGCGTTTTCTGCATAGAAAAGGTCATGGGGCGTACCCTCGATAAAACGCTTCAAAACTGTCTCATCAGCATCCCGTCCAATAGCCATTGCCATGCGGTCACATTTGGAAGAGCGTCCTTCGGAGATAAAGTCCTCCAGCGGCCTTTCCCAGCTATCATTAGGCTGCCCATCAGAAACAAGAACAATCGTCGGTCGGTAGGCTCGTGACGGAGTAGTCTCCTTGTCTTCGATCATTGCCTTGGCCATCTTGAGGGCGGTTCCCATCGGGGTCATACCGTTTGCCTGCAGACCTTGCCACCGCACCTGAGAAGCCTTGGTGTAGGGAACATGCAGCTCCACTTGGTTGCCAAAAGTGATGACGGAAACAAGTATCTCAGTCTCCATCTTCTCTTCCTGCGCAAAGGTATCCAGCATATCCTCGACGGCCTTGTTAAGGTTCTCGATTTTATCTCCGGACATACTGGAACTGACATCCAGAAGCAGAACGACGGGAAGTGGCTTAGCTGTTGGAGTGGTGAATTTTTTGGGGTCAAACATGGCTCGTCCTCTTTATTGAATGTGATATCCTAATGGGGCCATTATACAAAAAAACTATTACCCCTCTAGGGGTGTATAAATCCACATGTCACATTTTCAGGCAGAAGTCAGCGCAAACCAGACTGTCACCCACCATCACAGCGCACTTACCGCCCAATAAATCACCACCTGCGCGGCTTGCCCTTCGTTCTGCCTGCGCTATGGTTTACTATGCAGGCAATTGTGGTGCCTGGCACCGCCCACCCTAGGCTGTGTTCTTAAAGTGATGAATATATAATCTCAAATCTTCTCAACAATTTAAGACCTATGCAGTGTCACGTCGTTACCAGTTGACCGATGCACAACGGGGGCTTATCGAGCCCCTTTTTCTATGCCGCCGCATAAGCGGACGCCCTACTCGTGAGCCGCGCCAAGTGCTTGATGGCATTCTCTGGATTCTTCATACCGGCGCACCTTGACGAGACCTGCCAGAACGTTTCGGCCCATGGAGCTCGGTCTATAACACCTTTCGACGTTGGCTGAGTACAGGTCGTATCGATGCCATCCTTGCTGCGTTGCAACTGCATCTCAATGAAGAAGGGCTTATCGACTTCGACCTGTGGTGCATTGACGGCTCCAATGTCAGGGCATCCAAAGATGCTGCCGGAGCGCGTAAAAAAACTCTCCGGTGAATCAAGCCCTTGGTCGCTCTCGTGGTGGTTTTGGCAGCAAAATTCACTTGGTCACTGATGGTAATGGTTTACCGCTGGGGTTCTGCCTTTCGTCGGGGCAATCAGCGGAAATCAGATATGCGACAAGTGTGTTGGCCATGGCAAGGATCCCGACTTCATCAGGCCATTATCGCACTCGGCCAACGCATCTTGCCGCAGATAAGGCCTATAGCAGCAGGGCTCTGCGGGCAGAACTTCGGCGCAGAAAGATAAAAGCGGTTATCCCGCAACGCAGCGACCTGCAACGACACCATAAGGGACGTCCACTGGTGTTAGACTAAGCACCATGACAGATATGTGTTAATAGCAATGCCTGTTTGATGGCATACAAGAGAGGCGATTGCCATATTATGGCAATTTTTAGCGGTGTTTTTTCCAGGATTTTCTCTATAATTTCATCATGTACACAAGCTCTGATCGCAATAACAACTTCACCTTAAAAAACATTTAGTTACGATTGTAAGTCTACTGACGCCATGTCAAAAACACGTGCCACCATATGGCAATAAGCGTTTGGCTCTGCCATATGGTGGCAGACACTTCCACATAACCACCTAGCTGAACCTGCTTGTTCCACCAATGTCCCACCCCACCCAATGAAAAACGCCAATTGATGAATATAAACTCAAGCCAATTAACTCTTTAATCATTAAAGCACTACTCTCTATGCACTGTCCAACAACAGTACAATGGGATGGCATTAATTATAACCAGCCCACTTAACAGCAACTCAAACGATTCCCTCTTGATAGAGGTCAAGATATGCACTTTATCCACCACATGTCGCCATCTTGATAGATATCCCAAAAAAAACATCTTTGGTTATGGCATTTATATTGTTTCAATACTGTTAACTTACGTTCTACTCTAATCATGTTGGAAGTTATTCCAACTTATTTACCATAGTGGTTCAGCTTATTTTATTTGGTATTGCTTTCCTGTTGCGTGATATATTATAAGCCTGTTGATGAAATACATTTTATAAGATGCGCACAAAAATATCCATAACCCACAATGATAACAGCATAAATTAATGAAAAACAAGTCAGAGAATTATAGATGATCTATCATACTCAGCGCGTCATCTGACCAAATTTAATACAATATGATTTTCCCAAGACGACATATAACCCTCTCTATATTTCCTTATACGAAGTCCAATGATTGATATGCACTCGACTTATTCAAGGTATCATCTAAACATATGTAAAGCATTATCAAAAATTGTTTTATATCCATCGGCGCCCCCAAAATAACGACCGTTAGTTTGATTCTGTGTTATCTGGACTGAAGCAGTATAACCACTCCCTTTTGTGGGCAACTGTCAGGTGAATACCATCTCCATACAGTCTGAGAAATTTAACAGACAGGACTTCATCCGTTTTTGCCGTAATAGCACCAAGCCAGACCTGTCCAGTTGTTTCATATTTGAAACACCACATGCAGAAGTTCGTGGACATAAACTGCAGAAGTTCATTTTACTTTTATATTTAAATCACTTGCTGAAGAATTCAAACAACCTCACTCGAGCCGGAAAGGCTCCCCCATGTAGAAAGCACCCACCAGCAGACCATAAACAAGCCGCACTCGCTCATCCCTGCCCAGCAGCACACCGAGTAGCACTTCGCCACTTGCCAAATCGTCACCATGCCAGAAGCACCAGAGGCCTGCCTCCACTACATCCAGCCAACTGGCATGGCCCAGCTGATTACGAGACTTGCGCCGCCAGCTACCACGCACCACCAAACCAGTATTCGGGGATATGGCCGCCAGCATCCGCTGCTCCATCACACTTGGCGTGAGTCCATCCAGCTTGGCCTGACGGCTGCCACGCCCTCCTCGCAGCAATTTGTCGAGTAGCAGCGCCAACAGACGAAACGCGTCCCGATCTTCAAAGCTGGCATCCTCCCCCAGCAAATCGGCTGCACCGGCCATCAGTTGCTCACGCCCCAGATAGATGGGCTGTGACGTGCAATCCAGTCGATGTTGCTCGACATGGATAGCCAATGCCGTCACCACCGCCAGTGGTGAAGTCTCACCCCCTTGGTGACACGCGCCTTGGGCAAGCAAAGCGGTCAACGCCTTGGCCCGCTCGGCTGACAGCAAGCAATAGATCCCCCTGATCAGGGGCATGGCCGCCTGACCTGATAACAGACTTGAGTTCATAGCGCCTCAGTGACGATCGCGTTTGAAGTGAGTGGTTTTATGACCGACGGTGACAATCTCGCCGTTTTGCAGTACCAGATAGTGACGGCGCAGCCGCTGGCAGCATTCCGCTGGCACTCCGTACTCGGCTTGCAGCATCGTCACGCCTTTGCGATCGAGATAAACCAGTTCGCGCCCCTGGTGATAAGAAGAACGTCCGATGCTGAGCAGCAGCTCTACCAGCTCGGGAGCAATACCGCGCTGCTGCATCCGGCACGCGGCGTGATGGCTGTACGCACTATCCAGCTTCCCGTTCATGACATGTTCCTTTGGCGCTCATTTAGATGGACTCATTATATGTAGCCTGTATACTCATGCCGATACTGGTTACATAAACATGTCGCATTTTGGAGCACGTATGGCACCCAAAGAGCTCACCTGGGATCAAACCCTGCGTTTTCGTCTGCTGGAGATCGTCTTGCAGTGGGAAGGACGGCTGACCACCAATCATTTGATGACAGCCTTCAATATCGGTCGCCAACAGGCGTCACGGGATATCAACCACTACCTGACCCACTACTCACCGGAAGGGTTGGTCTATGACAGAAGCCTGAAGGGATACAAACCCACAGAGCACTTTGTCCCGCGCTTTAGTGAGGGAAAAGTGGATGAGTATCTGATGCTGCTACATCGTGAAAAGCAGCACCAGCGACAACATGAAGCGGGCCTGTTGACACTGCCGCTGATGGATCTACGCTACGGCCATATCGAGATCCTGGATGTGCCAAACCGCCATATCGACCCCAAGATTGTGCGCGGTTTGGTGCAGGCGGCCCGTGGCCAGCTGCGGGTCGATGTCGATTACGTATCCCTCAGTTCAGAGGAGCAGAGTGGCCGAAATATCGTGCCCCACACTTTGGTCTATGACGGGATCCGCTGGCACGTACGCGCCTACTGCGAGAAGAAGGGGGAATATCTGGACTTTGTGATGAGTCGTTTTCGGGGCGAACCGGATCTGCTGGATGCCTCCCCTCACGGCAGGGATCAAGATCTGGAGTGGAACACCCAAGTGACCGCTGTAGTCGTTCCGAATCCAGGCCTCAGCGAGGGACAGCAGGCCATCATTGCCAGAGACTATGCCATGACCGGGAACCAGCTATTGATCAGCCAACGGACCCCCTTAGTACATTACGCATTAGAACGGATGCAGGTGAGCTATAACGGCGAACACCAACAACAACCCCTGCTCTACCCGCTGGTGCTGGCAAATCGGGAGGAGCTCATCCAGCAAGGCTGTACCTTCAAGCTCAAGAGTGCGGATTTGCAGGTACGGCAGGTAGAGTAATCAATACAACCAATTTTCCCTAGCATAAACGCTGGGGGCTTTGGCAAAAAGCTGGTTATGGTAATCCAGCAAAGAGACAAACACCGAACGAAGCTACTGCTGAAGACTAACAACTCATCACTGAGTCCACTTTATTTTATCACTTCACTCTGCAGTACCTGACAAACTTTGGCATTCGCCTCTACAAACTCTTCCCAACTATACAGACCTGAATAATTCATCCGGAATTGCCGTTCCACCCGGCAAATATCTGGCCGGGTTTCATAAATTCGGCATTGCTTGTCTGCATCACAGTAGTGCAGGCAAGCGCCATCCCCCCGATCCAGATATCGGGTTTCCTCCGCCAGATGTACATTGCGGCAGCACTGCCCGCATTGAGTACAGGGAAAAGCTGGTAACGTCATACCTTTGAAGCCAACCAGTTACGGGTGCTGGCGGCATTCCCCATCTCGAACGGCAGTTCTATACCGCGGGCCAGCACCTGTTGCTGCAACACCACACTACGCTCAAGTTCATCGTTACAGCTTTGCAGTTCGAGGGTAAAGGTCTGTAATTCTTCTACGTCTAGATTGAATTCCAATTGACTCAACTCGGCCAGATAACGATCCAGTTCCGCATTGATAGCCTGGAACTGTTTAAGCGTGCCTGCATGTGGCCCCATGGATTCGACATAGGCCCACAGCTTACAAGCCACACTGCTGTGCAGCAAAAAATAGTTGAGTCCGAGGGTAACAGTGCCTGTTATCAGAGCACTGGCAAAGGCTGCAAGCTCGGCACCGAACGGAAAACTGCATATTGGCAGCAGTTGGGTGTAGGCTATGGAGCCTACGGTGGTAGCTGCTCCGACTGACAACAATGAAGTGACTGCCTGGCACAATTCAACGACGCTGAGCTTGTCGGGATTGAAGGCCAATAACTTGATGGCTTTGACCAATACACCCCAGGTCTCGCGAATGATCTTAATAGCCATTACATGGGTGGTGGCGAGGATGTTGAATACGGTGTTGGTAAGGCTACCGAGGATGCCTGAAAATACGCCGTCTTTGAATGCAACCAAGAAGGCGTTAAAACGTGCTTTGACTCGTTCCCAGATGCCTTTAAGCGAGGCAGTGATGCTGCCTACGAACGTTTTGAAGCTGAAATTGACTTTGAGCTTGGTCAGCAGGGCTGGCAGTTGCTCGCGTAGTTCAAACCACACCTCTGCCATGACCATTCCGAGCATTTGTCGGGTACCCATGGCCAAGCCGGCTTTACCTGCGGCACTGGCGGTTTGGTGGAAAAACTTGCTGCTAGTGTAGTAGGTGTGGTTAATCTGTTGCTCATACGGCGCTCTAGCTTCAGCATCACGTTTACGCATGGCATCAGGATCGACCGACTTGAGTTTTGATACTTTAATTTCGGTTTTACGGATCGTGTCTTCCAGTTCCCGGGCCTTGTGCTGCTGCTCTGGTGTGTCGCGTTGCAGGGTAGCCAAGCGTGCTCGGTCTTTAGCCAGCTGAGTTTCGTGCTCATTAATCAGACCCGGTAGCCGTTGCAGATACTGGTTGATAGACGAATCTTTTTTCGATTTATTGACGGTTTCGAGGGTGGTTTGCAGGTTGCTACTTTGATTAGCCAGTTCCACCCCATTTAGACCGGCCAGAACACGACCAGGATCGTTATGGATTTCATTTGCACTGATAACGTGATCGAGGTTGCGCTGTTCGTTCGCGCCCATCATCGTATTGCGATAAGGGTCATGCAAGGTGCCGGCGGATTGCTTGGCTTTATCCCGCTCGCCGGTGGCAATGTAATTAGCGTGCTTATGGTAGAGCCCACTATTGTAATCTTCGCGTTGTTCATAACACAGCTGTTCATCCGTTGTGGCCCACACGCCATTACGAACATTGTGGATCGTGTTTACATCACCACCCTTCTGATCCTTAAACAACAAAAAGTCCAGTCCAAAACTGGTAACCAAGCTATTGATAACGGTTTTCTCGAGCTCTACAGCCCACGGGAAGTCTTGTGCGGCGGTGTGCATAGTGGCGTCCATGACTATCTCAACAATATCAAAAGGGGGCCTAACGGCCCCGCAAGTAAGTTACGCAGGCTCAATGCGGGCCGCGCTGGTTTTGGTGTCGCAGAGTTGTTTATCCAGCTGATCTGTATTGAGGATCATTGAGCCGTCTTCGTCCGTATCCATCACCGGCACGCCATGTGTGTCTTTCTGGATCTCACCGTTGACATGCTTGACCCGGAACAACGGTGTGGTGATCAGGTCAACGAGGATAGCTGCCAGTGCATAGCCGTTGCCAATTGCACGCATAATAGTGTCGCTCAATTGAGCCAGCGCCACTTGTGGATCCTGCTTGAGCACCTTAGCTGCTTCAATTTGGCGGGTGACTGCCTTGAGGATGTCGAAGTACTGGTCAAACTGGGCGTAAACAGCCTTCAGCACTTCGATAATTTCGAAAGCATAATCTTCTGTATTACTGAGCTGTTCCTGAGCCTTTTTAAGTTTCGCAATAGCACTACCAACTTGACTGTTTATTTTATTCGCATTCTTAATCGCTTCCTCGCCATGGCTGTTGTATGCCCAGCCAGCAATAGCTAGCACTGGACCAGCCACGGCTGCACCGAGGATCGCACTGCCTCCAGCCATTCCCAAGCCACCTGTGGCAAGAGATCCACCGCCAATGGCCGCCAGAGTAGCGTTGGTAGCGGCGACGCCAGATAACGCAGAAATACTTATACCGGTAGAGGCCGCCCCCAGTGCCATGACTCCACCATAAATGGCAAATCCAGCCGCAGCTCCGGCGGCTCCGGCTCCAGCCGCCGCGCCCAACACACCAATGGCCGTATAGCTGTAACCCTCAATTTTCTGTAATTTGTGCTTGGGAATACTGATCTCGAGTTTATTCTGGCGACCGCTGTTGAGCTTTTGCAGAATGTCATCAGCAAGTGTTTTGAACTCGTTGAACTGCTGTCCGATTTTTAGCTCTTCCTGCCCCAATACATCAAGGACGTCATTGGTGGCTTTTTCCTGTATGTCAAACGGCGCTCTTGTTTCCTCGTAACGCCTTTTTGCAGAGTTAACGGTATCGTCTGCTTCAGAGTGTTTCTGGTAGCCGTCATAACCCTTTTTGGCGCCGTAAGCTGCAGTAGCCAGTGCAGCTGCTCCGAGGATAATTGGAATTGGCATAATCAAGATCCCTTTAATAAATCGTAAACAATGGAATACACCAAACAGTTGCAGTTCACCGCTAAGCATCTGCATACTCGGGATACATTATTTCGTCGCATTAATTTTGCGAAGGGGTGGAACAATCTGTTTTTTGGTTCAGCTATCATACATAAAACTATATATTTCGGAACTGGTGTATAAAAAAACATGTCACATTTTCAAACACATATCGGATCGATCCACTCAATTACCAGACCACAACCACTGCGCACTTACCGCCCAATAAACCGCCACCTGCACGGCTTGCCCTTCGTTATGCTTGCGCTATGGTTTACCATGCTGGCCATTGTGGTGCATGGCACCATCCACCCAGGCGCTAGCCGCCGTCATCGGATACCTCATCTCGAGTAACATGAGCAAAACAGCACACGCCGGCAGCGAGCCGACCTTCTATTTCCACGACTACGAGACCTTCGGCATCAGCCCCGCCAAGGACAGGCCGTCGCAGTTTGCCGGTATTCGTACCGATGCGGATTTCAACATCATTGGCGAGCCGCTGGTCATCTACTGCAAACCGCCGGCGGACTACCTGCCAGATCCGGAGGCGTGCCTGATCACCGGCATCACGCCGCAAAAAGCGATGAAGGACGGGCTGTGCGAGGCGGATTTCATTCGCCAGATCCACGAGCAGTTCGCCACTCCGAATACCTGTGTGCTGGGCTACAACAGTATCCGCTTCGATGACGAGGTGACCCGCTACACCCTCTATCGCAACTTCTATGACCCCTATGCCTACAGCTGGCAGAACGGTAACTCCCGCTGGGACATCCTCGACATGCTGCGGGCCTGCTACGCCCTGCGCCCGGAGGGAATCGAGTGGGCCTTTGATGATGAGGGCAAGCCGAGCTTCCGGCTGGAAAAGCTGACTATCGCCAACGGCGTCGCCCATGCCAATGCCCACGATGCACTCTCTGACGTGCTGGCCACCATCGAGATGGCCAAGCTGGTGAAAAAGGCCCAACCCAAGCTGTTCGGGTACCTGTTTGACCTTCGCAACAAGAACAAAGTGAAGGCACTGATCGACGTGGTGACCATGAAGCCACTGGTGCACGTCTCCGGCATGTTCTCCCCTTGGCAGGGGTGTGCAAGCTGGGTCTCGCCCCTCGCCTGGCACCCCGCCAACCAGAACGCGGTGATCATGGTAGATCTGACCCGCGACCCCACCCCGCTTATCGAGCTCACCAGCGAAGAGATCCGCGAGCGCCTCTACACCAAGAAAGAGGAGCTGGGGGATCTGGCGGGCATTCCGGTCAAACTGGTGCACATCAACAAGTGTCCGGTACTTGCACCGGCCGCCACCCTTACGGCAGAGCGGGCCGACCAGCTGGGCATCGATCGGGAGCAGTGCCGCAAGAGCCTGGATCTGCTGCGCGCCCACCCCGAAGTGCGGGAAAAACTGGTGAAAGTGTTCAATCAGGAGTTTGCGGGCAGCAGTGACGGCGATCCCGATACCCAGCTCTACGCCGGCTTCTTCGGTCACGGCGACAAGTCCACCATGGATCTGGTGCGCGCCACCCCGGCAGATCTGCTGGGCGAGCGGGAGTTCGCCTTTACCGATTCACGGCTGCCGGAGATGCTGTTTCGCTATCGCGCCCGCAACTGGCCGCACACGCTGAGCGAAGCGGAGCAGAAACGTTGGCGCCTGCACTGCAGCGACTACTTCAGCAACCGTCTACCTGACTATGTGCCGCGCCTCGAAGCGCTGGCCGAGCAGAATCAGGGTAACGAACGAAACTTTGCGATTCTTAAGAGTCTCTACCACTATCTGGAAGATTTATGAGTTGTGAGTGATTTCACACTAAATCCTCCTCGCCAATCCCCTTCTTCAAGTCATAATGACGAAGGGGATCTTCTCAAAAACCAATGTGTTGCATCCCCTTCATCTTGCCCCGATCAAACGGAAGCCATTTGCTGATGCCTCGTCACCACGCTCTGCTGGGATTACTGGCCCTGCTGCCGCTGGCAGCCAACGCCGCATACCGGTTCGATATGCCGGACTACCTTGCGCTGTTGCCTGAGCAGACCTATCACATCGTTGAGCACAGCTTCAGCACCCTGTACCAGCAAACCGACTTCACGCCTCAGGTCACCAACAGCTACTTCAACAACTCCAACCTCTACAAGTTTGTCGGGGTACCGCTGGTCATCTCCACCCAGTCCGGCTTTCAGCTGGAGGTGTTTGGTCAGGCCTATAACCGCGCATCTCAGGCCTATATGCACTTGAGCGAAGATATGTCGCTTTACCGGGTGATGCGGGTCGATGTGATGGGTAACCCCAACGATCGGCTGGCTATCGGTTTTGGCTTTGGTATGCCAATTACCCCTAATCTCACACTCAAGGCCATCACCTCGGGCAGCGATATCCCGGGTTATGGTTCAGCCAAATACGCGGCTGGCGTCGAGTGGCGTTACTGACACAGCCCTCTAAATAGCAAACAATTCAGGCTCCCGAAGGAGCCTGAATTGTTTGAGAGGCGAGCCTTATCAAATGTAACGGATCACCCGCCCTTCGCCCCCTTGCAGGATCACGGCCGTACCGACTGCCTGCCCATGCCAAAAATCGCTTCCCCCTTCCGGCAGCAGAAACTCCTGTGGTTGCCCCTCCCAGTTGAAGAGGCAGAGCAGAGTACCGCCCTCGGGCAGGCTTACTTCGCCGCAGGCAAAGTCCATCGACTCGAAACGGGCAGAGGGCGCCCGGGCCGCACAAAGACCCAGCAGCTTGCGCAGTTGCGCTGCCTGCTCTTCATCGAGATCTTGCAGTCGATCACCGGCCAGCATCATGCCGCCACTCGCCACCAGCGCTGCCAGATGGAAGCTGTAATCCGCCTTGCTTGCCTGCTGGCGCGGTAGATCACGCAGACAGATACAGTCGGGGTCGAGGGCCCAGAGCTTGTCGTTCTGCCAGGCGCGGCAGAAGGCCTCGCGAGCAATTTGACGATAGCGGTGGCTATTGCGCTCCACGTCATCGCTCACCCGCATGCCGTGCACCAGCCCAAGGCTTGGCCAGATGGGCGCATTGCAACCGAGCAGGAAGGCACCATCGCCAGCACCACGCAGGATAGCAGCCATACCGCGCCGATAGGCTTCAACCCGGGTGGCTGCCGGATCGTGGAAACGGCCACCGTGGATGGCGCCCCAGAAGTTGGCATCGAGCTTGAAGTAGTGGATGCCCCACTGTTCGCGCAGGGTGCGGAACACCTGCTCAAGGTGCGCCTGCACCTCGGGGTGGGTACCGTCCAGCACATACCAGGGAGTACAGCGCCAACCGCCGTAGGTGACCCGCTCGGAGGGGAGCGGCAAGCCATCATCCCCCTTCACAAACCAGTCGGGGTGATCCTGAAACACCTGCGAAGTGGGCTCTGCAATAAAGGGAGCGACCCAGAGGGCAGGCTCGCAGCCAGCCTGTTTGATCTCGGCAGCCAGTGAGGCTACACCTTGCTCGAACTTGGCAGACGGAGTGAGCCAGTCGCCCATCTTGGCCTGATAGCCGTCGTCAATCTGCACATAGCGCAGGGCCGGGAAGCGCTCGGCACGCACCTGCAGGTTCTCGCGAATATCGGCAGCGCTCACCTCGGCGTAGTAGTGATACCAGGAGCACCAACCGCTCGGGCGATCACTCACCTGGCCGATCAGCGAGCCGTGCTCGGCCTCGATCAACCGTGCCAGCTCGGCCAGTAGACCCTCGCGCTCCGCCCCTTCGAGGCAGATCAGCGCCTCGCTCTGCCAGTACCCACCGGCCGCAAGTTTTCGCCCTTCGCAGTTCATCAGGATCTGCAAGCGGCCATCGGGGTAGAGGCGAAACTCCCCGCCAAAACGGTGACAGCTGGCAAAAGCAAGCAGCAGCCACCCCTTGTTATGCTCCACCAGCAACAGGTTGTGAATGGTGTGATAGCCATTGTCATCGGTGATGCGATAGACGCTGGCATCGGGGCAACGGCCGACATGTTGCGGTGATTGCCAGCACCCCATGGTCTGAGCCAGCATCTGGAATCCTTCGCCATAGATGGCGCTCTCCACCGGCAGGCCAAGCTTGCCATCAAACAGCACCCAGTGGTCAACCGGACTGGCATCAGCGCCAGTATTGTCGAGTCGCACCCGACACAGAGGCCCTTCCCACTGACGGGTTTGCAACAGATGGGGTGGCAACGCGTTATCGTTCGCCAACTGGCGAACTCGGGACAAGAGGGATGTCATCACTACTCCTTGTAGTTCGAAAAAGGGTTCTATCAGGCACTTTTCAAAAAATGCCAATCAAATCAGCTTCAAATGAACTGATTTCAGTTGTTATTGTTTTAATGCCGCGACCCGGCCTCTCTGGTAAACTGCGATTTTTCTTCCCAGTCGATGAGGTTCACGTGATCGCGCAACGCGCCTTGCTGTACTTTCGTGACTTTATGGTCATCGTCGCCTGCCTGCTGGCAGGCAAATCCGTGGCAGCCATCCTGCCTTTCGCCTTTCCCGGCAGCATCATCGGCATGCTGCTGCTGTTTGTGCTGCTCTCCCTGCAACTGATCAAGCTGCACTGGGTCGAGTTGGGCGCTGGCTTGCTGCTGCGCCACATGGGCGTTTTGTTCGTGCCGGTCGCGGTCGGACTGGTGGCCTGGCTAGAGCCCCTGCGCCAGTCCTTCGGCGTCATCATGCTCTGCATCGTGCTCGGGATCGTGCTGATCCTCGCCACCGTCGGTCGGCTCTACCAGAGGATGAACAAATGATCTTCTGGCTCGCAATTCCCCTGACCCTGGCGCTCTATTTCGCCACCCGCGCCCTCTATCGACGCCTACCCTGGCCCATCATCAATCCGGTGCTGGTGCCGACCGGGGTGATCATTGGACTACTACTCTGGCTCGATCTGCCCCTTGAGCAGTACGAACGCGGCAGCAGCCCCATTACCATGCTGCTGGAGCCCGCCGTGGTGGCGCTGGCGCTACCGCTCTATCAGCAGGCGCGCCAGATCCAGGCCAAGCTCAAGCCCATCCTAATCTGTACCCTCGCCTCCGTCTTGATCTCGGTGTGCACAACTCTGCTGATCGGTCATTTTATGGGCATAGATCCGGCACTGCTCGCCTCATTGGCGACCAAATCCATCACCACCCCGCTCGCCATGAGCGTCAGCCAGTCCATCGGCGGCATTCCCGCCATTGCGGCCGCCGTGGTGGTGGTGGTGGGAATTGTCGGCGCCCTGATCGGCTACCCGCTGCTCAAACTGCTGAAAGTGACCGACCCGGAAGCGCAAGGACTCGCCATGGGGGCCTGTGCCCACGCCATCGGCACCGCCACCTCCGCCGAGAAAGGGATCACACAGGGCGCCTTTGCATCGCTCGCCATGGTGGTGTGCGGTATCCTCACCGCTGCCGTCGCGCCCCTCCTTTTTGCCATCTATCACTGGCTCACCTGACCGATGATTAACCACCCCGACGGCTCTGCAGCGCTGTCGGGGTGCGACCTGCCGCACAATTTGCACAAGACAAACGTTTCCATTACCATCCCCCTCCGTTTGCCCGTCAGGGCGTGAGCCTGCTCACACATTTACCCGAGCATGCTCCCTACAATGGCCGCCCAATTGGCCTTTGAGGACACACTATGCATCCCCGTTTTGCCAAGCCATTCGATACCCTCTCTGCCCAGCTCAAAGCAGCCGTGCAGCCCATGCTGGATAGTGCCGACTTCAACGCCCGCTTCACGCCGGAGCAAGTCGCCACCCTGAAAGCCGCCACAGGTCTCGATGATCGCGCACTGCGCCTCGCCCTGTTGCCACTGGCCGCTGCCTGCTCGGTGGCACCCATTTCCAAGTTTTACGTCGGTGCCATCGCCTGCGGCCTGAGCGGCACATGGTACTTCGGTGCCAACATGGAGTTTGCGGGGCAAGGTCTGTTCCACTCGGTTCACGCCGAGCAGTCCGCCATCTCCAACGCCTGGCTGGGCGGCGAGACCGGGATCTCTGAAATCACCGTCAACTACACCCCCTGCGGCCACTGCCGTCAGTTCATGAACGAGCTGAGCACCGCCAAGATCCTGAAAGTCTCTCTGCCCGATGACCTGAGTGCCCTGCAATCCTTCCTGCCCCACTCGTTTGGCCCAGCGGACCTCGACATCACGGATGCGCTGATGAGCCCGCAGGATCACGCAGAACTCACGCTTGAAAGCGAAGACCCGCTGTGGCAGGCCGCGCTGGCCGCTGCCCGTCAAAGCTATGCCCCCTATAGCCAGGGCTATGCCGCGGTGGCGCTGCAGTTTGCCGATGGCCGCATCTTCTCTGGCCGCTACGCCGAGAACGCCGCCTTCAACCCCAGCCTGCCGCCGATGCAGATGGCCTGCGCCCATGCGGTGCTTAACGGCGAAGATCTCGCCACCATCCGCCGCGCCGTGCTGCTGGAGAACAAAAACGGCCAGATCAGCCAGCGTGACTCCGCCCAGTCCACCCTCAAGGCGCTGGGCTCGGTCGAGCTGGAGTATCAAGCGGTCTGACCCAGTTTGCTTCGATAAACGAAAGCCCCCGCACCTTGGTGCGGGGGCTTTTTACTGGGCTGTTTAACCGGGAACTGCCCTTGATCTCACGGCTTGGCGCCGTTGATCACCCCGTCTAACCGATTACTGATCAGACCGGTTTCAGCCGCGCAGTGAAGTGGCGCAGCAGCAGCGGCTCGTAATCAAAGGTGAGCCCGCGAATGTCGCTGGCCCGCGCTTTCACCGCGATCAGGCAGTCGGCCACATAGTCCATATGATCCCGGGTGTAGACCCGACGCGGGATGGTGAGACGCAACAGCTCGAAGTCCGCCGCCTCCTGCTTGCCGGTGGCGGGATCACGCCCCAACAATAGGGAGCCAATCTCCACCCCGCGCACGCCCCCTTCCAGATAGAGCTCGCAGGCGAGCGCATGGGCCGGAAACTGCTCGGCCGGAATATGGGGCAGCAGCTTTTTGGCATCCACAAACACTGCATGGCCGCCAGTGGGGGTCTGGATGGGGATGCCCGCCTCGGCCAGCCGCTCGCCGAGATAAGCCACCTGACTGATACGGTAGTTGAGATACTCCTCATCCATCCCCTCCCGCAGGCCGATGGCAAGCGCCGCCATGTCCCGCCCGGCAAGGCCGCCATAGGTGACAAACCCCTCCATCGCCACACAGCGCACCTGCACGGCGCGGAACAGATCGAGATCCTCCTTGAAGCAGCAGAGCCCGCCGATATTGACCAGCCCGTCCTTCTTGGCCGACATGGTGAAGATGTCCCCCAGCGCAAACATCTGGCGCACTATCTCCTTGATGCTGCACTTCGCATAAGCCGGATCCCGCTCCTTGATAAACCAGGCGTTCTCGGCAAAGCGGGCGGCATCGATCACCACCGGAATATGGTGGCGACGGGCCAGCTCGGAGACCGCCTCCATATTGGCCATGGAGACCGGCTGGCCACCAGCGCTGTTGCAGGTCACCGTGATGATGATGCCGGACACGTTGTCGGCCCCCAGGGTCTCGATGGTGTCGCTCAGGCGAGGGAGATCAAAATCCCCCTTCCAGGTGTAGGGGGCCGTGGTGTCGAGGGCTTTCGGGGTGAGCAGGTTGATGGCCCGCGCGCCGGCCAACTCCACGTGGGCCTTGGTGGTGTCGAAGTGGTAGTTGGAGATAAAGACCGGCGCCTTGCCCTTGCAGCGCTTGACCAACTCGGGGAAGAGGATTTGCTCGGCCCCGCGCCCCTGGTGGGTGGGCATCACATGCTGGTAACCAAAAATGTCGCGCACCGTGCGCTCCAGCTCGACGAAGTTGCGGCTGCCCGCATAGGCCTCATCCCCCATCATGATGCCGGCCCACTGACGATCGGACATGGCACCTGTGCCACTGTCGGTCAGCAGATCGATATAGACATCCTCGGCCAGCAGCAGGAAGGGGTTCCAGCCAGCGGCCTCGAGGGCTGCGCGGCGCTCGGCGCCAGTGGTCTGTTTGATGGGCTCGACCATCTTGATACGAAACGGCTCGGGTATACGACGCATAAAAGACTCCTCACCGGCGCAAGGCCAGTGTGTTTGAAATCGGGATTGGCAAAGAGGCCGGGGCGATCAGGGTCGTCCGGCTGACAAATTCAAACGGCGGGTGCCGCCAATCAGCGGTGAGGAAAGTCGAAGGTGAGAATGGGATCCCGGGTATACCAGTGGGCGAGCAGGCAAGCTGCCCGGGGCGTAGCTGTCATGATTGGCATCACTCCCCTCCATATCGGTTGTAGACAGTCGATGGCCAACAAGATCCATTGATGGGTGCTGCCAACGGCAGCCTCGCCACGTTAACGGCTGGTTAATTTGCAAACAAGGGGTGCACTGACGGGCTGTGCGCCCGCTCACAAAGTGCGCATCTGCGCGGCAAACTGGCAGTGAGGTTGATCCGCCCGCCCCCCCGGTTCGTTATTCTCCCTACCCACACACCACATCCCCCATCAGCCAGGGCCGGAAGCCATCATGCATCGCAAACCCCATCTGCCCGAGAAGATCTGCCCCGTCTGCCAGCGCCCCTTCAGCTGGCGACGCAAGTGGGCGCGCAGTTGGGAGGAAGTTCGCTACTGCAGCGAGCGCTGTCGCCACGCTCGTTACAGCTGCCAGCAACCTGAGGGGGATCGAGTCTGATGGAGCTGCGCCTTGTCCTCGGCGATCAGCTGAACGCCGCTCACAGCTGGTTTCGCACCCCGGATCCGGCAATCTGTTATCTGATGGCGGAGCTGCGTCAGGAGACCGACTACTGCCGCCACCACCGTCAGAAGGTGCTGGCCTTCTTTGCCGCCATGCGCGCCTTCGCGGCGGCCCTTGGCAAGGCGGGCCACCGCGTCTGTTACCTGACCCTCGATGAGAGCGCCCGCTGGCCCGACTTGCCCAGCCTGCTGGCAGCCCAAATCGCAGCGCATCAGGCCGACAGCTTTGCCTGGCAGAGCCCGGATGAGTGGCGCCTCGCCAGCCAGTTGAAAAGCTGGGCGGCAGGCCTTGCCATCCATGCTACCGAGGTGGATAGCGAACATTTTCTCACCCCCCGCGATGGCTGGCAACGCTACCCCCACAGCCGGATGGAGTTCTTCTACCGCGCCCTGCGAAAGCAATATCAAGTGCTGCTCGATGAGCGCGGCCAACCCCTTGGCGGGCGCTGGAATTTTGATGACGAGAACCGCGCCAAGCTGCCGGAGCGTCAGCCGATCCCGGCCCCCCTCACCTTTGCCAACGAGGTGAGCGAGATTGATGCCATGCTGACCCGCCACGGGGTCAGCATCATCGGCGAGGCAGATGCCAGCCAACTGCCGTGGCCCATCACAAGGCGCCAGAGTCGCGAGCTGCTGGCCCATTTTCTGGCCCACTGCCTGCCTCATTTTGGCCGCTATCAGGATGCCCTGAGCGAGCGGGGCTGGAGTCTGTTTCACAGCCGTTTGTCGTTTTCCCTCAACAGCAAGATGCTTCATCCGCTTGAGGTGATCCGCGCCGCCGAGACCCACTGGCAGGCCAATCAGGCCACCATCACATTGGCGCAGGTGGAGGGGTTTATTCGCCAGATCCTCGGCTGGCGCGAGTTTGTCCGTGCCCTCTACTGGGAGAAGATGCCCGACTACCAGCAGACCAACTTTCTCGGGGCCAACCGGCCGTTGCCCGGTTTCTTCTGGAATGGAGAAACAAAGATGGCCTGCGTGCGACACGCCATTCGCCAGTCTCTGGAGCACGCCTATGCCCACCATATCCAGCGGCTGATGGTGACCGGTAACTTTGCCCTGCTGGCGGGGCTCGATCCTGACGAGGTGGATCAGTGGTATCTCGGTATCTATGTGGATGCCATCGAATGGGTGGAGCTGCCCAACACCCGCGGCATGAGCCAGTTTGCCGATGGCGGCCTGATGGGCAGCAAGCCCTACGCCAGCAGCGGCGCCTATCTCGAGCGGATGGGCCACTACTGCAAGGGGTGCCACTATCAGGTGAAAGCCCGCCACGGCGACGGAAGTTGCCCCTTCAACAGCCTCTACTGGCACTTTCTTTGGCGCAATCGGGACAAACTTGGCAGCAACCCTCGCCTCGCCCTCCCCTATGCCAACTGGGATGGCCAAGCAGCCGAACAGCAGCACGCCATTCTGGCGACGGCGGAGCACTATCTCATCCATCTTGAGCAGCTGTAAGCGGGCCATGCCCCCTGACACATCCCCCTGACAGCAGCGCAGCGATTTACGCTGGCAATCAGGCGCGTCATCGCACCAAACACCACCCCGTGACTGGCAGGCAGACGGAGATCCCAATCCTGCGCAGAGCGGTTGAATATCCTGTGGCGGCTGATTATGGTGGTGGCCACATCAAGGTTTCCATCAACCAAACATCAGAAAAACGAGTCTAAGGAAAGACGATATGGAGATAGTGGTTCTCGGTGGCGGCGTGATTGGGGTAACCAGCGCCTGGTATCTGGCCAAAGCGGGTCACAAGGTGACCCTGCTGGAACGACAAGGGGGCGTTGCCCTTGAAACCAGCCATGCCAATGCCGGCCAGATATCCCCGGGCTATGCAGCCCCCTGGGCAGCTCCCGGCATCCCCCTCAAGGCGGCCAAATGGATGTTGCAAAAGCATGCCCCCTTCACCGTGCGCCCTACCGCCGACCCCTTCCAGCTGCGCTGGATGCTGAAAATGCTCGCCAACTGCACCCCGACCGCCTATGCCACCAACAAGGGGCGCATGGTGCGTCTGGCCGAATACAGCCGCGACTGTATGAAGGCACTGCGCGACGAGCTCAACATCGATTACGAAGGGCGCCAGCTAGGCACCCTGCAACTGTTTAGAAGCCAGTCCCAGCTCGATGCGAGTCAGCGCGATATCGAGGTGCTGGAGGAGTATGGCGTCCCCTACCAGTCGCTGGATGCCAGCGGCTGCGAATCGGCAGAGCCTGCGCTGGCGCGGGTACGCGGCAAAATCGTCGGCGGCCTGCGTCTGCCCGGCGACGAGACCGGCGACTGCTTCCGCTTCACCAAGGCCCTTGCCCTTGAAGCCGAGAAGATCGGGGTCAGGTTCGTCTTCAACTGCGATATCGACGAGATTGAGCAAGCCCGCGGCCGCGCTGTGGCGGTGCGGGCGGGCGAGCAGCGCTATCGCGCCGATGCCATCGTCTGTGCGCTCGGCAGTTATGCCACCGGTTTTTTGCGGCCGCTGCTGCGCCCGCTCGGACTGGAGCTGCCGGTCTATCCGGTCAAGGGCTACTCCCTCACCCTGCCGATGATCAACGCAGATGCCGCCCCGCGCAGTACCGTGCTCGACGAGACCTACAAGGTGGCCATCACCCGTTTTGACGAGCGGATCCGGGTCGGCGGCATGGCGGAGCTCTCGGGCTACAACCTCGCCCTCAACCCGAGACGCCACGACACTCTGGCGATGGTTGTCGGCGATCTCTTCCCCGAAGGGGGCGATATCAGCAAGGCCGAGTTCTGGACCGGTCTGCGACCCATGACGCCGGATGGCACCCCGCTGGTAGGGCCCAGCCCCATTCCCGGCCTCTGGCTCAATACCGGCCACGGCACCCTTGGCTGGACCATGGCGGCCGGTTCGGGTCAGCTGTTGTGCGATCTTATCAGCGGCAGCGAACCCGCCATCAGCGATGAGGGGTTGACCCTGGCCCGCTACGCCTAAGCGCTCACGCGGTCGGGCTGTTTCCCCCCTTTTATTGACAGGCCACCGCCATAAGCGGTGGCCTTTTCATCGTTCCTGCGCCCCGTTTTGTCCCTCGCTCCGCCGTTGCCGTTTATTGCAGCGAACGGCACAGAATATTGCGCAATTCGACTTGCGCAAGCCGCCACAATCCGTAATGTGGATAGACGCATTTTTCGCAGCGCATATTTTTTAAATGGCTTGTAAAGACCTTGTAAATGGCCTTCGCCAGCAGGGACGCAGGCGTGCAACACCCCTTTCATTAGCAGCAATCCAGGGTAGGACATTATGAAAAAAGTAGGTTTGGTCGGTTGGCGTGGCATGGTGGGATCGGTTCTGATGAGCCGGATGCAGGAAGAGCAGGATTTCGCCCATATTCAACCCACCTTCTTCACCACCTCCCAGGCCGGTGAGGCCGCTCCCAACTTCGGCGTCGATGCCGGTACTCTGCAGGACGCCTTCGATATCGAGGCACTGGCCAGGCAGGATATCATCATCACCGCGCAAGGCGGCGACTACACCAAGGATGTCTATCCGCGCCTGAAAGCCGCCGGCTGGCAGGGTTACTGGATTGACGCCGCCTCCGCCCTGCGGATGGAGAAAGACGCCGTCATCATTCTGGATCCGGTCAACGGCGACGTCATCGAGCATGCCCTGAACAACGGCATCAAGACCTTCGTTGGCGGCAACTGCACCGTCAGCCTGATGCTGCTGGCCCTCGGCGGCCTGTTCAAGGCCGATCTGGTGGAGTGGGTCAGCGTGGCCACCTATCAGGCAGCCTCCGGTGGCGGTGCCCGCCATATGCGCGAGCTGGTTACCCAGATGGGGATGCTGCGTGATGAAGTGGCGGTCGAGCTGGCCGACCCCGCCTCCGCCATTCTCGACATCGAGCGCAAGATCACCGAGAAGACCCGCTCCGGCACCCTGCCGGTGGACAACTTCGGCGTACCGCTGGCCGGTGGCCTTATCCCCTGGATCGACACCAAGCTCGACAACGGCCAGAGCCGTGAAGAGTGGAAGGGTCAGGCCGAGACCAACAAGATTTTGGGTATCGAAAACGCCGTCATTCCGGTGGATGGTCTCTGTGTGCGGATCGGCGCCCTGCGCTGCCACAGCCAGGCATTCACCATCAAGCTGAAAAAAGATGTGCCGCTGGCGGAGATCGAAGCGCTGCTGGCTGCCCATAACGACTGGGTGAAAGTGATCCCCAACGATCGCGACATCACCGCCCGCGAGCTGACTCCGGCTGCCGTCACCGGCACCCTCAGCATTCCGGTAGGCCGTCTGCGCAAACTCAACATGGGCCCTGAGTATCTGGCCGCCTTTACCGTGGGTGACCAGCTGCTGTGGGGCGCCGCCGAGCCGCTGCGCCGCATGCTGCGTATCCTGCTGGCGCGCTAATTCGCCACAGAAGCAGATACAAAAAGGGCGGGGAGTCACACTCCCCGCCCTTTTTCATTGGCTGTTTTCGTTACCCGTTTAGCGGGCTCACGGCCTTGCCATTACTTGAGCAGGATACGCTGGCACCCGCTGTAGATCTCGGCCCGCCCTGGGCGGCAAAAGCCCACCAAAGTGAGCCCGGTCTGCTCGGCCCGCTCGACTGCAAGCTCGGTAGCGGCCGAGATGGCGAGCAAGATCTCCACGCCGGCGCTGGCGCACTTTTGCACCATCTCGAAGCTGGCGCGGCTGGTCACCAGAATGGCACCGTCACGGCGGCCAGCGCGGCACAGATGGCCTACCAGCTTGTCCAGCGCAATATGGCGTCCCACATCCTCGCGAATGGCGAGAATGTTGCCCTCACCATCCAGATGCACTGCCGCATGGGTGGCGCCGGTGCGCTGGCCCAGCAGCTGGAGCGGGCGCAGCGCGCTCAGCACCTTGTCGATATGCCCTACCGCCAGACGCTGGCTGTCGGGCAAGCTTGGCTGGGTGCGGATCACCTGCTCCAGACTCTCGCTGCCGCAGATGCCGCAACCGGTGCGCCCCGCCATGGTGCGCCGCTTCTCTTTGAGACGATGGACGCAGCGGTTGGCCAAGGTGATATGCAGCTCAATCCCCTGACAGCCGTCGATCTGCTCGATATCGTGGATATCGAGCAGGCTGTCGATGACCCCCTCGGAGAGCGAGAAGCCGATGGCAAAATCCTCCAGATCGGAGGCCGAGCACATCATCACGCTGTGGGCGATGCCGTTATAGACCAGCGCCACCGGCGTCTCGGAGGGGAGCTCCATCTCGCTGTCGCAGGTCAAGGTATCGGCGCGGTAGTGCACCACCTCGCGGTGGATGGCGCAGCGTGCCAGTTCGCTCTGCTCGCTTTGTTCTCTCTGCTCGCTCTGCTCACTCCGCATCTCAAGCTCTATGGCCTCTCTCATGGTGCGACCCCGTCAATGATCTCGGGATCTCTGGCCGAAATGCCGAGCCGCTTCATTTTGGAGAGCAAGGTGGTGCGCTTCATGCCAAGGCGGTTGGCCGCCCCCCGCTCGCCCGCCACGATGCCGTTGCAGTCGCGCAGGGCGGCGATGATCGCCTCGCGCTCATCCTCCGGCCCCTCGGCAAAGAGCGGTGTGGCGGGCTCGTCATAGACCAGGGTCTCAATCTTGTGATAGCCCTTGAGGGGCATCAGCTCCTCAGGCGAGAGGTTGAGCACATGGCCGCGGGTCATCACCACGGCGCGCTCGATGACGTTCTCCAGCTCGCGGATATTGCCGTACCACGGCAGCGACACCAGCATCTTCATCGCATCGGCGGGGATGGCGGTGATGGTGCGGTGCATCCGCTTGGCAATCTTTCTGACGAAGAAGTTGACCAAGAGCGGGATATCCTCGCGCCGCTCGCGCAGGGGCGGCAGCTCGATGGGAAAGACGTTGAGCCGGTAGTAGAGGTCACTGCGAAAGCGCTTGTTCTTGACCATGGAGAGCAGATCGCAGTTGGTGGCGGCCACCAGCCGCACATCCACCGCGATGGGGTTGCTGTTGCCGACCCGCTCCAGCTCGTGCTCCTGCAATACCCGCAAGAGTTTCGGCTGCAGATCCAGCGGCATATCCCCCACTTCGTCGAGGAACAGGGTCCCCTTGTGGGCACGCTCGAAGCGGCCGATGCGCTGGGTCAGGGCGCCGGTAAAGGCCCCCTTCTCATGGCCAAACAGATCGCTCTCGATAAGGCCGGTCGGGATGGCGGCGCAGTTCACCTTCACCATCTCGTGATCGTGGCGGGCACTCAGGGCGTGAATGGCCTGGGCGATCAGCTCCTTGCCGGTGCCGGTCTCGCCGAGGATCAGCACGGTGCTGTCGCTCTCGGCCACCAGCCGCACCTTCTCCAGCACGTTCGCCATCACAGCGCTCTGGTAGATGATGTGGGGGAACTCACCCTGCATCTGCGGCTCGTTGATGCGAATGGTCTTCTCTTTTGCACCGTTGGTGTTGGAGATCTCCTGCTGCGCCTGCACGTTGTTCATGGCAATGGCTGTGCGCGCCGCCACCTGCTCCAGCAGGGAGATATCGATATCGGCGAAGAAGTTGGCCTCTGGATGAGAGAGGATCAGCACCCCCAGCAGATTGCCCTGATAGCGCAGCGGCAAAATGCAGGAGCTGTCGGCATCGGGGGGCAGGATCTGGGAGGTAAAGCGGCAGCTCGACTGGCAACCGTGACCCTGCTCACGATAGACGAAGAAGGGCTCACTGTGGCGCAGCGCACCCTGCAGGCAGTTTTTCTCGAAACAGGAGTGATCGATGATCCCCGGCTGCTCGCTCTGCTGCTGGTTGACCAGATAGCTCTTGAAGCTGTCCGAGGTGGCGTTGTACTCGGCCAGACAGAGGCTGCTGATACCAAAATGGTGGTGCAGAATGGCAAACAGGCTCTTGGGCAGCTCGGCGATGCGCACTAATTTAATCACCGCATTGGTCACATCCACCAGAATTTTGCAGCTGTCGCGCTCAAGGCGCAGGGAGTTGGCCTGCTCCAGAGTGCGCTCCTTGTCCTGCACGTTCTCCAGCGCAATGGCGATGATGGCGGCCAACTGGGTCAGCTTGGCGAGCGTCTCCATGGTGAAGCTGTCGAGGCGGGTATTGATGAACTCGACCCCGCCCAGATGGCTGCGGGCGGTGGTGATGGGGAGCTGGCAGTAGGAGCGCAGCCCCTCATAAATCCCTTCGGCAGCAAGGGGGGCACAGCGGTTGGCAAAACGGGCGGCAGGCAGGATGATCGCCTGCTCGGTGCCATCAGTGGGAGCGTGCAGGTCTGCCTTGCGGCAGACAAGGTGCTTTGGGCCGCTCTCTCCCATATAACAGAAAGTGGCCTCCTCGCCGGAGCCCCGGTTGAGGATCAGGTTGACCCGGGTTACGCCGCCAAAGCCGGCATCTATCTTGTTGAGTTTGTGGATAAAGTCATCGAGCGTCACGGCCGACAGGAGGGATTTGGAGAGCAGGAGGAAACCGTCGTCCCAGATGGGAGAGATCTCGTCCAGGGGGATGGCACTCACAGTAAGCATTGCGGCCTCACGTTATATCAATTTCAGTCACCAGTCAGGCTGTCCATGCCATCGCATCGCGACACAAGCGTTTCACCAGAATTAATAGCCGCAGCGCACTATCCACGCTGCCAAAAGGAAGGCGGTGACGACACTTGTCGCATGTTGCAATTCCACCGTTGTTATTAACGAACGATAACAAAAAATAACATTGTTATCGGGTGATTATTATTGGAATGGCGACTCATCATAGATGAGCTCAAATTTCATTACAATCCGATTTAATATATCTGGTTGCCATATTCAGGCAATAATTACATCGCGGATTGAATAATGGATTGGTGGCCGCACAAGGGGCCATTGTCAACTGTCAGATCTCGCTGTTGCCTCCCCTTTGCTGTGCAATAAAGGCATCATTCGAAACACGAGCCGGTGGCCACTCACGAGGTGACAAGGCGGGTGTGGCAGCACTTCAAACCGCCCAGAATAAAGAGCGCGGAGAAGCCCTGAAAGGCGAGCAGCAGCCAGCTGGCGTTGTCGGCAAGCTCAACCGAGACGCACTGGTGAGTGAGGTAGACCAGCAGGGTGATCACCCCCAACAGCAGGCAGTTGATCAAGGTGGTGGAGATAAACCCGATCAGCCAGGCACTGGAAATACTCAAGGCGGAAAATACGCTGCCCATGGCGAGCCGTGCTGCCATAAAACAGCCGAAAAAACCGAAGCCGAGCAGAAATATCATCTCGTCGCGCCAAATATAGCAACCTATTCCCAGCAATATCGCCGCCAGATAGGTGCCAATATAGAAAATTCCGAATAAGCGACCAATTTCATGTTGCATCATTTATCCCCTGTTTTTGGGTAATAAAAGGGTGCCCGACTCGATAAATCCGAGTCGGGTTCCCTTATTTGTGCAGAACGTCCTTTTTTAGGGCGGGTCAGCCTTTGGCTGCACTGCGCAATTTCGCCTTGAGCGCGCTGTATTCAGTCTGGACGTACACTTCCGCCTCAGGCTGATTGTCGATACGCTCGATCTTCACCGCGCAGTACTTGTACTCCGGCGTGTGGGAGACGGGATCGACGTGCTCGATGGTGAGCTCGTTACAGGCCCCGATCCACCACTGGTAGGTCATGTAGACCACCCCGGCGTTGACCCGGTCGTTGTAGTTGGCCCGGGTGATCACCTTGCCACGGCGCGACGAGATCCAGACCAGCGCCTGATCCTTCACCCCAAGCTTTTTGGCATCGCTCGGGTGGATCTGCACATAGCCCGGCTCATCGGCCAGGGTCTGCAGCGCCGAGCAGTTGCCGGTCATGGAGCGGCAGGAGTAGTGACCCACCTCGCGCACGGTGGAGAGCACCAGCGGGTACTCGGCACAGGGCTGCTCCAGCGGCGGCCGCCACTCGGAGGCGATCAGCTGACCCTTGCCGCTCGGGGTGGTGAACACATTCCCCTCGAACAGAGTGCTGGTGCCCGGGTGCTCCTCGGTCGGGCAAGGCCACTGCACGCTCTTGAGATCGGCCATCTTGTCGTAGCTGACCCCGGCATAGAGCGGGCAGAGCGCACGCATCTCGTCCCAGATCTCTTCGGTGTTGTGGTACTCCATGGGATAACCCATGGCGGTCGCCATCAACGAGAAGATGGCCCAGTCCGGCTTCACGTTCTCGGGGGGCGTCACCGCCTTGTAGAAGCGCTGGAAGCCGCGATCCGCCGAGCTGTAGACCCCTTCGTGCTCGCCCCAGCTGGTGGCGGGCAGAATGACGTCGGCCATCTCGGCGGTCTGGGTCATGAAGATATCCTGCACGATCACCAGCTCCATCCCCGCCAGAGTACGGCGGAACTGACCCAAGTCAGCTTCGGTCTGGGCCGGGTCTTCACCAAAGATGTAGAAGGCCTTGCACTTGCCCTCCTCCACCTTGTGGCCAAGCTCCGTCAGGCGATAGCCGGGTTTCTGGGAGAGTGACTCCACGCCCCACGCCTTGGCAAACTTGGCGCTGATGGCGGGATCGGCCACCGACTGATAACCCGGGAACTGGTGCGGCAGCATCCCCATGTCACAGGTGCCCTGCACGTTGTTCTGACCACGCACCGGCCCGCAACCGGTGCCACGGCGACCGAAGTTGCCGGTCAGCAGCGCCAGACCCGCAAGCCCCTTGACCACGTCCACCGCCTGACCGTACTGGGTCACCCCCATGCCCCACAGGATCATGGAAGCAGGCGACTCGGCGTAGGTGCGAATGGCGGCGCGGATATCCGCGGCTTTGAGGCCGGTGATCCCCTCCACATATTCCGGGGTGTACTTGGCCACCGTCGCCTTGAAGGTCTCGAACCCTTCGGTGTAGTTGGCGACAAAGGCCTTGTTGTAGAGCCCTTCATTGATCAACACGTTGGCGAAGGCGTTAACCAGCGCCATGTTGGAACCGTTTTTGAGCGGCAGCCACTGATCGGCGATACGGGCGGTCTCCACCATGCGGGGATCACACACAATCACCTTGGCCCCGTTTGCCTTCGCCTTGAGGATATGGCGGGCGACGATGGGGTGAGAGTCAGCAGCGTTGTAACCAAACACCAGCAGGCACTTGGTCTCTTGAATTTCGGGAATGGCGTTGCTCATGGCGCCGTTGCCTACAGTTGTCTCCAGACCGGAGACTGAGGGGGCGTGTCACACCCTCGCGCAGTGGTCGACGTTGTTCGTCCCAATCACCGCACGGGCAAATTTCTGCATCACATAGTTGGCTTCATTGCCGGGGCCACGGGCAGAGCCGGTGGTCATGATGGCGTCCGGGCCATATTTCGCCTTGATGGCGGAGAGACGGCTGCTGGCGAACTCGATCGCCTCATCCCAGGAGACGGCCTCGAACTTGCCACCGCGCTCGCGGCGGATCATCGGGCTCTTGAGACGGGGGGTCAGCAGGTTGGTGTCGTTCAGGAAATCCCAACCGTAATAGCCCTTGAGGCAGAGCTGCCCCTCGTTGGTCCGGCCGTTGGCGCCTTCGGCCCCCACCACCTTGTCGTTTTCAACCAGCAGGTTGATTTTGCAACCGGTGCCGCAATAGGGGCACACGGTAATGACTTTTTTCATGACTCACACTCTTGTTTGTTAACGAAAAACGGCTCGGCAAGCCCGCTCACACCCGCGCCGGCATCGCCAGCAGTGCCTCGGCACTGGCCAGCTGCTTCTGCCGGTTCAGGTTTTCAAGATGCTCCGGCGTGACCAGCCGCAGCGCCTGGGTCGGACACACCTCGACACAGGCCGGGCCCGCCTCGCGGTGACGGCAGAGATCGCACTTGAGCGCCTGCGCCTTGGTCTGCGGACGCTTGAAGAGCGAATCGGCAGCGGGTGCCACCTCTTTGAGCACTACCGCCATGGCGCCGTAAGGACAGGCCACCACGCAGGACTTGCAGCCGATGCAGCGCTCCTGCAACACCTTGACGCAACCATCCTCGCTGACGATGGCATTGTTCGGGCAGGCCATGGCGCACGGCTTGTCTTCACACTGGCGACAGAGCACCGGCGTGGTCACCTTGCTGCCCACGATCACCTTCAGGCGCGGCTGAAAGTAGCTGTCCTTGGAGACCAGATGTCCATCCTCGATGGCAAGATGCAGGCCGCCCTCCCGCTCAAGGGTCCCGCTGCAAGACCCTGACTGGTGTGAAACGGCGCAGGCCACCTCACAGGTACGACACCCAATACAGAGACTGGGATCTGCAATCACGAAGCTGTTCATAGAGAGGGATCCTAAATGGTTCGTTACACCGGGCCGCCCGCCGACAGGCAAAGAGGCGGCCAGCCCCCCACAAAGCATTTATCAGACCAAAACGGGAGAATGGCGCGATAAAAAATCACAACCATCTGAAAATAAAGGAGTAATCAGCAAGAGCAGCGTGCTGTTTATCGCTACTGATGAGGGTGACGATGGGGTGGGAAGTGTGATCGACACGACAAAAGTGACGAGCTCGACACCGGCTGACCAACCCCTGCCCCAGTCGTGTGACGGAGACGTTCAAAGGCGTTTGCAGCCAGGAACGGGCGTCCCAAACCGGGCAAGCGGAGGAACGACATCCGGGGAGAAAAGCCATACCAAGGGCCAAAAATGGGCTGTGCAGCACGCCAAAACCGCTTGCGGCGATGGCAAGTTGTTTGGTTTTACTATCGAGCTGGCAGGTCATCATCAAGTCAAACCGAACAAAAACAGGCCACTTATTGACTGATTTGTTGAGCCAGAGCCGGTTTTAGGCCCCTGCCTCTTCAGTTTTCTATCCCTCCGGTTAATATGTGCCACTTGGCAACCAGCTATGCTGGTGAACTTACATTTGAGTCAACAATAGACTGAAGGGCACATACATCTGGCTAATGTAATTAAATCATTACCCAATCTTGCGATTAAATTCATGGCCAGTACAGTTTATTTAATAAACACTATTAACTATAAGATAAAATTTCTCAGGATAGAAAATGGCTAAACCAAGAATTTTTGTAAGCTCAACATATTACGACCTTAAATATATTAGAGCAGACCTTGACCGATTTATCCGAGAGCAAGGCTATGAATCAGTATTAAATGAAAAAGGCCACATTCCCTATGGTAGCGCTGAAAAGCTTGAAGAGTACTGCTATAAAGAAATTGAACTATGTGACATATTGGTTTCAGTTATAGGCGGCAGATTTGGATCCGAATCTAAAGAGGATGGTTACTCTATCTCAAATTTAGAACTAAAGACAGCGATAGATAAAGGCAGACAAGTATATATCTTTATAGAAAACAGTATTCTAGCTGAATATAGAACATACAAAGCAAACAAAGGAAATGAAAATATCACTTATACTGCTGTCGATGATGTCAAGGTATACAAATTCATTGAGGAAGTTTTTTCTTTGCCACTTAATAACCAAGTTAAAGGTTTCGACACAGTACAGGAAATAAATTCATATTTGAAAGAGCAATGGTCTGGATTGTTTCAAAGACTGTTAAGTGAAAGCGCTAGGCAAAAAGAAGTCAATTTAATCGAAGATTTAAAAAACACATCTAAAACACTTAACCAATTAGTTAGCTATTTAATTGATGAAAAGTCAAGAGGGGATCAAGCTGTAAAGGACATACTATTAAGTAATCATCCTTCATTTGACATTATAAAGAGAACCCTAGATATCCCCTATAGAGTATTTTTTCAAAATAAGAATGAGCTATCACAGTTAGTACAAGCACGGCAGTTTGAAGAAGAAGACTTTTTAGACAATTGGAGTCGAAAAGGTTTTTACTCTTGGAAACGGAGAGGATCCGATATTTATCTCCGTGTCAGCAGTGAAATTTTTGATGATGATGGTAAGTTGAAAGTATATACACCAAGCGAATGGAAAAAAGAATGGGTTGAACTAGACGATCAAGAAATCCCATTTTAACATTCTTGTAAATATTAGATTTCATGGAGGATAAATGACATCTCGGGAACTACTTGAGCAAGCAGTAGATAGCAGCGCTATTATTCATCAACCACATGCACTGAAAGCCTATTTATCCGCTCACTTTCTTGCCAAACACCTTGGGCAGCCGGAAGCCTTGTGGCAACAAACCGCCAAATTGATTGCCAAGGATGGATTACAGTACCGTAGGGTGCAATAAGCGCAGCGCATTGCACCTCTTGCCTCTTTTAATACTTGGTGCAATTCACTTCGTTCATTGCACCCTACGATTATATTTCAATGGAGTAAGATTTTATGAATATAAAAATCCATAATGAACATAAAGATGACATCTTCAATGTACTTGTTGATAACCTTAGACAATTTAACTTTGATAAAATGGGTGAGGAACGCTCCCAACCTTTAATTGTTGCCATTCATGATGATAATGACGAAGTTGTCGGTGGCATTGCCGGACGTACTATTTATCATCAACTGTTGATCGAAGTACTTTGGGTACACGATGACAAACGAGGTCAGGGGCTTGGCATTCAATTAATGGAGATTGCTGAACGTGAGGCAAAAAAACGGGGATGTATTGCTGCTCAAGTCGACACCCTCTCATTTCAGGCACCCAAATTTTATGAAAAAATGGGATTTAAAATAGTCGGTAAAGTGAGCGGCGTTACAAATAGTCCTGACCGCTACTTTTTATTGAAGCACTATCATGGAGAGTAATAATTACCGTAGGGTGCAATAAGCGCAGCGCATTGCACCTCTTGCCTATTTTAATACTTGGTGCAATTCACTTCGTTCATTGCACCCTACCCCCCCCAAATAAAGACTCCATTGCTACCCAATACCCTCCCCCTTGTCATACTGACAGCAATTAATTAGTCACTATTTTATCGTCTGTTTTTCACTCAACCCGGTAAAAAATAGTGGCCAAACCACTTCCTCAGATAAAACAAACGGTTGCCCGCAGAGCACATGAATATTTCAATCAACGGCCAATTAATAACCTTACTCAAAAGGACGTTTTGATTATTTATACCTGAGCATGAACCCGCAGAGTGTGTGTCATTATAAGCTTAACGACAGATGAACAGACTGTGTCCCATGAAACGCATCTTTATATCCGATTAGCTCCCTTCCCATCGCAATCCTTTGATTTCCCCCCGATGTTGTATCCACACATACCTGATGTGTTCGGGGCGATCTGCTGTGGCAAACGTGTAAACATCAAACTGACAAGATGAACTCATGAACTGTGATAAACAACAAGCCATGTCCGGCGTCATGCTGGCGGCGATTGGCGTAGTCTATGGCGATATCGGCACCAGCCCGCTCTATACCTTGCGCGAGTGCCTGTCAGGTCAATTCGGGTTCGGCGTCGAGCCGGCCTCCATTCTCGGCTTTCTCTCGCTGATCTTCTGGCTGCTGATCCTGGTGGTGTCGGTCAAGTACCTCTCCTTTGTGATGCGGGCCGACAACGCAGGTGAGGGTGGCATTCTCACCCTGATGTCGCTGGCGACCCGCAACGCCTCCACCCGCTGGACACCGCTGCTGATCATCCTCGGCCTGATTGGTGGCAGCTTTTTCTATGGCGAGGTGGTGATCACCCCGGCGATGTCGGTGATGTCGGCCATCGAGGGTCTGAGCATTCTCACCCCCGCCCTCGACCCCTATATCGTCACCCTTTCGGTGCTGGTGCTGACCCTGCTGTTTGCCATCCAGAAACATGGCACCGCCATGGTGGGCAAGCTGTTTGCCCCCATCATGCTGATCTGGTTTATGACGCTGGCGGTGCTGGGGCTGCGCGGCATCATCCACAACCCCGAGGTGCTGGGTGCGCTTAACCCCATCTGGGCGGTGCGCTTCTTTATCCAGTACCAGACTACCTCCTTCTTTGCCCTCGGCGCCGTGGTGCTGGCCATCACCGGGGTGGAGGCGCTCTACGCGGATATGGGCCACTTTGGCAAAAATCCAATTCGCCTCGCCTGGTTTATCGTGGTGCTGCCCTCCCTGGTGCTCAACTACTTCGGTCAGGGTGCGCTGCTGCTGAGCAACCCGGCGGCCATTGCCAACCCCTTCTTCCTGCTCGCGCCGAAATGGGCGCTGGTGCCGCTGCTGCTGCTGGCAACCATGGCGACGGTGATCGCCTCGCAGGCGGTGATCTCCGGGGTCTTTTCCCTGACCCGGCAGGCGGTGCGCCTCGGTTATCTCTCCCCCATTCGCATCGTTCACACCTCCGAGCAGGAGTCCGGCCAGATCTATATTCCGGTCATCAACTGGATGCTCTATATCTCGGTGGTAATCGTCATCATGAGCTTCGAGCACTCCAGCAATCTGGCGGCGGCCTACGGCATCGCGGTGACCGGCACCATGGTGCTCACCTCCATCCTCTCCTGCTCGGTGGCCAAGAACAGCTGGCACTGGAACAAGTATCTGGTGGCTATCCTGTTTGCTGCGCTGCTCTGTATCGACGTGCCGCTCTTTGCCGCCAACCTCGCCAAGATCTTCTCCGGCGGCTGGCTGCCGCTCACTCTGGGCGCGGTGATGTTCACCGTGATGACCAGCTGGAAGAGCGAGCGTTTCCAGCTTATTCGCCGCCTGAACGAGCACGGCAACTCCCTTGAGCCGATGATCGCCTCGCTGGAAAAATCCCCGCCGACCCGGGTGGCCGGTACTGCTGTCTATATGTCGCGGGTGGTCAATGTGATCCCCCATGCGCTCCTGCACAACCTCAAGCACAACAAGGTGCTGCACGAGCGGATCATCCTGCTCACCCTGCGGGTGGAGGATGTGCCCTACGTCCACAATGTGCGCCGTGTCTGCATCGAGCAGCTCTCCCCCACCTTCTGGCGGGTAGTGGCAAGCTACGGCTGGCGCGAGACTCCGAACGTGGAGGAGATCTTCCACCGCTGCAACGCCGAGGGGCTGAGCTGCCGGATGATGGAGACCTCGTTCTTTATGGCCCACGAGTCGCTCATCATGAAAGACCGCCCCTGGTATCTCTATCTGCGCGGCAAACTCTTTATGCTGCTGCAGCGCAACGCCCTGCGCGCCCCGGATCAGTTCGAGATCCCGCCCAACCGGGTTATCGAGCTGGGATCGCAGGTGGATATCTGATGGCGGGTTGATGGCCTCTTAAAGGCATAGAAAACATCAGCTAATAGAGAGGGAGGCATTGGCCTCCCTCTTCTTTTCCGTTAACCCCGATTACCGGCCCCCCTCATCCCCAGCCCTTCTCCCGCAAGGGGAGAAGGGGGCAAACCACCGCAGCCATATGCTGCCAACGGTGCAATTCACTGCGTTCTTTGCACCCTACTCCCGGCATGCTGCCGATATGTTTCCGTTCTCGTGCGTCCGATTACGCTTCGCTAATCGAACCTACGGTTTCAACACAGACGGCCTCTATCCGAACAGACCACCGCCGTAGGGTGCAACAAGCGCAGCGCCGTGCACCACGAACATATTTTGATAGCGATGCAATTCACTGCGTTCTTTGCACCCTGCTTATGCTGTGTTTTCCAAGGTGACGAACCCTCTTGGCGGCTTCGTCACAAGTGACGAACGTCACAGTTCGACAGCCACATCAGCGCGTTCACTCAACTACACGATGATTTTTATTCATTTAAAAACAGCCACTTAAAACCAATTTGTCTGTAAAAACCATTCTGGCCCGTATCTTGCCAACCAGCCCCTACTTTCTCCGTTCGCGACACGACAAGGTAGGCTATGAACCGCTTCGTTATCGCTGACCCCAAGCTTTGTATCGGCTGTGGCACCTGTATGGCGGCCTGCAGTGAAGTACACAAGGCGCAAGGTTTGCAGCAAGCCCCCCGTTTAACCGTTATGCGACACGAGCAGGCGACCATGCCGGTTCAGTGCCGTCACTGTGACGATGCCCCCTGCATCAAGGTGTGCCCGGTCGAGGCAATTCGCCAGACCGGTGATTGCGTGCAACTCAACGAGTCGCTCTGCATCGGCTGCAATCTCTGCGCCGTGGCCTGCCCCTTTGGTGCCATCCAGAGCGGCGGCAGCCGTCCGGTGGCCGTGGCCACCAGCTACGACACCTATATCCCCTGCTCCATCCGCTCCAGCAACCCCTCCACCTCTGCCGGCCTGCGCTGCTTTGGCGAGGATCTGCTGAGCTGGGAGCCGGGAGTGCGCAGCATCGCGGTCAAGTGCGACCTGTGCGAGTTTCGCGCCGATGGCCCGGCTTGTGTCGGTGCCTGCCCCTCCCAGGCACTGAAGCTGGTCAATGACGGCGACACCGAACGCGCCGCCCGTATCCGTCGCCAGCAAGCGGCCGACACCAACCCGCAAGGGGCCTCTGCCTTCTCGGCGCCTGCCACGGCGATCCCTGCATCCGATTTATCTACCACAAAGGGAGCGTGCTGATGTTGTCCCCCCTTGTTATGGCCACGCTCCTGCTCTTTTTGCTGGGCGCTGCCGCCGGTTTGCTCCTGCAAAAGCTGCCCGCACTGGCCAACCGCCTCAATAGCGGCTTTGCCCTGCTGGGCTCGCTCGCGGGTCTGCTCGCCGCAATCCAGATCTTTGCTCAAGGCACCCCCGTCGACGGCCAGCTCTGGCTGCTGGGCTCAGTGCACCTCGACATGCTGGCCGCGCTGATGCTGCTGGTGATTAGCACCGTCGGCGTCGCCGTCGCCCTCTACTCCTTTGCCTATATCCGCGAATATCAGGGCAAGGGCGATGTGGCCATCGGCGCGCTGATGAACCTCTTCCTCTTTGCCATGGTAGGCATGGTACTGGCCGACAATGCGCTCGGTTTCTTGCTCTGCTACGAGCTGGTGACCCTCACCACCTACTGGCTGGTCAAAACCAACCCCGAGGCCGCCAAACAGAGCCGTCTCTATCTGGTGATGAACCATATCGGCATGGCACTGGTGCTGATCGCCTTCTGGCTGCTCTGCCGCGAAAGCGGCTCGCTGGAGTTCGCCGCGCTGCGCGAGCACCATCTGGCGGGCGCCCTGGCCTCTCTGGTGTTCCTGCTCAGCTTCTGCGGCTTTGGCCTGCGCGCCGGTTTCGTGCCGCTGCACGGCTGGCTGCCGGTGGCCGAGCCCGTTGCGCCGTCCCATATCTCGGCGCTCATGTCCGGTGTGATGGTGAAGCTGGGTCTCTTTGGCATCTTGCGGGTCAGTATCGATTTTCTCGGCGCCAGCCAGCTCTGGTGGGGTTATGTGGTGCTGATCTTCGGTGCCTGCTCGGCAGTGCTCGGGGTGCTGTTTGCGCTGGCCGAGCATGACCTCAAGCGGCTGCTCGCCTACCACACGGTGGAGAACATCGGCATCATCCTGATGGGGATGGGGATCGGCATGATCGGCATCGCCAACCAGCAACCTGCGCTGGTGGTGCTGGGGCTGCTCGGCGCGCTTTATCACCTGCTCAACCACGCCATCTTCAAGAGCCTGCTCTTTATGGGCACCGGCTCTGTGATGTTCCGTCTGCACACCCGTGATATGGACAAAATGGGGGGGCTGGCCAAGCTGATGCCCTGGACTGCGCTGGCGTTCCTCATCGGTGCGATGGCCATCTCGGCGCTGCCGCCGCTCAACGGCTTTGTCAGCGAGTGGTTTATCTACCAATCTCTGCTCTCCATGACCAAACTCGGCACCTCTGTCGTTGCGCCGCTCGCGGTAGTGATGCTGGCGGTGACCGGCGCCATGGCGGTGATGTGTTTCGTCAAGGTGTATGGCATCTGCTTCTGCGGCGCACCGCGCAGCGAGAAAGCGAGCCACGCCCGCGAAGTGCCGGGCGCCATGGTGGCAGGCACCCTGCTGCTGGCTGCGGTCTGTCTGGTGCTGGGTCTGGGCGCCCCCTGGATTGCCCCCCATATCGCCAGCTATGGTCAGGCACTCGTTGCCAGCCAGATGAGTGTCGCCACCGGCGCCACCCTGCTGCCACTCGATAGCAGCCAGGCGATCCTCTCCCCGCCCGTTATCGCCATCACCTTGCTGGGGCTGTTCCTCATCCCGTTGCTGGTACTGGCCATCTTCAAGGGGCCCAAGCTGGGTCGTCGTCACGCTGGCACCCCGTGGGCCTGTGGTTACGCCTACGAGGAGCGCATGAGCCTCACCTCCGGCGGTGTCACCCACACCTTGCGCCAACTCTGCGCGCCGCTCTATCGCAAGCAGCCGCAGCTCGATCTGGCCAGCGCCCTGCACGGGGTGAGCGATACCAGCGGGACAACCGGCTGGTTGCTGCACGGCATTGTGCTGGCGCTCTTTATCCTGATGGCTGTAGGAGTCTGATATGCCTGTTCTTGAAATGCCGAGCTGGGGCATGGTTGCCCTCGCCCTGACCCAGGCCATCGCCATGCTGGCGCTGGCGCCGCTCGCCACCGGTTTCAACCGGGTGCTGCGGGCCAAGATGCACTCCCGTCAGGGGCCGGGCCTGCTGCAGGATTACCGGGATATCGCCAAGCTCCTGCGCCGTCAGGAGGTAACTCCCGAGCCTGCCGGCATCATCTTCAACCTGATGCCTGCGCTGCTCATCGCCGCCCTGTTGCTGGTGGGGATGGCGCTGCCGACCCTGACTCATGAGTCCCCCTTCCCCATCGCCGGGGATCTCATCACCGATATCTATCTGTTCGCCATCTTCCGCTTCTTCTTCTCCCTCTCGGGGCTCGACAGCGGCAGCATGTTTGCAGGTATTGGTGCCCGCCGCGAGCTGACTCTCGGCATTCTGGTGGAGCCCATTCTGGTGCTCGCCTGCTTCATCATGGCGATGATGGTGGGCAGCTCGGATCTGGGCAATATCAGCAGCTATGTGGCGACCCAGCCACTGGCCGCGCCCATCGCCACCCTGCTGGCCGGCGCCGCCTGCGCCTTCGCGGTGTTTGTCGAGATGGGCAAGCTGCCCTTTGACTGCGCCGAAGCCGAGCAGGAGTTGCAGGAGGGGCCGCTCACCGAGTACTCCGGTGCGGGCCTCGCCCTGCTCAAGCTCTCCATCGGCCTCAAGCAGCTGGTAGTGGTGCAGCTCTTTCTGGTGATTTTCCTGCCCTTCGGCAAAGCGGCCAACTGGAGTCTGCCTGCGCTCATCGGCGCGGCACTGATCCTCGCCTGCAAGCTGCTGGTGGCCTTTTTGCTGGCCGGCATCATCGAAAACGCCATGGCCCGTACCCAGTTCGTGCGCACCCACAAGCTCACCCGCTACGGGTTGGGGCTGGCCCTGCTGGCGCTGCTCGCCTATCTGGTCGGGGTCTGAGCCATGCCCGCCAGCACAGCAACTTTTTCCGATTTCATCATTTGTGAATGCTCATTCCCGAACATTAAAGTGAGAACTGCATGACCATCGCCATTTCGGATCGCATCGGCTGCGACTACATCCAGCAGGTGCGAGCACAACTGCCCCACGCCATCGTCGACGAGGAGTGGCAAACCGCCGATCAGGCCACCATTACCGTCAAACCCACCAGTCTGGTCGAGACGGCCAGCCTGATCTTCCACCAGCTGGGGGGCTGGCTTCCCCTCTCCTTTGCCAATGACGAGCGCAGCCTAAACGGCCACTTCGCCGTCTACCACGTCTTCTCCATGGAGGGCGACACCAAGTGCTGGATCACCGTCAAGGTGCTGGTAGATGCTGATACCCAGGAGTACCCCTCCATCACCCCGACCATTCCGGCGGCGGTGTGGGGCGAGCGGGAGATCCGCGACATGTACGGCCTGCGCGCCATCGGCCTGCCGGACGAACGCCGTCTGGTACTGCCGGACGACTGGCCGGAGGATATCCACCCGCTACGCAAGGACGCAATGGATTATCGCCAGCGCCCGATGCCCACCACTGACACCGAGACCTACCCCTTCGTCAACGAGCTCGGCAGTGATGCCAACCGCATCGTGCCGGTCGGCCCGCTGCACATCACCTCGGATGAACCGGGCCACTTTCGTCTGTTCGTCGATGGAGAAGACATCATCGATGCCGACTACCGCCTCTTCTATGTCCATCGCGGCATGGAGAAGCTGGCAGAAACCCGCATGGGCTACAACGAAGTGGCCTTCCTGACCGATCGGGTCTGCGGCATCTGCGGCTTTACCCACAGCGTCGCCTACACCACCTCGGTGGAGAACGCCATGGGTATTCCGGTGCCGGAGCGGGCCAAGATGATCCGCGCCGTGCTGCTGGAGGTGGAGCGCCTGCACAGCCATATCCTCAACATCGGCCTGTCGAGCCACTTCACCGGTTTTGACACCGGCTTCATGCAGTTCTTCCGGGTGCGGGAGAAATCCATGACCCTGGCCGAGCTGCTGACCGGCGCACGCAAGACCTACGGTCTCAACCTGATTGGCGGGGTGCGCCGCGACATCTTCAAGGAAGATCGCATCAAGGGAGCCCAGCTGGTACGGGAGCTCCGTGATGAGCTCAAACCCCTGGTGGCCATGCTGCTTGATACCGCCAACATCTCCTCCCGCCTCATCGGTATCGGCAAGCTCGACCCGCAAATTGCCCGCGATTTCAGCTGCGTCGGCCCCATGGTGCGGGCGAGCGGCTTCAAGCGTGACGTGCGCCGGGTTCACGACTTTGCCGGTTACCGCGAGCTGCCGATGGAGATCCAGACCAAGGCGGGTTGCGATGTGCAGTCCCGGGTGCTGGTGCGCATCCACGAGCTCTACGACTCCCTCGACATGATTGAGTTTGGTCTTGAGCACCTGCCGGAAGGGCCGCTTTTGACCGAAGGGTTCACCTACCAGCCGGGCAAGTTTGCGCTGGGCTTTACCGAGGCGCCCCGCGGCGAGAACGTCCACTGGAGCATGACCGGAGACAACCAGAAGCTGTTCCGCTGGCGCTGCCGCGCCGCCACCTACGCCAACTGGCCAGCTCTGCGCTACATGCTGCGCGGCAATACCGTGGCGGATGCGCCGCTGATTATCGGCAGTCTGGATCCCTGCTACTCCTGTACCGACCGGGTCACCCTGGTCGACCCCAAGAAGGGCAAATCCACCGTGGTCTCCTACAAGGAGATCGAGCGCTACGGCATCGATCGCAAAAACTCTCCGCTGAAATAAGGGGTCATCATGATCAAGCTGTTCAAGACCATCCTCAAGGCTGGCACCCCGACCGCCAAGTACCCCTTCGCCCCTTACGAGGTGAACCGGGATTTTCGCGGCAAACCCAAATATCAGGCGGATCATTGCATCGCCTGCGCCGCCTGCACCAAGGCCTGCCCGGCCAACGCGCTGGTGATGGAAGTGGACATGGAGACCGGCGAACGGCGCTGGGAGATCTCCATGGCGCGCTGCATCTTCTGCGGCCGCTGCGAGGAGGTCTGCCCGACCCGCGCCATCGCCCTCTCCCCCGAGTTCGAGCTGGCGGTGACCAACAAGGTGGATCTCTATGAGGAGGCCCGCTTTGCGCTGGCCCCCTGCACCCTGTGCGGCACCTACTTTGCCCCGAGCAAGCTGGTGGCACTGGTGGAGGATACCCTCAAGCAGGCAGGCACACCGCTCGCGACCCCGGAGCGGCTGCACCACTGCCCCGACTGCAAACGAAAACAGAGCATGCTGAGCCAGCCTGACTCGGCCCTGATCACACCGATAGCCACACAACAGGAGTGGATGTGATGAGCAAGATCAAAGGCATAGAACCGGTTGTCGGCCATGCCCATACCCGCGCCGTGCCGCTGGCACAGGATCCCGAGATCACCAAACTCAAGAAGACCCTGCTCAAGGACATTCGCCGCTCGGCCTATGTCTACCGGGTCGATTGCGGCGGCTGCAACGCCTGCGAAATCGAGATCTTCGCCACCATCACCCCGCTGTTCGATGCCGAGCGTTTCGGCATCAAGGTGGTCGCCTCCCCCCGCCACGCCGACATCCTGCTCTTTACCGGCGCGGTGACCAGGGCGATGCGGGTACCGGCCCTGCGCGCCTACGAGGCGGCGCCCGATCCCAAGATCTGCATCGCCTACGGCGCCTGCGGCTGTGACGGCGGCATCTTCCACGACCTCTACTGCGTTTGGGGCGGCACCGACAAGATCGTGCCGGTAGATGTCTATATCCCCGGCTGCCCTCCGACACCGGCGGCAACCATCTACGGCTTTGCGGTGGCGCTCGGTCTGCTGGAACAAAAACTCAAAGCCACCAGCCACGAGGTGCAACCGGGTGAGCGGGTCGAACTGCGCCACACCGGCATCCCCAATGAAATCCGGGTGATGATCGAGCGCGAAGCGCGCCGCATGGCCGGTTATCGTCAGGGGCGGATCATCGCCGACGAGTTTATGGCCCTGCTCGAAGGGGCGACCCAGCAGGATGTGGATCTGCGCATCCAGAGCTACCTCGATCAGCACGACGATCCGCGTCTGGCGGAGATCGTCAACAACCTCGCAAACGCCTGCCTCAACCGGGCGGCCGGCAAGGGAGAGGCGGTACATGGCTGACGAGGTTTTTTTCTACCGCCTCTCGCGCAAGTTCGTCGACGAGCAGTTCGACGTGCCGGAAGAGGCAAAGGAGGTGATGTACTACAGCCTCGCCATCGGCCACCACCTCGGCATCGTCGATTGCCTGCGAGCAGACCTGGTCTGCTCGCTGACCGGTTATCGCGACTGGGTAGCCAAGCTGCCAGAGGGGAGCGAGGCGCGCCGCAAGATGGAGGGGTTTCTCACCTTTGGCGAGATCACCATCTATCGCGAGCACTGCCATATGCTGGCCTGCGCCTTCGACCGACTGCGCAAAGCCGAAGGCGTGCTCGATGAGCAGGAGCTGGGCTGGACCAATACCTTTATGGATCAGCTCACCGCCCTCTTTAACGACCCCCATATGTACCTGATGGTAAGGAGCCGCTGATGGGCTGCAATCTCGTGTTGACCGTGGGCAATGCCATGATGGGGGACGACGGTGCCGGCCCCTATCTCGCCGACAAACTGCAGGCCGCCCCCCTGCCCGGCTGGATCCATATCGACGGCGGCATCGCACCGGAAAATGTGGTCTACAAGGTGCGGGAGCTGCAACCGGAGCGGGTGGTGCTGGTGGATGCCGCCGAGATCGGCGAGAAGGCGGGAACCCTGCAGGTGATCCCCCCCGAGACCATCGCCGAGATGTTTATCTTCTCGACCCACAATATGCCGCTCAATTTCCTCATCGACGAGCTCAAGACCTTTGTCCCCGAGGTGATCTTTGTCGGGGTGCAACCGGCCATCGTGGCGTTCTCCTTCCCGATGACCGAGATGGTGAGCGAGGCGATGGATTATCTTTATCAGCATCTTGATGCCGCCAGTGACACCAGTCTGTTAATAGATAAACTGGATCAGTGGAATATTGCCAACGCCAAGCGGTGATTATTTATCGAGTTGTTAACGACCGTTATTGACCGACGGTTCCGACAATGTGATCGAGGCCCGATGTTAAATTAAAAACATCGGGCTAATTGTACTGAACTTGATATAAAACAAGGTTCTTTGATTTTTTCAAAAAATCGCTAACTCTCGCTTTTTTATGACAAAAAAAGCGTTGCCAGTCACAGAAATTTGCCACAAAATGGCGACCGTTACGGAAGTTGATGGGGTCTGGTGGCCTCCTCGGTCTTCAAAACCGATGTGAGCCGAGAAGGCTTTGGCAGGTTCGATTCCTGCCTCTTCCGCCAAATTCATCTATTGAACAAATACTCTCCCGCTGAATTTTTCGGCCTGAATGTTATTTCCATTGTTTGTTCAACATGTTTGAAGTAATACCTTAAAAAAGGTGCTTGCCGCTTGCCAATATAATCCGAACTCAGGTTATTTCGCTGGCCAAAAATTAATTTATCAGCATCGATGCAGCATTAATTTATACCCGCTCATTGATGCACCCAGTTTGCACTCATCCGCAAATCGCCAGCAGTGCCATAACCCGTCAGTTCGGCCTCTCTATCGGCAAACCGGTGCGCATCCCGAACCCACGCACTGCACTGGTAATCCCATGCCGAACTCGTCTCACGCGTCAGCCATCCCCCATCGCCAGCCCGCATCAGGTACGGCTGCCGACGATTCACAGCCAGATTCTCAGCAACAGCCCGGCCAGCAACAAACGCGCCGTTTGCCGCAAGTGGAACAGCTGCTGCAGCAACCCTTTCTCGCCGGGTTTATCGAAGCGCTGAGCCGCCCGCTGGTGACTCAGGCGGTGCGCGAGACCCTGAGCGAGCTGCGCCAGAGCGAAGATTTTCGCCAGCACGGCGTCGCCCCCGAGCAGATCGAGGCGCTGATTGCCAAACGCTGCCAACAGCAGTTGCGCCAGCGTCAAACCCGGGTGATCAACGCCACCGGCACCCTGGTGCATACCAATCTGGGGCGCTCGCCATTAAGTCACGAGCTGTGGGACGAGGTGCGTGACCTCAACACCGGCTACAACAATCTGGAGCTGGATCTCGCCACCGGCAAGCGCGGCGGGCGCAAGGGGCTGATCGCCCCCCTGCTCCGTTGCCTCACCCAGGCCGAGGATTCGCTGGTGGTCAACAACAACGCCGCCTCGCTCTTTTTGCTGCTGCAGGAGGTGGCCAAGGGGCGCGAGGTGATCGTCTCGCGCGGCGAGCAGATCCAGATTGGCGGCGGCTTTCGCATCCCCGATATTCTGGCCCTCTCCGGCGCCAAACTGGTGGAGGTAGGCACTACCAATATCACTACCGCCAAAGATTACCTCGATGCCATCACCGATCAGACCGCGCTGGTACTGATGGTGCACAGATCCAATTTCGCCATTCGCGGCTTTACCGAATCACCCGATATCGGCGAGGTGGCCCGCGCCCTGCCCGAACATGTAGTGCTGGCGGTGGATCAGGGCTCCGGCTTGACCACCGAAGAGTTTGCACCGGATGAAACCTCGGTGCGCCAGTACATCAAGGCGGGGGCAGATCTGGTCTGCTACTCCGGCGACAAGCTCTTGGGGGGCCCGCAATCGGGCATCATCAGCGGCCGCGCCGATCTCATCAAGCGGCTGGAAAAACACCCCATGATGCGCACCTTCCGCCCGAGCCGCATCGTCTACTCCCTGCTCGAACGCCTGCTCATCCACAAGCTCAACAAGTCCCCCATCGGTGAAGGGATTGCCCAGCGCACCTTGAGCAACCCGGCCGTCATGCAGACGAGAGCCGACCAGCTGATGGCCGCCCTGCCCGGCTGCTTTGTGCCGGTCCCCGCCCAGCTGGTAGTGGGCGGCGGCACCTTGCCGGACGAGTTCTACCCGGCGCCCGCGCTGGAGTGCACCGACCCGCGCCCGGCCCAGCAGCTGCTCGATGATTTGCGCGAACTGCCCGTCCCTGTCATCGCCACGGTGCGCCAGCAGAAGGTGCTGCTCAATATGGCCACCCTGCTGCCGACCGAGATGGAACTGCTGATCGCCCAACTCAGGGAATTGCTGCTGCCCGCCCCGTTCAATGCAACCAATGCGACCGAGGAGCCCTGATCCCATGACCCCCTATCGCGCCGTTATCGGTCTTGCCGGCCACGTGGATCACGGCAAGACCCTGCTGATCAAGGCCCTCACCGGCATCACCACCGCCCGCGCCCACGAGCAGGCCATCGGCATGACCCAGGATCTCGGCTTTGCCCACTTCGACGACGGTCAGGGCAACACCATCGGCGTCATCGACGTGCCCGGCCACGAGCGCTATATCCGCAATATGGTGGCGGGGCTCTGGAGTCTGGATCTGGTGCTGCTGGTGATTGCCGCCGACGAGGGGTGGATGCCGATGACCGGCGATCACCTGCGCCTGCTCAAAGCGATGGGGGTACCACGCCTCTTGGTCTGCATCAACAAGTGCGATCTGGTCTCCCCCGACGAGCTGGAGCTCCTTGAAGAGAGCCTGCTGGAGCGGGTGATGGACGAGAGCGGCATGGTGCCCGACATCGTCAGCGTCAGCGCCAAGACCGGCGAGAATATGGCCGCCCTGCACGCCGCTATCGTGCGCCAGCTGGGGGATATGGCCGAGCATCATGCTCCCCGCGAACAGGCCGCCCCGCGACTGTATGTAGACCGGGTCTTTACCGCCAACGGCACCGGTACCGTGCTCACCGGCACCCTGCAGCAGGGCCGCCTCAAGGTGGGGGACAAGCTGCGCCTCTACCCCGCCGATCGGGAAGTGCAGGTGCGCTCCCTGCAGGCCTATCACCAGAGCGTCGACGAGATCGGCGCCGTCTGCCGGGTAGCGGTGGGCCTGAAAAAAGTGCCCCACAAGGAGGTGGCACGTGGTCACTGTCTTACCAGCACTGTCGGCCAGTGCGAGGCGGCAACCCACCTTATCGTGCGGCTCTGCGAGGTCGGCGGCAGCATTCGGGAGCAGCGCAACCGCGAGGTGGAGGTGGCCCTCGGCAGCTGGCATGGCCGGGCCCGTTTCGTGCCCATCAAGGATACCCGGCTGGCGCGGCTGATCTTTACCAGCCCCATCCCCTGCTTCTTTGGCCAGCCGCTCGCCATCATTCGCCACGGCAGCAGCGAACTGCTGCACGGCGCCCGTATCGTCTGGTGCGGCGACATCCATCCCGCCAGACGCAAGGCGCTACACGCCCTGCTGGGTGAGCTGCCTGATGAGCTCAAGCACTACAACCCGGCCACCCTGCAACTGGGGCTCAACGGCTATGTGCCGGCCGGCCGCTTTGACCAGCAACCCGAGCAGGTCACCCCCCTCGGTGAGTGGCTGCTGGACAACCACTGGCTGGCCCAAAGCCGCGACCAGCTGCTCGCCACGCTGGCCAGCGAACCGCTGAGTGCCGCCGAGCTGGCAACCCGCTTTGGCATCGCCCTGCCGGTCACTCAGGCCCTGCTCCAGCAGCTCAAGAGTGAGCAGCACATTCGCCTGCACCATGACAAGTGGCAGCAGGGCAGCGGCGAGTCGGAAGATGATCTGGGGGAAGAGGCGCAGCTGGTGCTCAAGGTGGTGCGAGATCAAGGCAAGGAGGGTTATGAGCCCGGTAAACTGGGCCCCGGCGGCGTGGATCTGGACCCCTTTATCACCCGCCAGCTGCCCGCGGCCCTGCAGCAGGGCCTGCTACAAAAAGGCGCCCTGCAAAAGCAGCTGCGCAATCTGGCGCGACTCAAGTATCTGGTGCAGCTCGATGGCCCCATCTACTACGACGCCGAGCTTTACAACCAGATGGTCGCCGCCGTGCTGGCGGGCCAGCAGGTGGGAGATCTGATCGACATGGCATCCCTCAAGGAGATCACCGGTTTGTCGCGCAAATACGCCATTCCGTTCTGCCTGCGCATGGAGATGGATGGCTGGGTGCGGCGCGAGGAGAACGAACGCCGGGTGCTGCGTCTGCCAGCCAGTCAAGATGAGATGGAACCGGCATGAGCACCACCATCGCCCACTCTGGCTCTGCCAATCCTGTGGCCAACCGGCTGCGCCGCGAATTTCATATCGACGGCATAGTTCAGGGGGTCGGCTTTCGCCCCTTCGTCTATGGGCTGGCGCTGCGCCACGGCCTTGCCGGTTATGTGTTGAACGATGCCAACGGCGTCACTATTGGCGCCGAAGGCTCGCCCGAGCAGCTGGCCCGCTTTGCCCGCGAACTGCGGGAACTGGCGCCGCCCTTAAGCCGCATCGATCACTTCAGCGAGCGGGAACTGCCCCTCGCTCATGATCCCGACTTCGATGGCCAATTTCATAGCCAGTTTCGAATTAAAGCGAGCCAGCAGCAGAGCGCGGCCACGGTCGCCATCTCGCCGGATCAGGGAATGTGCGAGGCATGCGCCACGGACGTGGCCAATCCCAACGATCGCCACCATCGCTACCCTTTTACCAACTGCACCCACTGCGGCCCGCGCTACACCATTATCCGCCGCCTCCCCTACGACCGCCCCCATACCGCCATGGCGGGCTTTGCCATGTGCCCGCGCTGTGCAGCGGCCTATGAAAACCCGCTGGACAGACGCTACCACGCCCAGCCGGTGAGCTGCCCCGAGTGCGGACCTCATCTCAGCTGGCGAAATGGCCACGGCGATGCGCTGGCCGAGCGCGAGGATGCCCTGCACGCCGCCGCCCGCGCCCTGCAAGCGGGGGCGCTGATTGCGGTCAAGGGGATGGGGGGTTATCACCTGATGTGTGATGCCCGCAATGAACAGAGTGTGGCCAGATTACGAACACTCAAGCGGCGCGCGCGCAAGCCGCTGGCGGTGATGATGGGCTCCCTTGCCGAGGCCAAATTGCATGTCACCGGCTGCGAGGCAGAGTGGACGCTGCTCGCCTCTCAGGCCAGACCCATCACCTTGCTGCGCAAGCGAAAAAACGATGATCGACCGTCAGAATCCCAACTGACAATCGCGCCGCTGGCCGAGGGGATTGCCCCCGGCATCCCCTACCTTGGCGTCATGCTCCCCTATACCCCGCTCCATCAGCTGCTGCTGGACGCCTGCGCCATGCCGCTGGTGGCCACCAGCGCCAATGGTCGCGGCAGCCCAATCCTTATCGAGTGCGAGGCGGTGGTCAGGGAACTCGGCCGCGAGATTGACGGCATCCTGGATCACAACCGCCCCATCCTGCACCCGTGCGACGACAGTCTGGTGCAGTGGGCAGGCGGGCGGCGCCAGACGTTGCGCCTCGCCCGGGGCTATGCCCCCTGCACTCCCAGCCTGCAAGAGGCGGTCAAGGCGCCACTGCTGGCAGTCGGAGCGCAGCAGAAGAACCAGCTGGCGCTCGCCTTCGGCCGCCAGCGCATCTACAGCCCCTATATCGGCGATCTGCACAGCCTGCCAATGCAGGAGCACTTCGAGCAGACCCTGGCGACCTTTCGCGAACTCTACGATCTCAACCCCGAACTGCTGGTGTCGGATCGCCACTCGGGCTATCTCAGCCATCAGTGGGCCAAAAGCTATTGCCAGGATCAAGGTGCAACCCATCTCGAGGTGCAGCACCATCACGCCCACCTGCTGGGGGTGATGGCCGAGCACAACATCACGGGCCCGGTGCTGGGTGTTGCCTTCGATGGTACCGGCCTTGGCGATGACGGCACCCTCTGGGGCGGCGAGCTGCTGATCGCAGACGTTCAGGGATTTGAGCGGGTTGCCCACCTCAAACCCTTCAAGCTTATTGGCGGCGAGGCGGCCATCCGCGAGCCGGTACGTCAGCTGCTGGGGCTGCTGTTTGAATCGCACAGCCCTGAGGAGATCAGTGCCCTCGATATTCCGTTGATCAAGCAACTGCCCCTTAAGCGGATCAGCAACCTGCACCAGCTCTGGCAGCTGGGTCGCAACGCCCCCTACACCAGCTCCATCGGTCGGCTGTTCGATGCGGTGGCAGCGCTCTTGGGAGTGATCGACACCCCCGATTACGAGGGCGAGACCGGACTCTTGCTGGAGGCAGCCGCCTTGCAGCTGGCCCCCGATGAACAGCCCTTCCCCCTCGCCTTTGATCTCAGCCAATCAACAGAGGGGCCACTGCATATCGAGTGGGCCAAGCTGATCCATACCCTTGTCAGCGAGCGGCGCAAAGGCACCGCCACTGCCAGCCTGGCTGCCGGTTTTATCCGCGCCATCAGCAATCTGGTCATCGCTCTTGCCGAGCGCTTCCCCGGCTATCCGGTGGCGCTCGGGGGTGGCGTCTTTCAAAACCGGGTGCTGATGGACCAGCTGGTGCCTGCACTCGAAGCTGCCGGTCGGCGGGTATTGACCAGCGAAACCCTGCCGCTCAATGACGGTGGCATCGCCGCCGGTCAGCTCTGGTTTGCCATCCACCATCTTGCCACGCATCAGCCTGTCACAACCGGTTGTGCCACCTTGTCGGAGTTCTGAAATTCATGTGTCTATCCATCCCCTCTCAGGTGGTGCAGCTGCACCCCGAAGACAACTGCGTCACCGTCGATACCCTGGGAGTGCAGCGGCGCGTCAGCTGCATGCTGCTCGAAGAGCCTCTCAACATTGGCGACTATGTGCTGCTCCATATCGGCTTTGTGATGAGCAAGATTGACGAAGAGGAGGCGCAGGCCAGCCTCGAGAGCTTCCGCCAGATGGTGGCCCTGATGCCCAAACAGGATATTTTGCCATGCTGACCCTCAATGACCTGTTTCAGGGCTTTCGCCAGCCCGAGGTGATCCGCGCCCTCGCCGCCCAAATTAATGAACTGGCCAAAGATCTGCCCGAACCGCTGCGGGTGATGGAGGTGTGTGGCGGCCATACCCACACCATCATGAAGTACGGCCTGCACCAACTGCTGCCCGCCAGCATCGAGTTTGTCCACGGCCCCGGCTGCCCGGTTTGCATCATGCCAAAAGAGCGCATCGATCAGGCCATCGAGCTGGCGAGCCAGCCCAACGTCATTCTTGTGACGTTGGGGGACATGATCCGGGTGCCGGGATCCAAAGGCACGCTGGCCCAGCAACGGGCCAAAGGGAGCGATATCCGTCCGGTCTATGACCCCCTCGATGCCTTGCGCATCGCCAAAGAGAACCCGGACAAAACCGTGGTCTTCTTCGCCATCGGCTTCGAGACTTCCACCCCGATGACAGCCGCCTTGCTGGCTGCAGCTGAAGAGCAAAAGGTCGAGAATCTGCTGTTTCATATCAACCATGTGCTGGTGCCCCCCGCCATTCATGCGGTGATGGCCGATGGGGTGGCCAAGGTGAACGCCTTTATCGGCCCCTCCCACGTCAGCGTCATCACCGGCGCCGATATCTACCTGCCTATCGTCGATCGCTATCAGGTGCCGGTGGTGGTGAGTGGCTTCGAACCAGTGGATGTGATGGAGGCGCTCTTGATGATGGTGCGCCAGAAGGTGGAGGGTCGCTACGCGCTGGAGGTGCAATACAGCCGCGCCGTCACCGCCAGTGGCAATAAAGCCGCCCAGCGGCTGGTCGAGCGCTTTTTCGAGACCCGCGAGCACTTTCGCTGGCGAGGTCTGGGGGATATCAACGCCTCCGCCCTGCGCCTGCGCGATGCCTTTGCCAAGCGCGATGCGGAGCGTCACTTTGCGCTTAATCAGACTCCCATCGATGACCACAAGGCGTGCCAGTGCGCCGATATCTTGCGCGGCCTGGCCAAGCCAAACCAGTGCAAAGTCTTTGGCCGGGGCTGCACCCCGACCCAGCCCATGGGCAGCTGCATGGTCAGCTCCGAAGGGGCCTGCAATGCCTACTACCGATATATGGGGATCCAATGAGAGAAATTCAGTTAAGCCACGGCGGCGGCGGTGTGGAGATGAACCAGCTGATCAATCAACTCTTCTTTCGCCACTTTGGCAACGAGATCCTGCTGCGCGGTGAAGATGCCGCCCTGCTGCCGGTGAGCGGCCCCGTCGCCTTTACCACCGACAGCTTTACCGTCTCGCCGCTCTTCTTCGAGGGGGGCGATATCGGCAAGCTGGCCATCGCCGGTACGGTCAACGATCTCGCCATGATGGGGGCCAAACCCGAGTATCTGAGCGCCAGCTTTATCATCGAGGAGGGGTTCCCCTACACCGATCTGGCCCGCATCGTCGAGTCGATGGCGGCCGAGCTTGCCAACAGCGGCGCCCGCATCGTCTGCGGCGACACCAAGGTAGTGCCCAAGGGGGCGGCCGACAAGATCTTTATCAACACCAGCGGGGTCGGCACCTTCCCGCTGCCTGAACAGAGCCGGGGCATCTCGGTACGCAACCTCAAGGCCGGTGACGCCATTCTGGTGTCGCGGGATATCGGCAGCCACGGCGCCTGCATCCTGATGGCCCGTGACGCCCTGCAACTGGGCTCCGATCTCAAGAGCGACTGCACCACCCTCTGGCCGCAGGTAGAAGCGCTGCTAAAAGCGGGGATTACCCCTCACGCCCTGCGCGACGCCACCCGCGGTGGCCTTGCCGCCGTGCTCAACGAGTGGAGCAGCGCCTCCGGCGTTGCCATCGAGCTGGAGGAGTCCGCCATTCCGGTGTGTGATCCGGTGCGCGGCCTGTGTGAGCTCTACGGTTTCGAGCCCCATGATCTCGCCAACGAGGGAACCATGGTGCTGGCCCTGCCTGCCAAACAGGCACAGGACGCACTGGGCATCTTGCGGCAATTCAACCCCACCGCCAGCCAGATCGGCGTGGTGCAGGCGAGCGATCGCCACAAGGTGATCCTCAACAACCCCTGGGGCAGCCGCCGTTATCTGGAGCTGCCGCAAGGGGAGCTGCTGCCGCGGATCTGTTGAGCAACCATGCCGTTCCGTCAATTACAGGGAGGAGTCACGGCTCCTCCCCATATCGGTTAAGGAGCTACCATGCACGAAATGTCTCTGGCCATGGCCGCCATCGATCTGGCGGCCGAGCAGGCCACCCAGCGGGGCTTTACCAAGGTGACCGCCCTCTGGCTCGAGGTCGGCAGCTTCTCCTGCGTCGACCCGGACACGATTGCCTTCTGTTTCGAGGCGGCCGCCAAAGGCACCGCCGTCGAAGGGGCCCAGCTGCACTTTCAGCGCCAGGAGGCAGAGGCCTGGTGTTACGACTGCAACCAGACGGTCACCCTCACCGAGCGCGGGCAGGCCTGCCCCGGGTGTGGTGGGTACAAATTACGAGTCGCGCAGGGTGATAGCCTGCGCATCACCGACATCGAGGTAAGTTGATATGTGTAGCGTATGCGGATGCGGCCAGGCGCGGATCGCCGGCCATGAGCACGATCATGAACATCACCATGAACATGGTCATGAGCACGACCATCATCATGCTCATGACGCCCATCACCATCATGATCACGAGCAGAGCGCACCGCGCACCCTGATCATTCACCACCACTATCACCATCAGGGGGATGTCCATCACCACTACCACGGGGTGCGAGCTCCCATAAGCCACGAGGGTCATGATCACCCCCACGACCATCATCATGATCATGCCCAATCTCATGAGCACGGCCATTCCCACACGCATCCCCATGATCACTGCCATGACCATGATCATGACCATGACCATGACCATGACCATGACCATGACCATGACCATGACCATGACCATCAGCAGGGTGATCTGCACTATGGCAAAGGGGAAGCGGGATTGTCGGTCCCCGGTATGGGGCAGCGCCAGCTGATCGCCATCGAGATGGATGTGCTGGCCAAGAACAACGCGCTGGCCGCCCACAACCGCGAGCACTTCACAACTGCCGACCAACTGGTGCTCAACTTGGTATCTAGCCCGGGTTCAGGCAAGACCACCCTGCTGTGTGAAACCCTGCGCCAGCTGGCCGACAAGCGCCCTTGCGCGGTGATCGAAGGGGATCAGCAGACCAGTGCCGATGCGGATCGCATTCGTGCCACCGGCGTCCCTGCTGTGCAGATCAACACCGGCAAGGGCTGCCATCTGGATGCCAAAATGGTCCACGACGCCTGCCACCAGCTGCCTGCCAATCAAGGGGGCATCCTCTTTATCGAGAACGTGGGCAATCTGGTCTGCCCCGCCAGCTTCGATCTCGGCGAGAAGTACAAGGTAGCGATCCTCTCCGTCACCGAGGGGGAAGAGAAGCCGCTGAAATATCCGGATATGTTCGCCGCCGCCCAGCTGATGGTGATCAACAAGATCGATCTGCTGCCCTACGTCAGCTTTGACGTGGCCCGCTGCATCGAGAACGCCAAACGGGTCAATCCCTATATTCAGGTGATCCAGGTCAGCGCCACCACAGGCGAAGGGATGGATGCCTGGCTTAACTGGCTGGCCACGGCCTGAACCAGAACCGGTTAAATGCCGTTACCAACGGTGGATAGCAAAAGAGAGGGAGGCTGATGCCTCCCTCTCTTTTGTCTATGAACCTTGTCGGTCGTGCTATCTGTTCGGATTAGCCAGCGTCCCCTCACCCTGGCCCTCTCCCCAGGGAGAGGGAATCGGTTTGTGGATGCCGCGACGATACGACGCCCTCAAACCCCTCAGGGCGCTTCGAGCATAACAACCAGCCATATTCTTAAACCCCGAGATTTTCCAAACCCTAAACCCCGAGCGTGGTGAGATGGCACCTTCTGCTCCCTTCTCCCCTTGCGGGAGAAGGGCTGGGGATGAGGGGGAAGCCAATCCTCAGGCCACGCTACGGGCCATCGCCTCCTGCTCCGCAGGCACCTCACCAAAGCGCAGCACCCGATGGCAGATCTGGCGCAGCAGTGCCTGCTGGTGACTGAAGACAAGCATGCCAAGCCCGCGCTGCTCGCATTCAACCATCAACTCCCGCCAGAGCTGGCGCTGGATTTGCGGATCCAGCTGGGCAGTCACCTCGTCGGCAATCAGTAGTCGGGTGCGGGGATCGAGGGCGCGCAACAGCGCGATGCGGGCCAGCTCGCCGCCGGAGAGCTGGCCGGGTTTACGACTGAGCCATTCAGGCTTGACCATAAAGCGGGCCAGCATGGCGTCATCGGGGCGCCACACATCCCACAGCGCCTGCCCGGTGGTGCGATAGGGATTGAAGGTGAGTTCCGGGTGCTGGGGCACCAGCTGGATGGGGTTATAGCCTTTGACCTCTTCAGGCACCGGCTGCCCATCCAGCAGGATCTGCCCGCCGGCCCCAACCGGTTGCCAACTCGCCAATACCCGCCCCAGCGTGGTCTTGCCATAACCGCTCGGGGCGGAGATACCGAGCCGTTCGCCCGCTTTCACCGTCAGTGATAACCCCTGCCAGAGGGGACGTTCCCCCTGGGCGATCGTGAGATTTCGTACTTCCAACATCAGGAAACCTCCGGCACAGAGAAGAGCGCGTTGAACTCCGGCAGCGCCTGCCAGTGGGCACGGAGCATCTCGCTCCCCTGCCCCTGCCGCAGATGGTGGCAGCTCAAGGTATCGCTCACCTGCCCCTGATGCAACGCCACAATGCGATCGGCAAAGCGGGCCGCCAGCGCCAGATCGTGGGTCACCCAGAGGATACCGCTGCCATGATTGGCCAATTCACGCAACTGGCCGAGCAGCAGACAGGCCAGCCCCTCGTCGAGCCAGGCGGTGATCTCGTCTGCCAGAATGTAGCGGGCACCGCCGAGCGCCGCAGAGCAGGCCAGAATGCGCTTGGCCATGCCGCCGGAGAGCTGGCGCGGGTACCTGTCCAGGGTGGTCGCGGGCAGCTGGTAGCGCAGCAGCTGCTCGCCGAGCCGCTCGCGAGAACAATTCTGGCCGCAGAGACGTGCCGCACGCTCCAGCTGACGCTCCACCGTCAACAATGGATTGAGGGCGCTTACCCCCTGTGGCACATAGCAGAGGGTGTGACCGCGCAGACGGGCGCGGCTGGCATCGCACAGAGGCGTGCCATCAAGGGAGATGCTGCCGCGCATCCGCAGGTTATCCGGTAGCAGGGTCAGGGCGCTTTGCAGCAACAGGCTCTTGCCCTCACCGCTCCCCCCCACCAGCGCCACTATCTCCCCTGGCGCCAGTTGCAGGCTGATATCGGTCAGCAAAGGCTGCCAGCTGCGCCGCCCCAGCCAGGAGTAGTGGGCCGCCTCTATGGTCACCTGATCAAAACTCAGCATGGTTCACTCCTGTGCCACAACAGCTGTTGCAAGGCGCGGGTAGCCTGATCAAACAGCAGAACCAGCAGCAGCAACATCAGTCCCGGGAAGAGGGCCAGCCACCAGCCGCCACCGGCAAGATAACGCAACGCATCGGCCAGCAGCAGACCAAGCGAGGCCTCGTGGGCCGCCAGACCAAAACCGAGAAAGCTCAAGGCCGCGCTGTGCAGTACCGCATGGGGAAACATCAGCAAAGTCCCGATAAACCACTGGGGCAGCAGCCCCGGCAGCAGGTGGGTACGCCAGCGACGCAGCGCTCCCATCCCCTGACAGCGGGCCAGCACCACATAGTCGCTGCAGGCGATCCGCCGCGCTTCTGCGCAAAGGATCAGCGCCAACTTGGGCCAGTGGGTGAGTGCCACCGCCAGGATCACTCCGCGCATGCCGCCCCCCACGGTAAAGCAGATAAGGATCAAGAGCAGCATATGGGGCAGCGCCAGCATGGCGTCGATCACCATTCGTACCGCCGCATCACATCTGGGGTGAATGAGCGACACGCTTGCCGCCACCATGGCCAGCAGGCCACTGCAGAGCGCCGTGCTGATGCCGAGTTCCAGACTGGTGAGGGTGCCCTGAAAGGCCCGCAACCAGAGATCCCGCCCCATCTGATCGGTGCCGAACCAGTGGGTCAGCGAGGGAGGCTGCTGGCGCGCCAGCAGATCCATCGGCACATCCTGATGAGAGAGGCTCCAGCCGTAAGTGGCCAGCAGCGCCAATCCGAGCAGGGCAAAAACCAGCCGCAGTATGGAGGGAAACGGATTAAACAGCACGCTCACCCTCCCAGCCCCGATTGATGCGGGCCAGCAGCAAACTGGCCACCGTGTTGCCAATAAAGACCAGCAGGGTGCAGAAGAGCACGATTCCCATCAGCAAGGGAATATCCCCCCTGAGCCCCGCATCCACAGTGGCCTGGCCGAGCCCCGGGTATGAGAAGACCTTTTCGGCCAAGAGCGATCCGCCAATCAGCTCACCAAGGGAGGCAAACTGCAGGCAGAGCGCCGGGGTCAGGGCGTGGCGCAGCACATGAAAACGCAGCATGGGCCAGCCGCCATCCCCCTGAGCACGGGCGTAGCGGATAAAGTCGCTCTCCAGCACCTCGGCCACCCGCCCCCGGGTATGCAGGGCAATATTGCCCACCCCGAGCAGGGCAAGCGTGGTCACCGGCAGCAACAGATGGCGTGCTCGCATAGCCCAGTCAGCCTCATCGGCAGCAAGCCCCGGCGTCCAGGCGCAGCAGACTGGCAGTAGCGGCCAGTGCACCGCAAACAGGGCGAGCAGCAAGAGGCCGACCCAGAAGGTGGGCAGGGAGGCGAGCAGGTAGGCAAAACGGCAAATCAGGCGATCGGGCCAGCGATTGAGATAGCGACCGGCGCAGAGGCCCAGCAAAATCCCGAAAAAACCGGAGAGCAGCCAGGCACCCGCCAGCAGCAGGAAGGAGGCAGCAAAGCGTTGGCCTATGACTTCACCCACCGGTGCGTTGTAGAGCATGGAGTAACCGAGATCCCCCCGCAGCACCTGGGTAAACCAGTGCCAGTAGCGCAGCCAGAGCGGCTGATCCAGCCCCCAACGGGCGGCTATGCGGGCGTACTGCTCCGGCGGCACATGGAGCAGGTCGTTGCCGATATAGGCCTTGATGGGGTCGATGGGGGAGTAACTCAGCAGCACAAAGGTGGCGACCGAGACCAGACATAACAGCCCTGCCAGACGCAGCAGGGCTTTTAGCAACAGATAACCGGAGTGACTCAAGGGCGAACTTAACGGCACGTCCACCGCCAATCCTGCAGGTTGTTGAGCAGGGACCAGCTACCGTGGATTTCCGGCGCCCCCTTGCCAAGATCGATGCAGCGGTTGGCGAGATAGGTGTGCTGCACATTGAGCAGCCAGGCCCAGGCGGCATCTCCCTGCACTCCGGCGCCCGTTTTACCATCCCACTCCACCTGCTGCCAGAACGGCACGGCCGCCTGCCAGTTCGGGGCATCCAGCGCCTGCTTGAGGTGGCCATCCACCACAGGGTTGCTGTAGTAGCCTGGATTGTAGAACTCCACGCCACCGGAGCCGCTCTGGTAGTGGTGATAGAGCTCCATGGGATCCAGACTCCCCCATCCCATCAGCACCGGATTGGCGTGCATCTCCCGCTCCACCTGCTCCCAGCTGCCGGACTTGAGGCTCACCTCGAGGCCGATGGGTTTGAGCATGGCGCGCACCGCTTCCGCAAGATCCCGGCGGGTGCTGTCGCCACTGGTGTACCAGAGGGTAAAGGCGGCGCGCAGGGAGCCCTTGTGGCGAATGCCGTCACTGCCCATCTTCCAGCCCGCTTCGTCGAGCAGGGCATTGGCGTGGGCAGCATCGCCATCCTTGAAGGCGGTGGCTTTGTTCAGCCAGGGCAAACCTTCCACCGCGCTGTAGGCGGGGATGGCATGTCCTTCCAGCAGCTGATCGGCCAGCAGCTTGCGATCGATGGCGTAGTTGATGGCGCGGCGCACCGCCACGTCCGAGGTCACGTCGTTGCCGATGGGATAACCCTTGGCATCCTTGCCACCCGCCGGCGGAATGGGGAAGACGATGCCGCGATTCTCCACGCTCGGCCGCACCCACAGCTTGAGGGAGGGAGGGACTGTGGGCGCCAGTGACGGGGCAATGCGCACCACATCGAGCTGGCTACTCTGGGCCGCGGCGTAGGCGCTCTCTTCATCGATAAAGACAAACACCAGCCGTTTGAAGTCATTGTTGCCACCGGCGTAATAGGGGTTTGCCTCCACCACCAGCTGTTGACCGGGCAGGAAGCTCACCAGCCGGTAAGGGCCGGCGCCGACCGGCTCGCGGGCATAGCGCTTGGGATCGTAATCCCGCTTCGACACTATCCCCAAGGATCCCAGCACGTTGACAAAGGTGCTCTGGGGGGCACTCAGGGTGATGGCAACCTCGGTGGGTGAGAGCACCTTGGCCGAGACAAAGTTGCCCATGTCGATCTTGCCGCCGCCTTGGGCTGCGTTGTTGTAGGTGAAGGCCACATCCTCGGCGGTGAGCGGCGCGCCATTGGAGAATTTCAAATCCGGCTTGAGGCGGATAAGCCACCCCTTGCCATCCTGGCTCGGAGTCACCGTTTGGGTGAGCACGTTCTGCCAGCTGAGGTCGGCGTTTTGCTTGAGCAGCGGGCTGTGCAGCAGCAGATAGCTGCCGTGACTCCAGCCAAGCAGAGGGTCAAACCCTTCGGTGGGTTCAGCTCCGATGGCGAGCTTGAGCTCGGCAGGCACAGGTTGGGCTGCGGCCAGCGCCGCGTGAGAGGCAGTGCCCAGCAGCAGAGTCAACAGGGCGGCAGCACTGGTGCCACAGTAATGGCGAAGGGAATTGCGTGGAACAGTCATGGGGATCCTTCTTGTTTTGTACCACTCACGGATCATCACTCAAAAAAGAGGTGGAATGCGTGTCTGAACATGGGAGTGAGGGGCCAAAATGGCCCCCTATTCTAAACTTGATTTCGCGTGAAACCTAGCGACTATGCCGGTTGAGCACGCCGGGCACCGAATAGCCGTCTGCGACCCAGATCCACACCGCCAGCCCCTTGCTGCACCGGCAAGGAGAGCAGCATCTTGAGGGTGCTGCTCACCAGCGCTCGCCCCTCCCCGGCCCCGAGATGGGGATCGAGCGGCGACATCAGGGAGCAGGACAACAGCTGACCACTTTCGGGCAATTCACCCACCATAAAGGTCATGTTGCCGCAGGGGAGCTGCAGGGCGAGCCGATCGCTGTTGCTGCGCACCGGCCAAAGCTGATCCGGCCCCGGCAACACCACCACGCTCAGCATCCAAGGGGTGAGCACACAGCCGAGCCACTGACCTTCAAACAACGTGCACTCCGCCACAATGGGCATGGTGGCGTGATAGAAAGGCAACGCCTGCATCTCTTCACGAGCGATCCGCTCGAACTGGGCTACCAGCAGAGGCGCGGGATTGCTGGCAAAACCGGCAAACTCCTGCGCAGCATCAAGCTCGCTTAAATGAGACTGCGCCATAGGCCCTCCTGCTCTTGTTCAGCTTTCTCCTGCTCAGAGAGCGGAATGGCGGGCGCACCAACGGCAGCCAGCAGGGTCAAAATCCGATCCGTCGCCTCTCCCATGGCAGCCGCCACCACGGGGGTGAGGCCGATGCGGGGTTCGAGGGATTCAGGCTCGACCCCGATCAGGGTGAGCCGCTTGGGCGACTCCCCCGTCATGTGCAGCGCCGAGAGCACATCCGCCAGCCCCAGCTGATGGGGGGATATCTTGCGACCAAACAGGGTCGGGATCTCCTCATCCTTCAGGGTCACGACGGTGCCCGGCGGATTACCGCTGCGCACCGCATCCACCAGAATGATGTGATCGCGACTGGCCATCGCTTCGAGCAACTCCATGCCGGCGGTACCGCCGTCGAGCAGCTCGATGCCGGGGGCGAAACGGTATTCGCGCCCCAGCCCCTCAACGATGCGCACGCCGACGGCCTCGTCACTCAAGAGCAGGTTGCCCACGCCCAGGATCAAGGTGTTCATCACAGCACCTTCACCTGAGTCGTTTCACCATTTTGGGTATCCACCACATGCACAGCGCAGGACATGCAGGGGTCGAACGAGTGGACGGTACGCACCACTTCCAGCGGCTTGGCCGGATCGGCTACCGGGGTGCCTACCAGCGATTGCTCGTAGGGGCCGGGTTCATCGTTGAAGTTGCGCGGGCCCGAGTTCCAGGTCGATGGCACCACCGCCTGATAGTTCTCGATCTTGCCATCCTTGATGACGATCCAGTGGGAGAGCATGCCACGCGGCGCCTCTTCAAAGCCCACCCCGCGAAACTCTTTGTCCGCCGGGATCTCGGCCTTGATATAGGCGGTGGTATCCCCCTTGCCGATGTTGTCCACCAGCGCCTTCCACTGATGTGACAGGGTATCTTTGAGCACGCAGCAGCGCACCGCGCGACCGATGATGCGACCCATGGTGGAGTGCAGCTGTTCAGTCTTGATGGCAGAGCCGGTCAGCGCCTTGTAGAGGCCGTTGAGCTGGTCGAAGTGCGCCACCGTCTCCGGGTGCTTGGCGGCCAGTTTCACAAGCAAGTCTGCGAGCGGACCCACCTCCACCACCTTGCCGTAGAAGGTGGGCGACTTGACCCAGGAGTACTTGCCGTCATCCTGCCAGCCGGTGTAATCGGGCTCGGTCTTGCCCTCCCAGGGTTTGAGGGGCTCGTCATCCTTGTACCAAGCGTGCTTGTTGCTCTCGGCGATGCCGTCCATCAGCCAGCCATCCTGATGGCTCTCGATGGGGCGATAACCCGCCAGATTGCCATTCTCGATATAGCCGCCCGGCATCAGGAAGCTGCCGCCGTTGGCGTCGGTGGGGAGCTCCGGCACGCTCAGGTAGTGCTTGGCCCCCTGCCCCAGATTCAACCACTCGGGGTAGTGGGCGGCAATGATGGCGGCATCTACCTTGTAGACCTGCTCGATAAACTCGCCGAGCCGATCGATAAAGCTCTTCACGTAGAGCAGCCGCTCCAGGTTGAGCACGCTCGGTGCATCCAGGTTGATGGGGTTGGCCACGCCGCCCACCGCCAAGTTCTGGATGTGGGGGGTCTTGCCGCCGAGAATGGCGACGATACGGTTGGCATCGCGCTGGCACTCCAGTGCCTGCAGGTAGTGGGCCACGGCGATGAGGTTCACCTCCGGGCTCAGCTTCATCGCCTTGTGACCCCAGTAGCCGTTGGCAAAGATGCCGAGCTGGCCGCTGGCTACCAACGCGCGGATTTTATCCTGCACCTTGGTCAGCTCGTCGGCACTGTTGAGGGACCAGGTCGATACCCCCTTGAGCATGTCCGCCGCTTTTTGCGGATTGGCCTCAAGGGCCGCGGTGATGTCCACCCAGTCCAGCGCGGAAAGCTGGTAGAAGTGGACTATGTGATCGTGGATGTTGTGGGCTGCGATGATGAGGTTGCGGATGTACTGGGCGTTGACCGGCACCTTGGCGCCGATGGCGTTCTCCACCGCCCGCACCGAGGCGATGGCGTGAATGGAGGTACATACCCCGCAGATACGCTGCACTATCATCCAGGCATCGCGCGGGTCATTGCCCTTGACGATCTCCTCCATCCCGCGCCACATGGTGCCAGACGACCAGGCCTTGGTGACAACGCCGCCTTCGATTTCACAGTCGATACGCAGGTGACCCTCGATGCGGGTGATGGGGTCTATGGTGATACGTTGGCTCATACGTTGGCTTTCCCTCGGGCCTGATAATCTTGGTGAACACGTTCAAGTGATGGCAGTACCGGCAACAGCCGGATCAGCAGCAAATAGGCACACACTTCGATGGCAACAAAGCCAAGGGAGATCAGCACCTCCGTCGCGGAGGGGAAGTAGTGGTAGCCATTGCCGGGGTTGAAGGCGAGCAGGGAGTAATCCAGTCGCCAGAGGGCTGCCCCCAGCAGCATGCTGAGAGCCCCCAGAAAGAGCATGCGCGAGTCCCGGCGGCTCTTGTCCCAGTGGAACACCAGCAGCGGGAAGATCATCAGCGCGATCTCGCTCCAGAACAGAATGGAGTAGCGGTTGAACTCGGAGAGGTACTCCGACTTGTCGTGGATGACGATCTCGGCAAAGCGCAGCGCCACAAACAGGATCAGGAAGATGTCGATCACCTGGGTCAGTTTGTAGAAGAGCGGTTTCTCGTTGGGGCCACGCCCCGCCAATCCCGCCTGCACCAAAGAGCCCTCAAACACCACGATGGAAAAGCCCATGATGAATGCGGTCAGAAGCGAAAAGACCGGCAGCAGCTCGTAGCTTTGCCAGAGCGGATGGATCTTCTCCCCCGCAACTATCATCAACGAGCCCATCGAGGATTGGTGCATGGTGGGCAGCAGTGCCCCCAGCGCCAGAATGAAGAACATGATCTTGTTGAGCCGCGCCATGGAAGTTTTCCAGCCGAACTTCTCCAAGAGCACGGGCGCAAACTCCAGCGCCATCACCCCGATATAGATCGTCATGCAGACCGCCGTCTCGAACAGCACCGAGGAGGTGTTGAAGTGACCGGGCAGGTAGAAGTACGGCAGGTTCCAGTAACGGCCGACGTCGATGGTGATGGAGAGACCGCCCAGCGAGTAGCCGAACAGGCTCGCCAGCAGGGCCGGTCGCACCAGCGGGTGATACTCGCCCCGGTTGAAGACGTAAACCGCCCAGGCCAGCGCCCAGCCACCGCAGGCGAAACCGGTGCCGATCAAGAGGTCAAAAGAGATCCAGAGACCCCAGGGATAACCCCCGTTCAGATCGGTCACCGAGCCCAGCCCGAAGATGAGGCGCTTGAGAATAAGCATGCCGCACAGCACCGCAAAGGGTGCCAGCACCAGCACCGGCCAGCTGACCAGCTTGCCGCCAAGGGGATGTGCCTTGTGGTTACTCATGATCCTTGCCCCCCTGTTGTTTGCCTTGATCGACCGACGTCCCCTTGCCCTGATCGTGACCATCGTGATGATCGTGACCGTTCTTGGTGTTGCGACGGATAAGCACGGAGAGACCGGTCAGCACCACCATGGGCAGCACCATCCCCTTGTAGAGGGTGTGCTGGATATGCTCAGATCGAGCCCCGGATGAGAGCTCAGGCAGATCGGGCATATCGAGCTTGGTGTAGGGCACCCCGGCCAGCACCAGCACTTGGGTGCCGCCCCCCTCCTTCTCGCCATAGACGTAAGGCTGGTAGTTGGGCACCTCGTGCAGGTAGGGGTCGTTGGCCTTGAGAGTCTGGCGCGGATAGGCATATTCGCTGCCCGGGGTGGCCAGCAGGCGACGCCTGGCCTCGGCCATCAGCTCCTCCCGGGTGCCGAAGATGACGGCGCCGGTCGGGCACACCTCGACACAGCCGGGCAACTTGCCCTGATCAATCCGTTCAAGCCCCTTCTGGTTGCAGAGCTCGCACTTGTGGATCGCCCCGAACGGGTTGTCGTAGTCATATTTGGGCACGTCGAACGGGCAGCCCACCATGCAGTAACGGCAACCGGTACAGACGCTCGGGTCGTAGTGAACGATGCCGGTCTTGGGATCTTTTTTAAGGGCCTGCACCGGGCAGACGGAAACACAGTTGGGATCGACGCAGTGCATGCACTGCTTCTTGATGTAGGCGTAGCCATCCACCAGCTGATCCTTGTGCTCGCCCGCGCCGCTCTTCCACACCTGAATGATGTTGTTGGTGTAGGGGCTCAGCTTGTCGTTGTTGGACCAGGTCTGCTCGCCCGCCGGATTGGCCGGGTTGCCGTTAAGGCGCTGGCACTCCGCCACGCAGGCCTGACAACCGACACAGAGGGTGGAGTCGTAGAGCATGCCAAGCGCACCGGGAATGGGTGGCTTGTTTTTGGCCGCCGCCAGGGCTGTGCCGGGCACAGTGGCCCCGGCTGCCAGCGCGCCGACGGAGGCAAATTTGAGGAAGTTGCGTCTGTTCACGGTTACTCCTCCCGTGACGGATGCTGCCCGGCTTCATGGCACTTCTGCTGGCGACCGAGTTCACGCACCGTCATCAGACTCACCCCGACCAGCACCCCGAGGGCACCACCGATCAGCGCGGTGGAAGTGGGAGAGATATGACCCCCTTCCTGAATGGCTACATCGGGCTTATTGACCCGCGGGGTCGGATTCTCAACCTTGGCGAGCTGGAAGATCCCCTTGCTGAAGCCGACCCCCTGCTCGTTGCAGCCGTAGCAGGGATGACCGATACCAACGGGCCAGATGCCACCACCGATATCACAAAACTCCAGGGTCGAGCAGTTGCCGTAGGTCTCCGGCCCCTTGCAGCCCAGATGATAGAGACACCAGCCCTGACGGTGGCCTTCGTCACCGAACTCCTTGGCAAAGCGACCTGCGTCAAAGTGCGGACGGCGCTCGCAGTTTTCGTGGATGAGCCGCTCATAGGCAAACAGCGGGCGATTCTTGGCATCGAGCGCCGGCAGCTTGCCGTAGGTGATGTAGTAGGCGACCGTAGTAAGGAAGTTGTGGGGATTGGGCGGGCAGCCCGGGATATTGATGATGGGAGTGCCAATATTGCCGAGCGCCTCTTCAAGGCTAACAGCGCCGGTCGGGTTACCGCCACTGGCGGGGACGCCGCCCCAGGCGGCACAGGAGCCGATGGCAATGACGGCAGCCGCATCGGCAGCCGCGCGGCGAATATGGTCGACGATGGGCTCACCGGCCACCATGCAGTAGATGCCGCCATCTTTGAGCGGAATGGAGCCATCAACTACCAGCACATACTTGCCCTTGTAGCGGGTCATGGCGTTGTGCTTGTTCTCTTCAGCCTGATGGCCAAATGCTGCCGAGAGCACCTCATGGTATTCGAGGGAGATAGTATTGAGGATCAGGTTCTCGATGGTGGGGTGCGTGGCCCGCAGCAGCGACTCGGTACAGCCGGTGCACTCCTGTGCCCCTATCCAGATCACCGGCGGCCGCTCGGGGCTGGTGAGCGCAGTGGCCATCTTGGCGACGGCATTCTGACTTAATCCCAGGGTTGCGGCCATCCCGGCACACAATTTCATAAAATCACGGCGATTAATCCCATGAGCCGATAAAAAATTATCCTCGACCATTCTTCTTATTCCCGTAGTGAGCACTTGTCTGATAAATGCTTAACAGCGGAAATGCTAAGGACTCACCTACCCCTCAGTATTGATCTCTATCAATTCCACAGGAATTGAACCTATTTACAGGGCGCGTCATATCACAAACAATAACATTTACCCCCAAAGGGATAATCATGCTTTCATGAATTTAAAGTTTTTAATTGAATATAATTTAATTAATCATGAGGCGATCCAGCGCGGCATTTTCGATTCATGCAATACACGCTGCCACATGCATAGTTCAAGAGATAACAAGAGGATGCAGCAAACGGGAAGTCGAAGTTAAAAATACCTTATGCCATATACCTTTACTCACGTTCTTGCATACATCTCTGCCATCGCCAGTTGTCATAGACCCCACGATCCCAACACGGAGGCGGCTTTGAGTGGTTCTCCAAGTAGCACAGCAACAGGTTAATCGAGTGCATCATGGGTGATACCTTTTCGGCAGGGCAATTTCTATAAACGACACCAACCCAACTTGATAATATATCTTCGCTGGATCACTTTACGCACAACAATGCATTCCTATTCATTTAAAAACCCAAACTGATTCGACTGGTCTCGATAATGATATCGGCTTGGCAATGCCTTTTTATAGAACAAGCCAAAAAAACAGTTGCAGTTGTTAACAATACATCCATCACCATATTTACCTTGGCGTCACCCACGTTAATTAACCAGCACGTAAATATGAGCATAAATACTATAAAATGATATTTATTCTTGTTTACAAGGTCTCGCTTGAGGCGGACCAAGAAAGATAAAAGTCGATAAAAGAAAAGCCAGGGTAATGATGCCCCTGGCTTGGCTGATCAAAATCCGCTCATTTATGCCGTAGTGTTGACCATGTAGCCATTTTGCGGCGGCTCCTGCGGCAGTTTGCTCCCGAATGCGCTGAGGAAATCCTGCAACGCAACCGGAGGAGACGGCAAGCGCGGGATAACCTAAAGCTGGCGACAGTAGCAGTGGAACAGATTGAAGATGATGAAACATCAGAGGATATGCATGAGCGTTACAGAATGGATATAGATACAGAAAAGCGGCCTGGCATGATCTTCTGCCGGTTTCACAAACATATGAAAGGGAAGCATCAGCCTCCCTTGTTATTACAACTCTCCGCTTACTTCACTACCACCAAACTCTTTACTCGTGCTTGCGGTCTTGGTGACTCTGCAGGAGCCAACATCTTACTTGGTTGCCGGTGCAGCTTTGGCTGCCGGAGCTTTGGCATGATGCTTGGTTTTATGATGCTGTTTTTTCACGACTTTGGTTTGAGTCGCTTGCGGTGCTGCAGCCTTGGTCGGGGTAGCTGCCATGGTGAAACCAGAGGTCAGGGCGAAAACTGCAGCAACTGCCAGGGGGATGATCTTTTTCATGGTCACTTTCCTTATTAGGGTAATGGAGCCGTTCTCCATGACTTCATCCTACGACCGGGCACGACGAACTTCCGTGTGTCGTTGGTGACGATATGTATCCAAATGTACAAGTCGAACAGTGCAGCTTTATGAGATGCCGGTGGTGTTGTTAACGCACTTCAGCGAATAATGAGGAGTCGTTAGGATATGCAATACTAACAAGCGTGATTGCACCTCACTGTTGCGGCAAGATAATCCGTATTTGTGCTCATAAAATGACTTTTGCGGTGGGAATACATGGATCCAGTACAGCAACAAAAGTTGATTGAACAACTCATTCCCCAGCTGCGGAAAAAGAATTTCGCAGACATTTTTGCACAGCTCACTGAGCCTGAAAGCAATAACGGGCGCTTTCTGCTCAAAATGGAGCTACAGCGCAAATGCACCTCCTGCCGCAGGGTCATCGATATGCGGGACGCCTTGGCTGATGAGTGTCAAGTATATGAATTTAAAGGCATGATCCACTTCATGCCGGCAGAGGCTATCAGCCTGTTCCAGAACCAGTGCTTCATTTACCGTGATGACTACACGATGGGTGTCTACGAGGTGATGCAGCAGTGGCAAAAACAGCGGCAGCAAGCCCGGGTAAAAGGCAAAGCCACGGCGCAGGCCAACCCTTTCCAGCAATATGAAGTCAAGACTATCCCATTCGCCAGTTATTACGGCCGTCGCCAAGAGCGTATGCATATCAGCTCCCCTGTAGAAGTCAGGCTCAAGGATGGAGCCAAACTCCTGGCCAAAACATCGGATCTTTCTCCTGAGGGCATTCGTATCTCGGTGCCTTATCTACCGACCTATCAAACCGGTGATCAGGTTGAGGTCATCTTTACCGGGTTGGAGCACGACAGCGCCAATCCACTATTACAACAACCTGTGCAGTACCAGATTCTGGGCGAGGAGAATAAAGAGGGGCGATTCTGGCTAATACTGATCCGCACTGGTGACAACCCGGCCTTTGATACCTTTATCAAAGAGTTCATCAAAGCCAATAAAGGCCATCATCGAATAAGCGTCGATCACCTGCTTTCTGCTGCGATCATCAAGGGACACGAGCAGTTCTATCTACCGCGCATGACAGGTATACCACTCTTTTTTAGTTCGGGTGCAAACCCCAAGCTGGAGATAGCCCTGCGCAGCGAGAACAATCAGCACCTTCTCGAGTACTGGCGTGACGAAAAAAACCGTGACGCACTGGCTGGACTGTTTTCGGCCGACCGGATGAAACGCCTCTGCCCGGCACCGGGGGCAACCAAAGAAACGCTGCTCTACAGCTTTGCCCATACCGTGCAAAATAAAATCTACTTCTTCTCGGCCACATCAGAAGAGTTACGGCTAAGTGGTTTGACCAAACTGTTCTTTCAGGTGGGAGCCCATCGCCCCAGCTGGCGTGTCTATAAATTTTCACTGGAACTGTGTGAGTTGGCAGAAGCGGATCTGGGCCAGATTGTCGGGCTCGAAGAGTCCCAATTACATGACATCCAGTTGCTGGAGCGCATCAAACAGATAGGTTATTGCGGTTTATTGCAGGAGATCAGCCTCGACGCACAACGGGAAGAGTTCCGTCAGGAAGGGGGGACAATCAACAACCCCAACGAGTTGCAACGATTTGGTCACGAACAAGAGCCCATGCCTTTCGAGATCGAGCTGCTGCAATATGTTCAGCTACGCAAAGAACAACGCTACATCCACAAAACGGAGATAACCATCAGCCACAATGGCAGATCCTGGCAGGGCTTAACCCGCGATATCTCCGCCCATGGTATGCAGATTGAGCTGGAAGAGGCCTTTATCGGTGAGAAAAACGATGTTGTGACCATTGCCCTGCCCCGGCTACAGGAGCTTGCCAAAACCATGGACTTGCAGCATCTGCCTTACCGGTTGGTCAGCCTCAACATGACCCGCACGGTATTGCACCTTTGCATTGAAGGGGATACCGCCCGCCACATTGGCCGACAGTTCTTCACTCTACTTATCGAAAGTAACCAGAAAAAGCTGAAAACAGCCCCGGAACACCGCCGCTATCGCGGACTTGCCAGAGCTCTACGCAATATTTACACCAGCCATCTTTTCAACACCCCACTCTATGTCAACAAGCTCAATGGGAGTCCGAAGCCGGCATCTATTGGCAAATCTCTCAAACCACGTTCATTGCAAAGAGTGCTCACTTTTTGTACTGCAAATCCGGAGCATGGCAACCTCTATCCCCTGTTTCAGGGGGAATTGTTGAAAGAAGTGCTGATGACCCCGCTTCGTCATCAGGAACGAGATGACAAGCCAAAGCAGGAAGAGGTCTACGTATCGTACGTGCAAACAAACTCAGGTTGGCCTCAAATCAAGAGCTGCCTCGCCAACTCGTTCGGTAACGTGCAAGAAAAGCGGCAATTTATCGAGCAGGCATTACAGCAGGGAGAGTTCTATTCCGTGCTGGTTGGCATCTCCCGAACTGGCCGACCAGACATCAATTTCGTCGCCAACGAGCTGGATACAATAGCCAAATTTGCTATCCACAAGGCCAAGAAGCTGGAAGAAGATCTATGGAGCGTGGTCGGGGTCAGTGAGCTGACTGATACGACAGAAGCAACTCTATTCCGACTTGGTATCACACAGCCATTAACCTAGCGCCCCCTGACCAAGAGGCCAAGGTGCTGTCGAACCAACAGAAGCCATGGTTTCGCCACAACAGCGCAAGCCGTCAGCTTGTCTCGGGTATGCAGGGATTTTTTGATCTCTTTACGACGACCACAGGGGAGCGTGGTGACTTTCCGGTAATACCAGATGCCGTGGGGACTGAGCCAGAGATTCATCGATGAGCTCCTCGTCGTCCACACAAAGTGGATGACCAAGGGCTTTAGGAAGCTAACTTATTGAAGTGCAGAAACAAGTGGTGGCCCTACCAGCCACATCCCGGCACTCGAGTCCCCCGCCTTGGCTGCTACCTTCCGGTCCTGACCAGGTCGACGGGTTATCAATGCGAGAGGACCAATAGGACCACCGGCGAGGAGAATAGGCAAACTGAGCGTTCAATGCAACGGCTTTCTGCCTTCCAACAGATCGTTTGCCTTATTTTTCAACAAACTGGCCAAGGGTTCAGCTAAACAGCATGAATTTCGCCCCCACCAGCAGCATCAGCAGGGCAAACGCCTGCTTGAGTCGCTGCGGAGAGAGTCTGTGTGCCAGTTTGGCCCCCACCCGGGCAAACTGGGTACTGGTGAGCACAATACCAATCAGGGCTGGCAGATAGATGTAGCCCACACTCCACTCGGGCAGATCTGCGTGCCCCCATCCTGCATAGAGATAGCTCAGGCTACCCGCCAGCGCGATCGGCATGCTGCAGGCAGCTGAGGCCGCTACCGCGTTGCGCATCGGCACGCTGTTCCAGCTCAGATATGGCACAGTGAGCGAGCCACCACCGATGCCAAACAGTGCCGACATCCAGCCGATAACGGTACCTGCAATGCCGGTACCGAGCGCTCCCGGCAGATGGCGCTCCGCTTTGGGCTTGAGGTTAAGCCCCATCTGCAGCGCCATGGTCCAGGCAAAGCAGCCAATGATGATGTTGAGGGTGCTGGCACTGAGCAGATTGGCGGTCATGCCGCCGAGCCAGGCGCCAAGCAACATGCCGGCACCGAGCCTGCGGATCATCACCCAGTCGACAGCTCCGGCCTCCTGATGGGCCCGCAGCGAACTGAAACCGGTGAAGATCATGGTCGGCAGCGAGGTGCCAAGTGCCAGATGGGTGATGATATCGGGATCGACCCCCTGTGCGTGAAAGCTCACCACCAGCACCGGGACTATGATAAGGCCGCCGCCGATCCCGAACAGTCCGGCCAGGATGCCGGCGAAAGCCCCCAGCAGCAGATAACCTATAAACAGCATAAAAATTCCTTCCGAGGCGACGCCGACCACCTGTGACACGGACGGCGTGTAAAAGAAGAGATGGCTCTTGGGCCATCTCTTGTCTCTGTCAGTTCAGGGGGATGGTGCCGTCCATCACCTTGTAGAAGGCCAGCACGGCACAACCGAGCAAGGCCGCCGTCATCCCCTGCTCCAGCCGGTTGAGGCCGCGCAGACCGTGGTGCTGGCGCGCCTTCCAGTAGATGAAGATACCCGGGCTGTAGAGCAGCGCCACCAGCAGCAGATACTCGACGCCGGCCGCATAAACCAGCCAGCAGCCATAGATGGTCGCCATCAGGGCCAGCAACAGATCACGCTTGCGCTGATGCGGTTGACCCTGATAGGTCTCCCCTTTCAAGGCCAGCTTGAGGCCATAGGCACCGGAGAAGACATAGGGTACCAGCGCCGCCGAGGTAGCGATGTTGACCAACGCCAGATAGGTACTGTTCTGGAAGTAGATGATGATAAGGAAAGTCTGCACCAGACAGGTGGAGCACCAGAGCGACACCTGCGGTGAGCCGTTCTTGTTCTCCTTGGCAAACCAGGCCGGGAAGACCCCGGTTTTGCCCGCAATGTAGGGAACTTCAGCCGCCAGCACGGTCCAGCTCAGCAGAGCCCCCATCACGGAGATGACCAGACCAATGTTGATGAGCCAGGCACCCCAGGGGCCGACTACCGCTTCCAGGATCATGGCGGTAGAGGGATTCTTGAGCTGGGCCAGCTCAGGCTGGGTCATTACCCCCAGCGAGAAGAGGGTCACCATCACGTAGAGCGCCAGCGCACCCAGCAGGGCGAGCACAGTCGCACGACCGACATCCTTGCGATGGCGGGCACGGGCAGAGACCACCACGGCCCCTTCAATACCGATGAAGACCCAGAGGGTGACCTTCATGGTCGACTTGACCTGATCCATAACGGAACCGAGATCGCTGTTGCCATGACCCCAAAAATCCAGAGTGAAGGTTTTCATATTGAAGGCAAGCAGGATGGCCACGCTGAAAACGATGAGCGGCACCATCTTGGCGATGGTGGTCACGATGTTAACCAAGGCCGCCACCTGTACCCCACGCAGTACCAGCGAGTGTACCGACCAGATCAGGATGGAGGCCAGCGTGATGGCCACCGGCGTATTGCCGTCGCCGAAGATGACGTGATCCGGCGTATCGAAGAAGTAGCTGAGCGCGCTGAATACCACGATGGCGTAAGAGACGTTGGCCAGCAGTTGGCAGAGCCAGTAACCCCAGGCGGCGTTGAAGCCGATGAAGTCACCAAAACCGGCCTTGGCGTAACTGAAGATACCGCCATCGAGATCCGGGCGACGCATGGAGAGGTTTTGATAGACCAGCGCGAGGCAGATCATGCCGACCCCGGTGATGGCCCATCCCAGAGCGACGGCCCCGGCGCTGGCATGTGCAGCAATATTCTGTGGGAGACTGAAGACCCCGGCGCCGACCATGGAGCCGATCACCAGCGAAATGAGGGCGCCAAGCCCTAGTTTCTTGTCCATCTCAATCCTGTTTAATTAGGCGGCGGCAGAGCGTCCGTATTCATACTGCGCGCGATATGGGAGGGGCTGAAAATCCGGACCCCGTGAAAAAGGCGGCAACTATATTGCATGACTATTCCGACCGCAATCCCTCGCATCGTCAAACATGCACCACCTTGACCGCGCGCAATTTTACAGCACTGACCTCAAGGGCCTGTGAGCTGGTTCAAATTAACTGAGACCCATTGATATTTCTCATATTTCTGCCGCCACAGAGCGACCCGGATGGTGCCCATGCATCGCCATTCAGTACCTTTGGAACTCAAAAGAGTGCATAAAAAAACCCTGACCACGAGGTCAGGGCTCAATGTAAATCTTGGTAAAGGTCTACAGCCGCAGACCGCCGTCAAGCTCGATCATCCGGCCATTGAGGTAATCGTTGGCAAAGATGAAGGCAACGGTCTCGGCCAGCTGCTGCGCCTCACCCAGTTTGCCGACCGGAATAGCCTGCTGCATCCGGGTCATCGCCTCCGGCTTCATCGCGGCCGTCATATCGGTGGCGAACACCCCGGGGGCGATCCCCATCACCCGGATACCGTGGCGGGCAAGCTCCCGCCCCCAGGTCACCACCAGCGAGGCCACCCCTGCCTTGCTGGCGGCATAGTTGCTCTGGCCGATATTGCCGGCACGGGCGATGGAGGAAATATTGATGATGACGCCCCCCTCCCCGCCGGTGGCCATCAATGCGGCCCCCTCGCGCCCGCACAGGAACGTGCCGGTGAGGTTGACGTCGATGACGCTCTGCCACTGAGCCAGACTCATCTTCTCTACAACTTCCCCCTCTTTCACCTTGAGCAACATGCCATCACGCAGAATGCCGGCGCAGTTGATCAACCCGTGCAACCGACCAAAGTGTGCCTTGATCGCGACAAAGGTGGTCTCGACCTCCGGTTCGCTTGCCACGTTGCAAACGAAAATGGCACACCGCCCGCCACGGCTTTGCACCTCGGCCTGCGTCACGGCCAGATCGCTGGCATTCAGGTCGATCAACGCCAGCTCGGCCCCCTGAGCGGCAAGATTGAGCGCGATGGCCCGCCCCAGCCCCCGACCGGCACCGGTAATAGCGATGACTTTCTGCTTGATATCCATTCTCTCTCCTTGTGATGCAGCGATAGCCTGAACCCAGCAAGCCGCAAGATGGTGCCCGGCGACCACTATCCCTCTCTGCCTTTTTCCAGATAGAGCCGGACGATACTGGAAAAATCCAGCTCTCCCTCTCCGTTCGCCGCATGCAGATTGAACAGGTTGCGCGCAAGTGCGCCCATGGGCACAGCGCTGTGAGCATGTTCGGCCAGCGCCATGGCGAGTCCGAGGTCTTTCACCATCAGCCGGGTCATAAAGCCCCCCTGATAGTTACGGGCAGCCGGTACGTTCTCCATCACCCCGGGCCAGGGGTTGTAGCGCTCCAGACTCCAGTTGTTGCCCGAGCTCTTGCCCATGATGGTGGAGAGCACCGCCGGATCCAGCCCCTCCTTTACCCCGAGGGCCAGCGCCTCGGCGGTGCCCGCCATTTGGATGGCAAGCAGCATGTTGTTGCACATCTTGGCGATCTGCCCGGCACCAAGGGGGCCGGCGTGAAACAGATTCTGCCCCATGCAGGCCAGTACGGGCTTGGCCGCATCAAAGTCGGCTTGTTCGCCACCGACAATAAAGGTGAGTGAGCCTGCCGCTGCGCCGGCGACCCCACCCGAGACAGGGGCATCGATAAAGCGCAAGCCGCGTGCACGGGCCGCGCTCCCCACCTGACGGGCAGAGGCCACATCAATGGTGGAGCAGTCGATCACCAGCACACCGGCAGGCAAAGCTGCCAGCAGATCCTGCCCACCCCGCTCACCATCACTCTCGCCCAACCAGAGGCTGCGCACATGCTCACCGGCAGGCAGCATGCTGATGACGACATCACTGTCGGTCACCGCTTCGCGGGCATCTCCTGCCGCAATGCAGCCCGCTGCAATGGCTCGCTCGACACTGTGGGCAACCAGATCAAATACCTGCACCGTATGCCCGGCCCTGGCCAGATTGGCTGCCATGGGTCCCCCCATGTTGCCCAGCCCGATAAATCCGATCCTTGTCATTCGGCTTGCTCCTTGCGTTCTTGATAGCGCCGCGGCTCCCAGACCAGTGCCTATCCCTTGCGTGCCAACGGGTTGTGTCCATGGGGCCAGCGATAGAATTCATCCAGCCAATCCCCCTCGGCAGGCTGATCCTGCCAGTGGGGATCCCTGTCCTTGTCGATAAGCAGCGCCCGCACCCCTTCCACAAAATCGCCCTTGAGCACGCAGTTGACCGAGAGAGTCAATTCGTCGGCAAATACCTCGGCAAGGGATTGGCGGCGAGCCAGCCAATATTGGCGCCAGAGGATGGCACGGCTGATGGGACTGCCGGTGCGACAGCTCTCCTGCGCCTGGGCCAATGCTTTCTCTCCCGCCGTTTCGTCAAATCGGGCAGCAAACAGTCTTGCCAACACTCCCGCCAACGTTCGCCCCGCCAGCAGGTCATCAATTTTTGGTTGATGGGGCAGCAGGATGGGCGCAGGCAACTGCGCTGCGGTACCTTTATGAAGGCCCCGTAGCAGCTGATCGATCTGCTCACGGGGCTCACAACCGGCTGACCAGTCGAGTTCTGCCAACCGGTGCAGCAGCTCGGCTCGCTCGCTGCTGGCGATGGCATGATCCGCCAGCCCAAGGCCGATGGCATCACTCCCGTTGAAACGGGCACCGGTCAGACCAAGCCAAAGCCCGAGTCGCCCCGGCATCCGGCTTAAAAACCAGCTGGCCCCCACGTCGGGGTAGAGGCCAATGGTCACCTCCGGCATGGCGAACAGGCTCTTCTCGGTCACCACCCGGAAATCGGCGCCGGCAAACAGGCCTATCCCACCGCCCATGCAGATGCCGTCCGCCACGCAGACAAGGGGCTTGCGGTAACAGTGGATGTGGTGATCGAGCCGATACTCCTGCTCGAAAAAGTCGCGGGCATATTCAAACAGTTCGGATCCGCTCACCTCCTGCTTGCGGTAATAAAAGGAGCGAATATCACCACCGGCACAGAACGCCTTCTCGCCTGCCCCCTGCAGCAACACGCAGACGATGGCGGGATCCTGCACCCAGCGGGTTAGCGTCTGTTGCAGGATCTGGATCATCGGCAGGCTCAATGCGTTGAGAGACGCAGGGCTGTCGAGAGTCAACACGCCGATCTGGTGGCCATCAGCCGTTGGATGGGTTGCGATACTTACTGGCTCACTCATGGGTTGCACCATCCGGCTTTTGGTACTGCCAGTGCGGGGCGCGCTTTTCGAGAAATGCTGCCACCCCTTCCCGCTGGTTGGCATCACTAAACAGTTCGAGGAAGAGGCTTCGCTCGAGCGGCAATGCCGCATCGCGCGGGCCGCTGCGTCCCTGATTGATCAACATTTTGCAGGCACGCAGGGCACTCGGACTCTGGCGCTCCACCAGATGGGCCATCTGATGGGCGGCCTCCCACGCCTGCCCGGTTTTCACCACCTCCTCGACCAGCCCGATCTCATAGGCAAGGGATGCACTCACCTTCTCGCCACAGAGGATCATCCGCTTGGCCCAACCCGGCCCCACCAGCTCGGTGAGACGCTGGGTGCCACCGGCACAGGGGAGCAAGCCTACAGATGCTTCCGGTAGTCCCAGCAACGCCTGCTGTTCGGCGATGCGGATATCGCACGCCAGTGCCACTTCCAGCCCACCGCCCATGGCATAACCGTTGATGGCCGCAATGGTGACGCCGTGAAAACGGGCAAGCGCTTCGAATGCACGACCAAAAGCGTCGGCCACATCGCGAGCCTGTTCGACATTGCCATCGGCAAACAGGTTGAGATCAGCACCGGCGCAGAAGAACTTCTCGCCAGCCCCGCGGATCACCAGCGCCACCACATCGGGGCGGCTGTCGAGCTCCTCCATCATCCGCAGGAAAGCTTGCAGACTGGCAAGCGTCCAGGTATTTGCGGGCGGATGGTCAAGGGTGATGTAGGCCACGTGGCCGTTGTATTCGAGCCTGATCCTTGTCATTGCGTTTGTCCTTGTCAGTAGAGCGATAGCCATGATGACAGAGTTGCATGGAACCAACCTGTGACTGGCTCACAAAGCTGGCGCCATTGAGGTGTCATCCAGCACTACATTAGCGCCAACCCCTGCTCGGCCAGCAGCCGACGAGCGATGATGAGTCGCATCACCTCGTTGGTTCCCTCCAGAATGCGATGCACCCGGGTATCGCGCAGGTAGCGCTCGAGCGGATAGTCGCGGGTATAACCATAGCCACCAAAGAGTTGCAGAGCCTCATCGCAGACCCGATAGCCGACGTCGGTGGCAAACCGTTTGGCCATGGCACACCAGGCACTCTTGTCGGGATCCCCGCGATCCAGCTTGTCAGCCGCCTGACGCACCAGCAGGCGAGCTGCAGCCAGCTCGGTCGCCATATCTGCCAGGCGAAACTGCACGCTCTGGAATTCGCTGATCGGGTGACCAAATTGCTGGCGCTGCTGCACATAGGTCAGCGCATCGTCCAGTGCCTGCTGGGCAGTGCCCACCGAGCAGGTGGCAATATTGATTCGCCCCCCATCAAGCGCCTGCATGGCGAACTTGAACCCTTCCCCCTCTTCGCCCAACCGATAGCAGGCAGGAATGCGAACCTCATTGAAAACAACCTCCCGGGTCGGCTGGCTGTTCCAGCCCATCTTCTCTTCTGCCTTGCCATAGCTCACGCCGGGGGCATTAGCCGGTACCATAAAGGCAGAGATCCCCTTCGCACCTTCACCACCGGTGCGCGCCATCACCACCAGCACGTCAGTGCTGCCCGCTCCCGAGATAAAGACCTTGGTTCCCTCAATAAGATAATTGTCACCCTCGCGCACCGCTCGGGTCTTGAGTGCCGCAGCATCGGAACCCGCACCCGGCTCTGTGAGGCAATAGGAGCCCAGCAGCTCGCCACTGGCCAGTTTAGGCACCCACTCCTTGGCAACCTCGTTGGGCAGCCAGCTGCCCAGCATCCAGCTCACCATGTTGTGAATGGTCAGATAAGCCGTGGTCGAGGTACAGCCCATGGCGAGGCGCTCGAAGATGAGGCTCGCATCGAGACGAGGCAATCCCAATCCGCCAAACTGCTCCGGGGTATAGAGACCACAAAACCCGAGCTCGGCCGCCTGCTTGATGGTCGGGATCGGAAACTCATGCTCCTTGTCCCAACGCGCGGCATGGGGTTTGAGCGCCTCATCGGCAAAGGCGGCGGCCGCCTCCACATACGCCTGTTGATCATCAGTCAGGGTAAAATCCATCTTGTCGTTCACTCCCTTGTTGCCCCGCGCTTATTTTCCCGCATTAGTGCTTTATGACGCGGCGCCCACACACTGGTCATTCGGATCTGCCACTATGGCGTTGTTGTCGTGGTAGCTGCTGACGCTCTCACTGCCACCGCTTTATCGACACACAACAGATTAACAATTGATTTACGTTTACGCTAACGTAAACTTGTGGCAGAAGTGAAGTACAAAAATGGACCGACCACTGCCAGCCATAACGCAGAGTCAGCCGGTCGAACCAACCTTCCTACCCGACTGTCATATCCGCAAGGAGAGCATGGATGCAGATGGATGAGACCCTGAATGCCCTGACCGAACAGGTTGCGGCTTTCTGCCAGAAAGTGATCGCCCCGCGCGCCAGCGAAATCGATCAGAGCAACACCTTTCCCCGTGATCTCTGGCCCCGGATGGGTGAGCTGGGGCTGCACGGCATCACGGTGGCGGAGGAGTATGACGGGGTGAACCTCGGCTATCTGGCCCACGTGCTGGTAATGGAGCAGGTGAGCCGCGCCAGCGCCTCAGTCGGCCTCTCCTACGGCGCCCACTCCAACCTCTGCATCAACCAGATCCACCGTCACGGCACGGCGGAGCAGAAAGCGCGCTACCTGCCCCCGCTGGTGAGCGGCGAGCATGTGGGGGCGCTGGCCATGAGCGAGCCGGGCGCCGGGTCCGATGTGGTCAGCATGCGCCTCACCGCGGAGCGCGAGGGCGATCACTTCGTGCTCAATGGCAACAAGATGTGGATCACCAACGGCCCGGATGCCGACACCTTCGTCATCTATGCCAAGACAGATACCAGTGCGGGCCCCAAAGGAATTTCTGCCTTTATCGTCGAAGCGGGGACTCCCGGTTTTTCTACCGCCCAGAAGCTCGACAAGCTGGGGATGCGCGGCTCCAGCACCTGCGAGCTGGTGTTCGACAACTGCCGCGTACCACAGGAGAACCTGCTGGGCCCCTTGCACGGCGGGGTCAAGGTGCTGATGAGCGGGCTCGATTACGAACGGGTAGTGCTGGCAGCAGGCCCCCTTGGCATCATGCAGGCCTGCATGGATGTGGTGCTGCCCTATGTGCGCGAGCGCAAGCAGTTCGGCCAGGCCATCGGCGAGTTCCAGCTGGTACAGGGCAAGCTCGCCGACATGTATACCCGCCTCGCCAGCAGCCGGGCGCTGGTCTATTCGGTGGCGAGCGCCTGCGATCAGGGCCGCACCAGCCGTAAAGATTGCGCCGCCGCCATCCTGTTTGCCGCCGAAAATGCCACCCAGATGGCGCTCGATGCCATCCAGCTGCTCGGCGGCAACGGCTACATCAACGAATACCCCACCGGCCGCCTGCTGCGGGACGCCAAACTCTACGAGATAGGCGCCGGCACTTCGGAGATCCGCCGCTGGCTCATCGGTCGCGAGCTGATGGGAGAAAATACATGAGTCGTATCCACTCCCGCCTCGACACGGCGAGCCCGGAATATGCAGCCAATCGGGCCGCCATGCAGGGGCTGGTCGACGATCTCCATGCTCGCATTGCCGAGATCGCCCAAGGAGGCGGCGCGGCCAACAACGCCCGCCATCAGGCCCGTGGCAAGCTGCTGCCCCGCGAGCGCATCAATCAGCTGCTGGACCCGGGCTCCCCGTTTCTCGAACTGTCGGCGCTGGCTGGCTGGCAGGTCTATGACGAGCCGGTGCCCGCCGCCGGCATCATCACCGGCATCGGCCGGGTCTCGGGCAGGCTCTGTATGCTGGTGGTGAACGACGCCACCGTGAAGGGCGGCACCTACTACCCGCTCACGGTGAAAAAGCACCTGCGCGCCCAGGCCATCGCCGAGCGGCTGCGCCTCCCCTGCCTCTATCTGGTGGATTCCGGCGGCGCCTTTCTGCCGATGCAGGATGAGGTGTTCCCCGACCGGGATCACTTTGGTCGCATCTTCTACAACCAGGCCTGCATGTCGGCCCAGAACATCCCCCAGCTGGCGGTGGTGATGGGGCTCTGCACCGCAGGCGGCGCCTACGTGCCCGCCATGGCGGACGAGTCGATCATGGTCAGGGAGCAGGCCACCATCTTTCTGGCCGGCCCGCCGCTGGTCAAGGCCGCCACCGGCGAGGAGATCAGCGCCGAGGCCCTGGGCGGGGCAGAGGTACACTGCGCTCACTCGGGTGTTGCTGATCATATGGCCCGTGACGATGCCCATGCGCTAGCCATCGCCCGTACCCTGCTCACCCATCTGGGCAGTGACCATGATCCGCTCTCGGGTTTGGCATCGGGCAGCACAAGTTACGATGAGCCAGCCTACCCCACTCCCTGTTACCCGATAGAGGAACTCTACGGTCTGGTGGGCACCAGTCTCAAACGCCCTTACGACGCCCGCGAACTAATTGCACGGCTGGTGGATAGCTCTGACTTTGACGAATTCAAGGCGTTGTTCGGCACCACTCTGGTGACCGGCTTTGCCCGTATTTGCGGCATGGAAGTGGGGATCCTCGCCAACAACGGCGTGCTGCACAGCGACAGCGCCCAGAAGGGGGCCCACTTTATCCAGCTCTGTAACCGGCGCGCCATTCCGCTGCTCTTTTTGCAGAACATCACCGGCTTTATGGTGGGGAGCAGCGCAGAAAAAGAGGGGATCGCCAAGCACGGCGCCAAGCTGGTCACCGCGGTGGCCTGCAGCCGGGTGCCCAAGATCACCCTGATAGTCGGCGGCAGCTTTGGTGCCGGCAACTACGGCATGTGTGGCCGCGCCTATGAACCCGATTTTCTCTTTAGCTGGCCCAACAGTCGCATCTCTGTCATGGGGGGCGAGCAAGCTGCCGGGGTGCTGGTGCAGGTGCGTCGGGACAAGCTGGCTGCCGAGGGCAAGAGCCTGAGCGAGCAGGAAGCAGCCGCCATCCGCGCGCCGGTGATAGAGCAGTATGAGCGCCAGGGCCACCCCTACTACGCAAGCGCTCGCCTCTGGGATGACGGCGTGATCGACCCGGCCCAGAGCCGCACCGTGCTGGCACTGGCACTGGCTGCCTGTCAGGGTGCCCGCATGGCACCCGAACAGTACGGCATCTTCCGGATGTAAGGAGCAAAACTATGTCAGATCCACTTACTTCCTCCCAGAACCCGTTTCGGCTGGAACGGCACGGCCCGCTGGCTGAGCTGGTGCTGTCGCGCCCGACCCGCCATAACGCCTTTGATGCCGACCTGATGCTGGGGCTGCTCGACTGCCTCGATGATCTGGCCCATCTCCATGGTCACTCACTTGCCGAACGTCCTCACGCCCTGCTGCTGCGGGCCGAGGGCAAACACTTCTGCGCGGGCGCCGATCTCAACTGGATGCGTAATCTGGCCCACGCCGATTTCGAGCACAATCGCGAAGACGCCCGGGTATTGGCGCGGCTAATGCAGACCCTCGACGAGCTTCCCTTCCCTACGGTGGCGCTGGTGCAAGGGGCCGCCTATGGCGGGGCGCTGGGGCTGATCTGCGCTTGCGATCTGGTGCTGGCCAGCGACGATGCCCGCTTTTGCCTCTCAGAGGTAAGCCTCGGGCTAGTGCCTGCGGTGATCAGCCCCTACGTGGTACGCGCCATGGGAATGCGTCAGGCGCGCCGCTACATGCTCAGTGCCGAACCATTCGATGCCATCACCGCCTGTCGGCTCAATGTGGCGCATCAACTCTGCCAACCGGATCAACTGCTGGCGGAAGGACGGGCGCAAGCCCTTCGTCTGTGCCGCAACGGGCCGGAAGCGATGAAAGAGACCAAACGACTGCTGGCGGCGATAGAGGCCCATCCTTCCCGCCTGCACGAAGAGAAAACCGTCGAGACCATCGCCCGGGTTCGGGTGGGGCTCGAAGCCCAGGAGGGGATGCAGGCCTTCTTCGACAAACGCCCTCCCACCTGGCGTCCCCGTTTCAAGGATGAGACATGACCCATCACACTCAGATTAAGCGCCTGCTGATCGCCAATCGCGGCGAGATTGCTGTGCGCATCATCAAGACGGCGAAACGCCTCGGCATTCACACCATCGCCCTCTACTCCGATGCCGACGCCCACGCCATGCACACCCACCTGGCCGATGAGGCCTGGCATCTGGGGCCCGCACCGGCCAGAGAGAGTTATCTCGACACCGGCAAGGTGCTGAAGATAGCCAAAGAGGCGCACGCCGATGCCATCCATCCCGGTTACGGCTTTCTGTCGGAAAACAGCGACTTTGCCACCGCCTGCGAACAGCGCGGCCTGCGCTTTGTCGGCCCAAGCAGCGCCGCCATTCTCGCCATGGGCGACAAATCGGGCGCCAAGGCGCTGATGCAGACTGCCGGCGTACCTGTGCTGCCCGGCTATCACGGCACGGATCAACGACCGGACTTCTTGCGCGATCAGGCGAGCCAGATTGGCTTCCCGCTGCTTATCAAGGCGGCCAGTGGCGGCGGTGGCAAGGGGATGCGGCGGGTCGATCAGCTGACTGACTTTGACGAGTCGCTGGCGGCAGTAAAACGGGAGGCAAAGGCTGCCTTTGGCGATGATCTGGTACTGCTCGAGCGCTATCTGCCCCAGGCTCGCCACGTGGAGGTGCAGGTCTTTGCCGATAGCCTCGGCAACGCCATCTATCTTGGGGACAGGGACTGCTCCTTGCAGCGGCGCCATCAGAAGGTGATCGAAGAGGCGCCCGCCCCCGACATCCCTCCGGCTCTGCGTCGCGCCATGGGGGATGCGGCTGTGGCCGCAGCCAAGGCCATCCACTATCAGGGGGCCGGCACCATCGAATTCCTGCTCTGCAAGGGTGAGTTCTTCTTTATGGAGATGAACACCCGGCTGCAAGTGGAGCATCCGGTCACCGAAGCAGTGACCGGGCAGGATCTGGTGGCCTGGCAGTTGGCTGTGGCCGAAGGCAAGCCGCTGCCACTGACTCAAGAGGAAGTGGTGCTGCGCGGCCATGCGGTAGAGGCGCGCCTCTACGCCGAGGATGTGGCGGCCGGTTTTCTACCTGCCAGCGGGCCTATCCACTGGCTCCACTGGCCGGATGGCGTGCGCATCGACACCGGCGTTACCGTTGGCGATGAGGTGAGCCCCTATTACGATCCCATGATCGCCAAGCTGATCGCCCACGGCCAGAGCCGCGCCGAGGCGTTCGCCCAACTGGCCGATGCGCTGGCTGCGCTGGAGCTCGGCCCGCTGGTGCACAACGGCCCGCTGCTGCTGCGCCTGTGTGAAGAGCCTGACGTCTTGGCCATGGACCACCATACCCAGTGGCCCATCCCCACTACAGCGCAACCCATTCCTGAACTCGCCTGGCCACTGGCCACCCTCTGGCTGGCGAGCCGCCCCGCAGGCTCCTCCCCTTGGCAGCAGGCCTGCGGATTTCGACAGGGACCGGATCGCAGCTGGACGGCGGCGGTGCGCATCGACGATGAGCGCCGGGTATTGACCCTTCACGATCATGACGGCCAGTTTGAGTGGCAAGGGGAGACCCGTTGCTACCAGAGAGGCGGCGACCATATCCGGCTACAACAGGATGGCGGCTGGCAGCTGATCCCCATTCAGACAGTCGCAGGCTCGGATGCAACCTTCATCATGACCCTAGGGGGCCAGCGCATCCGTTTCGCGGCCGATGATCAGCAGCACAGTCACCACCATGATCAGGCAAACGAGAAGGTGCAGGGTGCCATCGCCCCCATGCACGGCATCGTAGTCGCGGTGCTGGTCGAGCAGGGACAAGCGGTCAACATGGGGCAACCCCTGCTGGTGCTGGAGGCAATGAAGATGGAGCATCAGCTGCGTGCAGAGCGGGACGGGGTAATTGAAGCCCTGCAGTGCAAACAGGGCGAGCAGGTGAGCCAAGGGGCAGTGTTGGTGCGCTTTGCCGAAGAGATAGCTTCACAGGAGGATCGCCCATGAACCGATCACAAGAGAGCCGGGATGACAAGGTCAGTCTGGTGGAGATGGGGCCGCGAGATGGTCTGCAAAATGAAGCCGCCCCCCTCTCCTTGGTACAGCGGCTGGAGCTGATCCAGCGACTGGCCGACAGCGGTCTGCAGCGCATCGAGGTCGGCGCCTTTGTCTCTGCGAAAAAGGTGCCGCAGATGGCGGACTCCGCCGCACTTTTTCAGGCGCTGCCACGCAAGGGGCCGACCCGTTACGGCGCTCTGGTACCCAATCTGCAAGGCTTGCAGGCTGCCATTGCCGCCCACGCCGACGAGATTGGCCTCTTTACCGCCTGCTCCGACGGTTTTACCCGCGCCAATATCGGCATCAGCGTGGAGGAGTCGCTGGTGCGCTTCGCCCCGCTGGTGCAGGAGGCACGCCGCCTCGGCATCAAGGTGCGCGGCTACCTCTCCACCGTCATCGCCTGCCCGTTTGATGGCCCGACCCGCCCGAAACGGGTCGCCGCCATGGCCGAGCAGTTGCTGGATCTCGGCTGCCACGAAATTTCGCTGGGAGACACCATCGGCGTCGGCACCCCGGGCACGGTGGCGCCCATGCTGGATGCTGTGCTGCACGAGATCCCGGCGGGTCGGCTCGCGGTCCATTTTCACGACACCTACGGTCAGGGGCTGGCCAACCTGCTACCCGCGCTGGAGCGCGGCATTCGCACCATCGACTGCTCGGTGGCAGGCCTTGGCGGCTGCCCCTATGCCCCTGGCGCCTCCGGCAATGTGGCGTCAGAAGAGGTGGTCTACCTGCTGCACGGCCTTGGCATGACGACGGGGGTGGATCTCGACAAACTGGCGGCCACCGGCCAGTGGGTGAGTGAGCAGCTCGGCCGCCCCAATGGCTCGCGGGTCGGTCAGGCCCTGCACGCCAATGCCGAGCGGCTGCGCGCCCGCCTCTGCCAGCCACACTCCCAGCAACAGGAGTCATAACCATGTCCCGTTCCCAGCCCGGCAAGGAGATCACCTACAGCATTTCGGAATTGGCCCACGAGTTCGATGTTACGCCACGCACTATCCGCTACTACGAGGACGAGGGGCTACTCACTCCGCAGCGGGAGGGGCAGACCCGCATCTGCAGCCACAAGGACAAGATCCGGCTCAAGCTGACTCTGCGCGGTAAACGGCTGGGGTTTAGCCTGGCCGAGATCCGCGAGCTGTTCGATATGTACGACACCGACAAATCGAGCAAAAACCAGCTCAACTCCATGATCAGACTGATCGAAAGCAAGCGCAGTGCCCTGCACCAGCAGCTGGAAGATATCCAGATGGTGATGGCCGAGCTGGAGGCTGCCGAGCAGCGCTGTGTTAATTCCCTTAACAACTTGAAAAGCGCATCAGATTAACCGAATCTGGGGTTATGCAATTGCCCTGGGACGTCCATGAAATATTGGTGCTGGTTTTTACTTCTGTTCAGTCTGTCCGTTTGGAGCCATCCCCTTATCAAGGTCGGCGGTTATCCCTATGCCCCGTTCGTGGTCAAAGTGTCGGATGACCACTATGAAGGACTGACGCTGGATCTCATCGCCAAACTCAACGAGATCCAGCAAGAGGTAAGATTCGTGTTTGTTCCCACCTCGGCCGCCAATCGTTACAAGGCGCTCGATCTGGGCCGCTTCTCGCTGATGCTGTTTGAAGACAGCAAGTGGGGCTGGCAAACCGACAAGTTCAAGATGACCTCCCCCTTTCTTGGCGGTGGTGAAGTGTATGTTGCCCTCAAGGCCCCCGGGCGAGACCAGCGTTTTTTCGAGGATCCCTCCCTGCACCACCTTATTGGTGTAACCGGTTATCACTACGGCATCGGCCAGTTCAATGCAGATCCGGTCTATTTGCACAACCATCTCGACATCACGCTGTTCAAGGACAATGTCAGTGCTCTGCAAGCCCTGCTCAAGGGACGCGGTGATATCGCCATCCTCAATATCTCCTATTTGAACCAGTATCTGCTCAGCAACCCCGAGGTTAAGGCGCAGCTGCTTGTGTCGCAAAAGTGGGACCAGCGCTACCAGCACCGCGCTATCTTTGATCCCGAGTCCAGCATTACCCCTGCCCAGCTGGAGCTGTGGCTGGCCAAGCTGCGCCAAACAGGTGATCTGGATCGACTTTGGACAAAGTACGGCGTATCAGAGTACGCAACCCCATGATTACTATCTGACTTTTCGGTACCATGACGGGAACCGAATGGGAGTGCATCAAATGGAGACCACCATGCCCGCATCCCCCCGAGCTCGCCGGTTGCGCTACCTGGTCTACGCACTCCTGCTACTCCTTATCCTCGTTTCCCTCTTGCTGTGGCAAACTCCGCGGCTGATCCAGCGCTATCTGCCCGGTTGGCTGGCCGAGCGCTACGGCATTCACCTCACTCTGGGCGAGATCGATGTCAGCTTGCGTCACCCCGCTCTGGCCATCGGCCCCAGTTCACTGCTCGATGACAAGCAGCAGCCATTGGTCAGCTTCGCCCATCTGCAGGTAATCCCCGAGCTCAAAGCAAGCTGGCAGCAAAAACGGGTGGTACTCAGCGACGTCGCGCTGACCAGGCCGGTGGTGCTGGTGCAGCGGCTGAATGACAAAAAGGGGGACGTTCGGCTCAACCTGACCGATGCGCTGGCAACTTTGCTTGCACCGACACCCGCAACAGAGCCGGAACCGGAAACCGCTCCCGTTATTGTCGATATCGCAAGGATTGCGCTGACCGATGGCCAGCTTGCCTATCTGGATAAGCGCAAGGAGAGCGAACCCGGCTGGGTGCCCTCGCTCAAGCTCGATAAGCTGGCGCTGCAACTGGAGGGGCTGAGCACATCCGCAGGACACCTCACCGCCTACCAGCTGGCTGCAACTCTCAACGGCAAGAGCCCGCTGAGCGCCAAAGGCAAGCTGGATATCACCAGCGGCATAGGTCAGGGCAAGGCAAGCCTCAAGCAACTCGACATCAAACCCTTTGCCCCACTCTGGGCCCCCTATCTCAAGCTGGCGCTGACCCAGGGTAATGCCGGGGCAGAGGTTGAATATCAACTGAAAAACGGCAAGAAAGGGATCGAGTGGCAATTGTCCAAAGGCAAGCTGACGCTAGACAACTGGCAAATGAAGCACGACAAGGGTGAGGAGTTTGCCCGCTTCAGCCAGCTAGCCCTCGCTGAACTTGCTGTGGATGGCAGCAAACAATCCCTGCATATCGGCAAAATCACCCTGCAACAGCCACATCTCAAGGCCACCCTCAATGAGCGGCAGGAGCTGGATCTGGCCGAACTATTGATCGATCAACCATCAGCCAAGCCGAGCAAAGAGAAACCGGCCCCCGCCAGCAAGCCATGGCAGTGGCAGATCAACCAGATCGCCATCAGCAAAGGGGATATCACCCTCACCGAAGCGAGCAGTGGCAAACCACTGGCACGACAGCTATCCGACCTGCAGCTGGCATTAGGGCCGCTGGGCAGCAAGAGCGAACAGCAGAGCAAAGTGGCGCTCTCGACCCGTTTCAACCAGAAGAGTCCCCTCGCCTTTGATGGCCAGCTGACCCTGGCCCCCTTTACCCTCGCTGGCGAGATAACCCAGCAGGCACTTCCTCTTGTGCTGGCCCAGCCCTATCTGAACGATCTGCTGCGGATCAAGGTGAAAGAGGGTGAACTCAGCAGCAAAACCAAGCTGGCGCTAGCGACCACAGAGCAAGGGGAGCTGAACAAACTGACACTGCAGGGAGGGCTCGATGTCCATACCCTCAAGGTGGTTGATCGGGCCGATAACCAGAGACTGCTAGAGATCAACGACCTGAAGCTGACCGGCCTCGATTACGACGGCATCAGCCAGAAGATGAAGATCAAGGATGTGGCGCTGACCAAGCCCTTCGCCCGCATCGAGATCAACGAAAATGGCGTCACCAATATCCAGCAACTTCTGCTGACCGCCCCTGCGCCAGCCAAGGGTAAAGCCGAAGTTTCCCAGAGCAATAGCAACAAAGCGGCACCCGCATTTCAATTCACCATCGATGAGCTGCGCACCGAACAGGGCAACCTGCGGTTTGCCGACCGCAGCCTGAGCCAGGATTTCGTGGCTGATATCGCTTCGCTGGGCGGCCAGAGCCGCCATATCAGCAACATCCCCGGTCAGCGCTCCGAGCTCTCCTTCAATGGCAAGGTGGATCGCTACGCCCCGGTGACCATCCGTGGCGGTACCAACCTGCTGGTCGCCGATCCGGTGCTCGACATTGCAGTCGCCTTCAACAATCTGGAGTTAACCACCTTTACCCCTTACTCGGGCACCTATGCCGGTTACGCCATCGACAAGGGGCAGCTGTCGGTGAAACTGCACTACAAGCTGGAAGGCAAACGGCTGGAAGGGGACAACGACATCACCATCAAGAAATTGCAACTGGGTGAGAAGATCAAGAGCGAACAGGCCAAGGATCTGCCACTCGGTCTGGCCATCGCACTGTTGAGTGATGCCAACGGCGTCATTCAGATGAACCTCAAGGTGAAGGGCAATCTTGACCAGCCCGACTTCAGCCTCGGCAACATCTTCTGGGATGTGCTTGGCAACACCCTGAGCAAGGCGATCACCTCACCCTTCTCGTTGCTCGCCTCTCTGGCTGGCGGCAGTGAAGATCTCGACGAGATCACCTTTCTGCCGGGCGATCCGGATCTCACCCAGACCCAGCAAGAGAAGCTGACCAAGCTGGCGCAGGCCCTCAAGGATCGCCCCAAGCTCAGCATGAATATTCGCGGCAAGGTCAACTTCAATGAAGAGCGCCCTATCCTGCAACGGCAAAAACTGGAGCGGGCCCTCGCCAAACTCACCGGTAATCAGGTCGATCTCGATCTGCTGGAGCAGGATAAGGATATGCAAGACGCCCTGGCACAGGCTTATGAAGATCGCTTCGGAGAAGATTTGGGAGATCTCGCCGACCGCCTGCATCTTGATGAAAAGAGCGCGGCGCTGCGGGCTCAGGCGGTTGCCCTGCTGCAGGAGCAGCAGCTCATCACCGCCAAATCCCTGCGCAATCTCGCCATGCGCCGGGCACAAAACACCAAGGAGTTTTTGGTGGATGCCCAGGGGATCACGCCAGAGCGGCTGTTTGTGCTGGACAGTCAGGTCAAGGAAGAGGACAAGGAGGCCAAAGTGGTACTGACACTGGATGAGTGAGCTTCTCCTCATCCAGCTCGCCTGCGCGTAATAAAAATACAAGCCTTCAACTATTTTGACACCTTTTGCTCACGAAACCGGCTGACCTGCTGAACATTTGGGCATCAGTGCAAATAAATACGTAATTTTTTTACGGTTTAGTCCCTTCCCCCCCTTGCGGCGGTTTTACAAGCTGCCTAAAATCGCGCGTCTTTTTGTTAACCCCACCTCTATTTTTGGAGAACGCCACGTGAGCGAAAAATTGGCCAACCCTGCCCCCCTGGGTCTGATGGGTTTCGGTATGACCACCATTCTGCTGAACATCCATAACGCAGGTTTCTTCCCCATCAGCGCCATGATCCTGGCCATGGGCCTGTGCTATGGCGGCATTGCCCAGATCATCGCGGGCATCATGGAGTACAAGCGCGGCAACACCTTCGGTGTGACTGCCTTCACCTCCTATGGCCTGTTCTGGCTGAGCCTGGTTGTCCTGCTCGTCATGCCGACCATGGGTCTGGCCGAAGCGACTCCGCACGCCTACATGGGCTGGTACCTGCTGATGTGGGGTGTGTTCACTCTGTTCATGCTGATCGGTACCGTCAACTACCCGCGCGTGAAGCAGTTCGTGTTCGCATCCCTGACCGTGCTGTTCTTCCTGCTGGCCGCCCGTGACTTCACTGGCAGCACCCTGATCGGCACCATCGCCGGTTTCGAAGGCATCATCTGCGGTGCCAGCGCCATCTATCTGGCCATGGCGACCGTACTGAACGAACAGTATGGCCGCACCATCCTGCCGATCGGCGATCACAAGAAAGCCGCAGCAGTCCAGCTGAAAGCCGCCGCCTGATTGGCGCACGCTCAAGCTTGAAAAAAGGCACCCTCGGGTGCCTTTTTGCTATCTGCCATCTTGTTGAGCGGGATTCACAACAGCATGCCCTCGCCATCACCGGCCAACAGGCGAGTCGGCGGAAAACGGCGCGCGGGATCCTGACCAAACAGCAGTGTCAGCTGGTGGTAAACCTCGGGATAGACACTGCGCAAGCGCAACGGGTCGGTAAAGAAGTGTTCGCAGCAGACCGCGAAGAACTCGGCCGGATGTTCGGCCGCATAGGGGTCGATGGCGGGAGCCTCGCCCTGATCGAGTTGCTGGCAGAGCGCATCAAAAGCCCCCTGGAATACCTGCTGCCACTCCTGCCGGCTCATATGTCCCGGCAGTGGCGGTGCACCATCCGCCTCGCCCCCCAGCATGTCTATCTTGTGGGCAAGCTCGTGGATCACCAGATTGAAGCCATCCCAGTCACCATCCAGCTGCAGCTCGCTCCAGGCCAGTACCAGCGGCCCCTGGGGCCAGGACTCACCGGCGTTTTCCTCTTCAACCTCGCTCACCAGCCCAAACTCATCCTGCACCTCCTGGCGCCGGGTCACGGGCTCGGGAATAATGATGATCTCGTGAAAACCGCGATACCAGTCAACGCCAAGATGCAGGATAGGCAGAGCCGCCTGCAGTGCCAGAATGGCTTGCTGGTGTTCGCTTAAGGTAACCCCAAGCTGGGTCAAAGTTTTGCGCTTGAGCAGCTGACGGCCCAGGCTTATCAGAGTTTGTTGCTCACTCTCGGTGAGCCCCTGCAGGATCGGCACAACGGCCAGCGCCCGTAGCCATAGATCTTCCTCTTCTTCGCTCATTTTCACCGCGCCACGGCCACGAAACCAGTTGAACAATCCCAGCACGCACACTCCTTCTCTTTTTTCTTTTTACAAAAGTTTGACGAATCGTTTTGGCCGCTCCTGATATGCCTGCGCCAGATAGAAGCGGTGAGCATCTTCGCGTTTGATGCTGCTGGAAAGCTCCAGCTGACTGCATCCGGCTTCGCGAGCCTGACGCTCGGCCTCGCACAATAACGCAGCACCAATACCTCCTCCCCTTGCACCATCATCGACGACCAGCGCCGAGATCAGGCCCCATGCAGGTGCAACATGCAGTGGTTGCAGCCAGTGCCATACCAGCACGCCAACCACCCTCTCAGCCTGCTCGGCCAGCAAGACGCGGGTGGCCACATCATGCCTCAACAGACGTGGCAGCAGCTCATCAGCCTCTGCAGCATACCCTAGTTGGGTAAAGAGGTGGGCCATGGCAGTGGCATCCGATGGTAAAGGAGCGCGGATAACGAGTGAAGCAGGGAACATTTGCATGATTGGCCTTTTATTTGCTGACAAGATCCAGGCTGTTCCGGCAGACGCAGATCAGCATGGTAGCGGGTCTTTCTGGTCACAGAAAATAGCGCATGCCATTATCGCACCTCAGTTGTCAATTCACAAAATTGCAACAACGCAACATTTTTCGCTGGGAAGCGTCGGAACAACTCGATATGTTACAGCCCATGCATGGCGCACTATCGTGCCCTGCCGAACACTTCACCACAGCGTCAAACTGTTAATTAATTTGTTAACAATTGGCGTAACACAATGACAGCGAGCGAGACAGAGATCTCGCCGGAAGTACAACACAAAACAACAAAGGAGTTGTTGTAGATGAATGAGATCGTCAATGCCATCAACGGTGTGATCTGGAGCCCTGCGCTCATCTATCTGTGCCTGGGGGTAGGCCTCTACTTCTCAGTACGCAGCCGCTTTTTGCAACTGCGCCATATGGCCGAAATGGTCCGGCTGATGTTTGATGGCAAGAGCACGGATGCGGGGGTCTCCTCCTTCCAGGCGCTGGCCATGACCCTCGCCGGTCGCGTCGGCACCGGCAACATTGCCGGTGTTGCCACCGCCATTACCTTCGGTGGCCCGGGTGCCATGTTCTGGATGTGGATGGTCGCCTTCCTCGGCTCCAGCTCCGCCTTCGTGGAGTCCACCCTGGGTCAGGTCTACAAGGAGAAGATCAACGGCGAATACCGCGGCGGGCCGGCCTTCTACATCGAGAAAGGGCTTGGCATGAAGTGGTATGCCTGGACGTTTGCCATCGCCACCATCTTCGCCTGCGGTGTACTGCTGCCGGGCGTGCAAGCCAACTCCATCGGCGCCAGTCTGCAGACTGCGTTTGATATTGATCCGAACGTGACGGCGGCCGGTCTGGCACTGCTGCTCGGCTTCATCATCTTCGGTGGCGTCAAGCGCATCGCCAACTTTGCCAGTACCGTGGTGCCCTTTATGGCGCTCGGCTACATCATCGTGGCCTGCGTCATCATCGCCCTCAACATTCATGCCCTGCCGGGCGTGATCATGCTGATCTGGAAAAGCGCCTTCGGTTTTGATGCCGGCTTTGGCGCCATTCTGGGTCTGGCCATCATGTGGGGGGTCAAACGCGGGGTCTACTCCAACGAAGCGGGTCAGGGTACCGGGCCGCACGCCTCCTCTGCTGCCGCAGTAAGCCACCCGGCCAAACAGGGTCTGGTGCAGGCGTTCTCCGTCTATATCGACACTCTGTTCGTCTGCTCAGCCACCGGCTTTATGTTGCTCATCACCGGCCTCTACAACGTGCAGGGACCGGATGGCGCGGCCCTCTACACCGGCATCGCCGGCGTGGCAGCGGGCCCGGGTTATGTGCAGACCGCCATGGAAAGCATGATGCCGGGCTTTGGTAGCATGTTCGTGGCCATCGCGCTGTTCTTCTTCGCGTTCACCACCATCGTCGCCTACTACTACATCGCCGAGACCAACATCGCCTACATCAACCGCAAGGTGAACCGCCCCTGGCTGACTTTTGTGCTCAAACTGACCCTGATGGCCTCTACCGTCTACGGTACCGTCAAGACCGCTGAGCTCGCCTGGGGAATGGGTGATATCGGGGTAGGTCTGATGGCCTGGCTCAACATCATCGCCATCCTGCTGCTGCAAAAGACTGCCTTTGCCTGTCTGCGCGACTATGAGGCACAGCAGGCCAAAGGGCTGGATCCGGTGTTCCACCCGGAGAAACTCGGTATCAAGAACGCCGACTACTGGGCTGGCCATCGCTCCGAAGACAACCTGGAGCAGGAGAAATCCGGTCACCCCTTCGAGCCGGATCTGGATCGCAAGATCTCCTGATGCAAGCAACTAAAATGCGTATAAAAAATGGCAGCCTCGGCTGCCATTTTCTTTTCCTGTTGTTCAACTTCAGAGTGCGTTGCGTCGTGGCCCGAATGGCAGCCGCCAGCGAAACAGGCTGTTGAAGGTGGCGCGCCACTGATTGGGGCGTCCCAAAATTTGCTTCTGCAACCGGGTCTCTTCTTTCAGCATCGCCTCGTCACTGCGGGCCCAGGCCTGACTGTAGAGCTGCTTGATCCCCGCCAGCGCATCGGGCGACTTGGTGATGAGGGTGCGGGCAAACTCCCGCGCTTCCACCAGCGGATCGGCGCAGACCCGGCTCACAATCCCGAGGGATTTCGCTTCGACCGCATCCAGCTCGCGCCCGCTCATGGCCAGCTCCATGGCGGTATCCAACCCCATCAGGTTGCGCATGGTGACGCTGCCGCTCATGTCGGGGATGATGCCCCACTTGATCTCCATCACCGAGAAACGGCAATCGGGGGTGCTAAACCGAAAATCGGCGCCAAGGGCGATCTGCAAGCCACCGCCAAAACAGACTCCCTGAGTGACTGCAATCACCGGCACCGGCAGCTGGTGCCAACCATAGGCGACCCGCTGGGCCAGATTGGTCGCCTCGTCCGCCTCGCGCTTGAGAATATCGAGGGCGGCAACCGGCTGGCGCAGCATCGATTTCACATCCAGTCCAGCGCAGAAGGCACGCCCTTCGCCATGCAGGATCACCGCTCGCAATCCCTTCAGTTGTGCAAGTTGCTTCAGCGTCTCATCGATAGCGCTGAACATGGCTCTGTCCAGCGCATTGAGCTTCTCTCCCCGCGACAGCACCACTTCAGCGATGCCGTCGTGGACCTCGCACTTGACCCTTGGTTTTTCCATCTCCGCTGTCCTCTCCTTGATCCCGATAATGAACACACTGGTCATACCACCAAGTTATCAGAGTGTGAACAAGCGGTACAGCTGAGACTAAAGTCGGCTGGTCGGCGCGGTTCCCCTTTGTCACACTGGGCACAAGGGGTGCCCTATCCCGCCCGAGGACACCGTCATGTCAATTCTGTTCAATTTTGCCAGACCACCGTTTGACCGGCTGGATGCAGAGGCGCGTGAGCAGCTCTCCCGCCACCTCTCGCTCTGCTACTTTCGCGCTGGCGATACTCTGCTCAACGCGGGAGATGAACCTCCCGGGCTCTATCTCGTCATCAAGGGGGCGGTGGAAGAGTCGGCTCCCCACCACCAGTTTGGCGACTATGGCGTCGACGATCTGTTCGATGTGCGCGCCCAGTTTGACGGCCGCTGCCGCCATACTTTTACTGCGCTGGAAGACACCCTCTGCCAGCTCATCCCCCGCTCGGCCTTTCTCTCTCTCTGCGAACAAGATTCGCAGTTTGCCAGCTACTTCACCGCCAATCTGGCTGAACGCCAGCGTCAGCAGGAGCAGCGCGAACAGCTGGGACAGAAGAATCTGGCAGAATTTATCCTGACCCGCATCGAACCCGGTCATTTGCAAGCGCCGCTTATCGTCGACAGCAGGCTGTCATTGCTGGCAGCGACCGAAGCCATGGTCGCTCAGGGTACAGATTGTCTCCTCTACCCCGCCCACGACGGTTCGCTCACGCTGGCCACCCGCAAGACCCTGCTCCACGCCCTGACCCTCAAGGGATTGCCAGTGACGGCGCCCCTCTCGGTACTGACCCCCACGCAGCTCATCGGTCTACCACTGGAGAGCTATCTGTTTGATGCCCTGCTGCTGATGACCCATCATCGCATCAAGCGATTGGTGATCTGGCAGGGCAACGAGGTGGCGGGGATCCTGCAGCTGACCCAGGTGCTGGGACTCTTCTCTACCCACTCCCACGTACTGACGTTGCGTATCGCCCGCGCCGACACTCTGCCCGCGCTGGAGGCGGTCGCCCGCGAACAGCAACTGCTGACCCGTTCGCTGTTTGCCCAGGGTATCCACACCGCCTTTTTGATGAAGCTCATCGCCACCATCAACGAGCAACTCATCGCCAAGGCTTTTGCGCTGGTGATCCCGCCCGAGGTGCAAGATAAGGTGTGTTTGCTGATGCTGGGCTCGGAGGGGCGTGGCGAGCAGATCCTCAAAACCGATCAGGATAATGCCCTGATCCTGCCTGAAGTGCTGGCGTGGCACACCCAGGCAGCCGATCTGGCCGAATTCAGCGCCCTGCTGGAGCGCCTCGGCTACCCGCTCTGCCCCGGCCAAGTCATGGTGAATAATCCGGCCTGGGTAAAAACCGGCGATGAGTGGCAAAGCGCTATTGCCAGCGCCTGCACCACGGCCAGTGAGGAGGAGCTGCTCTGGCTGGCCACCCTGGCCGATGCCCACCCCATCGCGGGGGATCGACAGCTGCATCTGCCGGTTGCCAGAGCGCTGCGCGAGCAACTGGCAGACAGGCGGGACCTGCTGGCGGAAATGGTGAGACCAGCGGTGGCCTTCCATGCCCCGCTCACCCTGTTTGGCCGGCTGGAGCAGCCACCAGAAGGGCTGGATCTGAAGCGGGGCGGCCTGTTTCCGCTGGTGCACGGCATCCGCATGCTGGCCCTTGAGGCAGGCATTCTGGAGACCTCAACCCTGGGGCGTATCGATGCGCTGGTGGCCGCCGAGCGGCTCAGTGCCAGCTTTGGCACCAATCTGGCCGAAGCGTTTCGGCTCTTTATCCGGTTGCGACTGCGTAGCCAGCTCAAGGGAGGCAACAGCCGGGTACAGGTCAGCGAGCTTAGCCACAGCGAACGGGATCTGCTGCGTCAGGCACTGCATCAGGTGAAGAAATTCCAGCAGTGGCTCACCTTGCACTTTCGTCTGAGGCAGTAGCCATGTTGAGCCATCTTCGCCGCATCTGGTACGGCCGGGATTTCCGGCAAGGGGAGTTCGCCAGGCTATTCCTGCCCACTCCCGATGATGAGCTGGTCGCCCTTGATTTCGAGACCACCAGCCTTGATCCCGAGCAAGCCGAGATCGTCTCTATCGGTGCGGTGCGCATTCAGGGCAACCGGCTGCTGACCGGCGAGGCCCTCACCATCAAGGTGCAAGCGCCCGCCACACTGAGTGAGCAGTCGGTGGTGATCCACGGTCTGCGCCATCAGGATCTGCAACAGGGTATGGCGCTGGAAGCCGCGCTGCGCCTGCTGCTCGACTTTATCGGCCCGCGCGAACTGGTGGGTTATCACATCGCCTATGACCTGCGTATTCTCAACCTGGCTTGCCGTAAATTGTGGGGGCTGACCTTGCCACAACGAGGCATAGAGGTGAGCCAGCTCTATCACGATCACCTCTATCGTCGCTATCCCGATGCCGTTATCGATCTCCATCTGGAGGCGATCTGCCGCCATCTGGCACTGCCTGCCCTGCCCGCTCACGATGCGCTGGCCGATGCCACCACGGCAGCACTTGTCTATCTCTGCCTGACCCGGGGCTCTGCGCTGACTTATCCCAAAGTCTAATTGTCGACAAATAACATTTAATTCACATTTTGCTTACATGAGCAGATTGCCTGCTCGTCGGGGTTATCCCATCCACCGCTGACACTCATATGTCATGGAGAACTGCAATGGAACAGCAAAGCTATCTGAGGATCCAGCAAGATCCCACCTTCCAGGAGCTGGTCGCCAAGCGCCAGCGTTTTGCCTGGGCCCTCTCGGCTCTGATGCTGGGACTCTACCTGGCGTTTATTCTGCTCATCGCCTTTGATCCCGGTTGGCTCGGTACCCCGCTCAGCGAGGGGTCGACCATTACCCGCGGCATCCCGGTCGGAGTGGGGCTGATCCTCTCCTCTTTCGTGCTGACCGGCGTCTATGTGTTTCGTGCCAACGGCGAGTTTGACGAGCTGAACCAGAAGATCCTCAAGGGAGTGAAAAAATGAAAGGCAAACTTTTGTTGTTGGCCTCACTGGCCTCTTCACCCCTGCTGGCCGCCGATGCGATAAGTGGCGAGGTGCACCGCCAGCCCCTCAATATCTCGGCCATTCTGATGTTCGTGGTCTTCGTGGCCGCCACCCTGTTCATCACCTACTGGGCCTCCAAACGCAACCGCTCGGCCTCTGACTACTATGCAGCGGGTGGCCGCATCACCGGCTTCCAGAATGGCCTGGCCATCGCCGGTGACTACATGTCCGCCGCCTCATTCCTCGGGATCTCGGCGCTGGTCTACACCTCTGGCTACGATGGCCTCATCTACTCCATCGGCTTTCTGGTGGGCTGGCCCATCATCCTGTTCCTGATCGCGGAGCGGTTGCGCAACCTCGGCAAATATACCTTCGCCGATGTCGCCTCCTACCGCCTCAAGCAGACCGAAGTGCGCACCCTATCCGCCTGCGGCTCGCTGGTAGTGGTCGCCCTCTACCTCATCGCCCAGATGGTCGGTGCCGGCAAGCTGATCGAGCTGCTGTTTGGCCTGCAATATCACGTTGCCGTGGTGCTGGTCGGTATCCTGATGGTGCTCTACGTGCTGTTTGGCGGCATGCTGGCCACCACCTGGGTGCAGATCATCAAGGCAGTGATGCTGCTCTCCGGTGCCAGCTTCATGGCCATCATGGTGATGAAATCGGTCAACTTCGACATCGGCACCCTCTTTAGCGAAGCGGTGAAGGTACACGAGAAAGGAATCGCCATCATGAGCCCGGGTGGTCTGGTCGCTGACCCCATCTCCGCCATCTCGCTCGGTCTGGCACTGATGTTCGGCACCGCCGGCCTGCCTCACATCCTGATGCGTTTCTTCACCGTGAGCGATGCCAAGGAGGCGCGCAAGAGCGTTTTCTTCGCCACCGGCTTTATCGGTTACTTCTACATCCTCACCTTTATCATCGGCTTTGGCGCCATCCTGCTGGTCAGCACCAACCCGGCCTTCAAGGATGCCACCGGCGCACTGCTGGGCGGCACCAACATGGCTGCGATCCATCTGGCCAATGCCGTGGGTGGCAGCCTGTTCCTCGGCTTCATCTCCGCCGTGGCGTTTGCCACCATCCTGGCGGTGGTAGCAGGCCTGACCCTGGCCGGTGCCTCTGCGGTCTCCCACGACCTCTACGCCAACGTCATCAAGCATGGCAAGGCCAACGAGGCGGACGAGCTGAGGGTCTCCAAGCTCACTACCGTGGTACTGGGTGTGGTCGCCATCGGCCTCGGCATCCTGTTCGAGAAGCAGAACATCGCCTTCATGGTGGGTCTGGCCTTCTCCATCGCTGCCAGCTGCAACTTCCCGGTGCTGTTCCTCTCCATGTTCTGGTCACGTCTGACCACCCGTGGCGCCGTCTACGGCGGCTGGCTGGGGCTGGCGAGCGCTGTCACCCTGATGGTGCTGGGCCCGACCGTGTGGGTGAAGGTGCTGGGTCATGCCCAGGCCATCTTCCCCTACGAGTACCCGGCGCTCTTCTCCATGGCGCTGGCGTTTGTCGGGATCTGGTTCTTCTCCATCACCGACAGCTCCCAGAGCGCGGCTGACGAGCATGCCAAGTTCCTGCCGCAGTTCGTCCGCTCCCAGACCGGGCTGGGCGCCTCCGGTGCCACTTCCCACTAACGGGTAGCCATCACGCAAAAGCCGGCTCCATGCCGGCTTTTTTTATTCCCCGTCAATCGGCTACGCGCCCAACTTGCCCCGATCAAGATCACAGTTCTTGCTAAAACTTTTGGGGGATCTGTGCCATAATGCGCGCCATTTGACAGACAACCGGGACACATACCTTGTTAAGCAGCAACAACACTATTATGAAAGCTTAACTCGCCTGTAAGCCGCGCCATGCCTGTGATTTACCTGAATTTTTACACATCGCGACAGTCCCTTTCTCCCCCCTTTATCCCGCAATTTCCCTCTCGTTTTGCCCCAAATTTGCCCCAAGAAAGCCCCACCTTTACGGTGTACAAAAACCCGCCAGCGGCGGGTTGAGTTAAGGGTTGTCACACTTCCTGTCTCACAGCCTCTTCACGAAGCCTTTCCAGAAAAAGCGAGATCGTATGAGCTTCCTGAGGTGCCAGATCCAAACTCTCAAGATACCTCTCGAGCTCCTCCAGTATTGATTCCATGCAGTAGTCTCCCGCTTTTGCCCTTCGCCCTCACGGCCGTAGGAAACCGAACAAAGGCATAGCAAGAGGAAAATCTAACACCTTCAGGAAACACTGAGGACAGCACTAGAAGCTATCGAAAGGACAATGGAAATTGTTGCTTAAGGCAGGTATAAGCCCGCAGCCTAGCGGAATATTGAAATCAACAAGGTGAGCCCAAACCCCAACAAACAGAGACAGAACATCAACGCCATGAAGGTTTCCAGGCTTTCTCTGTTGGATTTGCTGAAGCACCAGCACCCGAGAGCCGCCGGGATCAGGGCAATCGTGAAACTGAAACTTGCTGCTTTCAGTGCGACAGCCATACAAATGATGGCCAGTAACAACCACATGGCGAACCCTCCTTTGGAATAGGCCAGCCTAATCCCGGGTTCTCCAATCTGAACAGAGCCGCTATTCCCATGAGGATCGATTCTTATTGACCGCTTGGTATACCAAGTCATTGCGACGAGCCAAGAGCTCATCAATCCGCCGGCGCTTCTGCTCAGCATCTAAGGTCTTGTCCCTCTGAATGAGCTCTATCTTGTTCCGGACAACTCGGATCTTCTGCTGCGTCCGCCCGAGGCTCTGCCGGGACTTCAGCACTTCACCATGCGTTGCCTGGAGCGTGTTTGCTGCTTCAATCCGCCCTTCCCTGCGGTATTGGTCAATGGTTCGCTTGAGCTGATTGACCTCGTTCAGCATCTGGTAAAACTCTTCTAAATGCTGCGTGGATTTTGCCGGCCCAGTCCCTCGATAGATTGCTTTCAGTAAAGGGATTTCGTCTGCCCGCCAACCAGCTGACTCACCAGGCTGGGTTGTTCGGATTAAACCATCTGCAGCAGCCATGACATAGCTGCCCATCGTGCCGGTGTAACCAATAACCAGATGCTCAAGCTGCTTGGGCGAGAAGCCAGACAGCTCGCCAAGCTCGCGCATCAGCAAACTGGTTTGCTCGTTGTAGCGTGCCTCCGCCATCAGGTTTAGATCTTGTGGCCCGTCGATAGGCCCACCCCGGAAAGTGTCATAGTTGAATGCGGCCTCTACAAGAGGCTTCACAATTTGAGGGGTTGGGTTGAGCGCGAAGGTATCCCCGATGGCCCGGGCAACCGCTTTGCCAAATTGGGCCCCGGTGTCCTTGTCGCCCATGGCACGCACCATGCGCTCCGGGATGGTCCCGAACAACACGCCGATCTCAAAGGGCTTGGGAATACGCCAATGCTGATCACCGATAAAGAAGTGCCAGTTCGCATCCTTGTCCCAGTCAGGTACTTCCTCATAACGCTCGTCATCCCAGTTGATAGCCAGTAAACCCAGCGACAAGGCCGTGATCATGCCTGCTCGTTTAACCAGATCACGGGGGTTGCCATGCATCTCCCGGGTCAACTTTCCAAGCCCCTGCAGGCGTGCGTTAAAGAACGGCAAGACCATTGAGGCCGCCTGGATAAACCGAGCGCTCCCCATCATGGAGAAGTCCATCAGGTCTTTTGATTCAAAGGCTGCTTGTGCGTGCCCCTTGCCGGCTTTGATTGCAGCCTCATAGACCGCCTCACGGTTTGCGTTCTCCAGGGCCTCGCCAATACGGCTGTACTTATCCCAGGCGTCAGCAATGACCCCTTTCGCCTGAGCTGCGTTGCGGATGATGGACTTTTCATAGCGGGTGATCTGCTCAGGGGTCATGCCCTTACGGCGCAGCGACTTGCGAACAGCATCGGCCATGGCAGAGGGCGCGTTGCCATTGACGTAGCCCCCAAGGAAACTGGCACCACTGAACATCACATCGATTGTGCTGCCATCAACTGCCAGGGTTTTTCTCACCCCTCTGATCGAGTCAATCACCGGCTTGAAGCCATCCTTGCTGATCACCCAGCCGGAGAGAGAATCCCGCAGGAAGTTGCGCAGCATGAACTCCGGCGAGGCAGTAACCGCGGCCGTCAACAAGCGCTTGGCCTTGGAGGCCATATTGACCATCGACCCGAAGGGCTGGCGGTCGAAGAATGTCATGGCGCGATAGAGGTCAGGGTCCTCCACACGGATCATGTAATCCTCCCCTTCCAGCTTAACGGTAATGAGATTCTTACCGTTCTTGAGGGCCCGCCAGTCCATCAAGTTTGGCTTGGCGACCACCTCAATAATGCCCGTATCAGCCAAGTTCCAAATCGTCTTTTGAGCCGCCATGTTCTTCATCGAGGCGTCAATCAACTTGGAGGTGGAGGCAAAGATGTTCTCGAGCAGGTCATTCGTATTGGCTTCACCGCCTTTGAGTTTCTTAATCCCGGCGTTCTGGTTGGCAATCCCCTTCTGTTTGAATGGAGCCAGCACATCGCCATCCTCGGTTTCACGGAAAAACGGGATGTACCATTCGCTCTCGAACTCTGCGCGAGCCTCCTTGGAGAAGAGGCCGGCCTCCTGCGCCAAATCCAAGGTGGCTGCGTTGAGACGGTTCCAGCGGGCTTTAGCATCCTGGAATTGGGCCTCTTTCCCGTTACCCAGGGCCTTGAGCGCAGCAATGTCGTTGGCATCAAGCAGGTTTTCTCGCCCTTGTGCCATCAGGATTTCTGCCCGGTGGCCAGCCATCCAGCCCAACCAGTTGTGAAGGTCTTTTCCAAGGTCAGAAAAAATACCCAACAGGGCATCTTTTTCACCAGTACCAGCCTTTCGCTGGATCACCCCATCCTTCCACTCTGGCAGACCATAGAGCATGGTTGCCTGCATAGTTGAGGCTGCCCCGGTTGCCATTCTGGCCGCTACATAGCCGGAATCAGCGGCATCCGTTATGCCGGCGGAATCTTCTGCGTACTTTATGGGGGCCAACGCATCGAGTAGTTCGGTGTTGGCCTTCTTGATAAAGCGATCTAGCCATGACTCGACCACGCCCTGGTCGACGTTCCGTAGTTTGGCAAGGTTAGTTTTTGTCTTGTCGATGATGTCGGGCTTGGGGCCTAGATTGAGCTTTTCCATCGCCTTGTCCGCGGCGGAATGAGTTTGGCTGAATTTCAGGCCTGGTTTGACAATGTCATCCTCGCTCAGTACATTCGGGACTGAACCATCCATGCTTGAACCTAAGGGCAATTGCAGCCCGGTGAGTAAAGAGCTAGGGTGGTTTTTCTTTATGTACTTTGTCACGCCATCCGCTACCCATCGACCCACCTGTTCGTCAGGGCGTCCATGAATACTGGCAATTCTGTTTACTTCAAGATACTTACCTGCACTAACGCCTAATTGAATGGCGGTTACTACTGAGCGGCCAGATTGGTCTTTTGCATCCAGCAACACTACGAGTGATTCGCCTGGATGGGTTTTCGAATCAAATATTGCCAGTGGGTCACTTAATAATTCAGGTAAGGCTTCTACCGTCGCTGTATCTACGTCGTGCTTCACCCCGTTTATCGCCTTGCGCACCGTATCCCGGCTCACCCTCATTGTTAGGTTTGGGGCGCCGACTGCCATGAGAACTGCGGGTGTTGAACCAACCTCAATGGCAATATCACCTGACCGAAGTGAACTCATTGCTTTTGCCAACTGCTGCCGATAGTTATCAGCCTCTGTTTTGTCGGGAGTAAATCTCCCATTACCAGAGCTCGTCTCCTGGCTGAATTTCTTTCCATCCTGGCCAATGTCCTGCCGACCAGGGCGTTTCATCTTGCTTGCCAGCGCCTCAATCAGAGTCCGAATTTCAGCTGGAGTGATCCCGTCGGGTATAAAGCCAACTGCACGCAGTGCTCTGGTTACCCAAGCCACTACCGCATCCCAGCCCCTACGCCATGCGCTTGGCTCAAGCTCAGCAAGGTGAGCGATGACCTCTTCTGCCTGAGTACCAAGATCTTCATCGGCATAATGTGTCTCTACCCAGTCCCACACCGCCTTCATACTGGGTTCTTGCTTGGATTTGAGCAGCCGACTGATCAGCTTTGTGTAATCGCCAGAACCAAGCACCTTGGCCAGGCCATAATGCGCCAACACCTCGTGACGCAGGATCTCCCTCATCCGTTTAGGGCTGGCAATGGTGTCTGCGGCCACATGCAGGGTTTCTGAGTCATCATCAAACGCAGCACGGCGTATCAGGCCATCTTTGGGCTGCAGACCCAACGCTTTCTCCAGCTCAGCCTGGGTGGCGTGGATCTGCACATCGATGACGCTGGCCCCCTGGTACTGCTTGAACCACGCCTGTGTAACCAGCTCGGCTTCTTTACGGGTCAGGTGCTGGGCCGGCTTATCGCCATCAGCAATCGCATGCTTGGAAAAAAGGACCCGCTTATCCCCGTCCTCACGCTCCTCAATGGTGTCAAAAAACTGATCAAATCCCGCCCTGATTGCCGGGATCTCACCTGCAGTAGGGTACGGATTGCTACCCTCAAGTTGGATACCCAGCGCAGCCTCAGCATCCCAGGCCGATTCACTGACGATGTTGGCCAGGTAGTCGTTACTGGCGCCCTGGTCTTGCAGCTTGGCAATCAAGTACGACTCGAAGGCCCTGGCACTGAGTTCTGAGTCTGTGGTCCAGTACGCTTTACTGCGCTTGTTATCGAGCTTCTTCGAGCGTTCCTTCAGTGCCGTTTGCTTGATTGCGCGATTGACCGCCCCGAATGCCTCGACCATTTCCTTTCGAACAGAGCCACGATGGATGTACGGGCTTCCCCTGGCGGCGAGATCGACCACACGGGCCTCCGTCATCATCACGGTCCCTGTCTCTCCCCCGACTCTGGCGAAGTAACCATCAAGAGCATGCCACCACTCGTGGCCAAGCGACCCGGCGCCATTCATCTTGGTCAGGTTGATCACCACCTTACCCGGTTCATAATGAGCCGCTGCCGGGTTAACCCCCCCTGAGCCCCTCGCACCAAACGCCAGTCCCAGCTCACCATTTAGCGATAGCGACTTAGGTGAAATGCCAAGCACAGCAGCCATATCCATCAGCGCATCGTAGGCGTTGTTCAAGTCACGCTGTCGCCGGTCCTGCTCGACCCAGTTTCCAAACTCGACGCCACGAAAGCCAAACGCCTTCCCAAACAGTTCAGGGGTAACATCTTCCCCTCCCCGCATGTCTTCACCCACCCTTGGCAGGTTGATATCACGGCGCTCACGGGGGATCTCTTTGGCTTTCTCCAGCTTGCTGACCAGCTCATCGTAATGATCAACACGGTATTTCCGTGCGTCGCTGACGCTGTCGAACGACTCGGTGAGGTCAAGGTGATTCCGGCCGACTTTCTTGCCAATTATCCAGCCCTGCCGGTTGCCGCGGCTGTAAATGTCGAACGAGATAGCCTTAGGCTTACTCACCTCTTGAGTCAATTCGTCGTATCGACGCTTGAACTTAGCAAGTACCTCCGCCTTGCTTGAGCCTGATGCGATCGTGCGTGGCCAATGACCAAAGTTAGTGGATTTGCTCTGTCTGCTGATGGTCCAGATGCCGATGGGGGGATCATGCTTAACCCCCTCAAACAGGCTGTAGCTACCAAGGCTTAGCTCCAGATCTGCCAGGCTACGTTGATGACCGACAGCCAGATAGAGCTCAGCCCTGTTGTGAATGGTATGGGCACTGCGCAAGCCCGCATTAGACATCACCCGTTTCGCCACATTGGTGTCAATAGAACCGTCCATCAGCCCCACGGATAGGTCACGCAGGGATTTCACGGCTTGAGCCCAATGGCTTACTTTGTAGCTGACTCGAGGCTTAGCGGGGATCGCGTCGCGGGCAGCCCGAGCAAGTGCAACTGCGTGGGGATCCACTCCTGATGCCACCAGCTTGTCATAATCTGGCGCCGGCCAGGCTTTGGATAAGGGCAACGCCTTTATCTGTTCGGCGCTTTCGCCTTCCAAGGTGTCTCGGTACGCCACCCAGGTATCTTTACGGGCGCCCCCAATCTTCTCACCAAAGTCATGGATCTTGTCTGGGGTGTGTCCCTTCTCAACCACTGCAGGCTTTGTCGTATCCCCCTTGCTCAGCCAGTCTTTAAACTCCTCGACCGGCATAGCCTTGATCGCCCCAAGCCCTTGCCATCCTGGTTCGTAGTTAGCCAGATACCCTTCCCGAGCGGACTGCTCATCGGCAAACCCCAGCATGGCTTTATGCTCATCAAACTGGCCTGTTTTGGGGTCGACTTGATCGACTACATAGACCATCTCACTAGCATGCTGATCACCAATAAACACATCGACGTGATCACCATCTGCACCTTCGGTACGTTTGATGTAGCCATAGTCATGCGCCATGGTGGTCTGCCAAGCTTTACCATCCTTATCAGCACCGCTTCGGATTGAACCCTTGGGGTTTTCCAGAGTGATGTTCAGGCCGTGCAACCTGAGGTGGCCTTTATTGTAGTTACCAGCCTCCTTCTGTGCCGGCGTCGGATCTGTATCGACTTCAGCACGTGCGGCCTCTACTTGTGTGGCAGACTCAGAAACAACAACCCCGGCATCTTTGGCCGGGGTCATCAGTGTTTGGTCATCGCTCGGCTGTCGAGCTGGTGTAGGTATAGGAGCAGCGAGACCTTCTGGATCTCCGGCTCCAGTTCTGCTGATGAGTTCGGCAGAGGATGGTTCAGAACTCGCTGTATCTGGCGCGCTTGCTCCAGGCTGATCACCTTGTCGGTCACTGCTAAGTGTAAGTATCTCGGCAGGCTGGTCATGATTCACCTCGGGGTTGTGCTTATCTGCAGGGAGTGCTCCGCTGTTACCGGTATCGTCCTGATTGGTGGCGGAAGATTCAACCGCTCTGCGCTGAACTTGCTCGACCTCTGTCAGTTCAGCAACACCAAATCCACCACCTTTGAGCTTCACCGGAACCTCTTTACCCTTACGGCTGGCCATGGCCGCCTCTTTCTCAGTGGTAAATGGCTTGCCTTTGCGGGTGATACGGAGGGTCCGGAGCGGGCCAATTTCCGCCTCGAGGGGCGATTCTACGTTGTCTACACTTGCGGCCTTGGTCTCGGTCTCCTCAGTTTGCTGCTCTTTGGCTTGTCGCAGCAGTTCATCGACAGTCGGTGCAGAGGGGCCTGCAAGCGCGTCCTGTACTTCACTTTGCTGGGCCATTCCCCGAAAGCGCTCGGCAGTACCGTCCTGACGCAGGTAAGCGGGCACATCACGAAGTTCATCGAACTTGCTGGAACTGGGGCCTAACGGTGACTTATCTGCGTCAAACTCGGGCTCAGCCATAACATCCACACTCTCCTGTGTAGATGCCGCAGGTGCAACATCCGCTGGCGGCTCAGGCGAGATCGGGGAACTATCGACAACAGAGCCAGGCTCTGCCGATCGGGCATCGGTTGAAATGGGCTTGCCACCTCTGGCGCCACCGACAGAGCCAACGACTCCACCAGCCCCCATGCCAATGAAACCGCCCTCCAGAGCACTGGAAAGCACCCCTTGCATTGGCTCAATGTTCGCCCCGGCAATCTCGTTCAGAGCCTCGTTCACGGCATACTGCTGCACACCCTCCTCAATGGTTTCGCTGATCCCCTCACCTGCTGCCCCCTTCGCCGCTCCTTTAAGCACGCCACCAGCCGCCATCTTTCCGGCCAGCATCTTGAACAGCATGGCATCACCCATCATGGAGCCTACAGCCGCCGCACCCCATGTCTTTGCATCACTCATGGTGGCACGGCTGGCAACGTTGGCAGTCTCTTGCCTGGCCAGCGCCAGCTTGTCCTCGTCCGAGAGGTGCTGGGTCTGCTGATCTTCGTCAATCCGAGCAAACGCCTCCCGGAACGTGGTACTGACCGCCAGCTCATCAAAGCTCATATTGAGCACGGTCTCCCGGGTATTAACCCCTGCGCTACCAACCGAGCCTGTTGCCCCAGTAGTTACCGCGGCCCCAGTCGCCAGCCGAGATACGGTCTTAGCGGCGACAGCCTCAGCAACCTCCTGGGTCGCCCCTCGTTTGAGCATGGATGTAGTGACAGCACGCCCGATACTGGCCTTAGCCGCTACTCCTGTCACGCCGCCAGCCAGAAGGGTCGGTACCAAAGAGCCAATGCCCTGTGCCATCTTCATGGCCCATACATCGATGTCCCCAGCACCATCGCCGAGGGTTAACCGCCCCTCAGGCGTCTCATCGACCAGCCTACGGTTCAACGCCTCCTTTGCATCACTGCTCATTCCCTCGGTCAGGGACTCAGCACCTGACTGCGCCAACTCTCCTGCACCAGCGACCACGTCCAGTACCGGGCTCAGCTTGCTGGCCATATTGGCCCGGGCCTGCTCTAGATAATCGCCACCCTGCTTACCAGCGTTCTCCTTGCCGAAGTCACTTGCCTGGTGCGCTAACTCTCCAATGCCGCCAATCAGATCCAGTGCCCCAGCCCCCACCCCACGAGCCACATCACCTAACCCAACAGCGAGATTTTGGGCAGGTCTGGTGGCAGATGATGCTGAAGAGGTGGCTTCGGATAGGTTGCTATCGAGGTTGTTCCAAAAAGGGTCAGTGCGGGTATCGGATATTTGCGGCTGTGGCAAAGCCTCACGCAGTCCAAGCTTATGCATGTCGTCCTCGGGGTTTTGTAAAAAAGAAAAGCCCCGAACAGCGAACTGCTCAGGGCTTTCAGATGCGGGCGACCAAAAAACAAACTGGCCGATGATGGGGAGATGCTAACGCTGCGCTCAGGTAATGGCAACATCAGCAGCCTTCACCGCGATTTACGCTTGGTTTAAGCCTGCTCTGATTCGGCTTGTGAGATGAACATCAAACTCAGGAGAATGAATCCAATGAACGAATAAGCCTTCATTTGGCCATTCCACTGATTGGCCCACATAGCGAAGTATTCACCGCCGATCACCGCGAACCCGGTGTACCACACCAACAATGCTGGGATACAACCTAAGGTGAAGACTGCCTTGCCGCGGGTAAATCGTTCGGGACAGGAGGTTAATGTGCCAGATAGCATTAATCCCCCACCCCAGGCACAGAGCAAACCAAAAACAAATTCACCAAGGATGATCAGGGCATATGCGGCTTTCTGAAGGGTCACACTGGTAATGGCCCGCCCTTGAAGCGCTTGACCATTGAACCAGGGTTCCATGCTATCCATGGACAAAACATGTTGAACAAATTGCCAGTTTGAGCCGTAGTCCAAGACGTTTCCACTTGCGACCAGTAGACCAAACTGTGCGATAGACAGAGCCAATAAGCTCTTAAACATCTGCTGGGCATAACGAAGTGTGATTATTGGCATTTCATGTCCCTATAGATATATGTCAAAGACACATTATGCCATGGCGATTTCTATTTAGTTATTCATTTGGGAACCGGCAATAGCCTTATAGGCTTCCAGCCTGGCATCACGTAGACGAGTCGCTGTCGTGTTAGCCTGAGCCGCCTCCTGCTGCTTGGCCCTATTCTGGCGCCACAACTCAAATGCCGTGTTCATCCTTGCCGGACTCTCAAGTAAACCATTGAGTTTGCCGTGATGGTGAGCCTCCTTGATGAACTGTAACCGCTCAGGATCCTCCCCAGCCCACTCTTTGAGCGGGTGGTTATTCCTTGCCTCTTGCGGTGGGGTAGCAACACCATATGCCTCAGCCAACACACCTTTGCTCTGCTCAAGTTGAGCGTCAAGCGCATCGAGCTGAGCATCTTTATCGTCGGTATTACTGGCAGAGACCCGCGCCCGGTTCTGGCCATGCTGTTTTTCAAGATCGGTTATCGCTTTCTTGTAGCCAGCCTGGTCAGGGCCTGCCGTCAATCCAAGAGCTGTACGTAACTGGTCTGCATTGCTGATCATGTGCTTGGACAATGCGGCGCGTTGATAAGCCGGTTTCAAGAAGTCGTTGAGCGGGATAACTTTGGGCTGGTCATCCGGTGCCGAGGTGCGATTATTGGTGACCGGTCGAATGTCGGTACTGCCGTCGTCATAGGTAACTTCTACACCCAGCACCACACCACGAGCATCGGGGGTCACCATGATGTTACTGAGCCTCTTGGCCTTGATTGTCTTCCCGCTCTCGGGGTCAATGTCCCCGACCCCTTTGTTGATCTCATCCTGGTAGAGGGTGCCTGCAGCTTGAATGAACGCCGGGTCGTTGACCGCGGCATGGCCCTCCGGCGTTGAGGGATCCAGCATTCCCTCCTGAGCTTGCCGCATCAGGTTACCCGCATGGGTAACAAAGATTTTCCCTGCCTCGGCATAATCCTGCTGCAGATAGCGTTCAGGGTTGAACGAGCCGGCCCGCGGATCACGGACAACACGCCAAAACTGATCACCAGGGTCCCTGCCTTCGGCCACTGCCTGCCAACCCGACTGGATGATAGGCATGTTTTCCTGCTGAAAGAGCTGCTTGTTACGAAGTTCTCGCTGCCATTCATACTCCTGCTGCTGGCGAGCCTCACTGGCCGCGGCTCTGCGCTCTAATGCGTTGGCGCGGGCCTCGGCAGATTTTACCTGGCGCTCGGTGAGCGCGAACTGGCGATCTGCCCGCTCATCGGCAACCTTGTCGCGGCCACGGCTGTAACCCAGCTCCTCCTGATAGCGAGTATCCGCCACCTTTTGCCGTTCCTGCTCGTTCTGCCACATGGCATCACGCAGGCTCATCGCCTTATCTAACCGCTCTTCTTCCTGCTGGCCACGCTGGTAGCGTTCCATTGTGTTGAAGCCGGCCAGAAATCCTTCGGCCAATCCTGATACGCCCTTCACCTTCGCCCCCCTTAAAACAGGCTGTCGGCCAAAAAGCCAATGCCCGCCCCAATGACAGTGCCAATACCAGGCATGACCATCGTGCCTATGCCTGCGCCCATTCCGACTGCACTCATCGTCTGGCCTTTGCGCGCAGATTTGAGGCTCTTGTTGGTCGCCTCCAGTTCTTGCTCTCTATTGGCCGCATCGCGCAGGCTTGCCATGCTTTGCTGGCGAGTCTGAGCACCAAGGTCCAGCAACCCATATCCCATTACATCCCCCCACCCGTCTTCATCGCCTCACGTAGCCCAGCATCAGCTCCGGTGAGGATCCCCAGTTGGCGAGCTTGTTCCTGCTCCCGCAAGCCGTTTTCAGTACCTGCCGTCATCAATGCCATGCGCAAGCCCTGGCTGTTGTCGCTGGCATGGCCGCTTACCCCCATGCGGGCGTTGCGGTTTGCCGTAGCCTGCTGGACTGACCGCAGCGCATTGGCATTATTCACATCCACTCGCCCAAGCTGGTCACGCATCAGTTGCCAGTTGGTTGCCAGCTCCATCAGCTGCTTCTGCTTGGGGTAGAAACGACTCTTCCAATCCTGGTACTGCTCACGTGTGATTCGAGCGAATGTATCTGCGGCAAACCCCATATCTCCCCCTAATACCCTTTACCTTGCAGCACAGATGCGGTCGGGCTGATCTTCTTACTTGCAGGCGCAGAACCGGCCCTGAACTCCTTGAGCCCATACGCCGTGCCGGCTCCAGCCACGGCTCCAACAAGCCCGGCCGTGGCCATCTTGTTTTGAAACGAGGTCTGCGCATCATTGGCTGCCTTACGAAGGCTGGTGTTCGCCAAATCCCCCATCCCCGCCAACGCTTCAGCCTTTTGGCCAGCCCCAATGCTCACCACATCCTTGAGGCCCGCCACATACCTGTCCTGCTGGCTAGACTGCGCTCGGTTACTTGTATCGCTCTGGCTCAGGGCCTGCTCCGTCTCCAGCTCATCCATCTGAGCCTGATACTTACCGCTCGTTGGGTCTGCCCCTTGAGCAGCTAAAACATTCGAAAGCTCATCACGAGCCTCCCCGAACCCTTGAGCGGTCCCCAATGCTGATGTGCCAGCAATGTTGTCGTACTCCTTCTCTCGGTTTAGGTCATCCACCTTATCCATGAAGAGGTCTTCGTATTGCTGCAGATCGTTCTTGTAGATTTGCCACTGCTCCAAAGCCACCGCGGCAGCGGCTCTTTGCGCTTCAGTTTCCTTGATTTCATTCGAGCCACCGCCCTTTCCCATCGCTTCACCTCACAGGTCAATTTGAAACACATAGAACCCATCGGGGTCGTCGGGTCGCCGTTGCCATCCCTGGCTCGGCGCCACTTTCAGCCACCCTTTTCTCACTGAGTGGAAGCGAAGCCACCGAGCCCCGATCATGCGGGCAAGGTGTTTCACTTCTGGCAAATGGCGCTCCGTAGCACCTCTAGTCCCCCAGCCGACCCACACCACGACTCCCGTGATCCCGGCCTCGGAGACTGGCTTCAGCACGAAACCATCGCTGCCACGCACAAACAAAAACGCCACCCGGTTACGGATGGCGCTTTGCAGTTCTTCTGGTAGGCATGGGTTGGCTACGTCTTTCGCTATGCGGCCAATCCGCATTTTGTGACTAGATATAGACAAGTAGCACCCCGCCATACCCTAAAGTAGATGTCATGTATGCATGCAACGTAGAAACACCCGCAGGTATCATTACTGTCGGACTTGAATCTCCGTAGTGTTTGATGATCGCGCCGGTTTCTGAAGTGATCTTCAACGCTGACCAATCAAGCATGATAAAACTGATATTCCTTGCCCTGCCATAGTAACCGATTGACATCGATGATACGTGGCGCTCTACTCGCGAACTAGCGGGTCTCGCATTCACGAACCATGGCCTAACTACATCGCCAATAATTCGCTCGGCGTAAACTGTTCCTCTAACAACGCAGTCTTGTTCGATGGTGCAGTTACCTATGACCATGTTTCTCACATAGCCACCTTCGGCTCGTAGCCGGTTGGTATACAAGCTGCCATCACTGTAGATGATGGTGTGCCATCCCCATCCCCAGCCACCATATGGTCCACCTTTGCCAAATCCAGCGGCGCCACCGGCCATGAAGGCGTTGCCCATGTCTATCTGGCCACCAGTGATCAGCGGCGAGCTAATGCTACTTCCCGCTTTGATGTAATCAGCCGAGATCTTCTCTGAATGGATGATTTGGATTGCTGCAGCCTTGATGACAGCCTCACGGATGGCAATTTTTCCCCCATCGGTCACTCCGAAGATGATCTCTTTTTCGGTGGGCTTTGCTGGGTTGTAAATGGCGAAATGGGTCGCCGAGGCAATGAGCTCTTCAATTCGGGGGCTGGTAATGGCATACAGTCCTGAAGTGCTATGGAGTGGGCCCACCATGCCATTCTTGTTGACGAAGCGGACCCAGTAGAAGGCTGCAAACCCCTTTCCTACCGGGTCTGAGTAGACGTTCGCCAACGTCGTGCCAATGGCAACTGCACTGGCAGGGTTATCCACTTCAGACCGCAGTATCTCGGCGTAGGAATGCCCTTTGTAGGCCGGCGCATCCCAAGTAAGAGTGATGGTGTGGAATGCCCCATCGGCCGTCACTCCTGCAGGTGCCACTGGCTGCTGTACTCCAGACCAGTTTTGGTCGCCAGAATTACCTGGCGGTATCCCTGGCACAATCTGGCCAGAACCATTGCGCCGCAAGTTCACCAATCCAAGCAATGCGGCTTCACGCAATGTCAGAGCCTTATCAAGTCGATCCCCCTTCTGCCCGGTCAGGATCTGCATGTTCTCTGTCAGGCCCTGCTGCGTATTGCTGGCACGAAAAGTCGGCTTACTCATGATGCAGCCACCTCAGCAATGCTGCCCCCCAGAAGGATTCGCTCTACCGCTGCAGTTCCCGTTACCTCCACCTGCCAACGTTGGCCTCGTAGTGGTGGCAATCTAAAGGCAGTTGCCGGTACCTGACCAAGAGCCAGCTCAAAGACCTTGTTCCCATCCACCAGAAGAGCAAAGCCTACCAAGGTAAGGTTCTCTCCCATCAAGCGTGCGGCCGCCAGGCGCTTTCCCGGCGGCAAAACAAACACCTTAGAGCGCCATCGCATCGATAATGGCTCAGTTCCACCCCGCCACTGGAACAGGTGGTTTTCCTTGGCAAGCATGAGCGCATCCAACTCCATGTCAGGCACAGCGGCATCCCAGCGCCCGGAGAGCCAGCGTAAATCCCCTGATTTAGGGTCGAACACAAACCCATGAGTATCGGTCAGGGCAACGTACTTACCCTCGCTGTACCAGGCACGAAGTGTATGGGGCTGCAGTTTCTGCCACTGCGAGCGGGTGATAATGCCCTCCGTCACCACATGACCGCCGTCGGCCCCGACCCCAACCAACCCATCAGGCGACGCATAGAGCACCAGCCCATCAAGAGCCACCATGGAGCGGCTGCTGATACAGGCTTGCTGTATCGAAGAGAGTTTTTGCCCCGTGATAGAGGATGGAGATGCCCCCTGGAACAGGTAAGGATATCCCTTGGTGCCAACCACCAATGCAGTGTCGATAGCGGCAATAGCCACAATGTCGTGCTCAGTGGTCAGCTTGTACTTCTCTGGCCATGCATAGGGCAGATAGGGCTCGGTAAAGAGCACGGTATTGCCAACAAACCCAGCACTGATGCCGTTTGCCATCTGGCAGATCCCACGTAGCTTTTCGGGAGGCATGGCATACCCGTAGGTCTCAAGAACCGGCCCAAGCTCACCGCTCTTCTTGCTGTCGCTGTAGGTCATAGCCGCAATAGGAAGCTCCGCAACCAGCAGATAGTCCGCTAAACCGCCCCCAGAAACAGATCGGTAGAGCCGGCGGCGAGTGATATTGCTGTTGTTGGTAGGCACTGGTGACAAACCCACAACGACGGTGGATCCCGGAATGGTGACCGTGACCTTTCCACTTGCCGGACCAGGAGATCCTTCTTCACCAAGCCCCGTGACATAGGTCTCTACGTAGAAGCGGGTCTCATCATCCGTAGGGTCATCATCTACTCCACCCGCTGGCGGGGTAATAGACTGCATATTTGGTGGGATGGCGGGAGCCGGTACGCCCAGTCGGAACCATGCAGTGGGCTTAATGGTTCCACCAGTCGCGATGGCGTCATAAGTGATTTTTGGAAACTCACCGTCAGTGAAGTAAACCCGGTTGTAATGATCTTGCGCGATGGGAGAGCGCATGACCTCTATCTGTTTATTCCAGGCAAACCAATGATCGGCGTAGTAGTGATAGAGCGTTTGAGGCTTAGCAGGCAATATTTCGCAAACTTGCATATCCGCATGTATGGGGGCCACGACACCATGATCAAAGTGACAATCCTCTGCCAGGGTCGCTGCCTCATCAGGCAATAGATGATCTGCCACGCTGGGGGTCATCCCTCGCATGGTCACAATATCAATGGTTAACATAATTTATTGTGCCGTAGACCTTGGGCATTAACGCCGCCCTTTCGTGCTGGCCTGATTGTCTCGCATCGCCAGCATCGAGGCGTCAGACTCGGTGCCAACAGACAAGGCCTGAGTGAAAGATTGAAGATGCAGCTGCCCCCGGGACGCATTAGCTGTCACTTCGGAGTCACGCATAAATGCCCGGTACATGATCCAATCCAAGCAGGGCGTGATATAGCGATCATCAACCTGAACCGTTGCGCCCGATTCAACCATCGCTTTCGTCAAGGGGGAAGGAAGAATGCTGAGTACCAGCTCGATACTCACCCCCTCTTTCACCCCTGGGTAAAGCCAGAATGCTGTGATGTTGGTTGGCTCATGGATATAGAGCTCGGCCTCTTCACCACCAGAACTACTGGCCCAGCCAGGGATCAGACTTTCCAGGTCTGCACGGGCCACGTACCGGATAGACTTGCCTGTGCGTGTATTTCGCTCGATGTCGATCAGCTTGATTGTGCCCACAGGCGCTGTCTGTCGGGTGCCGGCGGCACAGGAGAAGGACTGCGTCTTAATGAAGATGTCCGGTCTTGCAGTGGCAATCGCTGAGATTGCGCTGTTGTAGTAGGAGATCAAATCCTCTATCCCCCACCCGATGCGCTGCGTATCCGTTAACTCACTCGATGCTCTATTCAATAATTCGCTGACCAGCATGACTCACCTCGCATCAAAAGAAGTGTCGCTTTCGGACGGGGGTCTGGATCCTGGCACTTTCGGTGTGCTCAATGCGAAACCGATAGGCTGCGCGGATCCCGTCATAGAACTTGCGCCGGTTGGTTTGAGCCAGTTCATGGTTGGTCCACGGCTTGGCTTGCAACTGCTGCAAGAGAGAAGCGGCCCCACAAGCCAGCTCATGCGCGTAACTCTCAACCAAGGCGGCGGGGATCAGCGTTGCGGTAGGCAACGGCTCAATAGCTCCGATGATGCAAACCTGGTTAAGAGGCGCCATAAAGCGAATGGACTCGGTGGACTGCACATGGAAGTGCTGACCAGGCGTCAACTCATGGCCTTCAGCGGTAATGCGATGGATCACTGACCCAGTCACCTGGGGCGCCCGCACCTCCTGTCTTGCCTGGCGATTGATACTGCTGGTCGTCGCAAAGCTCACGGTTTGGCCCTCGAAGACATGGTCGAACGTGCACTCCAGATGTACCAACATGCTCTCTTTGCAGAAGATGATGGCAGCCTCTATGAGATAGCCATGTACCAGGGCGTCTGCGCCTTCTGTATGCGGCAGGTGAAGAACCCGCTGGCGAACCAGCGGGATCAGGGTGTCCGGACTAACCAGACGGCTATCCAGCACCGGCACCATTACTCACCACCTTGACCGGCGGCCTGCTTGGCTTTCAGGGCATCACGCACTCTCAGCCGGTAATCCCCAACCTTCTCCTGTGCTCCTTGCGGGGTAATGTCCAGGTCTTCCCCTACCACCAGCGTCGCCAGCTGAGTAGAGGTCAACTTGGACAGGTCTCGCCCGCCTACTACCATGCTCTGCTCTTCGGCAAGGCGCGCAGCAGCTTCTGCTTGGCGCTCCAGCTCGGCAGCTGCCGCTAAAGCGACCTGCTCCTGACGTTCCAGTTCGTCAGCCAGATGCTCAGCCCGGATCCAGACCGAGGGGAACTCCAGCAGCTGCATGGCAATGTGGCTCTCGATATCCACAGACACATGGCGCGGAAACACAAGGCGGCTCCCGGTCACGGTGTCTTTCTTGCTCGGCTTTTCGCCGATGTACACCACAGCAATTTTGTCGCTCACGGCAATAACTCCAATCCTGAAATGAAAAAGCCCGGCACAGGGCCGGGCGCGGAGGTGCTGGCAGCCTTAGAGGTTGCCGACCACCTCATAGTGCAGCTTGAGCTTGGCGGTACCCGTTGCAGCGCCGCCGCCAATGGTGAGGGTGATCTCCTGCCCCTCCTGCGTCATGAGGTCATCCACCGGGTAATACTTGGCGACTTCAGCTGCGGTCCCCTCTGCTTTGATGATGGTGGTATCTCCAATCTTGGCTGTGATGGTGGTGTTCGCCCCCAGCGCGGTAGTGAACAACGTTACCCCCACGACCTTCAGGTTGGGCTCAACCTTGTCGCCGAACGCAACGACATCGCCTGCCGGCACGGCGGCCAACTTGGCCACCAGGGTCGGGGAAATAGAGAGGTTGCCGAAGGCACCGACAAACCAGCGGTACACTTTGGCGGTCAGGGTAGTCTTGGCCATGACATGGCTCCTTATCGAGTCAGATAGAGAAAAGGGGCCTTGAGGCCCCTTCCTGCAGGTACTTAACGGCCGACCGGGCTCACCGCGGTATCGAGTACCATGCAACCGTGGTCCTGGATGTTGCCGTTACGCTGCTTGAAGCGGATCTTCTGCAGACCGGATACCCAGTGGATGGAGATCTCGGTGCTGTTGCCGTGGTCGGTTTTCTCTTCGTGCATGCCAAAGGAACCGCCCTGCTCGCCTGAACCAAATGCGTTGGCCAGCGCCTGCCCACCCAACAGGACCGCGCGGTCGATGGTGGTACCGGCAACCTTGTCCACTTCAGCCCCGGTTGCAGAGTTCGCGTCACAGACCTTCACAACGCTGTCCTGGTTGAAACGAATGGGCATCCCCTTGTACTCCTTGACCAAGATGCCACGCCACATGGCGCCCTCGCCGCGGAAGATGGGATGGTTCCAACCCTTTGCTCGCTCGGTGGCTGCGACCTGCATGGCCTGCCAGTCCTTGCCAGAGCTGGAGGTGTAGAAGTCATGCCACTGGCGCGGGGTGACGTAGAGCACGAAGAGTGGCTCTCCACCGGAGGGGTCAGAGGCCATGCGGATCGGCTGGATGGGGTTCGCCATCTCGGACAGGAACAACGCCATGTTGTCTACGCAACCGAGGTTGAAGCGGTCTGCAGCATCGATGGACTCGAAGGTCGTCGCATCACCGCCGAAGAAGTGACGCTCGTAGGTCGGTGCCGTGATGGGGTTGATCATGATCTCGGCGAACTCCTCATCATCCTCCAGCGGCAAGATGATATCGGTAGCCGCGTAGTCGCCACGTGCCCCAGCCAGCTGAACAAAGCCGCGCTGGTCAACCAGGCGACCATAGTAGCCATCTGCCAGCAGCACCCGGGCGGTCTTGATGAGATCGTGCTTGGTGCGCTTCTGGCTCATCTTGCCACCAGCATCCACACCATGGCGGGACTGGTTGATCTTCAGCGAGAAGTCGGCGAAAGAGAGACTTTCCAGACGACCAGCCAGCTTCTTGTCACCCATGGTCGGGCGGCCAGAGAGCTGATGGAACAGCTGCATATCTACTTCGTCACCGGCTGTTTTACCGAGATCAGAGATACGCACTACCGGGGCTCCTGCACTGGTCTGCTTGCCACCGTTGATCTTGACCCCTTTGGGGGCCTCTTCGGTCAGCATGTTCACCAGCGAATGGGAGCGGTTGGCTGCAGTAAACAGGGCGGCCTGCAGAATCTTGTTGGCTTGCGCCGTGGTAATTTGGGTCATGAACCTCTCCTACAAAAACAAAAGCCCCGACGTGGTAGTCGGGGCTTTCTTGTAACGTGGATTGTTGATTTAGAACCCGGCCTGCTCCAGCAAAGCCTCCATCTGGGCCTCAGACATGGAGCTCATCTCACCGATAAGCTCTGCCTGGGACATGGCGCCGTAGCGCTCCATCCCAGTAGCTGGAGCATGATGGGTTTGGCCGAGAGCTGACGGACTGGACGGGATAAAGTCTGCAGGCTTGTCTGCATCCTTACTGGGTGCCTTGGCAGGAGGAGGAGCGACCTCATCGCCAAAGGCCAGTTTGGTGCGTCGTGCAACCTCAGCAAAGCGTGCCTCGAGGGACTTATCGCTCCATGCCGGGTCAACCCGCAGCTTGTCATCGATAGCCAGGGCGAAATCAAAGCGGTCCTGGTCTTGATCACGCCACTCGGCCAGCTCGGGGACCGCCTGCAGCGCGGCCTGAACGGGGTTTGCCGTGGGTTGATCGTGTTGCAGTGCTGCCTGTGACTCCAGCTTGTGGAGCTTGCGGGCAACTGCCGTCAGGGCTTTACCGATCTCCGGGTAGTCCTGCGCCAGCAGATCCAGCTCGTCCGGGCTGATGTCATCAGGATCGACATCGGGATTGATCCCGTGTTTATCCAGCAACGCCTGCAACTTATCCCTTTCAGCCTGAACCTGCTGCGCACTGGCCAACTGCTCCCGCAATTCCTTGGCCTCATGGCGTGCATGTTCAAGCACCTCGTAAGGGATGGTGTGTTGACCGCCTTTCGCCAAGATCACCTTCTCAGGCTTGTTGGCTGCGTCATCGCCCTCCTGTGCCGTACTGGTTACCGTGCTCTGGTCGGTGCCGGCTGCCCCCTCACCCGCCGACGGCGCGGGTTCTACGTCCGTTTGCTCGGTAGCAGTGCCATTGTTCAGCTCGACATCGGGCGCTTGCTCGATTTCTGCCAACATGGCTTCCAGTTCATCCAGGCTCTCAGTTCCGGTCAGGTTATCGATGCTCGTTTTCATGGTCGTCCTCGTAGGTTTTCGCGGGTGGTATCGCTGCCCAAGCGGGGGAACGCTCTCGCAAAAGCGCTCCCCGGCGAGGGCCGGATACAAAAAAGCCCGCACAAGGCGGGCAATAGAGCATATCACTACGGTGAGGTAAGGACTCGTGTGAGATTATTTGGGATTTAGTCTCTACTCACAACTGTCACATGTGACAAACGAAAAAGCCCAATCTTGATAGACTGGGCCATGTTGAGAACATCCTAACGCTGGCTGTTCAAATAATCAACTTCCACTATTGTCCAGGTACAACCGGTGGAACTGGCAATACCGGAGACTGAGGTATCACTGGCTCTTGAGGAACGACGCTCCCATCTCCAACCGTCACTCCTTTGGTTGGGCCGGACAACAAAGTTGTTGTCGTTGTTGTTGTTACCGGTGTTCCACCCGACTTCTTCACAGTTTCTTGTTTAGTAGTAGTCTGAGCATCGAGACTTGAAGCATACAACAACCATTTATCAGCTAAGTTAGCAACAATCTCATCCTTCATTCCGTTCATTTGCAGTTGGCATAAATAGAATCCCCCTGCGATCAAGAATGAGGTTTTCTCAGTCGACACGTTTAAAGCTCTAGTCGCCTGAATTATCTCATTTTTCACCTTCACCAAGTCCGAACTAGACGGATTCGAGGGTAAATTTGCAATTGCTTTTACAATCGTGTCGTTTACAGAGATATCATTTTTTGTCTGCTTATCTTCAGATGTGATGGCCAGTTGCATACACATTTTTTGGCCAGGAGCCGGACTAACTCCTGCTGAAAGATTGCTATCCCACACAACCAACTTTGCACCATTATTATTTTGTATTGAGTGTGTGCTACAACCCGATACAAAGATGGTAATTAATATGCACATGAGCAGTTTCATACGACCTCCTTGTTTGAACAGCCGTTTGAACATAGTTCATGCAATTATTTTCAACGTGACTCCTGTCAAAGTTCAATACCATCAATCTGCTGCTGAATGGTTTCCAGTAGCTGAGCCTGCAGCACCGCCTGTTCGCTCTGAAGTGTCTCCTGCTCCGCTGCCAGTCTCTCCATCTCCTGCAGGGTCTTCCCGGTCTGTGCTTGTTTGAGCGCATCCTCAAACCGAATGGAGTCGGTCAACTTGCTGATGCGCTTCGCCTCCTCTTGCCACTTGGCTGCTTTGGCTTCCAGCTCTGCGAGCTTGGCCTGCATTTCACGCATCGCCAGGTCTTGCTGCAGCTGCGTTTGCTCCGCCTGTTGTTCGGCCGCCGCGCGTTCTTCATCGGTCATTTCGTCCGGATCTTTCTGGATGCCCAGCGCATTGCGGATCCGCTCTACAAACTCCGCTTTACGCGGCACATCCATCAGCTCCACGAGCAAGTCAAAGCAGGCAGCAGCCGCTTCTGGCGGCAGCTGGGCCATCGCCTGAGTCATCCGCTCGGCCAGTTGCTGCTTGTAGGCAGCAGTCTGCTGGATTGGCGCCAGTGCGATATGCGCCCGTAACCGAGTCACATCGTTGGTCAGTTGGCCATCCTCCGCCTCGACGTTGATCACTACCGCCTTACGCCGGCGTGGGTCATCCCGGTTGATAGTCACCTTGTAGTTGCGCTTGTTGGCCATGTCTTCCAGCAGGTATGACAGGGCCAGCTGGCCTACGAGCTGGCAGCCCATCCGGTAGTTGTCGTTTATCTCAGAGAGCGTCGTGGCGCCCTGTTCCACCAGGTTGCTTATCGCCACACCGGATTGGCCTGTTGTACCCTGCCCCAGGAATGCTGCGTAGACGCCCATAGTGTCCTGGATGAGCTTGACCGAATCCTGCATCACCTCGAACTGCTGGGCTGCCACGTTGAAGTCCTGCTCAACCTTGAAGGCATCACTCACGCTGGTTTTGTTCTGGCGCTCCGGGTTGAGCTCAATGTAGCCATCAGGGCGCTCAACCTCTTCCAGCACCTGGGCTCGGCTCATGTTGGTGGCGTCCTTGTCCATGATGACGCGCTTGGCCTGCAGCAAGAAGGTCAGCTTGATACGGCGCAGGTTAACCTCGTCCTGTGCCGGCATGGCCCGGGCAATCAAGCCATAGGGCTCTCCGGTGCGATCCTTTCGATATCCCCAGAACGGGACCAGGGGATACATGTTGTGGGGAGCTGAGCAAGGACGGTCTACCAGGTGATGAGGGCCGACAAACCAGGACTCTCGGATTACGGCCACCGGGCGGCGTTCAACCCTGGCTCTGCCCATCGCAACAGCAGCGCGGTGCAGTTGGTTGCCCTTGTCGAACTCCAGTGCTCGACCCGAATCGAGCAACAGCACTTGGCGCGTGGTGTAAGTCCGGTAGTAAACCACCTGCAGCAACACCCGGTCCCGTTCTCTACTACACCACTCCACCTCTTTGCTGCTGAACTGGCTCCACTCCTCATACGCACTGACCAAGTTGGGATCCATCCCTTCAATGGAGGTCAGGTTCACAATATCCGCCCAGTCATTGATGCTGCGCTCCAAGATGTCCGCTTTGCTCGGGAGCATGGTCTTGGCCTCATCCACATCAAACCAGCGCCGGCGCATCAGCCATCGGCAATCGCTCAAGTCAGGCTCGCGGCTATGCCAGTCCCAGAACACCTCATCCCGGTGGACGTTACTGAACTTGTAGCGCGGACCAAACGGGTCATCACGGCGACAGACCTCAATCCACTCCAATCCCGCTTTGATTTGGCCGGCGTAGGCCCCTCCCCGGGCGCGGTCTAACCCGCCAAGCCGGCACATATCGGCGTATTCCGCGTTCACAGCTTCGGCCAACAGCTCGATCTCTTCGTCGTGGTCATCGGCGATCACCATCAGCTCAGTCCGGCTCTTGGCCTCCATGCCCAGTACCCCATCAATGGTTGGGGCGATCAGGTTGTGCATGGTGATGGGTTGGCCACGCTCTTTGAGCACCTTGCTAACCTCGGGAGGCAGCTGATCACCGTCGTAGTAGGCACATGCGCGGTTAGCCATCGAGCGCCAGTCTGGCTGGCCGTTGATGTCGCTCATCAATTTGAGCAGGCGTGCGGTATCGAGGCCGCCTTTTTCAGGGGCCTTGGGCTGGGCATTGATCATCAGTTGGCCATCCAATGCTTAGGTTTACGGGCGGATTCAGGTTTGACGATGCGAGCAGGCATTCTGGCCCGCATTTCTTGGGCAATCATGTAGCTCATCAGCTGGTCGTCGTAACAACCTTCCTGAGCGTTCATGCAGCCGTTCTTGTCGTAGACAAAGGTGGTTGCTTCGGAAATGGTGCCGATCCAGCGGATCCCCGATTGGCCGGCACGCAGCAGGGTCTTGAGGCCATCAACCAGGAGTGGCTTGGATTGCCGGGTAGTGAGCCAGCCCAAGCGGGGTGTCTCATCATCTCGATCACGGTCGATGTGCTCTTGGGTGTAGATACGGCGGATGGGGTACAGCTCTCGCAGCTTGAGCACCACGGCATGGCCATGGTTGTTGCGCTCTGGGCCGATGTAAGCAGGGCCATGCTCTGCACTGCCATAGAACTTGCCTACGTGAGCCAGCAGTTGCGCAAAGAGCCCGGGATCTAGGTGTCCATACCAGTGCGCTACCTGACGACCATCGCTTCTAGCCACCACATCTAATGATGACCGGTCACCGTGTTCAAGCCCCTCTGCCACGTCGCCGCCGATGGCGTAATCCTCATCAGGATCGGGCAGCTCCCACACCAGCAACATGTTCTCAAGCGACCGCTGACCCTGCTCGTCCAGTCGCTCTGGCTTGCGGGCCTTGTGGCGTGTGCCGGTAACTGGGTCGATGTCATAGACGATGAGTGGCGCAATACAGTCACCTTCAGCCTCCATCGTCACTATCGGGTCGAACACCCGGCGACCAGAGGTCAGAAACGCTTCTAACGGCGTGCTGGGAAACTCCTGCTTCATCTCAGTGCCCAGGGTCGCCTCTTTGAGCACATACCATTGGCGCTGTTCATCACTGATGGTACAGCCCATCGCCTTCTCTACCGCGGCGAAGTATTCCAGCTGGGCTTTGCTGGCCACCACACCGGATGCCGGCACTTCGTCGCGATACTTGGGGTCTTGCCACCAGGCGAAGAAGTGAAATTTCCAGTCGAGCTGGCTGAGTTCGCCGCCGGTTCTGCTGAGCTCCAGCGACTTCATGCTCATGGCGTGGAAATCGCCGCCCACACCTTCAGCCGTTGACTCGATGAATGCCACGGCGCCCGGGTGGATGGCCTGCAGGGTACCAGTGCGAACCTCTTTGGCTTTCTCGGGGTACTTGGCACAGATCTTCCCGTGTTCAGAGACATGCAGGCGCTGAACAGTGCCCGAGCGGAAGGACGTGGCCACCTGAATGCTTGAGCCGTGCCGGAACAGGATGTGACCGCCGTTTGCCCCGCCACGCCGCGCCACGACCGGGAACTGGGCTTTGAGCCAGCTGGGCAGGTTATCGAACGGGACTTCAATCTTGGTTCGGTAAATCTCGCCTGCTGCAGCCAGGTCCTGGGCGATGATCCCACACTTGAGGTTCTTGTTGAACAGCGCCTCATCCAGCAGATAGATATCGATGGCCGTGGAGAACCCCAGCTGCCGCGCCTTGAGGATGATGTTCAGCCACCACATTGTCTTGAACAAGAGCTCTTGCGCCGGGCGCAGCCGGAAGCGCACCAGCTGGCCTTGCTCATTCTCGATCATGTAAAGGTTGTTCATCCGCCACCACTTATCGCCGAGCTTCGAGCGGATGTAGGCCATCTGCTCCTGCTCAGTCATGGCGGAGATGTCGGGTTCGATCATTGGTGGATCTCAGGCAATAAAAAACCCGCCGAAGCGGGTTAGTCTTTAAGATTGAACAAGTTTGCTTGCTATATATGCAATGCAAGAAACCAATGAAATTAAATTTGGCAAAACCCCATCTCCAAAATCAGGGAATTTTATCGCACAAACAACATACGCCCTGAAATAGTCAAGTGAAACGTATAATTTTGCACGCAACGGGTATTCAAATAACTGGCGCTCGTCACAATTAAAGTATGTATTAAGACTACCAAAATCGATTACGATTGGATGCAGTGAGTTCAGTCGCACCTCACTATAAACACTACTATTTTCGCTTAAACTAATTAGATACGCAGAAGGATTGCGCGCAAGAGAAACACTTATTACCGAAAATGGACTCTTTACTTTATCATTTATCGCATATCTAATTGATGCGCATGATAATCGGCATTTTTCAAATACAATTTGAGTTATATTATCCCTAATATCATGTGATATCTGCCAGTGTCTCCACCAAAAAAATATCATTATTGATAACATTGCATATTCTAACCACTCTGGCCGGCTAAATTTTAACTTCGCCCCCAGCATACTGAGGTCACTTGACATCTGGCCGCCAGCTATTGAATAGATGAGTACTATGCTGGCAGCAACCATCAAGTTTTTACGGTATTGTCTTTCTAAATCTTTGTTATCAGACATTGTGGTTTGCCTACTTGATGTCGGTAGGTAATTCTATCAGATTCAAGAGTTACTCATCAGCCCCCCAGTCCCCATTCCCTGTAGCTCAGATACCATCTCGCTGACTGGCGTGGCCTCACTGCCACCATCCTTCTCCAACCTATCAGCCTCAGCGGTCAACTTGCGGGTAGCCGCCTCAATGCGCTTGGTGTCGGCCTTAATCTTTGGCCCAGTTACCTCATCAATCCGCATCGTGCTCAGGGTGCGCTCGATGGACTCAATACGCTGGATGTTCCGGTCGAGGGCCTGCTCAGCTTTCAGAAGCTTTTCATAGAGGGCGAGCCTGTCGGCCATCTCGGTTGCCGCAGCGAGATCTTGCTGCAGTGCCTTCAAGGTCTTGGTGACAGAGATAACGCGTGCCCGGGTGAATATCAGCTCGTCCCTCAGTCTCAACTCCTCGGCCTGGTCGAACAGTTCGGGCGCATCGAGGAACTGCGCGTAACCGCCGTGGGTCAGTGCTGGCCTGTCGCCGGGGCGCCACTGATTGGGGGGATTAGGATTACCAGAGTTGCCATCCGTGAAGCGGCCACCACAGTCACGACCGTTGGTATTCGGGTTTTGGCCTCTGTCCGCCAGGCGTTGCGTGGATGAAGATGACTTTCTCTCTCTTCCCTCTCCCCTCTTGGCCTTGCCTTCATTCCCCTTGGGTTGCGCATTCTTCTCAGAGTGCGCAATTGTGCGCACTTTGGACTGCGCACTTTGCGCATTGCGCACATCTGAATGCGCAGTTTGCGCAGTTCGAAACTTGATATGGCGCCGCGCAGATTGGTAGTTGAGGCCTCGTTTCTCGCACCACTCTTTCACACTGATGCCAGAGGCTGCGTGCTCAGCAGTGAACTCCTCTTGCATAGCAAGCCAGTCGATTCGGGCCATTTATACAGACAACTCACCTTCAACAACAGTGTCTCCTGGTACTGGCAGATGAGTCGCAGATACCTCCACAGCGACGCCAGTGTTCAAGAGCACCAGTGCTGTATCGCCATCGTGGGACAGGATACCGTGTACAACGCCGGTCATTTTCCCAACACGCTCCAGATCTTCATTCCAGTTCATCCATTCCCCCACAAACAGAAACCCCGCCTATCGGCGGGGCTTTGTGGCAGACAGAGCATCGTAGGCCCGCTCGCACGCTAGTCCTGCAGCTCGAGCTCGGTCATATGCTGCAGCCAACTCTCCCGCTCGAGCATCAGTCCGGCTGAGCAGGTCGGCGAGCACCAGGGCAGACTGGCCTGCTGCCTGGCCTCCTTGGGCAGTACCGGGATTGCCGGCGCACTGACTGGCTCGGCTTGCCAAGCGGCGGGCTTGTTCGCGCAAGCTACCAGCGACAGCATTAGCGGCAGCAGCATCATCTTCAGCCCGAGCGATGTCTTGTTCTGCATCTCGTCTCACCTTCTCAATTTCACCCTGACGGCGCTGTTCTTCTTCACGCGCCAATTCCAAGCTTCTGGCCCTGGCTGCAGCGAGTTCTGCGGCCTGTCGATCCCATTTCGCTTGCCACTCAAGTCGCTCAGCCTGCTCCCCAGCGCGATACCCTTCGCTGTACCGGTACTGATACAAGGCCAGGCCTGAGCCCAGTAAGATTGCAACGACTAGGCCTCCAGCGACATAAGGGGCGGCCTTGGCATAGCTACTCGGGGTCATGTTCCACCCTTGCACTGCGCATTCAGGCGCAGCCGGTCTGCCCAGAGGCCACTACACACCCGGTTACCAGGCACAGAGCAGTCCTGGCTGCCGGCACGACGAAACAGCAGGATCGCCTCGCAAGCACCTTCATAGTCACCAGCATTGAGGCGCTTCACTATCGTAGAGCGACAGAACGCCCCCTGGCCGATGTTGTGCGACAGCTGGACGTAGGCGTCGTACTCATACTGGTAGAGCGGTACCTTGATGCAGCCTTTGAGGGCGTTCTCGAACACGCGGACCTCACGCAAGCTCCTGTTGATGGCCTGGAGCGGAGTGATCTTGTCGCCTCGCTTCACCCCCTCGGTACTACCGGCCCCAATGGTGGGTACCTGCCAGCCGTGAACCGGATCTGGGTATGCTTCCAGCTTGATGTTCTCTCGATTCAAGATCCCCACAAAGCCGGCTGCGGAGAGCGTCAGTGCGGCAACGGCGACGCGTACCTTGCTCATTTTCCCCCTCCCCGGTTAAGCCGAGGCCGGATGATGTTGCTCCAAATAAACCACCCCATCTGGACCACAATCCAGACTAGCGTGGCCGCAAGCACCCAGTCATTGAGCGAATAGCCCGCCAGAGTCATTGTTGAGACAATGACAGGCGGGCCGGATTTTACGGCAACCCCTGAGACCACTGCGGCCGTTGCCACCCCTTCCTCTTTGCTCATCCCTCCCCCCCAGAAACGACAAAGCCCGCACGGGGCGGGCTAGAAACAAAAAGGCCAGGGTCGGTAAGACTCTGGCCATCATTGGGAGATGCTAACGCTGAGTTGATGAGTATTCAACCATCAACTTGAGCTAAGACTCCGATGGATATAAGCGTCATAGCAATACGGCTCACCATTTTTATCCGGCTTCCGTTCAGAAAGAAAGTTGATAGTGACAATTTTGTTTAGCTGCCACATGTGGAATGGGCGCTCCTGAGTACAGGTATATGTTACCCGATTGGCCTCATCAATGAATGTGATCCCTAGTGAGTCATATCCATCATACTTATCACTACCATTCCCCAAAAGGGCCTGGTCTGCATCCAGAACTATGACTGGTTTGTATGGCCCCACATAAATATTACTTTGGGCTTTGTCATATAGCCGATTAGATGAGAGCTGTACGGTAGCCGTTCTTAGGCTAGGGTCTGGCAAGACGATCTCAACTCCAACCTTACCAACAACCTCTTTGGGTAATGGCTTATATACCGAGATCATGGTCTCATCTTTCATGAGGCTTGCAAAATCACTTGCAGACCACACTTGTTTATTAAATACGCTCATCCCATTTCCCCTGAACAAAAGCACGGAGCACAAAATCAATACAACGAATAGGATTGATCCCCATATCTTTTTTCTCATGACCACGTCCCATCTGGCTTAAACTGCTTGGCTCCATGGCTAAGCCCACTAGGTGATATCCCAGAAACAGGCTGTTGACGTCCTCCCTGCTTTCTCCACAACGCATAGTCGCTTACACCTGACAAGCGCCCCCTCCACCCTGTTGATAACCCAACATGATGCAGAGCTTCATATTCACCATTCAATAACGTGTAAACTTCCTTATCTGCGCCCTTTCGAAGAGAGCCCAAATTTTCCTCTATCTGGGCCGTTACACTATTATCCTTAACTACATTACTATAATCCGTCCTGGTTAAAAATGCTTTCACTGTCACATTGAAATACTTAGCCATTTTCATGGCTAAACTACTCTCAGGATTTACCTCTGAGTCATTTTTATATGAATTAATCTGCGTATATGGATGGGCATCAACTCCCATTCGGCAAGCGAAACTATGAAGGATACCATCTTTTGCAAAAATATCGGGCTTGATACTGCTCAAGTTCCCCACAGATATATCAATATCTGGCTTTGCGCCATAGTTTACAGAAACTCTATTTGGTAGGCCATGACAGTACAAATAGAGATCCTGTATTTTCACATTTTCTCTATCTCGGTTAAGTAAAGCGACAAAGTCTCCTAGCGAACTTATCCGCTTAATTTCACAGCCATACTTAGCTTTGTATGATTCAATTACCCCAAGCTCAAGGTCAGTATACCCACTCTTCACATACGCAATTACTGTGTTATCTGCCTTTCTTAATCCTGAGTTTAGCTTGTGTGTTGCTCCGGCCATAAACATCATCTTCAATAAAAAGCTGCTATAGTGCTCTTCTGACCCAATCACTACTATATTTTCTTTCTTAACAGCTTTTACTTTTACTTCAGCACGTTCTTTTTTATCTGTAGGGCTTAACTTTGACTCCCCTACTTTTTTCCATTCACTTTCTGCCACGTCACGACTCCTTCACTTCGATCGAGACAGTTTCCTCTTCAAAAGCTGACACTACATGGGTGTGACCAGTGTCATCCGTTTTACCGTACTCGATATTTCCATTAGCACGAATAATACGGTATTCCACATTTGACAGCGGCTCACCTGTAGCTTCATTTCGTATGACAAATCCCTCATCAAACAAGCTAGCTATTTTTAATGGTTCACCAGCTGATGGCACAATATCACCGACAAATACTGTACCTGACCCGATGATGACCCCTCCACAATCGACTTCTCCACCAGTGATAGCTAACGGTTTGCCGTTTACTAGCACCGTTGTTGATCCTGACGCAATTTTGCGTGGGTGTGGAGGGTTATTAGGCTTGTCATGTGGCTCTAGTGGATCACCAACTCTCGCTGCAGGTACCCCATCAATGAAAACATCTGGTGAGCCAGCTGTAATTTTGGTTGGCGGAAAACCATCATGGTCGGTTCCGATATTACCAACCTTGGCTGCATTCTTAGACACGTAAAATCCTTTTGCCCCAAATGGAAATCATCATATCGAATGATTCTTTGCTTTTGAAGCGTTATGTCCATATGGCTCCTCTATAAACTGATATATCAGTTGCTTGAAGCTATCTAAGCAGCCCACTCACCGCATTTCACAAAACAAAAAGCCAAGGATCACTCCTTGGCTTTTCAACTTCCTAGCGCCTTAGATCAGGAAGCTTTCAAGAGCGGTACCGTTCTCTACCGCATGGGCAATCGCCTTGGGCATACGGCCTTGGCCAGTCCAGGTTTTCTCTACACCATCTTCGGTGTATTTGTACTTGGCAGGACGAGGAGCCCGGACGCGCTTAGCTGAGGTCTCCTTGGCGCCTTTACCTTCACCAGCACCCAGCAGTTCGCTCGGGTCAATACCGGCTTGCTCCAGCATTGCTTGGAATTCGGCCAATTTAGCCTGGCGCTCTTCCTGCTCTTGCATGACTTTGAGCTCAGCTTCCTCGCGCTCCTTGAAAAGCATATCCAGCTTTTCCTTTGCTTCGGTCAATTGCTCAAAGCTCAGTTCACGCAAAGCAGCACGCAGACTACGTTGATTCAAAAAAACCTTGATAAAATCGCTCATGTTTTCTCTCTTAAGATGATCGTCTTGTAATTAAGTTGTACTTGCGATTGGTTGCGTCATTAGTCTTCATTGACGGCAATCATAATAGTTATCTTATGATAATCGCAACGGTAAAAAATGAAAGATGCTTATATATTTAAATATGGGATGCAGATGCGTCATATCTCGCCACTTCAGCTAACCATTCAAGCGGCCCCATCCAAACACCTGCTGTTACTGATTGTAGATAGTCTTATCTGCTGTGTAGAAAGAATGCCAGTCATGTATAGCATGCTGGCATTTATGATGTTAATTTCTCGTCTAGTAACAAGGTATCCGTCGTGGACCAACTATGGTGTTATGGCTATACGTTTTCTCCAATGTGATACTAGTAATGCAAGGAGACACAAAGGTCCTAGCAGAAAAATTAGAATCAAACTCGCCATCATCTTCATGAACTTGCGATCTAAGGTTGCTTCTAGGGAGCCGTCATACACTACCCGCTCACTCCCATACCAGTAATCAATGATCCGCTGAACCGCATATCTGCTGTATGGATAAAGCAGAGCCACTCCAAACATCACCATCACTTTGCCCAAGAAATGGAAGCTTGGCACAATGTGTATTGGTTTGGTTGAAAACAAAATTAGGACGGCTGGAAGGATTACAAAGATACAGCTCGATACAATAAGCTGTCGCTTAATAAACCAACGGGGTAGTAGTAGAAGTGTTTGGTTTTGTGTCATCTCATCTTCCTGTATCGCTCTACCTGCTGCAAAAAGTAGGTTTGCATTTCCCCCTTGTAATTCCCGGCCTCGCTCTCGGCAGGAGTCTTGATTTCAGGGTTCTTCTCCTTCCACACGGCATAGGCGGCAGCCTTTTCTACCTCTACTCTGAGTTGTTCATCTTTCGGCAAGACACACAGATTGAAAGACATTGATGGCTCCAAACGCAGAATGTGGCAACAGCTTACCTGATCCGGAGTCATTTGCTCCACGGTGATCTTCATCATGGGTGCAGCTATACTGTATTTATATACAGCACAATAGAGTCCTAACCATGTTTGCAGTACCTGAACTCGATTCGCCAACACTTGAGATCCCCTTATATCTGTCCCCTGCGGCCTGTGGTTTTCCATCCCCTGCTCAGGACTATATCGAACAGACGATCGACCTGAACCAACTATGCGTGGAGCATCCGGCAGCCACCTTCTATGTCCGAGCCAGCGGGCACAGCATGGTGCAGGCAGGAATCAATGATGGTGATCTGCTGATCGTCGATAGGGCACTCAAAGCACGTCATGGCGCCATTGTGCTGGCCTGTCTTGATGGCGAGTTCACAGTGAAGCGGCTGCAGGAGCGTCCGTATCCTGCGCTGATGCCTGCCAACCCGGACTTTGCTCCCATCTATCTGCAAGAGGGACAAGAACTCGAGATATTCGGGGTCGTTACCTTCGTCCTGCACAAAACCAAGCTGGGGTAAGCCATGCCCCACGTGATTGCCCTGGTCGATGTGAACAACTTCTACGCCTCCTGCGAGCGGCTATTTCGCCCCGACCTCAAGGGGGTGCCGATCGTCGTACTCTCCAACAACGACGGCTGTGTGGTATCCCGCAGCCCAGAAGCCAAAGCCATTGGCATAAAGATGGGAGTCCCCTACTTCCAGATCCGCCAGTTCTTTGAGGCGATGGGTGGAGTCTGGTTCTCCAGCAACTATGCCCTCTATGGCGACATGTCGAACCGAGTCATGACCGTGTTGGAGGGGATGGCGCCGACAGTTGAGGTCTACAGCATTGATGAGGCCTTCATTGAACTGAGCGAAAGCTGGGCTGGCGACCTGCTGGAATATGGTCGCCAAGTGCGGGCACGTGTGCAGCAATGGACCGGGCTCACCGTTGGTGTTGGCATTGGCCCCACTAAAACCCTGGCTAAGCTGGCCAACTACGCCGCCAAGAAATGGCCAGCCACCGGTGGAGTGGTCGATCTACGTGATGAGGCAAGGCGGGCCAGGTTGATGGCTATCACCCCGGTCGAGGAAGTTTGGGGCATAGGCCGGCGGCTGACAGCCAAGCTGGAGGCTCAAGGCATCAAGACGGTCGCAGACCTCGTTGCTGCCGACCCCAAGAGTCTACGGAGCCGGTATGGCGTAGTCGTCGAGCGGACAGTACAGGAGCTGCGGGGGATCCCCTGTGCAGACCTCGAGCAAGTAGCCCAAGCCAAACAGCAGATCATCTGCAGCAGGAGCTTCGGCGAACGCATCACAGCAATTGGCCCTATGCATCAGGCTCTCGCCGGTTACATGGAAAGAGCCGCGGAGAAGCTACGGGCTGAGGGCATGTGCTGCAGCCATGTCACCTTGTTCGTTCGCACCAGTCCCTTCAATGAGAATGAGCCCTACTACGGCAAGCACATCAGTACCAGGGTCGCCATCCCTACCAATGATACCCGAGCACTGCTGGCTCTTATCCCCCCTCTCCTCTCACAAGTCTGGAGAGATGGTTACCGGTACCAGAAAGCCGGCGTCATGCTGGCTGACTTCACTCCCTCAGGAACCCAGCAGGGTGACCTGTTTGCAATGGAGCAGCAAGAGCCTCGCAGCGGGGCACTGATGCAGGTTATCGACAAGATCAATCAGGAAGGCTTGGGGAAAGTCTTCTTCGGTGCTCGAGGCAAAGATAACCGAGAGTGGATGATGAAGCGGGAACACCTTAGCCCCCGCTATACAACAAGCGTCCGCGAACTTCTCGCAGTTAAAGCATAACTCATGACCTGGCTATGAAATCGCCAAATGCTACTTGCATAAACCAATCTTCTAAACATAAGATTCCACTGCGCACAATGTGCCGCACAATGTGCAAAACCATATGCATGACAGGGACGATTTTACAGAGGCATGGAAAAAATGAATCCAAATGAAGAATTCATGAGGCAGCAACGACTTTCACAACTCATCCACGGATACTTCGGGGGGGACAATGATTACGTTGTCGAGGCCATTGCTGAGATGACTGGACAGAAGGTCACCGTTCGCAGTATCCAGGCTTGGCTGATTTCACCAAAAAAAGTGAGCTATCGCCGAGTACCAGATTGGGCGTTAAATGGACTTGAAGAGTACGTTCAACAACCAGGAAAAGCGGAAAAGCTGAGGGAATATAGAGAACTGTTGAATACTCGAAGATTTCAGGGGGGTGACCCAGTCACTGAAACGAGAAGGAACACTGCCGTTGAGTGTGCGACTCGCGAGATTGAGCTAAGTGAATATCAACAACGACAATGGGTTGACACATTTGGGCAATCTCAAGGAAAAATGCTGTATGAGCGATTCAACAAGCTTGAGAATGACCTGTCGTCACTTTCAAGTGCTTTCGGCTTAGTACTGCGGGCGATCGATGAAAGCCAAGATATCGAGCAGCTGAAAACCAAGGTTAATGACTACATCAGAACAAGAAGCCTATCCCAGCATTACGTCAGGCTGGCGCGTGAAGATATCGAACGTGGTTCTGCTGAATTCAGCAACGCTGAAGGGATTCCTACGCCAAAAACAGCATAATGGTTCGGGGGTTCCAAGCCCCCGAAATCTATATCTGCCCGGTCATTCAGACCGAACTCATCTCCCTCACCTGCCGGTCCATGATCCGCACCAAGTCCGACGCCTGGTGAATCACCTCGTCTACCAGTCGCTCTATTGCTTCGCTCATTGCCATTCCAAAGCGCCGTGACACGAGCTCAGCATCCGGGACCACTCGCCCGGTACCGTGACACTTCGGACACTCATCACCCAGTCGCAGACGCCTGCCGGTTCCCTTGCACTGCGGGCAGCGTCCGGTTTGCAGGATCTCATCGGCACAACGATCCCGGGCCGCACTCAATATCCCGTTACGCTCTGCCAGCAGGCGTCGGTACTCATGGTCGTTACCAGCCCGGTGAGCCCGCTTCGCTCTTTCCATCACCACCGATGCTCTGCGCCGCTCCTTATCAAAGTAAGGGTGCGATGACACCAGCCGGTCTAACTGTTCAGGCAGTGGGCGCCGAAGCAATATGGCCAGGGCCATGCCTGCAGCCTCTTCACTCCCCAGCTCACTCTCGAAGAAGGTAAGCAGAGCAACGATAGACTGCGGGTCAACAAGGTGATCGGCCATCAGGTATTGCAGCCCCTGTTCGTTTGACTTGGCCGCCACCTGCAGAGCGCCGATGAAGTCATCACGACCCAGGGCATTGAAGCTGCCGCTGGTTGGCTCATGGAGCGCCCCCTTGGGGGAGAACAGTCGCAATGCCATTTCCAGTGAGTTACTCATGAGTTGGTCCTCGTGTGGTCTTGGTCCTGATTAAAAGCAAATGGCTTATGCTGCGCCCTTGATACTGATAAGCCCCCGCACAACCCAGCTGTGCAGCTGGCGGGTCAACGCCGAATAAATCACCTCCTCTCGCTCCCCTGGTTCCCAGTCATAGGGAAGTCGGCCATCGATGGCATCATGGCAGGCAGAACATGCCTCAACCGCCACCAGGTCATCCCCCTTCAGGGCCATGCCATGCGGGGCACTCGGAAGGTGAGCCAGAACGGTAGTGTCGGTGCCACCAATACAGACACCGGGCAGTTGAAGCTTACAGAGCTGGCCGCGGGCGCCATCACGGAGCGCCTGAGAACGGATCGGGCTCGTCTCAAATCTCATCAGGCAAATCCCATTAGTTGAGTCACGGCCTCCTCGGCCTCGGCTTCAGAGCTGAACTGCAAACTGAGGACATAACGCCAGCAAACACCGAAGACTGCGCGATAGAGATCTGCAAATTCCTCCTGCCCCATCTTGGCGAAGCTAATGCTCTTGGCTTCCTTCCGTATGCCCCCATCCGGGAGTATCACGATGCTGTAATAGCCAGCCTCGACGGTGAGCCATTTACGCATCACCTCGAATGACTTCTCGGCCTGGGGGCCATGGCGTTCGACCCGGATACTGGCAAGCTGGTCTATGAACTCTTCTTTGGCTTGGTCTAGGGTTTGGGAAGCACCGAAGCGTGAGAGGTAACGAACGAAGCGATCTAAAATCCCCTGCTCTGCTGGCGAGACTAAGCCGCCAGTTGGCTCCCAGTAGTCGAAGGTCAGATTGAGCAAGGCAAAGAAGCGGCGGTGAAAGGCGGGATTACGGCGTCCCCTACCCTGTGCCTGGATAGTGGTACCAATAGGCATCAGCCGAATAACTTCTGCATCTGCCGGGGTGGATGGAACCAAAACCCCGCCAGACATCCTCAGCAAGGTCAGATCCACATCACCTCCTGCGGCTTATAACCACGGGGGGCCTATTGAGAATGCAGGAATTTCCGCAGGAGCAAACTGCGGATAGATCTCGGGTGTGTTGCCTGGTCATTGTCTGGGTCCTGTTGGTCATAAAAGCCGGGTGGTCTAAGTCCAGCAGGACCATGTTAAGGCGAAATAACGAGCAATGTCACGCTCTAGAGGGATAACCATTTGAAGCCCAACAGAAAATGGTAGATTATAGAAGCGTCTATTGGTTTGAAAAATGATGGAGTGAACATGCTCGATAAATTAATGACCTACATTGAATCAGAAAATTATATATATGCTCTCATAGCGATCGTAATAAGTCTTGGCTACAACTCATTAAAGTTTCTTGATGCATACCACATACAAAGAAAACGTCGTGTAGCTGATCTAGAAAATACAATAAAGAGCAAATATATAAGCCATACATTCAAGAATAAATTAAAGGAAGAAATCGAGTGTGAATACTTCAGACTTTCTTATGGCGTCAGGGCTAGAAAGCCACTGATAGATAAAGCATTTGAATTACACAGTGAAATCAACGATAAAATATCATTTGATCATTTTGCTAGAGCATTGAGGTTGACCCCTACGATTATCAAGAAATGCAATACATTTCAACTTAAAACCACAAAACTAGAATATGCATTTGGTCTATATCATGCATTTTTTGGTCTTATGTTTGTAGTTTTGGGGGTCACTATGTTTTTCAATCAATTATATACTGGCCCAATGACATTAGGATGGAAACCTCTATTTTTATCAGGAATAATAACTATAAGTGGAGTATACCTGATATCTATGAGTGGCCCGATAATATCTCTCATGGTAATAAACAAAGAGTTAAAAAGGCGGCATTGTAAATGCTTGAATGTCTCTTGATAAGAGCTAGTTGAACATAGCAACACAATAGCAATGCATGCTACCTTGCTTCATGTGTATGACAAAACCACACATTGTTTGATTTTCAAACAAAAAAGAGATCCTGATAAAAATCACCTATGAAAACACTCTGCCGTGGAGTTAAGATCATAGTCTACATCGCTAGTATTTATGCTTTGAGCTAAGTGACCAGAAACCTATGAATGAAATAAAACTTACCCGGATCTGCTTCAATACTGAACAATGGAAGCGTCCTAGCGGCGCATTTTGCAAAGGCACAGGTGATAAATTATTCGAATCTAAACACGGTTACGGCCTTGAAGAATGGCTCAGCAATGAGCTATTTGATCTTGGTGACTATCGTTATGGTTTTATTGAAGGAGTAAGAAATGCAGGGGAGAAACATATAGGAAAGGTATACGACCTAATATTATTCACATATTACGATAGAAAATATCATGTTGTAGGCAAGATAAAATCAGCTGAGATATTAAAACCAAGTGATATTAAATCGGCTACTTTGATGATAAAGAACAATGATAAGAATGGAGAAATAAAAAAACATTTAAATGGAATATCTACCTCTCCATACATGAGTGAGTTTAACACGGTATTTAAAGTTAATATTAGATTCAAACCGGAGAATTTAATTTGGTTTGACGAAAAAAGTGAAATTAATCTCAACCCTGGCTCTTGGCGATACAAGCTATACAGTCCAAATCAAGCCACCATAGAAACAATAAATCACATACACAGCGACCCGAAAGAAGTAGTCGGCGACCTACTCGAAATACTAAATCGAGAGTCAGACATGAGTGATTCAGAACGAGAGACCTTAGTTCTTGCTAGAGTAGGACAAGGAAAATTCCGTGAAAATGTAATTGATTTTTGGGGTAATGGTGAGAAATGTGCTGTTACGCTGATGGACATAAAAGACCTCCTAGTTGCATCACACATTCAAGCATGGCGAAATTGTGAAAGCACTGATGAGCGATTGGATGGAGCAAATGGTATACTTCTCTGTGCACATATAGACAAGCTTTTCGATAGACATATAATTACCTTCTATAAAAGAGGTAATGACTTTGTTTTGGTTTTATCAAAACACTATCAGAGATACAAAACAGACTTTCCTAAGTTACAGATTAAAATCGGCGAATCTCTAGCCACCACTAACCTAACGCCAGATCAAATCAAAAGATTAGACAGATATATGGAGAAGCATAATGCTATTTTTGAAGATAAAGAGAATAATAGTATCATGTAATCTTTTTATGCACATAAAGTAATCAGTGGGCATTTTTGAGTTGGCATCGCAATATTTGTGATGATATTTGTTTCCTTACATGTACAGATCTAGTTATCACCTGACACCGGCCTCAGGTCGGTGTATCCCCCAACCTTCTCAGCCAAACCTTGAGTCCGTAATCCCGCTTTCTAGTAGAGCGACTGGTGAAGCTGTATCAGTTAGCCACATACCAGTATAACGACAAGGCATAAGCATACTCGAACATTGACTGGTAGACATTCTGTCAGCATCTGGGCTCCCTGCTAAAAGCCATAGAACCTAAATGCATGGTCACCTTGCGTAACCAATAAGGCACAACTCATTGCAGCCAAATCAAACCTTGGAACGTGTGCAACAACGCAGAACACCTGAATGGGAACAACGGCCTGCTGCTCTCCCCTCAAATCGATAAGCTATTCGATCGTGGCTGGATTACCTTCACTGACACCGGCGACCTGCTGTGTGTTAAGTCCTGCATCGAGCGGGCCCTTCAGCAGTGGGGCATTCAGCTACCAATAAACGTCGGCCCCTTCAAACCCAAACAGAGCGAGTATCTCGCTTATCACAGAAGCGAAATTTATAGATCTGACCCAAGCGCGCAGTAAAAATCTGGCTGGCATAAACTTCAATGCAGATGAAAAAAGGGAGGCTCAGCCTCCCTTTGCTTACTCTCCGCTTACTTCACTACCACCAAACTTATTTGGTTGCCGGCGCTACTTTAACTGCCGGTGCCTTGGCATGATGCTTGGTTTGATGATGCTGCTTCTTGACTACCTTGGTCTGGACCGCTTGCGGTGCCGCAGCCTTGGCTGGGGTAGCCGCCATGGTGAAACCAGAGGTCAGGGCGAAAACTGCAGCTACTGCCAGGGGGATGATTTTTTTCATGGTCTCAATCCTTATTGGGTGATGGAGCCGTTCTCCATGACTTCATCCTACGACTGGGTTCAGCAAACTTCCGTGTGTAGTTGGTGACGGTTTGTATCCGAATGTACGTCCCCAAAACAATTACTAATTAAGACCTCGAATCTCCAGTAGTCAAAATAGAAATTTGATCTAGATTCACATTAATGTTTTTTAAATCTGGAAATGAAAACTGACTCAGATCAAAGCTAGTTTTTATTCATAGCAAAAAACAAACCTCGACTCACAAAACCAGACATACCTACCAATATCATATTGACCCCGCTCCCTCACATTTTTAAATTCAGGGCACTGAAAACAATAATAACAGTGACCTCTGATGGGAGTTATATATGAGTAAGTTAGTAATTCCAGCTATTTTACTGGCCAGTTCAACTCTGGCTTACGCAGACTCAGACACAGACACAATGATAAACGGCTTGGATTTTGGCCCCCTCGCCCAGTTGGCAGGAACATGGAAAAGCACTGATACAGGTGGTGTAGATGTTGCGCCAGGGCAGGAAGGAAGCAAGGTAGGCAAAGGTGGCCCTGCTGTAGAGCCATTCTATGAAACGATTACCTTCGAACCTGCTGCAGATGCGAAGAATGCCAGTGAGCAGTACCTTGTAGCGATGTACTACAAGCAGGAGGTATTCAGAAAAAGGGATAATGGAAAATTCCACGATCAACGTGGCTACCTTATCTATGACAAGAAAAATCAAGTTGTCTATAACTCATACTGCATTCCTCGTGCAGTTTGTGTTGTGACCGAAGGCAAAGCTGGCAACAAGATTGACTTCAAAACAGGGAAGCGCGGCATTGCTGAAAGCACCTATATGACAGCCAATGACACGACGACAGACTTTACATTAACGCTCGATTTCTCAGAAAAAGACAAACTCAAGTACAACCAAACCACTAGCTTGCAGGTCTATGGCAAGCCATTTGCCCACTCTGATAGTGGTTCACTCACCAGAGTAAAATAGTATGACTGGCCAAGGTGATCAGCACCTTGGTCTTTTTACTCTACGAAATGACGATTACAGCAAGTCAGCCCTAAGCTCCACCTCATCACTCGCCCAATGGGTATTCAGTACATTTGCGTACCATAGTGTCAGAACGACATCCATCTGATTGTTGTGCTTCAGTGTGGCTGCAGCATCACAAGCACTAATGACCTCTTGCCATAAATCATCAGGGTTAATCGGTGTAGCTTTGTCTTTAGAAGAAAGGATATCAAGGGCAGTGGTGACATACATCTTAGTCTTTGCGGCTGCATCATAATAGATTGGCATGATACAGCTAATCGCACTCAAACTGCATAGGGTCAGAAATGTAACCTTAGGGTTGTTTTTGAACTTTTTAACGCCTAGGTCTTCTCCGAATGCTTCGAACATCGCCATATCCCAAGCACTGACATGGTCATAATTGTTCTGCACCATTAGGTGTACTGCTCGCAATGCAGCACCGCCATACTTCCCATATATGATCATAAAGCCCCCTGTTTTTCGCTATGATAAATTACATCCATAGAGACCGGGCTGTATAAATTCCTATTGCGATTATCTAATTACTCTATTGCTGATTTGCAAACCATTAACTGAAACGTGAATTGATTTAGATCAATTTAAAGAGCTACTAAATATAGATATTCCGGCTCTGCACCCGACTCAATATGTTCCCAAGCAAGCACTGAAGCCGCCAAGACAACGGCTCACTCAATCACCAAGGCATTCTCGCCACAAGCTCTTTGAGCCTGCCCACGACCTTCTCATCTTTATTGGCTGGGATAAGCCCGAGGATGAGTTGGCTTACATACCTTGGCCGGCTTCAGTAGCCCCATGGGCTCTCTGACAACCTTGGTCACCCGAACCATTGGCATCACCTGGGCCTTCGTATCTTTGCGATACACGTCTCGCGTTTAGCTTCTGCAGTGACAGGGGATGAGTGATTAGCTTTCGGATCATCCGGGCTGCCATGGGAAGGGAAATAACACCATACAGAACTGCTATCTATTATTTAGCTCAGAATTAAAACAGCAACGAAATATTGAAAACAACCCAAAATAGATAGTTAACACGGTAATAATCGAACAAATGTAGGCAACTGTATTAGGAAATCCTAACCCCCACCCAAAGAAAAATGCCAAGCCGTGGACATAAGAACCCATGTCAATTTTATCTAGAAGAGATGCATTATCTGGCTCCCCAGAAGTAGCTACCATTAATAGTAGAAACGAAATCAAAGCACAGAGTAAAGACAATATATTTCTTTTCATTTATTAGCACACCTCACATTACTTTCATGGTTAATTTATAACGGTATTCTGGTCGGATTCATATTGTATAAGCAAGGTGTTTTTCTTTCTCACCCTCACTGTACTTTCCCAACCTCATACTTACAATCTATAAGGCACACGCATTGACATCTCTAGATTATATTAATTTTTTACCAAACACTGGCGTTTTAGATGAAGTTTAATACACATACATTTAAGCCAAACCAGCAACAACTTTATTATACTCCTTCTTTTTGGGCGCAACGACAGTAGAATGGCAGCATGAGGATCATCACCTTTTAGCCAATGATGATGAGTGTACATATGGTTGTTCATTATACTCTCCTACTTTGGTATTTCCGCATAATGAACAAAAAAATGATGTAGAAAAATTGAAGAAGTGATAAAAGAAATTTCACCTTTTTCGAGAGAGCACGATGAACCAAAGGCATCGCTTACTACAACTTGAGAGTACATTAGGTCCCTATGGTGAGGGAGACATTACTCTTGCTGAGTTGGAAAAAATCTTCTGCTGTTCTCGGCGAAATATTCAATTGATACTCGCGGCACTGGTTGAGGAAGGCTGGATTCACTGGTCACCGGGCCGCGGAAGAGGTAACCGCTCCCATATTACGTTACGACATGCTTATCGTCAGCTCACATACCAAGAAGCTCTTGATGCCTGCCAGTCCGGCCAACTGGATCTGGCGATGACTTTACTTGGCGAAATTGGGGCTGAGCACAACTTTTCTGACTTGCTCAGTCAGATGGTCCAACAACGCAATTGTGTAGATGGCATCATCATTCCCGTATCGTGTCCAATTGTCGAGCTTGATCCAATGGTGGCTACCACAAGCAGTGATCTACACATCATTGAACACCTCTATGATGGACTGCTTGAGGTTTCTCCGTCAGATGGCTCCCTACGTCCTGGGTTGGCGCATCACTGGGAAGAACAAGAAGACGGATATTGTTGGTACTTCTGGATCCGAAGTGGTATTCGCTTTCACGATGGATCCCAACTAGATGCTAATGATGTCGTTCGCACGCTTAATCGACTAAGCCACCCATCAAGCCAGCAGTACACACTCTATATGCACATCAGCAGTGTTGTGGCTCTCTCTCCGTTAAAAGTAGAAATCCGTCTCACCACTCCTGATCCTTTTTTACTGCAACTCCTTGCTAACCCGCGTAGTAAGATCGTTGCCTGTGACGGCACCAGTGACCCGCTTGGCCGTTTCACCTTTTTTGGTACTGGTCCATTCAAGTTGCAACAACGCAGCACCCATCATCTGATTCTGAGACGACATGAATACTATTGGGGGGTGTTGCCGCAGTTGGAGCAAATTGAAATCTGGCATCTGCCACCATCAGAGCGTTCGCCCAGTCTCTGGCTTCACTCCAAGGTAGAGCAGCCACTCCTGCCTAATGAAGTCCATCAGCCCCATGAAACGGCAGGCTGTCTCTATCTCATCTTTCATCATCTGAGCCCTCTCTGGGATGATGACAAGCTTCGTTGCGCAATCTGGCATCATCTAGAACAAGACCGACGCCACGTGATGGACATGGTGCCGGCATATTCAATATTTCCTAGTGGCTACATACTGCCACCAATTAACCCCGATCCACCCCATAGACTGCAGCTTGATCACCCCCTGCGCATCTTAGCTTCGGACATTGATAGCCAACGATCCCAAAGGGATTGGCTAGCGCATAGCTTGGCTAAGCTCGGGATTGAGTGTAAGTGGCATCTTATTCCTGTATCAGGAATCGACAGAGCCGCTCAAGAAGACGTCGATCTAGTACTACTGGGTGAGGTCCTTGATAGCAGTGGAGAATGGGGGTTATTTGAACTGCTGCTTTCCAGCGTTGGCGTGACTATGGCTTTGGGCCATAAACAACACAAACAAATGGCACAGACCTTAAGAGCTCACCTCTCCCACTGTCGACCGGAAGAACGTCTTAGTCTCGTTCTACAGCAGGAAACACAACTCTGTCACCAATACAGGTACCTTCCTTTATTTCGTCAGGTCGAACATGTCACTTTTGACTCACGCTTGAAGGGGGTAGTTGTAAACCCTCAGGGCTATTGTTCCTTCAAACATCTCTGGCTTGATGCTCCAGAACTGGGAGTTAATATCTGTCCCCCCAACTGAATAGTCCTAATTTGGGGGCATGTGGAGAACCAGTTTCTTCAGTTTCTCTATAACTACATCATCTTTAGGATTAGGAAGCACCGCAACTTTTGGGCACTTCGGTGGCCCCATGGGCTCTCTGACAACCTTGGTCACCCGCACCATCAGCATCGACTGGGCCTTCGTGTCATTTGCGATACACGTCTCACGTTTAGCCTCTGCAGTGACCCGGGGATGGGTGATTAGCTTTCGGATCATCCGGGTGGCCATGGGAAGGGAAATGTTGAACTCGTCGCAAAGATGCAGGCTGGTGATAAACCGGTCCTGCTGGAGCGCCCAAGTAGCGATCTTTTCAAATAGCTCTGCTGTTGACATCCATGCCCTCTTAAGTAGGAAGCTATCTTGCTCCAGCTATCGTTATCCCTCTTGCCTACCCCGCCATTCACTGACCATCTCGTCCGTTATCTCTTCCTTGTAGCAGATCGGCGCATAGCCACCGGCCCTGCTCCAGGCGCTGCGTTTGCCACAACGGCTGCCGTTCCTGGCATAGTTGTATGGGCACGGACAGTTCCCAGGGTAGCTCTCGATGGACTCTTGGATAATCTGCTGCTTCACCTGCTCATCTACAAGCTTGGCGTCAGGCACTTGCTCCTTGGCGCTGGCGGCACATCCGATGCTCAACAGAGCCAGTAACAGTAATCGTTTCACAACCGATCCTATCTAGTTCTCTTATGAATACCACTGGTTCTACCATATCGTTAATTAATAATTAACCCACTATTGATTAATTAATGATTTGCATCAAAAACATGCCTGATATCACAGAGTTAGCGGATAAATCGCTCAACTTTAAGAGATTCGATTGGTAAGCTATTCGACTGATGCCCATGTCTCACTCAGGGCCTTAGGATGGTGATCTTCAATGCCGTCAGACAACTGGTCAAAAGCAGCAATCTGGGGGCTGTAACTTAGGGGCGGTAGCGAATCCAACGCGTAGAGATCCCTCCCCCACAACAACAGCATCAGAACGACTCGGTGCTAACAACTGACAAGGATAGACGAGCTGATGATAGATGTTTGCCTGATACCCTTCATTGGTGCTCTGCCTATCTATTAAATTCAGAGTTTTAAACTATGCATTTCCACACCACGTGCGGTGAACTCTCACTCAAGCTCCTTCATGCCACCCCATCACAAAACTCATCACACCCAGACCTGCAAGTTGAAATATCAGCAACCGTGGGTGCCTATTCGGTACAAGGGTTAAAAGCATGGCTTGAGTGGCCTGAGATTGAGGCTTTTATATTGGATCTCACAGTCTTGGTTAGGGAGCTCAAAGGCGAGGCGAAACTCATTGCTATGTCACGGGAGGACTTCCAGCTTGAGCTCTCAAACCTAGATGAACTGGGCCACTTTGGGCTCAATTTCACCGTAGGATCACAGTATCTAGCAGGTAATGGTCATTTCAAATGTGGCCTGCAAGCAGGCTTTGAAGTTGAACTAAGTGACCTTGAATTATCGCTTCAGTGGTTTGATGCCGTGATCGGCCCCGAGGGGTAGTGCTTGACTCAGGTATTGCAAGCCATGAATCAGGCCCTCCCCGACCACAACAGCATCAGATGGACTCGATGCAAACAACCGACAAGGAGAACCCAATGGGTGAATGGTCAGATTATTTTGAGGATTTTCCTGAACAGAACCCGGCAAACTGGATAAACGGAGGATTAAATCCTCTTTTGGCTCAGAAATCAACACCGTGATCATGAAGGCGTGGTTCGGCGCTAAGAAAAATAATTCGCACTTATCAAATAGCACTCTCAGCACGATGTTCTGATAAACGGAAGGTTCACTTTCCATACAGAAAGTACATGCATGAATTGAGATTCACCTCTATCAGCTTAATATATAATAATTGAATGCAATATATAAACAGATGGGATACCAATATGAATGCTCCAGCAAAAATAGCGGAAGAGCAAAACAAAAAAACACCCCTTCAAACACCTTTAATTCAAAATATAAAGTCAAAAAAGGCTAGAAATTTAATTAGAGGTATAAGTGATGGTGAGAATTATATAATTGCAAAAAATGCTTTAAGTAAAATAAAACTGTGCAGCAGTAAATCTGATTTCAAAAAATCGGTTTTATTTATCAAAACAAACCCTTTATTTTTAGGAAATCCCATTGGACAGTTATTAAATGAAACATGTCCGAAGGGAATTCCAGATAAAATAGAGTTTAGCTTAGAGGAAATATCCCAGCAAATAAACTCCTGCTCCAATGAATTGATTAGCATTTTAGAAAAGTCGATAGAACTCATTCATTTATTAAAAGAGAACAAGTTAAACAGTTCGCTTGATAAATGCTTTGATATAGTTGAATGCCGAGGTGTATCGATATTTCTAATTCGAATGATATCATTTATAACAGTAAGATACCAAACCCTTGAACTCGAAAACAAAGAAACATTAGATAAAATTGAGTCGCTCAAAACTAAAATATCACTATCAAATTCACCAATAATTGAAGAGTCAATTAATCAATTAAGCAACCTTAGAACATCACATCTCGCAATACACAAAAAAATCAATGAGATGGAAAGTACCCACTCATACATTGAAATAGTAAAATCATTTGTCAGACCTATACCAGATAACAACCAAGACTTTATTAACAAACTTAATGGTTACTTTTCATTTTCTGTTTTGGATGCTTTTTTATACTTAAAAACAATCAACGAACTGCATCTTGATTTTATCGAAAACAAATGCGATACATCAGCGGATCTGAATAGACTATTCGACACTATCAAAAATGTCGATTTTATACCAGAAAAGATGTACAAGAAGATTAATGAGGATTCCGGCTATCATTATCTTAGGGAAAGTTTCCTATTCATTGAGCAAACAAAAGCATTCAAATTTTTAGCGATACATGGTCATTACTATTCTGACATAAAAAGTAAAAAGAAAAGCTCTTTATATTCAAAAAGATTGCTTAATGAATATTTCAAGGGGATAAATTCATTATCCGACATTCGATGTTCAGAAATGAAGACTGTAGCATTAAATAGAGACGTCTATGATAGCACTCTCTGTGGAATGCTAGAAAACTCAAATGCATTAGTACATATTATTAATAAGTGTGAAGGCGATATAAGTGGCAATGATGAGGTGTTATTTGTTAAGTTGATGTCATACACACGAGATATAGGTGAAATTTGTGAGCCAGAATATCTTGAGCGAATCGCATCATCAGCTACAGAGCTATCACTTAAATTAGTAATACGTTGCCTCATATCAATTAACAATAAGAAACAATATGCAGAATACGAGCTACGAAACACCATTCAGGAATGCTGCATAAATGAATTTAACAGAGATCTTAACTCGCTATTTAAATATCTTTTTGAGCTTTCCCCAGCAGTTGCTGAACACTTTCTTTTAATTTGTAATGAAACGTTTTTAATAACTCTATTTCATCTTGTTGAAAAGCCTGTAGATGCACTAAAAATGAGAGCAGATATGCTTCATTGGTTCGGTGAGGCTACAAACAATGAGCGATACCTAGACCGAGCAAAAACTTTAAGAATTGACATCCAAATTAATAAAGAAAGAGATACGATCGATGACTCAAGAATATATGTAGACCCATTTAAATACAGCCAATGGTTTGAAGATAACATGGTTAGCAAACTAACTATGGCTATCGATAATCTCATGATAAGCAACAACAGAGGGTTGACTTTAGATTGGGATAAAAAAAATCGAGGTGTTGGTGCGACTGAGACAATTATTGATCATTTACTCGAGTGCTATAATGAATTTTGCAATAATAGCATGTTTGGTATTGCATCTTATTTGGGGCGTAGAATACGACACGGAACATTCCGTGGCACAGCAATAACTGAGCTCTCAGATTTATCCAAGAAAGATGAGTACAAGGCTCTATTTGATGACAAGGAGTTCAAGGGTAAGTTCGATTCATGGCTTAAAAATTATGAAGCAATGATCGGTCGATTAGAAAAGACTTACCTCCAAATTAAACAAAGGAAAAAACCATATGGCATTATAACTACAGATATTGACTCGCCTTATAAAAAGACACACGCAGACCAATTAGTATATGATATTCTCAGTGTTTACTCTTCAAAAATTGGTGTTGCTAGATTGCCATCCCTTATCATTGATTATTGTTGGCGACTTGTCGAAATAGACTTAAGGGCTACGAGAAAATTATTAAGTGAGATGAAATCGATCCATGGCGTATTTTCTTACCTACCTAGAGTTGCTAGTGACAGCCGCAAAAGAAGATACTCAAAATTCAGTCGTGAAATAAATCTTGTTGTCAGTAAGAAATTCACATTAATGTCATCTTGGTTTAACAAGCCATCTTATGCGTCGCCTTCAACGGACATTTATTTGTTGTTTAGAGCTGTAATTTCAGAGGTAAAAGGAAACGTTAGTCATTTCGACCCCAAATACTCTATTGAAGACCTAAGCTTTCCTATAGTTGGGGGAACATACTATGTAATTTACGATGCGCTTTATGTCTTAATACATAATGCGGCCATACATGGTAAACTTGATGGCGAAATAATATTCGACGTGAGAAAGCCAGATGAAAGAAATGCTCTTTTAATTACACTGACCACTGAGTTATCTTTAAGAGAAACATATACCGAAACGAAAAATAAAATTGAAGCGGCACTTGCAGATCAAGATGATGACGCACATATTGTAGAGGGAAATAGTGGAATTAAGAAACTGAAAAAAATGGAGAGAGATGGTAGCATAAGCAATATACAATACCATATAGATCCTAACAAGTCCGCTTTGATATTCGAATTTAATTTTGAGTTGACCAGTCGAGGTAAATATGAAAATCCTGATTGTTGAGGATGATGAGCACAAGTCTTCTCAAATAGTTGACTTGATAAATATGGAATCAACTGAATTTGAGTCAACCATTGTTGACAACGTTTCCTCTGCAGTCTCATTCCTAAAGAATATTATTCCAGACAAAATAATTCTTGATATGTCTCTTCCTAGCCACAAGGCTTTACCTGGACAAGGAGCACCAGCACCGTTACCAACAGGAGGCATTGAAGTATTATTTGAACTAAAAAAGAGAAAGCTTGAACAAATGCCTATATTAATACTAACACAATATCATGAAATTGAAATTGAAGGCGAGCCATATCCTGTTGAAAATTCAGCTCGGGCATTTGAGGAAGAGTATGGCTTCAGAACAATAGATGCATGCTATTATGACAATGTTGATCAAATGATTTGGAAAAAACGAACAATTGAATTTTTGAGGTCATAAATGAAAATCCTTTTAATAGAAGATGACATTAACAAAAGAACTGCAATTGAAGAAGTTATTTTGTCTAAGCTCGCTCCCAAAGTACCGGCACCTGAAATCACTTATGCAATGGATCTGGCTGTAGCTAGAAGGACACTGTGCTCAGATACTTTTGATTTAATTATTTTCGACATGCTTCTTCCAGAGTCTAGCGCTTCAGTACAAGCCATAGATTGCTCTGAAGATTTGATAAATGAATTTTCAGCTAGTCGAAATTATAAAACTGAGGCAATTGCTCTTACGCAATTTGAAGTCAGTGAACTACGTAATATTCGTTCATTCAATTCCGCGGGGATTACCGTTGTCACTTATGATTTGTCAAATAAATGGGTCTCTGCGCTTTCAAATAAATTAGAACGAGTAGTGCAAAATGTTAAATATGACTTCTTAATATTCTGTGCTTTACCAAAGGAAAGGAGTGCCTTTAATAACACAAATTTAAAATTAGGTGAAGTCAGAAAAATTTCAGGCATGGACTGTTTAGAGGTCAGCATTGATAGATTTCATGGCCTGATAATAAAGCCGCAAAGAATGGGATTGGTTAATATGGCAATCATTGCGACAAAAGCCATTGAACTTTTTCAACCTAAAATAGTAGCAATGAGTGGTATATGCGCAGGAGTGAAAGGAAGCTCGAATTATCTTGATGTTATTGTCGGGAGCACTTGTTGGGAATATCAAACAGGAAAGTGGAAGGATGGTGAGTTTAAGCAAGAGCCATACCAAGTAACACTACAGCATGATTTTAGCATTGATTTATGCCAGTCTACAGAAGACGTAAAGCTCATGGACTATATTCGGAGCGGCCTCTATTATAAAGAATTAAAGGACTTTAAAGTTACTGTAGCGCCAATATCTTCCGGCTCAGCTGTTATCGCTGACGAAAATATCATGAGGGAAATAGGTAATCAGCAAAGAAAAATGGCAGCACTAGAAATGGAAATGTATTCTCTATATGAAGCTGCGATTCAATCACTATGCAAACCATTATATTTTGGGGCAAAATCAGTTGTAGATCTAGGTGATACCATTAAGAATGATGACTACCACGAACCAGCTTGTATATTATCTGCTAGATACGTGGAATCAATGCTTTATAAGAAACTGAATGAGTTATCTCTATAGTAATATCCCTTCTTATATATCTGTCTATTTTATCCAACTCGGCCAGGTGGTACCACCTGGCTATTTCTTTTAACGAAATAAAAGCACAATGTCTTATTACTACGCTTCCACTATAACTCGTTGTAATATCAACCATCAGGTCTCTGCTACTGCTCAAAACTGTATATCGCAAATGCCTCCCCTGAGTTGATAGTACTTAAGCCTTCTCCCCCCCTCAACAGCTCAACTTCCTCCACCACTTGCTCGGTAGGCGTATCGACAACCAACCAGTGCCCTGCCCCGCGCAGGCAATCCGTGTGCCCCAATGCCGAAACCTCATCTGCCACCTCCAGCACTACACGCTCGGCACACCAGCCCATAACGGCCGGGTAGACCACCACCCTGCAGAATTTCGCGGCCTTGACTGCGGCGATCACATCTTGGTTGAACATCCTCAAAGCCCCCCTGTGATGATGTAACCACGCTCTCGACGGTCGGCGAGGATCCTCTCCATCTCAACCTTCACCGCCTCACAAGTAACTTCGCCGTCACGTTTTAGCACGATCACAGTCGCCTCCATCTCGCACGCTCCTATGGAGAACAGGAGCTGGCGTGGCTCAGGAGGCAATCTGCGCAGTATCTCTGCCCTCACTTCTGCTGGGCGCGGTGCAAACTGGCGCTCGATGTCGGCAGCCATATCAAGCACCACCTCCCTGATCTGGGCGGGAGTGAACCCACGCAACACACCTCCCCAGGCAAGTACTACGCCGCGGGCATTCGCATCCAGGTAGTTCGCACTTGCCGGCCAGCTGCCAGCCATCATCGGCAACAGCTCCTCTGCCATAAACGCCGCCATACGGTCGCTCACTAATGGCCGTTCCAGCATCCCTGGCAGTGTTGTCACGTTAGAGGGGCGTGTTGTCGTCATAGAACCCCCTCCCCGACTCTCTGAGTGTCTGTGCTGCGTTCTGGGCCGCCTGCAGGTTAGCCAATGGCTTTCGCTGTGCTGCCGTCCTAAACGAGCTGGCAGCGCGACGCACCCAGTTTCGCCATGTTTTCTCCCAATCCAGCTTGGTTGCTTTGGCCCCTGGCAGTGACTGCCAGTAATCGGCAAACGTAGCGGCCTCGAGGAGGATCCGCTCTCGTGGCCATCCAGTTTCTTGGCTGGCCCACCTGCCCCACTCTGCAGGTAGGAACCAGTCATTCGGCAAACGAGTTCCTCGTCGTGGAGCTGAGCTTTCGGCAGCGCGCTCCCCTTGGGGGGATATAGGGGGGATCTTTGGATCAATGACTGGATCTAAAGAGTGACTGATTCTATGTGCAGCTCCTGCACTATGAGTCTGTGCAACTCCTGCACATGCTATGTGCATCTCTTGCACATCTGGATGTGCAGGAGATTCACCATCAAGTGTCAGCATGTAGACATTTGACCTCTTCCCATTGGGGCCTCTTCTGGCCTCCTTAATCAAAAGGCCCGCCGCGCAGAGCGCATCGATATGACTGATCACTGAGCGACGCGAAATCTCACATTGGTCAGCGATATGTTGATGCGAAGGCCAGCACTCGCCGGTGTCACTGGCGTTGTCTGCCAATTTGATAAGCACCAGTTTACGTAGCGGATTACCCACTTTGATGTTCATCGCTTTAACCATCAGCAGCATGCTCATAGCTCAGTCCTCCGATGTGTCTTGCTTTCCCGAAAGAGGACGAACTGCACTATGCAGCCGAAAATGGACGCAAATTTAGGTAATAGTGAGCCCCCAAGGGCTTTGATTGACTTGGTCATGGTCGGGTCCTGATTTTAAAAATGCCCAGTGGTCAGCTGGGCAACAGTTGAGAGTTATGCGCTACCTTGCTTCTCCGCACGTTCAACTTGGTAGGCCATTAGCTGGCGCGACAGGCGTAAAGCAGTCCTGTCTGTACCAGCTGCCTGCGCAATGGTGATCGACGAGTCATCCTCCAGAAATAACGCCAATTCGTGCATGACGGATTTCAGGATGATGTTGTCACGCTCATCCACATGCTTCGGGGCCGGGCGTGTCAGTCTTGCTACGGTAGACATGGTCTTATCTCCCTAAAACAACATTGATTAGTCCAATCAGCTTCTGTACCGGCGTCTTGCGCCGCTCTTCTTCGTATACGGCCTCATCTTCAGAGGTAAACGTGAGCAGGCCGCGCTCAGGTAACCCCTCCCCCTTCAAGATCTCCTCAACTGTGACCGGCGGGTACCCCTGCTCGATAAGAGCCAGGTTCGCCCTTTTCACGGCCCTAGCCAGGATCTGCGGCTCATATTTAGATATGGTGTTGAGCAGGATCAGCAATGAAGTGCGGGCAAATGCGGTCTCTGTCATGCCGAACTCGGCACTAACTTCTCTCCACATATGGCGCTGGGCAGGTGTAGCACGTGTCCTTAAAGGCGATAGCGTGTCGAGCTTTTGGTGATCAGGAAGTGCTTCTCTTCCCATGCGGTAAGCCCTCTCGTTGTAATGCGGCAGATCAATAATCAGGCGGCTCGCTGGCCTGAAACTTCCAAAGTCTTACTTAAGGGGTAATCCTCCAGCCCAAGACGCAGCTCGCCATTACTGGCTATAACAAAACTAACCGCATGCTGAGCTGGGATGACCTCCCCCCATTTCACTGCGAGACTGCGCGAGATACCTATAGCCTTCATAGCTCGAGCCATACTGCCAAAATACTTAATCACAGCTTCTTTCTTCATGGGCCAGCTCCTTGTCTATAAACAAACCAACGTTCACCATCGTAAACGCCATAAGTTAAGTATTCAACAACCAATGAGAACACCTCACGTCATAAAATTTGTTCACCATTGAAAACTCACAGTAGGCGGCATGAAACCTTCATTTAATGAACGAGTCCGGGCTAGGATGGAAGATCAAGGCCTTAGCGTGTCAGAGATTGCTCGACGTGCAGGTATATCTAAATCTTTAGTGTCGAATCTACTGAGTAATCCTCTGAAAGACGTTCGGGTTTCTACGTTATTCGGTCTAGCAAAGGCTCTTTCAGTAGATCCGATCGAGTTATATACCGGGCGCCCTTCCATCGAGGTAGTTAACGACTTGGTGAACAGTGTTTACCGAGTGCCCGTGTTCTCTATCGATGAAGTGTTGCTGCACCCGACGGACTCTCTCCCATTGGTAAGTGCCGACAAAACGCTGCTCACAGAAATGCCAGGGGCACTGATAGGCGTAGAAGCGCCAAACAATCAGCTATCCAAGCAAGGGATAGTGCAGGGAGATGTGTGCTTAATTGACTTAGGAATCAATGCTGTTGAGGCAGATGCCATATTGCTGGTTCAAATCTCTCGGGCTAACCAAGCTAAACTTCTTCGCGCCATACCAGCAATAGAAGGATGGGTCTTTGGTGTGGATGACGAACGCCTTCCCGTTATTGCGTCAAAAGATGTAATTGTTCTAGGGAGAATGGTGGAACGTAGAGGTTGAGCTAGCTGACACGTCCCTCCCTTAGCAACCGTTCTTTTGCAAACCCGCCTAGGCGGGTTTTTTATTTTGATGAAGTTCACGATCATGGATTGACTAAACGTTCTCGATCGATAACAATTATTTTCGTCAACTATCGAGAACAGTCTGGTGATGAACTTTAGGTTTAACCACTACCGAAGATCTGCTCATACATGCGTAGTTGAAAGGAACTTTAAGTATCGGCAATCAGGACCCGCCCCTAACCAGGGCAGAAGTGAAGCGCCTGACCAGCGCGTAAGAACGACAAAGCCCGCGCAGGGCGGGCTTTGAAGGACTGAGGGGACCAACCCTCAATCGGAATGCCGGGGGACCAACCCCAGCAATCAGGACCCCGACCAGCCAAAGCTTGCGGGAATTAGCGAGGACCACCTCGCCAATGGGAGTAAATGTACCATGACCAAGCGCATTTTTTCCAGGGCCGCCAAACGAGCAGACCAGCTCATAACCCTCATTGCAGACCGCCTGAATGGCAATGCAACACGCCGCCGAGCCATCAAGCAACGCCTCCATTTGGCAATGCTTGCCTCAGAGCAACACCGCCTCGTTGCTGTTCGTGCAACCCAGCTGCGAACAGCCCATGTACCCAAACCCAACCTACTCCTCCACTGGCGAACTGATTACCGCCGTAACGCTGTATAGCCAGGGGTTGGCGCTTCCCTCATAGCGCCATAGCCAAAGCCTTTTTTCCAAGCACCGCAAGGATGCTTTGGCTTCGCTCACGCCAGATTCGGCCAAGCGGGCTCTTTAACAACCAGGTATGGGCTGTCACCACTCGAAATTTGCTGGCCCGGCAGATCCCCATACAACCGTTGGAACCGGAATGTGGGGCTGGAAGGTGACGAGTTGCCTCCTGAAATCAGGAGGCATCCCAGAATATTCCATAGAGTATTCTGGGATGCCAAACTCAAAAATGCGCCTGCTCAAGGCAGGCGCATCAGGTTTAAAGGTCAGTCTACGTACTCGCAGTTACAGCTGCTGTAGTCCAGATTCTTACCCGTGTATACGTGGCATGATTTCTCATGCGTATTGTTTTTATAGAGCCGCACCGTCAGGTGGGTCTTTTTATCTGTCGGGGTCTCATGAGGTCCAGCGACAACCATCGCACCAGACTTGTCTCCGGCCATGTTGCTGTAGGCCGCAACGGTCTTGCACTGCATGACCACGTTCGCTGCGGCTTTCTTGCTCATTGGCTTGGTGGCTGGCGCGCTCCAATTTGGAGAAAAATCCAAATATGAGGCCAACGCACTTTGAGAACACACCATCAACATGACAGTGATGACTGCAGAGATAATTGATTTCATCCTTGCAGACCTCATTTTGCCATTGCCGCAGCTTTCAATGCCTGCGAAGTGACGTAGGCAGAGATATCGCGGACGTTGGCACCAAAGACAACGGGATTTCCCGCCGGGAGCGAGGTTTTCACCGTCATCTGACCTTTATCGTTAAAGGTCACATCAGTGTCATGGCCACCGCTGGCGCTGGCTGAGAAGAACGGCCATATGCCCCCTTTGGCTTGTGTTTTGATCGAGGTCTGCTCCTCGGAGCTGTAGGTGGCATCGGAGGTCATGACGATATCGATACCGTCAACGATGACCAATCCTTCGATGATCCGCTGGAGGTTACCGTCCGGGCCAAACGTGCTCGCCCAGGTCATCGGGTTGCCCGCAGACCAGGCCGTATCTCCTCCCTTGTAGGCGTAGTTCAGGAAGGCAGAGCTGTACCAGTCACCCGGTTTGAAGGTTTCCAAAGTGACAACATGTTGGAATGTTGCATCAATGGTCACTTCAGAACTGGTAAATTTGCTGGTTGTGCTGCTGTAGCTACCACCGCCCCCGAGGGAGAAGATATCAAAGAAGCCACTGACCCCACCTTTGGCCCAGGTAGTGGACACGTCGGATGACGAAGTCTTGCTGTCCATATGCACTGACTTCGTCGGACCGTGTGCCATCAGCCCACCGGTGATGTCATCGATCTTGATGTTGTACAGGGTGTCTTTCTTGGGATCGAACGGATGGTCAGCATCGCTATTGGCGTAATACTTCGACGATGCAGCGTTCACCACATTGTGGACGTCCTTGTTCATGATTGAGATGGCAGACGTTGCCACGTTGTCCGGCAAGTTCTGACCAGCCCAGAGCGCAAACACTCCCGGCCAACCGCCAGCATCTTTCAGAGCAGATGCTGTGACAGTTTTTTTGTAGTCCATCCAGTCGCTCAGGTTGTCACCCATCACCCGCTTGAAGTCATCGCTGATCGGTGAAATGACCGCACTGAACAAACCACCGTAGTCCTGGTAGAAGCTGTTGAGCGAGCCCAACGACAATACCGATGTCAGAGCCTTGGGCGGGATCGAGTCGATCAACTGCCAGAATGCACTGGTGGTATAGGGCAACTGCGCACCCGCCTGCAGAAGCATGAACGAAGACTTGTCCAGACCCAAGCCATCAACAGCAGCCAGGTACCACATGTCTTGCAAAGTCGCTACAGCCTTGTCTACTTCAGCCATTTTCAAACTCCTTTTGGATTGTTTGCTGCGGTGAAATACCGCCCGAGAAAACTAGCTGGAGTAAATAGGCCCCTCTAGTGATAGATCTATCAGTAGAGGGGTTTTAGCTTTGACACTACCCAGTTCAATCAGGTGAGAAACAACAAGATAGACCCACTCAGCATCTCTCACCTTGGGTGATCCTGGTCTCAAAATTCCGTTTTCATGTCCCTTGGCAACCGAGGGGCGATTTTCCCAGCCCATTCAGACCTATCTGTAAGCATCTGTATTGAATCAACTTTTATTTAGTGGGTCACAGATCTGACCTCCTACCATCTGGCGAGCAAAAAGCGCCATCTCCTCCAACCGTGTTTGTAAACCAACCAAGGACATCACCATGAAAAATCACTCCGACCAATCCAACACAACCATCACCCAGCTCAACGACGAATGCCGAAAGCGCTTACGTACCCTGCGTGAAAACATGGGGCTGAGCCGCCCCAAGTTCGCGGACTTACTGGGGATCCCCCCAACCACACTGAAGAACTACGAACTGAACTACCGGGAGATCGGTGGTGGGGCCTTGTTACTGATTGCCCAGCATCCTGGGTTGTCGGTTCACTTCCATTGGCTGACCACTGGTCAAGGCAACCCTCCCCCCGAGACCAAGTCAGAAGCGAAAAGAGCTGAGGCGCCAAACCTTATCCAGTGAATTGAGCGCCTATAGGCATTGCGCTGATGACCACAGCGCATATCAACACCCCGACCAAAGCAGAGGACCTACAACGTGCAAGCTGAAATAACTGATGTCGAAAATTTCGTACCAATCGCCCCGGCTATATACCGAAAGTTACCGAGCGAGGTTTATCACGGCAGTAAGGGCGAATCGAAAAGCAGTTTGGACTTGGCGCTGATCTCCGGCCAGCACTACCGCTACTACAAGATCGACGGCAATCCCCAGAAAGAGACCATCCCGTTTCGTGAAGGGAAGATCCTGCACAAGATCGTACTTGAGTTTGCTGATTTTGAAAGCGAGTACGCCATCGAGCCGCAGTGGCCAGAGGACGCCTACGCTGGCGCCGAGCAGATGAAAGCCACCATAGAAGCCTACAACGCATCCCTTGAGAAGCGCCCGGACCAACAAGAGCTGGTCGATGCTATCGAAGCATACAACCGGCAGCTAAGCCCCCCTGTTGAGCTGGGAACGAGCCTTGCGGATGCAGAAGTGGCTTACTGCCAACTGTCCGATGAGTTCCAAACTCTCGGGGAAGATGACAAGCGAACCGCGACGGCCCTGAGAGCATGTGTCAGGGCCTATAACGACAGCTTGCCTAAGCCACTCAAGACCAAAGGTAGTTACCAGGCTGTGCTGGAAAGCTACGCCCAGATTGGCCCTAAAGAGCTGGAGCGGGCCAAGCATATTAGCACCCTGCCAGACCCTCTCCCCTTGAGCGGTACCAAGGCAGAAATGGCAGAGCGGATCCGCAGTTTTAACCCGGCAGCCAAATTCCTGGATGAGATGAAGGAGCAGTTCCGCGAGGCGGCCGGTGAACGGACGATCGTCACCCACAACGAGTACATCCATGCCCTGCGCTACCGTGAAGCGGTGTTTAACCACCCTGAAGCCGCGGTATTGCTCGACGAAGGTGAGGCTGAGACCAGTATCTACTGGCACCATCCAGAAACGGGTGAACTGCTGAAGTGCCGGCCCGACTGGAAGCGGCCAGACCATGTGCTGGTTGACCTGAAATTCGTCCGCAGCGCCAGCGCTGCTGGATTTGCTCGCGACGCTTCAGCCCACAACTACCACATACAGGATGGCCACTACACCGACGGGTATGAAGCTGTCACCGGTCATCCGGCAACCCTCATCTTCATCGCGGTTGAGAAAGATGGACCACTGGGCCAGGACGTCTACAAACCCATCATGGTCGGCGTCTACTACTACGGCCAAGAAGACCGGCGCCGTGGCCTCGAGCTGCGAGACATGGCCCTGCGCAACATCATCACCTGGCGAGAACGCGACTACTACCCGGGCCACGATGGTATGGGGGAAATCGCGGTACCGCCGTATCAAGCCGCTGCAGAGCGCCATCGCATCGACCTCGAAGAGCCTTTCGTCCCAACTCTGGTTGAAGCCCAGGAACCGGCTGAAGAGCTTCCCGCAAACCTCTTTTAAGGAACCTCGATATGCAAACCACTGTATCGACTCAGACCACCGCCCCGGTGCTGGCCAACGAACGGGGCCAGGCCAACATACTGAACCTCATGATGAATGCCGACTTCATGGCGAGTGTCGACAAGCTGGCGGCACTGATGGCAAGCGGCAAAGCGACCATTCCCCAACACCTGCAGGGCAACCATGCGGACTGCTTTGCCATCTGCCTGCAAGCGCTGCAGTGGGGTATGAACCCCTTCCCTGTAGCCCAAAAGACCCACCTTGTGGGTGGTACCCTGGGATATGAAGCGCAGCTCGTCAACGCCGTTGTCGTCAACTCAGGGGTGATCAAGGGACGCTTTGACTATGAGTTTTTTGGACCGTGGGAGCAGGTTCTCGGTAAGTTCAAAGAGGTCCCGAGCAAAGACCCAGCGAAAAAAGGCGTAACGTACCGCTCACCAGACTGGACCTTTGCCGACGAGAAAGGCTGTGGCGTGATAATCAGTGCAACCCTCACCAGCGGTGAAGTCCGCACGCTCAAGTTATTCCTGCAGCAGGCAAGAACCCGCAACTCAACGCTCTGGGCAGATGACCCGAAGCAGCAGTTGGCTTATCTGGGAGTGAAACGCTGGGCTCGCCTCCATACCCCGGACGTCATCATGGGCGTCTACTCGGTAGACGAGCTGGAGGAGCGTGAAATCAACCCGGACTTCACCCCTCGAGGCCCTGATGATGGCAATAAGTCGGCGACCGATAAGCTTGCAGAAAGAGCCGCAGCCATGCGCGCCAAGCAGCAGGATCAAGCCAAAGCCGGCAGCGTTATCGAAGGAGAAGTAGAACAGATAGTCCCCACTGAAGAACTCGTGGACCCTCTTCCAGAAACAGCAGTAGTTGACCCGGAGATCGCCGATCAACTGGCGGAAGCCCTGTTCAAACTCGATATCTCCGAATCGGCTAAAGAACTGCGGGCGGCCTTGGACGAAATCTCCCTGCTTGGGGAAAAGCTCACTGAAGAGCAGAAATCCCAAGCCAATGAGATTTACCGCAAAAACCTCGCCCGCCTAGGACTCGATAAGAAACGAGCTGCCTAACCCCGATACGAAAGTCGGGTTCAGCCTGGCTCTACAGTAGAGTCGCTAAGGGCTACAGCCTGATACCCCCAAACCATCCACTGCTGGCCTCACAGAAACGGTGGATAAGTCAGAGGTTATACATGAAGACATTCGAAAGCCCCTACTGCGGTGCAGTAGTCATGGGGCTGGGCGTAGTCATGCCTCACCCCAGGCTCCCCGGTAAGTTCGTCCTACCCGGTGGAACCATCTGCGATCTGCAGCAGGCCGAAGCTGCGGCCAAGAAGCTCCACGAGCTGCAGGTAAAACCAACGCCTCTCAAGCCACGACTATGAGGAGCCAGGCAATGCATACAGACCCCAACAAACTGCTGGCTCTTGAGCGAGCACTCAACCAGATAGACCAACTGAAGGCCCGCCAGCCAGCGGGCTCATCGGTCACTCGCGTCGATCCTCGTCCTTCATTTCGCTGTAAAAGCATCGAGAAGGAGAACAGCCGGTATGTATACCGAACCCAGTGCCCCTATGTCGGGATCCAGATCAGCATGAGGGATGTGAAATAACCATGAACCGTGACGAAGAGAAGTCGGCCCAATAGCGGCTCTTCCATCACCCCAACCGGCGCTCCATCCTCCTGACAGGAGGGCCACGCCATGCATCAACTACAACTGATCGACCAAGACAGCCGGCTGCTGGACGACCTGGTAAACACCGTTATCTCCCCTACTCTTTCCCGCTCAGCAAAGCTCGCCGAGATCGGCCGCATCCTGGCTCACTTCGATCTGCCTATCGAAGCCCCCTCGATTAGCGGCCAACTCTGGAGCGCTACTGCGCTTGGCAAAGAACTGGGGGTGAGCGCCCAAGCCATCGGCAGGCTGGCCAACCAACACAATCTGAAGGTCCCTGAACTTGGAGAGTACCGCCTTGACCAAGCGGTTCACTCACGCAAGCAAGTGCAGACCTTCTACTACAACAAACTCGGGCGTCACCGGCTTGAGTCTCTTTTAATCGCGAGGACCACATGCAAAGAAATTACATCTATCCGTGCGCAAGATGGGTAAGGCCGCGTCTTTTTGAAGCACTGACAGGTATGACTGAAAAGGCAGCAGAGGGACGCCGCCTTAAGGGGGAATGGCCCGAAGGAATAATTTGGAAATATGGTCCTGATGGTCAGGTTCGCTACAGCATCGAGGAGTACGACAAGTGGGTAGAGTCAGCACAGTAGAAAACCACGCCTCGCTGATAGCGGGGCTGACCGGGATCGAGTTGCATGGCAACAAGATTCGGCTCTGCTTCAGCTACAAGGGGCGCCGGTGCAGAGAGACCTTGGATGTCCCCATCACGAAGGTAAATGTCAAATTCGCAGCGAACAAACTCGCTGCGATCAAACATGAAATCGCCCTTGGTAACTTTGACTATGCAAAACACTTCCCCAACTCCAAGGCGTTGGCCCGCCTGGGGGGGCGTACAACCACCAAAATGACACTGGCTGAGGCCGCTGTCGCCTTTGCTGAGAGCGCTGGGCCAACGATAGGCATATCGACAAAGCGCTCATATGGCAGCGCATTCAAAAGGATGACCGAGTTTCTCGGTCGCGATATGCCAATAGCTGACTTGCTGCCAATGCATATTGAGAGACTGCGCAACCAACTGCTCATCGATTGCCGGCCAAGAACAGTAAGAACCTATCTTGGCCATATCGGGAACCTGCTGAAATGGGCTGCGCGAAATGAGCTTGTTGAACGGGCATTCGACGTGCGAGTGTCCGCTGCCAGGCTGAACACCGAAAAGAGCGCAGACCCTTTCGAGCATTGGGAGTTCCAAAGGCTAATCGAGGTCACCACGAATCGGCAATTTAAGAACATATTGCTGGTCCTCGCCTACACCGGGCTCCGTCCCGGTGAGCTGAGGGCATTAAGCTGGGGTGACATCGATTTTGAGAAAAAGATCCTGCACGTGCGCCGAAACCTTACTCAGCAAAAGATGCAATTCAAGCTACCGAAGACAAACCGGACAAGAACAGTTCACCTTTTGCCTCCTGCGCTGAACGCGCTGCAGGATCAATTCAAGATAACTGGGGCACTTTTGGACGCAGAGATTGACATGCACCTACCAGGTGGCATGATCGTGCGCCAAACATTGCGCCCAGTCTTCCGACCAACCAAAGTTGTGCCGGACAGGCCACCTTTTTACTCTGGTGTTTTCCTGGTGGCCCCATGGCAGGCAGCAATCAAGAAGTCTGGGGTTCGTTATCGCCGGGCCTACCAACTTAGGCATACTTTTGCCAGTTGGAACATCACCGCTCACGGAAACCTTGCGTTCATAGCTGAACAGATGGGTCACAACTCTGCAAGAATGTTGCAAGAGGTCTATGGAAAATGGATCGAATCGGCCAGCCGAAGTGAGGTCGATTCTATCTGGAGTTCGATGCAAAAAAATGGGCATTTGCCCCAATAGCGCCCCCGAATTTTCAACCAGTGCAGTAATGCGCTGATAATTAAGGAATTTTTTAACACACTATGCTTAGCAGCAACAACATCACCATGCAGTTCGGCGCCAAGCCGCTGTTTGAGAACATCAACGTCAAGTTTGGCGGCGGCAACCGCTATGGCCTTATCGGCGCCAACGGCTGTGGCAAGTCCACCTTCATGAAGATCCTCGGTGGTGATCTGGAGCCCACTGGCGGTAATGTGAGCCTGGACGTCAACGAGCGCATCGGTAAGCTGCGTCAGGATCAGTTCGCCTACGAAGAGATGCGCGTACTGGACGTGGTCATGATGGGCCACACCGAGCTGTGGGCAGCCATCGCCGAGCGCGATGCCATCTACGCCAACCTCGAAGCCACCGACGAAGACTATATGAAGGCCGCCGAGCTGGAAGGTCTGGTTGCCGAGTATGACGGCTACACCGCCGAAGCACGCGCAGGCGAGCTGCTGCTGGGTGTCGGCATTCCGCTCGAGCAGCACAACGGGCCGATGAGCGAAGTGGCGCCGGGCTGGAAACTGCGGGTGCTGCTGGCACAGGCGCTGTTCTCCAACCCTGATATCCTGCTGCTGGACGAACCGACTAACAACCTGGATATCAACACCATTCGCTGGCTGGAGCAGGTGCTCAACGATCGTGAAAGCACCATGATCATCATCTCTCACGACCGTCACTTCCTGAACTCCGTCTGTACCCACATGGCGGATCTGGACTACGGCGAGCTGCGCGTTTACCCGGGCAACTACGACGACTACATGCTGGCCGCCACCCAGGCGCGCGAGCGCCTGCTGGCCGACAACGCCAAGAAGAAGGCCCAGATCGCCGATCTGCAATCCTTCGTCTCCCGTTTCAGCGCCAACGCCTCCAAGTCCCGCCAGGCGACCTCCCGTCTCAAGCAGATCGACAAGATCAAGATTGAGGACGTCAAGGTCTCCAGCCGCCAGAACCCCTTTATCCGCTTCGAGCAGGACAAAAAGCTCTATCGCAACATCCTGGAGATCGAAGGCGTATCAAAAGGCTATGGCGAGGCACCGCTGTTCAAGGGCCTCAACATGATGATGGAAGTGGGCGAGAAGGTCGCCATTCTGGGTACCAACGGTATCGGTAAATCCACTCTGATCAAGACCCTTGTCGGCGCACTGGCTCCGGATACCGGCACCATCAAGTGGTCCGAGAACGCCCAGATCGGTTACTACGCCCAGGATCACGCCGAAGACTTCGACACCGACCTCAACGTGTTCGACTGGATGGCCCAGTGGAAACAGGAGAACGAAGACGAGCAGGCTGTACGCTCCATACTGGGCCGTCTGCTCTTCTCTCAGGACGACATCAAGAAGCCGGTCAAGGTGCTCTCCGGTGGTGAACAGGGCCGCATGCTGTTCGGCAAGCTGATGATGCAGCGCCCCAATATCCTGATCATGGATGAGCCGACCAACCACCTGGACATGGAATCCATCGAATCCTTGAACATGGCACTGGAGCTTTATCAGGGCACCCTGATCTTCGTCTCCCACGACCGCGAATTTGTCTCCTCTCTGGCGACCCGCATCCTGGAGCTGACCGAAGATGGCATCCGCGACTTCGGTGGTACCTACGAGGATTACTTGCGCACTCAGGGCGTGGTGTAACCTCAGTCCTGCACAAACTCGCAATGAGAAACCGGCACTTATGTGCCGGTTTTTTTGTGTCCCATGTTTATGGCGACTGATATGGCTTACGGCTGTGCAGCGATCACTGTGAGCTGTGAGCTGTGAGCTGTGCTTGATTATCCCCCTCGCCCACAGATAAAAAACGGCTCCATCAAGGAGCCGTTTTCACTGGATTGAACTGACGATTACTCGACAGTCGCTTCCACGCTGGTGAAGTACTCGATCTTGGCTGCTTTGCGCAACTCGTCGATCAGAGACTTGTAATCCACCTGTGCTTTGCCCTGACCCAGCTGACCTTGCAGCATGGCAACCATCTTGGAAGGCTCGGCAGGTACGTTCACCTTGTCCAGCGCAACCACGACGCGGTCACCGTTGCTCTCGGCAACCAGTGCCACGCTCGGCTTGCCATCCTTGGGATGGGGCAGCGTGAAGGCTTCGGTAACCAGATTCTGATCCATCTCGCGATCGAAACGGGACACCCCTTTGTGGGTTTGTACCTTCAGACCCAGCGCAGCCAGATCGCCATCGATGCTCTTGCCAGCCTTGAGCTTGTCCAGCAGGCCCTGGGCCTTGCCACGAGCAACTTCACCGGCCTTGTCATGCTTGATGGCGGCAATCACCTGCTCTTTCACCTCGGCCAGCGGCTTGACCGCTTTGGACTTGTGACCGGTGATGTGCAGCACCAGCGCCTTGCCGTCAGCCAGCTCGATCACGTCGGAGTTGGTGTTGTCATCACGCAGCTGCTCGGAGAACGCCACGGAGAGTACCTTGGGATCGTTAAGCGGAGCAGGAGCAGAACCCTGGCTGAAGTAGTCGGAGGACTGTACCTTCAGACCCATGGCCTCGGCGGTCATGTCCAGCGAGTCCGGGTTTTCGAAGCTGTTGTCAGCCATCTTCTGCTGCTCGGCAAAGAAACGCTCTTTGGCCTTGTCGCTCTGCAGACGGTTGATGGTCTCTTCCTTCACATCGGCAAACGGCTTGGTCTGAGCTGGCTCAACACCCAACAGCTTGATGATGTGGAAACCGAACGGGCTCTTGACGACGGCGGAGAGATCGCCGGCCTTGTTCAGGGCAAAGGCAGCCTTCTCGAAGGACGGATCCATCACCCCTTTCTCGAACCAGTCCAGTTCGCCGCCTTTTTTGGCGGAGAAGGTGTCGGAGGAGTCGGCCTTGGCCAGCGCGGCAAAATCATCGCCCGCCTTGGCTTTGGCCAACACGGCTTCTGCTTTCTGCTCGGCCGCTTTCTCATCCTTGCCGAACGGGATCAGGATATGGGCAACATGACGACGCTCGGGACGCTGGAACAGGTCCTGATGCTGGTCGTAGTAATCTTGGGCATCCTGTTCGGTGACCTTGATATCCTTGGCGAGGCTGGTCGCATCCAGCAGCAGGTAGTCTACTTTCACCTGCTCGTCATTCATGAAGTGAGCGCCATTGGCCTTGTAGTACTGCTCCAGCTCGTTGTCGGAAACCTGTACGTCAGCCACGTAGTTGGCAGCCGCCAGACGCACCAGACGCAGATCGCGAGTCTGGTTGTAGAGCTTGTCGAGCTGCTCGGCTTCACCCTTGAGGGAGAACTCGGTACCCAGCAGGGCACTCATCAGCTGTTGGCGCACCATGTCCTGACGCAGGGAGTCGCGGAACATTTCGGGAGTCATGCCGGCACGACGGATCAGCTGCAGGTAACGATCATTGTTGAACTTGCCGTTCTCGGCAAACTCGGGCATGGCAACGATGGCCTGTTTGATCTGCTCATCGCTGACACGCAGACCCAGCTCGCGAGCCTTGCTGTCCAGCAACGCCTGATCGATCAGGCGATCCAGCACACCGCGGCGGAACTGCTTCATGTAATCGGGGTTCGCGGCCAGCTGGCTGAATGCCTCTCCCATCTGGGATTCCATGCGGGCACGCTCGTTGCGGTAGGCGTTCTCCAGCGCGGCTGCACTGATATCTGTGCCGTTGACAGTGGCGGGGGCGGTACGGGCCGGACCATTCAGGTAACTACCTACACCAGCCAAAGCAAAGGAGAGGATGATCAGGCCCAAGATAACCTTGGCTACCTTGCCTTGCGCCCCTTCGCGTAGTTTATCCAACATCATGTTTGTACTTATGCTCCCGAACTCGATGGGCGTAAATAATGAAAAGGCGCACCGATTGCGATGCGCCTTGGTCAATCAGTATGAGAGAGGACTCTCTAACCTGTCTGGTCTGCGACCAAGGACGGTAGCCGACATATCATCGGCGCCCGACTTAGTTGACCGCGTCTTTCAGGGCCTTACCGGCTTTGAAGGCAGGAACTTTACCAGCAGCGATTTCGATGGTCGCGCCAGTTTGCGGGTTACGGCCAGAACGGGCAGCACGCTCGCGTACAGCGAAAGTACCGAAACCAACCAGAGCAACCTGGTCACCCTCTTTCAGAGCTTCACCTACAGCGTCAATGAAGGCATCCAACGCACGGCCGGCAGCAGCCTTGGAGATATCAGCACCGTCTGCAATCTTGTCAATCAGTTGAGATTTATTCACTCTTATATTCCCCTTTTATCGAACACCGCTGCGGCGCTGATTTCCCTGGCCACAACAAGTGGAGGTTTTATAGCAAGCCTCCTGACCAGTTGCAAGTGACAATCTGGCGCAAACCCGCGCCACACAACGCATTGCGACTTATCACGAGAACCCGATCGGTGGTCAAGGCTACTTCCGTTATGGGATGCATGCAAGCCTTAACCACCCCCCGAATGCGCCAAATTTGCGGCGCATCAAAATTTACACGACAGAAACGCGCTCAAACCCTTGCGGATTGTCCTGCAACGCCAGTTCCAGCACCTCGTCTATCCAGCGAACGGGATAGATTTCAAGGTCTTGTTTGACGTTTGCCGGGATCTCCTCGAGGTCACGTTCGTTCTCTTTCGGGATCAGCACACGCTTGATACCACCACGGTGAGCGGCCAGCAGTTTCTCTTTGAGACCACCGATGGGCAGCACTTCACCACGCAAGGTGATTTCACCTGTCATGGCCACATCAGCACGAACCGGATTACCGGTCAAGCTGGAGACCAGCGCAGTACACATGGCGATACCGGCGCTCGGGCCATCTTTCGGGGTCGCCCCTTCCGGTACGTGCACGTGAATGTCACGCTTCTCGTAGAAGTCAGCATTGATGCGCAGCTTCTCGGCACGGGCACGTACGACAGTCATGGCTGCCTGGATAGACTCCTGCATCACATCACCCAAAGAACCGGTGTAAGTGAGCTTGCCCTTGCCCGGCATGTTGGTGGTCTCGATGGTGAGCAGGTCGCCCCCCACCTCGGTCCACGCCAGACCACACACCTGACCAATCTGGTTCTGGTCAGTGGCCTTACCGTAATCGAAGCGCTGCACCCCGAGGAACTCCTTGAGGTTCTCCTGATTGACCTGAACATGCTTGATGCTCTTGTCCAGCAGAATGCGCTTGACCGCTTTGCGACAGATCTTGGAGATTTCGCGCTCCAGACTCCGCACCCCTGCTTCACGGGTGTAGTAACGGATCACCCCGACCAGCGCCGAGTCCTCGATGGTGATCTCGGAGGCTTTCAGGCCGTTGCGCTGGATCTGCTTGGCAACCAGATGCTGCTTGGCAATGTTGAGCTTCTCATCTTCGGTGTAACCGGAGAGGCGGATCACTTCCATCCGGTCCAGCAACGGGCCCGGGATGTTCATGGAGTTGGAGGTGGCCACGAACATCACGTCCGACAGGTCATAATCCACTTCCAGGTAGTGATCGTTGAAGCTGTTGTTCTGCTCGGGATCGAGCACCTCCAGCAAGGCAGAGGCAGGATCGCCACGCATGTCCGAGCTCATCTTGTCGATTTCGTCGAGCAGGAACAGCGGGTTCTTCACGCCAACTTTCGCCATCTTCTGGATGAGCTTGCCGGGCATGGAACCGATGTAGGTACGACGGTGACCGCGGATCTCCGCTTCGTCACGCACCCCACCGAGGGCCATCCGCACATATTTGCGGCCGGTCGCCTTGGCGATGGACTGGCCCAGCGAGGTCTTGCCCACACCGGGAGGGCCAACCAGACAGAGGATGGGCCCCTTGAGCTTGTTCACCCGCGCCTGCACCGCCAGATATTCGAGGATGCGATCCTTGACCTTCTCAAGACCATAGTGGTCGGCATCCAGCACCTCTTGCGCCTTGCCCAGGTCTTTCTTGACCTTGGAGCGCGCCTTCCACGGCACCTGTACCATCCAGTCCACATAGCTGCGAACCACGGTAGCCTCGGCAGACATGGGAGACATCATCTTCAGCTTGGCAAGCTCGGCCTGGGCCTTTTCACGGGCATCTTCCGGCATGCCGGCCTCTTCAATCTTGCGATTGAGGGCTTCGAACTCATCCGGGCTATCTTCCAGCTCACCCAGCTCTTTCTGGATGGCCTTCATCTGCTCGTTGAGGTAGTACTCGCGCTGGCTCTTCTCCATCTGCTTCTTGACGCGAGTACGGATGCGCTTCTCGACCTGCAGCAGGTCAATTTCCGACTCCATCATCGCCATCAGGAATTCGATGCGCTCGGAGACAGAGACAATCTCCAGCACCTTCTGCTTGTCTTCCAGCTTGAGCGGCATGTGAGCGGCCATAGTATCGGCCAGACGCGCAGCATCGTCGATCGCCGAAATCGAGGTCAGAACCTCGGGCGGGATCTTTTTGTTGAGCTTGATGTAACCTTCAAACTGGCCGATGGCGGAGCGAACCAGAACTTCCTGATCCTTGTCGTCAATGGCCTTGGAGGAGATGTACTGGGCCTCGCAGACAAAGAAGTCCTTGTCGTCGATCATCCGCTCCAGGCGAGCACGCTGCCCACCCTCTACCAGCACCTTGACGGTGCCATCCGGCAGTTTGAGCATCTGCAGAATATTGGCCACTGTCCCGACGGTGAAGATCTCCTCCACGGTCGGCTCATCGGTTGACGCATCCTTCTGGGCCACCAGCAGAACTTTCTTGTCCTGCTCCATGGCCGCTTCCAGACAGCGAATGGATTTTTCCCGCCCCACAAAGAGTGGAATGACCATGTGGGGATAAACCACCACGTCACGAAGAGGCAGGACGGGAATCTCGATGCGTTCTGAACGCTCTAGGTTCATATATGTCCTCTCGGCTTGTTATACCGTTGGCAAAGCGCTTGGCTGAGTATATGGGGGCGCTCCAACGAGATTCAATCGTCTAAACCGCAAAAAGCATGAAAGGGGCAAAAAGCCCCTTCCATTTGATTAAAAATCAGACTGTTACTCTGATGCGGCAGCTTGAGTCTCGGGATTTTCGTAGATCATCAAGGGTGCGGAGTCCCCTTTGATCACGGTCTCGTCGATCACCACCTTGCTGACCCCTTCCAAAGAAGGCAGGTCATACATGGTATCGAGCAGCACAGCTTCCACGATGGAACGCAGACCACGAGCACCGGTTTTACGCTCCATCGCCTTGCGGGCGATAGCGTGCAGCGCATCTTCACGGAACTCCAGCTCAACCCCTTCCAGATCGAACAGCGCGGCATACTGCTTGGTCAGCGCGTTTTTCGGCTCTTGCAGGATCTGGATGAGGGCAGCCTCGTCCAGTTCGGTCAGGGTAGCCACCACCGGCAGACGGCCGATGAACTCGGGGATCAGACCGTACTTGATCAGATCTTCCGGCTCCACCTTGGCGAAGGTTTCGCTCAAGGAGGCCTTGGCATCCTTGGACTTCACCTCGGCGCCAAAACCGATACCGGTTCCCTTGACGGAACGCTGCTCTATCACCTTGTCCAGACCGGCAAAGGCACCGCCACAGATGAAGAGGATCTTGGAGGTATCAACCTGCAAGAACTCCTGCTGCGGATGCTTGCGACCACCTTGCGGCGGCACGGAAGCGATGGTCCCCTCGATCAGCTTGAGCAGGGCCTGCTGCACCCCTTCCCCGGAGACATCGCGGGTAATGGAGGGGTTGTCCGACTTGCGGGAGATCTTGTCGATCTCGTCGATGTAGACGATGCCACGCTGGGCCTTCTCCACGTCGTAGTCGCACTTTTGCAGCAGCTTCTGGATGATGTTCTCCACGTCCTCGCCCACATAACCGGCTTCGGTCAGGGTGGTCGCATCGGCCATGGTGAACGGCACATCCAGCAGGCGAGCCAAGGTCTCGGCCAGCAGGGTCTTGCCGCTACCGGTCGGGCCAATCAGCAGGATGTTGGACTTGCCCAGCTCCACACCACTGTTTTCGCCGCTGTTGCGCAGGCGCTTGTAGTGGTTGTAGACGGCAACGGCCAACACCTTCTTGGCGTACTCCTGCCCGATCACATAGTCATCGAGATGAGCGCGGATCTGATGAGGGGTCGGCAGCTCATTACCATCGCGCTTGGGAGAGATCTCGCGGATCTCCTCGCGGATGATGTCGTTGCACAGCTCGACACACTCATCACATATGTAGACGGAAGGGCCAGCGATCAGCTTACGCACTTCATGCTGGCTTTTGCCGCAAAAAGAGCAGTAGAGCAGCTTATCACCCTCACCCTTGCGTTTTTCTGTCATTCAGCAACCTCGTTTTATCAATAGAGGATGGGTCGGCCCGTTGAGTTTACAACAGACCGGGACACCCTGCTCAGCCGCGCTGAGTCAAGACACCGTCGACCAGACCGTAAGCGACTGCCTGCTCGGCAGACATGAAGTTATCGCGGTCGGTGTCGCGCTCGATGGTAGCCATATCCTGACCGGTATGGAAAGCCAAACGCTCGTTCAGGGTATTTTTGATCTTCAGGATCTCCTGGGCGTGGATCTGGATATCAGATGCCTGGCCCTGGAAACCGCCCAGCGGCTGGTGGATCATCACGCGGGCATTGGGCAGGCAGAAACGCTTGCCCTTGGCACCACCAGCCAGCAGGAAGGCGCCCATGGAGCAGGCCTGCCCCATGCAGACGGTGCTCACGTCCGGCTTGATGAACTGCATGGTGTCATAGATGGACATGCCGGCAGTCACGGAGCCGCCCGGAGAGTTGATGTAGATGTAGATGTCCTTGTCCGGATTCTCGGACTCGAGGAACAGCAACTGGGCAACCACCAGATTGGCCATGTGATCTTCAACCTGACCGGTCAGGAAGATCACCCGCTCTTTCAGCAGACGGGAGTAAATATCGTAGGAACGCTCACCCTTGGCAGTCTGTTCGACCACGATGGGGACCAGCGCATTGCTGGGAGAATCGGTCACATCGTTATAGTTCTTGTACATAAGGCATTGTCCCTAAAATAAAATGGCCCGAGTGGAGATCACACGAGCCATTATACTTAACAGTCTTGACCTTAAGTCAAATGTTCTTAGGCAGCGGCGCCAGACTTGTTGATCACTTCGTCAAAGGCAACTTCTTTTTCGGTCACTTGCGCTTTGGAGAGGATCAGGTCGATAGCTTGATCTTCGATGGCCAGGTTACGAACGCCGTTCAGCATCTGTTCGTTCTTCTGGTAGTACTCGATCACTTCTTTCGGATCTTCGTACGCAGTGGCCATGGATTCGATGATGCTGGTCACGCGAGCATCGTCAGCCTTGATTTCGTTGGTGCGGATCACGTCGCCCAGCAGCAGACCTACGCGTACACGACGCTCGGCCTGAGCCTGGAACAGCTCAGCCGGCAGCTCCGGAGCGTTGCCGCCCTGGAAACCACCGAAGCGCTGCAGAGCCTGCTGGCGCAGAGCGTCAATCTCTTGCGCAACGGCAGCTTTCGGCAGATCGATTTGGTTGGCTTCAACCAGACCGTTCAGAACCTGCTCTTTCACGCTGTTTTTCAGGGCTTGAGCCAGTTCGCGCTCCATGTTCTTGCGCACTTCGGCTTTCAGCTCTTCAACGGAACCGCTCTCGATGCCGAAACGCTTGACGAACTCTTCGGTCAGCTCGGGCAGGATCTGCTCTTCAACCTTGTTCAGCTTGGAAGCGAACTTGGCCGCTTTGCCTTTCAGGTTTTCAGCGTGGTAGTCAGCCGGGAAGGTTACTTCGATGGTGAACTCGTCGCCAGCTTTCTTGCCCAGGATGGCATCTTCGAAGCCAGGGATCATGCGGCCGGCACCCAGTACCAGGTTGAAGCCTTCAGCCTTGCCACCTTCGAACTCTTCACCGTCGATGGAACCGACAAAGTCCATGGTCACACGCATGCCATTGGCAGCAGCTACGTCAGCTTCAGCCCAGGTAGCGTGCTGCTTGCGCAGGGTGTCGATCATGTTGGCCAGATCTTCGTCCTTCACGGTAGCAACCGGCTTCTCAACCTTGATGCTCTCCAGACCGGCAACTTCGAACTCCGGGTACACTTCGAAAGTGGCGGTGAATTCGAAATCTTCGCCTTCTTTGATCTCTTTCGGATCCATGGTCGGCGCGCCAGCCGGGCTCAGTTTGTTTTCGATGATGGCTTTGATGAAGTTGTTCTGCATCATTTCATCGGCAACACGGGCGTGAGCCATGGCACCAAACATCTTCTTGATGATGGCAACCGGAGCCTTGCCAGGACGGAAACCGTCGATGCGACGGGTTTTGGCCAGGCCGTTCAATTCTTTGCGCACAGCGGCGTCTACGGTAGCAGCCGGTACAGTGATGGTAAGACGGCGTTCCAGACCCTGGGTTGTCTCTACAGAAACTTGCATTCTTCTACCTCGTTCAACTCAGCACTGTGTGCTGACCCTTTATTGCCTCCGGGCAAAGCCGGAGTCTTCCTGTTTATAAAGACAACAATATGTCTTTGTGATGAGAAAATATGACGCGGCATTATAGCGGCGCACTCTGGTCGAGTCGAGCCACACAACCCCCACATTGGGCGCCGCAGAGGCACAATTCGTGCAAAAGTGCTCTTTATATGGGGAGTTGCAGCCCGAACTTCAACTGGCATTGCGCGATATTTTTGCGCTTGCTCACCTTTTTCTGCGCAAATTTGCCTGAAACGCCGATCTATTGGTCAATATCCGGCAACTGAATACCCGCTGCCCATAGGTGGTATCACGACCCAGGTTGACCGGCCCGATGCATCAGGGCCAATCAATCGTTGCGTCCCCTGCCCTGCCTCGTTATGGTGGCAACCAACTTGATAAGTCTGGAGTATCCCACATGGCCTTTTTCCGCTTCTTGTTCAATCTGCTCTGGTTTGTACTGGGAGGTGTCTTTATGGGCCTGGCCTGGTGGCTGGCCGGTCTGCTCTGCTTTATCTCGCTGGTCGGCATCCCCTGGGGGCGCGCCTGCTTCGTCATCGGCACCTTCACCTTCTTCCCTTTCGGCAAGCAGGCGGTCAGTCGCAAGGCGATGACGGGTCAAGGTGATATCGGCACCGGCACCCTCGGGCTGATTGGCAATATCATCTGGTTCGTGCTGATCGGGATCTGGCTGGCTATCGGCCACATTGCCTCTGCTCTGGCCTGTTTCATCACCATCGTCGGCATCCCGTTTGGCATCCAGCATCTCAAGCTGGCCATCATCAGTCTGGCCCCCATCGGCCAGATGATCGTAACCAATCAGGAAGCCGAATCAGGCCGCTATATCCGCTGAGCGGGTTAAAAATCGGATGGCAGGCGGTGCCTGTATTGCAAAAAAAGGGCAGACTAGGGTCTGCCCTTTTTCATTGCATCCATTCGAGGCATCCCATGCTCCCCAGCCACTTTTTTGCCAATCTCGCCCGCATGAAGCTCATCTACCGCTGGCCACTGATGCGCAACATCCAACCGGAAAACATCGCCGAGCACAGCCTGCAGGTCGCCATGGTGGCCCACGCCCTCGGCATCATCAAAAACCGGCTCTTTGGCGGCACTGTGGATGCCGACCGCGCAGCAGTGATGGCGCTCTACCACGACAGCAGCGAGGTGCTGACCGGCGATCTGCCCACTCCGGTCAAATACTTCAATCCCGAGATCGCCCGCGAATACAAGAAGATTGAGCTGGCCGCCGAGCAGCGCCTGCTTGGCATGCTGCCAGCGGAACTGGTGGAGGACTTTCGCCCGCTGCTCGATTCGGCAGCCCAGGATGGCGAACTGGCCAGACTGGTCAAGGATGCCGACACCCTCTGCGCCTATACCAAGTGTCTGGAGGAGATCAACGCCGGCAACCGGGAGTTTGAACCTGCTCGCAAACGCCTCGAGGCGATGCTGGCGGCCCGGATGAGCGAGGAGATGCGCTACTTTATCGACACCTTCGTTGCGAGCTTCTCCCTGCCGCTCGATGAGCTGAACGCCCACTAAGTCCGCTCACTACATCGACACACAGACAGAAAAACAGAAGAGCCCGCCGGTTTAACACCGGCGGGCTCTTCGTCTTTATCAGCGGATCAGATGCAGCGCATCAGTGACCCAGCTCTCGAGACGGTACCAGACCGCTCGCCCGCCAGGCGGGATAGAGGGTAGCAACCAGACTCATCAGGATGGCCGCCCCCGTCACGATAAGCAGATCCTGCATATGCAATTCGGTCGGCAAGAAGTCGATGAAGTAGATATCCGGATTGAGGAAGCGGTGGCCAATAAGCTTCTCGATGACACCCAGGATCTGGGTTAGCTTGCTGGAGAGCAGGCCCCCCAGCAGCGCCCCGAGCAAGGCACCGGCCACGCCGTTGACCATCCCCTGAATGACGAAGGTAAGCCGGATCTGGCCCGGGCTCGCCCCCATGGTCTTGAGGATGGCGATCTCGCTGCGCTTCTCGTTCACCGCCATCACCAGGGTGGAGACGATATTGAAGCAGGCCACTGCCACCACCATCAGCATCACCACATACATGACGGTACGCACCATCTGGATGTCCTGATAGAGATAGCCCTGACTGTTCATCCAACTGCGGATATAGACGTGATGGGGGAAGCGCTGGGCCGCCGCGACCGTGATGGACTGCGCCTTGAGCACATCGCTCACTCGCAGGCTGAAACCTTCCACATCGCTGCCCATGCCGGTGATCGCTTGCGCATCGGTCAGGTGCATGAAACCGAGCAGGCCATCGAGCTGGCCGCCGATCTCCAGCAACCCGACCACGGTCAGGGTTTCCCGGCGGGGATTCTTGATCCCCGTCTGATCGCCCCCTTGCGGCAACAGCAGGGCAAGGGTGTCGCCAACCTTCACCCCCAGCTTGTCGGCGATGGTCTTGCCGAGGATCACCCCCCGCTCGCCGGCCTGCAGCTCACGCAGGCCACGGCCCGTCATGTATTTGCCGGCATCGGAGAGATTGGCTTCCAGATCGGGCAACACAGCGCGCAGTTGCACCCCCTTGAGGGCTGAGCCGTGCTCCAGCAAGCCGTTGAGACGAATGACGGGGGCGGCAGCTTCCACCCCGGGCTGCGCCAGCAGGTAGTCGCGCAGACGCGGCCAATCCGGCAGCGGCCGCTCGACCGCATCCAGCTCCCCTTGCGGCACCACGGAGAGCACCCGGTCTTTCAGTTCACGCTCGAAACCGTTCATGGCGGAGAGGCCCAAAATCAGCGCCATCACCCCGAGGGCGATACCGATCAGCGAAGAGGCGGAGATAAAGGCGATAAACCCGTTGCGACGACGGGAGCGGCTATAGCGCAGGCCCAGAAAAAGGGGCAGCGGTTTGAACATCAGGCAACCTCCGCCATCACGCCGCTCACCAGCGTGACCCGGCGATGGAGCTTGGCCGCCAGACTCAGATCGTGGGTGACCACCACAAACGCAGTGCCCAGCTCACGGTTGAGCTCACAGAGCAGCTCGTAGACGGCGGTAGCGCTGGCGTGATCCAGGTTACCAGTCGGCTCGTCCGCCAGCACCAGACTCGGTTCGTTGACCAGCGCACGGGCAATCGCCACCCGCTGGCGCTCACCACCGGAGAGCTCGGACGGTCTGTGGTTGAGACGGTGGGAGAGCCCTACCCGCCCCAGCATCCGGGTCGCCTTCTCGGTAGCGACAGCTACCGATTCACCGGCGATCAGCAGCGGCATGGCCGCATTTTCCAGCGCACTGAACTCGGAGAGCAGGTGGTGGAACTGATAGACGAAACCCAGCTCCTGATTGCGAAAACGGGCCTGGGTACGGCTATCCCAGTGGTGAATATCCTCCCCCTTGAACAGCACGGCACCGCTGGAGGGGTTATCGAGTGCCCCCATCAGGTGCAGCAGGGTGGTCTTGCCGGAGCCAGAGCTCCCCACTACCGCCAGCATCTCGCCCGGTGCGACGCTCAAATCGATCCCCTTGAGTACCTGGGTCTCCAGCTCGCCCTCTTTGTAGACATGGTTGAGGGCCTGGCAACGCAGCAGAGGCTCACGGGATACGGCTTCATTCATAAAGGGGGCTCCACTTGCTCCAGTAATCGCATCAGAGGTAACAACAGAAGATGAATTATTCATAACGCAGCGCCTCCGCCGGCTTTACCCGCGCCGCGCGGGCTGCTGGATAAAGGGTGGCGCTGAAGCTGAGCAGCACGGCGCCCAGCAAAATGGTGACGACCTGAGCTGGCTCGACGATGACCGGCAAGCCGCTGCCACCCGCAGCCATATAGAGGTTGAGCCCCACCGCATTGAGCAGCGGGTTGAGACCCAGGGTCAGGCCAAGCCCCGCCAGCCCACCAAACAGGGAGCCAATCACCCCGCTGGAAGCGCCGAGCACCATGAAGATTTTGACGATCCCCGACTCGCTCATGCCCATGGTGCGCAGGATGGCCACTTCGCCCTCCTTGTCCGTCACCACCATCACCAGCGCGGAGAGAATGTTGAAGGTCGCAACGGCGATGATCAGTACCAGCATCAGCCCCATCATCCGTTTCTCCATGGCGACCGCCTGGAACAGCTCGCCCCGCTCACGGCGCCAATCCTGCCACAGCAGCCCATCAGGCAGCGGCGTCTTGATCACCTGATCAGCGGCAAACGGATCATCGAGCCAGAGGCGAATGCCACCGACGGTTTCTGTCGGCAGCCGCAGCAGACGCTGGGCATCCCCGAGCGCAATGAACGCAATCTGGTTATCCACATCGGCACCCACTCCGAAGATACCGGAGACGGTAAAGAGGCGCTGGGCCGGCACCCGGCCAAAGGGGGTAAAGCGGGAGCCTTCGGTCAGGATCAGACGAACCTGGTCACCGATGGTGACATTGAGGCGGCGCGCTACCCCCTGCCCCAGCACGATGCGGTAGTGACCGGCCTGCAAGGTATCGAGGCGCCCCCCCAGCATCTGGGAGTGCAGGATGTCATCCTTGGGCCAGAGGGCGGGATCGATCCCCTGCACGCTGACGCCGGTGAGCTGACCGGGGCTTTGCAGCATCCCTTCGCTGTCGAGCATGGGGGCCGTGGCCACCACGTGAGGCAGCTTGGCCAGGTCCGGCAGCCCTTGCGGCGCGGCATCAATGCGGCCAGCCTCGTTGGTGACCACCACATGGGGGATCACACCGAGGATGCGCCCCTTGAGCTGGCCTTCGAAACCGTTCATCACCGAAATGACCACCATCAGGGCCGCAACCCCGATAGCAATGCCGAAGGTGGAGAACAGGGAGATAAATGAGACGAAGCGGTTGCTGCGCTTCGAGCCTGCATAACGCAGGCCGATGGCCAGCGAAAGGGGCTGAAAAAGTCCGGTCTTCAAGGATATCTACGTTGCCAACAAAATAAGATACCGGATAATAAAGGGAAACCGTCCATGACAACAAGGGATAGCCTCCATGCAGGAACAGTTCTTCAGCGTTACTCATGCCATGCCGGTCAATGTGATCCCCATGCCGGCAGACTTCCATCTCCCTTCGCTCACGGAGCTGGACGCTGAGCTGCCGGAGCCTTTTCGCATCTCCTCGGCCATCACCTCCATCGACATGGTGACCAGCCGGCTGCTGCGCAATCAGAACGAATCGATGCACGATCTGGTCGAGATCGTCAATCAGCAGTCGCGCAAGATCGACATGATCATGGGCTATGTGCTCTCCATGCAGGATCACCCCGAGCAGCGCTTCCACACCCTGCGCTTTGGCGCGGGCGAGCTCACCTACCTGCACCCTTATCATGGCCACGGGGATGCGCCGCATCCGCACCAGATAGTGCGCCTCAAGATCTTCCTGCGCGAAGAGGCCGCCGCCATCTACTGCTATGGCCAGGTCAGGGAGGTCACCCCGGGCGAGCATGGCACCCATGTGGTGCTCGACTATGTACGGATCCGTGAAGATGACCGTGAACTGCTGGTACGTGCCAGCCTCCATGTGCAATCCAAACAGCTCAAACTGCGTGCCCAAGAGCGCCAACAACGTTAAAAGAATCGAACGATGCCAATGACACTCCCCGCCTTGCCCGCCAAAGCGGGCCAAAAGATCACGCTCGGCCAACTGGTCGGCAGCAGCCTCTCGCTCATAGCCGCTCGCCTCATTACACAAAACAAGGGGCCCGTCCTGCTGCTCACCGCAGACACCCCGAGTGCCCTGCGCCTCGAGCAGGAACTGCAATACCTGCTGGCCGACAAGGGCTGCCCGGTGCTGCTGTTCCCGGATTGGGAGACGCTGCCCTACGACACCTTCTCCCCCCATCAGGACATCATCTCCCAGCGGCTCGAGACCCTCTACAAGCTGCCGCAGATGAGCAGTGGCGTACTGATCGTCCCCGTCTCGACCCTGATGCTGCGTTGTGCGCCGCGCGCCTATCTCGACAAATACAGCCTGATGGTGAAAAGCGGCCAGCGCCTCAACCTGCAACAGCTGCGCGGGCGCCTCGCCGAAGCGGGTTACGTGGCGGTGGATCAGGTGCTGGAGCACGGCGAGTTTGCCGCCCGCGGCTCCCTGCTCGATCTCTTCCCCATGGGCAGCAGCAGCCCCTATCGCATCGACTTCTTCGACGATGAAGTGGACTCCATCCGCCCGTTCGATCCGGAAACCCAGCGCTCCAGCGAACCGGTCAAGAGCGTCAGCCTGCTGCCAGCCCGGGAGTTTCCGACCGATGAGGGGGCCATCGAGCTGTTTCGCGGCCACTATCGCGAGCAGTTCGAGATCTCCCGCGCCGAGGGCTCCGTCTATCAGGAGGTGAGCAAGGGGCGCTGGCCTGCCGGCATCGAGTATTATCTGCCGCTCTTCTTCGACCAGACAGCCTGCCTGTTTGACTACCTGCCGGCAGAGACCCTGCTACTCACCGTTGGGGATATCTACCCCGCCGCCCAGCGCTTCTGGAACGACATCGAGCAGCGCTACGAGGACAGGCGCTGGGACAACACTCGTCCCCTGCTCCCCCCGGTCCAGCTCTACCTGCCGGTGGAGCAGCTCTTTGCCGCCCTTGGTAACTACGGCGCCGTCAGGTTGCAGGAGGGGCCGACTGCCGGCGATGCGGGGCAACACGATATGCCGGCCAGCACGCTGCCGGACCTGCAACTCGACCACAGCAAGGAGCAGCCGCTGCTGGCGCTCAACCAGTTCCTGCAAGGCTTTGCCGGGCGCACCCTGTTTGCGGTGGAGTCCGAGGGTCGGCGTGAAGTGCTGGGCGAGCTGCTGGCGCGCATCGCGCTGCAACCCAAGGAGTTTCCCTCCCTCGACTCCTTTGTGGCGAGCCAGGATCGCCACGGCCTGCTGGTTGCCCCTCTTGAGCGCGGTTTCCTGTGGCAAGAGGCCGGAGCTGATGCCAGTAATCAGCCACTGGCTCTGATCACAGAAACCGAGCTGTTGGGCGGCAAGGTTCGCAGCAAGCGGGCACGGGAGAAGAGCAAAAACTTAAGCTCCGATGCGGTGATCAGAAACCTCGGCGAGCTGACCCAGGGCCAGCCGGTGGTGCACCTCGATCACGGGGTCGGCCGCTATCTGGGGCTTGAAACCATCGACGCCGGAGGCCTGCCCACCGAGTTTTTGACGCTGGAATATGCCGGCGGCGACAAGCTGTTTGTGCCGGTTACCAGTTTGCACCTTATCAGTCGCTACACCGGCTCTGACAACCCGCCCAGCCACAAACTCGGCGGCGAGGCCTGGAGCAAGGCGCGGCGCAAGGCGGCGGAAAAAGTGCGCGACGTGGCGGCCGAGCTGCTCGATGTCTACGCCCACCGCGCCGCTCGCGCCGGCTTTGCCTTCAAACACGACCGCGAAGCCTATCGCCAGTTTGCCGCCGGCTTCCCGTTCGAGGAGACCGAGGATCAGCTCAACGCCATCAATGCGGTGCTGGGGGACATGTGCCAGGCCAAGAGCATGGATCGGCTGGTGTGCGGCGACGTAGGCTTTGGCAAGACCGAGGTGGCGATGCGGGCGGCGTTTGTGGCCGTTCATGGCGGCAAACAGGTCGCCGTGCTGGTACCCACCACCCTGCTCGCCCAGCAGCACTACGACAACTTCCGCGACCGCTTCGCCAACTGGCCGGTGCGGGTCGAAGTACTGAGCCGCTTCCGCTCTGCCAAGGAGCAAAACAGCGTCATGCAGGAGCTGGCCGAGGGCAAGGTGGATATCATTATCGGCACCCACAAGCTGCTCGGCTCCGAACTCACCTTCAAGGATCTGGGGCTGCTCATCGTCGATGAGGAGCACAGATTCGGGGTACGCCAGAAGGAGAAGATCAAGGCGCTGCGGGCCGACGTGGATATCCTCACCCTCACCGCCACCCCCATTCCGCGCACCCTCAACATGGCGATGTCGGGCATGCGGGATCTCTCCATCATCGCCACCCCGCCCGCCAAGCGGCTCGCCATCAAGACCTTTGTCCGCCAGCACGAACCGGCGGTGGTGCGCGAGGCGGTGTTGCGGGAATTGAAGCGTGGCGGGCAGGTCTACTACCTGCACAACGACGTGGAGAGTATCGAGAAGTGCGCGGCAGACCTTGCCGAACTGGTACCGGAGGCGCGCATCGGCATCGCCCACGGCCAGATGCGCGAGCGCGAGCTTGAGCGAGTGATGTCGGACTTCTACCACCAGCGCTTCAACCTGCTGGTCTGCACCACCATCATCGAGACCGGCATCGATGTACCGAGCGCCAACACCATCATCATGGATCGGGCGGATCACCTCGGTCTGGCCCAGCTGCACCAGCTGCGGGGCCGGGTTGGCCGCTCCCACCATCAGGCTTATGCCTACCTGCTCACTCCCCATCCCAAGCTGATGACCAAGGATGCGGCCAAGCGGCTGGAGGCGATCGCCTCCCTCGAAGACCTTGGCGCCGGCTTTGCGCTGGCCACCCACGATCTGGAGATCCGTGGCGCAGGTGAGCTGCTCGGCGACGATCAGAGCGGCCAGATCGAATCGGTGGGTTTCACCCTCTACATGGAGATGCTGGAGCAGGCAGTCGAGGCGCTGAAATCGGGCAAGGAGCCGTCTCTCGAGCAACTGATGAGCCAGCACACCGAGGTGGAGCTGCGCCTGCCAGCGCTCTTGCCAGACGACTACATCCCGGACGTCAACATGCGCCTCTCCATGTACAAGCGGATCGCAAGCGCTGCGGACGAACAGGAGCTGCGCGAACTCAAAGTGGAGCTGATCGATCGCTTCGGCCTGTTGCCGGAGGCGACCAAAACCCTGCTGGAGTTGGCGGCCTTCCGTCAGCGCGCTACCGCCCTTGGCATTCGCCGGGTGGAGATGAGCGAGCGCGGTGGCTATCTCGACTTCACCCAGGAGACCAAGGTCAACCCGACCTATCTGGTCAAGCTGCTCTCCGAGCAGCCGCGCATCTACAAGATGGACGGGCCGACCCGGCTGCGCTTCCAGGTGCCGACTCAGGACAGGGCCATGCGCCTCAAGCTGGTGGATGGCTTGCTGGCGGATCTGGCCAGTCATAGCCAGTAACGGCTGCGAACGCCAAAACGGAACGGGAGCCACAAGGGCTCCCGTTTTTTATTCACTCACGATAACTCAGAGAATTACCCCTGACTGGCCGGGTCCTCGTGGGAGGAGAATTCGCGCATAAAGGCCTCTGCCCGCTCCACCATCTTGGTTGAACCGACGAAGTAGGGGGTGCGCTGGTGCAGCGCGGTGGGCTGGATATCCATGATGCGGTTGAAGCCGTCAGAGGCTTTGCCGCCTGCCTGCTCCACCAGAAACGCCATCGGGTTGCACTCATAGAGCAGGCGCAGCTTGCCGTTCGGCGAGTTGGTGCCGGACGGATAGATGTAAATGCCACCCTTGAGCAGGTTGCGATGGAAATCGGAGACCAGGGAGCCGATATAGCGGGAGGTGTAGGGTCTGTGGGTCGCTTCATCCCGCTCCTGGCAATATTTGAGGTACTTCTTCACCCCGTCCGGGAACTTGATGTAGTTGCCCTCGTTAATTGAGTAGATCTTGCCCTCCTCCGGAATGCGGATGTTTTCGTGGGAGAGGCAGAAGCAGCCGATGGAGGGGTCATAGGTAAAGCCGTTGACACCAAAGCCTGTGGTGTAGACCAGCATGGTGGAGGAGCCGTAAACCACGTAACCGGCCGCAACCTGACGATTGCCCGGCTGCAGGAAATCCTCGAGGGTGACGGGGGAGCCCTGCGGACTGACCCGGCGATAGATGGAGAAGATGGTCCCGACCGAGACGTTGACGTCGATATTGGAAGAGCCGTCGAGGGGATCTATCAGCACCACGTATTTGGAATTTTTGGAAAGCGGCGAGTCAAAAGCGACGAAGTCCTCCTCCTCCTCGGAGGCCATGCCGCACACCTCGCCGCGCGCCTCCAGCGCCGCCTTGAAGCGCTCGTTGGCGTAGACGTCCAGCTTCTGCTGCACCTCGCCCTGCACGTTTTCAGCCCCCATGGAGCCAATAATATCGGCCAGCCCGGCCTTGTTGATCTCCCGGTTCACCACCTTGGCGGCAAGGCGGATTGAGCTCAACAGCGAGGTCAGTTCGCCGGTCGCGGTAGGGTAATCAGCCTGCTTTTTGACGATGAACTCGCCCATGGTGATCATGTTTCGCATTTTTGGTCCTTTAAGATCGTTTCCGTTGGCGTTGAAAACGTTTGCAAGCATCGACAAAAAAAGAGCCGATCCTCGGCCGTGTTGTTTTGTAACTTAATGTAACGTCTGTTTTTTGTTTTTGCAGCGAATTAAGCGGGCTAATAAAACGGCAATTTGAACCCGATTTGTACTCGTTTCGGTCATAAAAAGGGGGCCATACGGTAACTTTCAGCCTCTTATTTTGCGCCAAAAAACGGCGCCAAACAGCGACCTTACTGACATTTCCCCCTCTTTGGCCTGTCGTTTCGCCCACCAGATACGTGGTGGCCTCTCCCCTATTGAGTTCCAAACGCCAATCACGCACACTCGTTTTCCGTTGGAAGCAAAAACATAAGGATTATCAATGAACAAGACTATCATTGCCGGCACGGTAGCCGGATTGCTCTCCCTGCCCGTCTGGGCTGCCGAAGTGCCGGCCGGCACCAAGCTGCTCCCCCCGGAGCAACAAACCTTTGTCACCAATATCGGCACCGAACCCACCACCATAGATCCGCAACTGGTGGAAGAGAGTGCCGGCAGCGCCGTCGTCAACGATCTGTTCGAAGGTCTCTATGTGCTCGATGCCAGCGGCAAGACCCAGCCTGCTGGCGCGCTCAGCTACGAGCTCGACAGCACCGGCACCGTCTACACCTTCAAGCTGAGGCCGGAGGCCAAGTGGTCGAACGGCGAGCCGGTTACCGCCGCCGACTATGTCTACGGCTGGCAGCGGGCGGCCAATCCCAAGACCGCCTCCAACTACGCCTGGTTTATCGAATTGATGGGTATCGCCAATGCCAGCGAAGTGATTCAGGGCAAGAAGAGCCCCGATGCATTGGGAGTCAAGGCGCTGGATGAACATACCCTGCAAGTGACCCTGAAAAACCCGGTTCCCTTCTTCCTGAAGACGCTGGCGCACTACACCACCTTCCCGGCACCCAAAGCCACCATCGAGAAATATGGCAAGGAGTGGGTCAAGCCCAGCAATATCGTCTCCAACGGCGCCTTTGTGCTCAAGGAGTGGACCCCCAACGAGCGGCTGACCGCCGAGCGCAACCCGCACTACTGGGACAACCGGCACACCGTGCTGAACAAGGTGATCTATCTGGAGGTGGTGTCGGAGACTTCCGCCTACAACCGCTACCGCACCGGCGAGTTGCACTACACCACCTATCCGCTGGAGCAGTACCAGCACATCAAGAGCCAGAGCCCGGAGGAGCTGGTCAGCGCTCCCATGCTGGCCACCTACTACTACGTCTTCAACATACAGCGCAAACCGTTCGACAACCCGAAGGTGCGCAAGGCGCTGTCGCTCGCCATCGATCGGGAGACCATCACCGACAAGATCCTGGGTCAGGGACAACTGCCCGCCTTCAGCCTGACGCCACCGAGCGTGGATGGCTTTGATCTGAAAAAACCGGCCAGTCAGCTGCAGAGCAAAGAGGAGCGGATCAAGCAGGCCAAGGCGCTGCTCGCCGAAGCGGGTTATGGCCCCGGCAAGCCGCTTGATGTGGACATTCTCTACAACACCAACGAGAGCCACAGGAAGATCGCGCTGGCCATCTCCTCCATGTGGAAACACAACCTCGGGGTCACCGCCACCCTCAACAACATGGAGTGGAAAACCATGGTCTCCACCCTCAACGAGGGGGATTTCGGGGTGAGCCGCTACTCGTGGAATGGTGACTACAACGATGCCTCTACCTTCCTCGACATCCTGACCTCCAGCAGCAGCGCCAACAGCGGTCGCTGGTTCAACAAGGAGTACGACGCCCTGCTGGCCAAGGCTCACGATGCGCAGAATGCTGACGAACGCAACGGGCTCTATCAGCAGGCAGAAGCGCTGATCGATGCCGAGGCCCCTATTGCCCCCGTCTACTTCTACGTCAAGTCGCGCCTGCTCAAGCCTTTCGTCAAGGGTTACCCCTATCAGAACCCGCAAGACATCGTCTACAGCCGCGATCTCTATCTGGTTGCCCCGTAGCGCTGACCGGTAGTCTCTGACCATAAAGAGCCGCCATCAAAAAAGTGCCTGCATTACTGCAGGCGCTTTCATTTTCGCTCTGGCGATAAACACCATCACTCATCCTGACAGACGGCCATCTCCTGCCGGGCACGACGCCTGAATACCACCGGCTGCACCAGCAGCTGGGCCAGCAGCACCCCGAGCAGGGTCAGGCCACCGCCGATGAGATGGTAAGCGGTCAGCCGCTCCCCGAGCAGTGAGATGGCAAGCCCTGCCGTCATCACCGGCAACAGGTTCATAAAGATGGCAGTGCGGTTGGCACCGATCAGGGTGATCCCCTGCATCCAGAGCCAGGGGCAGAGCGCCGATGCGGGGATCCCCGCATAGAAGATAAGCCAGAGCGCGCGCGCCTCGGGCAGTTGACCATCCACAAGCAGATAGAAGGGGGTCAGCAGCACCACGCTGCAGAGCACCTGACTGTAGAGCAGCGACCAGTTGTCGAGCCCCAGATCCCACTTCTTGAGCAGTACGCTGTAGAGCGCATAGGTGCCGGCCGAGAGCAGCATGTAGACCGAGCCAATCTGGATGCCGTGGGTAAAGAGCCGGGTCGGATCCCCCTGCCCCAGCAAAATGGCCAGCCCCATGATGGAGAGCAGTGCCCCCAGAATGGCACCCCAGGTGGGACGCTCGCGCAGCAACCAGATGCTGAACAACACGGTGAGCAGCGGCGTCAACCCCATCATAAGCCCCATCTCGGTGGCGCCCATGGTTTGCGCCGCGTAGTAGCCGAAGGTCTGGTTTAGCACCATGCCAAGCAGCGCCAGCGCGGCGATCTGCCAGATACCGGCACGCAGGCGGGCCCGCTCGCGCCATACCCGGCGCGCCAGAAAAGGGGTCAGAACCAGCGCAGCCACCACCCAGCGGGACCAGGCGAACGCGGCGGGCGACAAGACACCCACCGCCAGTTTGCTGACGACGCCATTGCCAGCCCAGATGGCAATGCAGGAGAGAGGGAACAGAAAGGCAAGGGGCATCAACGGCTCCGGCATCCCGAACGAGAATTGAGCGAGGCAGTATAGGGGGCAACGGGTGAGAAACAAAGCAGCCATCAAGGCAGGCACGAGAGAGAAAACCGGATCGACAAAAACAAATATGCCCGCATAACGCGGGCATATCCGTGCAGAAACACGCTCAGAAGATTATCACGCCGCATCCATGTGCAGTCTGGAGATCAGCTCATTGACCTCGGTGACTGTCTGACGGTGGGGAATGTCCGCCTGGCTCGGCATGAGCAACAAACCGGACTGAAAATCAAACCGCCCCCGACCATGGATATAGATCCGACCTTTAAAGAAGGTTTTGACGTGTTTTGCCACCATCAGTGGCAGGTACTTCTTGAACACTCTCATCGTTTGCAACCTCTTGCAGTTGTATCCGTATGACAGCAGCTTCTGCGAATTAATTCCGTAAAATAATCATAAAAATCCGGAAAACTCGCCCATCTCTTCCCAAAAAATTCAATCTATAACTTTTTATTAACTTTTAGCCTATTGTATGCGGCCCTTCGAGCCAGAGCAAGGATCCTTTGCCATTGTGCCACTCGATGCAGGCTATGCCAGAGGTGGCGAACATGGGGGCTCCGGCGGCCGGGCAGAGGCTCTGCACCAGATATCCCACCAGCGGCAGATGGCTCACCAGCATGATCTGCTGATGCCGTTCTGCCAGCGCGGTCAGGTAGCTGGAGACAAAAGCGGGATCACCATAAGGGGTGATGTCACCGCTCTCCTCTACCACGACGGCGTCGGGTAATTCCTTGCATATGGTCTGCCAGGTTTGGCGGGCGCGCAGATAGTTGCTGTGGATCACCCGATCGATACGACCGGTCAGCTGAGGCGCCAACCAGCGGGCCATCAGAAGGGACTCTTCAATGCCCTGCTCGGTCAATGGACGCTGTTCATCAGTTTTCGCATTCATGCCAGCCTGGCCATGACGCATGATATAGATCTTCATTACAACCTCGCCCAACGGGCCTGTTTTGATAGCCGGGGGATCTTACCCCGCCACGGGTGTTGAAACAATTGCGCTACCTCTCAGAAAAGGGTTTGCCTCACCGGGTAGCGGGGTCGATAATCATGTTTAAATTCAAATAAATCCAACGTGAGTCGCCCACCAATGAGCCCATATGCCAGTCCCAATGACCATCGGCAATACCACTATCTGGAGCTGGCAAACCGGCTCAGGGTCTTGTTGATTTGCGATCCCGATACCGATAAATCCGCCGCATCTCTGGCGGTCAATACCGGCCATTTTGACGATCCGGCCGACCGGCAGGGGATGGCTCACTTTCTCGAACACATGCTCTTTCTCGGTACCGCTACCTACCCCAAGCCAGGTGAGTACCAGCAATTTATGAGCCGTCACGGCGGCAGCAACAACGCCTGGACCGGCACCGAGTTCACCAACTTCTTTTTCGAGATCGACAACGGCTTCTTCGAGGCGGGTCTCGACCGGTTCGCCCAGTTCTTCATCTGCCCCACGTTCGATCCGGAGTGGGTCGACAAGGAGCGCAACGCGGTCGACTCCGAATATCGCCTCAAACTGCAGGATGATGTGCGCCGCAGCTATCAGGTACACAAGGAGACGGTCAACCCCGCTCACCCCTTTGCCAAGTTTTCGGTGGGCAACCTCGATACCCTGGCCGATCTGCCGGGGCGGGATCTGCGCTCCGACCTCATCAACTTCTACGAGAGCCACTACAGCGCGGATCGCATGGCGCTGGTGATGATGTCGCCCGCCGACATCGACACCCAGCTGCAGTGGTGCTGTCGCTATTTCGCTCCCATTTTGAATCGCAATTTGGGAACGCCGACTCTCGATATGCCACTCTACCGGCTCGACGACCTCGGCATCCGCATCCAGATCAAACCGGTGAAAGAGACCCGCAAACTGGCGCTCACCTTCCCGCTGCCCAATGTGGACGCCTTTTATGACAAAAAGCCCCTCACCTTCCTGAGCCACCTTATCGGCTACGAAGGAGATGGCAGCCTGCTCTCATTGCTTAAAGCGAAAGGCTGGGTCAACCAGCTCTCGGCAGGCGGCGGCATCAGCGGCGCCAACTTCAAGGATTTTGGCGTCAACTTCGGCCTCACCCCGCTCGGCCTTGAACATGTGGACGAGATCGTGGCCTTCCTGTTTGGCTACCTCAAGCTTATCGACCGAGCAGGGCTGCAGGCTTGGCGCTACGACGAGAAGCGCACCGTGCTTGAGTCGGCATTCCGATTTCAGGAGCGCGGCCGCCCGCTCGATACCGTCTCGGGGCTGGTGCTCAACCTCTTTAGCTACCAGCCGGAGGATCTGCTCTACGGCGACTACATGATGCGGGAGTATGACGAGGCGCTGATCCGTCGCTTCCTCGCCAAGCTCACCCCGCACAACCTGCGCATGACCATCACAGCGCCGGAGGTGACTACCGACCGGCTGGCCCGCTGGTATCAGACCCCCTACAGCGTGGCGACCATCACCGAGGCGGAGAAGATCCGCTGGCAGCAGAGCGAACCGGACAAGGCACTGGCGCTGCCCAAGCCCAACCCCTTTATCAGCAGCCGGCTCGATCCGCGCACGCCGGAGATCGCCGCCGAGATGCCAGCCTGTCTTATCGATCGCCCCGGCTTTCGCCTCTGGCACCTCCATGAGCACCTGTTCAGCGTGCCCAAGGGCAATCTCTATATCTCCATCGACAGCGAGCACGCGGTCAAAAGCCCGCGCCACATCGCCATGGCGCGCCTCGCGGTGGAGCTTTTGGCCGACCATCTCAATGCCCTCACCTATCCGGCGGAGCTGGCGGGGCTTGGTTACCAGATCTATGCCCATCAGGGGGGCTTTACCATCAACCTGAGCGGCTTTGCCGACAAGCAGCCGCTGCTGCTCGACATGATCCTTGGCAACCGCACCCTGGGTTATCCCGACCCGGGCCGCTTTAACGAGATCAAGGAGGCGCTCATCCGCAACTGGGACAACCAGTCCAAGGCGCGCCCCATCTCCCAGCTGTTCAACCAGCTCACCAGTTTGCTGCAACCCAACAACCCGCCGTTCGAGCAGCTGCTGCGCCACCTGCGCACCGTCGAGCTCTCCGAGATGCCTGACTTCGTGGCGAGCCTCTTTGCCGAGGTGCATATCGAGACGCTGGTGCACGGCGACTGGACGGCGGCCGAGGCGCTGGAGCTGGCGGCGCTGATGGAGCGCCACCTGAGCGATATCAATGGCACCAGTAGCAAACCGAGTGGCGAGACCCGCCGCCCGCTCATCTCGATTCAGGACAGGGGCACCCTTATTCGCGAGCAGGGCTGCGAGCACGAAGATTCGGCGCTCCTGGTCTACTACCAGTCCCGCACCACCCGGGCACGGGATCTCGCCTGCTTTACCCTGGCCAACCACATCATGTCCTCCACCTTCTTCCACGAGCTGCGCACCCGCCAGCAGCTCGGTTATGTGGTGGGGGCAGGCAACCTGCCGCTCAATCGCCACCCGGGTCTGATTTTCTATATCCAGTCGCCGGTAGCGGGGCCCCAGCATCTGCTCGATGCGGTGGAGGAGTTTATCGACCTCTTCCCGCTGGCCATGCTCGAATTTACCGAGCAGCAGTGGCAGGAGAGCAAGGCCGGGCTGCAGGCCCAGCTCAGCGAGCGCGACGCCAATCTGCGCAGCCGCGGCCAGCGGCTGTGGGTCAGTATCGGCAACAAGGATCTGGGGTTCGATCAGCGGGAACGGGTCTGCGAGGAGGTGGGCAAGCTGACGCGCGCCGATCTGGTGCGTTTTATCACCCAGCTGCGTTCACGCACCTCCGATCGGCTGATCCTCTGCAGCTACGGGCAGGGCCACGAGCACGAGGAGCGGATCACCGGCCAGTTTATCGACGACCCGCGGGCCTTCCGGCTCAATGCCGCCACCTTCGAGGCCTGATCAGGCCTCGCATCTCCCCGTTTTTCCTGCCCACGGCAAATCGCAGCCAATAAAAAGCCGACCCACGAGGGTCGGCTGGAAAAACCATAACAATTGCGACAAAGCCGCCAAAAGTGAACATGAGCGTGAAAATCAGACACTGAGTTGATGACAGGCAAGCAGGAAACCCCTTGAACTCGCCGTACAATGCCAACAGTGATTGAGAAACAGCCACATCTTAGGCACTCCCCCCGAAAACCACGTTGATCTACGTCAAAGGAGGTAGCGAAGAGTCCACCTGACGACTCATTTGCCCTGCCGGATCACTCTTTGCCGCCCGCCAGCCGCCTCTCAGGCGCGGCGGATCAGGCGATAGGCCACTTCGTCGAAATAGGAGAGCTGACCGGAGAGCACCCGCGGGTGATCCACCTCGGCAGCACGCCCCAACACCTCGACCCGAAAGTCCCGTTCAAACAACGCCCGCACCTCCATCTCCCCCACCGAGAAGGGCGGCTGGCTCTGCTGCTCCGGCTGATATTCAAGGGTCACCAGCAAGATCTGGCCCCCCTCCTCCACCAACCGGCTCATCAGCGCGGCATACTGGCGGCGCATGGCGGTTGGCAGGGCGATCAGCGCCGCCCGGTCATAGACCAGCCGATAGCGGCGACCCAGCTCCGGCGCGGCAAAGAAATCCCCCTCGAAGATGCGCAGGCTATCGACCTGATGGCACTGATAGGGGCCCACCTCGCTCACCGTCGCCTTCAGGTGGTTTTCACTGAAAAAGCTGTCGATAGCGACGGAGGAGAGCTCGAAGCCATCGACCGGATGGCCCTGCCCGCTCAGCCAGAGCATGTCGCGGGACTTGCCGCACAGGGGCACCAGCACCGGCTCGTCCGGCTGCTGCGCCGACCACCAGGATTGCAGCCAGCGGTTGAAATCTGCCTGATGAAAGCCAATCCGGTTCTCTTCCCAACGCTGATGCCAAAACGCAGCTTCCATCATGATTCCCCATTGCTTACGAAAAATTGCTTACTAAAAGATGCCTCAATATCACAACTTAACCGGCACCACGCAACCCTCTGCCCACCCTTTTTATCGGGCGGCCCCTCACCGCATCTCCCGTGATGGCCTGCGGGGTACTCTGGCCTCTCCGGCAGGCAAAAAGGGGCTTAAACCCATGCCAAAACGGCATGGTTTGGTGATAATTGATGAGCAAAAGAGGAGGATTTAACGGGCCGAAGAGGCCCGCAAGGTCACAACAGCGTGCTGCGCGCCGCCGCGAGCTGACGGCCGATCTCGGCAAAATCGGGCCGCTCGCAGTGCAGTTCAGAGAGGCAGGCCGCGGCAAGCTGGTGCAGATCGGCAAGCTGCGCTTCATCAACATCGCCATCGCAGCGCGCCAGCAGCTCCTCCAGCAGACAGCCAAAGGCGCGCACCTCCAGTCGCTCCAGCCCCTGCGCCAGCTCGCGATCATGCAGGTCATAGAGGGAAGCGGCGCCAAAATCGCCGAGCAGGGCGTGGGCAGAGGGCCCGCGGGTAAAGAGGATATTGTGACCGTAGAGATCCCCGTGCATGATGCCGGCCTGGTGCAGATGGCCCGCCACCGAGGCAATCCCCTGGGCCAACGTCAGCGCCTCGGCCAGGGTAAAGCACAGCCCTTCGTCATAAACATCGCGGGTGCAGGAGGCCAGACTCGGCGGCCCCGCCAGATTGGCAAAGGCCGGGTCGATCAGCGCCATCACCAGCGCCGGCATACCGGATGGGTGATCGGCCACCCGCCCCAGCACGGGGATCAGGTTGGGGTGAGCACCTGCCGCCAGCGACGCCGCCATCTCGCACTGGGGCAAGCCATCGCTGGTCACCGCCCCCTTGAAGATCTTGACCGCTACCTCATTCGTGCCAATGCCCTCGCTCGACTCATCGGTCATCCGCTCCGCCATCAGCGGCTCACTGCGCATAGCCGCGCGATGGATAACGCCAGAAGCCCCCTGCCCCAGCTGCTCGCCGAGCGCCAGGCGCTGCCATGACAGGGTGGCAACCTGCTCATCGCTGATGGCGCGCGCCTCCGCCCCCTCGCTAAAGGGGTTGCCGGAGTAGGCAAGCCAGGCAAGGCGCGGCAGCGAGAGCAGCCACTCGGGGAAGCGCTCAATACGGTTGGCGGCGATGCGCAGCAGCTCAAGACGGTGGCAATTGGCAAGGCTGGCCGGCAGCTCGCGCAGGCGGTTGCCCGCCAGCATCAGCTTTTGCAGGGCGTCGCACTGGCCCAGCTCATCGGGCAGCCGCTCAATTGCGTTATCGGTCAGGATCAGCCAGCGCAAACCGGCGGGCAGCGCTTTGGCCGAGACGGTGGCAATCTGGTTGGCCTTAAAGCCCACCATGGTGAGCGCCGGACAGCGCCCCAACACCTCGGGCAGCTCGGTAAAGCGGTTCTCGGAGCAGAAGATAATGCGCAGTTTGCCAAACCCAGCCAGCTCGTCAGGGAGCGCGCTCAGCTGGTTGCCGGTCAGATCCAGCACCTCCAGCGTCTCTTTCAGGCTCAAAATCTCGTGGGGGAAAACCGCGAGGTTTTCACAAAGCTTCAGATGGCGGGCACCGCACAGTTCACCCGCGCGCAGCTGTTCCAGAGTATGCATAACCGTTTCTCAATCCTGATGATCTGCCTGATGGCACAGCGACCATCAGCGCGCGCCGAACCCGGGTCCGGCGATTTTAAAGGGGGGCATTATAAAGAATTCGGGGCGCAGATCGCCCCTTTTGTTGCTTTGGCAAGGCTCGGCGCTCAGCCGCCCCCGAGCGAATTGACGAAGAGATGTAGGGTGCAATAAGCGCAGCGCATTGCACCATTAACAACGTGGATTTTGTGCAAGGAATTAATCACGAAAGAAAAGGTGCAATTCACGTTGTTCATTGCACCCTATGAGGTGTATTTATTCAACATCCCCCCAGAAAAAAACAGGTCTATTATTGATATCACGCAAGCTTTCTTATCAAAAAAGCAGATTATCACACATCTAAAACTGGAACACTCACCAAATTTACCCATGATAATAAAGTCAAAATGGTGAGTATCCCAAAACCCCTACACTAATATTTTAAAACACCCAAAGGATTCTAATGAATAGGGTGCTATGGCCTTTTATTACCAACCCATGTTGACAGAAAAAGCAATAGCGGTATGGATGCTGAAAAAATGATATAAACGCAGATCACCAATGTAGTTCCTGAGGGTAAGAACCAAACTAGCAAGCTTACTATGGCGCTAAAAAAAAGACTTTCGATAGCATAATACAAAGCCGTTGCTAGCCCGGCTGAATGAGAAAATGAAGATAATGCACCATTAGCGGTTACAGCGCAGGTTAAGGCAATGTGTACTCCAATTAAGTACATCGGCAGCATAAATCCGAACAGATTCAACCCATTGAACCATTCAATACCATACAATAGCCCACCGCTTAACATCATGCCTGTCAGTCCTCGAATCACAGTCCCTTGTGTGCCCCAACGCTTGACTAAACACTTAACAAAGCGAGTGGTAATAATCATGATGATTGCAACCGAGCCAAACCACAGGCTAAAAGCCATTTTATCAAGGCCTAACTTGTCTATTAGAATGCTTGGCGAAGCCGAAAAATAGACAAAGAAAGCCCCCATGGCCGTACCGTAAGCTAATGTATAACTCCAGAATTCCTTAGAACCAAGAATGGTAAAACATCTCGACCATTCAAAGGGATGAGTTTGCTCTGGGCGAGTTTCTGGCCATTTCAGTAAGGAATGTATTCCTATCATGGCAGCAAAAATACCTAATGTGTAGAAGATCCCTCTCCAGTGCCAGAGCCCATCGATAAGAGAACCAATAAATGGCGCAATCGCAGGCACCACCGCAAGAACTGAGCCCATAATAGCGTAAATGACGACACCTTCTTCTCTATCTGCAAACACATCCCGTACAGTCGCAAATGCACTTACCAGAATGGCAGAGGCACTTAACGCCTGTATGAGCCGAAGCAGCAGAAACAGACTAAAACAATTGCTCAGCGCCATCGAAAAACTGGAGCAGGAATAGACCAAAGCCCCGACAATAATCACCCATCTACGTCCAAGCGCATCGGATAACGGCCCAAATAACAATTGTCCCAAACCCAACATAACCATATATAGGGTCAAGGTGATCTGTATTTGATCTTGGCTAACACTAAACTCCTGACGAATATCGTTAATAACAGGTAGGTAAAGATCCATGCCAAGGGAAGCGAGTAAATCAAAAGGAATTATTAATAAAAGAGAATACACAAATGTGTAGTCCCATTTTCGAACCTTATTTGTTTCAATAAATTTCATTATTTTTACATCCAATTATTGCTATGAAGGTTTACAGCGATAATTGGATAAAAGGCACTGCCCTCTTCATCTTTAACCTCCACTTAGCCCTATCATGCGGCTTGTCAGTAAAATAATTTAAATAAGTCTGCTACATACATCTTGCATAAGAAGACGCGACGTATTTTGACACACAAAGCACCTCAATTACCATATCTTTTCACCTTGTTGACAAAATTCGTAACCCTGAATCCCTCAGGACTAGCCTATGCACTTAAGCAATTTAAACCATGTTATAAAAATCCATGATCTTAGTATGGCTGTTTTATTTATATCAGAGTCAATAAGCTGGGCCTTCATATAATCGGGAATAAGTTCACCATATTGAGAAGAGGAGATAACACAAGAAAAGAGGGTAATGACCGTTTCCTAAGCAAGATCAAGAAATTACTCCATCTTGGAAGGATACCTCAGTATCTTGCATCACGATGCTATAGACGCGCCAGGTATCCTGCTTCATTTCCGGCGAGGCGCCCGGATAAGCTGTTATGGTATTGCTCCTCTACATGGCACCGAATCGAGAACCATGACTCATAAGAAGCCCAGTCTCGGCGCTAATTTTCTCGTAATCCATTGGAAAAATGAGAAGACGCCCTAAGGCGTCTTTCTTATCACTGAGATGTGGGTCAAACCGGTTAGAGGCGACTCCACCTTCCCACATAGCCCCACACCCGATCAGATCGGGGTGATGGAGGTGATATGGGCCGAGCCATCCAGAGACTGGAAGATCTGCACCACGGCTTCGCCATGGATCGGCTGGGCGAGCGGCACAGTGCTCTTGCACTTGAAGCGGTAGTTGGTACCAGCCACCACCTGGGTGGAGACTTCAAAGGGGGTGTACTGTACCCCGACAAATCCTTTCATCGCCTGGTTGAACACTGCCTGATCCTCGGCGGTCAGCTTGTGATATGCGGTCCATCCACCTACCAACACTGCTTGTTCTGACATATCAAACTCTCCGTGCTCTATGATCCCGACTCGTTTGGCCGATCGGGCTGCGCCCCGTTGATTCAAGTGGTTTCCGGTCTCCACCGGGAGCCGCTGCCGGTTGGCACGCTGACTCCCCTTTGCCGCATCGCGCCCCTGTTGCTGCCCGCCTTGCCTGATAAGGCTTGCTGGCGCTGTATCATCAGGGGCCGGTCGCAATGGGCATGAAAGAGCCTAGTGCCGATGCCAGAAATCGCCTCCTGTTAGATGTGACAGGGGCACGCCCGGGCAAAGCTGCTAGCGGGCAGTAAATTGCGGCGCAAACGATTGGAAAAAGAAAAGACGCCGCAAGGGCGTCTTTTTGCATTTTTATGCTCGATGGGTTGAAGGGCGCGCGCCGCTTATTCCCATTCGATGGTTGCGGGCGGCTTGCCGGAGACGTCGTACACCACGCGGGAGATACCGTTGATCTCGTTGATGATGCGATTCGATACGTGACCGAGGAAGTCGTACGGCAGGTGAGCCCAGTGGGCGGTCATAAAGTCGATGGTTTCGACAGCGCGCAGGGCAATGACCCAGTCATATTTGCGACCATCGCCCATCACGCCAACGGAGCGCACCGGCAGGAACACGGCAAACGCCTGGCTGACCTGGTTGTAGAGGTCGGCTTTGCGCAGCTCTTCGATAAAGACCGCATCGGCGCGGCGCAAGATATCGCAGTACTCTTTCTTCACTTCGCCAAGGACGCGCACGCCCAGACCCGGGCCCGGGAACGGGTGACGGTAGAGCATGTCGTAGGGCAGACCCAGCTCGAGGCCGACGCGGCGCACTTCATCTTTGAACAGCTCGCGCAGCGGCTCGACCAGACCCATCTTCATCTCTTCCGGCAGGCCGCCGACGTTGTGGTGAGACTTGATGACGTGGGCCTTGCCGGTCTTGCTGGCAGCAGATTCGATCACATCCGGATAGATGGTGCCTTGCGCCAGCCACTTGGCGTTTTTCAGCTTTTTCGCTTCATCGTCAAACACTTCAACGAAGACGCGGCCGATGATCTTGCGCTTGGCTTCCGGCTCGTCAACACCGGCCAGCGCAGAGAGGAAGCGCTCTTCGGCATCGACCTTGACGATGTTCAGACCAAAGTGATCGCCAAACATCTCCATCACCTGGGTGCCTTCGTTCAGGCGCAGCAGGCCGTTGTCCACGAAGACGCAGGTGAGGCGATCGCCGATGGCGCGGTGCACCAGCATGGCGACCACGGAAGAGTCGACACCGCCGGAGAGGCCGAGGATCACTTCATCGTCACCCACCTGCTCGCGGATGCGGGCAACGGCGTCGTCGATGATGGTGGCCGGGGTCCAGAGGCATTCGCAGCCGCAGATGTCTTTGACGAAGTGCTCCAGCATGCGGGCACCCTGACGGGTGTGGGTCACTTCCGGGTGGAACTGCACGCCGTAGAAGCGCTTGGCTTCGTTGGCCATGGCCGCGTGCGGGCAGGTCGGGGTCTGGGCGATGGTGGTGAAGTCGGCCGGAATGGTGGTGACCTTGTCACCGTGGCTCATCCAGACATCCAGCAGGGCATTGCCGTTGTCGGCGATGGCATCTTCGATGTTGCGCAGCAGCGCGCTGCTCTTGCCAGCTTCGCCCAGCACTTCGACCTTGGCGTAACCGAATTCACGCTCGGTAGAGGATTGCACCTTGCCACCCAGCTGCTCGGCCATGGTCTGCATGCCGTAGCAGATACCGAACACAGGGACACCGGCGTTGAACACATACTCGGGGGCGCGCGGGCTGCCCGCTTCGGTGACGGACTCGGGGCCGCCGGAGAGGATGATGCCGCTCGGATTGAATTCGCGGATCTGCTCTTCGGTTACATCCCAGGCCCACAGTTCGCAGTAAACGCCGATTTCGCGCACGCGGCGGGCGATCAGCTGGGTGTACTGGGAACCGAAGTCGAGGATAAGGATACGGTGCTGGTGAATGTCTTTAGTCATTTTATTCCTGCATCAGGCTGATGTTGTCACAAAGGGCACGGGATAAAAAAAGGGTGGAAAAACGGGGCGCAGGGCCCCGTTTTATCAGCCCATCCGATAGTTGGGGGCTTCTTTGGTAATGGTCACATCGTGGACGTGGGACTCTTTCATCCCGGCGCCGGAGATGCGCACGAATTCAGCCTTGGTGCGCATGTCGTCGATGGTGGCGCTGCCGGTCAGGCCCATGGAGGAGCGCAGGCCGCCCATCTGCTGATGGATGATCTCTTTGAGGCGACCTTTATAAGGCACGCGACCTTCGATACCTTCCGGTACCAGCTTGTCAGCCGCGTTGTCGGTCTGGAAGTAGCGATCGCTGGAGCCTTTGGACATGGCGCCCAGAGAGCCCATGCCACGGTAGGATTTGAAGGAGCGACCCTGATAGAGCTCGATCTCGCCCGGCGCTTCTTCAGTACCGGCGAACATGGAGCCCACCATGACGCAGCTGGCGCCTGCGGCGATGGCCTTGGCGATGTCGCCGGAGAAGCGGATGCCGCCGTCGGCGATAACCGGAACGCCGGTGCCTTCCAGCGCATCAACAGCGTCGGAGATGGCAGTGATCTGGGGCACGCCCACGCCGGTTACGATACGGGTAGTACAGATGGAGCCCGGGCCGATACCGACCTTGACGGCGTTGACACCGGCAGCAACCAGCGCCTTGGCGCCAGCGGCGGTCGCCACGTTGCCACCGATGATCTGCAGATCCGGATAGGCTTCGCGGGTGGCTTTGATGCGATCCAGCACGCCCTGGGAGTGTCCGTGGGAGGAGTCGATCAGCAGCACGTCAACACCGGCTTCCACCAGCGCAGCGACGCGCTCTTCGTTGCCGGCACCGGCACCAACCGCAGCACCGACCCGCAGACGACCCTTGTCATCTTTACAGGCGTGGGGCTTGCGCTCGGCTTTCTGGAAATCTTTAACGGTGATCATGCCCTTGAGTTTGAAGTCGGCGTTCACCACCAGCACTTTTTCGATACGGTGCTTTTGCATCAGGGCAACCACCTCTTCACGAGGGGCCCCTTCACGCACGGTGACCAGACGATCTTTCTGGGTCATGATCTGTTCAACGGTCTGGGAGAGGTCAATCACGAAGCGCACGTCACGGCCGGTGATGATACCGACCAGCTGATTGCCGTCAGTCACCACGGGGTAACCGGCGAAGCCATTCTTGTGGCTCAGCTCCTTGATTTGGGCGATGGTCATGTCAGGACGCACGGTGACGGGGTCAGTGACCACGCCGCTCTCGTACTTCTTGACCTTGCGCACTTCGGCAGCCTGCTGCTCGATGGACATGTTCTTGTGGATAAAGCCGATACCGCCTTCCTGGGCCAGTGCGATAGCCAGACGGGCTTCGGTCACTGTGTCCATGGCAGCGGAAATCATCGGGATGTTCAAGCTGATGGCGGAGGTCAGCTTGGTACGCAGATCGGCAGTATTGGGAAGAACTTCGGAGTGGGCGGGAACCAACAGTACATCGTCGAAGGTTAACGCTTCTTTGGCAATCCTGAGCATGGCAATATCTCACCGTTGAGGAAGTGGGGGTGTAAAATATTGCCGACGAAGTTTACTCACGGATTGGTCACTGGTAAAGAAGTTTTTTGAATTTTTTATGGCGTAGCCCTCATTTAGGAGGCCAAAACGCCAAAAAACCAAGATTATCAGTACGAAAACCGCCATTTCAGGGCAAAAGAGTTGGCAAAATGGTGTTTTATGCACCCTGCCCGTTTGCCAGATGCCCCTCTCAGCGCGGTCAGAATGGCTCCCCTTCTCCCTGTCAAAACCACCCGAACAGCGCCGCCAAACCGCTTATTTTTCCACCACTTTTTCCGATAGAAACAGCCGCAATCCAGCGCGAAAATCATCGATTCGGAGAGGCAGTCAGGTCCCCGTTATTGCCACACTATTGCCACACTTCGGAGGCATAAAACTGCACTGTTGCACCTACGAAACGTTCTCTGCCTTGGTGGTTTCACTGGTGCAAAAATTACCCGTTTTCGTGCTGGCAAGTGCTTTCCCGATAATCCTGTTCCTTTGCATCCGACTCTTGCGTATCATGACTAACACACTGAATTGAAATGGAATTTCATGATGGGTCGACAACTTCACCAAGGACGGGCGGCGATTACGCTGGCAGCGCTCGGGGTCGTCTACGGCGATCTGGGCACCAGCCCGCTCTATGCCCTCAAGGAGTGCTTTGCCGGCCACATCGGCTTGCAGCCGGGCCCGCAGGAGGTTCTCTCCCTCATCTCCCTCTTCTTCTGGACCATCATGGTGGTGGTCTCGTTCAAATATGTGCTGCTGGTACTGAGTGCCGACGACAAGGGCGAAGGGGGTGTGCTGACCCTCGCCTCGCTGGCATCGCGCCGCCTCTCGCCCCGCGCTCGCACCATTGCCATGCTGCTTGGCCTGGTCGGGGTAGGACTTTTTGCCGGGGATGCGGTGATCACTCCCGCCATCTCGGTGCTCTCTGCCGTCGAGGGGCTGGAGGTGATCGCCCCGGATCTCGCCCCCTTTGTGCTCCCCGTGACGCTGATCGTGCTGGTGATCCTCTTTGGCGCCCAGCATTACGGCACAGCGGGGATAGGCCAGCTGTTCGGCCCCATCATGCTGCTCTGGTTTGGCGTGCTGGCCTTGCTGGGAGCCATCGAGATCATCCAGAACCCGATCATTCTGCAGGCCATCAATCCGCTTTATGCCATTGATTTTATTGTCGAACGACCCGGTGTTGCTTTCATTACCCTGGGCGCCGTAGTGCTCTGCGTGACGGGCACGGAGGCGCTCTACGCCGACATGGGTCACTTTGGCCGCGGTGCCATCCGACTGGCGTGGGGCTCGCTGGTGATGCCGGCCCTGCTGCTCAACTACTTCGGTCAGGGCGCGCTGCTGCTGCGTAATCCCGCCGCCGTCGAGAACCCCTTCTACCTGCTCGCCCCCTCCTGGCTCACCCTGCCACTGCTGGTGCTGGCCACCATGGCGACCGTCATCGCCTCGCAGGCGGTTATCTCCGGCACCTACTCGGTGGTGCGTCAGGCGATCCTGCTCGGCTATCTGCCCCGTCAGGAGATCCGCCACACCTCCGAGCGGGAGATTGGCCAGATCTACCTGCCGCTGGTGAACTGGTTGCTGCTGGCGGGAATTGTCATCGTGATCCTCTGGTTCCAGACCTCCAGCAATCTGGCCGCCGCCTACGGTATCGCCGTCACAGGTACTATGGTGCTCACTACCCTGCTGCTGATGGTGGTGGCCGCCACGCGCTGGAAGTGGCCACGCTGGCTGATTGCGCTGGTGTGCGCGCCGCTGCTGCTGGTAGACGCCACCTTCTTTGCCGCCAACAGCACCAAGCTGCTGGCGGGTGGCTGGCTCCCCATTCTGTTTGCCCTGCTCGCCATTCTGGTGATGACTACCTGGAAGCGGGGGCGCGAGCTGGTGCTCGATAAACTGGAGAACAAGTCGTTTGCCCTGACCCGCTTTGTCGACAACATGCTTGAGCACCCGCCGCTGCGGGTGCCGGGCACAGCCGTGTTCTTGTCGCGCTCGGAGCAGGTGGAGCCCCACGCCATGCTGCACAATCTCAAACACAACAAGATCCTCCACGAACGGATCATTTTCCTCACCGTTCGCATCAAGGATGAACCCTGGCTCGCCTTTAGCGAACGGGTCCAACTCAAACAGCTCGGGGAGGGTTTTTGGCAAGTGGTGGCCCATTTTGGCTACAAGGAGACCCCCGACATGGAGGAGATCTTTCAAGCCTGTGCCCAGCACGACCTTAAAGTCGCCATGAGCCAGACCTCCTTCTTCCTCTCCCACGAAAATCTGGTCAGCACCGATATTCCGGGCATGGCCCGCTGGCGCGAGGGGCTGTTTGTCTGGATGAATCGCAACGCCCTCAAGGCGACCGATTTCTTCCATATTCCGGCCAACCGGGTGGTGGAGCTGGGGGTATTGCTAGAGCTTTGACACGGCACCACCGGCATCATCAGGAACAGAATCAAAAGCCCTCTTGTAACAGGCAGCAGGCTGACAAGGGGGCTTTTAACACCGACGAAGCGCCGCATTGAGTGTCAATCAGCCAACCTATTACTTGGCCAAACCGATTAAAACGCGATTGATAATAGTTATTGTTTGCTAGCTGTCGAGTGAGGCAAGCTAGCGGCCTTTGCGCCGGGTCAGGCGTCTCATAACTTGCCATTTGAGTATCAATATGACGTTCAGGAAGGGAATCAGGTCATGGCGTCCAGCTATCTAGGATCGGAGCCAATCTCGCTGCCAATGGATGGTGCTATCGGGCCTGCCAAGCTTATCTGTCTGGCCATGGCCATTGTGCTGCACTCTGCCATTTTCTGGTTTGCCTATGATCGCGCTCCCGCACCTGTTGCCCAGCCCCTGCAGATCACTCTGTCCGCTCGCTGGGCTGGTGAAAGCACGACTGCCAAACAACCGGCCAGAAAGGCAGCGCCAACCGCGAAACCTGCGGCAAAGCAGGTTCGGCCTGCCTCCCCCAAAAAGCCGTTAAACAAGAAGGTCAGCAAACCGATCGTCAAACCGGTTGCCCATGCAGCCGCGAAACCGGCTGGAACAGCGGTAAGCCAGCAATCGCAAACGCCTTCCGCGATGCCCGTGAGCCCGCTCACCGACAACAGTTCGAATACAGGCAGCAGCCACTCCACAGCTCCGACAGGCAGCGGCAGCCAACACGCCACCACTGGCAGCAGCGCCCCCATTGCGCGAGATCCCTCCCTGCACAATCCCGAGCCCCCCTACCCCTACGAGTCGCGCAGTCGGGGGGAAGAGGGTCGGGTCATCCTCAAGGTACGGGTCAACGCCGATGGCACGGCAAGCTCGGTGGAGATCGATCAGAGCAGCGGGTATTACCGACTCGACAGGGAGGCGCGCCGCACCGTCAGCCGCTGGCGCTTTATTCCCGGCAAACAGAACAACGTGGCCATCGCGGCCTGGGCAAGAGTCACCATCATTTTTCAGATAAGGGGTTAACCATGGATCCGGAGATTGCCAACAACGGGATGGGGCTTGCCCATCTGCTCACGCAAAACAGCGGCGTTGGCCTGTTGCCATTTGTACTGCTGGTACTGATGTCGCTCGGCACCTGTTACTTTGCTCTGCTCAAGCTCTGGTTTGCCTGGCGCGAGCGGCGCCTTGGCAAACAGTTTGTCGAGCAGTTCTGGCAACACGAGAACGTGCAACAGATGGAGCAGCGACTGGCCAAAGAGATCCCGCAAGACGCCTATAGCCGCTTGACCAATGCGGCGCTGATAGCCATCGGCCAGCTGGAGCGAGCCGGTGCCCGCCCCCGCTCACTGGGTCTGGGATCTCCTGACGAGTATCTGCTGCGCGCCCTGCGTCAGGGGCTCGCTCAGGAGAAGATACGGCTGGAGCAGGGGCTCGCCTTTCTCGCCTCGGTGGGATCTGCCGCCCCCTTTATCGGGCTGTTTGGCACCGTCTGGGGCATCTATCACGCCCTGCTTGCCATCGGCGCCGCCGGTCAGAGCAGTCTCGACAAGGTAGCCGGCCCGGTTGGCGAGGCACTGATCATGACCGGCTTTGGTCTGGCTGTCGCCCTGCCCGCCGTGCTGGTCTACAACTTCTTCGTGCGACGCAACCGCCTGAAGATGGCTGAGCTGGATGCCTTTGCCCACGACCTGTTTGCCCTGCTGCTGACCGGTTTTGAACCGGCTGCCAGCAATGTCACCCGCCTTGCCCAGCGCTCAGCCAAAACGGGAGGCCAATAATGGCATTCGGTTCCCTGCCCGGCGATGAGGATGAGCAGCCCCTCAGTGAAATCAACATGATCCCGATGATCGATGTAATGCTGGTGCTGCTTATCGTCTTTATGATCACCGCCCCCCTGCTCACCAATGCGGTCAAACTCGATCTGCCCAAGGCGAGCAGCCAGCTCAATCAGCCCAAACCGGAGGCGATCACTCTCTCCATCGACAGCGCGGGCAAAACCTACTGGAACGAGCAGGAGGTGGATGAAACGGCGCTGTTGGCCCACATGGAGAGCGCCAGCAAAGCTCCCGGCGAGTTGCCCGAGATCCAGCTGCGCATCGACCAACGGGTCGAATATGGCACCATCGCCAACGTCATGGCAGCGGCGTCTCGCCACGGCCTGCACAAGATCGCGTTTGTCAGCCAGCCACAAAACGAATGAAAGCCCTGCAAGGGCGATATCGGGTGCTCGGGCCGATAGAGGCTCGGCACCTGCCCCTTGCTGGGGTAAGATAGCGTCCATCGTTTTATCCCGGCCCCACCGGGGCAGACCACAGGTACGCCATTGAACCGATTTACCCCATCCAGTGCGGCGAACGGCCGCGAGCAGCAGGTCTTTACCGTCACCCGCCTCAACAGCGCCGTGCGCATGATCCTGGAGCAGGATCTGGGGCTGGTGTGGCTGACCGGCGAACTCTCCAATCTGGCGATGCCAAGCTCCGGCCACTGGTACTTCTCCCTCAAGGACATGTCGGCGCAGGTGCGCTGCGCCATGTTCAAGGGTAACAACCGGCGGGTGGCCTTCCGCCCGCAGGATGGCATGCAGGTGCTGGTGCAGGCGCGGGTCTCCCTCTATGAGCCGCGCGGCGACTACCAGCTGATCATCGAGTCGATGCAGCCTGCAGGTGACGGCGTATTGGCCTTGCGTTTTGAAGAGCTCAAGCGCCGCCTCGGCGCCGAGGGGCTGTTTGAGGAAGGCCGCAAGCGGCCGCTGCCCCGTGAACCGCGGGCGGTGGGCCTTATCACCTCCGCCACCGGTGCCGCCCTGCACGATATGCTGACGGTGCTTAAACGGCGCGCGCCGGATCTGCCGGTCTTTATCTACCCGACTCAGGTACAGGGGAGCGCCGCCATCAGCCAGATCGTCGCGGCGATCGCCAAAGCGAACCAGCGCGCCGAGGTGGATGTGCTGATCGTCGGGCGCGGCGGCGGCTCGCTCGAAGACCTCTGGTGCTTCAACGAAGAGGCGGTGGCGCGTGCCATTGCCCACTCAGCCATACCTGTGGTGAGCGCGGTGGGCCACGAGGTGGATGTCACCATCAGCGACTTTGCCGCCGACTTGCGCGCCCCTACCCCATCGGCCGCCGCCGAGCTGGTGGCGCCGGATCAGAGCGCCCGTGCCCAGCGTCTCGTTCACCTCAAGCAGCGACTGCTGCAGGCGATGAGCCGCCAGCAGACCGCCGCCCGCCACGATTTCATCCTGCTGCAAAAGCGGCTCGACCATCAGGATCCGAAGCGGCGGCTGGAGCAACAATCCCAGCGCCTCGACGAGCTCTCCACCCGTTTGCAGCAGCTATTGCGCCAGCGGCTGCATCAGGGAGAGCGGCGCCTCACCAACCTTGAACTGCGCCTGCAGGGCAAGAGCCCGGAGCGCTTGCTGGCCGCTGGCAAGCGCCGCCACCAGCTGGCCGAGGAGCGGCTTCATGCCCTGATTGCAAAACGGCAAGACCTTGCGAGCCACCGCCTCGCCATGCTTACCGCCCGCCTCGACGGGGTGAGCCCGCTCGCCACTCTGGGGCGCGGCTACTCCATCACCCGCACTGCGCGTGGCGAAGTCATCAGCCGCGCCGATCAGGTCAACCATGGCGACCAGCTCGTCACCACCCTGGCGCAAGGGAGCCTGCAGGTGCGGGTCGAGGGGATCGTCAAGGACTCTGCGCAGTAGATCGGCTGAGTCAAACGACCAGCCAACGAACTATCCAGCCCAGCTGCTGGCCCGTTAATCGGCCAAACAAAAAGGCCACCACCGCAAACACGGTGGTGGCCTTTTTTATCTCGGGTGCTGCCGCCCGCTCACCCCTTGGCGCGGCGGGCGACTAGGGTGAACTTGTAATCATCGCTCTTGAAGAAGTTGCGACTGAACTCGAACACGGTGCCATCTTGCAAGAAGCCACGGGAGACCTTCTCGATAATGGGCTTGGCCGGGTCGATACCGAGCGCCTCCACCACCTGCGCCGAGGGGAGCACCGGAATGATCTCCTGCTCGCTGCGGTCGATCACCAGCTGCTTCACCTCTTCGATGTAGTGGTACTTGGAGCCCTGCATCACCGCATAGCTGAGATCGGGGAAGAGAGCGAGCGGCATCCAGGTCTCCTCCAGCGTTACCGCGATCTGGCGAATAAAGCGCACCCGCTTGACGTAGTAGACCAGCGCCCCCTCCACCAGATTGAGCCGCTCGGCCAACTCACTGCTCGCCTTGATCACCTCGAAAGCGAGAATGTCGCTGTGGGTCTCGGCCGCCGGATCGGTCACCTTCTCATAGAGACTGGTGAGCTGATAGATGTCGTAGTTCACCTTCTCCTGCCGCACGTAGCTGCCGCTGCCCTGAATGCTCTCGATGACGTTGAGTTCGGTCAGCTGCTTGAGGGCCTGGCGCACCGTCACCCGGCTCACCCCGAACTGCTCGCGCAGCTCGGCTTCGGTGGGCAGGGCATCGCCGGGGGCCAGCTCCCCTTGCGCAATCCACTGCTGGATGGTGTCGGCTATCTGGCGATACATGGGTTTTTTCGACACGAAAGGCCACCTCGTCGGCTCTGCGCCATGATAAATGGAAGAGGTGCCATTCTACCCCAGTTGCCCGACAGACAAAACGGCTCTGCCTCATTTGACCTAACAAATCGCCTTGATCAAACAATACAAAAACAATACAAATAACAAATTGTATGATACCACTCACAAAAATCAGTCGGCCGGTTTGTTAGCATCGCTGTCACTTTCACCATGACGGCTTGCTGGCAAGCCAACCTGACAGAGGATCATCATGAATCTGACCAGTCTTACCGGCCCCCATCTCATCACGCTGCAAACCCGGTTTGCCGATCGAGATGCGGCCATCCATGCCCTGGCTGATCGGCTCGATCAGGCCGGCAAGCTGCACGACAAGGCCGCCTTTCTGGCCGCGGTCATGGCCCGCGAGGCGCAGGGCCCCACCGCCCTTGGCGAAGGGCTGGCAGTGCCCCACGGCAAGTGCGATGCGGTGCGTGAAGCGGCCTTTGCCGTCGCTACCCTGAGCGAGGAGCTGGGTTGGGAGGGGATCGACGGCCCCGAGCCGGTCAACCTGATCTTCATGCTGGCGATCCCGACCGTTCAGGCGGGCTCCACCCACATGCAGCTGCTCACCACCCTCACCACTGCCCTGGTGGATGACGATACCCGCGAGGCGGTGCTGGCAGCTCAAAGTGCCGAGCAACTGATGGCACTGCTCGATGGTGAGGGGGATAGTGGCAAGCAACCAGCAAAAGAAGACAACTTGGATACAAATAAACCCACTGTGGTCTGTGTCACCGCCTGTCCGGCGGGGATCGCCCACACCTATATGGCTGCCGAGTATCTGGAAAAAGCGGGGCGCAAGCTGGGCATTCGGGTACTGGTCGAAAAACAGGGAGCCAACGGCATCGAGGATCGCTTGCCGCAAGAAGCGCTCGATGCTGCGGTAGCCTGCATCTTCGCCGCCGAGGTGGCCATCAAGGAGCAGGAGCGTTTTTCCGGTATCCCCCGGATCGAGACGCCGGTAGCCGAGCCCATTCGCCATGCCGAGCGGATCCTGAATGAGGCGCTGGAAGCGGCCAAGGGCGGTCGCACCGCCCCGACGCCCAACCCCAACCAGAGCGACGCGCCAACTGGCAAAAAGGTGAGCCTCAAGACCGAGCTCAAGCAGGCGCTGCTGAGCGGCATCTCCTTTGCCGTGCCGCTGATCGTGGCGGGCGGTACCGTGCTCGCCGTCTCTGTGCTGCTGGCCCAGATCTTCGGCCTGCAACATCTGTTTGATACCGAGAACTCCTGGCTCTGGATGTATCGCAAGCTGGGCGGCGGCATGCTGGGCACCCTGATGGTGCCGGTGCTGGCGGCCTATACCGCCTATTCGCTGGCGGACAAACCGGCGCTGGGCCCGGGCTTTGCGGCGGGGCTGGCCGCCAACATGATTGGCTCCGGTTTTCTCGGCGGGGTGGTCGGCGGCCTTATCGCCGGTTACCTGATGCGCTGGGTCAAGCAGCATGTGCGCCTTAGCCCCAACTTCAACGGCTTTCTCACCTTTTACCTCTATCCGGTGATCGGCACCCTGGTGGCGGGCAGCCTGATGCTGTTTGTCATCGGCCAGCCGGTGGCCTGGCTCAACAACAGCCTCACCGAGTGGCTCAACGGCCTCTCCGGCACCAATGCGCTGGTACTGGGCGCCCTGCTCGGCTTTATGTGCTCGTTTGACTTGGGTGGCCCGGTCAACAAGGCGGCCTACGCCTTCTGCCTCGGCGCCATGGCCAACGGGGTCTACGGCCCCTACGCCATCTTCGGCGCGGTCAAGATGGTCTCGGCCTTTACCGTCACTGCCTCCACCCTGCTGGCGCCACGCCTGTTCCAGACCTTCGAGATCGAGACCGGCAAGTCCACCTGGCTGCTGGGGCTGGCGGGGATCACCGAGGGCGCCATTCCGATGGCCATCGAAGATCCGATCCGGGTGATCGGCTCCTTCCTCGCAGGCTCGGTGGTCACTGGCGCCATGGTGGGTGCCATGGGGATTGGTCTCTCCACCCCGGGGGCCGGCATCTTCTCCCTCTTTCTGCTCCACGATGGCGGCCACGGTGCCCTGATGGCTGCCGCCGTCTGGCTCGGTGCGGCGCTGGTGGGCACCCTTATCTCCACTGTGGTGCTGATCGGCTGGCGCCGTCACGCCATGCAGCGCGGCACCTATCAGGTGGTCGCCGCAGAGTAAGGCTCATCTTCACCACCGTTTTTTCAACAGACTATTTTTCCGCACGGCAGGCAAGGGCCGCCGTGCGTCAGCAAAGGATCATTGTCATGACAGTTTCACGAGTTCACATCACGCCACACATGCACTGGGATCGGGAGTGGTACTTCACCACCGAGGTGTCCCGCATCCTGCTGGTCAACAACATGGCGGAGATCCTGGCGCGGCTTGAATCCGACCCCGACTACAAGTTCTATGTGCTGGACGGCCAGACCGCGGTGCTGGAGGATTACTTCGCCATCCAGCCCGAGAACAAGGCCCGGGTGAAGGCGCTGGTGGAGGCGGGCAAACTCATCATCGGCCCCTGGTACACCCAGACCGACACCATGCAGGTAAGCGGCGAGTCCATCCTGCGCAACCTGCTCTACGGGATGCGCGACTGCCTCAGCCTTGGTGAGCCGATGAAGATCGGTTACCTGCCCGACTCGTTCGGCATGTCCTCCCAGCTGCCCCACATTTTCAACGGCTTCGGGATCGAGCGGGCCATGTTCTGGCGCGGCTGCTCCGAGCGCCACGGTACCGACAAGACCGAGTTCCTCTGGCAGAGCAACGATGGCAGCGAGGTGACCGCCCAGGTACTGCCGCTTGGCTACGCCATCGGCAAGTACCTGCCGGAAGATGAGGCAGGTCTGCGCAAGCGGCTCGAATCCTACTTCGAGGTGCTGGAGAAAGCCTCGGTGACTAAGGATATCCTGCTACCCAACGGCCACGATCAGATGCCGCTGCAACAGAACATCTTCGCCATCATCGACAAGCTGCGGGAGATCTACCCCCAGCGTGAATTCCACATGAGCCGCTTCGAGCAGGTCTTCGAGCGCATCGAGGCGTGCCGCGACCAGCTGGCCACCCTCAAGGGGGAGTTCAACGACGGCAAATACATGCGGGTACACCGCACCATCTCCTCCACCCGGATGGACATCAAGCTGGCCCATGCCGCCATCGAGAACAAGATCGTCAACATCCTCGAACCGCTGGCAAGCATCGCCTGGGCGCTCGGCTTTGAGTACCACCACGGGCTATTGGAGAAGATGTGGAAGGAGATCATGAAGAACCACGCCCATGACAGCATCGGCTGCTGCTGCAGCGACAAGGTGCATCAGGAGGTGATGACCCGCTTCATTCTGGCCGACGACATGGCCGAAAACCTGATCCGCTTCTACATGCGCAAGATTGTCGATAACATGCCGGTGGCGCTATGTGAAGACGGCATGCAGGTGGCCGACAAGCTCTGCCTGTTCAACCTGATGCCCTTCCCCCGTCAGGAGGTGATCAACACCAGCATCCGCATTCGCGCCCAATCCTTTGCCCTGCGCGATGAAGCGGGCCAGCCGATCCCCTACTTCATCCGCGCCAAGCGCGAGATTGATCCGGGGCTGGTGGACAGACAAATCGTTCACTACGGCAACTACGATCCCTTTATGGAGTACGACATCCAGCTCTGCCATCCGCTGCCGGCCATGGGCTACTGCACTCTCCATATCGAAGGCAACCAGCCCGGAGTGGAGCAACCGGTGACGGCCAGCGGCAAGCTGCTGGAGAACAATTTTTACCGCATCGCCCTCAATGACAACGGCACTTTGCAGATCCTGGACAAGCTGCGCGGCACCACCTTTGATCAGGTGCTCACGCTGGAAGAGGGCTCCGATGATGGCGACGAGTATGACTACTCGCCATCGCGGGATGAGTGGCTGCGCTACTCCACCGAGTTTGCGGTGACCCGCGAGGTCACCCATGAAGCGTGGCAGAGCATCGCGACCCTCAAACTGCGCATGGCCTTGCCGGCCAACCTCGCCGAGCGGGCCAGCCGCCAGTGCAACGGTCACCTCGATGTCACCTGCCGTATCACGCTGGCGCATCAGAGCCCACGCATCGACATCGAGCTGGAGCTCGACAATCAGGCAGATGATCACAGAGTGCGGGTGCTGATCCCCACCCCCTTCCCGAGCGACACCGTAGTCTCCGACAACCAGTTTGGCTGCATCACCCGCCCCACCCGCGACAGCGCCATGGCGAACTGGGAGGCAGAAGGGTGGAAAGAGGCCCCCATTCCGGTCTGGCAGCTGATGAACTTCGTCGCCCTGCAAGATGGCAAGCAGGGTCTGGCGGTGCTGAGCGACGGTCTGCGTGAGTTTGAAGTGATCGGCGAGCAGTGCGACACTCTGGCACTCACCCTGCTGCGCGGGGTCGGCGTGCTCGGTAAAGAGGAGCTGCTGCTGCGCCCGGGTCGCCCCTCCGGCATCAAGCTGCCGACCCCGGACTCCCAGGTGCGCGGCAAGCTCAGCTGCCGTTTCAGCCTGCTGGCGTTTGCCGGTGATCACATCAGCGCCAACGTGATGCAGGCAGCGCGCAGCTATCTCACCCCGGTGCGCTGCTACAACAAGATCCCGTTCGATGCCATGAAGCTCAACAAGGCAAGCTTCACCACCCCGCTGCACTTCAGTCTGCTCTCCATGGATCCCTCCGGTCCGGTGCTGAACGCCCTGAAAAAGGCCGAGGATGAAGAGGCGCTGGTGATCCGGGTCTACAACCCGAGCGAGCAGGCGGTGCTGGAGGGTGGCAAGGTGGCCAGCCAGCACACCCTGAGCGACTGGCAAGCGGTGCGGATGGACGAGCAGCCCCTGCCCCTTGAGCTGGCTGCTGGCGAGTTTGGCGAACTGGCGCCCTGCCACTCCCGCAGCGTGCGCTTTCGGGTGGATCGCGGCTAACGGCAGGTATACCCACAGGTAGCAACAGGCGGGAAAGAGTCATCCCCTCCCCGCCTGCTTATCCCTCAGGCAGGCCTATCCCGCTTGATAAAGACATAAAAAAATCCCCGCCAATTGGCGGGGATTTTTATTGGAACGGTATCAACGTCCGTCAGCAAGAGCGATCCGCTTAGCTGGCCTTGCGCAGGATCTGCTCAAGGTAGCGGGCGAAGTCGTGACCGTGATGCTCCAGCAGTTTCGGGAACATGGAGATGGAGGTCATGCCCGGGAAGGTGTTGATCTCGTTGAGCAGGATCTCGCCCTCCTCAGTCAGGAAGAAGTCGATACGGGAGAGGTGAGTCAGTTTCAGCTGACGGAACGCCTTGAGGGCGTACTCGTGAATGGCGTCAGCCTGAGCCTGGGTCAGCCCTTCGGCACGCAGTGCAGTCTCGGTATGGCTGGCGCTGCTGTACTTCTCTTCATAGGTGTAGAACTTGTCCTGCGGCACGCAGATCTCGCCCGGATAAGTCGCCACCAGCTCGTCACCATACTGGTAAACAGCCACTTCCAGCTCGCGCGGCTTGACTGCTTTCTCGATCAGAACCTGCTCGGAGTAACCGAAGGCATCGGCAATGCCCTTCACCAGATCCGCTTCGTTGCTGGCGGAGTAGCAGCCAACGGAAGAACCCTGGGAGGCTGCCTTGATAAAGACCTTGCCCCACTTGGCCAGTGCCGCTTTCGCCTCAGCCAGAGCCGCATCGCCCTGCTCGGTCAGGAACAGGTAAGGGGTGTTGGGGATACCGATGGCGGAGAGCCACAGCTTGGTGGTGATCTTGTTGAAGCAGATCTTGCTCGCTTCGGCGTCGCAGCCCAGATAGGGCAGGCCAGCCAGCTCGAGGAAGGATTGCAGATCGCCGGTCTCGCCCGGGTAACCGTGGATGCAGGGCACCACGTAGTCTACCGGACGGGCCACGCTGTCAAACGAGAGCAGCTTGTCCAGCCCCAGTTTGCACTCGCGACCATCGGCGCTGAGCCAGCGGTCGGCAAACATCTCGACGCGGGTCACTTCGACGCCGGGCAGGAGAGCGAGTTGTTTTTCGAGGAAATTGGCGCTGCGCAGAGAGACTTCGTGCTCGGAGCCACCGCCGCCGCACAGCAGCAAGACATGCATGTTCTTCATTAGATGTGATCCCTTGGGAGAAGCGGCTTCGTCATGACCATTCAAAAACCACCGCATTCAAAACCGGACGAAGCCAGATACGAACATAAGTGCGCGCCAGTGTAGCAAGGGAGACAAACCCTTGTCAGCTGATGGCTGCCCTGCCAGCCACATCTTGCGGTGAAAAAGGGCGCCCTGTGTCAAAAACCGCGCAGCCCCATGGGTCAGCGAGGGGGATCGACCCGTCCCATGCCGCTGCCATTGATGCGAAACCAGCCGGCAATGCTGTAACGCTCCTGATTGGCGGGCAGCACTTCGTGGGGAAACTCTTCGGAGAGGAAGATCACCAGCCGCCCCCCTTTGGGGCTCACATCCATCAAGAACTGCTCGTCGTTGTCATAAAAGCGCAGGACGCCGCCCGCTTCGGGTTGCCAGTCGTTATTGAGGTAGAACACCGTCGTCAGGCGCCGGTTGGAGCGACCGGCAAAGGCATCGCGATGGGTCGCGTAGAAGTCGCCGCTACGATAACGGGCAAAATGTGCTTCATAGTCGAACAATCCCAGCATCAACATCCGGTTGGCGGCCAGACGCAGCGCCTCCATGCGGGCGAGATAATCGGCGACCGGCGCCCCGAGCGACGGCTCCAGCCAATAGATCTGGTCGCGGCGGATCTCGCTGTTGCCTTGATGGAGCCCTTCACGGCCGATCCCGGCCGGTTGCCACTCCTCTGGCAGACACCCTTTGAGGGCATCCACCTCTGCGGCAGTTAAAAAATCGTCCACTATCACCCAACCTCGGGTGTAGATGGCATCCATGACGGCTTGATAGTCCAAGATTGACTCGCAACATGTGGAAAAGAGAGCGCTTTTTAGCGGCTTCCCGCTAAAGGCACAAACCGGTTTGCTTCTCTTGAGAAGTCCCACCATCAATACCCGATTTGGCAGGCCGCGCCCCCTTTTTCCGGGTCGATTGTGATCCTGCCCTCACCCGGTGCGTAATGGAGGAGAAAAGTGTGAGCCGCCCCCCATTGCATCGGTGTCCGTTAACGTAACGCCTTGCCGTTAAAAGAGCCAAGCGATACCGTAGCGACCATGGGAATACCCCCTTTTCCTCCTGCAAGCACACTGTGCAACTTATGTACAATCAACGACATGCAATCAACAAAAGGATGATGTGATGCCTCTGCCCGACCTGACACTGCAACAACTGGATGGCACCCCCTACCCGCTCGCCCAACTGGCCGGCAAGGTGATCCTGGTGGTCAATGTGGCCAGCCGCTGCGGTTTTACCCCCCAATACGAGGGGCTGGAAGCACTCTATCGCGAGCTGGGGCCCGAGGGGCTGGAGATCCTGGGTTTCCCCTGCAACCAGTTCGGTCAACAGGAGCCGGGGGATGCCGAGGAGATCGCCCGTTTCTGCTCCTTGGACTACCAGGTTACCTTCCCCATCATGGCCAAGTGCGATGTCAACGGCGAGCAGGCCCACCCGCTCTATCAGTGGCTCAAGAAGGAGAAACCGGGGCTGCTGGGGTTGGAAAACGTCAAGTGGAACTTCACCAAATTCCTGATCGACCGTGACGGCAACGTGGTGGAGCGGTTTGCTCCCACCACCAAGCCGGAGAGTCTGGTCGCCCCCATCCGCGACCTGCTCTGATTGCTGTTTGCGGCACATAAAGAGCGGCCGGTGCGACAGCTACTGCGCACCGGCCGCTCTTTTGCTATATTACGCCCCCGTTATCATTTCCATATCGTGGCTGGCGCCCGCGCCGGTCATCCGCTGAGCCAAAGGCTCACCAGAGGAGTTTCTCTCGAACATGTCATTCAACGAACTGGGTCTCTCCCCGCACATCCTGCGGGCCGTCAAGGAGCTGGGTTACGAACAGCCAACCCCCATCCAGCAGCAAGCCATTCCGGCTATTCTGGCTGGTCAGGATGTCCTCGGCGGAGCCCAGACAGGCACAGGCAAGACAGCCGGTTTCACCCTGCCCATGCTGCAACTGCTGCTGGCCAACCATGGCCGCGGTCGCCGTCAGGTGCGCGCCCTGGTACTGACTCCGACCCGCGAACTGGCCGCCCAGGTGGGTGAGAGCATCATCAAATATGCCCACCACCTGCCGTTTCGTACCCTGATCGCCTACGGTGGCGTCAGCATCAAGCCCAACCTGGATGCCATCAAGCTCGGTATCGACATTCTGGTGGCCACCCCGGGCCGTCTGCTGGATCTGCTGACCCAGGGCGCATTAACCCTGAGCGAGCTGGAAGTGCTGGTGTTGGATGAAGCGGATCGCATGCTCGACATGGGCTTCATCGTCGATATTCGCCGCATCATGAAGGCACTGCCCGCCAAACGGCAGAGCCTCCTCTTCTCTGCCACCTTCTCCAGTGAAATCAAGGCACTGGCGGACGATCTGCTGAACGACCCCACCCTGATTGAGGTCGATCCCAGCAACACGGCTGCCGAACAGGTGACCCAGCGCATCATTCAGGTCGATCGGGAGCGGCGCCGCGAGCTGCTCTCTCACATGATTGGCCGTGGCAACTGGCAGCGGGTGCTGGTGTTTGTCCGCACCAAGCAGATCGCCGATCGCCTTGCGCATCAGATGCAGAAAGATGGTCTCGACACAGTCGCCATTCACGGTGACAAGAGTCAGGGGGCCCGCAACCGGGCGCTGGCCGATTTTCGGGAAGGCAAGGTGCGGGTGCTGGTGGCAACCGATATCGCCGCCCGTGGCCTGGACATCGATCAGCTGCCCCACGTGATCAACTTCGAGCTGCCGCAAATGGCGGAGGATTACATCCACCGTATCGGCCGTACCGGCCGTGCCGGTCGCGGTGGCGAGGCCATCTCGCTGGTCAGCCATGATGAGTTGGGTCAGCTCAAGGCGATCGAGGCCCTGATCGGTCAATCCCTCTCCGTGGAGATCCTCGAAGGGTATGAGCCGAGCGGCAAGCCAAGCCGCCAGACCCTGCCCGGCAGCAAGCCGGTGCAGAACCCGCCGCGCGCCCGTGGCGCAGCCAATGCCAAGGGTGGCAAGGGCAAACCGGCAGCAGGCAAGGGCAAAGCCAAAGGCGATACCGCCAAGAAGCCTGCCCCGGCCCGCAAACGGGAAGTGGTAGGCGAGGATGTCGGATTTACCCCGATGCGCCGTCTGCCAAGGGCCCAGCGCGACAGCTATCAGGATAGCGACGACGAGTAATTCGTCCCGTGCTTACACCAGACTGGTTGGCCAAACAGCTGATTGACCAGACAAAGGGAGCCTCGTCGGCTCCCTTTGTGCTTTTGGCGATCGGGTAAAGCCCTACACCAGTGAGTGGCGTACTCCGGGGTGTTTACCATCTGGGTGCTTGCCATGCTGCAACGCAGGCTCGCTGCCATCAGCCGGATTGTGCTGCAAAAACTCGAACAACCCGGCCTGCATATTGACGTTCCAGAAGCGCCCCGCCAGCGTCAGAACCAGTTGATCGCCTGCAAGATCGGCCAGCCCGTGTTGCCGCCAGGCGTCGAACAGCGGCATCAGATGGCTGCGCAGTGAGGCTGGCAGGCGCGTCAGTGCCAACACGCCACTGTCGAGGGCGCCACGCAGCAGAGCATCCATCCGCGCATTCGGATTGCGCCCCATCACCATGCCGGGCGCCCGAACTCCCTTCTCCTGCGCTTCGTGCCACTGGGCCAAATCCCGCCCGTACATCACGCCATGGCCATGGATAGAGCCCCCGGCTCCTGCACCAAAGGGGAGGATCTCGGCGCCGCGCTTGGCCATCTGGTTATAGCGACTCTGCTCGGCTGGAGTGCGTCGCCAGTGACTGCAGGAGAGTCGCTCCCAACCATGCTGTTCCAGTTGTTGACCGCCGTAAGCGTACATGGCGGCCCGCTGCTGGCCATCGGCAGCCCAACCCAGCTTGCCCTGCTGCCCGGCCCTATCCAGATTGGTGCCCGGCATGGCGATAAGCTGGTAGAGATCAACCCCGTGCACGCCGCTCGCCATCACATCCGTGATGTCCTGCTGCCACACGGCATCATCCTGACCAGGCAGACCGAAAATAAGATCCGCCACGATCACTGCCGCATCATCGCGAGTCAGCTCACCAAGGCGGGTCAGCAGGGTCTCCCTGTCATCGATCCGCGCCGCCTGCTGGCGCACACAGGTATCAAAACTCTGCACCCCGAACGAAAAGCGGTTGAAACCGCCGCCCAGCGCAGCCTGCCACTTGGCATCGTCAAAACCGTTGAGGCGCCCCTCAAGGGTCACCTCGGCATCGGCCGTCAGGGGAAAGCGCCGGATCATCCTGGCCAGCATTTCCAGCTCATCAGCACTCATATCGGTGGGGGTTCCGCCCCCGACATAGACGGCCGAGAAGGGGCGGCTTTGTACCAGCGGCGTCTCTGCGGCCCTGGCAAGCGATGCGCACAACCCGTCGACATAGCGGCTGATCCGCGCCGGATTGGCGCCATTTTCGAAGAAATTGCAGAAGCTGCAGCGCTTGCGACAAAACGGAATATGGAGATAGAGGGCGCGCTCTTCGGCATCGCTCTCTTGCTGCCACCATTGTTGCCATTGGTGCTCATCGAGTGACAAGGGGCGGATCCCTCCCCGACTGGCATGTGCCGAGGTTTTGGCACTGAAGGCAAACTTGAGAGGATCCGGCGAAGCCACGCCGGTCATGGAAGGAGTTAGATGGATCATGGTGATGACTCGCAAATAACAGCAATGATAATTATTATCACTCGCGTGTTTTTGAGCAGGATCAACTCTTGGTGCCACTCAATCTGAAATTGCCCTGTTGGCAACCTCTATTACCGATCTGCTTAACAGATTATTTACTCAAGAGTGACTAAAGTGTGCCGATAGGAAACTGTCTCCCCGCCTCTCCTTGTCTACGCTCAAGATGAAACGGGAACCAATAAAAACAGATAAAGGGCATGGGATCGGCCACTATGCATAACCTCTCACTGAACTGGAAAATCTTTCTCCCCCTTGCGCTGGTCATCAGCTCCACCTTTGCCCTCTGCTTCGAGCTCTCTGCCTGGTTGCAACGGGATCTCGCCATCCGCATGGCGGAAGAGAAGGTAGAGAGCGCCGCCAACACCTACATGGATCAGCTCAACGTATTGATGATGACCGGTGGCATGGCCAACCGGCAGATAGTGCAAACCAAGCTCAAGAGCGAGGCCGGGATTGTTGAAGCCCGTCTTATCCGTGCCCCCGCCGTCAGCAATCTGTTTGGCCCAGGCCATCCCGACCAGAAAGCCCAGGATGCCCTCGATGAACGCGCCATTACGAAGGGGGATATCATCCTACAACAGCAGGGCAACCAGCTCACCCTGATCAAACCGTTCAAGGCCTACAAGGAGTATCGCGGCACCCAGTGCACCAGCTGCCATCAGGTGGATGAGGGAACCGTCATGGGAGCGGTCAGGATCAGCTATGACCTGACCCATACCTTCGACGATATCCGCCACAACAACTTTATTCTGAGCGGATCTCTGGCGGCTGTTTTCGGTCTGGGCTTCGGCCTGCTCTGGTGGGTGCTGCAGCGCTACGTCAAACGGCCGCTGCGCCAGTTGCAACTCACCATGATCCAGATGGCGAAAGAGCGTAACCTCGCCCTCCCTCTCGTCAACAACAGTCAGGACGAGCTGGGTCAGATGACTCGCGCCGTCAACGACATGGTGCAGGGCTTCCGCCACAGCTTGCAGGAGGTGGAAGGAGCGACGCACCAGCTCTATCAGGAGTCGAGCCAGATCCGCCAGGTCGCCACCCAGACCGAAAACTCGGCCCGTCAGCAGGAGGGGATGACCACCCAGGTGGCGGCCGCAGTGAGCGAGCTCGCTGCCAGCTCCCACGAAGTACGTGAGCATGCCCGCCACAGTGCCGAGCTCTCCGCGCTCACCAATCAGGATGCCGCCAATACCAGCCGTCTCGCCCAGCACTCCATCACCGACATGGGCGAGATGTCGACCGAAATCGACAGGGTGGATCAGGTGATCCAGCAGCTCGACAGCCGCTGTCTTGCCGTGGATGGGGTATTGGAAGTGATCAAGGGGATCGCCGATCAGACCAACCTGCTGGCCCTCAACGCCGCCATTGAGGCCGCGCGAGCCGGCGAGCAGGGACGCGGTTTTGCCGTGGTGGCCGACGAGGTGCGCGCCCTCTCCAACCGCAGCCGCACTGCCAGCGAGGAGATCTCCCAGATGATCGCAGCCTTGCAAAAAGAGGCCCAGAGCGCCGTTACGGTGATCGGGGATGCAAAAACCAAGGCGGACGAGAGCATCAGCAAAACCGAGGCGACCCTGGCCGCCATGCAGAACATCATTGAACGCATCGCCCGGATCAATAATCTCAATGCCCAGATGGCCCAGTCAGCCGAAGAGCAGGACAGGGTCTGCAACGAGGTGGACCACTCGGTGAACCAGATCCGCAACACCTCCAACGATACTCTGGGTCAGGCTCATTCTGCCAACCTCGCCAGTATTCAGCTGGTCGAGCAGTGCCAGAAACTGGAAGCCCTGCTCAAGACCTATCGCTGGTAACCCAGCTCCGACAACAAAAAGCGCGCCTGTGGCGCGCTTTTACTTTGTATCAATTCCTAGCTGTATCAGCTCACGGACATATCCGTCTCAGCGGGCGTTGCGGGTGGCGACCGCATCGGCCAGATTGCGCAGCAGGGTTTCGGTATCTTCCCAACCAATGCAGGCATCCGTGATGCTCTGACCGAAAGTAAGCTCGCAGCCCTCGACCAGATCCTGACGCCCTTCCACCAGATGGCTCTCCACCATCACGCCAAATACAGCCTTGCTGCCGGCGCGCAGCTGATCAGCCACATCGTCCGCCACGACCATCTGGTTCTTGAACTGTTTGCTGCTGTTGGCGTGACTAAAGTCGATCATCACCTTTTGCGGCAGACCGGCCTTCTCCAGCCCCTTCACCACCTCGCTGACATGGGCTGCGCTGTAGTTAGGTTCACGGCCACCACGCAGGATGATGTGACAATCCGGGTTCCCTTTGGTTGCAACGATGGCGGAGTGGCCATACTTGGTGACCGACAGGAAGTGATGGGGGGCACTGGCAGCACCGATGGCATCGATGGCCACCTTGATAGTGCCGTCGGTACCGTTCTTGAAGCCCACCGGGCAAGAGAGACCGGAAGCCAGCTCACGATGCACCTGGGATTCGGTGGTACGGGCGCCGATCGCCCCCCAGCTCATCAGATCCGCCACATATTGCGGCGTGATCATATCGAGGAATTCGGACGCGGTCGGCAGCCCCATGTCGTTGAGATCGAGCAGCAGCTTGCGACCCAGGCGCAGACCGTCATTGATCTTGCAGCTGTTATCGAGGTACGGATCGTTGATGAGCCCCTTCCAGCCCACGGTAGTACGCGGCTTTTCGAAGTAGACCCGCATCACGATCTCCAGCTGACCTTTCAGCTCGTCGCGCAACGCTTTGAGGCGCTTGCCATATTCGATGGCGGCAACCGGATCATGAATGGAACAGGGGCCAATGACCACCAGCAGACGGTCATCTTCACCATTCAGGATACGGTGGATGGCCTGACGGGAATCAAACACGGTCGATGAGGCGGTCTCGGTCGCCGGAAACTTCTCAAGCACCGCAACCGGAGGGAGTAACTCTTTGATTTCACTGATACGAACGTCGTCGGTTTGATGCTGCATGACAAGGCTTCCTGCTAGATAACTGAGATTAAGAAATCTCAACATAGCCCGCAGTCGAGTTGGTGTAAATAGAAAATTACATCACTAAAGAAAGTTTTTTTAACCTGCATCTTGCAAGTTAATGAAATACTGCTAACTGCTAACTGCGAACGTGCCGGAGATAAAAAGGCCCGCACAAGGCGGGCCCCATCATGTTGGAGGGATTAATCGCGCTGGCTGATGCTGGCCAGTTTTTCGAAGTAGTCCGGGAAGGTCTTCGAGGTGCACTTGGGATCGTTGATAGTCACCGGCGTATCGGACAGTGCCACCAGCGAGAAGCACATGGCAATCCGGTGATCGTTATAGGTATCGATCTCGGCGTGCTTGAGCTGCGTTGGCGGGATCACGGTAATGAAGTCACGCCCCTCCTCCACTTCTACGCCCAGCTTGCGCAGCTCGGTCGCCATGGCATGCAGGCGATCGGTCTCTTTCACCCGCCAGTTATAGATATTGCGAATGGAGGTCGGCCCCTCGGCAAACAGCGCCGCAACCGCGATGGTCATGGCAGCATCGGGAATATGGTTCATATCCATATCGATGCCGTGCAGCGGCGCCTGCTCCGCTTCGATAAAGTCATCACCCCAGGTGATGCGCGCCCCCATCTTCTCCAGTACGTCGGCGAAATGGATATCGCCCTGAATGCTGTGCTTGCCGATGCCGGTGACCCGCACCTTGCCCTTGATGGCGCCAGCCGCAAGGAAGTAGGAGGCGCTGGAAGCATCCCCTTCAACCAGAAAATCCCCCGGGCTGATGTAGGTCTGGTTGCCCTTGATGTAAAACAGCTTGTAGTTGTCGTGCTCGATGACCACCCCGAACTGCTTCATGATGTGCAGGGTGATATCGATGTAGGGCTTGGAGACCAGCTCCCCCTTGATATGGATGCGGGTGTCGCCAGCCGCCATGGGCGCAGCCATCAGGAAGGCGGTCAGGAACTGGCTGGAAACGGAACCATCGACATGGACGTCGCCGCCCCACAGCCCCTTGGCATCCACCACCAGCGGCGGAAAACCATCTTTTTTCAGGTACTGGATATGAGCGCCCGCCTCACGCAGGGCATCAACCAGATGGCCGATGGGACGCTCTTCCATGCGCGGCTCACCGCCCAGGGTGTACTCACCGGAGCCCAGACACAGCGCGGCACAGAGCGGGCGCATGGCAGTGCCAGCATTGCCAAGGAACAGATTGATCGGCTCTTTGACGGCAAAACTGCGGCCAAGGCCTTGCACGGTGCATTCGGTCTTGTCGGCAGAGAGTTTGTACTTGACCCCGAGCTGGGTCAGTGCCGCCAGCATGTGACGAATGTCATCGCTGTCGAGCAGGTTGGTCAAACGGGTAGTACCACGGGCCAGTGCCGCCAGCAGCAGCGCCCGGTTAGAGACACTCTTTGAACCGGGCAGATTGACCTCACCGGCCACACGAGAAATGGGTTCCAAACGCAACGAATTCATAGACTTCCTGTGCAATCTCAAATAAATGACCTGACCGGACGTTAACAGTACGCGCCCCGCTCGGCAAGGGCAGCGACAGGGGAAAAACGGGGCTGCACGCTAAGATTCAGTCGTTGTTGAAAAAAAGACGCCGGGCAAGCCCGGCGTCAGGATTAACTGCGGACCGGATCAGCCGTGACGCTTGGCAAACTCATCCATAAAGCTGACCAGCGCCTTCACACCCTCCAGTGGCATGGCGTTGTAGATGCTGGCCCGCATGCCACCGACGATGCGGTGACCTTTGAGCGCCAGCAGGCCAGCAGCTTCCGATTCGGCCAGGAACTGCTTGTCCAGCTCGGCATTTTTCAGCTGGAACGGGATGTTCATCCGCGAACGGCAGCTGACATCCACCTGATTGCTATAGAAGCTCGATTGATCGAGATAGTCGTAAAGGAAGTCGGCTTTCTCCTTGTTGCGCGCTTCCATCGCCGCAAGGCCACCCTGTTCCTTGAGCCACTCGAACACCAGACCGGCCAGATACCAGGCGTAGGTGGGCGGTGTATTGAACATGGAGTCGTTCTTGGCGGTGAGCTTGTAGTCGAAAATCGACGGCACATCGGCTCTGGCCTGATCCAGCAGATCATCGCGCACGATGGCGATGGCGAGCCCGGACGGGCCGATATTTTTCTGGGCACCGGCATAGATGATGCCAAAGCGGCTCACATCGATGGGACGGGAGAGGATGGTCGAGGAGAGATCCGCCACCAGCGGTACATCACCGGTTGCGGGGATCTCGAACATCTCGATCCCTTCAATGGTCTCATTCGGGCAGTAGTGCACATAGGCGGCATCAGAGCGAAACGCAGGTGTCGGCAACAGGTGTGTAATCCCCTGCTCGTTTTTGGCAACCCCTTGCCAGGTCTGGATGTCGCCGTACTTTTGCGCCTCATCCACCGCCCCTTGCGACCAGACACCGGTCAGCAGAAAATCGGCCTTCTTGTTGGCGCCGCCCAGCAGGTTCATGGGCACGGCGGAGAACTGACCCCGTCCACCCCCATGCATGAACAGCACCTTGTAGTTGTCCGGCACCGCCAGCAACTCGCGCAGATCGGCCTCGGCCTTCTCGGCGACCGCCATGTAGTGCTTGCCGCGGTGGGAAAGCTCCATGACCGAGGCTCCCAGCCCCTGAAAATTACAAAATTCGCGCTGGGCGCGCTCCATGACTTCAACCGGCAACATGGCGGGGCCGGCGCAGAAGTTGTAAACCTGTTTGCTCATGACGCTTTCCGTGAGTGGATGAGTGTGATCGATGACTTGTCAGGTTTTACACAAGAGCAGCCAGCGGATCAAAGGCTTTTTGGGAGCTGGCTCAACCTTTTACCGTCACTCTTGCTCCCCTTTTCAGTAGAAAAAGCCCTGAACGGGTCAGGGCTTGCAGAGAACATGCGCAGAAATGGTCAAGAGACCGCATAAACGGGTTGCCCCTGCCCTTTCCGACAAATTTACACCTTGGCGGTAAGCTCGGGCAGCAGGGTGAAGAGATCGCCCACCAGACCGTAGTCGGCAACCTGAAAGATGGGCGCTTCGCTGTCCTTGTTGATGGCCACAATCACCTTCGACTCCTTCATCCCCGCCAGATGCTGAATGGCACCAGAAATGCCAACCGCGATATAGAGCTCGGGAGCGACCACCTTGCCAGTCTGGCCAACCTGCAGATCGTTGGCGACGAAACCCGCATCGACGGCAGCGCGCGATGCGCCGACCGCCCCCCCCAGCTTGTCGGCCAGCGCCTCAATCAGGGCAAACTGCGCCTTGGAGCCAAGGGCTCGGCCACCTGAAACCACCACGCGCGCAGCAGTCAGCTCGGGTCGGGGTGATCGCACGGCAAGGCGCTCCATCAGGCGGGTCCGACGGGTCAATTCGGGCACTACCAGACTCTCGACGGGAGCATTGCCTTCCTGCGGAGCCTTGGCAAAAGCCGTCGCCCGCACCGTCATCACCTTGATCGGGGCGCTGCTCGCCACCCGTGCGATGGCATTGCCCGCATAGATGGGGCGCAGAAAGGTATCGCAGCTCTCGATAGCCGTCACCTCGGAGATCATCTCGACCCCGAGCCGGGCAGCGATCTGGGGCAGCAGCGCCTTGCCCATGGTGCTCACCGCCATCAGGCAGTGGCTGTAACCTTCGCACCAGCGAGCCAGCAGCTTGTCGAGTCCCTCCAGCAGACCTTCCGCCAGTGCGGGAGAGTCGGCCAGCAGTACCTTGCTCACCCCGCTCAGCGCAGCCGCCTGCTGGCCCACCTCGCTTATCCCCTGCCCCGCCAGCAGCAGATGCACTTCACCCCCCAGTTGGCTGGCAGCCGTAACCAGGCGGGCGACGTTGTCGGCCAGATGGCCCTGATGATGTTCGGCAATGATCAATACGCTCATAGTACCTTCGCCTCGTGCTTGAGTTTGTCCACCAGCTCATCCACCGAACTCACCTTGATCCCGGCTTTGCGAGCTGGTGGCGCCATCACCCCGAGCAGACGAGTCTGGTTGGCAGGTACAACGGCGAGATCGGCAAAGGGGGCACTCTCCAGCGGCTTGCGCTTGGCTTTCATGATGTTGGGCAGCGATGCAAAGCGCGGTTCGTTCAATCGCAAATCGGCGCTCACTACAGCAGGCAGCGGCATGGCGAGGGTTTCAAGCCCGCCATCGATTTCGCTGGTCACCCGCAATTCGTCTCCTTCCAACCTGATGGCAGAAACGCAGGTAGCAAGCGGCCAGTCGGTCAGGGCGGCCAGCATCTGGGCCACCTGACCGTTGTCCGAGTCAATGGACTGCTTGCCGAGCAGCACCAGATCCGGCTGCTCCAGCTCACACACTTTTTGCAAAGCCCGTGCAACCGTCAGCGGCGCAAGCGTCTCGTCTGTCACATAGTGGCGCGCCCGATCCGCCCCCAGTGCCAGCACATGGCGCAGCTGCTCGGCGGCCGCGTCCGGGCCAAAGGTCACCACCACCAGCTCGCTGGCGATACCGGCCTCACGCAGCCGGACACCCTCTTCCACCGCGATTTCACAAAAGGGATTGATCCCCATCTTCACATTGGCCAGCTCCACATCGGAGCCATCCGCCCTGACCCGGATCTTGACGTTGTAATCCACTACCCGTTTGATTGCGACCAGCAGCTTCATGGGGTCATGCCTCGTCTCTTTGGATTGAATTCATTCACCAGTCCCTACACTTTTGCACCGTGTTTCGCTTAATTTTTTGCTTACAATCACTTTACGTTTACGTAAACTACCATCACTACCCTAGGTCAACTTCGGTGCAGAGGCAAGATGGAACGGGAAGCAATGGAATTTGATGTCGTCATCGTAGGTGGCGGCCCGGCGGGGCTCAGCGCCGCCATCGCGTTGAAACAGCAAGATGCCAACCTCTCGGTCTGCCTGCTGGAAAAGGGCGCTGAAATTGGCGCTCATCTGCTCTCCGGTGCGCTGCTGGATCCCGTCGCCCTCAAGGAGCTGCTGCCACAAAGCTGGCAGCAGGCACCGCTCGGGGTAGCGGTCAGCGACGATCAGGTTCATTTGCTGCAAAACGAGAACCGCTCCCTGCAACTGCCAAGCTGGGCCGTGCCACCACGGATGCACAATGAGGGCTGCCACATCGTCAGCCTCGGCAATCTTTGCCGCTGGCTTGGCCAGCAGGCGGAGCAGCTGGGAGTCGAAATATACCCGAGGTTTACCGCCAGCGACCTTATCATGGAGGCGGGAAGGGTCAAGGGGGTGATCACCGGCGATTTGGGACTTGATCGCGCGGGCAATCCAAAACCGGATCATGTTCCCGGCATGGCGCTCTATGGCCGCTATACCCTCTTTGCCGAGGGAGCCCGCGGCCATCTGGGTAAACAGCTGATAGCTACATTCAATCTGGAAAACACCGCCCAGCCCCAACACTATGCCATCGGTTTCAAGGAGCTGTGGCAGCTTCCCGCTGGCCGGGGCAAGGCGGGACAGGTACTCCATGGCAGTGGCTGGCCTCTTGGCAAGGAAGGAGAGAACCACAGTCACGGCGGCTTCTATCTCTATCAGATGGAGGGAGATCAGGTCTCGGTCGGGCTGATAGTCGATCTCAACTACCAGAATCCCTGGCTCAGCCCGTTTGACGAATTCCAGCGCCTCAAGCACCACCCGCTTATCGCCAACCTGCTGCAAGGGGGTGAGCGCATCAGCTATGGTGCCCGCGCCATCACCAAGGGAGGCTGGCACTCCCTGCCCCGCATGCACTTCCCCGGCGGCCTATTGATCGGTTGCGATGCAGGCACTCTCGACTTTTCCCGTATCAAGGGGATCCACACCGCCATGAAATCGGGGATGCTGGCGGCAAAAACCGTCGCGATGGCACTGCGAGGTGGCGATGAGGGAGGACGGGATCTGGTTCACTATGCCGACGAACTGCACCAGAGCTGGCTGGCACAAGAGCTGGGCGCGGCCCGCAACTTCGGCGCAGCCCTGCATCGCTGGGGCCCCTGGCTTGGTGGCACCTTTAACTGGCTGGAGCAGCGGCTGTTTGGCGCAAACTCGCCCTTCAAACTTATCGATAAGGAGCCAGATTACCGCCAGCTGCGCATGGCCAGCCGCTGCGAGCCCATCCATTACCCCAAACCCGATGGCAAGCTCAGCTTCGACAAACTCTCCTCCGTCTATCTCGCCAACACCAGTCACGACGAGGATCAGCCCTGCCATCTCAAGCTGCAGGATGAGCTGATCCCGGTAAAGGTCAACCTGCCAACCTGGGGAGAGCCCGCCCAGCGCTACTGCCCGGCAGGGGTGTTTGAGGTGCTGGAAACGGAGGGGGCGGCCAAACTGCAGATCAACGCCGCCAACTGCATTCACTGCAAGACCTGTGACATTAAAGATCCCAGCCAAAACATCGTCTGGACACCGCCACAAGGGGGCTCCGGGCCCAACTATCCCAATATGTGAGCTGCAGCTCACCTGTTTCTAAGACGAGCCTGCAACAAAGGGCTCGGATAAAGGGGGCAGGAAGGCAAGGAGAGATGCGCAAGGAGCAGCGCTCAAAACGGGACGAGCTGCTCCGACCTCGCCACCTTGCAGCTGTTTTTTTGAACAAACAGGCTGAATCCCCAATGAATAGCCCCTGACAAGCGCGGCCCGCCCCTGTATAGTTCGCCGCATTCAGGTTTTCCATCGGCCCGATCTGCTTATCCACGGGATCGCCTTCTGCAGCGATCTAAGGCCGCATGACCTGTGCAACCATCCCTGATTACCCATGACTTTTTAAGGGGGGACAGATGATCACCGCCTACATTCTCAATAACAAGGTGCTGGATATAGTCACGCTCGGGCCTGACGACATAGTACCTGACAACACGGTCTGGCTGGATGCCTACAAGCCGGACACGGCAGAACGAGAATGGTTGACGGGCCTGTTCCTGGAAGAGGTTCCCGACAAGGAAGAGCTCGACGACATCGAAGCATCAGCCCGTTTCTACTGGGATACCGATGGTCTGCACATTCACTCCCTGTTTCCCCAGCGGATCGGTCGTGACACCAAGGGTGTCCACGTCTCCTTTACCCTGCGCAACAACCTGCTGATCAGTATTCGGGAAGATGACATCGGGCTGGTACGCCTGCTGCGCCACTATATGCGCCAGGATCGGCTGGAGGTGGAGGATGCCCTCGACATCCTGCTGGAGGTGCAAAACCTCAAGGTAGAGTACCTATCCGACCTTATCGAAGATGGTTACAAGACCTTGGAAAACACCGCCGATCAGATCTTCGAGCCGGATCAGATCAACCCCATGCTCAAGGAGTTGATGGCTCAGGAAGAGGCCAACGGTCAGATCCGTCTCTCCCTGCACGATACCCGTCGCGCCTTGCGCTTCCTCAAGCGCAGCCTGCGCCAGCGCATGAGCCTTGAGCAGAACAAGTGGATCGACGAGATGCTGCACGACGTGGAGTCACTGTTGCCCCACACCCAGTTCCTGTTCGACAAGATCAACTTCCAGCTGGAGGCCTCCATGGGGGTCACCAATCTGGAGCAGAACAAGGTGATCAAGATCTTCTCGGTAGCCGCCGTAATCTTCCTGCCGCCGACCTTGATCGCCAGTATCTACGGCATGAACTTCGGCCGCATGCCGGAGCTCGCCTGGGAGTATGGTTATCCCCTCTCGCTGGTGCTGATGGTGATGTCATCGCTCGGCACCGGCCTCTTCTTCAAGCGCAAAGGCTGGCTATAACGCCGGCAGCACGGCACAAAAAGATTCTCGCATTGGGGGGGGCATGGCCCCCCGATTAATTCCCGCCCCCTCCCTCGCCTTGCAAAGGGCTCGCCTTCGCCCCATATCCTCTGCATCACTTGCACTCTATGAATGGATATCGGGCAACCATGACCCTCTACCCCGAACACCGCTATGACGATCACGGCCAGCTTCGCCCTCCTCTCTGGTTCTGGCCCATCGCCCTGCTACTGACCCGCTCGGTCTGGCTCTTTCTGATGGCTGGCGTCACCCGCCAGAGCGGCAGCGAGATCCTTGAGCTCTTCTACCCCGACAAGCTCACTCTCTATATCAGCCTGCTGACCGATGTGCCCGCCATGCTGGCACTGCTCGCCTGTGGCGGCACCTATCAGCAGACCCGCGGCATTCGCGCCAGACTCAGGCGCCATAGCCCCTTGCTGCTGCTCTGCTCTGCCACCAGCGGCCTGCTGATGCAGCTGCACAGCCTCAACTTGCAGAAGTGGTCGTTCAGCTGGCCCACCGCGCTGGTGCTGGTCGCCAGCCTCTGGGCGCTCTGGTATCTGCTGCGCAGTCGCCAGTTGCGCGAATATGCAGCCGATGAGCCCCACTAACGGGGCTCCGGACACGGTTTGCGAGGTATTCAGTCCTATTGAGGAGTAACCCGGATCTGCAGGGTCTGGCGATCGCTCTGGCTGCCACGCCCGCCCTGCAACTGCGTACCAAGAGTGCTGCCCTGCTGCGCCGAGCTGGTGGATAGCTCCCCCACCGTCAGCCACTGGCCCGGGGCTCCACTGACCTCGGTGGCACTCTGCCCACGATTGATAGTTCCCTGCTCCAACCTCGCCTGCTCGCTGCTCAGCGCAATCTGCACCCGATCGCCAATCAAGGTGGCCGTGGCATAGAGGCCGTTCACCAGCGGCATCATCCCCACTACCGCGCCCCCGTTCCACTGATAGAAGGTGACCGGCTGATAGGAGCCCATTTGCAACAGCACGGGTCGGCCCGAAAGCCCGCGCACCTGCCAGCTGTCGTTCTGGCTGAGCTGGTACTGCTCGGCATTGCCATCGAGCAACCACTGCCGTTTGGCCTCGTCACGACTGATTGAGCCCCCCAGTTGTTGACCGCTGGCGGCACCATCGACCCGCCACTCGATAAGCAGGCTTTGCGGTGGCTGGTTGATTTGCGCCAGAGTCGCCTCGGCTTCCTGCAATTGGTCCGGCGTCCCGCTCAGCACCAGCTGATTGCCCATGGCGCTTACTCCGAGCCGGGGATAGATCTCCTTGAGGGTCTGCACCGCGGCCTGCGCCTCGAATACCGGGATCACCTTCACATCGGCCCACGAAGGTGAGCTCCATATCCCCGCCATACAACAGAGCCACAGCAGCCACCTGCATCCATATCTCGTCACACTGCTCATCACATCTCCTCCTGGACCCGAACCGGCTGTTCGATGATGAACCCCGTCACAGGCAAAAGCCAACCTCCGAGATGCCCCTCGCAACAACCGTGTCATCAGACTCCCGCCCGGGGCGGGTTATCGCGTAAGATACGCCTCATTATGTTGACCAACCGGAACCTCTCATGCTGAAACAGCTGTTGTTACTCCCCCTCGCCCTGCTGCTGGCGGCCTGCTCGCTGACCCAGTACAACGTCAGCGAAGCCGAAATCAACCAGTACCTCAAAAAGCAGGTCTCTTTTGAAAAACAGCTGGGGATCCCCGGCATCATGTCGAGCAAGATCCGTCTTGACGAGATGCAGAGCCGTATCGGCCGCAAGCAACCGGATCGCATCGAACTCGATGCAGCTGGCGACCTGCAGGTAAGCAGCCCCCTTGGCAGCCAGCAGATGAAGGTCCGTTTTGCCCTGAGCGCCCGCCCGGAATATGTCGCCGATCAGGGGGCTATCTATCTGCGTGATCTCGAACTGGTCTCGGTGCAGACCGATCCGGCCAACATTGGTGCCGCATTGACCCCTATCCTGCCTACCTTCAATCAGTCGCTCTCCCTCTTCCTGTCGCAGACGCCGGTCTATCGCCTCGACAGCAGCCGCAAAAACGAAGCGAGGATCAAGGACAAGGTCGAAGATCTCAAGGTGGAACCGGGTCGTCTGGTGATCCCCTTCAAGGTGCTCTGATCAGGCAATTTCTCCCCCCTCACCTTGGTTGTGCAAACCGCCCGGCCTCTTGTCCTGTTCCCCAGACAAGCTGCCGGGCGGTTTTTTGCTTCTCAACCCGGCGCGAACAGAGCATAATGCACACCATTCTCATTTAGATTCGTCATGAGAAGCGTCAATAATAAAACCAATGGTGAAAAGGGACATGAGAAAAACCGTTCTGGTACAGGCCGTTGCCTGTGCTCTGGTGAGTGGCATCGCACACGCAGCCGTCAAGGTTGAAGACAAGACTTTCAACACCGCCGCCAACATGCTGGCCTATACCGAATTTGAACTCTCCGGCGAGCCGCTGGCCGAAGCGCTGGGGCTGGATCTGGACGTGCTGGATGCCAATCGCGCCGATGAGCCGACCCCGTTCGACTTCGCCGCCGGCATCGAATCCTATGAATACTCCGAAGAGGCGATGTACGCCCTCAACTATCAGTCCGGCATGGGCCCCCATCTGGTGAACGGGCCGCAGAACCTGGCCCGTGGCGGCACCATGGCCGATCTCGGCAAACGGGTCATGGCCATGGCGGAGGCAGTTGGCTTCCCGGCTGACGAGATCCCGCAAGGCATGTACCCTCTCTCCCTGCCCTACGCCTCCGCCAACCCGGAGTTTGCCGAGGCTGTGAATACTACTCCGGTCAATGGTGACCAGAGCACCATCAAGACCGCCAAAGGTGTCGAGAAAACTGTCAAGACCCAGGTTCCGGCCTACTTCCGCGACTACACCACCCTGCGCTGGAGCGGCAGTGACAACCTGCTGGTGCCCGCAGCGGTCGGCGGCATTCTGCTCAAAGAGGTGATGTGGTCCCAGGACTTCCTCGGCGGCATGCACGTGGCCGAGAGCGATGAAGAGGTAGAGGCAGCCTCCACCACCATGGATCAGGATGGCAAGCACAAGCTCGGCGTCTCCGCCGCCGACGGCTTCAACGGCATGATGCTGACCGAGCAATCCATCGACAAGCTGACCATCATGCAGAACCAGCTCGGCTTCGATGGCAAGCAACTGGGAGCCAAGATCACCCCGCAGTATGATCCGGCCAAGGGCGTTATCTACTTCCCCCATCAGGTGAAAGTGACCGAGACTCGCAACAACGATGCGGGCGCCATCGGCAAGCTCGACGTAGTGGATGGCTCAGCCCAGCTGCGCGATGCCTGGATGATGCTGTGGCCACTCTCCGAGTTCTACGCTTTCAGCGACCAGCGCACGGCCAACACCAACCAGAATCCGGCCTTCCACGCCGTGTTTGACGGTGAGCCGTTTGCTGCAACCCCCAAGGCCAACCAGACCAATGATCTGGGCAAGGCGGTGGCGGGCAGCGATGCCTTCTCGCTGGCGCTCAACCTCTCCAGCTTCACCTTCAAAAACCTGACTGCCCTGCACTTTGATGGCAAGGCCGGCACTCTGGTAGATAGCTGGCAGGCAGGCAAACAGAGCAAGCACGTCACCACCTTTGACGCAGCTTACGCACTGGTCGCCCTGCAGATCTTCCAGCGCGCTCAGGATGCGCTGCCGGTCGGTTACGCCGCCGGTGACAATGGCGAGCTGAACCTCAAGACCAGGCAGGGTCAGCAGGCGCTTGAGCTTATCCGCAAGCAGGCCGATTTCATCCTTGCCAATCTCAAGGGGAACAACGGGCTGGTACACGATGGTCTGACACTGGGTGGCAAGGTAAACAAGGCGCAATCCGTTGATGCCCAGTTTGCTGCTATCCGCGGCCTGACCGCGGCGTTCCTCGCGACTTCCGATGCCAAGTACCGCACCGCCGCGCGCGAGCTGTTTATCGCCGCTGACAAGGCCTATTTCAGTGCCAAAGCGGGCACCTGGCTGGCTGGCAAACAGGGCGAGTACACCCCCTGGACCCAGGCTGCCATCTCCGGCGCGCTGCGTTCTGCCATGCTGAGCCTGCGCAACGAAGGGGCCGAGAAGGCGCCCGAACTGGAGCTGGCCAAGTTGACCGGTCAGTACGTCAGCTGGTTCCGCGGCACCGTCAACGGCGGCATGCAGATGGCCGAGTGGGTCGGCGACTCCGGCGAGAACGTCATCGAAGGCGCCGGTGGTGACACCGATGAAGATGGCGTACCGCAAGTGACCGCCGCCGGTGGCAAGCACGGCACCGCCATGGTGATGGCCGCCAAAGCGGTGGTCAGCGAGTAATTCGCACCATTCACCCGGATGAAAAAGGGAGCCTTGATGGCTCCCTTTGCGTTACAGCGTCTGACTCTTCATTTCAGGGCACTTCAATTAATTCGCTTGGGTTAACCCAGCTTGTCCAGCATCTCCTTGGTCACCAACACAATGCCCTGCTCGGAGCGATAGAAGCGGCGTGCATCCTCATCCGCATTCTCGCCCACCACCAGCCCGTCTGGCACCTTGCAGCCCTTGTCCACCACCACCCGGCGCAGACGGCAGCCGGTACCGATCTCGACCCCCGGGAAAATGACCGCCTGATCGAGAGTACAGAAGGAGTGCACCCGCACGTTGGTAAAGAGCACCGAGTTGAGCACGAACGAACCGCTGACGATGGTTCCACCGGCAAACATGGAGTTGATGGTCATGCCGTGCTGGCCATTTCTGTCCTGCACGAACTTGGCGGGCGGTGTCAGGGTCTGGCTGGTCCAGATAGGCCAGTTTTGATCGTAAATATCGAGCTCGGGCAAGACGGAGGCGAGGTCCATGTTCGCTTCCCAGAATGAATCCAGGGTACCAACATCACGCCAGTAGGGCTTTTGTCCCTCGCGCGCCCCGACACAGGACATGTTGAAGGGGTGAGCAAAGGCCAGCCCCTCCTCCACGATGCGGGGGATCACATCCATCCCGAAATCGTGTTTGGAGTCCTGGTTTAGAATGTCTTCCTCCAGCAGCTGGTAGAGATACTCCGCCTCGAAAATGTAGATCCCCATGGAGGCAAGAGAGCGATCATCACACCCCGGCATGGCGGGCGGGTTGGCGGGTTTCTCCACGAAGGCGCGGATCTTGCGCTGCTCGTCGATATCCATGATGCCAAAGGCTGACGCCTCGGCGCGCGGCACCTCGATGCAGGCTACCGTGACCTTGGCACCGAGACGCACGTGATCGAGCAGCATGGCGGCGTAGTCCATCTTGTAGATGTGATCCCCCGCCAGCACCACTATGTATTTGGGGCCGTAGTCGCGAATGATGTCGACGTTCTGATAGATGGCATCGGCAGTACCGCGATACCAGTGCACCTCGTCCACCCGCTGCTGGGCAGGCAGCAAATCGATGAACTCATTCATCTGGTAGCGCAGGAAAGACCAGCCTGATTGCAGATGGCGCAGCAGGCTGTGGGATTTGTACTGGGTCACTACCCCCACGCGGCGGATCCCCGAGTTGATACAGTTGGAGAGTACAAAATCGATGATGCGGAACTTGCCGCCGAAATGGACGGCCGGTTTGGCGCGGTTGTCGGTCAACTGCTTCAGGCGACTGCCACGTCCTCCCGCCAACACCAGTGCCATACTCTGGTTCAACAACTGACGTGCTTTGGCACTATTTTCGGGCTCTAACAACATGATTTACCTCTGCCTTGTTTGATCTATTTTCAACCCATCTTCGCCTGTTTCAGTAGCACTGAAAGTGGTTTCACTCACATTTAACCGATCTCAATTGGCCCTTTTATCCGAGTTGCGAGTCATAACATGTTTTGCTTGGTAAGCTTGGTTAAAATTTCCTCATAAAGCAGCCACTTCAAGGATGACAAGATGGTTCACAAGCTCGGACGCCCTCTCGTTTTGATCGCCATCATAGTGGCCATACCTCTATTGCTTCTGCAAGGGGTTTGGCTGGCTATGCAGAGCACTCCGCTGACGCTCGTTCTGATTCTGGGCACCACGCTTATCGGCATGGCCCTACTGCTGATGCTGGCTCTGCGCACCCTTGGCGGCATTCAGCAACATCAGGAACAGCTCTGGATAAAAGCACTGCGCAGCCGGGATCCGCAGTTACTGGAAGCTCCCCGGTCGCAAGAAGCGCTGCAACAGTTGCTGGAGCAGTTTGAAAGCGCCGAGCAGCACGTCCATCGCCAACTCACCGAGCTGAGCAATCTGGCCACCACCGACGAGCTGACCCAGCTGCTCAACCGCCACGCCTTTCGCCGCGACATGACGGAGCTGCTGCAGCGGGATCAGGATACCCAGACCGCGACGCTGGTGCTGGTGCGCGCCACCGAGCTTGGCAAGATCAACGCCCAGCGGGGTTTTCAATCGGGGGATGCCTACATCAAGGACATGGCTGCGCTCATCAAGCGGGTGGTCAGCCGGTTTCCCGGCAATCAGGTCTATCGCATCTCGGGGGCAGACTTCGCGGTGCTGGTGCAACCGGCTGCCAATATTCCCCCTCACCTGTTGGGGCAGGATCTGAAAGTCGCCTTCGATCACTATCAGGAGCAACACGAGCTGGAGAGTACCGGTTACTCCGGGCTGACCAAGCTCAGCAGCGGCCAGAAAATCGAGGCTGTGTTAGCCCGAGCCGATCTGGCACTGGCCCGCGCCCAGACCGAAACCATCAATGGCTGGGCCATTCAGCAGGATGACAATGTCTCCGACATGCAGGGCCAGCAACACTGGCGCGACGTACTGACCGAGGTGCTGGCGCAGGAGCGGCTCGGCTTTACCTATCAGCCAATCCAGCCGCTGCATCGCAGCATGCTGGCCTACAATGAGATCTATACCCGCTTTGCTGGCAGCGATGGCACGGCGCTGCCCACCGATACCCTCTTTGCCATGGCACAGCGGCTGGATATGGTGATGCGACTGGAGCAGCTGGTCATCACCCACATCATGCGCCAGTACCGGGCATTTGGCTCCAACCAGAGTCGCTGGGGGATCAATCTCTCATCCAACCTGCTGCAAAACAGCGCCTTCCTGATCTGGCTTGACCGCCAGCTGCTCAAGGATCCCAATACCAGCGCCAATCTGGTGTTTGAACTCGACGAGGAGCATCTGGAGCGCAACCTGACCGGCGCCAAGCGGGTGTTTGAACTGCTCAGGCGCAATGGCAGCCGCTCGGCCATCGCCAACTTCGGCAAGGGGATCGGCTCATTCACCCTGTTTCGCGAACTGAAACCTGACTACATCAAGCTCGACCCCGCGCTCATCACCGGACTGGAGCAGGATCAGACCAACCAGCAATTTGTGCGGATGATTGTCGATGTATCGCACCGGATGGGGTGCCAGGTGATTGCCGAGGGGGTTGAGCAGCTGGGCCAGAAGCAGCTGCTGCAGGGAATGTATGTCGATGGACTGCAAGGCTACCTGATCGCCCGGCCGCAACCTTTGCGACCGGATATCAGCCAGCTTGGTCTCTTTACTGAGGATGTTTCAACTTCAACAGAGTCAGAATGATCTCGTTGAGCTGGCGGTAACGCTCCAGCTCTTTCTGATCGTAACGGGTAGCCAGGGTGGTGGGGTTGTGGCGGTTCTTGAGGTAACGATTGATCTGCAGGCGATTGAACCCCGCCACCTGATAAACCTGTGCCAGCAGGGTATTCAACTCCTCATTATCCAGACCGGCTCTTGCCAGATAGTGGCTGTCGGCCGGGCTTTCGGTCTGGAAACTCCACTTGTCGATACGGCCACTCTCTTGCAGATAGGCAAGCCACTGCTCGACATAGAGCGGTTTGCAGCCAGCCAGCAGATTGAAGAAGCCGACCGAATCGCAGCGACAGCCGCTCAGCAGCACGACCGCCAGTGCATCATCGTCACACTGGAAAATGACCGGCCCGGATTGTGCCCAGTCCAGCGCCTGAATGCGGATGCTGGCCCGTCCTCCCGTCGCACCTGCGACATCGAATAGAAACATGGCGCCCCCCATGGCAAAAGGTTGATGATGGACCATCCCCCGGCGAGGTGCAAAGGCAAATTGGCATTTAACTCATCAATGCAGCCATTCGACCATAAAAAAAGACCGGTATTCTCACGAATACCGGTCTCTAGCTTGCTGCCCTGTACGCTCAGTGCATCAGTGGAGGCGCTTTCAGGCGTCCAGTTCAACCAGCGCTTTGGCCAGCTCAATCGGTTCGAGCTCCTGACCTTCCAGATCGGCGTTCCAGTTCGGGCCGACCAGCACATCGTCTTCATCCAGATCGTTGATCCAGATATCGAGAAACTCTTCCAGATCGATCACTTCCGGCTCGTAGTCGGCCCACTCGTCCACGCAATGCAGACGGGCATCTTCTTCGGCAGACCAGAGCGGCATGACGTCGGCATCTTCAAACTCGGCAGAGCGGCAGACCACCCAGTCCTCACCATAGCGCAGGCCCCACACCTGACCCGACTCGCGGACTTGTTCGATAAAAAGTTGGAAATTGGCGTCAAGGTTCTCGGTAAGCATGCTCATGGGGCTCTCTCATTTTCTCAGGTGCGGCGGCATTGCCGGCCGGCAATGCGGTGGCCAAATGGTGTCGCAAAAGCGACATGGACTCAAGCATATTGGGGTTATTGATGGAAAAAAGGGGCCTGAAGGCCCCTTTTCACGTCAAAACGTCTGCCAATGGCGGTGTTTTGCAACAATTCGGGATCAACGCTCCCAGTAAACCTCTTCCAGACTGTCCTCTTTCTCCGGAAGACCGCGAGAGAGACGCGGGCTGCTCTGGGCCAGCACCTCATAACTCACCCGGTTGGCGTACTTGCACACCTGGGAGAGTGAAGAGTAGGTGAGGAACTCGGAGATGTGCTTGGCAGAGTTGGGCACATTCATCCGGTGATAGGAGTTGGCCACCATGTCGTGCAGCACGGCGGAAAGCGCGCCATCCCCTGCCCCGTTGGTGTTCTTGATCTTCTCCGGCCCGCCCATGTAGGGAGAGATATGGGAGTAGATCCGCACCGGCTTGCGGCACTTGGCGCGCGCCATGGGGCGGCTGAACTCGTACATGTTGAACTCGGGAATAACCCCGGGCAGCAGCGGTAAGGTGGTCTCGCGCTTGAAGTCATCTTCGGTGTAGGCAGCCATATAGAGCCCCACCGGACCGGCGGTACAGAGCACCATGTCAGCCCAGTCAAGCGCCTTGTCGGCTGCGGCCAGCGGATCGGAGAAACCGGTCAGGGCCTCGCCCTCCTCCTCGTTCATGGCGAGCACGGTGACGTTTTCGCTGATGAAGTCACGCCACCACTGGGGGTCTGACTCGATGACAAAACGGGTACCCAAAGTCAGCACCACCGGCACACCGGCCTCGCGGGCATAACGCACAGCGGCCATGGCGGCCTCTTTCATGGGAGTGCCATCTTCACCGCGCACCAGATAGGCGGTGATGACCAGCGCGGAGGACTCCTTGATGATCTCTTCAGGGATGTGCTCTACATCGAGATGATCCATCTTGCCGGCGTTGATGCCAAAGCTGCGCTCGCCCCCTTCGGTGATGAAGGTAAAGCAGCGACCGACCGGGCCATCTACCGGCTGCAAGTAGTCGAGGTTGACGCGAGAGGAGGTATTGCAGAGGTAACGATAGGCGTAGCTGCCGATGCGGATATCCTGGCTCATGACGCCAAGCAGGATGGAGTGGGAATCAGCCAGCACCGAGTAGTTGTGCATGGTGTTGCCGATGGTACCACCGGCAAATTCGCTCACTACCATGTTGTTGCTCTTGAGCTCGTCGTAGATCTGCTCGGCCACTTCATCGGAGATGAGCATGGAGTGGCCACGGCTCAGGCCATAACGCTCGAGAAACGCCAGATCGACATGGGCTTCGATGTCGACCAGCGTCTGGTCAATCCCGACCACATAGGCCTTGCCCCGCTCCGAAAGCACCGCACTCTGGGAGATGAGGGGATCACGACGATCCACAGGAAAGTAGTGTTTGGACTTGCGCTGACCGGGAAATTTCATGGCAATGTTCTTGTGCTCTGGGGGAAAGAGGGGCGGGATTTTAACACAATCTGTCGCACCGAAAAGTCGCTCTGTTTAAATAATGGAGACAGTATAGACAAGGGTTGCGAGGAAAAACGTTTGCCCTTTAACCACAAAAAAACCACCCGAAAGCGGGTGGTTTTTGACATGCGATCCAGAGGGAGTATTCACCCGTTGATCAAGCCGTGAAAAAGGGTCAACCCGGAGAACAGCCCGAGAGATAGCCAGAACAGCAAGGTGCCAACGAAGCGGGGCACATTGGGTGCTCGCGGGATCTGGATGCCAATGGCATGCAGTACGCGACCTGCCAGCAGCATGATGCCGCCGGCATGCAGCAAGAGTGCGCTGGCACCGGTCATTTCACTCAGAGCCATCAGCAACAGGGTCAGCGGTACGTACTCGGCAAAGTTGCCGTGGGCCCGGATCGCCGCCAACAACTCAGGGGCCTCCCCCTGCCCTATCATCACCCCGAACTGGGCGCGGCGTCTGACCACCCAGGCGGAGAGCCCCAGAAACAGCAGCCCCAGCAAGCCTGCGTAGATCAGCGTGATATGTACCATGACTCGACTCCTTGTTTAACTGACTGTCGGTCACTCATGCCAATTCACGGCAAATGAGCGAGACCATCATCCTGATATGGGCCTGATCGCTGTTGAGCGCCGGAATATAGCCAAACTCCTCGCCACCGGCAGTCAGGAAGATCTCCTTGTTCTGCACCTGGATCTCCTCCAGCGTTTCGAGGCAATCGGCGGCAAAGGCCGGGCAGATCACATCGAGTCGCTTGATGCCTCGGGCAGGCATGCCACCCACCGTCTCATCGGTATAGGGCTTGAGCCACTCCTCCTTGCCAAAGCGCGACTGGAAACTGGCGGTCCACTGCCCCGCCTCCAGCCCGAGCGCATCGGCCAACAGAGATGCGGTATGGCGGCACTGATGACCGTAGGGATCGCCCTCCTGCTCGTAGCGCTCGGGGATACCGTGAAACGACATCAACAGATGTTCACCCCGGCCATGCTGCTCCCAGTGACGACGCACGCTCATCGCCAGCGCCTGAATGTATTCGGGGTGGGCATGGTAATCGCGAATGAGCCGCACCACGGGCAGGTTGCGCTCATGCTTCATCGCCCGGCCCCAGGCATCGAACACGGATGCCGTGGTACTGACCGAATATTGCGGATAGAGCGGCAACAGGATCACCCGGTTGACCCCCTTGGCCCTGAGTGCCTGCCACCCCTCCTCCAGCGAAGGAGAACCATAGGTCATGGCAAGCTCGACCGGTACATCGACCCCTTCACGCTTGAGCTCCTGCTCCAGCGCAGCCCGCTGCTGTTTACTGATCACCATCAGTGGCGAGCCCTGCTCGGTCCACACCTGCTGATAGAGCTTGGCCACCTTGGGAGAGCGGGTTGGCAGAATGATGAAGTGGAGCAACGGGCACCAGAGGTAGCGTGGCAGATCGACGACCCGGGGATCGTGCAGAAACTGGCTGAGAAACGCTTTGACGGCGGCGGTGGTGGGGGCGGCTGGGGTACCCAGATTGACCAGCAAGATTCCGGTTTTCGTGGTCACATTGGCTTCCTGTCTATCTGTCATGATGCAAAAAAGGGCCCGCTGGGCCCTTTTTATCATTTGCCTGATGGCCCAGGGGACTGTGCCGGCAGTAACGCTTAGCCCAGAATGGTGGCAAGCTGCTTGCTGACCAGATCAACCGGCTGGGTGCCATCGATCTTGACGTAACGGGTATTGCCCGCTTCCGCCTCTTTGCCATAGAAGCCGATGAGCGGAGCAGTCTGCTGATGGTATACATCCAGACGCTTGCGCACTGTGGTCTCTTCGTCGTCGGCACGGATCACTAGATCTTCGCCGGTCACGTCATCTTTACCTTCCACTTTCGGCGGGTTGAACACCACGTGGTAGGTACGGCCAGAGCCGGAGTGAACGCGACGGCCGCTCATGCGCTTGACGATCTCTTCGTCCGGCACATCGAACTCCAGCACGAAATCAACCTTGACGCCGGCGTCCTTCATGGCTTGCGCCTGGGGAATAGTGCGCGGGAAACCGTCCAACAGGAAGCCTTTGGCACAATCCGGCTGAGCAATGCGCTCCTTGACCAGACCGATAATGATGTCGTCAGAGACCAGCTGACCTGCGTCCATCACGGCTTTGGCCTTCAGACCGAGCTCGGTGCCCGCTTTGATCGCCGCACGCAGCATGTCGCCGGTGGAGATCTGGGGAATACCGTGTTTTTCCATGATGAACTGAGCCTGGGTACCTTTGCCGGCGCCCGGAGCCCCCAACAGAACAATGCGCATACACGCTCCTATTGATTGGTTATTCAAATCTTGCGAAGGCAAAAAAGTACACGGTTTCGCCCGTTTCTACAAGCTCGCGCCGCCTGAATGGCCACTTTATCACCATAAAAAACAGGGACACGACGCCACACAAATTGGCAGGCGCACGGGAAAAGTGAGTGAAAATTCAACAGAAGTGCTGACAACAAGCTGACGGCAGGGATAAAAAAATCCCGGCTCAAGGCCGGGAATTGCGCTCAAAAGTAACTACTTGTCGCTCGTAGTAGGAACAGGGCAATAGTAGTTTTCCCCCTGTGCGTCAACAACTGTCAGATGTGACAGGGAGGCCGCTATGAAACCGGAACTGGGGGTCTGGCGAGGAGATAAGCTCGGCTTCCAGCTTGCCAAAGTAGGCGACCCGCTCGCTGATGTCCTCCCCCGCATACTGCTCGGCCAGCGCGAGGTAATCCTGATAGTGGCGCGCCTCGGAGCGCAGCAGGGAGACGTAGAAGCGCCCCAGCTCCTCATCCAGATGGGGGGCAAGCTTGGCAAAACGCTCGCAGGAGCGCGCCTCGATATAGGCACCGATGATCATCTTGTCGACGATGGTGGCGGGCTCATGGGTGCGCACATGCTGCATCAGTTGCCGGGCATAGCGAGAAGCGGTGACCGGGCCATATTCGATGCCGCGGGCCTGCATGATCTCCAGCACCTGCTCGAAGTGGTGCAACTCCTCCTGAATGAGCCGCACCATGGGAAACAGCAGCGGATTGCGCTCAAGCTCGGCAAAGACCGAGCGATCAGACTCGCCCATGGTACGCTTGCCCAGGATCTCGGCCTTCTCCGGAATGGCGTCCAGCTCGCGATAGAACTCCAGTTTGGGCAGCAGATGACGCTTTCCCTTGGGCAGGCAGTAGCGACGCACCAGACTGTGGGCGGTGAGTGCAGCCTTGGTTTCACAGTTGGCGTGATCGATAAGCAGGGTTGGCAAACGGGCCGGATCCCGCGCCATCTCCACCCACTCGTCAGGGGTTTCGCACTGCAAGAACTGGCGCACGGGGGCTAGCAGATCATCCATCTGAACTCTCGTTAAAGGCGTATGAGAAAAGTGGCCCTATGCTAGCGGATCAACCGGTTCATGCCCATATCTGGCAAAATAAGCGCTGTTTTTTCAAACAGATGCCATCTCTCCCCTTTCGCCATCTCCCAGCAAAAACAACAATGGGAGCCAAGGCTCCCATTGCGTTATGCAAACCAGTTAGAAGGAAAACGTTTAACTTCCTTCGTTAAAAATTTCCAGATTGCTGGTCCCTTCCTGCCACTCGCGCACTGCCTTGCTGTCGTCGCTGCGCAGGGCATTGAGGTGATCAAGGTAAGATTGATCCACATCGGAGGTGACATAGTGGCCGTTGAACACCGAGGTCTCGAAGTGGCGCAGCTCGGGGTTGATCTCCCGCACCGCCGCTTCCAGATCTTCCAGATCCTGGAAGATGAGGCCATCAGCGCCAATAAGCTTGCACACCTCTTCCACTTCGCGGCCGTGTGCGATCAACTCGTTGGCGGTAGGCATATCGATGCCATAGACGTTGGGAAAGCGAATTTCCGGCGCAGCCGAGGCGAAGTAAACCTTGGCAGCCCCTGCTTCACGGGCCATCTGGATAATCTGTTCCGAGGTGGTACCCCGAACGATGGAGTCATCCACCAGCAACACCTTCTTGCCCTTGAACTCGGAGCTGATGGCGTTGAGCTTGCGGCGTACCGACTTCTTGCGCTGGGTCTGGCCCGGCATGATGAAGGTGCGGCCGATATAGCGGTTTTTCACGAAGCCCTGACGGTACGGCAGATCCAGGGTGTGGGCGATCTCCAGCGCCACGTCGCAGGAGGTCTCGGGGATGGGAATGACCACGTCCACATCGAGATCTTCCCACTCGCGGGCAATCTTCTGACCCAGCTTGCGACCCATATTGAGACGGGCGGCGTAGACCGACACCTTGTCAATGCACGAATCGGGACGGGCAAAATAGACATATTCGAAGATGCACGAGCTCATCTGCGGGTTCTCCGCACACTGCTCGGAGAAGAGCTGGCCCTGCTCGGTGATGTAGATGGCCTCACCCGGCGCGATGTCACGCACCGTCTCGAAACCGATGGCATCGAGCGCCACGCTCTCGGAGGCGAGCATGTACTCCACCTGCCCCTGCTCATCCTGACGACGGCCGAGGACCAGCGGGCGAATGCCGTTGGGATCACGGAACCCGATGAGGCCGTGGCCAATCACCAGCGCCACCACGGCATAGGCACCGCGGATCTGCTGATGGGTCTTGCGCACCGCAGCGAAGATGTCCGCGGGCGCCAGCGCCATCTTGTCACAGCGGTCCAGCTCGTGAGCCAGCACGTTCAGCAGCACTTCGGAGTCCGAAGTGGTGTTGATGTGACGGCGCGCGACACGGAACTGCTGCTCCTTGAGCTCCTTGGCGTTGGTCAGGTTGCCGTTGTGGGCAAGCACGATCCCGTAAGGAGAGTTGACATAAAAAGGTTGGGCTTCTGCGGCACTGGAGCTGCCTGCGGTGGGATATCTGACATGACCGATGCCGATGTTCCCTTGCAGGCGCTGCATGTGGCGCACTTCAAACACGTCCTTGACCAGGCCATTGGCCTTGCGTTGCCGGAAGTTCCCACTGTCAATGGTCACAATCCCGGCGGCATCCTGTCCCCTGTGCTGCAACACCGTCAAGGCGTCGTAGAGGGCCTGATTGACGGGAGTGGTGCCTACTATACCGACAATACCACACATGTATTTGCTACCTCGAAGTCGCTATACCTGTTTAAGAAAACTCGAAGAGTTCAGCATGAACCCGAAAAACCACTGGATCACCGGCTTGAACTCCGGCACCAGCTTGGATGCCGCCCACCAGTCGCTCTGGGAGAGGCTGGTGAAGGTATCCATGAAAAAAAGCAGGGCACTGACGATCAGTACCCCGCGAATCGCACCGAAGCAGACCCCGAGCACCCGATCGGTACCGGAGAGCCCCGTCTTGTCCACCAGCAGACCCACCACGTAGTTCACCACGCTGCCCAGGATCAGGGTTGCCACGAACAAGGCCGCGATGGCCAGACCGTTGCGCACCAGCGCATCGGAGAAAGAGGTAAAATAGGCGGCGAGATCAGGATAGAAGTGGCTGGCAATAAAGAAGGCAACGAACCAGGTGACGAGAGACATGGCCTCTTTGACGAAGCCGCGCACCAGGCTGATGAGTGCAGAAAAACCGACGATGCCGATGATGGCGTAATCAATCCAGACCATAGAAAAAGATGTCCTGCGAAATTGCGGCGCAGTCTAACAAAAACGATTGCGCAATGCTTGATAAAATTGTGTTACATGTTCAAAGAGGCGCCGGAAACGCAGATTTATTCACGATAAAAACGGTTGAGCGGCGCCAGAATGCACAACGCCATGGCATGGCCATGGCGTTGTCGTCTGCAACGAGCGCTTACCCGATGTGGGTCAGGCCGCCCATGTAGGATTGCAGCGCAGCCGGGATGGCGATGCGGCCATCTGCCTGCTGGTAGTTCTCGATCACGGCGACCAGAGTACGGCCTACAGCCAGACCGGAGCCATTCAGGGTGTGAATGAGCTGCGGCTTGCCATCGACACGCACGCGAGCCTGCATGCGGCGCGCCTGGAAGTCGGTGCAGTTGGAGACAGATGAGATCTCGCGGTAGGTGTTCTGGGCCGGCAGCCACACTTCCAGATCGTAGGTCTTGGCAGCGCAGAAGCCCATGTCACCGGTAGAGAGCGCCATCACGCGATACGGCAGCTCCAGCAGTTGCAGCACCTTCTCGGCGTGACCCACCATCTCTTCCAGCGCTTCCCAGGATTTCTCCGGGTGAACCAGCTGTACCATTTCGACCTTGTCGAACTGGTGCATACGGATGAGGCCACGGGTATCACGACCGTAAGAGCCAGCTTCGGAACGGAAGCACGGGCTGTGAGCGGTCATCTTGATCGGCAGTTCCTGCTCTTCGAAGATCTCGTCGCGAGCCATGTTGGTGAGCGGCACTTCGGAAGTCGGGATCAGGGAGAACTTGCGCACCTTGCCCTCTTCTTCCCCTTCGCCGTCAATACCGGTATTGAACAGATCCTGGGAGAACTTCGGCAGCTGGCCGGTACCGTACAGGCTGTCCGGGTTGACCAGATAAGGCACATAGCACTCGGTGTAACCGTGCTGCAGGGTGTGCAGATCCAGCATGAACTGGGCCAGGGCGCGGTGCAGACGGGCAATCTGGCCCTTCATCACCACGAAACGGGAACCGGAAAGCTTGACGCCGTTCTTGAAATCAACGCCCTTGGCCGCTTCACCCAGATCGATGTGATCGCGTACCGGGAAGTCGAAATGGCGCGGGGTACCCCAGCGACGCACTTCCACGTTGTCGTTTTCGTCACGACCAACCGGGGTGGTTTCGCTCGGCAGGTTGGGGATGGCGTCGGCAATGGTTTTCAGCTCGGCCAGCAAAGCATCCAACTCAACCTTGCTGGTCTCCAGCTCGTCGTTGATCTTGGTTACTTCAGCCTTGAGCGGAGCAACATCTTCACCGCGACGGGCAGCCTCACCGATGGACTTGGAGCGGGCGTTGCGCTCGGCCTGCAGCTCCTGAGTACGGGACTGCAGATCCTTGCGCTTCTCTTCCAGAGCATTGACAGCCGCTACGTCAAGAGCGTAGCCACGTGTCGCCAGACGAGCGGCAGCTTCGTCGATGTCGCTGCGCAGATATTTGGGATCCAGCATGGGTTACCTACTTTTTGTAAAAGGGATCTGGGCCTGAGTCATCATGACGGGCTGGGAAACAGATCCGGAAGTTAACATCGGTTGGCGCCCCCGTCGTTTTGAGAGTCAGGCCTTCGAAATCAAGAAGATGGTATCAGGCCGAAACCAACGGGGTCAGAGGGGCAGTGTAGCAGACCGCCCCCCTGCCCGAACAGGGACTATTTGGGTCGTTTTTGCCAACTTGTGGGGTCAAACACCCCAATTATTCCGGTGTCTGACCAATTTTCATTCTGCTGGCCAAAGTGGGGGACTATCGGCCCCGTTTTTGCGGGCTCTGTCGATCGAGCTCATGCAGATAATCGAGCTTCTGGCCGATCTGCTTTTCAAGGCCACGATCGGTCGGCTGATAGTACTGCTTGCCGGCAAGCTCGGGCGGGAAATACTCCTCGCCTGCGGCATAAGCACCCGGTTCGTCGTGGGCGTAACGATACTCGGCGCCATAGCCCAGATCGCTCATCAGCCGGGTCGGCGCATTGCGCAGGTGCACCGGCACCTCGAAGTCAGGCAGGTTTTTGGCATCATTGAGCGCAGCCTTCCAGGCGGTGTAGACCGCATTGCTCTTGGGCGCACAGGCAAGGTAGACGATCGCCTGGGCGATGGCCCGCTCCCCTTCCGCCGGTCCGATGCGGTGGAAACAATCCCAGGCAGATAGCGCCACCTGCATGGCACGCGGATCGGCATTGCCCACATCTTCCGAGGCAATCGCCAGCAAGCGGCGGGCAATATAGAGCGGATCGCAGCCGGCACTCACCATACGGGCATACCAGTAGAGCGCCGCATCCGGCGCCGAGCCGCGAATGGATTTGTGTACCGCCGAGATGAGGTCGTAGAAGTGATCCCCCCCCTTGTCGAAGCGGGCCACATGTTCCCCCGCCACGGCGGCGAGCAGCGCGCTGTCGATAAGCTTGTGGCCGCTGCCATCCAGCTCGGCCATGTCAGCCAGCAGCTCCAGATAGTTGAGGGACTTGCGCCCGTCGCCATCTACCGCCTTGGCCAGTGCCTCTTTGACGCCGGGGGCAAAGGCAAGGGCCGGATCATTAAGACCGCGGGGGTCCTGCATCGCCTGATCGATCATGGCGAGGATATCCTCCTCCTCCAATCGCTTGAGCAGATAGACCCGGGCCCGGGAGAGCAGCGCGTTGTTGAGTTCGAACGAAGGGTTCTCGGTGGTAGCACCGATGAAGGTGATGGTGCCATCTTCGATGTGGGGCAGAAACACATCCTGCTGGCTCTTGTTGAAGCGGTGTACCTCATCCACGAAGAGGATGGTGCGCACTCCGCGCCAGCTGTTCTCTTTGGCCTTGTCGATGGCGGCGCGGATCTCCTTGATACCGGAGGTGACCGCCGAGAGTCGCTCCACTTCCGCCTGACAGTAGTGAGCCATCAGCTCAGCCAGAGTGGTCTTGCCGGTACCGGGTGGCCCCCACAGTATCATCGAGTGGCAGTGACCCGCCAGGATCGCTTTGCGCAGGGGCTTGTCAGGCCCCAGGATATGCTGTTGACCTATGTACTGGTCGAGATTTTGCGGCCGCATCCGGGCCGCCAGCGGACGAAAGTCCGACGAAAAATCCAGCGAGAGATTGCTCATCAGCGCTGATCATCCAGCTCGACCCCCTTCGGGATCTTGAAGACAAATTCGTTACCCTTGAGCACCGGCTTGCGGTTGAAGTTATTGAGGGTAAATTCGGTCCACTGCCCCTGTGCCTCTTTCACATCGAAGCGGCTGATGTTGTTGTCGCGATCGAAGGTGACGCGGAAGGAGGCGATAAGCTCGCTCGGATCACGGCTGGTGACTGTGTAGACATCACCCTGCTGGGTCACGTCGTAGTTCTTCCACAGCTTGTCGTCATTGCCGGTGATGAGCACGAAGGGGGTATTGAGCACCGCATCCTTCAATTTAAGGGCTGTCACCTGCTCGACGAAGGGGTCATATACCCAGACATCCTTGCCATCGGCCACGATCAGGCTCTCGTCAGGCGCCGTGGTATGCCAGTTGAAATGGTTGGGGCGCTGCACTACCAGATCGCCGCTGGCGCGCTGCAGCTCCTTGCCCTTGCTGTCGTAGACAGTCTGGGAGAACTTGGCGGAGAAGAGGCTGACACTGGCCAGCTTCTGCTTGAGATCGCTGGCCGCGTCAGCCCACACCTGGCTGCTGGCAACCAGCAGCATGGATCCGATCAACAGCTGTTTTTTCATCATGCTTTTCATAACGACCATCTCGATAAAAGGCCACACCCGTGAGGGGCATGGCCAGGATAACAGTAAAAGGGTGGGCCTTAGTCCCGCACCGGCGGCGGAGCCAGCACATCGCGCTGACCGTTGCCACCCGGGGCGCTCACAATGCCCTGATTTTCCATCTGCTCGATGAGACGAGCCGCCCGGTTGTAACCAATCTTGAACTTGCGCTGCACGCTGGAGGTCGAGCCACGGCGCGACTCCACCACGAAGGCGACCGCTTCGTCAAACAGGGGGTCGAGCTCTTCATCGTCACTACCGCCATATTCGCCGCTGCCACCTTCACCGCCAGATTCGCCGGAGAGGATCTCGTCGATGTAGTTCGGCTCACCGCGCAGTTTCCAGTCCGCCACCACCTTGTGCACCTCGTGGTCATCGACAAAGGCGCCGTGTACCCGGGTCGGGTTGGAAGTACCGGCCGGCATGTAGAGCATGTCGCCCATGCCGAGCAGAGATTCGGCGCCGCCCTGATCGATGATGGTACGGGAGTCGATCTTGCTCGACACCTGGAACGAGATACGGGTCGGGATGTTGGCCTTGATAAGACCGGTGATGACATCCACCGACGGACGCTGGGTCGCAAGGATAAGGTGAATACCGGCCGCCCGCGCTTTCTGGGCGATACGGGCAATCAGCTCTTCCACCTTCTTGCCGACGATCATCATCATGTCGGCAAACTCGTCCACCACCACCACGATATGAGGCAGCTTCTCCAGCTCCGGCGGCGTCTGATCCATGGAGTCGCCCGGACGCCACAGCGGATCCAGCAGGGGGTCCCCCTCCTCGATAGCCGCCAGCACTTTGTCGTTGTAGCCTTTGAGGTTGCGCACCCCGACTGCCGACATCAGCTTGTAGCGACGCTCCATCTCGCCCACACACCAGCGCAGGGCGTTGGCGGCATCCTTCATGTCGGTCACTACCTCGGTCAGGAGGTGCGGGATCCCTTCGTAGACCGACAATTCCAGCATCTTGGGGTCGATCATGATGAAGCGCAGATCGTCCGGCGAAGATTTGTAGAGCATGGAGATGATCATGGTGTTCACCCCCACCGACTTACCTGAACCCGTGGTACCGGCCACCAGCAGGTGCGGCATCTTGGCGAGGTTAACGACTACCGGCTCGCCGGCGATGTCCTGACCCAGGCCCATGGTGAGCGGGTTGCGGCTATCGCGGAACGCATCGCAGTCGAGGGTCTCGCGCAGGTAGACGGTCTGGCGCACCCGGTTGGGCAGCTCGATACCGACATAGGTTTTGCCCGGGATCACCTCGACGACCCGCACGCTGCTGGCCGACAGAGAACGGGCCAGATCGCGGGACAGATTGGTGATCTTGCTCGCCTTCATGCCTGGCGCCAGATCCAGTTCAAAACGGGTGATAACCGGGCCCGGATAGACACCGACCACCTTGGCCTGCACGTTGTAATCGGCGAGCTTGGCCTCCACCAGACGGCCCATCCGATCCAGCTCATCCTTGCTCATCATCTGGGTCTTGGCGGGTGGACGGTCCAACAGCTCGAGGCTCGGCAGCGGTGGCAGGTTGGCCTGTACGCGGCGCTTGGGTTTGGTCGGCATGGCGACGACAGGAGCAACCGGTGCATCCTCGCCCTCAGCCCACGGCAGGTCGAGATCTTCATCGTCCTCATCATCGGCGACAGCAAGGGCACTCTGGCGACGAGAGCTGGCAGGGGCTGGCCGTTTGGCCTTGACCACCGGCGCGGGTTCGTCGTCCTCATCATCAAACTGCGGGTCAAACTCGAAGGTGTCGTCGTCCAGTTCAGGCAACCACTCCTCTTTGGAGCCTTTCTGGTTTTTGCCTTTGGCGCGGCGACCCCAGTTACTGTGGGGATCGTCCTCATCCTCTTCATCGAGTTCGATGGCGCCCACGCCCCCTTCAAGCAGGGGATCCGGTCCCTCAACGCGAGGCTGACGCCAGCCACCGGTCAACCAGCGACCCAGAGTGCCCGGGAAGTGGTAGATGGCACTGACGGAGCCGGTGCAGGCGGCACCGATGCGCTCGACGATGGTGAGCCAGGACCAACCGGTAAACAGGGTGATGCCGGTCGCCACGAAGCAGAGCAACATCAGGTTGGCACCCACACCGCCAAACAGCGGTACCACGGCGGAGGCGATGACATCCCCCACCAGACCACCGGCGGAGAAGTTCTGCAGATCGTTGAAGTTCATGCTGGCGATGGCCGACATGCCGAGCACGGTCAGGATAAAGCCGATGATCCGAACCCCGAGGGTGAGGTAATCCACATCGAGCAGACGGCTTGGCCGCCAGAAAAGACTCCAGCCCAACAGCACCACCAGCGGCGGAACCAGATAGGAGAAAGCACCAAAGGTAAACATGGTGATATCGGCAAGCCAGGCGCCTGCGCTGCCGGCGAGGTTCTTGACCTCCCCTTCCCACGAGGTCTGGGACCAACCGGGATCGGCGGGATGATAGGACAACAGGGCAAGCAGAAGATAAGCGGCCATCAGGGTGATGGCGATCAAGACGGCTTCGAAGATCCGTTGTGTACCTGATAAAGGAGTAAACAGCTTTTTATCGGCCAAACTCCGGCTCCTTTCTGAAAACATGTAATGCAGGAAATAAGGGGGCCTAGTATCCCCGAAAAGCCCATCGATTGTCAGCCTGTGCCTGATGGGACGGGGCCATATTTGCAATCATCTTTACAAGAAGAAACGAGCGGACCGGCCGCTCGTTTCTGACTGTCGCAGTGTCTCATATGGAAAAGATACCACGGCATAATCTGCTTTATCGGGTGCTGATCACCAGACGGCTGCTCTGCTTGACCTCCTCCATCACCACGTAGGTGCGGGTGTCATTAACCCCCGGCAAGCGCAGCAGGGTCTCACCCAGCAGGCGGCGATAAGCCGACATGTCGCTTACCCGGGTCTTGAGCAGGTAGTCGAAATCACCCGAGACCAGATGGCACTCCTGGATCTCCTCGAGCACCTGAACAGCCTTGTTGAACTGTTCAAACACATCGGGGGCACCGCGGTTGAGGGTAATTTCCACAAAGACCAGCAGGGACGCATCCAGATAATGAGGGTTCAGAATCGCGGCATACCCTTCGATATAGCCTTGTCGCTCGAGGCGACGAACCCGTTCCAGACACGGTGTAGGACTCAGGCCAACTCGTTTGGACAACTCAACATTCGAGATCCTGCCATCCTTTTGCAGTTCATTGAGAATGTTGCGGTCAATCCTGTCCAAATCCTTTAGCCGACTCTTAGCTTCCATCATTTTATTCCATCCTTTGGCTATTTTTTGGTAAGAATCACCATTCATTTTATAATTATGGTCACAAATCCTGTCAATACCTGAATATACTAGGCGCAAATGTTGGTTAACATTTTGGCAACATGAAACACCAATCGATAGACGAGGGATAGCATGATTATCGGTGTACCTAAAGAGATAAAAAACCATGAATATCGCGTAGGCATGGTTCCGGCCAGTGTACGTGAACTGACAGCACGAAACCATACTGTTTTCGTCCAAAGCGGTGCCGGAAACGGCATTGGCTTTAGCGATGCAGATTATACGGCTGCTGGTGCCGAAATTTTGGCCTCTGCCGCCGAGGTTTTCGCCAAGGCGGAGATGATCGTCAAGGTCAAGGAGCCCCAGCCTGTCGAGTGTGCCATGTTGCGACCGGGTCAGACCCTGTTTACCTACCTCCATCTGGCACCGGATCTGCCACAAACCGAGGCATTGCTGAAAAGTGGTGCCATCTGTATAGCCTATGAGACCGTCACAGACGGCCGTGGCGGTCTGCCCCTGCTGGCGCCCATGTCGGAAGTCGCGGGTCGCATGTCCATTCAGGCGGGCGCCCAGGCGCTGGAGAAATCCCGTGGCGGTAGCGGCATGCTGCTCGGCGGCGTACCCGGTGTCGAACCGGCCAAGGTGGTGATCATCGGTGGTGGCGTGGTTGGCTCCAACGCAGCCCGCATGGCCATCGGCATGCGCGCCGACGTGACCATCCTCGACAACAACGTCGATACCCTGCGCCGTCTCGACAACGAGTTTCAGGGTGCGGCCAAAGTGGTCTACTCCAACAGCGAAAGTCTGGAACGCCATCTGCTGGCGGCCGATCTGGTCATCGGCGGCGTGCTGGTACCGGGCGCCACTGCGCCAAAACTTGTCAGCCGTGACCACATTGCGCGCATGAAGCCGGGCTCGGCTATCGTCGATGTGGCGATCGATCAGGGTGGCTGCGTAGCTACCTCGCACCCCACCACCCACGAAGATCCCACCTTCATCGTCGATGATGTGGTGCACTACTGCGTGGCCAACATGCCGGGGGCTGTGGCTCGAACCTCGACCGTGGCACTCAATAACGCCACCCTCCCCTTCATCATCAAGCTGGCCCAGCAAGGGTATCGTCAGGCGCTGCTGAGCGACCCCAACCTGCTGCACGGTCTCAACGTGATGGAGGGCAAGCTCACCTGCAAGGAGGTCGCCGTGGCTCATGGCCTTGCCTACACGGATCCCCTGACCCTGCTGAACTGATCTGCTCTGGCCTGCGCCAGTTGGAGATGAGTGAAAATCCGCCCGCGATGGGCGGTTTTTTTTATCTCTTTTTTAGTGCTCGGCAAAACCGTGCGCTGATGCGGGAAGGCGATTGAAACAATCGACTCACTGGCCTTTGACCCCGGATCACGAATTACCTACAATCGCGCAAACTCATCACGTCTCGGAAATCACATCATGAGCCAAGTCACTCACAGCAAACTGCTGATCCTGGGCTCCGGCCCGGCCGGTTACACCGCAGCCGTCTACGCCGCCCGCGCCAACCTCAATCCCCTGCTCATTACCGGCATGCAGCAAGGTGGCCAACTGACCACCACCACCGAGGTAGAGAACTGGCCCGGCGATCCGGAAGGCCTGACCGGCCCAGCCCTGATGGAGCGCATGAAAACTCATGCAGAGAAGTTCGATACGCGCATTCTGTTTGATCACATCAACAGCGTCGAACTGACCCAGCGCCCGTTCCGCCTCAAGGGCGACAACGGCGAATACACCTGCGATGCCCTGATCATCGCGACCGGCGCCTCCGCCAAATATCTGGGCCTGCCTTCTGAAGAAGCCTTCAAGGGGCGCGGCGTCTCCGCCTGCGCCACCTGCGACGGTTTCTTCTACCGCAATCAGGAAGTGGCCGTGATCGGCGGCGGCAACACTGCCGTGGAAGAGGCGCTCTATCTGGCCAACATCGCCAAAAAGGTGCACCTCATTCACCGCCGCGACGAGTTCCGCGCCGAGAAAATCCTGATCAAGCGTCTGCACGACAAGGTCGAGAGCGGCAACATCGTGCTGCACACTCACCAGACCCTGGACGAAGTGCTGGGCGATCAGATGGGGGTCACCGGTGTGCGCCTGCGCAACACCCAGGACAACAGCACCAGCGAGCTGCCGCTGATGGGCGTCTTCATTGCCATCGGCCATCAGCCCAACACCCAGATCTTCGATGGCCAACTGGAGATGCAAAACGGCTATCTGAAAGTACGTGGCGGCCTCGACGGTTTTGCTACCCAGACCAGCATTGAAGGTGTCTTCGCTGCCGGCGATGTGGCTGACCACAACTACCGCCAGGCCATCACCTCTGCCGGTACCGGCTGCATGGCGGCCCTCGATGCAGAACGCTATCTCGATGCGCAATAAATAAGCGCATATGTGATATAAGGCATACCAGTCGGTATGCCTTTTTTATTTGAAGGAGTCTAATGAAACAGAAGATATTGATTGTCGAAGATAGCCTGACGATCCGCCGTATGCTGACCCAGGCGATAGCCCAGCAGACCGGCCTCGAGATCGACGCCTTTGATACCCTCGAAGGCGCCCGTCACTGTCGGGGAGATGAGTATGTGGTCGCCTTGGTGGATCTGACCTTGCCGGATGCACCTCGCGGGGAAGCGGTCAGCGTGTTGCTGGAGCGCGGATTGCCAGTGGTGATCCTCACCGCCGATATCAGCGAGGATAAACGTGCGGCCTGGCTGGAAACCGGCGTACTGGACTATGTGATGAAGGATTCGCGCCACTCGCTGCAATATGCGGTCAGCCTGGTGCACCGTCTCTATCTCAACCAGTCCATCGAAGTGCTGGTCGTCGATGATTCGCGCACCTCCCGCCACCGCACCATGGCCCAGTTGCGCAAGCAACTGCTGCAGGTGCACGAGGCGAGTCACGCGCGCGAAGCGATGGCGATGCTGGAGCAATACCCCGGCATCCGGCTGGCTCTGGTCGACTACTATATGCCGGAAATCGATGGCATCAGTCTGGTGCGCATGCTGAGAGAGCGTTACAGCAAGCAGCAGCTGGCAATTATCGGGATCTCGGTCTCGGACAAGCGCGGTCTCTCCGCTCGCTACCTGAAACAGGGGGCCAACGACTTTCTCAACCAGCCGTTCGAGCCGGAAGAGTTGCAGTGCCGGGTCAGCCACAATCTGGAGGCGCTCGAGCAGTTCAACAGCATTCAGGAGTCGGCCAATCGCGACTACCTGACCGGTCTTTACAACCGGCGCTACTGGTTCAACGAAGGGCAGAAATGGTTCGAGGAGCAGCAGCGACTGCAGAGTACGCTTTCACTCTGCGTGCTCGATGTGGATCACTTCAAGCAGGTCAACGATCACTGGGGTCATGCCATCGGCGATCAGCTGCTCTGCCATCTGACCCGCCAGCTGACCCAGTTCTTCCCTGATGCCATGATCGCCCGCTTTGGTGGCGAGGAGTTTGCCCTGATGGTGCCCCACTGCTCCGTCCCCGTGCTGCTCAAACGGCTGGAAGGGTTGCGCCAGCAGCTGCGCCAGCACCCCTTGTCACCGGATGTTCCGCTCTTTGTTCGCGCCAGCTATGGTGTGGTCAGTGTCGGGCGGGTATCCATGGACGAGGCGCTGAGCGAAGCTGATCGGCTCCTGTATCAGGCCAAGAACACCGGCCGTGACAAGATAGTCTCGCAAGAGAGCGCCATCTAGTTTCCTGCGCAGTCCCGTGTATTACCGCCCGCAAGACTTTCTGCCAATCGGAAAGTCTGCGGGTTATCTCCCCTCTCTGTATCTCTTCCATAATCCGGCTTAAAACGTCTTGTCGACTCGCACGCCGTCATCAAAATAGAGAATGCGTACTTTATCTCCGCGACTGAAGACCATGGCGGGATCATAATCCTGGATCACATTGACCAGTCCGTTCTGCTCGTTGCGAATAAGCAGCTCGACCAGTTTGTTCTCCACTACCGTGTCGCCTGACTGATACTGCTGTGCCGCAGCGGCCCCGGCAAGCGCCCCGACGGCGGTGGCAATTTCACGGCCATGGCCGCCACCAAACTGGTTACCAAGCAAGCCGCCCAGTACTGCCCCGCCCAGAGTTTTCCAGCCGGAACGCTCCGACTCCAGGATCTGGCGCTGGGTAATATTGCGCACCGTTTCGACCTGGCCAAACACCACCTGATTGACCGGGCGAGCCGTGTTGCGCTGGTAAACCTCGGCCCCGACGGGCGCAGTGACAAAGCAGAGCAAGCTGGATACTATCAGGATAATGGCCTTCATCTACGAACCTCGTTGTTGCCTTATGTCTCGCTATCTCACTCAACTGGATGATGAGCTCTGCTGGTTTCCCGACCCCTCGCATGCCCTGGAAGAGCCCAACGGTTTGCTGGCGATCGGCGGGGATCTCTCCCCTGCCAGATTGCTGGCAGCTTACCACAAGGGGATCTTCCCGTGGAACGAACCCCACCAGCCGACCCTGTGGTGGTCACCGGATCCGCGTGGTGTGATCCGCCCTGATGAGCTGCATGTGGGACGCACCTTGCAGAAGATTATCCGCCGAACCCCATTCGATATTTCCGTCAATCGCGCCTTTAATGAGGTAATCAATGCCTGCGCCGCGCCTCGTCGCACAGCCGATGGCACCTGGATCAGTCAACCCATGATCGAAGCCTACCAACGGCTGCACCGTCTGGGCCACGCTCATTCGGTCGAGATCTGGCAAGAGGGAAAACTGCAAGCGGGCCTTTACGGTCTGTCGATTGGCCGGTTGTTCTGTGGCGAGTCCATGTTCAGCCATATCGATAACGGTGCCAAGCTGGCCATGGTGGCACTCTGTCGCCACTTTGCCCGGCACGGAGGCGCCCTTGTCGACTGCCAGATGCAGAATCCGTTTCTGGCCACACTGGGCATTGAGGAGTGGCCAAGAGCGCGCTTTCTGGCCGAACTGGCGCAACTGAGCCGCCAATCGCTATTGGATTCATGCTGGCAAGAGGGAGAGATCCGCTTATGACCGAAGAAGTGATCCTCAAGGTTGGGCTAACCCCCAAGCATCCCTGCAGTTATCTGGATCATGAGCAAGAGCAGTTGCTGGTTCTGATGGATCACAACCTGCTCAACGCCCACGGTTACGAACGCCTGCTGACCGCCGGATTTCGCCGCAGTGGCAACGACATCTATCGTCCTCACTGCCCCGCCTGTCATGCCTGCCAATCACTGCGTATTCACAGCGAGCACTTCCGGCCCAGCCGGGGACAAAAGCGCATCCGCCAGCTCAACAGGGATATCGACATCGTCCTGAGCTACGATGACAAACCCGAGTATTACCAGCTTTATGAACGCTACATCAGCGAACGCCATCAGGATGGCAGCATGTATCCCCCCAACCGCAAACAGTACCGCGGTTTTCTCCATTGCGACTGGATGCCACCCCTCTATCTGGAAATGAGAAAGGAGGGTCGCCTTATTGGCGTAGCCACTACAGATTTGCTGCCCCACTCACTCAGCGCCATGTATACCTTCTTCGACCCAGATTATGCCGACCGCTCGCTCGGCACCTTTGCCATTCTGAGTCAGCTTGATCTGGCCAGGCGTACCGGACGAAGCTGGCTCTATCTCGGCTATCTGGTTGAGGCGTGCCGCAAGATGAATTACAAGCGCAATTACCTCCCTCACGAGGTGCTCATTCATGGAGAATGGAAAAAAATCGACGGCAAGCCCGAGTAAACTTTACACATAGCCTTAAATCCGGCATGATCCAGCGGTTTTTTGTTGTGGCTTATCAAGAGGATTCAATGGCTAAAGAAGACAGTATTGAGATGCAGGGCACTATTCTCGAAACCCTGCCCAATACCATGTTCCGTGTGGAACTGGAGAATGGTCACGTGGTTATCGCTCATATTTCCGGCAAGATGCGCAAAAACTACATTCGTATCCTGACTGGAGACAAAGTAACGGTAGCACTGACTCCCTACGATCTCTCCAAGGGACGTATTGTTTTCCGCTCTCGCTAAGCCAGGAATTCAGCAAAAAACCCCAACCTTTCGGTTGGGGTTTTTTGTCGTTTTCTAATTACGGTTACTTAGTGGGAAACAGCTTCAACATTGACCTGAAAATCAAAGCTGAGGCTGTCATTTACCAACTCAACCTTCACAATTCCCCCATCAACCAGTGAGCCGAACAGGATCTCGTTAGCCAACGGTTTCTTGAGGTGCTCCTGAATGACCCGACCCATAGGTCTGGCCCCCATGGCTCTGTCATATCCCTTCTCGGCCAACCAGTGACGGGCACGCTCGGATACTTCCAAAGACACCCCTTTCGCATCCAGCTGCACCTGCAACTCAACGATGAACTTGTCGACCACCTGGTGGATCACTGTCATGTCGAGATGGTTGAACCAGATGGTGTGATCAAGCCGGTTACGGAATTCCGGACTGAAGGTCTTGTTGATCACCGCCATGGCATCGTGGCTCAGATCCTGCTGCTGGAAGCCAATCGACTTGCGCTGGGTCTCCTGCACACCGGCGTTGGTAGTCATCACCAGAATGACATTGCGAAAATCAGCTTTGCGCCCGTTGTTGTCAGTCAAGGTACCGTTGTCCATCACCTGCAACAGCAGGTTGAAGACATCCGGGTGCGCCTTCTCTATTTCGTCAAGCAACACAACGGAATGAGGGTGCTTGATCACCGCATCAGTCAGTAAACCACCCTGCTCAAAACCGACATATCCGGGAGGTGCACCAATCAGACGGGAGACGGTGTGACGCTCCATATACTCGGACATGTCAAAGCGCAGCATCTCCACACCCAGCGCCTTGCCAAGCTGTTGAGTAACCTCGGTCTTGCCCACCCCGGTTGGGCCGGCGAAGAGGAAGCAACCAACCGGGCGACGCTCGTTACCCAAACCTGAGCGCGAGAGGCGAATGGCATCGGTCAGCACCTCGATGGCCTTGTCCTGACCAAAGACCACCATCTTCAGATTACGCTCCAGATTCTTCAGCACCTCTTTGTCAGAAGAGGAGACCGATTTTTCCGGAATGCGAGCGATCTTGGCGACGATTGCTTCAATCTCCTGCACGTTGATCACTTTCTTGCGCTTGCTCGCCGGCAACAACCGCTGGCCAGCCCCCGCCTCATCGATCACATCGATTGCCTTGTCCGGCAAGTGACGATCGTTGATGTACTTGGCGGACAGCTCTGCCGCTGCGCGAATCGCCTTGGCGGTATAACGCACCCCGTGGTGAGCCTCGTAGCGGCTCTTGAGGCCCATCAAGATACGGGTAGTGTCATCCACTGTCGGCTCGGTGATATCGATCTTCTGGAAACGACGGGCCAAAGCGCGGTCTTTTTCGAAGATCTGGGCATATTCCTGATAGGTGGTGGAGCCGACACAACGGAGCAAACCGTTGGAGAGCAGCGGCTTGATAAGATTTGCGGCATCCAGCTGGCCACCTGACGCAGCTCCAGCGCCAATGATAGTGTGGATCTCGTCGATAAAGAGGATGGCACCTTCCTGCCGCTCAATCTGCTTGAGCAGTACCTTGAGGCGCTTCTCGAAATCGCCACGGTATTTGGTTCCTGCCAGCAGAGAGCCCATATCCAGCGAGTAAATGGTGCTACCGGCAATCACCTCGGGTACATCGCCCTTGACGATACGGTAAGCCAGACCTTCTGCAATGGCCGTCTTGCCCACCCCCGCCTCACCCACCAGCAGCGGATTGTTCTTGCGGCGGCGGCAGAGAACCTGGATGGTACGATTGAGCTCCTGATCACGACCGATCAGCGGATCGATACGCCCTTCAAGCACCAGCTGATTCAGGTTGGTGGCAAAGCTCTCGATCTGGGCCGCTGAAACATCATCGTCAGATTCCGGATTGTTATTGCTGACATCCGGTTTGCTGTCCTTGCGCACCCCGTGGGAGAGGAAGTTCACCACATCGAGGCGGCTGATCTCGGCTTTTTTCAGGAAGTAAGCGGCCTGAGACTCCTGCTCGCTGAAGATGGCGACCAGTACGTTGGCACCACTGACTTCGGTATTGCCGGAGGATTGCACATGAAAGACGGCACGTTGCAGTACGCGCTGGAAGCCCAGGGTCGGCTGGGTTTCCCGATCTTCGTCATCGCGCGGAATAAGCGGGGTTGTTTGAGTGATGAATGCGCGGATCTCCTTGCGCATCTGCTCGACATCGGCACCACAGGAGCTCAGCGCCTCATGGGCTGAGCTGTTATCCAGAAGGGCTAACAACAGGTGCTCGACAGTCATGAATTCGTGGCGCTCGTCACGAGCCAGTTTGAAAGCCTCGTTCAGCGTCTTTTCCAGATCTTTATTCAACATAGGCACCTCCCCTAGTACAGCTACAATGTGGTGTCACACTCGCCATCAAGTCATCAGATTCAAGCCTTTTCCATAGTGCATAGCAGTGGATGTTCGTTGTTACGTGCATAGGTGTTGACTTGGACAACCTTGGTTTCGGCGATCTCTGCGGTAAACATGCCGCAGACACCCTTACCACTATAATGCACACTCAGCATGACCTGAGTCGCCTTGTCCAAATCCATACCAAAGAACTTTTGCAGCACCTCCACCACGAACTCCATCGGGGTATAGTCATCGTTGTTCAACACAACTTTATACATGGGTGGCGGCTGCAGCTTTGTTTTCTCTGCTTCTGCAATCTCTTCATTAGCAAAGAGTTCTTTCTGCTTGCTCATAATCGCGCTTTGGTACCTCTAGATTACTACCGTCTCACACAAGCTTGTCAATAGACTTGTTAACCAGATCACATCAGTTGTTAACAACTCCTTGACTCGCTCAAAAGTTAGACTAGATTGGTTACTTGCTAATCTGTGCCCGTCTGCTATGGGCTCATGTCCCTAGTTATAATGGGCTGGCGCAGGTTACTCAACGACTTCTGGGTAATCAATAAAAGGATGTAGAAGTATGGCAACCGGCACAGTTAAGTGGTTTAACAACGCAAAAGGATTTGGGTTTATCTGTCCGGAAGGGGGTGGTGAAGATATCTTTGCTCACTACTCCACCATTCAAATGGAGGGCTACAAGACCCTGAAAGCGGGTCAGGCTGTTCACTTTGAACTGCAACAGGGGCCGAAAGGAAATCACGCCTCCGTCATTGTGCCGAACGAAGCACAAAATATATAAACGAAAACCCGTTGGATAAATAAAAAACCGGTTCCTCTCTGAGCAACCGGTTTTTTATTTTCATTTATGTGACTCGCCTGGCATTAGCCACGCACGCACCATTGTCACGCTTTAGTCATGGTACTCATTACAGGCTATCAGAGTATTTTCCATCAGACTGGCCACCGTCATGGGGCCAACACCACCGGGAACCGGAGTGATGAAAGAGGCATGACTGCGCGCCGTTTCAAACTCCACGTCCCCGACCAGCGAACCATCCGCCAGACGGTTGATGCCTACATCGATAACCAGCGCCCCCGGTTTGATCCACTCTCCGGGAATAAAATTGGGTTTGCCGACCGCCACTACCAGCAAATCTGCACGGCGAACCTGATCCTCCAGATCCCGGGTAAAACGGTGACAGGTCGTGGTCGTACAGCCCGCCAGCAGCAATTCGAGGGTCATGGGGCGCCCGACGATGTTGGAAGCGCCGACCACAACGGCGTGCAAACCATGGGTTTTAACACCGGTGGTTTCAATCAGCGTCATGATCCCTTTCGGGGTGCAGGGACGCAGCGCCGGAATACGCTGTGCAAGACGGCCCACGTTGTACGGATGAAAACCGTCCACGTCCTTGTCAGGGAGGATCCGCTCCAGCACCAGAGTGGTATCGAAGTGATCAGGCAGCGGCAACTGAACGAGGATCCCGTCGACGGTCGGGTCATCATTCAGCTGATCGATCAACGCCAGCAACTCATCCTGACTTGCAGTAGCACTCAGGTCATATGAGCGAGAGTGAAAACCGACCTCTTCACAAGCCCGACGTTTGCTGCCGACATAAACCTGAGAGGCAGGATCCGCCCCCACCAGAATGACTGCCAGCCCTGGAGCCCGTTTCCCTGCTGCCAACCGCTGTTGGACCTGTGCCGCGACCTGGCTGCGAATCGTTTGCGCAACCTGTTTTCCATCTATGATTTTGGCAGACATCGTTCTCCACTCACCATGTGTTCAACTGCCGCGCATTGTCGCATTTTTTTAGCCGAGATGTTAGCGTCCAAGAGAGGTCTGGCCTGCAACGGGCAATAAGTAGGCACTTGAATTTACTGGGGGAAAAATACGTTGACGCTGGCTCTTTTGCTTGGTTATGATGCCGCCCCGTTGCCCAGTACGGCTCATGTCGTTATGCTGGTAGGTTGAAAGCAACAATTTCGGTGATTAGCGCAGTCCGGTAGCGCATCTGGTTTGGGACCAGAGGGTCAAAGGTTCGAATCCTTTATCACCGACCAAGTTTATCGATTTGCCACTTAGGCGAGTCGAGAAAAGCGCCCTTAGCTCAGTCGGATAGAGCAACGGCCTTCTAAGCCGTGGGTCGCAGGTTCGAATCCTGCAGGGCGCGCCATTGATTCTCAATTTGTTGACGGATCAATGCAGTTTTCAGTGGTGGCTGTAGCTCAGTTGGTAGAGTCCCGGATTGTGATTCCGGTTGTCGTGGGTTCGAGCCCCATCAGCCACCCCATTATTCCGTCGTTTGGCACAACGCTGCCAATACGGCAAGATAGAAGCCTTCTGGCTTGTCAAAAAACCGGCCTAGGCCGGTTTTTTTGTTTCTACACCGCCATTTTCTTCGTTTATATCCCCGCATGTCTCATCGCACAACGCACTGAGTGGCTGAAATGCTCATGGCCCTGTGCCTCATGATTGCTCTGCCACCCGGCTATCGCCCTTATCCTCGCGCTCCCCATATAACCCTCCCTCGTTCTTTTTCTGTATTTCCCAAGCGGCATTGATATGCTGACAGCTCCTCTTTTCTCCTGCTTCCGGTTGGAGCTTTTCTATGCAACGCATTCTTTTTGTTGAAGATGATCCCGAGATTGGCCAGCTCATCAGCAGCTGGCTTGGCCGCCACGATATGGAAGTGATCCTCGAACCTAGAGGCGATATGGCACTGGCCCGGGTCGAGGCCGAACAACCGGACCTGGTACTGCTCGATATCATGCTGCCGGGACAGGATGGCATGTCCCTCTGTCGGGATCTGCGGCCACGCTTTGATGGCCCCATCGTGATGCTCACTTCGCTCGACAGCGACATGAATCAGATCCTGAGCCTGGAGCTGGGGGCCAACGACTACATCCTTAAAACCACCCCTCCCCCCGTGCTGCTGGCCAGATTGCGGGTGCAATTCCGCCAGCATCAGCAAACCGCCGCGCAACCGATCGCCGCCGCCGGCAGTGTGCCGCAGCAGTTGCAATTTGGCCGCCTGCTGGTCGATGGGCCGGGGCGGGATGTGCGTCTCGATGGCGAGAGCATTGCCCTCTCGACTGCCGACTTTGATCTGTTGTGGGAGCTTGCCAGCCACGCCGGCCAGATCCTGGGGCGGGAGGCCCTGTTCCGCAGCCTGCGCGGCCGGGAGTATGACGGTCAGGATCGCAGCATGGATGTGGCCATCTCCCGCCTGCGCCGCAAACTGGGCGATAACCCTGACAACCCGACCCGGATCAAAACGGTGCGCCAGAAGGGCTACCTTTTCGTCCCCCACGCCTGGGAATAGCCTTAATCAGGGAGCACAACCATGCGCCGTCTCTTTATCCAGTTCTATCTGTTGCTGATCGGCTGTTTCACTCTGGCGATTCTGCTGGTTGGCGTGGTCTATCAGGTCACCGCCGAGCGAGCCGGCGACCGCTATCTTGAGCGGATGATGCAGGGCTCCCTTGGTCTGCTGACCGACGAGCTGGCCAGAATTCCGCCCGAGCGCTGGCCAGATCGGCTGGCCGAGCAGAGCAGCCAGTTCACCCTCCCCCTCAAGGTTGGCGAGCTGGCCCATCAGCCTCTTGCCAGCGAGGATCAGGCATTTCTTGCTGCCGGCAATATCGTCATCGTCGAGGAGGATGACACCTTCCTGCAACGGATCCCCGATACCGCTCAAGTACTTATCGTTGGCCCGGTGCCCTATCTCTCCTACCTGCATGAACTGCACTGGGTCGATGTGGGACTGCTGCTGGTCATTGGCCTCTCCCTCGGGCTGCCCATCCTGCTCTGGCTGCGCCCCCACTGGCGCGGCTTGCTGCAACTGGAGCAGACGGCGCGCCGGGTAGGCGATGGCGATCTCTCCTGCCGCACCAACCTGCCACCGGGCAGCAGTCTGGCCCGGGTGGGGCGTACCTTCGATCAGATGACCGCCCAGCTGCAAGCCATGCTCACCAGTCGCAAGCAGCTGACCGATGCCATCGCCCATGAGCTGCGTACCCCGCTGGTCAGATTGCGTTATCGGCTTGCCATGCTCGATCCTGCTCCTGCCGCAGAAGAGCAGCAGGCACTGGAGCGGGATCTGGGGGCGCTGGACTCCCTTATCGAAGAGATGCTGACCTACGCCAAGCTGGATCGACCCGAACTGCCGCTGCAGCGGGATCAGCTGGAGCTGGGTAGCTGGGCAGAGCATCACCTCGGCGACTGGCAGGCATTGCGGCCGGAGAAACACCTGACCCTCGCTCTGCCACCCATCAAGATGCCCTGGTGCGGCGATCATCGTCTGCTGACACGCGCCGTCGAGAACCTTATCGGCAACGCCCTGCGCTACGCCGAAAGCGAGGTTACCCTCTCCATCTCGCGGCTGCAGGAGAATTATCTGCTGGAAGTCAGCGACGACGGGCCGGGTATCGACCCCGCACTGGCGCACCAGATCTTCGAGCCGTTCGTGCGTCTTGATCAGAGTCGGGATCGCCGCACCGGCGGCACCGGGCTGGGACTTGCCATTGTGCGCAGCATAGCGCTCCACCATGGCGGTGATGTGGCATTGCTTCCTTCCGGTAAGGGAGCCCGCTTCTGCCTCACGCTCCCTGTACATTTGGATACAAACCGTCACCAAGTGCTCACTGAAGTACCGCGCTCAGCGTCATAGGATGAAGCCATGGAGAAATGCTCCATACCACCAATCCGAATAAGGAAATTGACCATGAAAAAAATCATTCCCCTGACTCTGGCCGCCGTTTTCGCCCTGACTTCCGGTTTCACCATGGCTGCCACCCCGACCAAAACTGCCGCTCCGCAAGCGACCCAGACCAAGGTTGTGAAAAAGCACCATAAAACTGCGCACAAAGCGCCGTCCGTCAAAGTCGCGCCGAAAACCAAGTAATCGCCTCTGACCCTTGAGTGACGACCAGACCGTCAATCTGTACATAACAGAGCAAGAGTAGAGCTGAGAGATAAAAGGGAGGCCGGTTGCCTCCCTTTTCATCTGGTCATGATGAAAACTGCCTCTGCCAAGCAGGTTCCACATGACAAGATCATTGCTGTTCCATCATGCCGACTATCGTAATAACCTCATGACACTGCCGCACATTATTCAGGCTATCGCGCATTATCCAACCCATTACCGTAACCTCATCAACGCTCATCGTTTGAACTGACAATAGGAACATGGAATGTGGCGTCATCTCATTAAATGGCTAGGCCCGCTCTGCAGCTTGCTGCTGCTGAGCGCCGCCCTGACCGTACTCTATCATCTGACCCATTCATGGCACTGGCACGATATTCGCGTCGCCATCTGGTCACAACCGCTGCCCACGCTGGCTGGCGCCCTGCTGCTGACCCTGCTCAGTTATGGCCTGCTCTGCGGCTATGACATGCTGGCGCTGCACGCGCTAGGCAAGCGGCTCCCCTGGCAGCAGGTGGGTGTTACCTCCTTTATCGCCTACACCTTCTCCAACACTCTGGGCTTCGCCCTGCTGACGGGTGCCTCGGTGCGCTACCGGATCTACTCGGCCCTCGGGCTGGCGACCGGCGAGGTGGCACGGGTGGTACTCTTCTGCTCCATCACCTTCTTCCTCGGGCTGCTCGGCTGGGGCGGCAGTGCCCTGCTGCTTGGCAGCACGGCGGCCCAGCTGCTACCCGATTGGCCAAGCTGGATCTACAGCCTGTTCCATCTGGCCGGCGCCGGCGCCCTGCTGCTGGTGCTGGGCTATCTGCTCTGGCCCCGTCCCAGCTTCTCCTGGCGCGAACACAGCCTGATCCTGCCTGGGATAAAGGTACGCCTGCTGCAACTGCTGGTCGCCCTGGCGGACTGGATGGCCGCCGCCGCCGTACTGTTTGTGCTGCTACCCGCAGATAGCGTCCCCTACCCCGTGCTGCTCAGTGCCTTCGTGCTGGCCAGCTTCCTCGGGGTGCTGGCCCACGTGCCGGGCGGGATCGGGGTGTTCGAAGCGAGCATGAGCCTGCTGCTGGCCCACTACCTGCCGGCCGACAAGCTGCTCGCCTCGCTGCTGCTCTACCGCTGCATCTATTACGTACTGCCTTTCCTCTGCGCCCTGCTGCTCTTTACCAGTCAGGAGATGTTGCAGCAGAAGGCTCGCTGGCAGCGGTTGCAGGGGATCATGAGCGCCATTCAGGAGTTTCTGCCCGCCCTGATCAGTGTGGGCACCTTCGCCGCCGGCAGCCTGCTGCTCTGCTCGGGCATGATCCCGACCATGCGCAGCCACATCGAGGTGTGGCTGCAGGTGCTGCCGCTCCACCTGCTCGAGCTCTCCCACGTGCTCGGCAGCGTGAGTGGTATTCTCCTGATCCTGCTGGCGCGCAGCCTCTATCGCCGTCACGACGCCGCGTTTCGCATCACCCAGCTGCTGCTGGCACTGGGGATCGCCTTCTCCCTGCTCAAGGGGGGTGACTGGGAGTCAGCCCTGCTGCTCGGCAGCTTCCTGCTCATCATGACCCCCTGCCGCTCTCTCTTCTATCGCAAGGGGTCGCTGCTCTATCCCCAGTACACCCCGGGCTGGCTCATTTCGGTCGGCGCCGTGCTGCTGGGGGCGCTGTGGCTGCTGCTCTTCTCCTACCGTCAGGTGGAGTATGACCACGCCCTCTGGTTCCACTTCTCGCCCCACGGCGGGGCTGCCCGCGGCCTGCGCGCCATGGGGAGCGTGGTGGCCGTGCTGGCCGTGGCCGGGGTTGCCCAGCTGCTTGCGCCGCTGCGCGTAGTCGGTGAAAAGCCGGACAAGGAGACGCTGGCGCGCGCCCACGAGCTGGTGGTACGCGAAGGGGGGATCCACGGCTATCTGGCCCAGTTGCAGGACAAGTCCCTGCTGTTCCACCCCGCCGGTGACGCCTTCCTGATGTATGGCATCGAGGGCAACAGCTGGATTGTGATGGGGGATCCGGTCGGTCGCCCCGAACAGATCGAAGAGCTGCTCTGGCAATTTCGCGAGCGGTGCGACGAGCACGACGCCAATCCGGTTTTCTATCAGGTCTCGGCCCGCTATCTGCCGATCTATCTGGAGTTGGGGCTGATCCCCTTCAAGCTCGGTGAAGAGGCGATGGTCGATCTGGCTACCTTCGATCTGGCGGGCAGCCGGCTGCGCAACCTGCGCCAGAGCCACGCCAAGGGCAAACGGGAAGGGTTGACCTTCGAGGTGGTCGAGGCGAGCGCCGTGGCTCCCCTGCTGCCCAGATTGCAGACCGTCTCCGATACCTGGCTGCAGAGCAAAATGGGCAAGGAGAAGGGGTTTTCGGTCGGCCGCTTCGAGCCTGACTACCTGACCTTGAGCCCGGCTGCACTGGTCTGGCACGAGGGGCAGATTGTCGGCTTTGCCAACCTCTGGGTGAGCGATAACAAGGAGATGCTCTCCATCGATCTGATGCGCTACAGCCTGGATACCGGTACTGCCCCCATCATGGATTTTCTCTTTGTCGAACTGCTGCTGTGGGGCAAGGCGCAAGGGTACGCCAGCTTCAATCTGGGGATGGCCCCCATGTCCGGCTTCAACGATCACCCGCTCAACAGCTACTGGGCCCGCCTTGGCAATACCCTTTTCGTGCGTGGCAGCCGTTTTTACAACTTTCAGGGGCTCAGACGCTACAAGGAGAAATTTTCGCCCCGCTGGGAACCCCGCTACCTGCTCTGCAGCAGCAAGCTGGTACTGCCCAGAACCCTGACTCACCTGATCACCCTGATTAGCCGCGGCCCGCTGGGGCTGATCAAGAAATAGGAGCATGGCCAATGAGAGCCTTGATATTGCTGTTACTCAGTCTCGTACTGCCCGTTTCGTCTTTTGCGGCGCATGCCGCCCCGGTCAAGGATGACCTGAGCCTGATTGAGCTGCCGGTCAAGCAGCCATCCGACGCCCCCATGGTGATCTTTCTCAGCGGCGATGGTGGCTGGGCGGCCCTCGACAAGGGGCTGAGCGCCCAGTTTCAGCTGCACGGCATGCCGGTCGTGGGCTGGAGCTCCCTGACCTACTACTGGAAGAAGAAAACCCCGGAGCAGGTGACCGCCGATCTGGAGCGGATCCTCGATGATTATCAGGCGCGCTGGCAGCGCCCCCGCTGGCTGCTGGTCGGCTTCTCGTTTGGTGCCGAGATTGTCCCCTTCGTCATCAACCGGTTGCCGGAGCACTATCGTCAGGGGCTGGTCGGGGCCGTGATGCTCTCCCCCTCCACCAGCTCGGACTTCGAGATCCACGTCAGCGACATGCTGACCCACAAGGCGCGCAGCTATCCGACCGAGCCGCAGGTGAAAACCATCCGGGATCTGCCGATGGTCTGCCTGCAAGGTGCCGATGACGATGACGACGACCGCCTCTGCCCCCGTCTCAACCAGCCCAACGTCACCACCGTCACCCTGCCGGGCGGCCACCACTTTGAGGATGATTACCCGGTGCTCTATCAGGCCATCACCAAGCACATGACCCTCACCACCCCCTGAGCGGCGATGAAAACAGAGAGGGCGACCACAGGGTCGCCCTCTCTTTTTATATTCGGGATCTCGCCAACTACGGCTGATCACCACCAGCCCAGCAGATTGCGACCGGTCAGCGCCCCCCACACCAACACGTTGAGCGCCAGCGCAATAAAGACTGCGGCAGAGCCCATGTCCTTGGCCCGACCGGAAAGCTCGTGATGTTCGGAGCCAATTCTGTCCACCACCGCCTCGACGGCGGAGTTGAGGATCTCCACGATCACCACCAGCCAGCTGATGATCATCAGCAGCAGGATCTGGGTCAGCCCATCCCCCACCAGAAAGGCCAGCGGCATCAGCAATATGATCAGCAGCAGCTCCTGACGAAAGGCAGCCTCATGCAGCCAGGCGGACGAAAGCCCCTTCATGCTGTAACGGGTGGCATGGATAATCCGGGTGATCCCTGTAGCGCCAGGTTTGGCCATTTTCGCTTCCTCTTTTGATGGCAACCCGCTCCATTTCGTACATAGCATCTAAACAAATGGAGCAAGTCATATATGAAAACTAAACAATTTTGGGGATAAAAAAGGGGCGCACTGGCGCCCCGAGTCGGCCCTCACCTTACTGCACGGTGCGGCACTGGCTGAAAATATCGAGCTGCTTGTCGTACACCGCCGTGCTGACATCCCAGATCCCGAGCACAGAGGAGAAGAGGTTGTCATGGGAGTAGCGATTGTCTGCCGCTTTTTGCTGCAGGCAGTTCAGATCCATCCCCTTCTCTTTGGCAAAGCCCGGCGACATCCAGACCTGCATCGGTACCCGGGTCTGATCGTCAGGGGCAAACTTGTAGGGCGTGCCATGCAGGTAGAGCCCCATCGCCCCCAGCGACTCGCCGTGATCAGAGAGGTAGATCAACGCCGTGTTGTACTTATCTTCATACTTTTTCAGCTTGGTAATCATCTCTGCAATGACAAAATCGGTGTAGCGGATGGTGTTGTCATAGGTGTTGACCAGCTCTTCATCGCTGCAGTTCTCGATGTCGCTGCGCGGGCAGTCCGGTACGAACTGGCGATGGTTATCCGGATAACGCTTGTAGTAGGTCGGGCCGTGGCTGCCGATCAGATGGAAACCGACCAGCTTGTCGCCCTTCATCTGCGCCACCTCGTCGTCGAGATTTTGCAGTACAACCTCGTCATAGCAGGTGTTCTTGTCGCAGAACTGCGGGTGATCTTTTGGTTTGATCTCGATGTTGGGCACCCTATCGCATACCCCTTTGCAGCCGCCGTCGTTCTCCTTCCAGAAGATGGAGACCCCGCTTCTTTGCAGCACATCGAGCAGGCCTTCGCTGTTGCGGGCCCGGTTGTCATCAAACTCCTTGCGCCCCATGTTGGAGAACATGCAGGGCACCGACACTGCCGTAGCCGTGCCGCAAGAGCGCACGTCCTTGAAGGAGATAACGCCCCCGGCCTGACTGGTAAAGGGGTTGGTCTCTTTCTGGTAGCCGTTCATCGAGAAGTTCTTGCCGCGGGCTGTCTCCCCCACCACCAGGAACATCAGGGTCGGCTTATCCTCTTTCGCGACTAGCTTGGCATCATCACCCAGGGTGGTGAACGGAATGGGTTCGGCGACGTAACGCTTGTAGAGATACTTGGTGGTGCTGTAGACATAGTTGGCCGGCACTATCTCGCGATTGAGAGTCTGGTTGTTGCGCCCGACCGAAACGTAATCCTGATAGTAAAACGCCGCTATGATGCCCACGACAGCCAGGGATGCGACCATGGAGAGGGCGCGCAGGAACAGCCCCAGATACCATTTTTTCGGGTACTCGATTCTAACAAAAAAGAGCAGCACGGCGGGCAATACACCGGCCAACGCCAACCAGACCACGATGGGCAGGCTGACATAGGAGTAGGCCTCGCTCTGGTTGGTCTCGAAGATGTTCTGGATCATCTCCTGATCGAACATGACCCGATACTTCAGCATGGTGTAACTGACGATGGCGCCGGTCACAAAGAGAAACGCAAAGAAGGGTTTCAGCAAGTAGCGCTGGGAGAAGGGCATGAAAACGAAGTTGAGCGCCGCCACCAGCAGCACCGGGATCGAGATGGCAAACCCTATCTTGAAATGCTCCAGATTGCTGAGGATATCGTAGAAGTGGAGCAACACGGGCCAGTTAAGCAGGAAGGCAAATATCAGTGCCAACAGGAAAATAAAGGGTACAACTCTGATTTTTACCACCGAAACACCACCTATTGAACCAAATGCCGGAAAATTGAACGCAGCGTCAAAATAGACCTTGAAACTTAAGGAATACTTAAGAGCGTGCGGATATCCTCACCGTTTGCATCTGGTCAAAATGATATTTTCTTGCCATCCCCCATGGCCTTAAGGCTCTCTTGAGAGCTCCCCGACATCCTCATCCTGACGGCTCTTCGTCAGGTGCATTATGCATAACAGCGTCGCTCACTCAGTCAGCAAGGTGCCGGAGATCACTCTGGTATTCTGGTTCACCAAAATATTGGCAACGCCCCTGGGAGAAACCGGAGAGGATGCGGTATCCATGTCGATGGATCTCGGCTATCTGGTCAGTACCGGCATCTTTGCCGTGATCTTCTTTATTGCCGTCGGCGCCCAGATTTCTGCCAAGCGCTATAACCCGGCGCTCTACTGGACAACCATTATTGCCACCACCACAGTGGGCACCACGTTGGCAGACTTTGCCGATCGTTCGCTGGGGATGGGTTATGCAGGCGGGTCAACCCTGCTGTTCCTGCTGCTGATGGGCTCTTTTCTGGTGTGGTACAAATTTCAGGGCAGCATAGCGACCAGTGACATCAGTTCATCCAGAACCGAGATGTTCTACTGGATCACCATCATGTTCTCCCAGACGCTGGGTACCGCACTGGGTGACTGGGTGGCCGATGATGGCGGCTTTGGCTATACCGGCAGCATGGTGCTCTTTGGCGGTATCTTGCTGGCCATTGTCACCACCTACCTGCTGACCCGGGTCTCACGCACCCTGCTCTTCTGGGCGGCTTTCATCATCACTCGCCCGCTGGGTGCTGTGGTGGGAGATTTCCTCGACAAGCCGCTTGGCAAAGAAGGGCTGGAGCTCAGCAGATACTCCGCCTCGGCAGCCTTATTGGCCGCCATTGCCCTGCTGGTCTATCTCTCCACCTTGAAAAAGCGCGATGTGATCCCGCAGGAGCTGGATCCTGAGTAAGGCGACAGAGTGATCGCCAGATGCCAATCGGTGAAAAAGCAGAAAAGCAAAAAGCCCTGATGTTTCCATCAGGGCTTATCATTTGGCGGTGAGGGAGGGATTCGAACCCTCGATACGTTGCCGTATACACACTTTCCAGGCGTGCTCCTTCAGCCACTCGGACACCTCACCAAATTTTGGTCTGTTGTTTAACGTGTTCAGCCAACACTGTGTTCGCTGCGCCGTTGCGCTGGAACGGGGCGTAATTTAGGGGAAAGCCCCGCCCGCGTCAACGGCTTTTTTGGCAAAACAGATCGTTCGCGGAATTAATGTACAGATTCCGGCGCAACCTGCATTTCAGGCAGGTTGAGGAAGCCCAAACGTTCGCATTCGGAAACCACTTCATGGGTCGCGGCAATGGTGCTCTGCACAAACAGCAGGAACTGCTCGACACTCAGGCCCGCCTTGGTAAACACGGTGTGGCCAATGACCAGACGCGGCAAGTTGTCGTCGATGATATCGAGGAATACCTTGAGCGAGGGGTACTGCATATTGAAGCGACCGAGTTCAGCCACCAGCGGCAACAGGGCCGAAGGACGCACTTCCAGCTCGGATGAGAACAGCAGACCTTCCTCTTCCACGAAGATCCGGCTCTCCTGAATGCCATCGACCGACTGCAAGGAGACAATGTGGATACCATGGCACTGATCGCAAACGTAGTGCTCGATACGAGCCTGTTGCAACCAACGCATGATCATTTCGGAGCTGGGGATATTCATTATTTCCACGACAAGATTGGGATCGAGGGGCGCAGTCTAAACCAATTTTCCGGCAACCAAAAGCACGCCAGCCCAATAACCGCGCAGCTTGCTTCTTTTTGGCAAGCGCTATGCATATACTCAGCCCAATCCACGGCTACGCTTGCCCCACAGGGGGCCCCATGACCATCCAAGAAAAGTATCGCCTCCATCTGAAATCCCTCTCGGATGAGCTGCTCGCCCTGCAAAAACCGATTCGCATTCTGGATGCCATCAAGTGGCCACGACAGACCCAGGAGCGCTTTCTGGCCGATGGGGGGCGCACCCTGCCTGCCATCGACCGCCACTTCTACGAGTCCCTCCCTCTTGGCTTTGAGCCTCGCAACAAATATCTCGAACTCAAGGAGCTGCGAGACAGGATCCGCAGAAAACTGGGACCACAAGATGATCTGGGGCTCATCCTGCAAGAGACGGTCGATCAGTACATGGTGGTGATCGAGATGCTGCGCCAGCGCGGCCAGTCCGATTTTCAGCGCTACAGCCAGCTGCTCTACGGCTCGGCCAGCGATCATCTGCGCGGCGATCGCAAGACCCTCAAGGAGCTGGGTGCTCGCCTGTGCGATATCTTCTCCCTGCCCGGCGCCCGCCATCTGGTACGCCCCTACCCCAAAGAGTTCGAGGGGGAAGCGGCGGTGGCCAAATTGCAGGGCAAGCTGTCGAGCTATTTCAGTGACGGCACAGTGCAGGTCAAGCTGAGCGATGGCATCGTGTCGGACGCAGCGGCCGGCGGCGACTACATCAAGCTCAACTCCCACGCCCGCTTCTCCGAACTCGACTTGCAGGTGCTTGAAGTGCATGAGGGGTGGGTACATGTGGGCACCACCCTAAACGGCCGCCAGCAGCCCTACGCTACCTGGCTGAGCGCAGGTTCGCCGCGTATTACCGCCTGTCAGGAGGGGTTGGCCGTCCTGATAGAGACCCTCACCTTTAGCTCCTTCCCGGATCGGGCCAAGCGCATCTCCGATCGGGTGATGGCCATCGACATGGCCGAGCATGGAGCCGACTTTATCGAGGTGTTTCAGCACTTTGTGGGACAGGGCACCAGCGAGCACGATGCCTACAAGATCACCCAGCGGGTATTTCGCGGCGGCATGGTCGAAGGGGGCGCCTGCTTTACCAAAGATCTCTCCTATGTGCGGGGTTATGTGGAGACAGTCAACTTCATCCGCAGCGCCGTGCTGGAAGGAGTGCCCGAGATCCTGCCGATGCTGTTTGTCGGCAAGGTGACACTGGACGATATTCCGGTGATCTATCAGCACTATCTGGAGGGATTGATCGCCGCGCCCCGCTACCTGCCGCCGATGTTTCGCGATCTCACCGGCCTCTATGTCTGGTTTGGCTTTGCCTCCGGCATGTCGCTGGTCGATATCGGCCGAGTACAGCAGCACTTTCGTCAGCTGTTTCACCGCCTGCCAGTGGCTGATCCCATCATTGCCCCCGTCGATATCGAGATCGACTGAACGGCAAATAGAGAAAAAGGGGCGCCAGATTGGCGCCCCTTTTTATTCATATGTCCAAACGCGGGTTATTTGAACGCCCGCCCCTCCAGATAGTGTTTGCGGCAGAGCGATACATAGCGATCGTTACCACCGATCTCCACCTGCTCGCCATCGCGCATCACCTGCCCAGCTTCATTGACCCGGGAGTTCATATGCGCCTTGTTGCCACACCAGCAGATGCTCTTCAGCTCTTCGAATTTGTCGGCCAGACAGAGCAGATGGTAGGAGCCGGGAAACAGCTCACCACGAAAATCGGTCTTTAGGCCGTAGGCGATCACCGGAATATCCTGCTCGTCAACGATACGGGCCAGCTGATAGACCTGCTCCTTGGTCAGGAACTGAGCCTCATCCACGATAAAGACATCGATGTGCTTGTTGGCATGGCGCTCTTTGACCATCTCGAACAGATCGCAGGTATCGCTGAACACTTCCACTCTCAGCTCGAGACCCACCCGGGCACTGATCACGCCGACACCGAAACGATCGTCGATGGCAGGGGTCATGGCCAGCGGGTGCATCCCCCGCTCCAGATAGTTGAAGTGTGCCTGAATGAGCTGGGTCGATTTGCCTGAATTCATGGTGGCAAACTTGTAGTGCAGTGAAGCCATGATACTGTTCCGAAACTGAATTTATGGGGCGCATGCTAACCAAAGCCCCCGCCAAAACCAAGGGGCCCGTGGGCCCCTTGCTCTATTAATGTTATGCCGTCGCGAGCGCTGGCTGCGCTTTGGCCTTTTTCAGGTGGTAACTGGTAAAGAGCACAAACCAGAGGGCGCTGACACTGAAACCGGCAAAACCGGAGTGCATCAACCCCATCACCAGATAGCCGAGAGCGGCACCGAAGGCGATGGCCAGCGCATAGGGGAGCTGGGTCATCACGTGGTCGATGTGATGGCAACCTGCCCCCGTCGCAGAGAGGATGCTGGTACTGGAGATGGGAGAGCTGTGATCCCCGAACACCGAACCTGCCAAAACCGCAGCCAGCATCGGTAGCATCAGGCTGATATCGCTCGCCGCAGCCATGTCACCGGCCAGCGGCAGCATGATGCCGAAGGTACCCCAGCTGGTACCGGTGGCAAACGCCATGGCACAGGAGAGGATAAAGACCACGGCCGGCAGCACCTCAATCGGCAGATTGCCGTTGGCCAGAGATGCCAAGTACTTGCCGGTCTCCACATCGCGCACTACGGCACCGATTGTCCATGCAAACAGCAGGATATTGATGGCCGGCAACATGGCCATGACACCTTGCGGGGCGGCCTTGATCCAGTTCTTGGCGCCGAGCTTCAGACGCATCGCCAGACCGATGGAGACCACCAGACTGCAGATCGCGCCATAGACCAGCGAAGAGCCCACATTGGTGTTTTCAAACGAACCGAGCACGCTAAATGGCAGCCCTTTTTCGCTCAGTGCTGCGGCGCCCGAGTCAATCATGAAATAGACGGTAGCGGCAGTCAGAGTCAGGATCGGCAACACCATGTCGATCATGCCGCCATTGCTCTCCTCCGGGCTCTCCATATCCAGCCCGATGGGACGACCTTTGGATTCATCCCACAGCTTGCCTTCCAGCGCCCACTGCTCGTGTTGACGCATCGGGCCGATATCGAGCTGAAACGCGATGACGACCAACACCATGATCAGAGTGAAGACGGCGTAGAGGTTCATCGGGATCATCTCGACGAACGCAGAGATGGGGCTCTGATCGGTCAGACCGTGCGCCGCCATGATGCCACCAACCAGCGCGATGATATAAGCGCCCCAGGAAGAGATCGGCATCAATACGCAGACTGGCGCCGCGGTGGAGTCCAGCAGATAAGCCAGCTTGGCACGGGAGATCTGGAAGCGGTCGGTCACCGGACGGCAGATAGCACCCACCGACAAGCTATGGAAGAAGTCATCGATAAAGAAGGCAAACACCATCATGCCGGTGAGGGTCTTGGCCCCTTTGCGGGTCTTGGCACGCTTGGCGGCCCACTCGGCAAAGGCACGGGTTGCACCGGATACGCTCATCAGACTGATGAGACCGCCAAGCAGCAGCATAAAGAGCAGCATGTTGATGTTGTCACGGTTGAGTGCGCCATCAACCCAGAAAATCTTCAGCACGGTCCCCAGCAGATATTGCAGGGAGTCGAGGGGGGAAAACTGATTGAGCAACAGACTGCCGGTTAAAATACCGACGCCAAGCGACAGCAGCACGCGGCGGGTCAGGATCGCCAGGGCAACAGCCAATAACGGAGGAAGTACGGACCAACCGGAGTCGGCAAAATGACTAATGTCCATGATCTCTTTTCACCTAAAGAAAACAGGTGGAGATCTACCGAGAGGATCTAAAGAAACAAAACCTATGGGGAGGTTATACTCCTCAGCCCCTTCAGGTAGCGCTCCATAGTGGATGACTATGGCAGTCCTGCACCTATTAGATGCAGAACCAGCAGCCCGGTATGATGGCCTGGCCACTTCGGCGCTGACTCCTTTCCTTGTGCATCATCGGCATCACCCTCCGCACAAGTAGTCATAGGCAGCGCGCCTCTACTTAAAGGTATTCGAGAGACATTTTATCCAGCTGGCAGCTTATAGCAAGTTTTTTGATTAAATAATCATGATGTATGACGTTGGCACCCCAAAAGGTAGTCAATTGATGCAGCTTCGCTTCTTTTTGCGACACATTTAACCAATTAAAGCCTCATAAGCATCCATTAATATGATTGAATGCCGAATATAATCTCTCGTGATGACGATTTATCTTCTATTTATTATTTTTGCCCTTCTTGACTTATTTAAAGTGACACGTAAAAATCAGGATGAACATAATATTTCCTTCTGACTTGACGTGGACAATCCTATGAATGAATTTTTGAAAGTGCTGCTTAATATCCGCAGTCTGCGTGCCACCTGCCGTGAACTCTCTCTGGAGCAGTTGGAAGAAGCGCTGGAAAAACTCTCAGCAATCGTTGCCGAACGTCAGCAGGATGAAGCCGCTGAGCGTCAGGCTCGTGAAGAGCATCTGCGTAAAATCAATGAATACACCGAAATGCTGAAAGCTGCCGGTATTGATCCTGCAGAGCTGGTCAGCGCTGTTGCAGCTACTCCAGCCAAGGCAGAAAAAGCCAAGCGCGCCCCTCGCCCTGCCAAATATCGTTATGATGATAACGGTGTAGAGAAAACCTGGACCGGTCAGGGTCGTATGCCTTCTGCTATTGCCAAAGCAGTTGAAGCAGGTAAATCACTGGAAGATTTCGCTATCTGATTTCAGTGATAGATACCAATAAAAAACCTCGCTATTGCGAGGTTTTTTATTGGCTACGTTCGGAATGTTTATCTGCGATCAGTGGCTTTGACCCAGAATACTTCTTGTCCCTCTGACCGGCAGACAAGATAGCGGGCAATGGTAAAGAACCAGTCGCTCATCCGGTTGAGATAGGCCAGCGCATCGGGATTGACGCACTCTTCGCGACTCAGGGTCAACAGCAGGCGCTCGCAGTGACGAACTAGCGTCCGCACCACATGGGCCTGCGCCGCCGCACGGGAGCCGCCAGGCAGAATAAACTGGCGCAACGGCGGCAAATGTTCGCTGTAGCTGTCGATCTGTTGTTCCAGTCTGACAATCCAGCTCTCATTGACTTGCCAGATTGACTCATTTTGGGCTGCACTGGAAAATGCCAGCTCGCCCCCAAGATCAAATAACTCTTGCTGCAACAACTGCAGATCCGCCAATAAAGCGGCTTCTTGCTGGGGGATCTCGCAAATCAGCAGACCTATATGAGAGTTGAGCTCGTCAATATAGCCATAGGTTTCTACCCGCAAATGATCCTTGGCCAAACGGGTACCATCTGCCAACCGGGTCATCCCCTTGTCACCCTGCCGGGTATATATTCTCATTCAGACATCCTGTTAATAATGGGAATAATCATCGACTCCAACCCGTTGAGCTTGATCTCGTATGCAAGAGCCAATGTCTGGCCCAGTTTACCCGCCGGAAAACCACTGCGGGCCATCCACACCAGATAAGGCTCCGGAATATCGATGATACGCCGCCCCTGATATTTGCCGTAAGGCATTTTATGGCTCAGGGTAAGCTGTACCTGCTCATCGGATAACCACTCCATATTAATCGATATCCAGATATTTATGGGTCTGAATAGAGAGTCGCCAATTACGGGCAATACAGGTTGCCATCGCGAGCTGGGTGGCTCGTGGTTTCTGACTGATAGGCTGCAATGCGATAACAACATCCGGACGCAGGTTTGCGGTAATCAGCAGAGCATCAAGCTCTTCGATATGATGTTCTGTTGCCACCGGATGCTTGATCTCGTTGGCCCGCTCAAGTGCAGAGACCAGCACCGGCAACCCGCCTTTCATGCCGATCTTGGGTGATACCGTGACCCAGGTCTGCTCATGAGTGTTGATTTCGCTGGTACCACTGGTTTCAATCTGAACCTGATAACCCGCGGCCAACAGCGCTGACGAGAGCTCGGTCAGATCGTAGAGACAGGGCTCGCCACCGGTTATCACCACATGACGCGCCTGATAGCCAAGCTCGACAAAGCTGGCAAGGATCTGCTCGGTAGTGAGCTGGCTCCAGCAATCTGACTCGTTGGAGCGATCCAGCACATGCTCTCTGCCCACTTCACGAGCAGGATCGACCACCCAAGTATGTCGGGTATCGCACCAGGGGCAGCCCACCGGGCACCCTTGCAGGCGAACAAAGATGGCGGGCAGGCCGGTAAAGATCCCCTCCCCCTGGATGGTCTGGAATATCTCGTTGATTGGGTAGTGCATCTTGGTCACAGCTTGTTGCAAAAGCCGCGGATTATACCCCAATCATCAGCCAGAGGCAGGCTCATGCTCCGCTTTTCTCACCCAGCCCGGTTTTCTCACGCATTTTGGCCATGATCCCCGCTTTGTCTGCCAGATAGCCATGCAATCCGCGGCTACGCAGATTACATGCGGGACAGGTGCCACAGCCATCGCCAGCGATGCCGTTGTAGCAGGTCAGCGTCTGCTGGCGCACCGTATCGAGATGGCCATAGTGATCCGCCAGCGCCCAGGTTTCGGCCTTGTCTAGCCACATCAGCGGTGTTTCAAAACGGATGCCGCGATCCAGCCCCAGGGAGACCGCCTGATTGAGCGCCTTCACGAACTCGTCGCGGCAGTCGGGATAACCGGAAAAATCGGTCTCGCATACCCCGGTGATCACCGCTTCGGCACCGACCTGATAGGCATAGATAGAGGCCAGCGTGAGAAACAGGATATTGCGGCCCGGCACGAAGGTATTGGGCAGGCCATTATCCTGCAGATCACAGCTCACCGGGATATCGTCACGCGTCAGTGCCGAGATCGCCAGCTCGTTGAGCAAGGTCACATCCATCACCTTGTGAGCAGTGACACCCAGCAGTTGCACCAGATGGCGGGCAGTATCGATCTCTTCCCGATGACGCTGGCCATAGTCGAATGTGATCGCATGAACTTCGTCATAATTGGCCAGCGCCTGCACCAGACAGGTAGTGCTGTCCTGACCGCCACTAAATACCACAACTGCTTTTTTCATACGGAGAACTCCTTGCAATGTCATGTCCGGCGCCCCTCGGCAAAGGCTTGCCACTGGGTATTGAGCCGCTCGAAAAGGGTAAGCAGGGGGACATAGCGTTCTGGCTCGCCCTCCCATTGAGATAACAGATGGTAGCCCGCCTCTATGGTCGAGAGGGCTTCAGGAAACGGCTTTTTACGAATCGCATATTGCCCTGCGATGGCGCCAAGCCCGATCCGCGGCAAGCGGGCCAGTGCCGGGTTGCTCTGCAACATCCGAAAGGCTTTGCGCCAGGTGCCATCGAGCAGAATAAACGCTATGGCAGTCGCACCTGGTGAGATGCTCGCCATCTGCTCTCTGAGCTCAGCAGGTGAAATGGCCTCTTCATCCGGCCAGAGCAGATAACAGCGCAAAGAGGGGTCGGCAAGCAGTTCGTTGAGCCACGTATCGCGGGAAAAATCCTCCCCGACCCGGATCTCTGCCTGTTGCAGCGAGGCAGCCAGCAGTGCTGCCGTGCCCTTTGGGTGGGCCACTTCATAGGGATGTTGAAGAATGTAGAGAGGCGTACGGTTTTCAAGTGGCACGATATATTCGCACAGGCACGCTTTGAGGGCTCGGGTACAGCGTGTACAGTATCGACTGTTATTGTCGTTGGGCTGTTTCATGTCGTCAGAAAAATCTGGATTGCTCTGGGTTATCACGCTCTCTCTCACCAGCTTGCTGCTCTTTTTTACCGTGCCGGATCTCCAGCTCTCCTTCGACCGGACAGAGATTGCTCACGGTGAAGGGTGGCGGATCATAACAGGCAATCTGGCTCATACCAATCGGTGGCATCTGCTGCTCAATCTGGCAGGTTTAATTATCCTCTACTGCCTGTTTCGCGACTACCTGGGCAATAACCGGCTGCCACTCCTGATGCTGCTGCTCTGGAGTGCCGTGGGGCTCGGGATCTGGTTCTGGTGCCCGCACACCCAGTGGTATATGGGGCTGTCGGGCTCACTGCACGGACTGTTTGTCTGGGGAGCCATGCAGGATATCCGCCATGGTCGCCGTACATCGGGCTGGCTGTTGCTGGCTGGTGTGGGGCTCAAGCTGGCAATGGATTTCTACAATGCGGGCGAAAGTCCGATATCGACCCTGATCGGTGCCAGAGTCCACATAGAATCTCATCTGATTGGTGCAGGTGCAGGCCTGCTACTCGGCCTGCACCCGGTCTCGGTGACGGCAGGGATTACGCCCCCGCCAGCTCGCGATTGATGGCTGCCAGCATGGCTGCAGGATCCGCAGCCTGAGTGATGGGACGGCCAACTACCAGATAGTCGGCCCCCGCATCCACAGCGGCTTTTGGCGTCATCACGCGGCGCTGATCACCTGCTTCTGAGCCGCTTGGACGGATCCCCGGGGTCACCAGCTTGAAATCAGCGCCCAGCAACGCCTTCAGCTCGCGCGCTTCGTTGGCCGAGCAAACCACACCGTCAAGCCCAGACTCTTTGGTCAGCCTGGCTAGCCGGATCACCTGCTCGGCAGGGGTCACATCAAGGCCCAGCGGCGCCATGTCGGATTGTTCCATGCTGGTCAGCACGGTCACCCCAATCAGCAGTGGCGCCTTGTCGCCATAAGGCTGCAGCGCATCGACGGCTGCCCGCATCATTCGCTCGCCACCACTGGCATGCACGTTGACCATCCAGACGCCGAGCTCGGCACTGGCGGCTACCGCCTTGGCGACGGTATTGGGAATATCGTGAAATTTCAGATCCAGAAAGACATCAAATCCCTTGGCAACCAGCTGGCGTACAAACTGCGGGCCAAACAGGGTAAACATCTCCTTGCCAACCTTGAGACGGCACTCGGCCGGAGAAATACGTTCAATGAACGCCAAGGCATCAGCTTCGTTCTGATAATCCAGCGCTACCAGTACTTTTGGATCGAGCATCTCACTTCCTATTGATGGTTATTCACCGTCCAGACCACGGATCGGCTTGATGGAACCCCACTGCCGGCAGGATGGACACTGCCAGAACAACGAGTGAGTGGCAAAGCCGCACTGCCGACACTTGTGGGTTGATTTGATTTTGATCTGTTCGCCAACCAGCTGCTGCAACAGCTCGAGACTCTCCTTGGCGGGCCCCTCCTCTGCACTGGCCAGCTGAAAGCCGACCAGCTGGTAAAACCCTTTCATGGAGGGGTGACGACGCAACTGGCGCAGCACTAGGGCGCGAGCCTGACTCAAGCCATCGCGCTCTTCGACCAGTTGGGCCAGAGCCAGCGTAACCGTCACACCGGCGTGCTCTTCAACCGCTTTCTCGAGCAGCGGTATCAGGGTGTGAGTACGCCCCAATTGCTGATAACACTCAAGCAGCTTGGGCATCGCTTCCGAGGCAAAATCGATGTCCTGCTCAAATACCCGCAGCAGCTCCTTGCTTGCCTGTTCATACTCCCCCTCTTCCATTGCCAGCTCAGCCAGACGCAGACTGGCACGGGCACAGCCTGAATTGACGCTGAGCGCTCGCTTGAACTTGGCAAGCGCAGTGGACTTGTCGCCGTCACGCAGCGCGCTTTCAGCCTGCTCGCAATAAAAGTGGGAGATAGGTTCGGCCAGCTTCTTGCCTTGATACTTTTGCAGGCGAACCGCCACCGAGATGGCATTGTCCCAGTCACGCAGTTGCTGATGGATGATCAACAGCTGGGCCAGCGCCGTCTCTTCGAAGTCACTGTCTTCGCACAGCTCGTTCCAGAGCGCTTCGGCCCGGTCCAGCAAGCCAGCGGCAAGAAAGTCGCGGGCCAACTCCTGCAGCGCAAGCTGGCGCTGCTCGCGAGTCAACTGACGGGTGACCAGGTTCTGGTGGATCTTGATGGCCCTGTCTACCTCCCCACGCTGGCGAAACAGATTGCCGAGAGAGAGATGGGTTTCGATGGTTTCACTGTCCACTTCCAGCAACTGGATAAAGAGATCCACCGCCTTGTCGGATTCATCGGACAGCAAATAGTTGAGGCCCGCCACATATTGGCGGGAAAACTGGTTACTCTGTTTCTGGGTGTCCTGGCGAACACTCCTGCGCCCCATGTACCAGCCATAACCGGCGGCAATGGGCAGCAGCAGGAAAAGCAGTTCAAGCATTGAGGAACATTATTCCTTACCCGCTGAACGGGCCAGCTCCAACTCGCGGGTTTGACGACGCATGGTGCGGTTGAGGGTGCGGTTTTTCAGCTTCAAGCGCAGGAAAAGCAGGCCGAATACCAGCCAGCCCAGCATGAAACCACCTGCAAAAAAGAATCCCAGCAACATGGCGAGGGAGAATTCGCCCTGAGCAATCAGGTAATTGAACTGAACCAGTTGGCCATTTTGTGAGCCTAACGCCAAGGTGAGGACAAACACCAGCACCAGCGGAATGAGGGCCAAAACACGCTTCATAAGAGCTCCCTGTCAGTATCTAATGAGAGGCTGATTATCCTTAAAATCACAGGCAGACTCTAGAGTGAATGGGAAAAGAGTTTGATAAACAAGATGGTTGGCACGATTTGTGTGCCAAAAACAAAAAAGGCATACCCGAGGTATGCCCATTTTCGCATTATTCGATGATGTTGACGCGCTCGCGCAACTCTTTGCCAGGCTTGAAGTGCGGGACATATTTCCCGGTCAGTTCAACCTTGTCCCCTGTTTTGGGGTTACGGCCCACACGAGGGGCACGATAGTGCAGTGAAAAACTGCCGAATCCGCGGATTTCAATCCGGTCGCCGTTTTGCAAGGTCGACGCCATCTGCTCAAGGATCTCCTTGATGGCGGCTTCGACATCCTTGGCCGGCATATGCATGCGGCTGGCTGCCAGTTGTTCGATGAGATCTGATTTGGTCATAACGTTAAATCTCCTTCCCCGATCACATGCAATAATCATTTTGCCAGGATAAAAAAGGGCGGCGCAATGCCGCCCTTTTCTTGCATCAAGGATTACTCACCCTTGGCGGCTTTGAACGCTTCAGCCATAGCATTGCTGAACACAACTTCTTCTTGCTGGTTCAGGTTATCGATAGCAACGCGCTCGTCAGCTTCGTCCTTAGCACGGACAGACAGGCTTACGGTGCGGTTCTTACGATCAACGCCCATGAATTTAGCTTCAACTTCGTCACCAACAGACAGCACCAGAGTGGCGTCTTCTACGCGGTCACGAGCAGCGTCGGAGGCACGCAGGTAGCCTTCTACGCCGTCAGCCAGTTCGATAACGGCACCTTTGGCATCAACCTCGGTAACCTTACCCTTCACAATAGCACCTTTCTTGTTGTCAGACAGGTACTTATTGAACGGGTCTTCTTCGATCTGCTTGACGCCCAAGGAGATGCGCTCACGCTCCGGGTCAACTTGCAGAACAACGGCTTCGATCTCGTCGCCTTTCTTGAATTCACGAACTGCTTCTTCACCCTGGTTGTTCCAGGAGATGTCAGACAGGTGAACCAGACCGTCGATGCCGCCGTCCAGACCGATGAAGATACCGAAGTCAGTGATAGACTTGATCTTACCGGAAACACGGTCGCCTTTGGCGTGAGTTTCGGCAAACAGCTGCCACGGGTTGGATTTGCACTGCTTCAGACCCAGGGAGATACGACGACGCTCTTCGTCGATGTCCAGAACCATCACGTCAACCACGTCGCCAACGTTAACAACTTTGGACGGGTGGATGTTCTTGTTGGTCCAATCCATCTCGGATACGTGTACCAGGCCTTCAACGCCTTCTTCGATTTCAACGAAGCAGCCGTAGTCGGTCAGGTTGGTCACGCGGCCAGACAGACGGGTGGTCTCCGGGTAACGCTTGGCGATAGCAACCCACGGATCTTCGCCCAGTTGCTTCAGACCCAGAGATACACGGGTACGCTCGCGGTCGAACTTCAGAACCTTGACAGCGATCTCGTCGCCAACGTTGACGATTTCGGAAGGATGCTTAACGCGCTTCCACGCCATGTCGGTGATGTGCAGCAGGCCGTCAACACCGCCCAGATCTACGAATGCACCGTAGTCGGTCAGGTTCTTGACGATACCCTTAACTTCTTGACCTTCTTGCAGGTTAGCCAGCAGGCTTTCACGCTCGGAGGTGTTCTCGGTTTCGATCACTGCGCGACGGGAAACAACAACGTTGTTGCGCTTCTGGTCCAGCTTGATGACTTTGAACTCGAGTTCTTTGTTTTCCAGGTGAGCGGTGTCACGGATCGGACGCACGTCAACCAGAGAACCCGGCAGGAAGGCACGGATGCCGTTCAGTTCAACGGTGAAACCACCCTTGACCTTGCCGTTGATGATACCGATAACGGTAGCTTGCTCTTCGTAAGCTTTTTCAAGCTGCAGCCAAGCTTCGTGGCGCTTGGCTTTTTCGCGGGACAGCTTGGTTTCGCCGAAACCATCTTCGATAGAGTCCAGAGCAACGTCAACGGAGTCACCTACGTTGATTTCCAGCTCGCCCATGGCGTTCTTGAATTCTTCAGCCGGGATAGCGGACTCGGATTTCAGACCGGCGTCAACCAGTACGAAACCGTTCTCGATAGCAACGACAGTACCCTTGACGATGGAACCTTGACGGGTTTCAACGGCGTTCAGGGACTCTTCAAAGAGTTGAGCAAAAGATTCGATCATTAGTTTATGTCACAAATGAAACATCCACTTGTCATCCAGCACAAGCGGGGTTGTTTTTAATAATCTGCGCCATCCATGGTGCAGACGACCGGATGTCAGCTTGCGCTGGCATCTCCGAGTTGTTGCTCTGCATAGGCGAGCACTGTTGCCAGTACCTCTTCTATGGTCATGGTGGTTGAATCCACCACGAGAGCATCTTCTGCCGGTTTCAGGGGGGCAACGGCGCGATTTCTATCGCGATCGTCACGCTCACGGATCTCGGTTAAAAGACACTCAAAGTTAACATCAAAGCCCTTATCTTGCAACTGCTTATAGCGGCGCTGGGCCCGTTCTTCAGCACTTGCGTCGAGGAAAATCTTCACTTCGGCTTCAGGAAAAACCACGGTGCCCATATCACGGCCATCGGCAATCAAGCCAGGAGCCTGACGAAATGCCCGCTGACGGCGCAGCAGCGCTTCACGCACGCGCGGGAATGCCGCGATTTTACTGGCGGCGTTGCCGACCTGCTCGGTCCGGATGGTACGGGAGACGTCCTCCCCCTCCAGAATCACCTTGACTAGCTCACCTTCCACCTGAAACTGCACATCCAGATTGGCGGCCAGCGGCACCAGCGCGGCTTCGGAATCGAGCTCGACATCATGATGCAGGGCAGCCAGTGACAACACCCGATAGATGGCGCCGGAGTCGAGCAGGTGCCAACCCAGCTTTTCTGCCAGCAACTGGCACAAGGTACCCTTGCCCGCACCACTTGGGCCATCAATTGTCATTACGGGGGCCATCTGAGGCATAACTTCTCTCCTGCACAATGTTGCTCCCGCTCCTTGGAGCGAGTTAATGGGCGCCGATTATACCCGAATGTGCCGGCGCTGGCAGTTATCTGTCACCAGATTTGCGCAAAAGGGGAAAATAGGGATACCAACGACGCCATCTGTTGATTTGCTTCACTATTTCATTAATCAATGCAGGGACTTGTTCTTATGGTCGTCATCCTGAAGGCGCGCTAAACTGGGCCCCTTTTTCTGAGCAGTTGTAGTAAGGAGCAACCTATGAGCAGCGTTACCCTAGTGGCCAAATCCAAGTTGCCAACCCCTTGGGGCACCTTCACGCTGGTAGGTTTTCAGGAAACCGGCACAGGCAAGGATCACGCAGCCCTGGTGATGGGCGATATCACTAGCGCCGAACCCGTTCTCGGGCGTATTCACTCCGAATGTCTGACCGGTGATGCTCTGTTCAGCTTGCGCTGTGATTGCGGTTTCCAGCTGCAGGCCGCATTGGAGAACATCGCAAAGGCGGGCCGAGGCGTGCTGTTGTATGTCCGTCAGGAGGGCCGCGGTATCGGCCTTTTGAACAAGATCCGCGCCTATCACCTGCAAGATCAGGGCGCCGATACCGTTGAGGCCAACGTAGCGCTCGGCTTTGCCGCCGACATGCGCGACTACACCATTTGTGCCGACATGCTCAAACAGCTGGAGGTACAATCCCTCAAGCTGATGACCAACAACCCGCGCAAGATGAAGGCGATGGAATCCTTTGGCATTCCGGTGGCCGAGCGAGTTCCCCTGCAGGAAGGGCGCAATCCCCACAACGAATTCTACCTCTCGACCAAGGCCAGCAAACTGGATCACATGTTGAAAAAGTGATGTTGGCTGACAGTGATGCTGACCGGCAATAAAAAACGCCTCCCTGCGGAGGCGTTTTTTATTTGTACTCCAGGTATTTGGACTACAGGCTTCTCAGCGCTCGGGCAAGGTGGCCAGCAGCGCCTGCCACTCCCGCTGATTAGGTGCGGCAAGATACTCATCAAGCCGCTCATGGCTGAGCGTCGGTACAAGCCGCGCAATGAAATCATAAAGATAAGCCGGTACAAATGCCCCTCTGCGCAGTCCAATTGCCGCCATACCGGCCGGCAGATCGGACAGTGCCTTCACCACCAAATCATCATCGCGACCCGTTTCCCGGGCCAGCATTGCCATGATGCCAAACCCCATCCCCTGCCTGACATAGGTTTTGAGCACGTCGCTGTCACTGGCCAGACAGACAATGCGATGCTCCTCATGGGCTGACGTGGGTGCCAATGATCTTCCGTCGCTGATCAGCGGCACATTGCCCAAGTCAGCCAATGAACTCGGCAAGCGTGCCGCCACAGGATGGCCAGCCGGCACCACCAGACCCCGCTGCCAGCAAAAGCTCGGCAGGATCAGCAACCCCTCGTCGTGATGATCTTCGATATCATCAAGCAACATCAGGTGAGCGCTACCGCTTTGCAGGGCACTGCAACATGTTGCTGCATCTCCCTGCATCAGGGTGAGCGTCACCTTGGGAAAACGGGCGGTAAATCCCTTGATAAGGTCGGGCAGGATATAGCGGGCTTGCAGATGGGTCGCGGCGACGGTGAGCTGTCCCTGTTCCGGGTGGATATGAGCCCTCGCCATCGTCTTGATGGTTGCCACCTTCTCCAGCACGTCGGTCGCGACCTTGATCACCTCCTGACCGATCGGGGTGATCCGGGTCAGATGCTTGCCGCTTCGCTCGAAGATCTGGATGCCAAGCTCATCTTCCAGCATTCGTACCTGCTTGCTGATCCCGGGCTGGGAGGTATAGAGGCTCTCGGCTGTCGCCGACAGATTAAGGCCGTGATTCGCCACTTCGACGATATAACGCAGTTGCTGCAGCTTCATGGCGTAATCCTCTGGCGGAGACACCACTAATAGTAATCAACTTTTGCCAGCCCACTGTCGACACGGCCCGGCCCCATCAGACTGTGCGATCTTTGAGCAAGAAATCGCGCAGGGCACGGTTGGCCATGGAGAGCGGATCACCCCGTCGCCACGCTACGCAGAGATCGAGAAAAATCGGCGGTTCGAAAGGCACGCCGCACAAATCCGGCTCCTCCTCCAGCACCATCCGCAAAAAGGTGGTCACGGCAAAACCCTGACGCACCACCGCCTTGAGCAGGGGGATCAGGTTGCTCTCGAAGGCGATGTCGGGCTCAACCCCCAGCTTCTGTGCCAGCGCCTCCATGTGCTCCCGGTGGTAAAAGCCACGCCGGAACAGTGCCAACTCCTGAGTAAAAAACTGGGCGAGCGTGACGGATGCTGCACCGCGCAGCGGATGATCCTCCCCCACCACCATCAGCATCTCTTCGCTCAGCAGATGGGCCCCTTCAATGGCCGGGGGCAGATCACTGGTGATCAGGATGGCGAGATCCAGAGTGCCATCCACCATCCGGCTCAGCAGCTCCCGGGTGCCCGCCTCCTCCACCCGGATCTTGAGTCCGGGATAGCGGTGTTTGAAAGCCATCAGGCGCGAAGGAAAGTAGTAAGAGCCCATCATGTAGGGGATCCCGATACGCACCTCCCCCCGCTCCAGCCCCTTGAGCTCAGCCATCTCGGCCTCAGCCTGGTGCATCTGCAACAACAGACGCTCGGCGTGGCGACAGAGTACCTCCCCCTCCGGCGTCAGCCGTACCGCCCTGTCCTGACGGTCGAACAGACGCAGCTCGAGCTGCTGCTCCAGCTTGGCAATGGCCATGCTGATGGCGGGCTGGGCCACATGCAGGCTGTTGGCCGCCCGGGTAAAAGAGCCGGCATCCCTGACCGCCAGCAGATAGGTGAGTTGTTTCAGGTCCATGTATCAATTCATCTTATGAGATGGATAACTTAAATATATTATATTTATATCTAGGCGTACCTTACCCTGATGAAAAATGGTCAGGATGATATGCAATGATCGAAGCCGGTAGTCGTGAATGGATACGCGCCACCCTGGCGCTCAGCCTGGGATCCTTTCTGGTCTTTCTCAATCTCTATCAAACCCATCCCCTGCTCCCGCTGCTGGCTCAGGTCTTCTCGGTCAACTCGCTCGCCGCCAGCTGGACGCTGGCCGGTTGTACTGCTGGGCTGGCTACCTCCCTGCTGCTCTGTGCCCGACTGGCGGATCGCCATGGCCGTCGCCAGATCATGCTGGGAACCCTCACTTTGGCCATCCTGCTCTCCCTGCTGATCCCTCTCGTCGAACAGTTTCGCACCCTGCTCATACTGCGCGTGCTGCAAGGCGCGCTGCTGGCGGGCCTGCCGGCAACAGCTATCGCCTATATGGGCGAGGAGTTCAGCAAGCGGGCACTGCTCTCGGCGGTCGGGGTCTATATCGCAGCCAACTCCCTTGGCGGGATCGCAGGACGCGTGGTGGGCGGGCTGTTGGCCGGCTGGTTTGGCGACTGGCAGCACACCTTCCTCGGGGTCGGGGTGATCAGCCTGTCGCTCTTGCCGCTGGTCTTCTGGCTCCTGCCAAAACAGGCTCGTTTTGTTCCCGTCAATCCGGCTCCGGGCCAGTTTGCCCGCGCCCTGCACGGTCATCTGACCAACCCGCTGCTGGTGGGGGCCTATCTGATTGGCGGACTCAACTTCATGGTCTTTTTGAACCAGTTCAGTTATCTCACCTTTTTGCTGGCCAAGCCCCCCTTCTCCCTGCCGACCCAGTGGCTCGGCATGCTCTTTCTCACCTATCTCTCGGGTACGGTCGCCTCTTCTCTCAGCGGTCGCTGCGCCAATCGCTGGGGAGCACAGCGCATGTTGCTTGGCGGCATTGCCCTCATGGCGCTCGGTAGCCTCTGCTTGCTGCAAGGCACTCTGCCCGCCATTTTGAGCGGCCTGCTCATCTCGAGCTTCGGTTTTTTCATGGCGCACGCTTGTGCCAGCGCCTGGGTCGGCCACCATGTCGAGCACAACCGGGCGCTCGCCTCCTCCCTCTATCTGGTGGCCTACTACCTTGGAGCCAGTCTGGGCGGGCTCTACCTCCACCCCTTCTGGGAAAAGGGCGGACTGGGCGGACTGGTGCTGGGGATCGAGCTGGTGCTGCTCCTGACCGCAGGCCTTGGTATCTGGCTCGGCCGCCTGAAACAACGCGGCGAGCATGGGCTGACGCCTCACCACTTTGCGTAAACAAAGAAAAAGAGAGGGACACCCGGGTGCCCCTCTCTTCTAGCGAGATCAATCTTCCAAGCCCTTAGTGGGTCTCGAAATAGTCATCAGGTACCGCCACCACGGCGCCAGTGGCCACCTCTTCGGCGATCACCTCCGCCAGCGGGCGCAGGTGAAACTTGATCTGTCCGGAGGGTAACATCAGCGCCACATCGGGATTGCGACTATCCAGCATGTTGCCGGTTTTAAAGGGAAGCTCGGGATGGCGCTCCACCAGCGCCTGAAGGGAAGGTACCACCAGCTCGATATGCTCAAGCCCGGCCTGATGAGTGCGGCCCGGTTTGGGCGCCGCCAGCTCGATGCAGGGAACGCGTACCGCTCCGACCTGTACTGGCTGATGCAGCTGATAAGTAGCGATGGGGCGGCCACCAATCATCCCCTCCACCAACAACTCCCCTGCCCCCGTCAGCAGCTCGTTGAGGTGCTGATATTCGGGCAAGGTGGCGGCACGATAGCAGAGGTGGTCGATGTGAGGTTCAGTGAAAGAGAGGCCACATTTGGCCAATTCAGCCAACAACCGGGCAACAAAAGGGGCCATCGGCCCCAGAGTAGAATCGAGTGGGTGAGACATGCTTACCATTTCTTCTTGGGTTGAAACAGGACATCGAGCTCGTCGGCTTCCTTGTCCTTGATGTTTTGCAGATCCTGCGCGCTGTTTTGCTGCTGCAGCTCTTCGAGCTCCTTGAGCCCCTGCCGCATATCCTCTTCTCGAGCCAGCAGATAGGGATCCTTGTCCACTACGCTAGCCATGGCGGAGAGCCCTTTGGTGTAGAGCTGGCGGCAAGTGCCGTATTGGCCCTGAATGCGGGCGTCCATCGCCCGTTTGACCAGATTCGAGATGTTGATCTTGAGCTGCATCAGCTCGAGGCGGCGATCTTCCTGGGCAAACCCTTGCGGATCAATCTTGCCCTTGTTGTGCTCGACCCGCAGCACGGCCCGCATCTTCTTGACCAGCTGCAGCATCTGGATAGCCTGACGATCGGACTCGGGCGTCTTGAAGTGCCCCTCATCCTGCGCGCTGTAGTTCTCCTGCACATTCTTGATCTGGGTCTGCACATCAACGATGCGCTGCTTGATCTGGCTGTTTGGCATCACCTGGGCAATGGCGCGATAGGCATCCAGAATGCGGTGTTGCATCAGCAGCACCATGTTTTTGGAAAAGGGCACCAGATTGACGTTCAGCAGCACCTCTTCGGTCTCGTCAGCCACCGTTTTGTGTCTGGCAACCGCGTGGCGCTTGTCCGACTCAGCTTTCTGCTTATATTGCTGCACCACGTTATAGGCGATAACCAAAAACAGGAGTGCGCCAATAGACAGCAATACCAAAGTTAAAATCATAGGATGTTCAAACCCCTGTCCCAATCCAATTGCGTGATCCTACAACAGCTTACCCACTTAAGGTAGCCTGCAGATCCCCCCTTGCCCACGATTTGTCACCAAGCTGGGCGGCAGCTCCCGGGGAGATGGCAGGATCAAAAGGGAGCGCACAAGATGTACGCTCCCTTTTAGTATCGCCCATCAGGCTCATTACTTGAGGTTAAAGCCTCGGGATTGCAGGAAGCCCAGCATAAAAGGACGGGACTCCTTGGTCAGGATGGCACGGATCTGGCCGCTCCAGGTCTGCTGCTTGTTGTTGCTGCTGCGAGCCTGATAGTAGGCCTCAATCTGCTGATCGTAGTGAGCCAGCAAGTCGCGATCCAGCTCGCGCTGATAGCACTCCTGATGCACAACCAGTGCCCGTGGCAAACGGGGCTTCTGCTCAGGCTGCTGGGCAGGATGACCGAGGCAGAGGCCAAAGAGCGGGATCACCCGATCAGGCAAGCCCAGCAGCTCGCTCACCTCGGCCGGATGGTTGCGCAGACCACCGATATAAACCCCACCCAGCCCCAGCGACTGTGCCGCCAGCAGGGCATTTTGCCCCATGATGGCACCGTCGATGGCACCGATCAGCAACTGCTCTGCATAGCCGGTCTGGGCATCTGGCACTATCTGGCTGTGGCGGTGGTAATCGGCGCAAAACACCAGAAACTCCGCCGCTTGTTCAACATAGGGTTGATTGCCCGCAAGCTGTGCCAACTGCTTGCGCGCTTCAGGCCCGGTCACCCGAATGATGCTGGTCACCTGCAGAAAACTTGAGGTCGATGCCGACTGGGCGGCGGCCAGAATGGCGTCCAGCTGCTGCGAGCTGATGGGCTCTGCAGTGAACTGACGAATGGAACGATGGGAAAGGATAAGATCGATGGTCTGATTCATGGCACCTCCAGAGTGAGGTAACACCATAGCGAAAAAAACGAGGGAGCCCAAGGCTCCCTCGCATACCCCGTTCAGGGGGCCGGATAGACATAGGGTGCTTGCAACCCGAGCGGGAAGCCAAGCGCCCAGTAGAGCAGCAGGAAGATGGTCCAGCTTACCAGGAAGGCCAGCGAGTAAGGCAGCATCATGGAGACCAGAGTGCCGATCCCGGTGCTCTTCACATACTGCTGGCAATAGACCACCACCAGCGGGAAGAAGACCATCAACGGGGTGATGATATTGGAAGCGGAATCACCGACACGGTATGCCGCCTGGGTCAGCTCGGGGGAGATCCCGACAGCCATCAGCATCGGCACCAGAATGGGGCTGATCAGCGCCCACTTGGCGGATGCCGACCCCACCACCAGATTGACGGTCGCGGTCAGCAGGATCATCCCGACAATAGTGATTTCACCGGGCAGCGCCAGTGCATGGAGCACCTCGGCACCGGAAAGGGCCAGCAGGGTGCCCAGATTGGAATCGCCAAACGCCTTGATAAAGAGCGCGCAGAAGAAGGCCATCACCATGTAGGAGCCCATCTTGTTCATGGTGGCCGACATGGCGTCGATCACATCCTTGCCACTCTTGAAGTTGCCCGCCACGAAGCCGTAGACAATCCCGGGCAGGATAAAGAGCAGGAAGATGAGCGGCACGATGGATTTCATCACGGGGGCGGCAAAAGTGGTCAGCGAACCATCGGCAGCACGCAGCGGTGAATCGCTCGGGGAGAGCGCCAGCGCCAGCAGCACGATGGCAGCCAGCATGGCAAAACCGGCCCAGTTGAAAGCTCGGCTCTCCTGAGCGGTGTAGCGGCCCATCTCGTCGGCACTCTCCAGATCGTCGTTGAGCGCGACATGCTTGAGACGGGGCTCTACCACCTTCTCGGTGACAAACCAGCCGACGCAGATGATCAACAGGGAGGATGCACCGGTAAAGATGATGTTGCACAGGGTATTGACCATGTACTCCGGGTCAAGGATCTGGGCAGCAGACTGGGTAAAGCCCTGCAGCAAGGCATCGCCACCGGATGGCAGGAAGTTGGCGGCAAAACCGCCTGAAACACCGGCAAACGCGGCAGCGATACCCGCCAGCGGATGACGACCTGCGGCGTGGAAGATGATGCCACCGATGGGGATCACCAGCACATAACCCGCATCCGCTGCGGTATGACTGACGATGGCCACCAGGATCAACATGGGGGTGAGGAAACGGGCCGGGGTCACTTTCAGCAACTTTTTCAGGCCGGTATTGATGAAACCTGATTGCTCTGCCACCCCTACCCCCAGCATGGCCACCAGCACGATGCCTAACGGGGCAAAGCCGGTAAAGGTCGTGACCATGGTGGAGAGAAACTCGGCCAGACCGGCGCCAGTCAGCAGGTTGTTGACCACTACCGCTTCGCCAGTACGGGGATTGACCAGATCAAACTGGAATTGGGACAACACCCAGGAGCCGACCCAGACGATCAGCAGGGCGTAGAGAAACAGCATGGCGGGGTCGGGTAACTTGTTCCCAGCTTTCTCGACACCATTGAGGAAACGGTTCAGCCAGCCACTGGGTGGGCTGGCCGGATGGGCCTTGGTTGCAGCATGACTCATTATTGCGGTACTCCTTCCCTAAAAAGAGGCCGCATGCTAGCAATCCTTAGCGTTCACACCTATGACGCACTGCAAAGAATTGATTAATTCTGATTAATTAAATCAATATAAAATGCCAAATTGTGGCCTGACGCACATTCGCTATCCTGCCATTCAAATGCTGACCAGTGGATAACGCCCTACCGGACACTCGACCACAAAGCGGCTCTCCTCGACTTGCGCCACCGTCAGCGGCTTGCTGAAGAGATAGCCCTGGAACACATGGCACCCCTGAGTCTGCAGTGCATCAAGCTCATGTGGCTCCTCTACCCCTTCGGCCATGATGCCGAGACCAAGGCTGGTGGCCATGGCGGCTGTCGCCCGGATCACCGGTAGATTGAGCCCGACCACAAAGGAGCGATCCAGCTTGATGGTGTCGATAGGCAGCCGATTAAGGTAGGCCAGTGACGAGTAGCCAGTGCCGAAGTCGTCGATGGCGATATTGATTCCCTGATCGCTCAAGGCATCCAGAATACCGAGACACCCCTTCATATCGAGCATCAATACGGTTTCGGTCAGCTCCAGAGTCAGGAGCGATGCCTCAACGCCATACAGCTCAAGCTGCTGACGCACCTGCACCGGCAACGAGGAAGAGAGCTGGAAACCGGAGAGGTTCACCGAAACAGGCACTCGCTTGCCAAACTGCTTTTCCCACTGCGCCACCTGAGCCAGTGCGGTGCCAAGCACCCAGCTGCCGATCTCGCGGATCAGACCCATCTCCTCGGCCAGCGGAATAAACTCCACAGGCGAGACATGACCCAGTATCGGGTTGTACCAGCGCAGCAGCGCTTCGTAGCCAATCAGCGAGCCTTTTGCTGTATCCACCTGCGGCTGGTAACAGAGACTCAGCTCCTGTCGGCCAATTGCCTTGGCCAGGAACTGCTTGAGGTTCAACTTGCGCTGCAGGGTCTGCTGCATGCTGGGAGTAAAACGCTGCCAGCGCAACCGTCCCATCTGCTTGGCCTGATACATGGCCATATCGGCCCGGGTGATCAGGTTGTCACCGTCATCCGCGTCATCGGGATAGATGGCAATACCGATACTGCCGCCAATGGTCACTTCCGGCAGGCCGCTCAGTTGCAGCGGGCGCGTCATCTGGGAGAGCATCTGATCGGCGATTTCCTGAGCCCTTTCACCGTTGCTGCCAAGCGGTACCAGCGCAGTAAACTCGTCTCCACCAAGGCGCGCCAACTCCACATCTCGCGGGCAAATCTGCTTGAGGCGACCGGCGACCCGCTCCAGCAGGCGATCGCCCGCCTTGTGGCCGTAGTTGTCGTTGACCAGCTTGAAGTTATCCAGATCCATGAAGACCAGCGCGAAACGCTCACCCAGGCCGCAATAAGCCTCGAGGGATTTCATCAAGCCATAGCGGTTGAGCAATCCGGTCAACGAGTCGTGCCAGGCAAGGTGGCGATGCTCCAGCTCTTCGAGTTTGCGATCGGTGATATCCCGCATTGTGAGCAGGATCCGCGCCCCTTGCTGGATATAACGGAACTGATACTGGAACCAGCGCATCCCCTTGAGGGTACGGCACTCTCCCTCGGTCACCACCTCATCAAGACGGGACAGCTTCTGGTAAAAGCCGCCATCCTTGTTGGCAAAAACCTGGGAGAGCTGGGTGATCCGGTGACCAAAGCACATCTCAAAGTGGTAATTGCCACTCTCGAACGCCCCTTTGCTGTCAAACAGACAGGCCAGGGTATCGCCAGTCGCCAGAGAAGATTCCTGATAGAGGGTATCCGAGTCGAGCACCGCCTCGGTCATCATCATCAAACGCCCCGCGATCTGCACCCCGGAAAGACGCAGATAAATCTGCTTTTTTATCCCCTTTGGCGAGAGGGTCCACCACTCGTTGTAGCTGCGCCCCAGCTGAAAATCGCCGAGATAACGCTGCAACAGCAGATCGATGGCGGTTGCCATATCGGCAGAAAAATCCCGCGCACACAACTCGTCGAGAGAGGCCGCCTCCCACACCAAGAGTGCGGCACGGTTTGCCCAGAAAATATGGTGATGCTCGATGTCATACACCCAGATCGGTGTATGCAGCACGTCCATGGTTTTCAGTAACCGTTCATCAAGCGTATTCATCTGGTTAATGTCATTCATGCGGAAGGGTCACTGGCCACCGGAAAACGGATCACGCAAGCTGCTACAGGCAGAATGCAAGATGCAAATATCTCTCGACTCGTATCTCACTAACCTGGTCAAGAGCAGGAAAACCATTTCATATATCGACGACAGAGCTGCATATCTTGAATTACCGGCAATGACGCAATCCGAAGCTCACTCTGTCAAAAAACATTGTCTGCTCGATTTTTATCTTTTTTTCTCAGATAAAACAAGCACTAAGAGTTGCTCACTCGAGACCATATAGGTCAATTTTTCAATTCAATACAATATCTTTACTATCAATAAACTAATCAAAAACAATAACTCTCGCTCTACTCTGCGATAAAACTTTCATTAATTAACCAAGCGGATGGTTAAACAGACAAAAAGACGCCAGCATGTTCAAAAATGAAGCAAGAATGGTAAAATGTCGGTTCATAAATTCAGGTGATGCTTGAAAAGAGACAAAACTGCGAATATATGACCTGGCTCACATTTTCTTGCGACGGAAAATAGCCGACCAGAGGGAGCGATCATCCCCTCTGTCACCCACCGGTTGCAGTTTCTGGCAAGAGATAACGGCTGTTTTGCAGATCAGCACATCCTTGTATCGCCAATCAGCACCCAACGAAACTAACCTCTCCTGCCCGGACCAACAGCCGGCCTTCACACTACCTATAAGTGAGTAACAAGATAGTATCAATAGAAATCGAACCCAGATCAATTAAACGCTGAATTACGCTTGCCAACCCTGAATGCTCTTTTTAAGGTGGCCCCCTTGTTACACCAAGAACAGCGTTTATGAAGCACATCGAAGAGTTCTACCTGTTCGTCAAGGTGGTGCAAGAGGGAGGTTTCTCCCACGCCGCAGCCGCACTGGGCATGCCAACAGGCACCATCAGTCGACGCATATCCCAGCTTGAAGAGCATCTGGGATGTTCCCTGCTACACCGCTCGACCCGCAAACTTCGAATGACCGACGAGGGGCTACGCTACTATGAGCGCCTCTGCACCCCGCTTGGCGAAATCGAACAGGCCACCGGCGAGATCCGGGGCAAAGAGGCCGACATCTCCGGCATTATCCGGATTGCGGCGCCCATCGCCCTCTCCAATACCATCCTGATCGATATGCTGGCCGAGTTCGGGTTGCACTATCCCGCGGTGCAATTCGAGATCTCCCAGACCAACGATCACCAGCACCTGTTCGATAACGACCGGGATCTGGTTTTCTTCAACGGTGAGCTGCCCCAATCACTGCCCAATGCGCGCTGTCTTGGCCACATCGAGTACGGCCTGTTTGCCTCGCCACTCTATCTGGCTAAAAAAGGGACACCAGCTCACCCCAATCAGCTGGAAGAGCACGATCTCATCTACTGCTGGCCTCACCAGCACTGGCAACTGACCGACAAAGAGGGGCAGCTTGTCTGCATCAAACGGGGGGCCAAGCTGGCGGTTAACCAGACCCAGGCTGCCGTACGTGCCGCCAGACGCCACCTCGGGATCGTCAACGCTCCGCTCCACTACGTGCATAGCTTCTTGCAGGATGAGCAGTTGCGCCCCGTGCTGCCCGACTGGCAAACCGGCAATCGCCCCTTCTACATGCTCTGCTGCCAGCACCAGTTCGCCCCGTTGCGTGTTAAGATGTTTGCTGAATTTGTTGAAAAATATTCTGCGCGCTATCGCAACAGACAGTGGGACAATCAATTTTCACAAGGTGATACCCTCACCCATTGCATCTGACCGTTAGCGGGCCACACTTAATAGCACTCCTTGCCAACAGAGCCTGCCTAACACCATGAATGTATTGATCTGTGATGACTCCGGGTTCGCCCGCAAACAGTTGGCGCGGGCCCTCCCCGCCGACTGGAAAGTCGACTTGCACTATGCAGCCAATGGTCTCGAAGGGATCGAGCAGGTGCTGATGGGCCATGGTGACCTCATCTTTCTCGACCTCACCATGCCGGAAATGGATGGTTATGGCGTGCTGGAGACGCTCCAGCGGGAAGGGCTGCGCAACAAGGTGATTGTCGTCTCAGGCGACATCCAGCCAGAGGCCTATCAACGGGTGATGGGACTGGGTGCACTCGATTTCATCAAGAAGCCCGCGGCCCCCGAAACCCTGCTTGCCCTGCTCAAACAGCACGGTTTCTGGAGCGCAGAGCCAAGCAACACGGCCACAACGGCTGCGGCGCCAACCGGTGGCGTGGTCGCCGATGCAGGCGTCAAGATCACTCCGGAGATCCGCGACGTCTATCAGGAGCTGGCCAACGTCTCCATGGGCCAGGCCGCGGACCTGCTGGCCCGGCTGCTCAACGCCTTCGTGGTATTGCCGATCCCCAACGTCAACGTGCTGGAAGTATCAGAGTTGCATATGGCCCTCTCTGCCGCAGCCGACTCGGATACTCTCTCCGCCGTCTGTCAGGGCTTTATCGGAGCGGGGATCGCCGGCGAAGCGCTGATCCTGTTCCATGACTCCAGCTTCAAAGATTTGGCCAAGCTGATGAACCATCAGGGAATGCTGGATCGCACTGCTGAGCTGGAGCTGCTGATGGATACCGCCAACGTGCTGATCGGTGCCTTCCTGCGCGGCTACGCCAACCAGCTCGACACCCCCTTCAGTCAGGGCCATCCGGTGGTTCTCGGCCAGCACAGGCCCATCAACGAGCTCATCAACACCAACAAGAGTCGCTGGCGCCGCACGCTCGCTATCGAGATCAACTACCGGATCCAGGATTACGCAGTACAGTGTGACCTGCTGCTGCTGTTTACCGAAGATTCCATCGCCACCATGAACAACAAAATCATGCACATGCTCTAGGAGTGACTATGGAGATCCGCGAATTTCACTGGTTGATGAACATAGTCCAGAACCTGGACGTCGGACTGGTGGTGCTCGACAAGGAGTACAAGGTTCAGGTGTGGAACGGCTTTATGGAGAGCCACAGCGGACGGCTGGCTGGCGAAGTCCGCGATGGCGTGCTGTTCGACCTATTCCCCGATGTGGATCGGGCCTGGTTCGAGCGCAAGGCCAATATGGTGTTCAAGCTGAACAACCGCGCCTTCAGCACCTGGGAACAGAAACCCTATCTGCTGCGCTTCTCCAACTACCGCCCCATCACCGGCTCGGCCCCCCATATGTTCCAGAATCTGACTCTGGTGCCACTCGCCGATTTCGGTGGTCAGGTGACCCACATCGCGGTGATGATCTACGATGCCACTGATGAAGCCATGCTGATGAGCGGCCAGCGGCAGGCTTGAGCGTGCGACTAACAAAACAGGGCGCCGTGGCGCCCTGTTTTATTTCGATATAAACAAGTCTCGCTATAAACGAGAGTCTGTATCACCAAGCGCTATTAACGTGCCCCGAGATACTCGGTAAAGGCGTCGATAACCTCTTCGATATCGTCGTCATTGATCTGCAGATGGGTCACCAGCCGCAGCTCGCCATAACCGGAGAAGAGAATGCCCCGCTCCTTCATAAAAGCGAGCAGCTGTGCCGGCTCCCCTTTGGCAAGGCGCAGAAATACCATGTTGCTCTGTACCAGCGAGAGATCGAGCTCGATGCCCGGCAGCGCAGCCAACCCTTCGGCCAACCGTTTAGCTCGGCGATGATCATCGGCCAGGCGCGCAACATGTTGCTCGAGGGCAAACAGGCCTGCTTGTGCCAGCATCCCCGCCTGACGCATGCCACCACCTACCATTTTGCGCAGACGACGCGCCCGGGCGATAAAGTCACGATCACCGACCAGCAGAGATCCCACCGGCGCACCCAGCCCCTTGGAAAGACAAATCGAGATGCTGTCAAACGGCGCGGCAATAACCTCCGCCGGGGTATCGCTGGCAACGGCTGCATTGAACAGCCGGGCCCCGTCGAGATGCAGTTTCAGACCATGCTTGGCAACGAAGGCTCCCATCTCTTGCAGGTAGGAGAGTGGCAGCACCTTGCCGTTATGGGTGTTCTCAAGACAGATAAGGCGAGTCTGGACAAAATGTGCATCGTCTGGCGCCAGTGCAGCCTTGATGTCGTCGAAGGCCAGGGTGCCATCACGTTGCATGGGCAGCGGTTGCAGCGCCACAGAGCCGAGCACCGCACTCCCCTGCGCTTCAAACCGGTAGATATGGGCGCCAGCACCAAGAATGGCGCCTTCACCGCGCTGGCAATGGCTCATGACCGCCAGCAGATTGGACATGGTTCCCGATGGCACAAACAGAGCAGCCTGCTTGCCAAGCAACTTGGCCCCATATGCTTCCAGCGCATTGACGCTCGGATCTTCGCCGTAAACATCGTCACCGACTTCGGCATGGAGCATGGCCTGACGCATGGCATCAGTCGGCTGGGTAACCGTATCACTTCGTAAATCGATATAGCGCATGAGATCCCTCCTGAAACAGGAGAGTGACGTTAGCCATGGCCCCCCTGTTTGGCAAGGGGAGAGGCCGGATTATGTGAGGTAAACGGGGGCACAGATAGCCATGCAACTCCCTTTACCAGGGGAGTTGCTGACCATTGAGATCCAGTAGCTGACCCGATTGAGACAAAGACAGGCCATCGATCAGGTTGAGCAGCTTGCTCGCCACCTTGGCAGGATCCTGCAGCTGGTCTGCAGGCAGTTCAGCCAGAAAGGGAGCATTCATCGGAGAGTCCATCAAGCCGGGCGCGACCGCAATCACCCCCGCCTGTGCAAAACGCTCCGCCCACTCAAGTGCAAGGGTCTTCACCCCCATATCGAGCGCCGCCTTGCTCATCCGATAGCTGTAGCGCCCCCCTGACTCGTTGGCACTGATAGAGCCCGCCAGATCCGAGATAGCACAGAGCCAGACCTTGTGATCATCCTTCATCATCCGGCTCAGACGCGCCGCCAAAGCCAGCGTCGGCCAGGCATTGGCCAGCAGGCTGTCACACAACCACTTGGGCACTACCTCCTCCACCCGTCGCTCCGGCATGGAGCGGGCATCATGGAGCAGTCCTATGGTGTTGATGACGACGGAGGGGAGCGGATCCACATCATAGGTTGTAAACAGCGCATCAAACGAGATGACGTCAACCTCCTGCAGCGGGAAAAAGGATCCGACAGGAAGCCCTTTTGGATAGTCGCGCCCAGCCAGCAGAAAAGTCTCATCCCTTGCCATCAGCTCTCTTGCCAGCGCCGAGCCAAGCGCACCGCTTCCGAGGATCAGATAACTCATCGCCATTCCCTGGTTCATGAATTTGTTTAGAGCGTATCAGAATAATCGCGGCCCGTGACCCGGCCTGAACACCGCTCGTTAACCCACCTAAGCTTCTCCGATGTGCCGACCAAACTCGCGGGCCAGCGCCAGATCGAGAAACCCGTCCCCCTTTTTATGGGTGCGCAAAAACTGGTAGTAGGCGAGCAGGATCACCAGCGCCTCCTCATCCGGCAGCACGACCTCGGGTTGCTGCTCCTGGAGCAGTTGCTGCGCCGCCCCGAGCGCCTCTCTATCCACAACCTCAGCCTGTCGATAGAGATAACCGCAGCCGGTTGCCAGCCATTCGAGCGAACAGTTGGCCCCCATCGCAATCTGGTTGGCCCGCGCCAACCCGGGCTCGGCCCCTTTCAGGTATTTGCGGATCAGCGCCTCGCTCAATCCTACCTTGCGGGCAAAGGCGCTGATACTCCCCTCTCCGATGAGACTCTGCAGCCGCTCGGCAAACCCATCCATCTATCACTCTCCAATCAGAACTAAAGTACGAACCGTGCCAACCCACATTATTGCTTTGCCAGCGACATGGGGCCAAGATGCCGGCAGTCGCAATTTATCTTTCTGACCTTTCAAGGAGTCAACCATGTCTGTATCCCGCGTCAGTCTGCATCCGCAAGGCCCCACCTTCTCCCGCATCATCATGGGGTACTGGCGCCTGATGGAGTGGCATCTCACCCCGGCAGCCCTGCTCGATCTGATGAAATACCATCTGGATCTGGGAGTTACCACTGTCGATCACGCCGACATCTACGGTGGCTACCAGTGCGAGGAGGCCTTTGGCAACGCTCTGCGTCTTGAGCCTTCCCTGCGCGACCGGATGGAGATCGTCACCAAGTGCGGTATCGCCCTCACCGCCAAACCGCAGCACGCTCTCAACCACTACAACACCGGCAAGGCCCATATCATCGCCAGTGCCGACGCCTCGCTGCACAAGCTCGGCACCGACTATCTGGATCTGCTGCTGATCCACCGTCCGGATCCCCTGATGAACGCCGATGAGGTAGCCGATGCCTTCATCACCCTGAAACAGGCTGGCAAGATCAAGCATGCCGGGGTCTCCAACTTCACCGCGCGTCAGTTTGAACTGCTGCAATCTCGCCTCCCCTTCCCGCTGGTAACCAACCAGCTAGAGATCTCGCCGCTACATCAGGAGGGGACGCTCGATGGCACTCTGGACCAGTGCCAACAGCTCAATATCAAACCGATGGCATGGTCATGCCTGGGCGGTGGCCGGCTGTTCAACGATCACGCTTGCGAGCAGCTGCGGGCTGAGCTTGAGCGGATCCGCGCAGAAGTAGGAGCCCAGACCATCGAACAGGTGGTCTATGCCTGGGTCATGATGCTGCCAAGCCAGCCGCTGCCGCTCATCGGTTCAGGTAAGCGGGAACGGATTGCTGCCGCCGTTGCATCGGAGTCCATCAAACTTGATCGTCAACAGTGGTTCCGCATCCGCAAGGCTGCGCTCAGTTACGACGTCCCCTGATCCGGGCGAAAACCACCGGAAACAAAAACGGCATGGGGATAACCCATGCCGTTTGGCATTACTGAGGCACCTTAGCGATGGCGCTGCTGAGGGCGGCCACGGGGGGCATCTGTCTTCGGTTTGGCCTGGTTGACCGTTACGGTGCGCCCACCAACTTCAGTGCCATGCAGGCCCGCAATCGCCTTTTCAGCGTCAGCGTTGGCCGGCATTTCAATGAAACCAAACCCCTTTGACTGGCCTGTATCGCGGTCGATGATGATATCAACCTTGTCGACCTGTCCAAACTGGCTGAACAGAGTTTTCAGTTCGTCGGCCGTCATGCGGTACGACAGATTACCTACGTAAATCTTCATGCCATCCACTCTCGATTCAAGGTGCCTTCTCTATGCAATCACCAGCATAACGGTAAGGGCACAACCCCTATGCCAGCCCTGCCATGGCTTCATGCCGTGGCTCTCTCCACACTGTTTTCAAGTGATTGATCTCTTGGGTGAACAGCGCAGACAAGATCAATTCGAGTCACTGGCAGTATCCGAGCTTTACCGGGAATTGTCGAGAAAATAGTCTGTTCAGGCTGGCTGCAACGCCGCCAGCTGCCGCAGCAGAGCGCGGCGGCCATGCCAGGCCCGTTTAAACCCGAAGCGATAGACAGAGGGGCTGACCAGATGCAGCTCACCCGCCTTGAGATCCAGCAGTGCCATGGCAGCGGCAAGTTCAGGCTCGCTCAGCTGCAGATCCAGACTGAAATCGAGCCACTGGCCATCGTGGCCTACCCGCCGATCCTGCTCGAGAGCAACCAGCTGGCTGCGCGGCACCGCCAACGCCTCGTTCTTGTTGCCATTGAGCAGATAGATGTGAACTTCATCCCAACCAAGCTCTGCCAGCCGCCACGGTTGCCAGCTACGCGGCAGGGCCACCATCAGCGCTATGATGCCGCCAAAGAGGGTACCGACCCAGTTGAGCAGCGCCATCCCCTCCCGACCATCCCACAAGGAGACCGCAACCACGCTCCAGCTCACCAGCAACAGCAGAAAAATGACGCAGCGATAGCGGAGTGCCGGCGGCATCAGCAGTTGTACCTGCTTGTTGGCCAGCAAGGATGTAATAGGCATGAAAAGCTCCTGTCATCACGAAATGGCGTCATTGTGAATAGCCCTAGCGCGGCTGACAAGGGGCTTTTCTTTGTCATCCTCCTATAAAATCAATACCATGGCGTAAATGATTCTCAGTGGAACCTGCTCCTTGCTCAGCTCGCAACCCTGTGTACGCTTTTGTGGCGTCAACAAATTCTACGGCGACTTTCAGGCCCTCAATCAGATTGACCTCACCATAGAGCGGGGAGATAAGTGGGTGATCTGCGGCCCCTCGGGCTCCGGCAAATCGACCCTGATCCGCACCATCAACGGACTGGAGGGGATCGATAGCGGCCAGCTATCCCTCTTTGGCGAACCGGTAAGCCCCGCCTATGTGCGCCGCCTCAAGGGGCGGGTCGGCATGGTATTTCAGCAATTCAACCTCTTTCCCCATATGACGGTGCTGGAAAACCTGATGGTGGCGCCGGTGCATACCCTGGGATTGTCGCCACAGGCAGCGCGGGAGAGGGCGCTCGTCTTGCTCGAGCGGGTACGCATTCAGGCACAGGCTGACAAATACCCCCACCAGCTCTCCGGCGGTCAGCAACAACGCGTCGCCATCGCCCGCTCTCTCTGCATGCAGCCTGAGTTAATGCTGTTCGACGAGCCCACCTCCGCCCTCGATCCCGAGATGATCCGCGAAGTGCTGGATGTGATCCGCGAGCTGGCGGACGAAGGCATGACCCTGATCTGCGTCACCCACGAGATGGGCTTTGCCCGCCAGGTGGCCGATCGGGTCATTTTTATGGACGAGGGGCGGATCATCGAATCGGCCCCACCCGCCCAGCTGTTTGGCAACCCGGCCCAGCCGCGAACCAGAGCCTTTCTGGAGCAGGTGCTCAGCTACCATGACTAACGCAAAACCCGTGCGGCTGCTCGGCTGGCTCTGTGGCACTCTTGTGCTCTCTCTGCTGCTCGGCTGGAGCATATATAGCGGTGCGCAAGCGATGGGATATGAGTGGCAGTGGCCACGCGTGCTGCCTTTTTTAGGCGAATGGGATGAGGGAACATTTTATGCCGGCCCCCTGCTAAACGGCTTGCTGGTGACCTTGCTGGTCGCGCTGCTCAGTTTGCTCGGTACGCTGGTGGTCGGGATCTGCGTGGTGAGTCTGCGTCTGCTCCCCTCCCGCCTTGGGCCACTGCTTGCCATCGCCTATTTGGGTTTGGTGCGAACCACACCACAGCTGGTGCAACTCTATATTCTCTACTTCCTGCTCGGCCCCATGCTGGGGCTGGCGCCACTGACCTGCGCAGTGCTGAGCCTCTCTCTCTATCAGGGCGCCTTCACCGCCGAAGTGCTGCGGGCGGGGATCAAGGCGATCCCCCAAGGCCAGTGGGAGGCGGCACGTACCCTCGGCCTGTCGCGGGCCATTACCCTGCGCAAGGTGATCCTGCCACAGCTGGTGCGCATCACGCTGCCGCCCCTCACCAACGAGCTGGTATCGCTGATCAAACATTCGGCACTGGTCAGCGTCATCGCCATCTTCGATCTCACCAACGAAGGGCGTACTCTGGTGGCCGATACATTTCTGACTTTCGAGATATGGTTCACCGTAGCCGCCCTCTATTTGCTGTTAACGCTGACCCTCTCCGGTTGTGCCCGGCTGCTCGCCCGGCATCTGGATCCGGAACAACAAGGACGCCAATCATGACGATTTCCATCAAAACCGCGCTATCGGGTGCCGCCCTGCTGCTGGCGACCCTTTTGACACCGGCACATGCAGACACGGCCCCTTCAGCTACCCAGGCCCGGATCGAGCAGAGCGGCACCCTGCGGGTCGGCATGTCCACCTTCGCCCCCTGGGCGATGCGAGACAAGCAAGGGGCGCTGATCGGCTTTGAGATCGATGTTGCCCGGCGCCTCGCCACCGATCTCGGCTGGCAAGTGGAGTTTGTACCCACCGCCTGGGATGGCATCATCCCCTCCCTGCTGGCGAAAAAGTACGACGTCATCATCGGTGGCCTCACCATTACCCCGGAGCGGGAGAAGAGCGTGCGCTTCACTCACCCCTATTCCCACTCGGGCGTCCAGCTGGCCGCCTCCAACACGCTGGCCAAAGAGAAGAAAACCATTGCCGACTTCAACCAGCGCGGGGTGATCCTGGCGGTACGCCGGGGCGCATCGCCAGTACAGGTGGCCAAGGCCAACTTCCCCAAGGCAACCCTGCGCCAGTTTGACGATGAATCTCAGGTATTTCAGGAAGTGTTGAACGGTCGCGCCCACGGCGCTCTCTCCTCCTCGCCAAAACCGGAGCAGGAGACGCTGCGCCACCCCGATGCCCTGTTCATGCCGTTTGCCAAGCAGCTGGCTCAGGGCGATGAGGGGTTTGCCCTGCGCAAGGGGGATGACGCGCTGGCCGAACAGTTCAACGAGTGGATCGCCGCCCGTCAGGCCGATGGCTGGCTCAAGGCCCGTCACGACTACTGGTTCAAGTCGCTGGCATGGGAATCACAGGTCGCCAACCCCTGATGCAACGTTTGATAAGCCGAACTCTCAAACGATTCTGCTGGCTGGACGGAGTCATAGTGCTGCTGTTGGCTCTGGCGGGACTCTGGCTGGCCAGCCGCATCCACATCGGGGTCGCCTATGAGTGGCACTGGCACGATGCCTTCGCGCTGCTCTTTACGCATGGCCCCCATGGCGAGATGCCCTACTTTTTCAGCGGTCTGCTTACTACCTTGCGTATCGCGCTGCTTGGCATGGTGCTGGCGCTGCTGCTCGGCACTGCGCTGGGCGTGGCGGCGTTCAGTCGCCGCCCGTTTCTGGTGCTGCCAGCCACCCTCTTTATCCAGCTCATCCGCAATCTGCCACCGCTGGTCTTTATCTTCATCTTCTACTTCTTTATCGCCAACCAACTGCTGCCTGCGAGCGGTCTCTCGAGCTGGCTCGGCAACATCTCAATTCCCACCTGGCTGGAAGTGCTGTTTGGCCCGCCCGCTCGCTGGGAGAACCTCATCTCCGGTACCCTCTGCGTCGGCATGATCAGCGCAGCCTTCGTTGCAGAGATCGTCCGAGCCGGTCTTGCCGCCATCCCCAAAGGACAGTGGGAAGCGGCCCACAGCCTCGGGTTATCCCCCTGGGTGCGGTTGCGCCATGTGATTCTGCCGCAGGCGATGTTGCTGATGTTGCCTCCCCTCACCGGCCAACTCATCGCACTGGTGAAGGATACGGCCATTGTTTCGCTGATTTCGGTGCAGGAGCTCACCTTCGTCGGTACCGAGATGGCCAACTCGAGCGGGCTGGTTTACGAGATCTGGCTGCTGGTGGCGGCTGCCTATTTGTTGATATGTTTGAGTCTGTTTATTCTGCTCAGCCGACTCGAAGCAAGACAAGGAGCACGCAAATGCTGACGTCCCTGTTACTGGCTACTGTGTTGCAAGCCGAAGCGATCGGCGGATACACCGCAGGCTGCCTCAAAAACGGAATGGCACTGCCGCTGGAGGGCCCTGGCTATCAGGTGATCCGCACCAAGCGGCTACGTTACTACGGCCATCCCGATCTCATCCACTATCTGCAGACACTGGCCAACCAGACCCGGATGGCCGGATTGCCGGATCTCTACATCGCCGATCTGGCGATGGCCCATGGTGGCCCCTTTACCACCGGCCATCGCAGCCACCAGACCGGCCTTGATGCCGATATCTGGTTTCGCATGGCCAACCGCCCCATCAGCAGATGGGAGCAGGATGCGCCCAAGGAGTGGGCGCTCATCGACGAACCCAGCTACAAGATGCTGCCGGGCCGCTTCGGCCCGGAGCAACTCACCCTGTTGCGGCTGGCGGCCAGCAAACCCGAAGTGGCCCGCATCTTTGTCAATCCGGTCATCAAGTCGGCAGTCTGCCAGCAGGCTGATGATGAACCCTGGGTTGCCAAGCTTCGCCCCTGGGTTGGCCACTTCAGCCATTTTCACGTGAGGCTGCGCTGCCCGGCGGGAAGTCCTGATTGCGAGCAGCAAGCACCTATTCCCCCCGGTAACGGCTGCGGAGCCGAGCTGGCCTCCTGGCTGAAAGACAAACCACAGCTGCCCAAGGTGTCCAGTATCAACAAGATGCCTGTGCTGCCCGCGCGTTGTCGCAACTGACCCCAAGCTGTTATGGTGGTTCCCTGTTTCGCAAGCCATTAATGATGGAGAACGACAAGATGGCCATATCAATCTGGCGTAAAGCCACGCAGAGCCTGCTGACTCTGACCCTGCTGCTGGGCCTGACCGGCTGCGGCATGAACAACATCCCGACGCTGGATGAGCAGGTCAAGGCCACGTGGGGACAGGTTGAAAACCAGTACCAGCGCCGGGCAGATCTCATCCCCAATCTGGTAGCAACCGTAAAAGGTTATGCCAGCCATGAACAGGAGACCCTGAAGGCGGTCACCGATGCCCGCGCCCGGGTTGGCAGCCTGCAGGTGAGCGACCCGGCCCAGCTCAAGGAGTTTGAAGCGGCGCAGAATCAGCTCACCAGCGCCCTCTCCCGTCTGATGGTGGTAGTGGAACGTTATCCTGAGCTCAAGGCGGATCAACAGTTCCTCACCCTGCAGGCCCAGCTGGAAGGGACGGAGAACCGTATCGCCGTAGCCCGCCGTGACTATATCGAGGCGGTGCGCCAGTTCAACACCGAGATCCGCACCTTCCCCGGAGTGATCTGGCACAAGATGCTCTACTCAGATCTGGAGGCAAAACCCAGCTTCAGTGCCAAATCCGGAGCGGATGAAGCGCCCAAGGTGAGCTTCCAATGAACATGATGCTGCGCTGGTTGCTTCCCTGTCTGCTGCTCTGGGCCAGTGCCCTGCAAGCGGCGCCGGACTTCCCGACGCTGAGCGGGCGGGTGGTGGATGAAGCCAGTCTGATGTCCCGCAAACAGGCCCACCAGCTGACCCAGCAGCTGGCCGCTTTTGAAAAGCGCAGCGGCATCCAGTTGGTGGTGGTCTCCGTCGACAGCTTGCAGGGCGAGACCATCGAAGAGTATGGCTATCAGCTGGGCCGGCACTGGGGGATCGGGCAGAAGGGCAAGGACAACGGCGCCCTGCTGCTCATCGCTCAGGACGAGCGCAAAGTTCGCATCGAAGTAGGCTATGGGCTGGAAGGTGATCTGCCCGATGCCATTGCCGCCGACATCATTCAGACCCGGATCCTGCCTGCGTTCAAACGGGGTGACATGGTGGCAGGGGTCGTTGCCGGCAGTCAGGCCATCATGCAGGCGCTGGGTGGCCAGTATCAGCCGACCGACAACGCCAGCAAGGAGGACAAACTCGGTGGCCCCTGGTTATTCATCCTGATGGTAATTGCGATGATCGTGCTCCATAACCTGCGGGGCGGCGGTGGTGGCCCGGGCGGGCGACGTCGTTCGGCCTACATGGCAGGGGGATTTGGAGCTGGCTCCTTTGGCAACCGCTCTGGCGGTGGCTTCAGCGGCGGTGGCGGCAGTTTTGGAGGCGGTGGAGCCTCCGGTGGTTGGTAACAGGGATTAAGAGACGACAACATGATTTCCAAACAGTTTTATCACACGCTTCAGGCCAGGGTCAGACAAGCCGAACAGGCCACGGATGCCGAACTGGTGACCGTGCTGGCCCCGGCCAGCGATGGATATCGCTATATTCCCACCCTCTGGGCCGCTCTGTTGGCCATGCTGACCCCGCTGCTGGTATTCCAGCTCGGCTTCTGGCTCGGCTGGTACGAGATCCTGCTGGTGCAGTGGTCGGTCTGGCTGCTGCTGAGCCTGCTGTTCCATTGGACCCCTATCAAGATGCGGCTGATCCCGAAACAGGTACGCCAGCACAGGGCCGCCCTGATGGCTCGCCTGCAATTTGTCGAGCAGGGGCTGCACCGCACCCGCGATCGTCTGGGGGTACTCATTTTTGTCTCGGCTGCCGAGCACTATGTCGAGATCCTGGTGGATGACGGCATTGCCCAGCATATCGATAACAGCCAGTGGCAGGAGATCATCAACGACTTCGTGATGCGGGTACGCAACAACGAGATCGAGCAAGGTTTTCTGGAGTGTGTTGAGCGCACCAGCGCCATTCTGACCGACGCCTTCCCTGCAACTCGTGACCAGAACGAGCTGCCGGACAGCCTGATCATCCTCGACAAGCCCTGAATCGGATTAAAAAAACGGCTTTCTGTTCAAGGGTTAGGCACTCTAGAAAGATTATGAAAAATAAGGGGAAAAATGGTTGACCCGCCCAGCCATTTCCCCTAAATTACGCCCCGTTCCAGCGCAACAGCGCAGCGAACGAAAATTTGGTGAGGTGTCCGAGTGGCTGAAGGAGCACGCCTGGAAAGTGTGTATACGGCAACGTATCGAGGGTTCGAATCCCTCCCTCACCGCCAAATTTAGAAAAGCCGACCTCAGGGTCGGCTTTTTGCTTTTCTACTGCTTGCCTGCTCCATCTTCCCTATTATTTATCCTGCACTGCCTGCTTTTTAAGCGCCCTCGATATCCATGCCATGCAGACTTGGCCAGAGCTCTAATTTATTGCTCGCAGATTGGATATCATTTTGAAAAACTGATACTTAAATAGCTAAACTAGCCATTATCAACATTCAGGGATGTGTAAAAAATGAGCTTAATCGGCTTGGTGCTGGCGTTGATCGCCATCTTGGGCGGTAACATGATCGAGGGCGGCCATCCCAGTGCGCTACTTGACCTGCCCGCCTTTCTTATCGTAATCGGCGGTACCATCGGCGCCGCACTGACCCAGTTTCCCTTCTCCGTAGTAGGTAACAGCCTGAAACGGTTCAAATGGCTGCTTGCGCCCCTCAAACTCGACATGCTGGAACAGGCCCAGCTGCTCGAAACGCTGGCAGGCAATGCCCGGCGCAGCGGCATGCTGGCGCTTGAGGGGATGATTGAAGAGATTAAGGATCCCTTTTTGAAAAAAGGGGTACAGATGATGGTCGATGGCTACGAGAAGACCAAGATCCATGAGGTGCTGGAAAACGAGATCGAATTTGAACAGGAAGATCTCGAGCAAACCGTCAAATTCTATGAAGCCATGGGGGGCTACTGCCCGACCATGGGGATCGTGGGTGCGGTATTCGGCCTCATCCACGCAATGGGCTTGCTGGATGCTCCGGACAAACTCGGTGGTGCCATCGCGGTAGCCTTTATCGCAACCATCTACGGGGTATCAGCCGCCAACCTCATCTTTTTACCATTTGGTAACCGCTACAAGGCGTTTGCTCACCAGATCCGCCACTACAAGGAGATGACCCTCACCGGTATTCTCTGCATCGTGGATGGCGAGTCTCAAGCAAGACTGCAAGTAACCCTCGAACCCTATCTGGGAGGTCATGGTGGCCAAAAAGAAAAAGGCTGAAGCACCAGAGAACCACGAACGCTGGCTGGTCTCCTATGCCGACTTCATGACTCTGCTATTTGCCCTGTTCGTGGTGCTCTACTCCTTTGCGATGGCCAAACAATCCGAGACCCGGGTGCTGATCCAGGGCTTTATCGAGTCGCTGGGTAAAATTGGTCTGGTCTCCCCTCCTGCAGGTTCACCTGTCATGCAGGGGGGGACAGGCATCCTCGAGCCGGAATCCAAAACCACACCGAGCAGCCCGAAGAAAGAGACGGTGCTGGAGAAGGATGCTCCGATGGCGGCATCTGACCCGTTCAACGAGACCATAGGTGCCTCGGAGAAGCCGAGTGCCACCGAATCTTGGCCACACAAGACCAAAGAGCAGGAGTGGGTTCAGGTCACCAAGAAGAAACTTGAGCAGCAACTCAAGGCACAGATTGAATCCAAGGATCTGGAAGTCGAGCAGCTTGGCAGTCAGCTGGTGATCCGCATCGGTGAGAAGGCGCTCTTCCCGGCCGACTCGGCATTTCTGCAGCCCCAGTTTGTACCGCTGGTCAACAAGATATCGGGCATTCTTGCCGATATTCCGGGGGCCATAGTCGTCACTGGTCACACCGATGATTCACAGGCTCCGGTAGAGCTCTACCGCAACAACTGGGAACTGTCAGTACTGCGCGCCTCCGCGATAGTGCAGACACTGCTTGGCAATCCCAAACTGGATGCCAAGCGGGTTATTGCCCAGGGCGTAGCTGATACCCAGCCACGCTATGCCAATGACACCGCAGATCATCGGCAAGCCAACCGCCGGGTCGAGATCACCCTCTCTCAAGGTAAAGCCGCCGAACAGGCTCTTCCCCTGCTCAAACCCTGAGTGATAACCCCCTCCGCATAAAACCACCGCCCTGACTTAACACAGGGCGGCGGGTAACCCCTTTCAAAAAGCACAGACATATAGCCACTTATTCGAAATGGCTATTCCAGACAGAAATGCAGCCACTTGTCGCTGGATAATAATCAACCTTCTAAAGCTCAAATTTCAGACATGCCATCTGATCTGACCAGCGTCAATTACATACATTTTTCTCAATAAAATTGAGCTCCGTAACAAAATTTAATTTCCACTTAACCGATTAATAATTAATCCATAAAAATGACATGTAAATCAGTACTAAAGTGTCATAATGCGTGACATCATTGTTACACCGCATGATTAATTCGGTTAGGGAAAACCTCTATGTTTGCTGATATTGCTGTTCAACATTGGGCTTTTGCCATTTACGTCATTGCAGCTATTTGCCTCTGCCTGGGGATGATCGGCCTTGCGGCCGTGCTGGGTGGCCGTGCTCATGGCCGCACCAAAAACAAACCCTTCGAATCGGGCGTTGACTCGGTCGGCAGTGCCCGGCTGCGTTTTTCCGCCAAGTTCTATCTGGTCGCCATGTTCTTCGTCATCTTCGATGTCGAGGCACTCTATCTGTTCGCCTGGTCAGTTTCCGTTCGCGAAAGCGGCTGGGTCGGTTTCATTGAAGCCACCATTTTCATCGGTCTGCTGTTGATCGGTCTGGTCTACCTCTGGCGCATCGGTGCGCTGGAGTGGTCGCCGCGCAAACCGCAGCTGAACAACAAAAACAGTGACTGAATCACAGACCCTTTCCTTGAGGTTGCACCATGAAGTACACCCTTACCCGGATAGACCCGGATGCACCGGTTGAACGCTATCCCCAGGAGCAGAGCCAAACCGTCGATGACCCTCTGATGCAGCAAGCCGAGCGCGGCATCCTGATGGGACGGGTCGAGGAGGTGTTGCAAAATGCCGTCAACTGGGGTCGCAAGAACTCCCTGTGGCCCTACAACTTCGGTATCTCCTGCTGCTACGTGGAGATGTGTACCGCCTTCACCTCACCCCACGATGTGGCCCGCTTCGGGGCCGAAGTTATCCGAGCCTCTCCCCGTCAGGCCGATTTCATGGTGATTGCCGGAACTCCGTTCATCAAGATGGCCCCCGTCATCCAGCGTCTCTATGAGCAGTTGCTCGAGCCCAAATGGGTGATCTCGATGGGTGCCTGTGCCAACTCCGGCGGTATGTACGACATCTACTCAGTGGTTCAGGGCGTCGACAAGTTCCTGCCGGTCGATGTTTACATTCCGGGTTGCCCGCCCCGTCCCGAAGCCTTTTTGCAAGCCCTGATGCTGCTGCAAGACTCTATCGGCAAGGAGCGTCGCCCCCTCTCCTGGGTGGTTGGCGATCAGGGGATCTACCGTCCCGAGATGCCGGCCGAGAAGGACCGCAAGCGCGGCGAGAGGATCGATGTGACCAACCTGCGCACGCCGGATGAGATCTGACCATGAAACTGACTCGCGATTTTCCCAGCAATTATGCAATGGCCCAGTGGCAACCCACCGATCATAAGGATGCCAAGGTCATTGGCGAACTATTCGCCCATTTCGGGGCGCAGCATTTCACCGTGCAGACTACCCGTACCGGCGTGCCTGTCGTCTGGCTTGCCCGGGAGCTGCTGCTCGATGTCATGAACTTTCTGCGCAAGGTGCCCTCCCCGTTCGTGATGCTCTTCGATCTGAGTGCGACTGACGAACGGCTGCGCACCCACCGTGAAGGTCTGCCGCAAAGCGACTTCACTGTTTTCTATCACCTCATCTCCATCGACCGTAACGCCGATGTGATGCTGAAGGTGCCGCTTGCCGAAAGCGATCTGCACCTGCCGACCGTCACCGGCCACTTCCCCAATGCCAACTGGTATGAACGGGAAGTGTGGGATCTGCTGGGTATCACCTTTGATGGTCACCCCCACCTGACCCGTATCATGATGCCCAAGAGCTGGCAGGGGCACCCGCTGCGCAAGGATTATCCCGCGCGCGCCACCGAATTTGATCCCTTCATGCTCGATGCGGCCAAGCAGGACATGGAGCAGGAGAACCTGCTGTTCAAACCGGAAGAGTGGGGTCTGGCACGTGGTAACGAGAACGAGGACTACATGTTCCTCAACCTCGGTCCCAACCACCCCTCGGCTCACGGCGCCTTCCGTCTGGTACTGCAACTCGATGGCGAGGAGATCCGTAACTGTGTGCCCGATATCGGTTACCACCATCGCGGTGCCGAGAAGATGGGCGAGCGTCAGTCCTGGCACAGCTACATTCCCTATACTGACCGGGTCGAGTATCTGGGCGGGGTGATGAACAACCTTCCCTACGTGCTGGCGGTCGAGAAGCTGGCCGGTATCAAGGTGCCCCAGCGGGTCGACATGATCCGGGTGATGATGGCGGAGCTGTTCCGTATCCAGAGCCACCTGTTGTTCCTCGGTACCTATATTCAGGACGTGGGGGCCATGACCCCGGTCTTCTTCACCTTTACCGACCGCCAGAAGATCTACACCATCATCGAAGCGATCACCGGCGCCCGAATGCATCCGGCCTGGTTCCGCATCGGCGGTGTTGCCCACGACCTGCCCAACGGATGGCAACGTCTGATCCAGGACAACCTGCTGAGCTGGCTGCCCAAGCGGCTGATGGACTACGAGAAAGCCGCGATGCGCAACAGCATTCTGCGTGGTCGTACTATCGGGGTCTCCGCCTACACCACCGAACAGGCACTAGCCTGGGGCACTACAGGTGCAGGCTTGCGCGCCACCGGCCTCAACTTCGACGTGCGCAAGTGGCGTCCCTACTCCGGTTACGATCAGTTCGACTTCGAAGTACCGGTCGGCAGCAACGGCGATGCGTATGATCGCGCCACCGTTCGCATCGAGGAGATCCGCCAAAGCCTCTCCATCATTGAGCAGTGCATGAAGAACATGCCGGAGGGCCCGTTCAAGGCGGATCACCCGCTGACCACTCCACCGCCCAAAGAGCGCACGCTGCAGCACATCGAGACCCTGATCAACCACTTCCTGCAAGTGTCTTGGGGCCCGGTCATGCCGGCAGCCGAGTCGTTCCAGATGATTGAGGCGACCAAGGGGGTCAACAGTTACTACCTGACCAGCGATGGCTCAACCATGAGCTACCGGACCCGGATCCGCACCCCGAGCTTTGCTCACCTGCAACAGATCCCCTCGGTGATCAAAGGCAGCATGGTGTCGGATCTCATCGTCTATCTGGGCAGTATCGATTTCGTTATGTCGGATGTGGACCGTTAACTCATCACGGGTTGCTCGCCAAGGCGAGTGACCCGCAATGACGAGACAACAGGACTCGCAGTAAAAGGACAAGCCACAAAAGGTCAAGTCATGAGCCAGCAATGTCAGTGTCACAATAATCAGACCCCGCAGGGGCAAGGGGCTTGCAGCAGCAAACGGGACGACTTTGTCCTGAGTCAGGCTGAACGCGACGCCATCGAGCATGAGAAACACCATTACGAAGATCCCCGTGCTGCCAGCATCGAAGCGCTCAAGATAGTGCAGCAGGCCCGTGGCTGGGTGCCTGACGGCGCCATTTCAGCGATTGCCACCGAACTTGGCATTCCCGCCAGCGACGTGGAGGGGGTTGCCACCTTCTATAGCCAGATCTTCCGTCAGCCGGTAGGGCGCCATGTCATCCGCGTTTGCGACAGCATGGTCTGCTACATCAACGGTCACGAAGAGCTGCTGGCTGGCCTCAAGGAGGTGATGAACCTCGCTCCCGGCCAGACCACAGCCGATGGCCGCTTCACCCTGTTGCCGGTCTGCTGCCTTGGCAACTGCGACAAGGGGCCGGCCATCATGATCGATGACGACACCTATGGCGGGCTCGACCCCGTTACCTTGCTGAAAACCCTGGAGGCATACCCATGAGCCTGCAGCAGAGCAAGATCCTCACCTCCTTTGGCACCGCCAACCGCACCCCGCGTGCGGCCGAGACCCATCCGCTCACCTGGCGGCTGCGTGACGACGGCCAGCCGGTATGGCTGGAGGAGTATCAGGCCAAGCAGGGTTATGAAGCGGTGCGCAAAGCGCTCGGCCAGATGAGTCCGGACGAGATCGTCAGCACCGTCAAGGATGCCGGTCTCAAGGGGCGTGGCGGCGCGGGCTTCCCCACAGGCGTGAAATGGGGGCTGATGCCCAAAGACGAGAGCATGAACATCCGTTACCTGCTCTGCAACGCCGACGAGATGGAGCCCAACACCTGGAAAGACCGTCTGCTGATGGAGCAACTGCCCCACCTGCTGATCGAAGGGATGATCATCTCGGCCCGGGCGCTGAAAGCCTATCGCGGTTATATCTTCCTGCGCGGCGAGTATGTCGATGCCGCCATCAACCTGCGTCGTGCGGTAGAGGAGGCAAAAGCCGCCGGTTTGCTTGGCAAAAATATTCTGGGCTCGGGTTTTGATTTCGAGCTGTTTGTTCACACTGGCGCCGGTCGCTACATCTGTGGCGAAGAGACGGCACTGATCAACTCGCTGGAAGGGCGACGTGCCAACCCGCGCGCCAAGCCCCCCTTTCCCGCCGTTTCCGGCGTCTGGGGTAAACCCACCTGCGTCAACAACGTCGAGACTCTCTGCAACGTGCCCGCCATTATCGGCAACGGGGTGGCCTGGTATCACGGGCTGGCCCTGCCGGGCTCTGAAGACCATGGAACCAAGCTGATGGGCTTCTCCGGCAAGGTAAACAACCCCGGGGTGTGGGAGCTGCCGTTTGGCATCACCGCCCGCGAGCTGTTTGAAAACTATGCCGGCGGCATGAAGAGCGGCTATCGCCTGAAAGCCTGGCAACCGGGCGGCGCGGGAACCGGTTTCTTGCTGCCTGAGCACCTCGATGCCCAGATGTACACCGCGGGTATCGGCAAGGTCGGCACCCGGATGGGAACCGGTCTCGCCATGGCGGTGGATGACTCCATCAGCATGGTCTCCCTGCTGCGCAACATGGAGGAGTTCTTCGCCCGCGAGTCATGTGGCTGGTGTACGCCCTGTCGCGATGGCCTGCCCTGGAGCGTCAAGCTGCTGCGCGCGCTGGAACGTGGCGAGGGGCAATCCGGCGATCTGGCTACGCTGGAGCAGCTCTGCAATTTCCTGGGCCCGGGTAAAACCTTCTGCGCCCATGCTCCGGGCGCCGTCGAACCGCTTGCCAGCGCGATCAAGTATTTCCGCTCCGAATTCGAAGCGGGGATCAAGGGCAGCGGCGATAACCGCAAGCCGGTCAAAGGGATCCAGCCCAATCTCTTGGGTGAACGCTGGTAAACGCCAAGCGCATCAGACAATAGCCGAATTCACAAAACAGGTTTCAGGGAAGTTGTATGGCGACCATTCATGTAGACGGTAAAGAGTACGAGGTAGACGGGGCAGATAACCTGCTGCAAGCCTGTCTGTCCCTCGGTCTGGACGTCCCCTATTTTTGCTGGCACCCGGCGCTTGGTAGCGTGGGAGCCTGCCGCCAGTGCGCGGTCAAACAGTATCAAAATGCCGATGACAAGCGTGGCCGTCTGGTGATGTCCTGCATGACACCGGCCACCGATGGCACCTATATCGCCATCGAAGATGAAGAGGCCAAGGAGTTTCGCAAGAGCGTGGTGGAGTGGCTGATGACCAACCACCCCCACGACTGTCCGGTGTGTGAAGAGGGTGGTGCCTGCCACCTGCAGGATATGACGGTGATGACCGGCCACAACAGCCGTCGCTACCGCTTCACCAAGCGCACCCACCAGAATCAGGATCTCGGCCCCTTCATCAGTCACGAGATGAACCGCTGCATCGCCTGCTACCGCTGCGTCCGTTACTACAAGGATTATGCCGGTGGCGAGGATCTTGGCGTCTACGGTGCCCACGACAACGTCTATTTCGGACGGGTTGAGGATGGCACTCTGGAGAGCGAATTCTCCGGCAACCTGGTGGAAGTCTGCCCTACCGGGGTTTTCACCGACAAGACTCACTCCGAGCGCTACAACCGCAAATGGGACATGCAGTTTGCCCCGAGCGTCTGCCAGCAATGTTCCGTGGGCTGCAACATCAGCCCGGGCGAACGTTATGGCGAACTGCGCCGTATCGAAAACCGCTTCCACGGCAGCCTCAACCACTACTTCCTCTGCGATCGCGGCCGCTTTGGCTATGGCTATGTCAACCTGGCCGACCGCCCGCGCCAACCGCTGCTGCGTGAAGGTAACGACAAGCTGGCCATCACGGTCGATGGAGCCCTCAACCGCGCCGCCGATGCCCTGCGCACCGCCAGCGGAGTGATCGGTATCGGTTCGCCCCGCGCGTCGCTGGAGAGCAACTTCGCGCTGCGCGAACTGGTGGGTGAAGAGAACTTCTATTGCGGCATGGAGCAGGCCGAGTGGGAATGCCAGCAGAAGATCCTGCAGATTTTGCAGCATGGCGGCGTATCAACACCAAGCCTGCGCGACATGGAAGAGGCCGATGCCATTCTGGTACTCGGCGAAGATGTCACCATGAGCGCAGCTCGAATTGCGCTGGCCCTGCGTCAAGCCGTCAAGGGCAAGGCTCGCGAGCTAGCTCGCAAAATGAAGGTCGACCTGTGGCAGGTTGCCGCGGTGCAGACTCTGGGCCAGAACGAGCGCTATCCGCTGCTCATCACCAGTCTCGACAACACCCGTCTCGATGATGTAGCTGCCGACAAACTGCAAGCGCCCTACGCCGATCAGGCGCGCCTTGGCTTTGCCATCGCCAACCTGCTCGACAATGCGGCACCAGCTATCACCGACCTCTCTGCCGAGCAGCAGGCTCAGGCTGCACGCTGGGCCGAACTGCTGGGCAATGCCAAAAAACCGCTCATCATCGCCGGCTCCAGCGCACGCAGCGTGGCGCTGGTTGAAGCAGCCAGCAACATTGCTCGAGCCCTGAAAGGGCGTGGTCTGGAAGCCAGCATCGCGCTGGTTGCCCAGGAGGCCAACTCGCTCGGTCTGGCCATGCTGGGTGGCAAGCCGCTGGAAGCTGCTTTCGAGCGCATCGAAGCGCAAGAAAAGCTGGCTCTGGTGACGTTGGAGAACGATCTTTATCGCCGTGCTCCGCGCAACCGAGTGGATGCAGTGCTGGCACGCCTGCAGCACCTGCTGGTCATCGATCATCAGGATACACAGACTGCACAAAAGGCAGATCTGATCCTGCCGGCCGCCAGCTTTGCCGAAGCCGATGGCACCCTGGTGAACATGGAAGGTCGCGCCCAGCGCTTCTTCCAGGTCTATGCCCCAGCCTTCTACAACGCCGATATTCAGGTGCGTGAAGGGTGGCGCTGGCTGGCGGCGCTGCAAGGAGCTCTTGAGCACACATCTCTGCGCTGGCAGAACTTCGACCAGATCAACCATGACTGCGCCACCAGCAATCCACTGCTGGCCACGATGCTTGAAGCAGCCCCCAACGCAGGCTTGCGCATCCGCGGCATGCGTCTGGCTCGTGAACCGCACCGCTACAGTGGCCGCACCTCCATGCTGGCCAACCAGAACGTCAGCGAACCACGGGTAGCTCAGGATCCGGACTCCCCCTTCAACTTCTCCATGGAAGGGTATGCCGGGGCCCGTCAACCGCTGCCGCAAGTACCGTTCGCCTGGGCACCGGGCTGGAACTCTCCTTCAGCCTGGAACAAGTTCCAGGATGAGGTGGGTGGCAAACTGCGCGCCGGTGATCCGGGTCGCCGTCTGCTGGAAGCAAGCGAAGATACCCTTGGCTGGTTTACTACCATCCCCTCCCCCTTCAAGGCAGAGGATGCGCTGCAAGTGGTCAACTATGTCCAGTTGTTTGGTGGCGAGGAGCTCTCCGCCCGCAGCCCGATCATCCAGACCCGGATGAACGGGCCCGAGCTGGTGCTGAATCCGGCCGATGCGCAGCGTCTGGCCCTGCATGCAGGCAATCAGGTCTCCTTCTCCTGGGGTGGCAGCCACTGGCAACTGCGTCTGCGTCTGAGCGAGCAGCTGGCGGCCGGTCTGGTCGGTCTGCCCCTTGGCGTCAACGGCCTGCCAACTGCGCTGCAACAGGCATATATCAATAACCTGCAGGAGGTCATTGCATGAGCGACTCGCTGATTGATCTGTTGCTGGAGGTCGGCAAGGCACTGCTCGTGCTGGTGGGGATCGTGGGGGCTGGCGCCTTCATGAGCTTCATCGAACGCCGCCTGCTGGCGCTGTGGCAGGATCGCTACGGCCCCAACCGGGTTGGCCCGTTCGGCCTGCTGCAGCTGGCGGCCGACATGGTCAAGATGTTCTTCAAGGAGGACTGGATCCCGCCGTTCGCCGATCGGCGGATCTTCATCCTAGCTCCCATCATCGCCTTCACCGCCTTTATTCTGGCGTTTGCGGTGGTGCCGATCAGCCCGACCTGGGGCGTGGCGGATCTCAACGTGGGTCTGCTTTACATCCTGGCCATAGCGGGGCTGGCGGTCTATGCGGTGCTGTTCGCCGGCTGGTCGAGCAACAACAAATACTCCCTGCTGGGTAGTCTGCGCGCCTCGGCCCAGACCCTCTCCTACGAGGTGTTCCTCGGCCTCTCCCTGATGGGAGTGGTGATCCAGACCGGCAGCTTCAACCTGCGCGACATCGTCGAGGCTCAGGCTGGTCTGTGGAACGTGGTCCCGCAGATCCTTGGCTTTGTCACCTTCCTGTTTGCCGGTGTGGCCGTCACCCACCGTCACCCGTTTGACCAGCCGGAAGCCGAGCAGGAACTCGCCGATGGCTATCACATCGAGTATGCGGGGATGAAATGGGGTCTCTTCTTCGTGGGCGAATATATCGGCATCGTGCTGATCTCCTCGCTCATCGTGACCCTCTTCTTTGGTGGCTGGCATGGTCCCTGGTTGCCCCCCTTCATCTGGTTTGCTCTGAAGACCGCCTGCTTCATGGTGTTCTTCATTCTGCTGCGGGCCTCCCTGCCTCGCCCGCGCTTTGACCAGGTGATGGCGTTTGGCTGGAAAGTCTGCTTGCCGCTGACCCTGCTGAATATGCTGGTCACCGCGGCAGTAGTGCTGATGAATGTGCAGTGAGGCACGAGATGAAAATTTTTAGCATTATCCAGGGTGTTGGCACCCAGTTACGCAGTCTGGCCATGGTCTTCTCCCATGCCTGGCGGCCTCGTGAAACCCTGAACTATCCGGAAGAGGCGGTCTATGTGCCGCCCCGCTACCGCGGCCGTATCGTGCTGACTCGCGATCCGGACGGTGACGAGCGCTGCGTGGCCTGCAACCTCTGCGCGGTCGCCTGCCCGGTCGGCTGTATCTCGCTGCAGAAATCCGAGCGGGAAGATGGTCGCTGGTACCCGGAATTCTTTCGCATCAACTTCTCCCGCTGCATCTTCTGCGGCTTGTGCGAAGAGGCTTGCCCCACCACCGCTATCCAGCTGACGCCGGATTTCGAAATGGGCGAGTATCGCCGCCAGGATCTGGTGTACGAGAAGGAAGACCTGCTGATCAGCGGGCCAGGCAAATACCCGGACTACAACTTCTATCGCATGAGCGGGATGGCCATCGACGGCAAACCGAAAGGGGAAGCCGAAAACGAAGCCAAACCCATCGATGTCAAGAGCCTGCTGCCCTGAGGAGTCAATCATGGAACTGGCATTTTATGCCTCGGCCCTGGTGGCCATTTACAGCACGCTGCGGGTGATCAGCACCAGCAATCCCATGCATGCGCTGCTCAATCTCATCATCTCCCTCATCGCCGTGGCCATGATCTTCTTCTGCCTGGGTGCCGCCTTTGCCGGCGCCCTGCAGGTGATCGTCTACGCAGGCGCCATCATGGTGCTGTTCGTGTTCGTGGTGATGATGCTGAACCTGGGTTCAGCACAGGCGCAGGAGAAAAACTGGCTCACCCCCATGACCTGGGTGGGGCCAGCCCTGCTCTCGCTGATCCTGCTGGGCTTCCTGGCCCATGGTATCCTCGGGGTGACCGGCGGCCTGCTCGGGGTGACCGACGTCACCGCCAAACAGGTGGGTGTCGAACTCTTTGGCCCCTATGTGCTGGCAGTGGAGCTTGCCTCCATCCTGCTGCTGGCGGGTCTGGTGACCGCATACCATCTGGGCCGGGAAGACAAGAGCGGCGAAGTGCTCTCCGTCCCCCGCAATCAATCACGTCCGTCACATGAAGGAGGTCAGCAATGAATGGAATCCCCATGGAGCACGGCCTCCTGCTGGCCGCGGTGCTCTTCTGCATCGGGTTATGCGGCCTGCTGATCCGTCGCAACCTGCTCTACATCCTGATGAGCATCGAAATCATGATGAATGCGTCGGCACTGGCATTTGTGGTTGCGGGTAGCCGCTGGGCTCAGGCCGATGGCCAGATCATGTACATACTGGTGATTTCTCTGGCAGCAGCGGAGGCCAGTATCGGCCTTGCCCTGTTACTGCTGCTCTATCGTCGTTACCACACCCTTAACGTGGATACTGTGAGCGAGATGCACGGATGAGCCTCTTATATCTGACTTTTCTATTTCCGCTGCTGGGGTGGCTGGTATTGGCCTTCTCCCTCGGCCGTCTGGGGGAGCGCACCTCGGCGCTGATCGGGGTGGGTTCCATTGGTCTCTCGGCGCTTACCACACTCTGGGTCGGCATGGACTTTCTGGCCAACCCGCCCGAGGGTGGCGTCTATATCCAGCACCTGTGGCAGTGGATGGCGGTAGGCCACTTCACCCCCACCTTCAGCCTGGCGCTCGATGGCCTGTCGCTGACCATGCTGGGCGTAGTGACCGGGGTGGGCTTCTTCATCCACCTGTTCGCCTCCTGGTACATGCGCGGTGAAGAGGGCTACTCCCGCTTCTTCACCTACACCAACCTCTTTATCGCCAGCATGCTGTTTCTGGTACTGGCCGATGACCTGCTGTTTGTCTACCTCGGCTGGGAAGGGGTGGGGCTGTGCAGCTACCTGCTGATCGGCTTCTACTACAAGGATCGCAACAATGGCGCGGCGGCCCTCAAGGCCTTCATCGTGACCCGTGTGGGTGACGTGTTCCTCGCCATCGGCCTGTTTATCCTTTATCGCGAACTGGGCACTCTCAATATTCACGAGCTGCTGGTTCGTGCGCCGACCATGTTTGCCGAAGGCTCCCCTGCCCTGTCACTCGCCTGCCTGATGCTGCTGGGCGGTGCGGTCGGTAAATCGGCCCAGCTGCCGCTGCAAACCTGGCTGGCAGATGCGATGGCAGGCCCGACGCCGGTCTCCGCGCTGATCCACGCGGCCACCATGGTGACCGCCGGTGTCTACCTGATTGCCCGTACCCACGGCCTGTTCCTGCTGGCACCGGAGATCCTCCATCTGGTCGGGCTGGTTGGCGCCATCACCCTGGTGCTGGCCGGTTTTGCCGCGCTGGTACAGACCGATATCAAGCGGATCCTTGCCTACTCCACCATGAGCCAGATTGGCTACATGTTCCTGGCGCTCGGTGTCGGTGCATGGGAAGGGGCCATCTTCCACCTGATGACCCACGCCTTCTTCAAGGCGCTGCTGTTCCTCTCCGCCGGTGCCGTTATCGTCGCGACCCATCACGAGCAGAACATCTTCAAGATGGGTGGCCTGCGCAAGAGTCTGCCGCTGGTCTATGCCTGCTTCCTGGTAGGTGGTTCGGCACTGGCCGCGCTGCCGCTGGTCACCTCCGGTTTCTACAGTAAGGACGCCATCCTGTGGCAAGTGGAAGCCTCTGGCCAAAGCGCTCTGCTGTGGGCCGGTCTGGTAGGGGCATTCCTCACCTCCCTCTACACCTTCCGACTGATCTTTATCGCCTTCCATGGCAAAGAGCAGACCAAAGCCCACGCAGGTCACGGCCTGGCTCACCATCTGCCGCTCTTGGTTCTGCTGGTGCTCTCCACCGGCATCGGGGCTCTTATCACCCCGCCACTGGCAGGTGTGCTGCCCGCAGGCCCGGGTGATCATATCGAAGAGGGTCGTCATGCACTGGAGATAACCTCCGGCATCATCGCCATTGCAGGGATCGCGCTGGCCGCGTTCCTCTTCCTTGGTGAGCGCCGTCTGGCCACATCCATTGCCAACAGCGCGCCCGGCCGTCTGCTCAGCACCCTCTGGTTCAACGCCTGGGGCTTTGACTGGCTCTACGACCAGCTGTGGGTCAAGCCCTATCTGCTGGCTACCCGTCTGGTCGGACAGGATCCGCTGGACTGGATGATGGGCCTGCCCGCCTGGTTCGCCCTGCGTGGCAACCAGCTGCTGGCCTGGACAGTCACCGGCAAGTTGCGCTGGTATGCCGCTTCCATGGGGATCGGTGCCGCACTGGTGCTGGCACTGCTGCTACTGGGGTAAACGCGATGAACAACACGAAAATCGTACAGCCGGGCTGTTTGCCGACCTTGATGGAACAGGGCGTGCAATCTCATATGAACTTGAACGAGAGCTGATACCGTGACCTTACTCTGGATCTTGTTAATTCCTTTCATCGGCGGCTTGCTCTGCTGGCAGATGGAGCGTCTCGGCGGGCAGTTTGTCCGCTGGGTTGCCCTCCTCTCCATGAGCGCCAGCCTGCTGCTCTCCTGTGCCATCTGGCTAAGTGGTGATTTCTCTCTTGCCACCACCGGCCTCGATAGCGCCGGCGTCACTGGTGCCGCTTCCCCATGGGCTGCCGAATGGCGTCTGCCCTGGATCCCCCGCTTCGGCATCTCCCTGCATCTGGCAGTGGATGGTTTGTCACTGCTGATGGTCATCCTCACCTGCTTTATCGGGGTACTGGCCATCCTCTGTTCGTGGAAAGAGATCGTGCAACGCATCGGCTTCTTCCACCTCAACCTGCTCTGGATCCTGGGTGGCGTGCTCGGCGTTTTTATGGCGCTGGACCTGTTCCTCTTCTTCTTCTTCTGGGAGATGATGCTGGTTCCCATGTACTTCCTGATTGCACTCTGGGGCCATTCGGTCACTGACGGCAAATCACGGATCAACGCGGCGACCAAGTTCTTCATCTACACCCAGGTGAGTGGCCTTATCATGCTGGTGGCCATCATCGGGCTGGTGCTGACCCACCAGCATGCTACCGGTGTATTCACCTTCAACTATCTGGATCTGCTCAATACCCCGATGAGCAAGAGTGTACAGTGGCTGCTGATGCTGGGCTTCTTCATCGCCTTCGCGGTCAAGATGCCACTGGTGCCGCTGCACGGCTGGCTGCCGGATGCCCATAGTCAGGCGCCGACAGCAGGCTCGGTGGACCTGGCCGGTATTTTGCTGAAAACCGCGGCCTATGGTCTGCTGCGCTTTGCCCTGCCCCTCTTCCCGGAGGCCTCCGCCGAATTTGCTCCCTACGCCATGGTGCTGGGTCTTGTCGGCATCGTGTATGGCGCCATCGTGGCCTTTGCCCAGACCGACATTAAACGGCTGGTGGCCTACACCAGCATCTCCCACATGGGTTTTGTGATGATCGCCATCTACTCGGGTAGCGAAGTGGCCCTGCAGGGTGCTGTGGTGCAGATGATCGCCCACGGTCTCTCCGCCGCCGGCCTCTTCATCCTCTGCGGTCAGCTCTACGAGCGCCTGCACACCCGCGACCTGCGCCAGATGGGTGGTCTGTGGGGACGCCTGCGCTATCTGCCGGGTGTGATGCTCTTCTTCTCGGTCGCCTCTCTGGGCATGCCGGGCACCGGCAACTTCGTCGGCGAGTTCCTGATCCTGATCGGCAGCTTCCAGGTCGCCCCGGTGATCACTGCGGTCGCTACCTTCGGTCTGGTGCTGGCCTCGGTCTACTCCCTCATCATGCTGCAGCGCGCCTGCTTTGGCCCGGCCAAGGACGAGAGCATCCTGAAAGGACTGGATCGCCGCGAACTGACCATGATGATGGTGATTGCGGGCCTGCTGGTTCTGCTTGGCCTCTATCCCCAACCCGTGATTGATACCGCCAGCAGCAGCCTCATCAACGTGCTGCACTGGTATCTGCTGCCAACTGCTGGAGCTCTGCAATGACTTTCTCCGCTTCCCAACTGCTGGCACTGCTTCCCCTGCTGCTGACCACCGGGGCCATGGCGGCCCTGATGCTGGCCATCGCGTGGCTCCGCTGTGTCACTACCGCCTTTACCGTCACCATCATTGGTCTCAATCTGGCGCTCTTCTCCCTGCCCATCGTGATGGCGCAAGGAGATCAGGGGGTCACCCCGCTGCTGCAAGTCGATGGCTATGCCGTCTTCTACATGGGATTGGTGCTGATTGGTGCGCTGGCAACCTGTACCTTCGGCCAGTCGTGGCTGAAAGCCTACCCGGATAACCGGGAAGAGTTCTTCCTGCTGCTGCTGATTGCCACTGCCGGTGGTCTGGTGCTGGCCTGCTCCCGCCACCTCGCCTCCCTCTTTATCGGGATCGAGATGCTGACCCTGCCGATGTTCGGTCTGGTCGGGTACGCCTACCGCGAGCGCCACTCGCTGGAAGCCGCGGTGAAGTACATGGTGCTCTCTGCCGCCGCCACCGCCTTCCTGCTGTTTGGTATGGCGCTGCTCTATGCCCAGGCTGGCAGCCTGAGCTTTGATGCCCTCGGGGTGACCATGGCCCAGAGCCCGGCTCACCATCCGCTGCTGATGGGTGGCCTCGGTCTGATGCTGGTCGGTTTTGCCTTCAAGCTCTCGCTGGCCCCCTTCCACCTCTGGACGCCGGATGTCTATGAAGGTGCACCGGCACCGGTCGCCACCTTCCTCGCCACCGTCAGCAAGGTCGCCGTGTTTGCCGTACTGCTGCGCTTCTATCTGGCCGTACCGGCTGCTGCCGATCCCATGATCCACTGGTTGCTGGCCGCCATGGCGTTCATCTCCATCCTCATCGGCAACCTGCTGGCACTGGTACAAAGCAACATCAAGCGGATGCTGGGCTACTCCTCCATCTCCCACTTTGGCTATCTGCTGGCGGTGATCGTGGCGAGCCGTATCGGCCAGATGCCGGTGGAAGCGGCCGGGGTCTACCTGCTGATGTATCTGTTCACCAGCCTTGGCGCCTTTGGCGTCGTCAGCATGATGTCTAGCCCCTATCGCGGCAAGGATGTGGACTCTCTGCACAGCTATCGCGGCCTGTTCTGGAAGCGTCCCTACCTGACCGCCGTACTGACCGTGATGATGCTCTCTCTGGCCGGTATCCCGATGACGCTCGGCTTCATCGGCAAGTTCTACCTCATCGGTGTGACTGTCGAGGCCCAGCTCTGGTGGCTCTCCGCCGCCATCATCCTGGGCAGTGCGTTGGGTCTCTACTACTACCTCCGAGTGATGGTGACCCTCTATCTGCGCGAGCCGGGCATGCAGCAACGCGATGCCAGCGCCAACTGGGCGCTCTCCTCCGGTGGTGTAGTCGTGCTGCTCTCGGCCGCTCTGGTGGTATTGCTCGGCCTCTACCCACAACCGGTCATCTCGCTGGTACAGGGTTTCCAGAACGTAGTTCTGCAATAATCCCCTTCTCCAAATCAAAACCGGCAGCCTTGGCTGCCGGTTTTTTTATCCTCATCCTTTCCCCCGAACCCATTTGCAGAGCATGGATCAACTCTCTCCCTCATCAACATACGCTGCGACAAAGCCATTGGCTGACTGGCCACCTCGCTTGCCTAACCCACTCAGTTGCTCCATAAAAAAACCGGCCAATTGGCCGGTTTCTGTTGTTACGCGTTAGCGCCATCTCTATTAACCCAGACGAACCCGGGCGTTGCGGAACATCCGCATCCAAGCACCGTCCTCACCCCAGTTGTCAGGGTGCCAGGAGTTGGCCACGGTGCGGAACACCCGCTCCGGATGCGGCATCATGATGGTGGCGCGACCGTCGGTAGTAGTCACTGCGGTGATGCCGTCCGGCGAGCCGTTCGGGTTGGCCGGGTACTGCTCGGTCACGCTGCCGCGGTTGTCGACAAAGCGCAGCCCTACCAGACCGCTCTGTTGCAGCGCTACCAGATGGGCGGCATCGCGCACCTCGACACGCCCTTCCCCGTGGGAGACGGCAATCGGCATCACCGAGCCCGCCATGCCGGCGAAGAATGCCGACGGTGACTCCTGTACCTGCACCAGACTGAAGCGAGCCTCGAAGCGCTCGGAGCGGTTGCGCACGAAGCGCGGCCACAGAGCGGCGCCCGGGATGAGATCCCGCAGGTTGGACATCATCTGACAACCGTTACACACGCCCAGCGACAAGGTATCGCCACGCTCGAAGAAGCGCTGGAACTGCTCACGAGCGTTGTCGTTGAACAGGATGGACTTGGCCCAGCCTTCGCCCGCCCCCAGCACATCGCCGTAGGAGAAGCCACCACAGGCCACCAGGGTCTGGAACTCCTCCAGCTTGATGCGACCGGAGAGGATGTCGCTCATATGGACGTCCACCGCCGCAAAGCCGGCGCGGTCAAACGCCGCCGCCATCTCCACGTGGGAGTTGACCCCCTGCTCGCGCAGCACCGCCAGACGGGGGGAGACCCCACGGACAATGTAAGGTGCTGCCACATCTTCGGCTGGATTGAAGCTGAGCTTGGCCTGCAGGCCCGGATCGGTGGCGTCCTGACGAGCAGCATGCTCCTGATCCGCGCACTCGGGGTTATCGCGCAGACGCTGCATCTGCCAGCTGGTCTCGCCCCAGATGGTACGCAGAGCAGTGCGGCTGGCGCGATAGACCTCCTGACCGGCCCGTTGCAGGGTGATGAGATCCCCCTCGCGCACCGTGCCGAGCACGTGAGAGCAAGCCGCCAGACCGTGACCGGCCAGCAGGGTCATCACCGCCTCTTTATCTTCACGGCGCACCTGAATGACGGCGCCCAGCTCCTCGTTAAACAGCGCAGGCAGCAGCTCGCCGCCGATGCGATCGAGCTGGATGTCGAGACCACAGTGACCGGCGAAGGCCATCTCCACCAGAGTGACGAACAGGCCGCCGTCAGAGCGGTCGTGATAGGCGATCAGTTTGCAATCAGCTACCAGTGCCTGAATGGCGTTGAAGAAGCCTTTGAGCTGGACCGGATTGTCGAGATCCGGCGCCTTGTCACCCAGCTGGCGATAGACCTGTGCCAGAGCGGAGGCACCGAGGCGCTGCTTGCCATTGCCAAGGTCGATGAGGATAAGGTCGGTCTCACCGAGATCGGTACGCAGCTGCGGCGTGACGGTGTTGCGCACATCCTCCACCCGGGCAAACGCCGAGATGAGCAGGGAGAGCGGCGAGGTGACGCTGCGCTCCTTGCCATCCTGCTGCCAGCGAGTCTTCATGGACATGGAGTCCTTGCCCACCGGGATGGTGATGCCAAGGGCCGGGCAGAGCTCCTCGCCCACCGCCTTGACCGCCTCATAGAGGCCGGCATCTTCGCCCGGGTGACCGGCGGCGGCCATCCAGTTGGCGGAGAGCTTGACCCGCTTGAGGGAACCGATGTGAGCCGGTGCCAGGTTGGTGAGTGCTTCCGCTACAGCCATGCGAGCAGAAGCAGCGTGGGAGAGCAGCGCCACCGGGGTGCGCTCGCCCATCGACATGGCTTCACCGTGGTAGCTGTCGTAGGTGGCAGCGGTGACGGCACAATCGGCAACCGGGACCTGCCAGGGGCCAACCATCTGGTCGCGATTGACCAGACCGGTCACGCTGCGATCGCCGATGGTGATAAGGAAGGACTTCTCCGCCACGGTCGGTAGACGCAGCACCCGCTCGGCCGCCTCGCCGAGGGTGATGCCATCGAGTTGGAGCGCTTTGCCTTGGGCAGGCAGGCTTGCAACATCGCGATGCATCTTGGGGGTCTTGCCCAGCAGCACATCCAGCGGCAAATCGATGGGGTGGTTGTCAAAATGCTGATCGGAGAGCGTCAGGTGCTTCTCTTCGGTGGCAGTACCGATGACGGCATAGGGTGCGCGCTCGCGCTCGCACAGCGCCTTGAACAGCGGCAGCTTCTCCCTGGCCACCGCCAGCACGTAACGCTCCTGGGATTCGTTGCACCAGATCTCGAGCGGGCTCATGCCCGGCTCGTCGTTCGGGATAGTGCGCAGGTCGAAGCGACCGCCGCGATCGCCGTCGCTCACCAGCTCCGGCATGGCGTTGGAGAGGCCACCTGCGCCCACGTCGTGAATGAAGACGATGGGGTTGTCGTCCCCCAGCTGCCAGCAGCGGTCAATCACCTCCTGACACCGGCGCTCCATCTCGGGGTTATCACGCTGCACCGAGGCAAAGTCGAGATCTTCGGCCGACTGGCCGGAAGCCATGGAGGAAGCCGCGCCGCCGCCCAGACCGATGTTCATTGCCGGGCCACCCAGCACGATGAGGGCCGCCCCGACCGGGATCTCCCCTTTCTGGACATGCTCGGAGCGGATATTGCCGATGCCGCCCGCCAGCATGATGGGTTTGTGGTAGCCACGCACCTCGACGCCGTTGTGGCTCGGCACCTCCTCTTCGAAGGTACGGAAATAACCAAGAATGGCTGGACGGCCGAATTCGTTGTTGAAGGCGGCGCCGCCGAGCGGCCCCTCCTGCATGATGTCAAACGCGCTGACGATGCGGCTCGGCTTGCCGAAATCCTGCTCCCATGGCTGCTCAAAGCCAGGGATGCGCAGGTTGGAGACGGAGAAACCGACCAGACCCGCCTTGGGCTTGGCACCGCGACCGGTTGCCCCCTCGTCGCGGATCTCGCCGCCTGAGCCGGTGGCCGCCCCCGGGAACGGGGAGATGGCAGTCGGGTGGTTGTGGGTCTCTACCTTCATCAGGATGTCGACTTGCTCCTGATGATACTGGTACTCGCCGCTGGCCGGGCTCGGGAAGAAGCGGCCACCCTGGCTCCCTTCCATCACGGCGGCGTTGTCTTTATAGGCAGAAAGGACATGATCCGGCGTCTGCTCGAAGGTGTTCTTGATCATCTTGAACAGCGACTTGGGCTGCTGTTCGCCATCGATGGTCCAGTCGGCATTGAAGATCTTGTGACGGCAGTGCTCGGAGTTCGCCTGGGCGAACATGTAGAGCTCGATGTCGTTGGGGTTGCGACCCAGCCTGGTGAAGTTCTCCACCAGATAGTCGATTTCGTCGTCGGCCAGCGCCAGACCGAGCGCCACGTTGGCTTCGGCCAGGGCTGCGCGACCACCGCCCAGCACATCCACCTGGGTGAAGGGACGAGGTTCGTGGTGAGCAAACAGGGCGCTCGCCGCTTCCATGTCGGCAAACACCGTATCCATCATGCGATCGTGCAGCACGGCCGCCACATCGGCGCGCTGGGCGGCGCTCAGCTCACCCTTGGCCTGCACGTAATAGGCAATGCCGCGCTCCAGCCGCTTGACCTTGTTCAGGCCGCAGTTGTGGGCGATGTCAGTTGCTTTGGAAGACCAGGGGGAGATAGTGCCGGGGCGGGGGGTAACGAGAAACAGCTGACCGCTGGGGGTGTGTTCGGGGATAGTCGGGCCGTAGCGCAGAAGCTGGCCCAAGGTCGCTCGCTCCGGGGGCGACAGCGGGCTCGAAAGCTCGGCAAAGTGCACGTATTCGGCATAGACATCCTCTATCTCTACTCCTCTCTCCTGTTTCATCTGCGCAAATCGCTGCAGCAGTTTTTGGACACGAAACTCAGACAGTGCAGGGGCACCACGCAAGATATCCATATGACCTTTCTCACCAAGTTTTGAAGTGGGGGGAATTGAGACGCGCGTATTATAGGGAGCTGGCTCACAGCGGACAAACGTTTTTCTCGTTTTGTGTAGTGTGACTCGGCGCACACTCTCTGGTATAAAGGTGCTTCTTTTTTGACAAATGCCGATTTTTTCAACAAAGGTACTCACCTACTTGCGCTGCATTTTTCGACTATTTATCGGTCTGACGTTGCTGCTGACCCTGGTCGGTTGTGACTTCTACACCCCCTCCAGCCAGCTGGAGCAGATCCGCCAACGGGGCGAGATCCGGGTTGGCACCATCTACGGCCCCACCTCCTATTACCAGCGTGACGACACCGCCCAGGGGTTCGATTACGAGCTGGCGAAAAACTATGCCGACTGGCTGGGGGTCAAACTCACCATAGTGCCGGTTAACAGTTCGGATGAACTGGTAAACCTGCTAAAGAAAGGCAAACTCGATCTGGCTGCGGCCGCCATCATGGTCACCCCGGAGCGGCGCCAGCTGTTTCGCTTCGGACCGGGCTTCTATCAGGTTTCCCCCAAACTGGTTTATCGCAACGGCAAACCAAAGCCGGACTCTCTCGATGATATCAAGGGCAAGCTGGTGGTGGCGGCCGGTTCGACCGGTGAAGATCTGCTCAAAGAGCTCAGCAAGACCAATCCTGACCTCAACTGGAGCGTCAGCAACAGCGCCGATCTGGAAGATCTGCTGAGACAGGTCGTCGAAGGCAAGATTGACTACACGGTGGTGCAGGATACTGTGCTGGCCCGCAGTCAGCGCTACTACCCGGAGCTCACCGAGGGGCTGACCCTGGCCCAGAAGCAGACCGTCGCCTGGGCCATGAGCAAGCTTCCCGACGACAGCCTCTATGCCAGCGTCATCGACTTTTTCGGCCAGCGCTTCATGGATGGTGCCATTGCCAAACTCGACGAGAAGTACTTCGGCCACGTGCAGAACTTCGATTTCGTCGATACCCGCACCTTCCTGCAGCGGGCCAAGAGCCTGCTGCCCAAGTACCAGTCGCTGTTCCAGAACCATGCCAAGAACATCGACTGGCGACTGCTGGCCGCCATCAGCTATCAGGAATCCCACTGGGATCCGCAGGCCCGCTCTTACACCGGTGTGCGCGGCATGATGATGCTGACCGAGCCCACCGCCAAGGCGATGGGGGTCAATGACCGGCTCCATCCGGAAGAGAGCATCAAGGGCGGAGCCCTCTATCTGCAGCAGATGATGGAGAAGGTGCCCGACTCGGTGCCTGATGACGAGAAGGTGTGGTTTGCCCTCACCGCCTACAACATTGGTTACGGCCACATGATGGATGCCCGTCGCCTCACCAAGGATCTGGGCAAGAACCCGGATGCCTGGGGCGACGTGAAAGAGGTGCTGCCGCTGCTGCAGCAGGCGCGCTGGCATCGCAAGGTGCGCTACGGCTATGCCCGTGGCGGCGAGGCGCGCAACTACGTCAACAACGTGCGCCAGTATTACCAGAGCCTGCTCTGGCTCGACAACGAGAAGCAACGAGCGCAACAGCGCGAAAACATCGACAACGCCAGCGAACCTGAGCTGGCAGAGCGCCCCACCGTCATCGCCGAGGTGGTCAATCAGATCACCATGCGCTAACAAATTATTATTCGGCTGTTTTCACGCAAACTTCTCTGTTACCATCGAATCACATCGGAGCCTATCCGAAATCGCATTGTTTTCATTATGTTGAGAGATTAAATAACAGCAATTTCGGATGGGCTCCATCAATGACCCAAGGCCCGGATGGCCACCTAAGTTGGGAGGAGACCAAGATGCAAAAACGTAGAAAAATCAGTCTGGTCAGAAAAGCAAAGTGCAGCTGGAGCCCCAGACGCAAACTCAAGCTTAATGACATCAAGCGCAACCTGTGGCGCAGAAATCGATCCTATACCCTGCTTATCGCAGAGCACACAGCATAAACCCGGCATTAGCCGGGTTTTTTATACTCTGGTTTTTTCAGGCTTGCTGGATGTCGGCGCTAAATTGCACCGAGCGTTTGGAGACCAGCGAGTTGCAGTGATTGCAGAAGTAATCGACCGCACCACACGCCTTGAGGCACTCCAGCTCCTGATGGCAGGTGGGGCAGAGTGCGGTGACCCGCACAATGGCTTTGCAGTTACCGCAAGTTTGCTCCTTGCAGCGGGTATCCAATTCACTCTGGCAGGATGGACAAAGCAGGGCTTCCATAATCAACTCCTCGAAAAGTGGATCTGCCATGGTCTGGCTCCATGGCAGATCCCCCTCCCCTTGATCCTCACCTTACCATGGCGAGGATAACAAAGCGGCTGCCGGTGAGGGCAGCCGCCAGGGCTTATTTCTTCTTCATCTTCAGCAGCCGTTTGCGCTGGCGCTCCTGACTCAGGGTCAGGGTATTCTTCTTGCCTTCAAACGGGTTGACCGACTCCTGGAACTCGACCCGGATCGGTGAGCCCATGATCTTGAGGGACTTGCGGAAGTAGTTGATCAGATACCGCTTGTAGGAGTCCGGCAGATCGTTGAGCTGGTTGCCGTGGATCACGATCCGCGGCGGGTTGTAACCACCGGCGTGAGCATATTTCAGTTTGACGCGGCGGCCGTTGACCATCGGCGGCTGGTGATCTTCCTGCGCCATCTGCATGATCCGGGTCAGCATGGCGGTACTGGTACGGCGAGTGGCGGACTGGTAAGCCTCCTGAATGGATTCAAACAGGTGACCAACACCGCTGCCGTGCAGGGCGGAGATGAAGTGAACGCGAGCGAAGTCGATGAAGCCCAAGCGACGATCCAGCTCGTTCTTCACATCCTCTTTCACTTTCTGATCCAGACCATCCCACTTGTTCACCACCAGCACCACGGAGCGGCCGGTGTTGAGCACGAAGCCAAGGATGCTCAAGTCCTGATCGGTGATGGTCTCCTGAGCGTCGATCACCAGCAGGCAGACGTTGGCATCTTCGATGGCCTTGAGGGTCTTGATGACGGAGAACTTCTCCACCGTCTCATGCACCTTGCCACGACGGCGCACGCCGGCGGTATCGATGATGACGTACTTCTGCTCGTCACGCTCCATCGGGATGTAGACGGAGTCACGGGTGGTGCCCGGCATGTCATAGACGATGACCCGATCTTCACCCAGCATGCGGTTGGTCAGGGTTGATTTGCCGACGTTGGGACGACCGACGATGGCGAACTTGATGGGCAGATCGGCGAACGGCGTCTCCTTGGTGTCCTCTTTGGTATCGAGTTCACCGGCAGCCACCATGCGCAGCAGGGCTTCTTCGTCGAAGTCCTCTTCTTCCTCGTCCTGCACCTCTTCGTCACCAGCGGCTTCGACCAGCGTCTCCAGGTGAGGAGCCAGTGCCAACTCCAGCAGGCTCAATACGCCGCGACCGTGGGCAGCCGCCATCTGGTAAACCTCACCCAGCGCCAGACCGTAAAACTCGGAGACAGCGGAGTCACCATCGATGCCATCGGTCTTGTTGGCGACCAGAAACACCTTTTTGTGGGTCTTGCGCAGGTGCTCGGCGATGGCCTGATCCGCAGCAGTCAAACCGGCACGAGCATCCACCATGAACAGCACCACATCGGCTTCTTCGATGGCCAGCAGGGACTGCTCGGCCATCTTCAGCTCGATCCCCTCCTCGGTGCCATCGATACCGCCGGTATCGACCACGATAAATTCCAGCTCGCCCAGCTTCGCCTGGCCATATTTGCGGTCCCGGGTCAGGCCGGGGAAGTCGGCAACCAGGGCATCCCGGGTACGGGTCAGGCGGTTAAACAGGGTGGATTTCCCCACATTGGGGCGGCCCACCAGGGCAACAACAGGAGTCATAAAAGCCTCATTCTCAAGACGACAAAGGCTCCGGGTCCGAAGACCAGGAGCCGGATATTCAAATTAACGGACGATCAAGGACGCTTTAGTGCGTACAGCTTGCCGCCACGGCTCTGCACATACAGGGTGTCACCATCCACAAGCGGGGCGGCGTAGAGACCACTGCTGTCGAGCTGCTGCATCGCCTTGATGGTACCGTCGGTACGATCAAGCCAGTACAGGTATCCTTCCACATCACCCACCACCACATAGTCACCAAAGATGACAGGTGCAGTGACGGTACGATTCTCCAGCTGGGTGTTGGACCACAGCTCCAGACCATTGCGACGGTCGATGGCAAACAGGTGGCTGCGACTGTCGGTCAGCACGATGGCATTGCCGGTGATCGCCAGATCGCGATAGCCGGAATACTTGCGCTTCCACACTTCATCGCCGCTCATCAGCTTGCGCGCCATCAACTGGCCATTGTAGGCGATGGCGTAAAGCTCATCACCGGCAATCAGCGGGCTGGCATCGACGTCCACCATGCGGTCAAGCTCGGTAGCACCGCGCGGGTCGGCCACCTTGGATTGACGCACCGGCTGGCCGTTGCTCAACAGGGCAATGCCAACCTTGCCATCGGCGCGGCCATAGATGACGGCACCATTGGTGATCACCGGGGCACCGGCACTGCGCAGGGTCAGCGGCGGCTGCTCTTCGGAGAGCGTCCACTGCATCTTGCCTTCGTCGGTATCGAGCGCAATCAGGCGACCGGAGGTGGTCAGCACCACCACGCGGCCATCCTCAACTGCAGGGCTGGCGACCACTTCGCCGGGCACATTGGTCTGCCACAGCACTTCGCCATTCTCTTCGTTCAGGGCGTAGACCACCCCGTTCTCGGAGCCGAGGAACAGCTTGCCGTAACGGGAGACCAGACCGCCGGAGAGACGGGCGCTGCGCTTGTCGGCATTGACCGGCAGGTCGGCCAGATCGACGGTCCAGAGGCGATCGCCACTGGCACGGTCAAAGGCGGTGACATCGCCATCGCGCGCAGCGGCATAGATACGCTCATCTTCCACTGCCGGCTTGAGCTGGGAGTAGAAGTCACCGATGCCGTCACCGACAGTGGAAGACCACTCGGTATCGGCACTGAAAGCGGATTCAACCTTGGGCAGCGGTGCCATAGGGTTCAAATCCTCTTCCGAGCTGAACAGGGAGCAGCCCTGCAGGGCGAAGGAGACCGCAGCCCCCAGCGCCACCATTTTGAATAGATTACGCATCCGGTGCCTCACCCGTGGTCATGGCCGGCAGGGCCAGATCGTCCATCTTCAACTTGAGCTCCTGGCTACCCTGCAGGCCGCCGGCATCGGCCGCTGCCTGATAGGCATCGCGAGCCTCCTCAATCTTGCCCTGCTTTTGCAGGATGTCACCGCGCACTTCGGCCACCTGGGCCTTGAAGGCGTCGCTGTTGATCTTGCCAAGCTGGGCCAGCGCGTCATCGGCTTTGCCCTGATCGTTCAATACGCGAGCCAGACGCAGTGCAGCGATGGGACGAATGCTCTCGTCACCGCTGGTGGCCACCTGGGTCAGCTGCTCGGCAGCCAGATCCAGCTTGCCGGCCTTGACGGCGGCAGCAGCCAGTTGCAGCGCGGCCAGCTCGCCATAGGAGTCGCCCTTGTTGGCGGAGACAAACTGCGCTGCCTGCTCGAAACCGGCGGCATCGCCTTTAGCCAGCTGGGTAATCACCTGGTTGTAGGCGTGGGAGGAGGCCTCCATGGTCTGTTGCTGATACTGGTTGTAGTAGCGCCAGCCAAACAGGCCGACCAGACCGATCACGGTACCGGCGATCACCGAGGTCCCGTTCTCTTTCCACCACTCCTTGATAACCTCAACCTGTTGTTCTTCGGTGGTATAAACTTCCACAGCTTACTCTCCTTTGGCTGCCAGCAGGGCAATGGCGGCGTCAACCTTGACGGTCTGTTGCTCGGCCTGACCACGCAGATATTTGATAGTGATCTCCCCGTTTTGCACCTCGGTCTCACCAAGGATCAGGGCGATAGACGCGCCGCTCTTGTCGGCACGCTTGAGTTGTTTCTTGAAGTTGCCGCCGCCGCAGTGGCTCATCAGGCGCAAATCCGGCAGCGCATCACGCAGACGCTCGGCCAGCTGGAAGCCAGCCTGCTCGGTCCCCTCGCCCACCATCGCCAGATAGACATCAACCGCCGGGCGAATGTCGCCGTTGAGCTCAAGGGTCTCCAGCATCAGCACCAGACGCTCCATGCCCATGGCAAAACCGACCGCAGGCGTCGGCTGACCACCCAGTTGCTCCACCAGACCGTCATAGCGGCCACCGGCACAGACGGTGCCCTGGGCCCCCAGGCTGTTGGTCACCCACTCGAATACGGTGAGGTTGTAATAGTCGAGGCCACGTACCAGACGCTCGTTCACTTCGTACTTGATGCCGGCAGAGTCGAGCAGGCGCTTGAGCCCCTCGAAATGAGCCAGACTCTCTTCGCCCAGATGATCGAACAGACGGGGTGCACCGACCAGCACGGCCTGCACTTTCTCGTCCTTGGAGTCGAGCACTCGCAGCGGGTTGCTGTACATGCGACGCTGGCTCTCTTCGTCCAGCTGATCCTTGTACTGCTCCAGATAGGCAACCAGCGCATCGCGGTAAGCAGCACGCTCCGCGCTCTGGCCCAGAGTGTTGAGCTGCAGGGTCACATGCTCGCTGATACCGAACAGGCGCCACAGGCGGTTGGTCAGCATGATGAGCTCGGCGTCGATATCCGGCCCGTTGATGCCAAACAGCTCGACACCAAACTGGTGGAACTGGCGATAACGGCCCTTCTGGGGACGCTCGTGACGGAACATGGGGCCCATATACCACATCCGGCGCTCCTGATTGTAGAGCAGGCCGTGCTCGATACCGGCGCGGACGCAGCTGGCGGTCCCTTCCGGACGCAGGCTCAGGCTGTCGCCATTGCGATCTTCAAAGGTATACATCTCTTTTTCGACCACGTCGGTCACTTCACCGATGGCGCGCTTGAACAGATGGGTCTGCTCGACAATCGGCATGCGCACTTCGCTGTAGCCATAGCTGGCAACGACCTGGCGCAGGATCTGTTCAACCTTCTGCCATACCGGGCTCTGCTCCGGCAGGCAATCATTCATACCGCGAATAGCTTGGATCTGTTTTGCCACGTTGATACTCGAGAAAAAGAGGTAAAATTTGGCCGCATTATAGGGATTTTCACCCCCGAGGTAAAATCAGGGAATCCGCAAGCGGGGTGTAAAATCAGTCACCTGGAAAGAGGGCCACCCGAAGTGGCCCCTGTCCGTTCAATCCTTGTCCACCAGGATCCGGTTAACCGGGTCCAGCATGGCGGCGCGGGCACGAATGCGGCGCTCAAGGGTCGGGATGAGATCCTTGTTGTCGAGCCGGTCAACACGCTGGCCCCCTTCGTAGAAGGCACTCTTGTTGGCCGCACCGGCAAGACCGAGATCGGAAACCAGCGCTTCGCCCGGCCCGTTCACCACACAGCCGATGATGGAGACATCCATCGGGGTGATGATGTCTTCGAGCCGCTCTTCCAGCGCATTGACTGTGCCAATGACGTCGAACTCCTGACGGGAGCAGGAGGGGCAAGCGATGAAGTTGATGCCACGGGAGCGGATCCGCAGGGATTTGAGGATGTCGAAACCGACCTTCACTTCCTCTACCGGATCAGCCGCCAGCGAGATGCGCAGGGTGTCGCCGATGCCATCAGCCAGCAGCATGCCAAGACCAATGGAGGACTTCACTGCACCGGCACGGAAACCGCCCGCTTCGGTAATGCCCAGATGGAGCGGCTGTTCAATCTGCTTGGCCAGCAGGCGATAGGCGCCCACGGCGAGGAATACATCAGACGCCTTGACGCTCACCTTGAAGTTCTGGAAATCGAGGCGATCGAGATACTCGACGTGACGCATGGCGGACTCCACCAGAGCCTCCGGGGTCGGCTCGCCATACTTCTCCTGAATATCCTTCTCGAGCGACCCGCCATTGACCCCGATACGGATCGGGATATTGAGGTCGCGTGCGCAATCGACAACAGAGCGCACACGCTGCTCGTTGCCGATGTTGCCCGGATTGATACGCAAGCAGTCAGCGCCATACTCGGCCACTTTCAGGGCGATGCGATAGTCAAAATGGATATCGGCAACGATGGGGATGCGAGTCTGCTGTTTGATCAGCTTGAACGCTTCCGCCGCTTCCATGGTGGGCACGGAAACCCGAACGATATCGGCACCGACCCGCTCAATACGCTGGATCTGCTCGACAGTGGCGGCGACATCGGTGGTCTTGGTGTTGGTCATGGTCTGCACCGTAATGGGGGCATCGCCCCCTACCGGTACATTGCCAACCATGATCTGCCGTGATTTACGACGAATAATGGGAGATTCGTGTGCGGACATGACGAACAGATTACTCCTGCGGCAGTGAGAAGCGGGCAGTACGGCCGTTGTTGTAACGGCTCATATCAAAGGATTTGCCCTTGTAGTCGAGCTTGACCGCCATCGGCGCGCCAATGATGAACTTCAGGGGCTCGGCACCTTCCAGTACCAGCTCGTCATTTGCCTTCTTCAAACCGCTGAAGAGAGTCTTGCCCTTGGCATCCTTCACATCCAGCCAGCAGTCGGCGGTAAAGCTCATCTTGAGTTGCGGCGCAGTTGCCGGATCAACCGCAGTCTCTTCAGATTCGGTCGCAGTGGCACCGGAGGCGGCAACATCAACTACCGTGCTGACAGCGCCACTGGCGTCGGTCAATGCCACGGCAGCAGAAGCCGGAGCCAGGGTGGCAGCCGCGTCAGAAACAGCAGCAGCCGGGGCAACGATAGTAGCTGCCGCGGCAGAGACATCCTGAGCCGGCGCAGTTGCATCATTTGCCACCGCAACGGTTGCGGTGTCGGCAGTTGGCGCTGCGGTTGTGCTCATTTCGGTCGCGGCCAGCGCCTCATCTCCGGCAGAGCGGCGGGTCGTACTCTGCCACCACCAGGCAACGGAGAGCGCAATCAGCACCAGGATCACCAGCCAGGTCACGACTTTCAGACGACTGTCGCTCGCCTGCTGACGGGAACGGCGCGAGAAGCTCTGCATGTCGATATTGTCGGGCGGAGTCAGCCCCAGCTTGTCATAGGCGGCAAGAATGGTCTCCTCCGGGATCCCCACCAGCTTGGCGTAGGTACGCAGATAGCCCCGGATAAAGGTATGAGACGTATGCTTGTCGTACGTATCCGATTCGATAGCGGCAATCAGGGTCAGACGAAGGTGAATGCGGGACGCAACCTGTTCTCGTGTCCAGCCGAGCTGTTCACGGGCGTTGCGCAGCAGCTGGCCTGGGCCCACTGCCTGGGTGTCGTCTTGAAAATCGTGTTGCTGTTCAGTAGTCATTGGCTAAATAACGCTTGGCTTGTTGCGAAGTGGGATATTGCCTTACCAGCTCATTCCCGAATTGGTGGAGTAATGCCGGTTTGTCCATTGCCTGTGCCAGCCGCAATCTCAACCAGAGACTGTCCTCGTTCTCGTCTGACACTTCTGCAAAACGGGCGAGGTAGGACTGCACATCAGGCAGCTTGCCATCTTTCATGGAAAGCTCGGCCAAGTCCAGCAATAACCTTGGGTTGCGGGGATTATACCCCAAGGCCAGGCGATAGTACTCGCTTGCTTTATCATTTCTATGATTTTGCTGGGCGCAAAGTGCCGCATTTTCATAGGTATCGGCAATTTTCACGTAGCCTGGCTGAATAACAGCCTGGTTGAACGCCTTGTCTGCCTCGTCATAGCGGCCGCGGTCACACAAAAAGGCGCCATAGTTGTTCATTGCGTCAGCATTGGACGGATCCATGGCCAAAGCGTTCTTGTAGCTGGTCTCCGCCGCCTTGAAATCACCGACCTGTTGATAGAAATAGGCGAAGCCGATCTGAACCGCTGGATTGGAGGGATCATATTTGAGGGCGCGATCAAGATTGAACTTGGCCTGTTCGGCATTGCCCTGCTGCAGATATTGAATACCGAGATCGATGCGGGTCTGGGCCGCCGCCTTCAGATCGGGCCCCGACTCACGCTGGGTGGAATTCTGGCCAGCGTAAGTGGTCTCGGTCACACAACCTGGCAGCGCACTGAGCGCTGCCACTACCATCAATGTACGTGTATCCATTCCCTGTCTATACAATGGCTTAGCAATTAAACCATTTTGACGGAAATCCCATCCTGTTGCATCCGATTTTTGAGGGTGCGCTTGGTGCGGTCAATCACGTCGCCCACCAGCTGGCCGCAAGCAGCATCGATATCGTCACCACGGGTCTTGCGGACGATCACGGTGAAACCGTACTCCATCAGCACCTTGGAGAAGCGGTCGATACGGCTGTTGCTCGGCTTGCCGTAGGGGTTGCCCGGGAAGGGGTTGAAGGGGATCAGGTTGATCTTGCTCGGGGTATCCTTGAGCACTTTGGCCAGCTCGTGAGCATGCTGCATATCGTCATTGATATGATCGAGCAGCACATACTCGACGGTCACCCGACCACCGTTGGCGTTGGATTTGCCCAGATAGCGACGAACCGCAGCGAGGAAGGCCTCGATGTTGTACTTGTCGTTGATCGGCATGATCTCGGAGCGCAGCTTGTCGTTCGGTGCGTGCAGAGAGATGGCCAGTGCCACGTCGATCTGGTCGCCCAGCATGTCGAGCGCCGGCACCACACCGGAGGTGGAGATGGTAACGCGGCGCTTGGAGATGCCAAAGCCGTAGTCATCCATCATCAGGCGCATGGCCGGCACCACGTTGGCGAGGTTGAGCAGTGGCTCACCCATCCCCATCATCACCACGTTGGTGATGGGGCGCTTGCCACCCACGACACGGGCCGCACGCCACACCTGACCGATGATCTCGGATACTTTCAGGTTGCGGTTGAAGCCTTGCTGAGCCGTGGAGCAGAACTTGCACTCCAGCGCACAGCCCACCTGGGAGGAGACGCAGAGGGTCGCGCGGTCATCTTCCGGGATGTAGACAGTCTCTACTTCCTGATCGCCCACCTGCAGCGCCCACTTGATGGTGCCATCGGAAGAGCGCTGTTCGCGGCTGATCTCGGGCGCCTTGATCTCGGCGATCTCTTTCAGGCGCTCCTTGAGCACCTTGTTGACGTTGGTCATCTGATCGAAATCATCACAACCAAAGTGATAGATCCACTTCATGACCTGATCTGCCCGGAACGGCTTCTCGCCCAGTTCGACGAAGAAGGCACGCATGGCATCCCGATCAAGATCCAGCAGGTTGATTTTTGTTTCGCTCATCAATGGCCTCGGTTCAAACACTTCAATCAATTATTGGCTGACGACGTCAGGGGGCGGCATTGTACAAATTATGGGTGCGGCTTTCCACCTGGAGAATAGAGGGATATTGGCAGAACGACCAAAACAACAAAGGGAGCCGAGGCTCCCTTGGGTCATCATCCACGAAAATCAGCCGCGCGGGCAGATCTCGTTGTCAGAGAAGAAGTAAGCAATTTCGCGGGCAGCGGATGCCGGTGCATCGGAGCCGTGCACGGCGTTGCGATCGATGCTCTCGGCGTAGCAGGCACGCAGGGTACCGGCCAGCGCCTCTTTCGGGTTGGTTGCGCCCATGATTTCACGGTTGCGACGGATGGCATCTTCCCCTTCCAGCACCTGTACCATAACGGGGCCGGAAGTCATGAAGCTGACCAGTGCGTCATAAAAAGGCTTGCCCTGATGTTCGGCATAGAAACCGGCTGCCTGCTCGCTGCTCATCCGCAGCATTTTGGATGCCACCACCTTCAAGCCTGCGCTTTCGAAACGGCTATAGATGGCACCGATCAGGTTCTTGCTGACAGCATCCGGCTTGACGATAGAGAAGGTACGTTCGATGGCCATTGATATCTTTCCTTAACTACAGTGTTTTATTGTTAGAATCCATGTTCGCTGGCGATTATACGTAAACAAAAACCGGAAAAACACACAAACAAGCAACTTTTTATTAAACATCACTCCCCTGCATTCAACATTCATACTCATCTTGACCGGGCTGAGCGGGAAAATATGTGCGCTTGCGCACGATAGTCTCCTTAAGCCAGCAAAACGCCATCTTTTGCTCACTATTCAACCATCGGTAAAAAGGCACCCGAAGGTGCCTTGTCATGCTTAAAGTACTTCTGCCAGCAGCGTGTGCGCTATGGTACGCATTCCCAGAGTATTGGCACCTGGCGCCCACAGGCTGTCGCCGTTGTCACTGAAACAGGCAGCCAGATCGATGTGAAGCCACCCCTCCCCCTCATTGCCGACGAAACGGGAGAGGAAACCCGCAGCATTGGAGGCGCCACCCGGTCCGCCCCCCTTGACCGGACGGCTGTTGGCCGTGTCGGCATAGTGGGAAGGACACTGCTGGCGGTGCCAGGGTTCCAGCGGCAGTGGCCAGGCCGGCTCCTGCTCTGCATCAGCATACGCCATGGCCCGGCTCACCAGCCCCTTGTCGAGGCCAAACAGGGCGTTGTAACGTCCACCCAGCGCCATCACTGCCGCACCGGTCAGGGTTGCGGCATCGATGATCAGCGGAGCGCCACTGTCGCTCGCCAGTTGCAGGCCGTCCGCCAGCACCAGCCGCCCCTCGGCATCGGTATTCACAATTTCGACCGTGGTGCCGTTCTTGTAGGTGAGGATGTCCCCCAGCTTGTAGGCGTGGCCGGAGACCAGGTTCTCGGCGCAGCAGAGGATGAGCTTCACCCGCTTGTCGAGCCCGCGCAGCATGGCCAGCGCCAGTGCGCCGGTCACGATGGCGGCGCCGCCCATGTCGCACTTCATGGTGAGCATCCCCTCGGAGCTCTTCATGGAGTAGCCACCTGAGTCAAAGGTGATCCCCTTGCCTACCAGAGCCGCCGCCACCGGCGCCTTGGGGTCCCGCCCCGGATTGAAGTCAAGTTCCAGCAGCACCGGCTCGCGCTCACTGCCACGGCCGACCTGATAGAGGCCGACCCAGCCCGCCTGTTGCAGCGCTTCACCCTTGAGAATGCGATGGCTCACCTTGTCCGGTGCCAGCTCGGTAATAAAGGAGGCCGCTTCAACCGCCAGCTCCAGCGGCCCCAGCTGCTCCGGCGTAGCATTGGTCATCTCTCGCACCCAGCGGCCACAGAGCCAGCGTGCTTCCAGCTCCTCTCTGTCCTCTTCCGAGGACATGGCCCACTGCAGCTGCACCTCGGCCTTGGGGGTTTGCAAGCCCTGGGCAAAGGCCCACTGCTGTTCGCGCTCCCAGTGGCCAGCCAGCGTCACTTTCTGGATCCCCTGCTGGCAGAGACGGCGCGCCGCTTGCTGGATATCCAGCAGGGCATTGGTCGTTGTCAGATGGATCACCATGCCATCGGCGCGGTGCGAGAGCAGCGCCCCCTCCCCCCACTCGGCAGGGGCCAACTCCCGGCTCAACCAGACGTTCATGCGCTCACCTCCTGCAGCCAACGGGCGATGGTGCGCAGGCCATGGCCCTTGGCGCCGGTCGCCCACAGATCGTTGCCTGCTTTCTGGTAAGAAGCGGCCAGATCCATGTGTACCCAGCCCTTGCCTTCATCGCGCACAAAGCGGGAGAGGAAAGCTGCCGCCGTAGTGGCACCAGCGGTCCCTTCAGCCGAAGCGACGTTGCCCAGATCGGCAAAGGCCGAGGTTAGCTGGCCTGCATGCCAGGGCTCCAGCGGCAGCGCCCAGGCCTGCTCGTTTTCCGCTTTGGCGGCGGCCAGTGTGCGAGCCTGCTCGGCTTCATCGAGGGCGAACACCGCATTGTAGTCGCGGCCCAGCGCCATCTTGGCCGCACCGGTCAGGGTGGCAGCATCGAGAATATAGGCCGCGCCACTGTCGGAGGCGGCCATCAGGCCATCGGCCAGCACCAGACGTCCTTCGGCATCGGTATTCTGGATCTCGACCGAGATGCCGTTTTTGTAGGTGAGGATGTCGCCCAGCTTGAATGCGTGGCCCGAGACCAGGTTCTCGGCGCAGCAGAGGATCAACTTCACCCGCTGATTCAGACCGCGGCTGATGGCCAGCGCCAGCGCACCGGTCACCATGGCGGCACCGCCCATATCGGACTTCATCGGCAGCATGTTGTCAGAGGACTTCATGGAGTAGCCACCAGAGTCAAAAGTGATCCCCTTGCCCACCAGCGCAGCAACGACCGGGGCGTTGCGATCACCGGTCGGGTTGTAGTCAAGCTCCAGCAGCACCGGCTCGCGCTCGCTGCCACGGCCCACCGACCAGATCCCGATATGGCCCGACTCGCGCAGCGCTTCACCGGCCGTGATGCGGGCGGTCACCTTGTCGCCAGCCAGACCGCGGATAAGCAGCAGCGCCGACTCCGCCAGACTCATGGGGTAGATCTCCTCCGGGGTGCCATTGGTGATCTCGCGTACCCAGCGGGTCGCCTTGAGCAAGCCATCCAGCTCGCGGGCATCCGCGTCGCTCTGCTGGCCGAAATCCAGTTCACGGGCTCCCTTGGCGGCGTAGAAACCCTGGGCGAACGCGTAGCGACGTTCCAGATCCCAGCCTTCACCGGCCAGCGCAACCTGCTTGATCCCGCTCGACTCGAGGCGACGGGCAGCACGCTGCACAGCGCGCAGCACATCTTTCTCAACAGAGAGAGCGCCGAGGTGAATAGTGGCTTCATCGCCATTGAAACTGAGCAGGGCACCCTCGCCCCAGTGAGCGGCCGCAGCCTGGGTGGACAACCCTACCTTCATCATGTCAGCCATCTTCTCTTGCTTCCTTTTTTACTGGCACTGTTTTAATGCGCAAACAGGTAAGAACGAATACAAAAAAGGCCGTGCCCCAAAGGGGTCACGGCCTTCACCATATCACTGAAGCACCGATGGATGCTGCACGTGCAATTCACTTGTGTGTAATTAATGGCGTTCAGAGGCAAGGTTCAGGGTGTACTTGGGCAGCTCCACCACCAGATCCTCATCAGCCAGTTTGGCCTGGCAGCTGAGGCGGGATTCCGGCTCCAGCCCCCACGCCTTGTCCAGCATGTCGTCTTCCAGCTCGTCGCTCGGCTCGAGGGAGTCAAAGCCTTCACGCACCACACAGTGGCAGGTGGTGCAGGCACAGGACTTCTCGCAGGCATGTTCAATCTCGATGCCGTTGCGCAGCGCCACATCCAGAATGGTCTCGCCGCTCTCACCTTCGAGGGCTGCGCCATCCGGACAGAGCACGGGATGAGGAAGAATGATCAGTTTTGGCATATTACACCTTGTTGACGTTTTGTCCGGTCAGCACCTTGCGAATGGAGGCATCCATCCGGCGGGCTGCAAACTCACCACTGGCAGCATCCGCCGCCTCGATGGCTTCTTTGATTTGGTTGGTACTCCCCACCTGACGCATGGCCAGCAGATGGGCGATGGCGCCGTCTATCTCGGCACGCTCTGCCGCATTGAGCAGTGCATCGCCATCGGCAGCCAGCGCGGCATTGAGGCTCTCGACCACCCGGTCAGCTTCAACCTGCTGCTCTGCCAGCATGCGGGCATCCATATCCTGCTGGGCATTCTCGATGGAAGCGCTCAGCATGTTGAGGATATCCTCCTCTGCCAGCCCGTAAGAGGGCTTGACCTGGATCTCGGCCTGCACGCCGGAGGATTTCTCCATGGCGCTGACCGAGAGCAGACCATCCGCATCCACCTGGAAAGTGACGCGAATATGGGCGGCACCGGCGGCCATCGGCGGAATACCGGTCAGGGTAAAACGGGCCAGGGAGCGGCAATCAGCCACCAGCTCACGCTCCCCCTGCACCACGTGGATGGCCATCGCAGTCTGACCATCCTTGAAGGTGGTGAACTCCTGGGCGCGGGCCACCGGTATGGTGGTATTGCGCGGGATCACCTTCTCGGCGAGGCCACCCATGGTCTCAAGACCCAGGGAGAGCGGGATGACGTCCAGCAGCAGCATCTCGGCATCTGGTTTGTTGCCCACCAGAATATCAGCCTGAACGGCAGCGCCGATGGCCACCACCTTGTCGGGATCGATACTGGTGAGCGGCGTGCGACCAAAGAACTCGCCCACCATCTCGCGCACCAGCGGCACCCGGGTGGAGCCCCCCACCATCACCACCTCCAGCACTTCCACCTGCTCGAGACCCGCATCGCGCAGGGCGCGGCGGCAAGCCAGCAGAGTGCGTTTCACCAGCGGCGCGATGAGCTCATCAAACTGGCTGCGGCTCACCGAGCCCTGCCAGCCGGCAAAGGTGCAGGGAACACTGTCGGCATCGGTCAGACCGTGTTTGACGGCGGCAGCCACATCCAGCAGCTCACGCTGCAGACGGGCATCCAGCTCGCCGGTCAAACCGGCTTGTTCCTTGATCCAGTCAACCAGCAGGTGATCGAAATCATCGCCACCGAGGGCGGAATCACCGCCGGTCGCCATCACTTCGAATACACCGCGGTGCAGACGCAAAATTGAGATATCGAAGGTGCCGCCACCCAGATCATAAACCGCGATGACCCCTTCCTGACCGGAATCGAGGCCATAGGCGATGGCTGCGGCGGTCGGCTCGTTGAGCAGACGCAGCACATGCAGACCGGCCAGACGGGCCGCATCCTTGGTGCCCTGACGCTGGGCATCATCAAAATAGGCGGGCACCGTGATAACCACACCATCGAGATCGCCACCCAGGGTCTGGGCGCCGCGCTCGGCCAATTTTTTGAGGATCTCGGCTGAGACTTGCACAGGGTTGACCAGCCCCTGACGGGTCTGCAACTGCGGCATGCCGTTGTCGGCTGCCACGAATTGATAAGGCTGCTGGCGGGTATCGATATCGGCCAACGCCTTGCCCATCATCCGTTTGACCGAGACGATGGTATTGTGAGGGTCGAGCGCCGCTTCACGCTTGGCATCGAAGCCCACCCGGATTGCATCCGCCTGATAGTGAACGACAGAGGGGAGCAGGTCGCGCCCCTGTTCATCACTGAGAGTGGCAGCCTGACCGCTGCGCACTGCAGCGACGAGAGAATTGGTGGTACCGAGATCGATGCCGACGGCACGCTTGTGCTGATGGGGTACAGCGCTCTGGCCGGGTTCGGCGATTTGCAGTAATGCCATGGGTAATGAGACTTCCAGCGTTAAAGGATCAAGACTCGAGGAGCGAGTCTTCGAATCGTTCCAGCTCTTCGAGGAGCTTGTCGACAAACTTGAGTTTGCGAACGCAGTCGGCGGCGACAGGATCGTTGCCAGTGGCAAGCGAGTCGGTCAGCTGCTGCATCAACAGCTGGTGATCATGCCTGATCTCGCTGCGAAAATCCTTGATGGCGCGCTCAGGGTCAGCGTCACCTTTCAGATCGGCCAGACGCTCGCGCCATTCAAGCTGCTGCATCAGAAAAGCCGTGTCTTGCAGGGTTTGCTGTTCGCCACGAATATCGGTGCCACGCAGAGAGAGCAGATATTCGGCACGGCGCAGCGGCGCCTTGAGGGTGGTGAATGCGTCGTTGATCTGGGCGGCACGCTGTACCGCTGCCAGCTGCTCCCGCTCGGGAGCAGTGGCGAAACGATCGGGATGAAACTGGGTCTGCAGCTGACGGTAGGTGTCGGCCAGCTGCCGGGTATCGAGCTCGAAGCCTTCAACCAGCCCAAACAGCTCGAAATGGTTCATGCAATCCTCTTAGACACTGAAGCTTTCGCCACAACCACACTCGCCTTTGGCGTTGGGGTTGTTGAATTTGAAGCCCTCGTTGAGCCCCTCTTTGACGAAATCCAGCTCGGTGCCATCCAGATGGATGAGGCTCTTGGCATCGACAATAATCTTGACGCCCTGCTGCTCGAATACCTGATCTTCTCCGGTCAGCTCATCGACAAACTCGAGCACATAGGCCAGGCCCGAGCAGCCGGTGGTCTTGACGCCGAGGCGCAGGCCAATGCCCTTGCCCCGGTTGGTCAGAAAAGAGGAAACCCGTGCCGCGGCGGCATCTGTCATGGTAATAGCCATACTGCTCTCCGGCGCTTAGAGACCTTTCTTCTGCTTGTAATCGGCGATGGCGGCCTTGATGGCATCCTCGGCCAGAATGGAGCAGTGGATCTTCACCGGCGGCAGAGCCAGCTCTTCGGCGATGTCGGTGTTCTTGATGCCGGCCGCTTCGTCCAGCGTTTTGCCCTTGACCCATTCGGTCACCAGGGAGCTGGAGGCGATGGCAGAGCCGCAACCATAGGTTTTGAACTTGGCATCTTCGATGATGCCCTCTTCGCTGATCTTCAGCTGCAGCTTCATCACGTCGCCACAGGCAGGTGCACCCACCATGCCGGTTGCAACGCTGGGATCATTCTTGTCAAAACCACCGACGTTGCGCGGATTTTCGTAGTGGTCGATTACTTTTTCACTGTAAGCCATATCTAACTCCTGCTAATTCTGTTGCTCACTGAAGTGATCAGTGATGAGCCCATTCGACCGTATTCAGATCAACGCCATCCTTGTACATCTCCCACAGCGGAGACATCTCGCGCAGACGACCGATGGAGTCACGAATGAGCTTGACCGCGTAGTCAATCTCTTCTTCGGTGGTGAAGCGACCGATGCTGAAACGGATGGAGCTGTGAGCCAGCTCGTCGTTCAGACCCAGCGCACGCAGCACGTAGGAGGGTTCCAGGCTGGCAGAGGTACAGGCAGAACCGGAAGAGACCGCCAAATCTTTCAGCGCCATGATGAGGGATTCCCCTTCCACATAGGCGAAGCTGACGTTGAGGTTGCCGGAAACACGCTGCTCCAGATCACCGTTGAGGTAGACGGCTTCGATATCTTTCAGGCCATCCCACAGACGCTGACGCAGGGTCATCACGCGCTCGTGCTCGCTTGCCATCTCTTCCTTGGCGATACGGAAGGCTTCACCCATGCCAACGATCTGATGAGTCGGCAGGGTGCCGGAACGCATGCCGCGCTCGTGACCGCCACCGTGCATCTGGGCTTCGATACGTACGCGCGGCTTGCGGCGAACGTAGAGCGCACCAATCCCTTTCGGACCGTAGATCTTGTGGGCGGAGAGAGAGAGCAGGTCAATCTTCATCGCTTCAACGTCGATTTCTACCTTGCCCACGCTCTGGGCGGCATCGACGTGCAGCAGGATCTTGCGGGAGCGGCACAGCTCGCCCAGCCCTTTGATGTCCTGGATCACGCCGATCTCGTTGTTCACGTGCATCATGCTGACCAGAATGGTGTCGTCACGCATAGCGTTCTCGATCATCTCGAGGGTAAAGAGGCCGTTGGGCATCGGCTCGAGATAGGTCACCTCGAAGCCTTCACGCTCCAGCTGACGACAGGTGTCGAGCACCGCTTTGTGTTCGGTCTTGGAGGTGATGATGTGCTTGCCTTTGCTGGCATAAAAGTGGGCAACACCCTTGATTGCCAGGTTGTCAGACTCGGTTGCACCGGAGGTGAAGACAATCTCGCGCGGGTCAGCACCAATAAGCTCTGCCACTTGATTACGGGCCAGATCTACCGCCTCTTCGGCCTGCCAGCCGAAACGGTGAGAACGGGAAGCCGGATTGCCAAACAGGCCATCCATGGTGAGACACTGCATCATTTTTTCTGCGACACGCGGGTCCACCGGACAGGTTGCCGAATAATCAAGGTAAATAGGCAGTTTCATGTTTTTCTCCGTCACAGTTCGGGTCATACAGAATCCCGCTGTGGAAAGCACGTTTATAGTTGGACTTTCAAGCTCACATCGCCGTGTTCTGCCCGTTCAATCAGGGACAACACGCTTTTCATCTGTTCATCTTGCTTGCCGGCAATCCGGCGTACATCGGCCTGGCGAACCAGCTCGGCCAGTGTGATCTCGCCGAGGAAACTGGAGATCCGCTCGCTCAGATCACGCCACAGGGAGTGAGTCAGGCACTGGGTACCGCCATGACAGCCCCCTTTGCCGAGGCACTTGGTGGCATCCACCGACTCGTCAACCGCGGTGATAACCTGACCGACCGAAATCTCGTCAGGGGCCAACCCGAGGCGATAACCACCACCCGGGCCACGCACACTGCTCACCAGGCCGTGTTTGCGCAGGCGGGCAAACAACTGCTCGAGATAGGACAAGGAGATGCCCTGGCGCTCGGAAATATCGGCGAGGGGAACAGGCCCCTGCTCTGCATGCAGCGCCACGTCGAGCATGGCGGTTACAGCGTAACGTCCTTTTGAAGTCAGTCTCATGTGCCTTACCGTCTTGCGAACCAATTCAATGGGCACATGGTCACATACCCGACCAAATCAGTCAAGTATATGGTTGAGTAATCCAGTCAGGTTTAGCCCTGCGGTCTCGTCTTTTGCACCGAGGTAAGAATGCCCCGCAGAATATTGAGCTCAACCGACTCCGGACGAGCCCGGTTGAACAGGCGGCGCAGCTTGTTCATCACCTGCCCCGGATGATCATCGGTGATGAAACCGGTCTTGAGCAGCGTCTGCTCCAGATGCTGGTAAAACCCCTCCAGCTGTTCGGCACTGGGGTAATCCTGAGCCATATCTTCAGCAACCTCTTCCTGACCCTGCAACCAGTGCATCCGCACTTCGTAACAGAGGGTCTGTACCGCCATGGCCAGGTTGAGGGAGCTGTATTCGGGATTGGCCGGAATGGCCACATGGTAGTGGCACTTCTGCAGTTCATCGTTGGTCAGGCCGGTCCGCTCGCGACCAAAAACCAGCGCAACAGGATGCTTCATCCCTTCGGCCACCGCCATCTTGCCCGCTTCGCGGGGATCGAGCATGGGCCAGCTCAGAGTGCGGGAACGTGCGCTGGTACCAATCACCAGACCACAGTCAGCGATGGCTTCATCGAGGGTCGGGACGATACGGGCATTGGCCAGAATATCGCTGGCACCTGCGGCAAGGGCGTTGGCGTTGCCATCAGGTAAAGCTTGCGGATCAACCAGTACCATTTGGGTGAGCCCCATGGTTTTCATGGCCCGCGCCGCAGACCCCATGTTGCCGGTATGAGAGGTATTTACCAAAACGATACGAATCTGATCCAACATGCCCTATCAATCTTCAGTCAAAAATGGCGCGCAATTATAACATAAGAGAGCTCTATTTTGGCACCGTTAAAGGCATCCCATTTCAGAACAAAAGCGGGCGTTGGTATAACAAACCGGCATGAGGCAAGGAAGAGGAAAAACTAGACTTAATGGATATGTGGAATAGTTCACGGGAGAGATCCGGCTATGCTGCCTCCGTTTATCTACGAGAAATTGCCCAGCCTCTATCTGCTGGCGGCCACTGCCATTATCACCCTCGGTAACCAGCCCCTGCTCTGGTTTGCAGGTGTACTCTTATACATCGCAGGAGCGGTTACCTGGATGATGCGCTCCAGCTACCGGCGCACCGACCTCATCATCTTTCCAGCCAAACGCTGGCTGCAACCGGAATGGCTTTATGAAGCCCAGCCCTTTGTCTGGCTCGCACTGGGAATGGCCATGGCACAGCTGCCAGCGCCACAAGCCCTGCTGGCACTGGTGCCTTGCCTATGGGCTTGTCACTGCCTTTGGGCACGGCACCGTTACCGCCGCCATGCCCACGGCGTGACGATTCACTTACGACGGGATCCCGCCCGCCGCCGTCTGAACCGGAGTCTGCGCTGATCCGGTTCGAGCCTGCTCGATAAAGGTGGCCAGATCCATCAGGGGGTACTTCATCAGCATCGGCAGCCCATCGATGTCCAGGCTGTCCATCAGGTTTTTCACTTCCAGTCCCAACTCGGTATCCCCTTCAATCTTCAGCTTGCGCTGGAAGAAGAGCGCGTCAGGATCCTCCTTGCGGCCAGCAATCAGGATCAGATCATTGGCAGTGCCGCTAAAACAGACATCGGCCTGGTCGCAGCTTTTTGCCACGACCAGTTGACCGCTCTGCTCGCTGATATACCAGCAGAGCTCCAGATCGGTGACCTCTACTTTCAGCCACTTGTCTGCCAGGAACTCGAAATCGCCATCCGCGATGGCCTCCTTGAATACCCGTGCCAGCAAACTCTCCATCAACTGCTTTTGCAGATTGAAGGGAACCAGCTTGAGCGGATGACGCAAGAGACGGGGCGCCTGCTCGACCAGGCGACGTTGCAGTTGTTGAAACACGATGGACTCCTTTGTTTTGCGCATTCAAGCACAGGGATGCCGGCAAGATCCTGTTGGAAATCAAACTTGTGCAGAGTTGGGTCAAGATGGGGAAAGCCACACAAAGCTGCCTCAGGTCAAAAAGCCAAGGGGCGGCGGTGCATACAATCAGGGCTCGTTTGCCCTTCATATGCACTCTCGGAGCGTACCAATGGAATTACTCTGTCCGGCAGGCAGTTTGCCGGCACTGAAAACCGCCGTGGATAACGGGGCCGATGCCGTTTATATCGGTTTCAAGGATGACACCAATGCCCGCCACTTTGCCGGTCTCAACTTTACCGACAGCAAGCTGGAGAAGGCGGTAGATTATGTGCATCAGCATGATCGCAAACTTCATATCGCCATCAATACCTTCGCCCATCCTGGAGCCGATGCTCGCTGGAAGCAGGCGGTCGACCGCGGGGTGGCTCTCGGTGCCGATGCTCTCATCATTGCCGACCTTGCCGTGCTCGATTATGCCAGCCGCCGTTATCCCGACATGGAGCTGCATGTCTCGGTGCAGGCCAGCGCGACCAATGCTGCCGCCATCCGCTTCTATCAGCAGCAGTTCAATGTCAAACGGGTGGTGCTGCCACGGGTGCTATCCATGCATCAGGTGAAACAGCTGGCCCGCGAGACCGATGTCGGCCTTGAGGTTTTTGCCTTTGGCAGTCTCTGCATCATGGCCGAGGGGCGCTGCTACCTCTCCTCCTACATGACCGGCGAAAGCCCCAATACCGTCGGCGCCTGCTCGCCGGCCAAATTCGTGCGCTGGGAAGAGACCCCGAACGGCCTCGAATCACGGCTCAACGAGGTGCTGATCGACCGCTACGGCCCCGGTGAGAATGCCGGCTACCCAACCCTGTGCAAGGGACGTTTCGAAGTGGATGGCCAGACCTACCACGCGCTGGAGGAGCCCACCAGTCTCAATACCCTGGGTCTCTTGCCCGAGCTGTTCCAGACCGGTATCCAGTCGGTCAAGATCGAGGGGCGTCAGCGCAGCCCTGCCTACGTGGAGCAAGTGACCCGGGTCTGGCGCGCCGCCATCGACGCCTATCAGGCCAATCCCGAGGCCTATCAGGTCAAAGCAGAATGGGATGCCCAGCTCGCCCGTGTTTCCGAAGGTAGCCAGACTACCCTTGGCGCCTATCATCGTCAGTGGCAATAAGGAGCCCCTATCCATGAACTTCTCTCTCGGGCCCCTACTCTTCTACTGGCCCAAAGCCGATACCGAAGCCTTTTACCGCGCCGCAGCCCAAAGCGAAGCAGATATCGTCTATCTCGGGGAAACCGTCTGCAGCAAGCGACGCGAGCTGAAAGTCGATGACTGGATCTCCCTCGCCCGCGAAGTGGCGAGCTCCGGCAAGCAGGTGGTGCTCTCGACGCTGGCGCTCATCTCCGCCCCCTCCGAGCTGAAAGAGGTGAAACGGCTGGTCGACAATGGCGATCTGATGGTCGAAGCCAACGATCTTGGCACAGTCCAGCTTGCCCATGAAGCGAGCCTTCCATTTGTCTGTGGCCCGGCCATCAATGCCTACAACGCCGATGTGTTGCGCATGCTGCTCAAGCAGGGGATGAAGCGCTGGGTCATGCCGGTGGAGCTTTCACGGGACTGGCTGGTACAGCTTGAGCAGGATCTGGGGGCTACGCGCCAGCAGTTCGAAGTGGAGGTGTTCGCCTACGGCCACCTGCCGCTCGCCTACTCGGCACGCTGCTTTACCGCCCGCTCTCTCGACAAGCCTAAAGACAACTGCGAACTCGCCTGCATCAACTACCCCACCGGACGGCTGGCCAACAGCCGCGAGGGGCAACGCGTCTTCAACCTCAACGGTATCCAGACCCAGTCCGGTTACTGCTACAACCTGGGTAACGATCTGGCCGGGATGGCAGGTCTGGTGGATGTGGTGCGCCTATCTCCACAAGGGATGGAGACCCTCGAAATGCTGGCTCGCTTCAAGGCCAACCAGCAAGGTGACGCGCCCCTCCCCCTGCACAAAGGGAGTGAGTGCAACGGCTACTGGCGCCAGATCCCCGGCATGAGCCTGGTGGAATAAGCGCAAACCACGCAAAACAAAAAGGCCTCGCAATGAGGCCTTTTTTACACTTTCACGCTCCCTCAGGAGGGGCGGTCGCTCTTGCTCTGGCTACTCTGGGCGCCGGGAGGCAGCGGCTTGCGTGCCATCAGCTCCAGCTCCAGCAAGGCATAGCGATGCTCGATGAAGTCGTAGACGTTGTTGGAGAGCGCCAGCTTGAAGTAGCTGATCGCCTCCTTGCGGTTGCCCCGACCCAGCTCGTACTTGCCCAGATAGAAGTAGGTTTCGCACAGGCGCTCGGCGAGCTCCCGGTTATCCTTCACCCCTTTGACCACATTGCCCATCAACTCGGTGGCATTCATCTCGCCGGTGTAGAGACGAACCAGATCCCAGTTCCAGGCATCGTCATCGTACTTGTTGAGACGCTCGCGCATCCGGCTCATGGCCGCTGCCGGATCGAGTTTCTGCTCGGCCAGATAGAGCCAGATCACCCGGTAAGGGTCTTCCGGCTGCGCCTCGTAGAAGCGCTTCATATCGGCGGCTGCCAGCTCCGGGCGATTGCCGTAGTAGAGCGCGATGCCACGGTTCAGGTAGGCATAGTCATAATCGGGCGCCAGTTCGAGCGCCGAATCGAATGCCTCGTAGGCTTCGTCATAATTCTGCTGCTGCACCAGATAGACGCCGATGAAGTTGTAGGCTTCGGCGAAATCGGGCTTCTCCCGCAAGGCACGGTTGAAATCGAGCCGTGCAAGGGAGCGCAAACCAACGCGATCAAAGACCACTGCACGCTCATAGAACAGCTCGGCACGCTGCTCCGTGGTCAGCTCCATCTCGCTGAGCATCTGCCCGAGTCGAGCTAGCGCCAGCTCGCTCTGGTAGGAGACCTGCAAAGGGGTCGCCAACACCAGAGATGCAGGCTGCGGCTTGGGAACCTGAGGGGCATTAACCTGACTGCTACTGCTGCAACCCCACATAGGGAGCAGCAACAGGATACCGAGGAGGTATCCAATCCCTTTCCTGACGTTCAATGAACACTCCGACGCTTACGCTTGACCCCGCATATGGTAAAGGTCAACCGTCGCTTTGTCATGTAGCTCAGCCTATCTCTCTCAAATAAATCAGGATTCGACAGGGTATCCGGCATCCAGCCAGCCGCGAAAACCACCATCGACGCTGATCACCTTGCGATAACCCATCTGTTGCAGATTGTCTGCCGCCAGAATGGAGCGAAAACCGCCGCCACAGTAGAGGTAAAGCTCGGTATCGACATCGGGAAAACGGGTCTCGATATCGCGCTCAATCACGCCACGACCCAAATAGAGGGCGCCGGGCAGATGACCTTTGGCCCACTCGCTCTCTTCCCGCACATCGATCAGATGAAAAGCGCGCCCCTCATCCTGCCAGCGCTTGATCTGGTGAACATCGGTCTCGGCTACGCGGGAGCGGATCCCTTCTACCAGCGCCAGAAAACGGGGATTATGTTGCATGGCAAGCTCCTTTTGTTGAAATCATCTGCGTCAGCATACGACAACAGCGAAAAAGAAAAGAGCGCCTTGCGGCGCTCTTTCGTGGTTTACGGCAGGATTTCCTGTTGATCCGCACCCTCTTTCTCTACCTGGGTTGGCAGCATGTGCTCGCGCTTGACGCCGAGGAACATGGCAAACGCACTCGCCACATAGATGGAGGAGTAGGTACCGAAGGCCACACCGATCACCATGGCCACGGCAAAACCGTGGATCAGCGCGCCGCCCTTGAGCAGCAGCGCCAGCACCACCACGAAGGTGAGGCCAGAGGTGATGATGGTACGGCTCAGGGTCTCGGTCATGGAGAGATCCAGAATGTAGTCGGTATCCCCTTTGCGCACCTTGCGGAAGTTCTCCCGCAAGCGGTCGAACACCACGATGGTATCGTTCAGGGAGTAACCCACCAAGGTCATCAATGCCGCCAGTACGGTCAGGTCGAACTCGTACTGGAAGTAGGCAAAGACACCGAGGGTGATCACCACGTCGTGCACCAGCGAGAGGATGCCGCCCATGGCCAGACGCCATTCAAAGCGCACCGCCACGTAGATCAGGATACAGATGATGGAAGCCAGCATGGCCAGTGCACCATCGGTCGCCAGCTCGTCACCCACGGAGGGACCGACGAACTCGACGCGCTTGAGCACGGCACCGGGATCCAGCAGCTTGGCAGCAGCCAGCACCTCGTTACCCTGCTCCTCGACCTTGACACCCTCTTTCGGGGTCAGGCGGAACAGCACATCACGGCTGGAGCCGAAGTGTTGCAGGCTCGCCCCTTCAATCTTCTGCTCTTCCAGCACCTGGTGCATCTTGTCCAGGCTCACCGACTGCTGGAACCCCACTTCGATGGTGGTCCCACCGGTGAAGTCCAGACCCCAGTTCAGGCCCCGATCAAACAGAAAGAAGAGGGCGATCACCATCAGCACGGAAGAGAAGACCACACCCGTTTTGGCATAGCGCATAAACGGGATCGGTTTTTCAAAATGTAGAATCTGAAACATCTCTCTATCCTCAGATGGGCAACTTGTCGATGCGCCGTCCACCCCAGGCCAGGTTGATAATGGCGCGGGAGACCGTGATGGCAGTAAACATGGAGGCGGTCAGACCGATGCCCAGCGTCAGGGCAAAGCCCTTGATGGCGCCAGTACCGATACCGAACAGGATCACACAGGTGATGAGCGAGGTGACGTTGGAGTCGGCGATGGTCGAGAATGCCCGATCAAAGCCCAGATGGATGGCTTGCTGAACCCCGCGGCCGTTGCGGATCTCTTCACGAATACGCTCGTAGATCAGCACGTTGGCATCCACCGCCATACCGAGCGTCAGCACGATACCGGCGATGCCTGGCAGGGTCATGGTGGCCCCCGGGATCATCGACATGATACCGACGATCAGCACCAGGTTCATACAGAGCGCCAGGTTGGCAACCCAGCCGAACGCACGGTAGTAGATCCCCATGAACAGCACGATCACCAGCATGGCCCAGCCGATGGCTTGCATACCGCTGTCGATGTTCTGCTGACCCAGGCTCGGGCCAATGGTGCGCTCTTCCACGATCTGGATCGGGGCGATCAGGGCACCGGCACGCAGCAGCAGCGCCAGGTTGTGGGCTTCGTTGGCGTTGTCGATACCTGTGATGCGGAACTGGCTGCCAAGGCGCGACTGGATGGTGGCGACGTTGATCACCTCCTCCTGCTTGCGGAACTTGCGCTTGCCATCCGGACCAGGCTGACCAACCGGCTTGTACTCGATAAAGACGGTCGCCATCCCTTTACCCACGTTGTCCTTGGTAAAGTTGGCCATCTTGTTGCCACCCTGGCCATCAAGCTTGATGTTGACCTGGGGACGGCTGTACTCGTCGAAACCGGACTGGGCACCCACGATGTGGTCACCGGTCAGGATCACCCGCTTTTGCAGCACGACAGGACGACCATTGCGATCGTTGTAGACCTTGGAGCTCGGCGGTACGCGACCGTCGGCCGCAGCCTGAATGTCGGCAGTCTCATCGACCATGTGGAACTCCAGGGTCGCGGTCGCGCCGAGGATCTCCTTGGCACGGGCGGTATCCTGGATACCGGGCAGCTCAACCACAATGCGCTCGGCGCCTTGCTGTTGTACCAGCGGCTCGGCGACACCCAGTTCGTTGACCCGGTTACGGATGATGGTGATGTTCTGCTCGAGAGCATACTTCTTCACTTCCTTGATCTTCGCTTCGCTCAGACCGGCCATCAGGATGAATTCATCCCCTTTCTGCTCGGTGGTGAAGGTCAAATCAGGGTTCTGGCGACGCAGATGGGTGACAGCACGCTCTTGATCCGCTTCGTCACGAAATACCACCTGTACCTTGTCACCGACCCGGCGCACGCCGGAGTAACGGATCTTCTGGGTACGCAGCTCGGAGCGGAAATCCTGCACCATCTGCTCTTGCTGCTTGGTCAGCGCCTCGGCCATGTCCACTTCCATCAGGAAGTGCACACCACCGCGCAGGTCCAGACCCAGTTTGAGCGGGTTGGCACCGATGGCTTCGAGCCAGGCAGGAGTAGAGGGGGCAAGGTTGAGAGCGGTAATGAAGTTGTCACCCAGCTTGTTGGCGACGATATCGCGCGCCTTGAGCTGATCTTCGGTGTTCTTGAAACGGATCAGGATCAGACCGTGCTCGAACGCAGCATGTTTGACCGGGATCTTGGCCTCGTCGAGACTCTCTTTCACCAGGTCAAGGGTATCTAGCTTGACTTCGGCACCACGGCTGGCAGAAACCTGCAAGGCCGGGTCTTCGCCGTAAAGATTGGGGGCTGCATATAGAAAACCGATGGCGATCACCACGATCACCATCAGGTATTTCCACAGCGGATAGCGATTCAACACGCTGTGCTCCTTGGGAGATTAAAGGGACTGGATAGAACCCTTGGGCAGAACGGCAGAAACGAAGTCCTTTTTGATGGTGACTTGAGTCTGGTCGTTCAGGGCGATCACCAGGTAATCGCTGTCGGCAGCCACTTTGGCAATCTTGCCAACCAGACCACCGGAGGTGAGCACTTCGTCACCCTTGGAGAGAGAGGTCATCAGATTGCGATGATCTTTGGCGCGCTTGGCCTGGGGACGGTAGATCATGAAATAGAAGATGAGACCGAATACGGCCAGCATGATGATCATTTCCATGCCACCACCCTGTGCCGCCGGAGCTGCGCCTTCTGCATACGCCTTGGAGATAATGCTCATTTAACAACCTCTTATTGATGTAGATTTGAAAACTAGCTTATAAATTATTGTTATTTAACGTCATTTACAGCTAACGGAGGCACGGGCTTCCCTTGCCGACGGTAAAACTCTGTTACAAAGTCGTCTAATTTACCCTGCTCGATCGCGTCCCGCAAACCCTGCATAACACGCTGGTAGTAACGCAGGTTATGGATAGTATTCAGACGGGCACCGAGGATCTCGTTGCACTTGTCCAGATGGTGCAAATAGCTGCGGGTGTAGTTCTTGCAGGTGTAGCAATCGCAGTCGGCATCCAGGGTGCTGGTGTCGTTGCGATACTTCGCATTGCGGATCTTGACCACACCATCGGTGGTAAAGAGATGACCGTTGCGGGCGTTGCGAGTCGGCATCACGCAGTCGAACATGTCGATACCGCGGCGGACCCCTTCCACCAGATCTTCCGGCTTGCCCACGCCCATCAGGTAGCGCGGCTTGTCGGCCGGGATTTTCGGGCAGACGTGCTCAAGGATGCGGTGCATGTCCTCTTTGGGCTCGCCCACCGCCAGACCACCGACCGCGTAACCGTCAAAACCGATCTCCAGCAGACCTTCCAGCGATACGTCACGCAGCGGCTCGTAGACGGAGCCCTGAATGATGCCGAACAGGGCATTCTTGTTGCCAAGAGCGTCGAACTTGTCGCGGGAGCGCTTGGCCCAGCGTAGGGACATCTCCATCGACTTGCGCGCTTCTTCGTAAGTGGCCGGATACGGGGTGCACTCGTCGAAGATCATCACGATGTCGGAGCCCAGATCGTACTGGATCTCCATGGACTTCTCGGGGTCGAGGAAAATTTTCTCGCCATTGATAGGGTGGCGGAAGTGGACGCCCGCTTCGGTGATCTTGCGGATGTCGCCCAGGCTGAATACCTGGAAACCACCGGAGTCGGTCAGGATCGGGCCCTGCCAGTTCATGAAGTCATGCAGATCGCCGTGGGCGCGCATCACTTCCTGACCCGGACGCAGCCAGAGGTGGAAGGTGTTGCCAAGCAGGATCTGGGCACCTGTCTCACGCACCTCTTCCGGGGTCATCCCCTTGACGGTGCCGTAGGTACCGACCGGCATAAAGGCCGGAGTCTGCACGGTGCCACGCTCGAATACCAGCTGACCGCGACGGGCACGGCCGTCGGTGGTTTTCAGTTCAAATTTCATTGCTACCTCGATTCAGTCAGAGAAACAGTCTGACAATTAAAGGCCATTCGGCCCGCTATAAAAGGCGAAGCTTATGCCTCGCCCCGGCGACGGGTGACGAACATGGCGTCCCCGTAGCTGAAGAAACGGTATTGCCCGGCCACGGCGGCCTGGTAGGCGGTCATCACGTTATCATACCCGGCGAAGGCGCTGACCAGCATGATCAGGGTCGACTCCGGCAGGTGGAAGTTGGTCACCATGGCATCGACAATCTGGAACTGGTAGCCCGGGAAGATGAAGATGTCGGTGTCGCCAAAAAAGGGCGCCAGCGGCTTGCCCTGCGCCAGAGTCACTTTGGCGGCGCTCTCCAGCGAACGAACCGAGGTGGTGCCAACGGCAATCACCCGACCGCCGCGCGCACGGGTAGCGGCAATGGCATCGACCACCTCTTGCGGCACTTCGGCATACTCGGAGTGCATATGGTGATCTTCAATCTTCTCCACCCGCACCGGCTGGAAGGTCCCCGCCCCTACATGCAGGGTGACAAAGGCAGTTTCAACCCCCTTGGCCCGAATTTTCTCAAGCAGCGGCTCGTCAAAGTGCAGACCGGCGGTCGGCGCAGCAACGGCACCCGGCTTCTGGTTGTAGACCGTCTGGTAGCGCTCCTTGTCGGCATCCTCATCGGGACGGTCGATATAGGGGGGCAGCGGCATGTGGCCGATGGCCTCCAGGATCTCCAGCACCGGACGTGCATCGAGGAAATGGATCTCGAACAGGGCATCGTGGCGGGCGCGCATTTCAGCTTCCACGCCACCATCCATGATCATCCGGGTGCCCGGCTTGGGCGCCTTAGAGGCCCGCACATGAGCCAGCACGCTGTGCTCGTCCAGAATGCGCTCGACCAGCACCTCCAGCTTGCCGCCGCTGGCCTTCTGGCCAAACATGCGGGCCGGAATGACGCGGGTGTTGTTGAATACCAGCAGGTCGCCCGGGTTGAGCTGGTCCAGCACATCGACAAATTGACCGTGGCGCAGGGCGCCGGTTTGGCCGTCGAGCTGCAACAAACGGCTGGCGGTACGCTCCGCCATCGGATAGCGGGCAATCAGCTCGTCTGGCAGATCAAAATGAAAATCGGATACTTGCATCTTTCACCTCGGGGGGAATCGGCGGCTAGTCTAGTTATCCCCATCTTCCAAGGCAACCCAAAAGACCAAAAACCCAAGAGAGACAAGGGGTAGCGGGCAATTTTGTGACCACCAACCGGTTAATGACTCTTTAATGTTTTGTATTGACCCTGATCATGTTTTGCCACCCATGGCTGGGCTAGGGTGGAGACAGGCGGAGAAGAAAAACCAATGCAATCAGGAGGCCTACCATGATGACCATATCCGAAATCATGACGGAACATCCCTTTACCCTAGGGCCGGAGAACAGCGTCAAACAGGCGATGGATCTGATGCATCAGGAGCGGATCCGCCACATTCCCATCGTTGACGAACACCACCATCTGCAGGGGCTGGTCACCCTCACCGATATCCTGGCCACTCGCGAATCCAAGCTGCTGCTAATCAGCCCGGAGCGGGAGGCGGAGTTTACCGACAGCGTCCACCTTGACGAGATCATGACCCGCCAGGTTGCGAGCGTGGATCCCCATGCCGGCATCAAGGAGGCAGCACTCTATCTGCAGCGCCACCGGTATGGCTGTCTGCCGGTGCTCAAGGGACGCAAGCTCATCGGCATCGTCACCGAATCGGACTTCATTTCGGTGGCCATCAATCTGCTGGAATTGATGGAGGAGCAGGAGCCGCCCACCGATTTTTGACACGGCAGACTGTAATTTAATTACAGAAAAAGCGTTTTCAGCAGTAAAAAAGAGCAATAAAGGTGAAAGTGTTTCATTTTGATTGAAAAATTACACCAATTACTTGCTATGTGATCTCCATCACACTATTATCCCCCTCATGCAATAGTTGCCGAGGGGGAGATGAAGGAGTGTGCACCCATCCTCTTCCTCTCATATGTCTGCAAGTTTGCACACCCCGTAGTTAGTCTTTGCTGTAAAGCATTTGTTTATATAGCCATTCCTTGTTTGATGACCCGGCTTTATCGTTGCGATAGCGCCGGGATTTTTTTTATCTGCGCAAAACGTGCAGCCCGCTTGCACTAGCTCGGGTCGGCTTCTGCTTTATCCCCCCCACCTCCCCTCTTGCTGCTTGTGCCGCTCTTCTTTGCTCCCGATCCATATGGCCACTCGATCCCCCAGATCGGGCGATATCCTCATCTTCTTTCGGCAAGCCCCCACTACCTCTTTTTGCCAGACATAGGGGAGGTATAAATTAAAATCGGGTAATTCTCGCCAAACCCATAAATTTGATTTATAGCGACCGATTTGGTCCGCAACCCCCTCCTTGAAGGCAACAAGCGGCCTTGCGAGGGGGATGCCCGACTGTGGCTACCAGCGGCACCGACGATAAGCCACCGCGTATAAATCCAATATACCGATTAAAGCGATTCAATTTTGTGGCTTTAATCGATTAGAACATCCTCCTATGATGACTCCATCGAAAGTTAAACGCCTCGTCCGACACGACTCTGCAAACCCGGACAGGCATATGTACATCACCAAGGAGCAAATCCATGTCTACCTACATCAACACTGAAATCAAGCCGTTCAACGCTACCGCCTACCACAATGGCAAATTCGTTCAGGTGTCTGACGCTGACCTGAAAGGCAAGTGGTCCGTGGTGTTCTTCTACCCGGCTGACTTCACCTTCGTCTGCCCGACCGAGCTGGGTGACCTGGCCGACAACTACGCCGAATTCCAGAAGCTGGGCGTCGAGATCTACGCTGTCTCCACCGACACCCACTTCACCCACAAGGCCTGGCACGACACTTCTGACACCATCCAGAAGATCCAGTACCCGATGATTGGCGACCCCACCGGCACCATCACCCGCAACTTCGGCGTGATGATCGAAGAAGCCGGTCTGGCTGACCGCGGTACCTTCGTCATCGACCCGCAGGGCATCATCCAGATCGTCGAGATCAACGCTGGCGGCATCGGCCGTGACGCACTGGAGCTGCTGCGCAAGGTCAAGGCTGCCCAGTATGTTGCCGCTCACCCGGGTGAAGTGTGCCCGGCCAAGTGGAAAGAAGGCGACGCCACCCTGGCCCCGTCCCTGGATCTGGTAGGCAAAATCTAAGCCTCCCCGCTCTGAAGACCGGCCCGTTCAAGGGCCGGTCTTGTTTACGGACCTCAGAAAACGCGCCGGTCTACTTTATGGACCGCCATTTTCTGTACCCAGTCACAGTGCCGACCCGCAATCACAAGAAGGAATTCGACCATGTTAGATACCAACCTCAAACAACAACTCAACGGTTACTTGCAGTACATCGTCAATCCCATCGAGATCAGCGTGTCCGGCAATGACAGCGACAAATCCGCCGAACTGCTGGCACTGGCCAGCGAGATCGCCGGGATGTCCCCCAAGATTTACCTGACCGATGGCACCAATGCCCGCAAGCCTTCCATGAGCGTCGCGCCGCAGGGCCAGGCCCCGCGCGTTCATTTTGCCGGCATCCCCATGGGTCATGAATTTACCTCGCTGGTACTCGCCCTGCTGCAAAGCGGCGGTCACCCCTCCAAGGCCGATGCGGCCGTGCAGGAGCAGATCCGCAATCTCAAGGGTGAGTTCCACTTCGAGACCTATATTTCGCTCTCCTGCCACAACTGCCCGGACGTGGTGCAGGCCCTCAACCTGATGGCCACCCTCAACCCCGGCATCACCCACACCATGATCGATGGCGCCCTGTTCCAGGACGAGGTCAACGAGCGCCAGATCATGGCGGTACCGAATGTCTACCTGAACGGTCAGCCGTTCAGCCAGGGCCGCATTTCGCTGGAAGAGATCGTCGCCAAGCTCGACACCGGCGCCGCCGAGCGCAAAGCTGAGGAGCTGAGCGAAAAAGCCCCCTACGACGTGCTGGTCGTCGGTGGTGGCCCGGCTGGCGCCGCCGCCGCCATCTATGCCGCTCGCAAGGGCATTCGCACCGCCATCGTCGCCGAGCGTTTCGGTGGCCAGGTGATGGACACTGTCGGCATCGAGAACTTCATCTCCGTGCCCTATACCGAAGGCCCCAAGCTGGCCGCGAGCCTGGAGCAGCACGTCAAGCAGTACGGCGTGGAAGTGATCACCGAGCAGCGCGCCGCCGCCATCAGCAAGGATGGGTATGTGAACGTGGATCTCGCCTCTGGCGCCACCTTGAAAAGCCGCGCCGTGATCCTGGCGACCGGTGCCCGCTGGCGCGACCTGAACGTGCCGGGCGAGCTGGAGTACCGCACCAAGGGTGTGGCCTACTGCCCGCACTGTGACGGCCCCTTCTTCAAGGGCAAGCGGGTTGCGGTGATCGGGGGCGGTAACTCCGGTATCGAGGCAGCCATCGATCTGGCTGGCATTGTCGAGCACGTTACCGTGGTGGAGTTCGCCGACACTCTGCGTGCCGACGAGGTATTGCAGAAGAAGGCCCGCTCCATGGCCAACATCGACATCATCATGAGTGCTCGCACCACCGAAGTGATCGGTGACGGCAGCAAGGTGGTGGGCATGGATTACGAAGATCGCACCTCCGGCGAGATCAAGCATCTGGCGGTGGCCGGCATCTTCGTCCAGATCGGTCTGGTGCCGAACACCGAGTTCCTCAAGGGGAGCGACGTGGCCCTGACCCGCTTTGGCGAGATCGAGATCGACAGCAAGGGCGCCACCTCCCTGTCCGGCGTCTACGCCGCAGGGGATGCCACCACGGTGCCGTTCAAGCAGATCATCATCTCCATGGGCGCCGGAGCGACCGCCGCGCTGGGAGCGTTTGATTACCTCATTCGCAACCCAGCGCCGCAAGCGAGCAAGGCTGACGCCGTCACCGCCTGATGCCCCGCCAAAATGCACAAGCCGACACCCTGCGTGTCGGCTTTTTTGCATCTGTTGCTTCATAAAAAAACCCGCAACAGGTGCGGGTTTTCATCAATCACGACATCTGCATCATTCGAGCAGGAAAACGGCGTCGATATTGTCAGTCACCGTGATCTGCTGCTGTTGATAGCTGTTGGCCGCCATATCCGCTGCAGGCGCGGCCATCGCCTGTGCCTTGAAGTTGCGGCTATAGAGCGGCATCGGGGATGCGTTGCGGTACTCCGCGCTGTATACCTTGCCCAGCTTCATGCCAAAGGCCTTGGCCAGCGACTCGGCCTTGCTCTTGGCATCTTCCACCGCCCCCAGTCGCACCTGCTCCTTGACGGTTTGCGGCGATTTCAGGCCATATTCGATTTGCGATACCGACTCGAGCCCGGCTTTGAGCGCGGTATCCATCAGCTGGCTCAGCTTGTCGAGCTGGTAAAGCTTGACCGCCAGCTGGCGCTGGGCACGGTACCCGAGCAGCTCGGGTTTCTTGTTCTCGGCATATTGATACTCGGGAGAGACCACCAGATTGCCGGCCTCCACATCGGAACGCTTGATGCCCAGCCCTTCAAGCTGACCAAAAAACGCGGCAACCTTGGTATCGACCAGCTGCTTGGCCTTGAGCCCCTGTTTTTCCAGCGCGGTAACCGACACATTGAGCGTCAGCATGTCCGGCTCCACCTTCTGCTCAGCGTAACCACTCACCACCAGATGGGGTGCTTGCGGCACTTCAAGGGCAAACAGGGGGGCACTGACAACCAGAGCCGACAGGGTAAGAAGGGGACGCCACATAGAAAAAAGCCTCAATCAACAAGATTGAGGCCATTATGCCCGCAGCAAAGTGAGATTCATATATCGTGCAGTGGCGGGATCTGATCCAGCACCTGATTGGTCAAATCAAGGCTGATGGTGACAACCGGGGCAGACTCATGCTCTCCCCCTGCAGATACTGGTGTGTTGCTGACCTGTGCGACCAGCACCTCGTCATCAAAGTGGAACGAATCCCACGACAGAATATGTCCTTGTGGCTGAGAGTGAACCTCTGCCGGTACACTCTCCTCCATTGCCACAGACCAGGGAATAGTCTCGGAGTGACCCAGCAGATCCTGCAGCTGCGGGGAGTAGAGACTGGCCAGCGAGTACTCCTGCTGACCGAGATCATGCCCTACGAGGATGACGCCATGAGACTCTTCAGCATCCATTGCCGGGGTGTAGGTGATTGATGCCGCGGCAAAATCGACACTGAGCGAGCCAGCTACATCACCGGCGTCGTTCTCGATCTCCACGCCATCCAGCTGATCCCCCGCGATCGATGCCAGATAGCCAAACTGGCCTGCGCAGGTAATGGTTCCCTGCCCATCCCAGCTATAACGGATACCATCAATGTCGACCCAGTTGAATGACTGCATGACGCCCCTCTCCTCTGCTGCTGCTATCTTATCCATCCCTCAGGGGAAAAAACAGGGGCCAGGCAAGCCCGGCCCCGAGACAAGATTACGGATCAACCTTCAGATTGCCCTGATTCAACAGGTCTTCAATGATGGTCTGGTCATTGCGTGTTCCTCCCAGTGTCAGGTCGATGTTGTCAAACTGGATAACGTGGGTCGTACTGCCGCTGCCCGAGCCATCCAGATCGATGGTGAGTGTTGACTTGCCAGTGCCCGGACCTGTGGTGAAGGTGAGATAAGCATCGAGCGAAGTCTTGTTGGCATGTTCGCCGCTAAGCAACTCACTGATATCCAGCACATCGCCGCCAGTTCCGGTGGTGAAGTCCTTGATCACATCGGTGCCACCCACATCTCCAGCGCCCCACTTGAAGGTGTCCTTGCCGGCACCGCCTGTGAGGGTGTCAGACCCGGTCCCGCCAACCAGAATGTCGATACCGTCACCGCCAATCAGGATGTCATTGCCTTTTTGTCCATAAAGCACATCATTCCCATCGCCACCTTCAAGGGTGTCATCACCACCAACCGCACCTTCCTTACCATACTCTGCATGCTGGCTGTAAAGTTCGTTGAGCAATTGCCCACCACTCTTGCCCGGATTGTCTGCTACAAACTCGAACCAGCCGCCATCCGTATTGTCTGCATGAATACTGTCACCAAAAATCACGTCGTTGCCTGCACCGCCCTGCAACAGGTCAGAGCCGACACTAACAGCGGTAAACAGCGATCCCAAGCCACTAGACAGGTCATCAAAGCTGTCTACGGCGAGGTAGTTGTCTGCAGTGTTGTCGATCGCATTGAGGTTATTGCCAAATGATGCACCGGATGGCACCCCAATCCCGACCGCATTAATCACCACATCCGAGGCAGACAGTGCGCTCAGGGTCGCTATACCGGTCGCAATCTGCGCAGAATTGGTCCAGTTCCCTGCAGTCGGCTCCCCATCTGTGAGGAAGTAGACATATTTATGATTCGCGGCTGGATCCCCGGTCATCATTGTATTGAGTTGTTTCAAGGCTGCTTCGTAATTAGTGCCTCCACCCGACTGCACTAGATTGCTGACAGCCTGCTGAGCAGCAGAAACAGAGGTGTAGGTACCAACATATTTGCTGCTATCTGCAAACGTACCAATCTCGACTTGCAGTTGCGCAATGCCACTGAACTTGGCCAGCAAGTTGTTGATGGCATCTTTCATCAACTGGAATTCCGAGTTGCTGATACTCCCTGACATATCGACCATAAATGTCAGGTTGTAACTACCCGAAGTCACCCCGCCGACATCACCGATCAACACATCAGCCCCGACGCCACCCAATATTGCGCCATCCACATCCGGAGCAAGAAGAGGGTTGGGACGAACGTGATCGTCAATGGCAGTGCTGACCCCGGAACCTGTGTCATTGGCATTGCTACCAACCACCAAGACCGGATTGATAATGGTTAACTTGGCACTGCTGGTATCTCCATCGCCATCTTTAATCTTGTACGTGACTTCGACAGGCGCCCCCTCTGCCCCCCCTGATGGCGGGGTGAATCGATAGTCACCATCATTTTCAATGTAGAGGGAGCCCTTGTTGGTACCCAATGCAATAGTGAAAGAGGTATTGCTGTTATTGAAGGTGTAGGTTGTTCCGTTGTACTCCACAGACACCAGCTTGGGCGTACCAAAACCGTCGGCACCTGCACTGTCATTGGTTGTTACATTGCCATCAATTGCCTGTGTCAGGTTGGTCAGTGTTCCCGACAGCTGACCCGCTGTATTGATCACCACCACATTGTTGTTGTGAGCACCACTCGGTGACCACGCGACACTTTGCAGGTCGGCATCAAGTACGCTGGTTGAGCCAATCCCCACGGCATATGCACCATCAATGCCTTTTTGTGTCAGGAAGTTCGTCCAGTCATTGCGCTCTGTGGCGTTAATTGCCTCATCAGCCGAACTGGGCACTCCATCCGAAATGAAAAATACAAAGGTGTTATCAGCGGAAGGCGGTGTCCCATAATTGTCCCTAACCGCTTGCAACGCATCATCGTAGTCCGTGGAACCGCCAGAAGAGATGCTAGTCAGCTGACCAGTTACCTGATCCTTGGTCAGCCATACCTGACTGCCGACACTCTTGACTGTTGCCGAACTATCAAAATCAACCAGCATCACTTTGACCAGCGAGTTGCCATAGCTGTTCATCAGATTCGTTACAGCATCCTTGATAACCTGCATATTGGTATTACCAATACTGCCTGAGCTATCGATAACCAACACCAGGTTGACTGTGCCATTAGTGCCACTGGTAATGGTATCAGCCACAGCAATCGGACCATCGTCCTTGAAGGCGATATCCAGCCCGTTCGCACTGGTCGCCGTGGTGCTGTCGCCATCACGGTCGGTGACAGTCTGTACCACCTTGATGGCCGCCGCTGCCGCCAGCGACACGCTGTCGTCATGGTCGCTCGCACTGCTGCCATCCACACCGTGCTCCAGCGCCGCATACTGGGTCACCGTCACCTTGCCGCTGCTGTCTATCAGCACGCTGAAGGCCTTGGTGCCACTGGTGCTACCGCCGGTCCATCCTTCATAACCGTTGGCCACGGCCACCAGTTTGATTTCGCTGGCGCTGCCACTTTGTCCCGCCAGCCACAGGCCGGTGCGGGCTCCCGCAGTCGCACTCAGGCTGTACTGCACGCTGCCTGCGCCGTCAGTGCCATACACAGGGGCATTAAACAGACCACTAATGGCGCTGCTGCTGATGTCGACTGCATCAAACCCGCCAGTTTCATCCAGAGTTGCACCTGCACTGACTGCCGCCTTGGCCGAGGCACTCGGGCCATCGTCCTTGAAGCTGATGACCTTACCGATATCCAGAACCCCGCTTGCGTGATCTCCATCCTTATCGGTGACGGTCAAAGTCAAATTAACGTGGCCAGAGCCCAAAAAGGTGGCTTCATCGGGATCAGAGGTTGGGTGAACTACAGCCCGCAGCTGATCAAGGGTCACCTTGCCGCTACTGTCGACCGTGAGGCTAAATACCAGCTGGCCAGTTGTGGCCGTGCGACCTTCGAGGATCGAACCATGCATGCTCAGCTGAACTTGCTCACCAGTGGCAGTATCAATCAGACCAGAGTTGGCATTTTGTACATTCAGGCTGTAGCTCTGGGATCCCAGACCATCTGCTCCCGGCTGTACGTTGAACACACCACTAAAGTCAGCTGTTGCATCATGATTGAGGTTGGACTCATCGACCTGCAACTGCACAGCACCGCCCCAAGTAACAGTGGTGCTGACATCGTTGTAGTCGTAATCCGAGTTGAGGGTCATATCCTCCCAGTTCTGGTTGCCTGCGCTACCGGTATCCTGCAAATGTGAACCGCCAGGGTTGAGGCTCGCATCGCTGAACACGATGTTGGCACCATCGGCCCCACTCAACGCAGTGCTGCCAACGAATGCCTGCCACTTGCCATTAATAAACTGGAAAGTGACCGCGGCACCATCTACAAGACCGGGATTGGCTCCTCCATTGGGGATAACAAAGAACCCGGTATGAGCAGGATCCAGCGAACTGATATCTGTCTGGCTTCCCACACTCTGACTGTGCACATTTGCCCAGATGACTTTGCCGGACAACGGAGTGCCATCATCACCTTTGACGTAGTAGCCATAGCTATTTGAATAACCGGCGTTGCTACCCAGGAAGGTGACTGAGGAAGTCAGGGACAGCTCACCCACCTGGATTGTCGGTGTATCATCGTTAATGGTGACGGCAAGTACGCCACTGGCACTGTCCCCATCGCCATCTGTCACCTTGTAGCCCACATTGAGGGTGAGATTGTCTTCGGTATCAGTCCCTGTGTGCATCAAGGGCTGCAGAAGTTTCACCGAGTAGGCACCAGTGCTCGGATCGGTAATGGTGACCGTCATCAAGAGACCACGAGTGGAACTGATAGACAAGGTTCCACTTTGGGCATCCCACGTTGAGGTCACACTTTCACTTCCCAACGCAGTAGGCCCGGAGAGCTCAAGCGATTTGAGGCCATCAGCCCCAGCCTGATAAACCAGATTGCCCGTGACGCTGGTATTGGCCCCTGCAACATCACCAGAACCACCATTGATCCCGCCGACAAGTCCTTCATCATCAAGAACCAAGGCAGCCTGAACATTGCTTGCTTTGGGGCCGTCATCCTCGAAGCGGAACACACCGTTGGTGCCAAGATCCACAGACGCGCTGGCGCTATCGCCATCGGCATCGGTCACGGTCTGCACCAGCGTCAGCACGCCCTTGCCCACACTCAGCGCCACGCTGTCATCTGCACTGGTGGTATCGCCATGCCAGACGTTGTCCAGCAGAGCCAAGGTCACTTCCCCGGTGCTCGGGTTGATGGTCAGGGTGAAGTAGTCCACCCCACCGGCGCTGCCGGTGATGACGTTGTCCACCTGATTGAGCACGATGGCCGCGCCCTGGCCGTTGGCGACCAGCGGGTCGACCGCATACAGGCCGCTCGCTACGTTGCTGCCGGTCAGCGCCAGGCTGTAGCCGATGCTGCCTTTCCCATCCGCCCCGAAGGCCGGCGCGAACTGGGCCTGTACGTCGGCCGCACTCAGGCTGGCACTGGCCACCCCGTCACCGCCAACGCCGCCCAGACTGGCCAGGCTTTCATCCACGGTTGCACCAAGTCGTGGTGCTTCTTCTGCCAACCCGGCACGCGGACCATCATCGTCGAAGCTGAATACCGAGCGCTCGCCATCTACCAGACTAATGGTGGCGCTGTCTGTGACGCTATCCCCATCGCCATCCACCCGGGTTACGCTGTATTGCAAACCCAGACTGTTCTGGCCGCTCAACAACAGTGACAGCGACTCATCAAACAGGCCGGAGTTACCATGAGACAGTGCCTCAAACTGGGTGGTCTGTAGCTGCGCAACGCCATCCACGGTCACGATCTTGATGCTGAACACCACATCACCGTCACCGTCCAACCCTTGCAACTCGGCCGCGCTCACGGCATTGAGAGTAATAGCACCGCCATCGGTCGCCGACAGGTTGGTCTCGACACCCTCACTGCCCACGCCCACAAAACTGAAGCTACCTGTCGTACTGCCTGCGCCATCGGCACCATAGCTGCCACTGCTGGTAAAGAGCGACAACAGACCGCCTGCGATCGCTGTGGTAGCCTGTGCCAGAGCCCCGCTCACATCGTCACTGACGTAACCATCATCCACATCGCTACTGTTGTAGGTGTCTCCCTTGCCAACAGTCTCGTCCAGGTTCACCGACAGGCTGCCAAAATCAGCCTCTTCCGCCACGCCCACACTCTGGCTTGGAACATCATCCAGCACTGTAATATCCAGAGTGGCGCTGGTCGTATCTCCATCATCGTCCGTCAGAGTCACTACGAGGTTTTCACCCAACTGAATGTCGTTGGCCGGTTGTTGATGAGCTTCGTTATCAAGAAGGGTATAGCTGTAAGTTACTGTGCCATTACCCGTAACCGGATCGTAGGTGATGGCCGTAATTTGCAATGTGTTACCCAAAGGGGTGTCAACCGACTGCGGCAAGGTCACGACTGCGCCATTACTGATCAGCTGAAGTCCCCCCACACTCAGTAGCTGAACCCCATCAGGAGCATTGAAGGTAAATGTACCGCTTTGAGTCAATTTGGCTGCATCTGGCGCAGAGCCATCTGCCAGATTGGCATCACTCACCTGCACTTCCCCACCTTCAACAGCCAACCCTTGCAGATTTACCCCTTCATCAACCGGAGTAATAGTAATAACAAGAGTTGACGATACGGTGTCCTGCCCATCGGTTACTTGATAAGTGACAGCAGGAACAGCCCCGTCATAGTTGGTTGCCGGTGTAAATGTGTAACTGCCATCTGCATTGATGATCAGGGTTCCAACACCGGTAATTGTTGCAGCAACACCAGCTGGAACTCCGATATTGATCCCCCAGTCATAAGAGACGATCGTGGCGGTAGCCGGTCCGTCAGGATTGGTACTGTTATCCAGAAGATTGCCGCTGATAGGCGAATCCTCCTGGGTAGTCACTGTTTCATCCAGATCTGCCAGTACATTTACCAACAGTGGATCCGCAACCTGAGCTTGATCGAGCACAGGTGTCGTATCGTAGGTTGTATCAAAACCGGCAGCAGCTATTGTGGCGTCTCCGATACGGTCGATAGTGACAAAGCCACCATTACCACTCGTTCCAGCAACCCCACCAATCCCACCACCGCCACCACCGGCTGCAGGCGCACCACCTGCGGCTGACGCTTCAAAGTTTTGAGTCGGGTCAACACCTTGCAAGATTGATTTTTGCAAAGCCGCTATATCGGAAGGCGCTCCATCACCATTGGCATTTGTACCACCCTGCGGCTGATCGGGTTGAGCCTCATCGGCACCGGTTGGCTGGTTCTTTGCGGGGGAATCATCGTAGGGCGAAAGGGCCAACTTGGCATCATCGGCGATGACCAATTTGGCACCGGGTTGCAAAATCTCGCCTTTTTGCAAAGGACGCTGAGTTCCATCAGCCAGCACTATCTCTACTTTGCCTTCAACACCCGATACAACGACGGTTTTATCGATGACTTGAGTACGCATATCCATTGCTCCAAGGTGGCGGATCTCGCTGGATACACCTTAGAAGCACTTGCCAACTCTAACCGTTGCAAAAAATATATATATTGGCGGGACAGGGATGTTCAAGAATGAACCAAATCGAACGAAGCTGTTTTTTCCTTTAATATCAAGACATTTAAAAAAGACCTTATTGAGGCCTTATTCACTTTTTCATTCACTAATGACAAATTTATTTTATGAACAATATAAAAAGCGGCCCTGAAGGCCGCTTTGATTCAGAAAACATCGTTTCAGGATAAGGGGAATGCCGGGTGCACAAATCCTTGGTATCCATCGATATGCAATTTGGAGAGTAGCTCCACTTGCTGCTGGTCTTCCACCCGCGTGGCAATGGTCAGAACACCGGCATTGTGGGCTGCACGACAAACAGCAGCAAGGAAGGAGGTATCGGCCCCCGGCTCCATCACCTGGCTGGTATAGCCATGATCCACCTTCACATAAGCAGGGGCCAACGCTTCCAGATAACCGAGAGACTGGAAGTGGCGACCATAGTGATCAACACCCCATTCGAAACCAAGCTGACGCAATACCTGAACCAATGCCGTCACTTGCTCCCGATGTTTCACAATCGCCGCCTCCGGAATTTCAAACAGCAGACGCCCCTGCAGATTTATATGCTCCGAGAGAAATTCTGGCAACCACGCCAGGAAATCATCAGAGCAAAGTGAACCAGCGGTAATATTGATAGCCAGCGTCAACTCGGCATCTTGTTGCAACAAGCCGGTACTCGACTCCAAGATAGCCTGGTCAAATTCACTCCCCAGTTTGAACTGTTCAATAGCAGGCAAGAATTGTCCTGCAAAGTAATCCGTTCCATCGCGCGAAATAGAGGCAAACAACTCGGCATGCATGCGCGAACCATTATCAAAGCGGCAGGCGGGTTGTGCCTTGAAGCGCCAAAGATGACGGTTAATCGCATCTTGCACCAGATCGCGCCATGCCAGACGCCCCATCATGCCCTGGCTATCTCCACCTTCAATAACAACAGCCCCACGACGCTCATTACGGGCTTTACCAAGTGCATTATCTGCCTTGGTCAACAGACCTGAGAGATCATCGTTACCATCACGGCCCGCAATACCGATAACAGAGAGCGGGTTGCCCTCCTCCATCGGATTAACTACCAGGTCAGCAATACGGGAGTTAATAATCTCTGCCAGCTCTTTGAGCTGCTCAAAATCATCAGTCGGACATAACAGTGCATACTCAGTTGCCGAAATTCGTGCAACAGCGGCGCCATCCCATCCCTTAAGCTGCTCGCGCAACACCTGGGCGATGGACTTGACCATATTGTCACGAGCAGCAAAACCTTCATCACGGTAGATATCTTCCAGCATATCCACCGCAACCAGCATAACCCCGCCTTGACCAGCTTCAGCAATCCAGGCATTTACTTGGCCAACAAAATAGGCTCGATTACCCAAACCGGACACCGCATCGACATAGACGCGCTCGCGCAGTTTTTCTGCCTCTTCAGCCTGTTCTTTGAACTGCACAGCCAACTTGCCGGAGAGAATATTGATGGCCTGAACAACTTGCTTCAGCTCATGAGTCCGAGGTTCGGGGATGGTATGACCAAAATGGTGCAACTCAATCTCGACGGCCTGGTCACAAATCTGTTTGAGCGGCTTTAACAGGAAGTTCAGCGCTCGCATCAACAAAATAGTGGTAATCAGAAAGCCAATCACAAACCAGGTTGCCAATTCGCTCATGCCCACCCACAGCTCGTGATAAGCTTGGCCCGGATGACCGACTACCTTCAATTTGCCGAGCTGTAGCCAACCAGATGTCAGAATCGACTCGTTGGAGACTTCAGGAAACAATCCCAATTTAATAAACCAGTCAGGTACACCCTGAATACGGCTACTGTTCTCCTCTTCAATCACATCTTTCGAGGCAAGCAGATCAAGCCGCACAATACGATAATAACCACCGTCAAATATCGCCTTGATCACCGACTCGGCACCGACTTTGTCTCCGTTTTCCAGATAGGGAGTCAGTGCCAGCCCCAGTGACGTCGCGGTGTTTATCACCGTAGTTTCCTGCTGCTGTGCAAGATAGGTGCGTGTCGAATTGAATTGCACCCAATAGGTGGCTGCAAACAACAGTCCAAACAACAGCAACATGGTGGCCAATAACTGTCTGTAGAGCGTCATAGGTTAATCATCCAAATTCACCACAGGCCGAGCCAATCGCCCTGATGTCATGCGATTGCGTAAATCATTCCATAACCCCAAGCGGGATGAATCACCAGCCAGTTCCCCTTGGCCTCGCGCTTTCATCAACCACAAGTGACTACCGTTAAAACTGAAAACAGGCACAAGGTCATGCCGCTGGGTAGCGGGACGAATTGAGCCTATCAAATTGTCCAATATAACCGGAACTGACGATGGTGTTTCATAATAGGCTACGACCATATGAAACTGGTTATAGTCGAGTGCCTTGACGTACACCATGCGCATTTTCTCATCAGGAATACCGAGTTCAAGCAAAGTGGAATACTTGGCAATACTGAAATCTTCGCAATCGCCACCGGAAGCTCCCAAAAACTCCAATGGGGTCGCCCAATAATCTTTTTTACGCCACAACTTTATATCGTCAATAAAACGCATCTGATTAAAGAACTGATTCACCTTTTCCAGCTTCTGGCGTTCAGTTAATCCAGCATCCTTGTTTTGCTGCACCAGTGTGCGCCAAGTGGAGACTCTCTTCCCGGCCCGAATACCGTAGGTCTGCTCAGCGCGTTTGATCAATTGCATATCTTCCTGAGTCAACGGTTGGCTGGCGGAGAGCAATAAAGAGAGAGGGAGTAGGAATAGCCACAGAGAAGCACGCACCATTCGCATCAAGTTACGACTAGCGCCAAACCGGGCATGAGAAATACCAATAGATGACAACCAGAAAGTCACATCATTTTCCTGCCGCATCGTTGGTGAAACACTCCTGCACAAATCACCCGGTTTGAGCCAGACAGGATGGCATTATTGGCACCGCCATCCTGTCTGCAATTGCCCTGACCAAAAGGACAACTGAACGCCGATTTACTGCTTGGCCTGCCACTCGGTAGGCTGTTTGAAGTTGAACGCATTAAGCAGGCTACCCGTCGCATTCAAAATGCGATAGTCGGCCAGCAATGAGTCGTACTCTGCTGTGATATAGCTGCGACGCGCTTCAAACAGTTCGTTCTCGGTGTTCAATACGTCCAGCAAGGTTCGCTGTCCCAAACCAAATTGCTTCTTGTATGCCTGAACGGTGTCATAGCTGGCATCCACGTGCTCTTTCAAGAAGGTTTTCTGTTTGGCCAGTGACTCTTTGGCGTTCCACGCAAGACGAGTACCCTCTTCAACTTGACGGAAAGCATTCATATGAATGTCTTTTGCCTGAGAGTACAGCGCTGATGTCGCATTGCTTTGTGCCACATCGGAGCCACCACGGAACAGGTTGTAACGCATCCGCACCATCGCGGTCAGATCGTCGTTACGGCCTTTAACAGCATTGATATCCTCGTTCCAGTTCTGATCGACCTCAAAAGTCACATCAGGATAGAAACCGGACTTGGCACCTTCATGCTGGTACTTGGCGGCTTCAATATCCTGCAAAGAGGAAAGCAGAGTAGGATGAACTTCGGTAGCTGTCTTCAAAGCACTCTCGAGTGACGGCGGAAGCAACTCTGTATTCGGTGTCGGTTGAACCAGATCTTTTGGCACCTCATTGACGACACGGATAAATTCACTTTCCGCATCACGGTAGTTGTTTTCTGCCGCAGCCTGGTTGGAATAGGCCCGAGCCACACGTCCATCGATCTGGGTCTGGTCAGCAGTAGAACCAAGGCCGGAGTCAGTACGCTTGCGGATATCGCTGCGGATCTGCTCGTGGGTCTCGAGGTTTTGCTTGGATAGCTCCAGGATCTCCTGCTGACGCAGCATATTGAGATAAACCTCAGCCACCCGCAGAGCGGTATTTTCGGCTTCGGAGATCATCGCCAGACGCTGGGCATTGGCCTCCGCCTCGGTTCTCGATACATTGCTACTGACATTGAAACCGTCAAACAGCATCTGGCGCAGACTGATCCCCGCCTCTTTACGAGTCATGGAGTCATCAATGGTGGTCGAATTTGAAGGCGCAGTACGAGTTGTTGGACTATCCACCTTCTCGTAACCAATACCACCGCGCAAATCGATGGTGGGATAATAACCCCCTTTGGCGCCATCATGCTGATAAAGACGAGCCTGATAAAGATCAAATGCCTCTTTGATCTTGGGATGAGTCGCAAGTGCCTGCCCCACCGACTCTTCCAGAGTCTGGGCCTGCACCAATGCTGGCAACATAGTTACGCCACTGACCAGCATGGCAACAATCGTTTTTTTCATGTTATCTCCAGTCATGTCTTGTTTTTAGATTGTTGGCTTATCGTTCTCTCAGTGCCGACTGTTTTGCCCGTAATATCGGCTTAAGCAAATAGTCTAGGACACTTTTTTTACCAGTAATTATATCTGCACTGGCTAACATACCGGGGATGATGGGAAGTGCGTTAAGCTCATCGCCCAAGTAACTTTTCTCGGTACGCACCCGAACCAGATAGAAGGAGTTACCCTCTTCATCCTGGATCGAGTCCGCACTTATCTGTTCAACCTTACCATGCAAGCCTCCATAGATGGTGAAGTCGTAGGCGGTGATCTTGACTACAGCATCAAGCCCTGGCCGCAAGAACGCTATATCTTTCGGAGATACTTTGGCTTCCACCAGCAGGGTATCTTCCAGCGGAACGATCTCCATCAAATCCATACCGGGCTGGACAACCCCACCCAGAGTATTGACCTTGAGTTTTTTGATCGTCCCCTTAAGCGGGGCAATCACGCTGGTGCGATCAACCCGATCTCGCAATCCGACCTGCCCTTCCGACAACTGTCCCAGTCTGCCTTGTTTTTCATTCAACTCGGTCTGCGAATCAGCCCTGAACTTAAGTGCAATGTCGTTGCGCTTGGAGATGGTCTCACGCAGCACCGCATTGAGCTTGGGAATAAGCAGATGGTTGCTCTCAAGCTCCCCCTGCATTTCGTTGACCTGCCGCTCCAGCTTGATCAGCTCCACTTGCGGCACAATCCCCTCTTTTGCTAACGGACGACTGATGTTGAGCTCTTGCTTGGCCAGCTCCACACTCCGGTTGACGGTGCGGATCTTGGCGTTGAGCTCAATCAGCTCCTGCTCATTCTGCTCAATCTGCTGGCCTAGGATATAGAGCTGGTTCTTCAGGTTATTGAGACGATCCTTCTGGACCGACCGTTCACGGTTGGCATATTCGGCAAAGACAGTTTCATAACCATCCGGAAACTCAATGGGTGCTTCGCCCACCACAACCTGTTCACGCCATCCCAGATTCGGCTCGTTTTTCACCTCGACGCTAGCCATTTCTGCATGTAACCGAGCAATGTCCCCTTTAAGAGTCACCAGCTCCTGCTCACGCTCGCGAAAATCGGAACGAAAACGGGTGTCATCAATACGTAGCAGTGGTTGGCCTTTTTCGACGATGTCGCCTTCTTTGACGAAGATCTCTTTGACGATCCCCCCTTCCAGGTTCTGGATCACCTGCAACTGGCGAGAAGGGATGACTTTGCCCTGCCCAACAGTCACTTCATCCAGCTGTGCCCAAGCGGCCCACACAATCGCGCTCATAAAAAAGAAGAAGCAGCACCAAAGCAGAATGCGCGCCCTGGTCGGCGTCGTCAGCAAAACGGCTGCGGCACCATCATCGACAAAGGCAAGATGCTCGGGGGCTGGCAACACCTCATCGGAAGGGCGCTTTTTTAATCCCTTAAACCAGCCTAACAACCGCTTAGCCATGGGATACCTCCTGCAGCCGAACCTTGCCCTCTTTGAGCTGTTGCAACACCGCCTCTTTCGGGCCATCAGCCACAATCTGTCCCTGCTCAATCACTATCACTCGGGAGGCCACATCAAGCATGGAGGTTTTGTGGGTGATGAGAATCAAGGTCGTTTCCGGGCCCAGTCTGGCCAACTCCTGTTTCACCAGCATTTCAGACTGGTTGTCCATATTGGAGGTCGGTTCATCCATTACCAGAATGGGCGGGTCATTAAGGAGCGCTCGAGCCAACAGGATGGCCTGACGCTGGCCGCCCGAAAGCTGGCGCCCACCTTCACCTATCTGCCGATCCAGACCATTGGGATCCCGGTTGGTAAAGTTGGTCACACCGGCCCGTTTGGCGGCGCGCAATACCCGCACATCGTCCACCAGCGGATTACCCAGCATGATGTTATCGCGCACCGAACCAAAAAAGAGCACGACATCCTGCGGCACACAGCCAATATTGCGGCGGATCACCGAGGGTGGCAGCTGATCGAGTTCAAAACCATCGATTCTGACCGAGCCATCAGTCGGACGATAGAGGCCCATCAAGAGCTTCTCGAGGGTGGTTTTACCTGCACCGATCCGGCCGATAATTGCCACCTTCTCACCCGGCTGGATGCGCAAATTGATATTGTGCAGGGTACTGGTCTCCATTCCCGGATATTTGAAGGAGACATTCTCGAACTCAATCCGACCAGAGATAACCGGATGATGGATATATTGTTTCCCCTCCTCCTGCTCACCCGGCGTTACCATGATCTTTTCCAGAATATCCAGCGCAGACTTGGCCTGGTTATAGCGGGTCGAGAGCACAGAGAGCTGCACCATTGGCGCGATAGCCCGGCTGGATAGCATCACGGCCGCGATCATCCCCCCCATGGTCACATTGCCCTCGGAGATCTGGTAAACCCCGACAATCACCAATCCGACCGTCACCACCTGCTGGATGTAGCTCGCCAGTGACGACATTGAGTTGGTGATGCGGCGGGTCTGTACGCCCCAAGTAGAGATATGGGATACCGCCTGCTCCCAACGATGCTGGAACATGCTTTCGGCACCAAAAATCTTCACAGTCTCAAGGCCCGAAATACTTTCGATCAGGTTGGCGTTTTTCTGGGAAGCAAGCCGAGATCCCTCTTCAATCGACTTCTTGAGCGGCTCCTGAATATAGAAGCTGTAAGCGATCAAAATCAGCATGGCAACAATGGGCACCACCACCATGGCACCGGCAAAGATCCAGATAATAAAGAGGAAGAAGATGGCGAAGGGGAGATCAATCAGCGTTGAAACAGTTGCTGAGGTAAAAAATTCCCGTACCGACTCAAACTCCTGCAAATGTTTGGCAAAAGCACCGGTTGAGGCAGGACGAGACTCCATCCGCATGCCCATCACCTTGGCAAAAATCTTCGCAGAGAGCAGTACATCCGACTTTTTGCCAGCAATATCGATGAAGTAACTGCGCAGTTGCCGCATCACATAGTCGAAGGTAAAAACAACCATGGCCCCCACAGCCAGCACCCAGAGCGAGTCAAACGCCAGATTGGGTACAATCTTGTCGTAGACGTTCATGGTGAAGAGCGGGCTGGCTATTGCGAACAAGTTAATCAGAATGGACGCGATCAATACATCACGATAAATTCCGCGGGATTCAAACAATGTACTCCAGAACCAGTGACCGTCACGGGTTTCCAGCACCTTGGGCGAGCGTTCATCAAACTTGAACTGTTTCTTCACATAGAAGAGGCGCCCGATATATTCGTCCCCCAACTGGGCGACCGCAACCCACTGGGTCGCATCCCCGGCCTGCGGAAAAATCACTTTTCCCTGGCTTCGATCTTCATTCCATTCCAGCAAAATACAGGCGCCGCCATTGCGCATCTGTAGCACGCAGGGCAGCAGCAGCGGGGAGATCTCATCAAGCGGCTGAATGACTTCGCGGGCAGAGAGTCCTCCCCGCTCGGCAGCACGACCAAAAAGCGACGTGGTCAGACGCCCCGATACCAAGGGTAAACCGGTCGTCAGGGCATCCTGACTGTTGGGCACGCCGTAAAAGCGGGTCAGAAAGACCAGACACTCCAATAACTCATCAATACGACTTGTTTCTGCTTGCATAGCATCCTGTCACTGCATGAATGAGGTCGAAATAACCCCGCTGCCACCAGAACCTGTTCTTGCCAATCCAGATCAAGAACAACTGCTGCCACTGGCAATACCGCGGAGGGGAACGGCGCATCCGAGGTCGTTAACCCGGTTCGTTCTAAACAGCGGCATGGCTCATTATCGATAAAAGAGCGAGTGAAATACTCTGCTGACGTTTAGCTCATCATTAAATGTGGCTGAACGTAATTGATAGCGATATCTATTATGGTGCATCACTATATCAATCCGTACGCACCAAGACTATAGCTAAATCTATTAAGCTTTTTATATAAGCCTATGTTTTATGGGAAAATAGTAACTCTCCGCTCAACTACAGCTCAGAAAGCATAAAGGGTCTTCCAAGTGCGTACCCTTGTGGCCCCTGGCTTGCGAGGGCCTTGGCGATCTCGCTCATGGCCGTCCAGCGATTTTCACACCAGACCGGAGCCAGCAGAGTCGGGCGACGAGCTGAGGCCGAAATGCGGTGATATACCACCTCGGGTGGCGTGTGCTGGATCATGGCGACAGCGGCTTCCACATACTGCTCCAGCGTCAATACCTCAAGGCGCCCCGCCTGCCACGCCTTGCCAAGGGTACTGCCCTCCACCACATGAAGTGGATGGAGCTTGATCCCCTCCACGCCGGTTTCCACGATGCGATGCAGGGTATCGAGGCTATCCATCGGCACCTCGCCCGGCAGACCGACGATCAGATGGGCACACACCTTGATACCGCGCTGATGGGCCCGCGTCACTGCATCCACATAGGCTGCATAACCGTGACCCCGGTTGATCCGTTGCAGGGTCTTGTCGTTGGCGCTTTGCAGCCCGAGCTCCAGCCACACCTCGTAACCCCGGGCCTGATAGCCCGCCAGCAGATCCAATACGGCATCCGGCACGCAATCAGGGCGAGTGCCGACACAAAGTCCCACCATATCGCTCACCGACAGCGCCTCTTCATACATCCGCTGCAGATACTCGACCTCGGCATAAGTGCTGGTATAGGCCTGAAAGTAGGCAAGATAACGCTTGGCACGGGTCACCTCATCCCGACGGGCCAGCAGTTGCTGCACCACAGATAGCTGCTGGGCCGATTCATCGGCGAAGGAAGAGACATTGCAGAAGGTGCAGCCACCGCGCCCCAGAGTACCGTCCCGGTTTGGGCAGGTGAAGGCGCCGTGAATGGAGAGCTTGTGGATCTTCTGGCCATGACGCTGCTTGAGATCCTGACCGAATGTATTGACGAGTTCGTGTAACTGCATGACACCTCCGCTAAAGGAGCGTTATTGTACGAGCTTGCGCAAATACGGCGCTGAGCTGGATCAAGGGAAGAAAGGGTCAGAATTCATATAAATATTCACCATTTTGCGGATAAATATATGAAACCGGCCGATTATTGATGCTTTTGAGACCTTGTCTGCCATGGGGCGGCGCCAGCAACCATATCTGCAATGGGGTATAAACTATTGTTGAACAATGAAAAAATTTAAGAGTACGACTTGCGGGCAAATGCAAGAGACAGGATTGTGAAATGTGATCACCTTCGTCCTTGGCATCCATGATTTGGTAAAATTACTACAGTTCTCGATACCCATGGAGTAAACCACCAAATCGAGCATGCACAGACTATTAATCCAAAAAATATATTTTAATCAGAATAAAAACAACGCAAGGCGTAATTCATCGCCGCAAATCCATATTTTGTTATGTGAATGTAACATTGCAAAGAGCCCGGAAGTCCAATTGACCTTGCTGAAAAATCCCATTAGTTTGGAGATTCGCCACGTCAGGCAGACGGAACCACAAGAGCCAGTCGCAATTTATGCAGTCAGACGATGACTGTGCGATGCAAGGCCGAGCAAGGGAGATATGCAATGTCACTATATGATCCAAAGCTGGAGAGGGATAACTGTGGCTTCGGCCTGTTGGCCCACATGGAAGGGGAAGCCAGCCACAAGCTTGTCCGTCTCGCGATGTCAGCATTGGCTCGCATGCAGCACCGCGGCGGGATCTCCGCCGATGGCAAGACCGGCGACGGTTGCGGCCTGTTGCTGCAAAAACCGGACAGCTTCTTCAGAGCTGTCGCCGAGGAGAAGGGATGGCACCTTGGCCGCAACTATGCGGTCGGCATGCTGTTCCTCAACCCTGACCCCGTATTGGCCCAGGCAACTCGCGACATCATCGACGAGGAGCTGGAAAAAGAGACCCTGAGTCTGGTCGGCTGGCGCAAAGTGCCCGTCGATACCAACGTACTCGGTACTATCGCCAAAGCCTCCCTGCCCAGCATTGAACAGGTCTTTGTCAACGCCCCGCCCGGCTGGGTCGACAAGGATCTCGAGCGCCGCCTCTATATCGTGCGTCGCCGCATCGAAAAGCGCGTCAACGACGACTACTTCTATGTGGTCAGCCTCTCCAATCTGGTCACCGTCTATAAAGGGCTGTGCATGCCGGTGGACTTGCCGCGCTTCTATCTGGATCTCGCCGACATCCGTATGCAGGCAGCCATCTGCGTCTTCCACCAGCGCTTCTCAACCAACACCAGCCCGCGCTGGCCGCTGGCCCAGCCGTTCCGCTATCTGGCCCACAACGGCGAGATCAACACCATCGCCGGCAACCGCCAGTGGGCCAAGGCACGCAGCTACAAGTTTGCCACCCCGCTCATTCCCGATCTGCAGGAAGCGGCCCCCTTCGTCAATACCACTGGCTCTGACTCCTCCAGCCTCGACAACATGCTGGATCTCTTCCTCGCCGGTGGCATGGACCTGTTCCGTGCCATGCGTCTGTTGATCCCGCCTGCATGGCAAAAACACCCGAACATGGATGACGACCTGCGCGCCTTCTACGACTTCAACTCCATGCACATGGAGCCGTGGGATGGCCCGGCCGGTATCGTCATGACCGATGGCCGCTACGCCACTTGCGCCCTTGATCGTAACGGCCTGCGTCCGGCCCGCTACGTCATCACCAAGGACAAGTTCATCACGCTGGCCTCCGAAGTTGGCACCTGGGACTACACCCCGGACGAAGTGCTGGAGAAGGGCCGGGTCGGCCCGGGCGAGCTGTTCGTGGTGGATACCAGCAACGGCAAGGTGTGGACCAGCTTCGAGATCGATGACGATCTCAAGAGCCGCCACACCTACAAACAGTGGATGGACAAACATTGCCGCCGGCTGGTCCCCTTCGAGCAGATGGACGACAGCCAGACCGGTAGCCGCGAGTTCTCCGATGAGCAGCTGAAAACCTATCAGAAGCTGTTTGGCTACTCCTTCGAGGAGCTGGACCAGATCATCCGGGTTCTCGGTGAAAATGGTCAGGAAGCGGTGGGCTCCATGGGGGATGACACCCCGATGGCAGTGCTCTCTTCCAGCGCTCGCACCCTTTATGACTACTTCCGCCAGATGTTTGCGCAGGTGACCAACCCGCCCATCGATCCGCTGCGGGAGAATCACGTGATGTCGCTCGCCACCTGTATCGGTCGCGAGCAGAACGTCTTCAACGAGACCTTCGGCCACGCCCACCGGGTGCTGTTCCAGTCACCGATCCTGCTCTACTCCGACTTCCACCAGCTGCTGGCACTGGAGGGAGAGTACTACCGCCACAAGGTGATCAGCCTCAACTTCAAGCCCGAAGAGGGGCTGGAGGCCGCCATCCTGCGCATCTGCGAGGAGGCCAAGGCTGCCGCCAGGAGCGGTACCGTGCTGCTGGTGCTGTCGGACCGCGACATCAGCATCGATACCCTGCCGATCCCGGCCGCCATGGCGGTGGGTGCGGTGCAGCGCACTCTGGTGGACAACAACCTGCGCTGTGACGCCAACATTCTGGTGGAGACCGCGAGCGTGCGCGACCCGCACCACTTCTCGGTGCTGCTGGGCTTTGGCGCGACCGCCATCTACCCCTATCTGGCCTACGAAACCCTGGCCAAACAGGTTGAAGAGGGTGTGCTCGCCATGCCCCTGCGCCAGGCGATGGTCAACTACCGCAACGGCATCAACAAGGGGCTCTACAAGGTGATGTCCAAGATGGGCATCAGCACGGTCGCCAGCTACCGCTGCTCCCAGCTGTTTGAAGCGGTGGGTCTGGCCAAAGCCGTGGTCGAGACCTGTTTCCGCGGCGTATCGAGCCGTATTCAGGGCGCCGACTTTGCCGACATCCAGCAGGATCAGCTCAAGCTGGCCCGTCAGGCCTGGCTGGCCCGCAAGCCCCTCGCCCACGGCGGTCTGCTCAAGTTCGTTCACGGCGGCGAGTACCACACCTACAACCCGGATGTGGTGCAAACCCTGCAAACCGCGGTGCGCTCCGGCAACTATGCCGATTACAAGGAGTACGCCCGTCTGGTCAACGAACGCCCGGTCTCTACCTTGCGTGACCTGTTGGCCCTGAAGAAGGTCGACAATCCGGTCGCACTGGATCAGGTTGAGCCGGCCGACAAGCTGTTCCCCCGCTTTGACTCCGCCGCCATGTCCATCGGTGCCCTCGGCCCTGAGGCCCACGAGGCACTGGCTGTTGCCATGAACCGCCTCGGCGGTCAGAGCAACTCCGGCGAAGGCGGCGAAGATCCCAAGCGTTTCGGTACCGAGAAAAACTCCCGCATCAAGCAGGTGGCTTCCGGCCGCTTTGGCGTCACCCCCCACTACCTGATGAACGCCGATGTGGTGCAGATCAAGGTGGCGCAGGGTGCCAAGCCCGGCGAAGGTGGCCAGCTGCCCGGCGACAAGGTCACCGCCCAGATCGCCCAGCTGCGTTATTCCGTGCCCGGCGTGACCCTGATCTCGCCGCCGCCGCACCACGACATTTACTCAATCGAGGATCTGGCCCAGCTCATCTTCGACATCAAGCAGATCAACCCAAGCTGTCTGGTGTCGGTGAAACTGGTCTCCGAGCCCGGCGTGGGCACCATCGCCTGCGGCGTGGCCAAGGCCTATGCCGACTTCATCACCATCTCCGGTTATGACGGTGGCACTGGCGCGAGCCCCCTCACCTCGGTCAAATATGCCGGCTCCCCGTGGGAGTTGGGCCTGGCTGAAACCCAACAGGCGCTGGTCGCCAACGGTCTGCGCCACAAGGTGCGGCTGCAGGTGGATGGCGGCCTCAAAACTGGTCTGGACATCATCAAGGCGGCCATCCTCGGCGCCGAGAGCTTCGGTTTTGGCACCGGTCCCATGGTGGCGCTCGGTTGCAAATACCTGCGGATCTGCCACCTGAACAACTGCGCCACCGGCGTTGCCACTCAGGATGAGAAGCTGCGTCGCGAGCACTTCACCGGCCTGCCGGAGATGGTGATGAACTACTTCAAGTTCATCGCCGAGGAGACCCGCGAGCTGATGGCCCAGCTCGGTGTCACCCAGCTGACCGACCTGATTGGCCGCACCGATCTGCTGGAGGCCCTGCCCGGCCTCACCGCCCGTCAGGCCAAGCTGGATCTCTCCGGCATTCTGGCTCGTCCGGTGGCACCGGCAGGTTCCAGCCTGTTTAGCCAGCAGCACAACCCCACCTTCGACAAGGGGCCGCTCAACCTGAAAATGGTGGAAGATCTGCTGGAAGCGGTGGAAACCTCAAGCGGCGGCGAGTTCCGCTATGACATCCGCAACACCGACCGCTCGGTGGGTGCGCGCCTCTCCGGCGAGATCGTCAAACGTCACGGCAATCAGGGGATGGCGGCGGATCCGGTCAAGGTGCACTTCAACGGCACCGCAGGCCAGAGCTTCGGCGTCTGGAACGCAGGTGGCCTCGAGATGATCCTCACCGGTGACGCCAACGACTACGTGGGCAAGGGGATGACCGGCGGCAAGCTGGTGATCAAGCCTCATGTCGGCGTGGCGTTCAAATCCCATGAAGCGGCCATCATCGGCAACACCTGCCTCTACGGCGCCACCGGCGGCAAACTCTACGCCGCAGGCACTGCCGGCGAGCGTTTCGCAGTGCGCAACTCCGGTGCCCTGGCGGTGGTCGAGGGGATTGGCGACAACGGTTGTGAATATATGACCGGCGGCATCGTCACCGTGCTCGGTCAGACCGGCGTCAACTTCGCGGCGGGCATGACCGGCGGCTTTGCCTACGTGCTCGACGAGTGCGGCAACTTCGCCAAGCGCACCAACCCCGAGCTGGTGGAACTGCTGGACGTGGCGGATCTCGCCATCCATCAGGAGCACCTGCGCGGCATCATCACGGCGCACCTCAATGAGACCGGCAGCTCGCGCGCCGAGGAGATCCTGGCCAACTTCGACTCCTATGTGCCCAAGTTCAGGCTGATCAAACCCAAGTCCAGCGACGTGAAATCGCTGCTGGGTCACACCAGCCGTTCCAGTGCAGAACTCAGAATCCAGGCGCAATAAGGAGGGAACCCTATGAGCCAGAACGTATTTCAGTTTATCGATGTCCAGCGGGTCGACCCGCCCAAGAAGCCGCTCAAGATCCGCAAAATCCAGTTTGTGGAGATCTACGAGTCCTTCAATCAGCCGCAGGTACAGATGCAGGCGGATCGCTGCCTCGAGTGCGGCAACCCCTATTGCGAGTGGAAGTGTCCGGTCCACAACTACATCCCCAACTGGCTGAAACTGGCCAAAGAGGGGCGCATTCTTGAGGCGGTGGAGCTATCCCACCAGACCAACAGCCTGCCGGAAGTGTGCGGTCGGGTCTGCCCGCAGGATCGCCTCTGCGAGGGCTCCTGTACCCTCAACGATCGCTTCGGTGCGGTGACCATCGGCAACATCGAAAAGTACATCACCGACAAGGCGTTCGAGATGGGCTGGAAGCCCGACCTCTCGAACGTGGTCAAGACCGGCAAGCGGGTCGCCGTCATCGGTGCCGGCCCTGCTGGTCTCGCCTGTGCCGACGTGCTGGCGCGCAACGGTGTCACCCCGGTGGTGTTTGACAAGTATCCGGAGATCGGTGGCCTGCTCACCTTCGGTATCCCCTCCTTCAAGCTGGAAAAAGAGGTGATGCAGCGTCGCCGCGAGATCTTCCAGGGGATGGGCGTGGAGTTTCGTCTCGAGACCGAAGTGGGCAAGGACATCACCTTCGCCGACCTGCTCGGCGAGTTCGATGCGGTCTTCCTCGGGGTCGGCACCTACAAGTACATGAAGGGCGGCTTTGCCAACGAAGAGGCGCCGGGGGTCTATGACGCCCTGCCCTACCTCATCGCCAACGCCAACCGCTTGCTGGGGTTCGAGAAGGCACAAGCCGACTACATCGACTTCGCCGGCAAGCAGGTGGTAGTGCTGGGCGGTGGCGATACCGCCATGGACTGCGTGCGTACCGCCATCCGTCAGGGGGCTGACAAGGTGATCTGCGCCTATCGCCGCGACGAGGAGAACATGCCGGGCTCCAAGCGGGAGGTGAAAAACGCCCGCGAGGAGGGGGTCGAGTTCATGTTCAACCTGCAACCGGTAGCGGTCGAGCTGGATGCCAGCGGTCGCACCGTCGGCATCAAGGTGGTGAGCACCGAGCTGGGTGAACCCGATGCCAATGGCCGCCGCAATCCGGTGGTCATCGAGGGCTCAGAGCAGGTGCTTGCCGCCGATGCGGTGGTGATGGCGTTTGGCTTCCAGCCCAACCCCCAGCCCTGGATGGCGGAGTTCGGCATTGAGCTCGATAACCGGGATCGCATCAAGGCCCGCGAACAGGCGGAGTATGCCTTCCAGACCAGCAACCCCAAGGTGTTCGCCGGTGGCGATGCGGTACGCGGATCCGATCTGGTGGTCACCGCCATCTACGAAGGGCGCAAAGCCGCCGAAGGGATCATGGACTATCTGGCGGTCTAACCTGCACTTCCTCAGTCAACCCAAAACAGAGCCCTGCCAGTGCGGGGCTCTTCTTTTGAGGCTAGGAATTTAAGGCTCGGAATTTAAGGCTAGGAGTTCTCGCTGGCAGCTTGTCACCTATCACTCCCTCAACCTCGTCCGGGGAGCGGCTAGATGCTCCAGCTCTCCGGCAACCGTTCGGTGAGGGTAGAGATGTACTCGAAAGTCCGCGCCCGCTTGGGGGTGGTGAACATCTGGCGTGCGCTGCCTGCTTCCACCACCTCACCCGCCTCCAGAAAGATCACCTGCTGCGCTATCTGGGCGGCCAGCCGCAGATCGTGGGTGGCAATCAGCATGGTGGTTCCCTCCCGGGCCAGCTGGCGCAGCACGGTCACCACCTCCTGAGCAAGCTCGGGATCCAGCGCCGAGGTGGGTTCATCACAGAGCAGTACCTTGGGCGATGGCGCCAGTGCCCTCGCAATGGCAACCCGCTGCTGCTGGCCACCGGAGAGGGTGGCAGGCACCGCCTCGGCCTTGTGCCTGAGCCCCACCTTGTCGAGCAGTTGCAAGCCGCGCGCCTCCGCTTTCGCTCTTGGCCACTTCAACACGGTCACCAGCCCCTCAATCACGTTTTCCAGCACCGTCATGTGCGGGAACAGCTGGAAATTCTGGAACACCATGCCGGTCTGCTGACGCAATGCCTGCACGCTCTGGCGAGGCAGATGGTGAGAAAAATCGAGTTCGCTCCCCCCCAGCACCAGATGCCCCGCATCCGGCCGCTCCAGCACATTGACACAGCGCAACAGGGTGCTCTTGCCACTGCCGGAGGGGCCAATCAGGGCGGTCACACTGCCCGCCACCATGGCAAGATCAATTCCCTTGAGCACCTGCTGCCCGCCAAACAGCTTCTCGATACCACGCAACCGGATCATAGGGCGACCTCCCGGGTCTCTTTGTGGGTCAACTTGCGCTCCAGCCGGTCTTGCAAGGTGGAGAGCACCGAGCTGAACATCAAATAGATGAGGGCTGTCTCGCTGTAGAGAATGAGCGGCTCATAGGTGACAGAGGCAAGCCGCTGGGCAGCCTGAAACAGCTCGGGCACGGTCACTGCCGCCGCCAGCGAGGTGTCCTTGACCAGTGAAATAAAGGTGTTGGAGAGCGGTGGCACCGCGATACGCGCCGCCTGCGGCAGGATCACCCGCCACATCACCTGGGGCCAGTTCATGCCAATCGAATAGGCCGCTTCCCACTGCCCTTTCGGGATCGCCGCCAGAGTGGCGCGGATGATCTCCGAGCTGTAGGCGCCGATGTTGAGGGTGAACCCGATCACCGCGGCGGTAAAGGCATCCAGCACAATGCCGGCACTCGGCAAGCCATAGAAAATCAGAAAGAGCTGTACCAGCAGCGGCGTACCACGAATAAGCCAGACATAAAAACGGACCAGTGCCACCAATGGTGTCGGGCCATATAGTCTGGCCAGCGCCACCAGCAAGCCGAGCAATATTCCCAAAACGAAAGTGATCAGGGTCAGTGGCACGGTAAAAATAAGCCCCGCGCTAAGCAGGGGCCAAAAAGAGTCGATCATTAACTGCAACCAGGCTGGCACGTTAATTTCCTCGCTAGTTATTATTTTCCGGCAATATTATTGCGAGACATCAGTACCAAAATATTTATGAGATATTTTCTGATAGTTGCCATCCTGTTTGGCAGTACGCAGCGCCTGATTGATGGCGGCCAGCAATTCCGGCTGCCCCTTGGCAAGCAGTACCGCCGATTGATCCCCCTTCGCCTCGGTCGCCGCCACCCTCAATTTGGCATCCGGTTTCTGTTTCTTGAAGTCGAGGAACGAGAGACTGTCGTTGATGGTGGCATCCACTCGCCCGGTCAGTACCAGCGCCAGCGACTGGTTGAAGCCCTCGGTGGCGACCACCTCGGCCCCCGACTTTTTGGCCAGCTGGGCAAAGTTGCTGGTCAGAGACTGGGAGGATTTCTTGCCCTTCAGATCGGCAAAGCTGTTGATGCTGTGGTTGTCGCTGTGCACCACTACCACGGCCTTGGAGGTGATATAGGGATCTGAGAAATCATACTTTTTCTGCCGCTCCGGGGTGATGGCCACCTCGTTGAGCACCAGATCGTAGCGCTTGGCATCCACCCCGGCGATAAGGCCATCCCACTTGCCCTCGACAAACTCCGGTTTCACACCGAGGCCGCTTGCAATAAGCTCGCCAATCTCCACATCAAAGCCGACCAGCTTGCCGCTCTTGTCGTGATAGGTGAACGGAGGATAGGCCCCTTCGGTGCCAATCTTTATCACGCCACTATGCTGAATCGCCGCAAGGGAGGATTGTGCCTCGGCAGAAGTCACCAGGGTCAACGGAAGGGATGCCAGTAAAAAGAGAGTGTGCCACTTGTTCATATTATTTACCTCGTTATATTTTTATTTCCCATGAGTCGCCAACGACAACCGTATTAATGAAACCGTCTCTTGCATGGATGATGCAAATATCTAAAAACTCAGATGTATGCCTTGCAAATATCGAGCTGGCTTGGGCAAAACATATCGCGCCATATCCCATGGCCAAACCATGAAATATGGTGATATTTAGCGAAATAATGGATAACGAGGGTGGGATGGCTTGAACATGGCAAACACCGCCAGCCATCAGAGTGACCGGCGGCGCTCTTTTTAGATGAGTTCTGGCGTGCGGGTTAGCTTGCTCACCCAGGGACGGCGCCAGGCGGGGGCCTCATACTGTTCCGGCCAATATTCGGTCTGCTGCACAATGCGATCGCCCTCGACCCGATGAAAGGTGATGGCCCGGGCATGCACGACCCCATCGGTGATCTGCACTTCGCTCACCACCTCGTCTCCTTGTGCCAGCAGGCGGACTATGGTGAAACTCCACGGCCCGGCGGCCGGATAACGGCGATTGATCTCGACAAAGTTGCAGCGCCCGAGGATCCGCTCCCCCGATTGCGGCCAGTCACAGACAAACTCATCCCCCAGCCATCGCGCCGCCCTGGCAAAATCATTGCTCTGCATCGCCTGCCAGTAGGCTTCCACCACTGCCACCGGTTTCATCACTGCCACCTCCCTCTTCATGTTCAGGTTGCTCACACTCTCACCACCAGCCACTCCCCCTTGCCCACCGGCACCAGCGAGGTGACAAAACGGGGATCCTGCGCCACTTCAGCCATCCATTCCGCCAGCTCCTCCCGATGAGAGATGGCATTATCGACCACCAGCAAGCCGCGCGGGGGCAAGAGACGCTGCAACTGCGGCCACCACGCCCGGTATTGCCGGCGATCGGAATCAAGAAAGATGAGCGGGAAGCCCGCCGATGGCAGGGTGGGCAACAGCGCTCCCGCCTCCCCGGCCAGCTGGGTGATCCGCCCGGCAAGACCGGCTTGCTCGAAATTGGCCTGCGCCAGCGCCCGCTTGGCTTCATCCCGTTCGATGGTCGTGACATGACCATCGAGCCGGGCCACCGCCTCGGCCAGCCAGAGGGTGGAGTAGCCGTTGGAGGTGCCGATCTCCAGCACCGCCTGCGCCCCGCGCGTCTGCACCAGTACCGCCAGCAGCTCGCCGGTATCGCGGGTAATGTTGAGCATCTTGTCGGCGCGATCCGTCTGCGCCAGGTCGTGCTGCTCGCCAAACTGCTCCAGCGCCTGCTTCAGACGCTCAAGGGGGGTATTGGCCCTCGCCGCCTGCTGTGGCAAACCGCTCTCGCACCCGCTCATCGCCCTCTCCTTTCATGACTATCAATAGCCACTATCCTTACGGCTGGCATTTTTGGAGTCAAATGGCGGCGACCAAAACCTTGCGCCGGTTAAAAAAACCGATAAAAAACTCTGGCCAATTGAGGCAGAATTTGCTGCGCCTATCTGTTACACTTCGCGCCCGCCATTTTCAGGCTGCGCTGATGCTGTATCAGGGGCGGCCACCAGTGGCAATCCGCGACCGTTCGCCCATGCCGGCTTGTCAAGCCGAACACAATCCAGCTGGATCACAGGAAACCGATATGAGATTTGAAGCATTCGATTTTGCCCCCGAGATTTTGCGCGCCGTCTCGGAGTGCGGTTATCAGGAGATGACCCCTGTGCAGCAGCAGGCGATCCCGGCCATTCGCCGTGGCCGCGACGTGCTGGCCAGCGCCCAGACCGGCACCGGCAAAACCGCCGCATTCGCCCTGCCCATCCTGCAGCGTCTGGTCGATACCCCTGCCGCAGCCGCGCCATCCAGCACCCGGGTGCTGATCCTCACCCCGACCCGCGAGCTGGCGGCCCAGATCGCCGACAACATCAAGGCGTTTGCCCGCTATCTGGATCTTGGCGTCATCACTCTGGTGGGTGGCGGCAAGCAGGATGTGCAGGCCAAGAAGCTCAAAGCGGGCGCTCACATCATCGTGGCCACTCCGGGCCGTCTGGTCGAACACCTCACCGCATGCAACCTCAGCCTCTCCACCGTGGAGTGTCTGGTGCTGGATGAAGCGGATCGCATGCTCGACATGGGCTTTAGCGCCGATGTGCAGCAGATCCTGCAAGCAGCCAACAAGGGCCGCCAGAACCTGCTCTTCTCCGCCACCTTCTCCGAAGGGGTGAAGAAGCTCGCCAATGTGATGCTCGACAAGCCGCAAGTGGTTAGCGTCAACAAACAGAACACCACCGCTGACACCGTGAGCCAGGTGGTCTATCCGGTCGAGCAGAAGCGCAAGCGCGAGCTGCTCTCCGAGCTCATCGGCAAGCAGAACTGGCAACAGGTGCTGGTCTTTGCCAGTACCCGCGAGAGCTGCGACGAGCTGGTCGAGGAGCTCAACCTCGACGGCATCAAGTCAGCCGTGGTCCATGGTGACAAGGCTCAGGGCAGCCGCCGCCGCGCCCTGCGCGACTTTATGGAGGGCAAGGTGCGGGTGCTGGTCGCCACCGAAGTGGCCGCCCGCGGTCTGGATATCCCGGATCTGGAGTACGTGGTCAACTATGACCTCCCCTTCCTCGCCGAGGATTATGTCCACCGTATCGGCCGTACCGGTCGTGCCGGCAAGCGCGGTCAGGCCATCTCCTTCGTCAGCCGCGAGGAGGAGCGCACCCTGCTCGAGATCGAGAAGCTGATCGGCCAGAAACTGCGTCGCATCATGGTGCCGGGCTATGAGGTGAGCAGCCGCGAGATGCTGATCAAGCAGCTCGAAGAGCGTCGCCGCTTTGGCGGTCGTGCCCGTCGCGACGACAACGCCGCCGCCCAGTCGATGGCCGAAGCCAAGCTGCAGGGGCAACGCCTCAAGCGTCTGGCCGCCGCCAAGAAGCCGCGCCAGCCCAAGTAAGCAGCCACTCGCTGTACCGATATGATGAAGGCGCCACCGGCGCCTTTCTCTTGCCCTGTGATGACGACTCGCCCCACCGGAGGAGGCACCATGACCCTATCAACCTACAATCAGGCCCTGCTCGAGATGGCCACCCAGAGTCTGGCCGAGCTGGCCCGCACCGGCGAACAGAAAGCCGGCAAGCGCACGCCGGCGCAGGAGAGCCACTTCCTCTGCACCTGGATGGCGGACTCCCTCAAGGAGAAGCGCTTCTCCCGTCTGGTGATGGAAGATTTGAAAGCTTGGGTGCAGCTTGGCCGCACCCTGGGGGCCGGCGCCGATCTCAAGGGGCTGCTGGAGCGCATCGTCAGCCAGTACCAGAGCGCCATGGCAAATCCGCTGCAACTGGGGAGCAAGCTGGCCAACATGCTGGCTGAGCTGGAACAGGCGGGCTGGCTGGTACTGACCGAGAGCGAAGTGAACGCCAGGCTGCGCCTGCAATCGGGCGGTCAGGCCAGTCTGGTGGTAAGCCACGGCGAATATGCAGGGCATATCGAGGGCGGCGAGCTTATCGAGCCCCTCACCCTCTATGTGCGTGGCGATGAGCAGCTGCTGGCCAGTGCGGCCTGCAAACAGGGGCTGCTGCTGAGCCAGGGCAACAAGAAGACCACCCTGGTCAAACACCACAAGGCCTACCGGCTGATGCCGGGCAACGAACAGCCAGCCCTGGCGCTGCTGAGCGAAGCTCGCCAGAGCGCCTGATCCCGCCTGTTTGTGCCCCAAAAAAACGGCAGACCCTGCTTGGAAGCAAGGTCTGCCGTTTTTTATTGTTCAGTTTTTCCAGATGATATTCGATTGCTGTTTAACTTACCTTGATGCCAATCTGGCCCGGGGCACACCACTCGAACATCACCTCCTCGCTCTTGCCACAGCAGCTGCCACCACAGACCCGGCTCTCGCGCTTGATGACCCGCCCCTTGCGCATCCAGACGCCGAGCATGGCCTCCACCGCATCTTCCGAGGTGTGGAAGTGGCGAGCCAGCTCGCGCCGGCTCACCTTCTGCTGCGCGGCGAGGTAATCCCCCAGCTCGCGCAGGATCATAATGTCACCACCTTGCGGGCGACGATGTCACCGTGACGGCGACCGGCCCACCAGAGCAGCAGCAAGGAGAGGCCATAGCTCGCGACCCAGAACAGGCTCTGCTCGGGGTGAGCGGCGAAGGTGGCCAGCTGATAGAAGACGGTGGCGCACATAAAGGCCATGTAGTTGCACCAGGCGGCGGTAAAGAGCGCCCACTGGCGGCCGGTTTCGCGCACCAGGGCCCCCATGGCGGCGGCGCAGGGCATGTAGAGCAGCACGAACAGGAGGTAAGCAAACGCACCGGCCGCACCGTCGAAGTGGGTCTGCATGTTGCCGTAGGTGGAGACATCCACCTCCTGCTCCTCGGCAGCCGCCTTCTGATCGTCGAGATTGCCAACCGCGAGGCCCATAGGGTCGGTCGGGTTGATCTCGGCCAGATTGGTCGCCACGGCATCCACCGCTTCGTGGAAGCTGGCGACAAGGGAGAATTCGCCCTTCTCTTCCTCTGCGCCACCACCGGCGTAGAGGCTGTTGAGGGTACCGACTACCGCCTCTTTGGCGAAGATGCCGGTGACGATGCCGACCGTGGCCTGCCAGTTGTCATCGCGCACGCCGATGGGGTGCAGCACAGGGGTAACAGCCTGACTGATCTTGCTCAGCACCGAGCTCTCCTGCTCCTGATGGCCGAAGCTGCCATCGGTGCCCAGCGAGTTGAGCACGCTCAGCACGGCGACCACCAGCACGATGGTTTTACCGGCGCCAAAGACAAAGGATTTGAGCTTCTGCCAGGTCTTGATGCCAACGTTGACCGGACGCGGCCACTCGTAGTCCGGCATCTCCATCACCATGGAGTCGCTCTTGCCCGGCAGCAGGGTGCTGCGCAGCAGCAGACCGGTCAGCACCGCCACCAGAATGCCGATGAGGTAGAGACCGAACACCAGGTTCTGGCCGGACTCGGGGAAGAAGGCCACCGCAAACAGGGCGTAGACCGGCAGGCGGGCACCGCAGGACATGAAGGGGGCCATGGCCGAGGTCATCAACCGCTCCCGCTCGGAGTTGAGGGTGCGGGTCGCCATCACCGAGGGCACGGTACAGCCAAAGCCCATCAGCATGGGGACGAACGCCTTGCCCGGCAGACCGAGACGGCGCATCAGGGCATCCACCACGAAGGCGGCGCGGGCCAGGTAGCCGGAGCTCTCCAGCACAGCGAGGAACAGATAGAGGCAGCCAATCACCGGGATAAAGGTGGCGACGGTCTGCAAACCGACCCCGAAGCCATCGGCCAGAATGGCCCCCAGCCAGTCGGGCGCGTTGACCAGCCCCAAAAGGTGGTGCACACCTTCGACAAACAGGGCGTTGCCCATGATGTCGAAGAAGTCGATAAAGGCGCTGCCCACCTTGATGGCGAACATGAACATCAGGTACATGACGAACAGGAAGAAGGGGATGCCGATCCAGCGGTTGAGCAGCACCCGGTCGAGCTTCTCGCTCTGGGCCACTGTGAGTTTGCCCTGCTGCTGGCACGCCTGACTGGCCCACAGATGGATGTGGCCATAGCGGATGTCCGCCAGCTGCAGATCGATATCCTGCCCCTGATGGGCGCGGGTCACCACATTGGTCGCGGCAGCCTGCTGACCGGGCAGCAGGGTCTCCTGCATCGCGGCATCCTCCTCCAGCAGACGCAGGGCGCGGCCACGGGTAGTGAGGTGGTGCGGGGCGAGCAGGGTCTCCAGCTCCGCCAGATCCTTTTCAAGATCAGTGCCGTAATCGAGCATCAGTGCCTGTTGGGACTTGCCGATAAAGCCGTGGATCTGGCTCTTGAAGGCGGCAACCTGCTGGCGATTGTGGGCAGAAAGGGCCACCACCGGGCAACCAAGCGCCTGACTGAGCAACCCTTCATTAATGGTGACGCGGCGTTTTTTCAGGATATCCATCTTGTTGAGCACGACGATCATCGGCAGCCCCAGCTCGCGCAGTTGCAGCGTGAGGTAGAGGGAGCGCTCCAGATTGGCGGCGTCGATGACGTTGAGCAGCAGGTCGGGCTGATGGCCCTGCACATAGCGGCTGGCGATCTGCTCATCAAGGCTCGCCTCCTGATTGGCAAGGCTATAGATGCCCGGCAAATCCATCAGCTTGTAATCGTGGCCACCGGCGGAAAATTCGCCCATCTTCTTGTCGACGGTGACCCCGCTCCAGTTGCCGACCTGCTGGCGGGCGCCGGTCAGGGCATTGAACAGGGAGGTCTTGCCGCTATTGGGATTGCCGACCGTAACCAGTGAATAATTCATACCAGCGCTACCTCTATTTTCTTCTGAACCGGGCTCTTGCGGGTGGACAAGCAACTCATACCGGTTCGACCTCAATTTGCTGGGCCAAACTCTTTTGCATGGAGAGACAGATCCCCTGACACTGGATCTGGAGCGGGTCCCCCAGCGGGGCAGACCGCAGATAGATGACTTCAGTCTGTGGCAACAAGCCCATCACCATCAGCTTGCGACGCAACGGCCGGGACAACTGATTCATATTCTTGATGCGAGCACTCTGTCCAGGTGACAACTGCGTGAGTACCATGACTGACTCCTGAAGTTAAACAATAATAATTCGCTTTTACTTGGGGCATTATAATCTGTGTCTTCAACTTTTATTTGAGTAAAATCAAACTCCGCTTAGCTAACCCGTAAAGTAACCTCATGAGTCACGACAGCAACAGCCGCCTTGTTTACAGCACAGATGGCGGTCAAATCAAGGAGCAGAACGCTCCGCAATCCTCCTCCCCCTTCCCCACCGACGGCGTGGTGCGCATGCGCCGCGAGACCAAGGGGCGCAAGGGCGCCGGGGTCATCACCATTCACGGCGTCCCCGCCGAACAGCAAAAGGCAATCGCCACCTTGCTCAAGAAAAAGTGCGGCACCGGTGGCGGGCTCAAGGAGGGTGTTATCGAGATCCAGGGGGACAAACGGGAGCTGATCAAGGCCGAGCTGGAGAAGGCTGGCTTCAGCGTCAAGCTGGTGGGTGGCTGATCCCCTTGTCACCCATGCGGTTTTTCCCTAGAATGCCCGCTCCCATCGAGGGGGAGTAGTCTCGCATACCGGATCCGCACCGGCCTGCGACCCTGATCAACATACTTGGTGCCAACTCACCATGGTCAGGGTGATCCAGTTTATCCATGGATTTGACAAGACCTTTGACGGGCCAGCGCCAATACCGGGGACGGATGGCGTTGGCTTGTCTTTGGTTTATAACAATTCCGTCCCCCGGTCATATCTATGGAAGCCTTGTTAACTTCAACCCTCAGCGTTGCGATTGCCGAGATCGGCGATAAAACCCAGCTGCTGGCATTGTTGCTCATCTGTCGTTTTCGCAAACCCTGGCCCATCATCGCCGGCATGCTGGCCGCGACCCTGCTCAACCATGCAGGCGCCGCCTGGATTGGCGAGTTTATCAGTCGCTGGCTCGACCCCAAGGTGATGACCTATCTGGTCGCGGCTGCCTTTATCGCCATGGCGATCTGGATCCTGGTGCCGGACAAGATGGATGATGAGGAGAGCTCCCTCGACAAGTACGGCCCCTTCATGGCCACTTTCGTGCTCTTCTTTATTGCCGAGATTGGCGACAAGACCCAGATTGCCACCGTGCTGCTGGCCGCCAAATATGATTCCCTCATTCAGGTGGTAACCGGTACCACTCTCGGCATGATGCTGGCCAACGTCCCTGTGGTGCTGATCGGCAAGCTGGGGGCGGACAAGCTGCCACTCAAGGCGATCCGCATCGCCTGTGCCCTGCTCTTTGTCGGGCTCGGGGTCAGCACCCTTATCTTCGTCTAGCAGCAATCCGGCCACCGGTTCTACACAAGCCCTCTTCGGAGGGCTTTTTGCATTCTGGCTCCCGCCTCCATCACTCCGGCAACAGTCGTTGTCGCAGCCGCAAGCTGCCACTGCACGGGAGTGGGGCTGCCATGTCATAATGGGGCAAACCTCGTGGAGCACCCCATGCACAACGTATCAAGAGAGACGCTACTCGAATGGGTGAAACAGGGACGACTGGCGCCAGAGAAGCTGGCCGCCGCCCTCACCCTCGCCTATCTGCCCCCTGCCCATGCCCGCTGGCAGTGGCTGTTCGATCGCCTGCTGCTCTGGCTCGGCGCCCTCTGCATCGGGGCCGGCCTTATCTTCTTCGTCGCCTTCAACTGGCAGGCACTGGGACGACTGCCCCGCCTCGCCCTGCTGGAGGCGCCGCTGCTCGCCATGCTGCTTCTGCTGTGGCGCAAGCCCCTTGGCGATACGCCGCGTCAGGCGCTGCTCTTTGCTGTGGCTCTCAATATCGGCGCCCTGCTGGCGCTGGTCGGCCAGACCTACCAGACCGGCGCCGATCCCTGGCAGCTGTTCGCCACCTGGGCGCTGATGCTGGTGCCGCTGGCCGCCCTTGGCCAGAGTCCCCTGCTCTGGACTCTGGGCTGGCTGCTCGGTCAGCTGGCGCTGGTACTCTACTGGCGGCTCGGCCTCTTCAGCTTCTTCTTCGCCTTTGACGAAGAGGGGCTGGGCTGGTGCCTGACCCTGCTCAACGCCGCCCTCTGGGGCTTGTTGCTGCTCGCCCCTGCCCGCTGGCGCCTGATGCCGGGCTGGCTGGCGGGTCTTGCCGCCGGGCTTGGCGCCACCCTGCTCGCCCTGCTGGCGCTCTTCGATGCCGCCTCCCCGCTGGTGTGGCCGCTCTGGCTGGGCTGGCTGGCGGTAGCCTACACACTCTGGCATCACAGATTTATCGCCGGGCTCGCCATGGGGTGCCTCAGCCTGATTGCCGTTATCCTCGCCACCCTTGGCAAGTGGATGAAACCGGATGTGGACGGTTTCCTGCTGCTCAGCCTCATCGCCATCGGCCTCTCGGTCGCCGCCAGCCGCTGGCTGCAACAACAACGGAGGTCCCATGAGTGATCTGACGCTCTGGCAAACCCTGCAACAGGCCAATCTGGTGGAAGGAGAGATGCCCCGCAACAACCAGCCGCACTGGTCGAGCCGTTTTCTGCTCGGACTGGTGGGGTGGATCGCCGCCCTGTTCCTGCTCTTCTTTCTCTTTATGACCTTCGAGCAGCTGACTCGCGAGGCCAACAGCGCCCTGCTGCTTGGCGCCGTGCTGCTCGGGGCAGCTTACGCCATCAACCGCAGCCAGAGCGGCGATCTCTGGGATCAGTTTGTGCTGGCGCTCGCGCTGGCGGCCGATGCCTGGCTGCTCTACGGCCTGCTGGATCAGGCCGATAGCCACCAGAGCCTGCTCTGGTTCGGCCTCTGCCTGCTGTCGCTTGCCATCGCGGTGCTGTTCGATCACTGGCTGGTACGGCTGTTTCACAGCGTGGCGGCGGCTCTGCTGCTGACCCTCGCCCTTGCCTGCCTCGGGCTGCAACTGCTGGCCCTGCCGCTGGTGATGGCAGCCATCACCTTCTGCTGGCTGCGCGCCGATCACGACCCCGCCCGTCACCAGCTCTATCACGCCATCACTCTGGGGCTCGCCCTCTCCCTGCTGGTACTGGGGCGCCTGCACCAACCGCTGTGGGAAGGTGGCAGCAGCGTGCTCGACGAGCTGGGGCTGTCGCGCCTGCCACTCTGGCTCAATCCGCTGCTCTGCGCCGCCCTGCTGCTGGCGGTGATGGTGAAACTGAAGCTGCCGCTCTGGTACGGTCTGCCGCTGGTGCTGCTCAGCGCCGTCATTCCGGGGATGGGGGCAGGTGCGCTGGTGCTGATCCTCGGCTTCTATGCCGGCAGCCTTGGCCTGATGACCCTCGCCGCCCTGCTGCTGGTGGGTTATGGCGCTCTCTACTACTACGATCTCGGGCTCACCCTGATGACCAAATCCTGGCTGCTGCTGGGCTCGGGTGCCCTGTTGCTGGCCGCCCGCCAGCTGTTCAAGACCCTCTCGGCAAGGAGCGACTCATGAGACCCGCGATCCGACAACTCGGCCTGTTGCTCACTGGCCTTGCCATTCTGGCGGGCATCAACCTCACCGTCTGGCGTTTTGAGCGCACCATGAGCAGTGGTGAGGTGGTGCTGCTGCGGCTCGCCCCGGTCGATCCCCGCTCCCTGATGCAGGGGGATTACATGCGCCTCAACTACGAGATCGCCCGCGAGCTGGCCAGCAGCGATGCCCGCGACAAGCAGAGCGACACCCTGGTGATCCGCCTCGATGCCCATCAGGTGGCGAGCTGGGTTGCCGATGGCAAGCCGGATCAGCTCGCCAGCGATGAGCGGCTATTGCAGGTGCACCGCAGCGATCGCCAGTGGCTGATCGGCCCCGATGCCTTCTTCTTCGAAGAGGGGGATGGCGAGGCCTTGAGCCGTGCCCGTTACGGCGAGTTTCGTCTGCAGCCAGATGGCAAGACGTTGCTGGTGGGGCTGCGCGATGAGGCTTATCAGCCGATTGGGAGAAGCCGGTCACGTTGGTAACGGGGCAAAGTGGCTATTTGAGCGGTTCATGGTCACACTCAAAGCACGGTTGACTGCTGAGGATGTTCCCCATGAGGATTTGGCTCACCTGCTTGCTGCTATTGCTCCCCTGGGCCTCGATGGCCCGGGCCGATCTGGGCAAACTCGAATATTTCACCGAAGAGTACCCCCCCTACAACTTCAGCGATGAGCAGGGCCAGCCCACCGGTCTTGCGGTGGAACTGCTGCAGATGGTGTGGAAGAACAGCGGGGTGGCCCCCCAACCGATCCGCATCCTGCCGTGGGCGCGCGGCTACTATCTGCTGACCCAGAAACCCAACGTGGTGCTCTTCTCCACCGCCCGCACCCAGGCGCGGGAAGATCTCTTCAAGTGGGTCTGCCCCATCGGCTATTCGGAGTACATCCTGCTCGGGCGCAAGGCGCAAAACATCACCCTCGCCTCCGTCGATGAGATGAGCAAGTACCGGATAAGCGCGGTGCGCTCCGATGCCGCCGAGCAGCTGCTGCTCAACAACGGCATGGATGACAACAACATCATCCCCGCCAACCGCCTCAATCAGGCGGTCAAGATGCTCACCTCCAGCCGCGCCGACCTGCTCGCCACCAGCAAGCTGGCCGGTTATGACGCCATTCGCGAACTCAAGATGAAACCGGAAGAGTTCAACGTCGCCATGGTGCTGAGCGCCGAGCAGCTCTGCTACGCCTTCAGCCGTCAGGTGGATGACAAGGAGATCAAGCTGTTCCAGAGCGGCCTGACCCGCGCCCTCGCCTCGCAGGAATTTTTGAAGCTGCAGGCCAAATACCTGCCCATTCGCTGACGAGCGGCGGAGACCAGAAACAGACGAGGGATGCCAACGGCATCCCTCGCTATTATTGAAGAACCTGACCGCTCAACCTTGGCGAAACCGGTCGGCTTGGTCACAATTGAGCATATATATTCCCTTGAGCAGGATGGAAAAAATGAAACCATGGATTGGATTGGCCGCACTGCTTGTGAGTTCCTTCGCCCACGCCAGCCCCGAGCTGGCCAAGCTTCACTACCTGACTGAAGATTACAAACCCTATAACTACGCCGACGAAGCGGGCAATCCGACCGGCTTTGCGGTCGAGCTGCTCAAGCTGGTGTGGCAGAAGACCAACACCCCGGAGCAGCCCGTCACCATCATGCCCTGGGCCCGTGGCTACTACCTGCTGACCCAAAAACCCAACGCCGTGCTCTTCTCCACCGCCCGCACCCAGGCGCGCGACCCCCTGTTCAAGTGGGCCTGCCCCATCGGTTACGCCGAAATCGTGCTGGTCGGGTTGGCCGAGCACAAACTCAACATCACCAAGCTCGACGATGCCAAGGCGTTCAATATCGGGGCGGTGCGGGCCGATGTGGGCGAGCAGCTGCTGCTCAACAACGGCTTTGACGAGACCAAAATCATCGCCGCCAACCGCCTCTCCCAGGCGCTCAAGATGCTCACCTCCGGCCGGGTAGACATGGTCTCCACCAACAAGACCACCATGGAGCAGCAAATTCAGGAACAAAAACTCGACCCCGCCAAGTTCAAGGAGCAGTGGCAGCTGAGTTCCGAGCAGTTCTGCTACGCCTTCAGCCATCCGGTGAGCGACGATCTGGTCAAGGAGTTTCAGAACGGCTTGACCCAGGTGCTGGCGGGCAGCGAATACCCGCTGCTGCACAACAAATACTTCCCTGCCCCCGCCGCCAAATAGCGGCGCCACGCCAAACACCAACAACAAGGGGCCCACTGCGGGCCCCTTCTCTTTTTGCCGTACACTCCCCTAGCCGCGCACCAGCGCCGCGGCGGCCACCTTGTGACGGGCAATAAGCCCCTCGATATCCAACCCCTCGATGGCGCCATCCACCACCCGCCACTTGCCACCCACCATTACCCGATCGGCCCGCTCGGCGCCGCACAAAATGAGTGCCGCGACGGGATCGTGACTACCGCTAAAGCGCAGGTCGTCGAGCTTGAACAGCGCCAGATCCGCCTGCTTGCCGGGCAGCAGCTCACCGAGATCGCCGCGCCCGAGCAGCCGGGCCGAGCCTACGGTCGCCCACTCCAGCACCTTGCGCGGGGTGATGCGCTCGGCGCCGTAGCGCAGCCGCTGCAAATAGAGGGCCTGACGGGCCTCTTGCATCAGGTTCGAGGCATCGTTGGAGGCCGAACCATCCACCCCGAGCCCCACCGGCGCACCGGCCGCCTCCAGATCCAGGGTCGGGCAGATGCCGGAGGCGAGCCGCATATTGGAGACCGGACAGTGGCACACCCCGGTGCCCGCGGCCCCCAGCCGAGCAATCTCGTCCGGATTGAAGTGAATACCGTGGGCCAGCCAGGTGCGATCCCCAAGCCAGCCCACCTTTTCCAGATAATCGACGGTGCGCAGGCCAAAGCGTGCAAGGCAGAATGCCTCCTCATCCAGCGTCTCCGCCAGATGAGTGTGCAGCCGCACATCGAGCTCGGCCGCGAGTCTGGCGCTCTCCACCATGATCTCCTCGGTCACCGAGAAGGGGGAGCATGGAGCCAGCGCAATCTGGATCTGCGCCCCGGCGCCGCGCTCATGGTACTGGCGCACCAGCCGCAAGCTGTCATCGAGGATCTGCTGCTGCCCCTGCACCGTGTGGCGCGGCGGCAAGCCCCCCTCATCTTCGCCAAGGCTCATGGAGCCGCGGGTCAGCATGGCGCGCATCCCCAGCTCACGCACCGCCGCCACCTGAATATCGATGGACTCCTCCATCCCGCGCGGGAAGAGGTAGTGGTGATCCGCAGCCGTGGTGCAACCCGAGAGCAGCAGCTCCGCCATCGCCACCTTGCTCGCCAGCGCCAGCGCGTCCGGCGTCAATCTGGCCCACACCGGATAGAGGGTCTTGAGCCAGGGAAAGAGCGGCTGATTGACCACCGGCCCCCAGGCGCGGGTCAGGGTCTGGTAGAAGTGGTGGTGGGTGTTGATAAGGCCCGGCAGCACCACATGGTCGCGGGCATCGAACAGCTGTTCGCATGGCTTGGCAGGCTGCTGGCCTGCCGCCAGCACCTCGCTTATCAGGCCGTTTTCAATCACCAGCCCGCCGCGGCCATCGACCGCTTCGGGGGTAAAGGTGGCAAGGGGGTTTTTAATCCAGATACGGGTAGCGGACATGGCCGACTCCTCCATCAGTGACACATAGGGGTGAGCCAGCTCAGTTATACCCTGTCTGCTGATCCAGAGGCGGCGGTCAGCGACCGCGGCCAACCCAGTCTAGGCATACGGCGCAAAAAGTCTGTGATCGCCGTTTTAAATCAAGGCGATAGCAACGGATTGCCCAAGGCGACCAACCGCACAAGGTTCACCCCGCAATTAATCAATCAGTAATTAACAAAAGCTTGTGCCAGCGCAAAAAAACCTCTGGTTTCTGATAGTTGCGTGATGGCCGCCATAGTTAAGCGCTCAATGAATCCGTAAGATATTTGGTGGCGCCTGTTGGCCCCTTTTCCCAAACCAAGGTCAACGGCGCAATGTGGCAGCGACAGTCAGGGGCGGTAGCGTCTTTCACGGAGACCTACCGGTCTCCCGCCCCTGCGCCAAGGTAACCATCCCCTCTCCCCTTGCGGGAGAGGGTTAGGGTGAGGGGTCACCAACCCCGTTGGCATGACTTCGCCAGCAGGCTCGGTAGGGTCGATTAGCGAAGCGTAATCGTTCGTGCTAACCGCTCCCCTTGCAGGTGAAGCCCATGGCGCAATCCGCCAAGCCTGTTGCTGTAAGCAAACCCGCGTCGAATTGAGGTGCAATTCACTTCGTTCATTGCACCCTACGGTATGGGACAAACAGGCTCACCCCGGCGAACAACAGGGGCAACAGCCAGCCCGCCGCCCCGAGGCCGGTTAACAGGCGTAGGGTGCACCAAGCGCAGCGCATTGCACCACGGTAACACTCCCCAGCCTATTCGGGGCAAAGATCGGGCGGGTTGTTAGCTCACAGCCAACCCCTCGCCCACCCCATGGCGAGATTAGATTGTCGCACCTATGCAACAAGTGCCATCAACATGGTTTCACAGGTGAAAAAATCATGGCGGGTATAACGGCAAGCGGTGCCCATCCCTATCGGGAAACGGTTTTATATTGAAAGTCCGATAGTGAGTATTTCACCGTGATAACACCTTATTTCTCGAACGTCCGATTACGCTTCGCTAATCGAACCTACTCCCCTAATTACTACACATCGTAACTTAATAAATGGATATCTATGAGTGAATTACAAAATAATTATTTAAAGTCACTAATTAGTATGAGAGAAGATGACTTTACAAAGAATATTTTAAAACCTCTATTTGAAGCCATGGGGTACGAGCGCGTTGATTTTAATGGTGGCCCATATGAGAAAGGGAAAGATTTAATAGCCCACTATCGACAACCACCTCGAAGAGAAAATAAAATCACATTCATTCAATCCAAAAAGATTGGTAACATTCAAAATACAGAGTCAGCAGCTAAACTGACTCAATTACTACATCAACTAAGGCAATGCATAACAGATAAAATATTATTAATTGATGGTGAAAAGACCAAAGCAGATGATGTCTTACTGGCCTGCCCAGAGCAAGCATCAAGTAGACTCATTGAGGAGATAGGGTCACAACTTTATGAACTAAAAGATAAGGTTAGATTATATGATGGCCCTCAAATAATACAGGATATAATTCAATATAAACCTGAGTTACTAAAATCACTTACCAGCATTGAAGAAAAATTAACAAGCACATGCAACCGCAATCTAATAAATGAAGAACTATTATCAGCATTAAAGACTGAACAGCACAATGCTAAAAATTCATTCTATAGTGACTTAAGCTTTTTTGTGGGCTCGATTGACAGCAATATTTTGCTACACATGGAAATAGCAAACATATTAGAAAATACAACAGTAGACACCACACAATGGGACACTGTAAAAGAAGAACTAATCGAAATAGATAAGACTTACGGTATAAAAATAACTTCAGTTTCTATTGATGAAATTGAGTTTGCATACAACATCAAACTGAAAAAGTTTACTAGCAAGCTAAATGTAAAGAGAACCGAGCATTATAAAAAGCTTCTTTCTATACATAGTGAAATAACAATATCTCTTCATGATAAGTGCGAATCTTTGTTATCAATGTTGAATCAGCCAAAATATGCAGAAGATCAACATCGAAAAACAATCACAGACTACATTTCGTATCTTAAAAAATCAATATCTTCAAATGGAAAAATAGAGCAACTTGAATGCTATGACCTAATAGCGCCAAACTTCAGAGCTGAAATAAAATTATTGCAAGGTTGTTTTTTTGCAAAGCAGAACCTTGTCAACAAATTAGATACCTTAGATAAAATAATAGTCAAATCACCACAGTATGAATTACCAATCAATACAACACACATAAATGACATTCTAGAGGAATACAGACAGGACTATTATTCTGACGTACTTAAAATAAATGACCATTCACTCGGTCTTTCTTTACTTGAAGTTTTTTTGAGAAAGACAGAAAAAACTCTGTCATTTATCTCGAGAATAGAAAGCAAGACTAAATTTCTACATAAGATAATTTCTCTTAAATATAGCAAGAAAAATGATGATAGAGTATCCATATCACCACATGATATATTTGCAACTGGCATTGACATTGCTATATATGGTGGTGCCGGAGTAGGTAAAACAACTACGCTGCAAGTCTATGCAGAACAACAGCAAAAATATACCTGCCGCAATATAATTTATATTCCTTTAAACCGAGTCTATCAGAAAATAAAGCCTATTCTTGACTCTAAGGATGGTGCTGAAATTTTAAAAGACCCCGATTATATCAAGGAAGATGATTTTTATAAAAATCACGATTTCCTAATGAATCGCGACTTTCTGAAATCTCAATTAATATTGAAAATGATATTGCTAAGCAAGGACATTCCCGCGACAGAAGAATACCTTTCACAAGCAAAAGATTTACTTCCGGGAGATGTAACATTAATTCTAGATGGTTTAGATGAAGTATACACATCCATACCAGAAATAATTAAAGCAATTGAGGAATTCAAGAAGGCGTTTCCAAACTCACAAATGATCATATCAAGCAGAGACTGTGTAAGCTATCTAAATAAAATAAACTTTCTTGGAATAACTCTACTGCCTTTCACCAAAGAGCAATTAAATAAATTTATTCGCGGCTGGCTAATAGATGAAAATAAGTACGACGCACTAATCAAAAAAATAGATGCTTTGAATTTATATGAATATATTAAAACGCCTCTTATTGCGACTATAACTTGTGCCCTTTTTGAGAAAGGTGTTAGAGTTCCATCTAATGAATGCGCCATTTACTCTGAAAGGATGAAATTACTAACAGGACATTATGACTTTCATAAGGGTATAACTAGACAAAAGCAGTCAAGTGAACACCTTATCAAATGTGCATCCACGATAGCTTTCGTTATGCAAGAAAGAAATGTTCGATCATTGTCTAGAGAAGATATGCTAGAAATTCTTCGAAGCCGACTTCTTAGTGTTTTTACTGATGAGCTCCTTCAACTATGCTTACAAGAATTAATTGACCCCTGTAACGTCATAGTCATTGACAGGATTACTAATACATTCTCTTTTGGACACTTTAGATTTCAAGAGCATTTAGCCGCGCAAGAAATAAAGACCAATCGAGGAATAAACGTAATAGATTATATATCTACCGATTGGTGGCGAGGAACTTTAGGTCTGTATGCACAAGACACTGACTTCGAACATATTTTTGAAGAAATATACACCAAGGAAGGAACTATTATAAACGCTGAGTCAACCTTAAAATTCATGATAGACTCTGCACCAGAAAATAAAAGACGGCACCTGAATGAATTTTACATCAGTTATAAGAAAATGGGGGAGCACAACGATTATTTTGAACGGTATAATGATATTTATGATAATGATATCCATCATAATGATATGGACTTTGGTTACCCATATAAAAACTAAGATACTTTGATTTACACGCCAATACATAATCACCCCAATTTACTAATGTAACACTAGTAAGGGGATTACAATCCCCATAGCACATACAGGTGACCACTCATGAATCAAAAAGAAATCCATGTGGTTTGGGAAGGACCTTACTCATACGAAGAAATAACAAATACATTACGAGATGAATACTGTGATTTTGGTGTTTACCAGATTTATGGTGCTCATCCTATTTATGGCTCAGATGTACTTCTCTATATAGGAAAAGCAGCCCAACAAACCTTTGGGGTTCGTCTTTCACAAGAAGGATGGAAATACAATCAAGATGCGTCCAGAGTTACAGTATACGTTGGTAGGTTAGGTGGTTATAAAGCAACTCCAAGTAATCAAATTTGGTCACGTGAGATAGACCTAGTTGAACGATTACTTATTGTCTCCCATTGGCCGGCAGGGAATTCATCTGGCCTAAATGCCACGTTCGGTGAAGATTTATACCCAATCCATGTCTTAAATTGGGGTCAATTCCGTGATTTGCTTCCTGAAGTTTCTGGCTCTAGATATTCTGACCGCTTTCATTCTGATGATGGCTATCAGACTTATGGTGAGTCACTACGTGGCGATATATCAACATAAATTGAACAAATACCTTCATATTGACTGTGTCAAATTCATAAAAACCCAAAACCGCAGCCTTGAGCTGCGGTTTTTATTTCTATTCCCCAAACACGCCTCAATTCCAACTAAAAACTATTTCCCCAACCCCTTGCACTGCTCTCCCCCTGCGGCGGGATAGGCGGTGAGCGTCTCATAGAGGGCGGCGCGCAGGCTGCCGGATTGGCAGAAATCACAGCTGCCACCAGCGTCGATATCGGTGATGCGGGCGCCTTGCGGCCCGTCCTGTACCAGATAGGTGCTGACAAAACGGTAGGTGCCGCTGGGGGCGTCGAGCGGGGTGCCCGGCTCGCCAAAGGTGAAGCGCACCTTGACCTCGCTGCGATCCCGGCTGCCGGCGATGGCGCGCGACGAGAGGATCTCCGAACCCAGCAGGTTATCCCAGGCGTTGGGCAGGAAGGGGTTGCCCTCGACAAAGGGGGGCTTCTCGTCGGGGGCCTCGCGAGTGGCTATTTCGCGCGCCTTTGAGGCGGCATTGAGCAGGCAGAGCAGCTCGGGGGAGACGATAGTGGGCAGCGTGCCGCCAAGATCGCTCTGATAGAGGCCGCTCGGTTTGACTGCGCGCTCCCAGTCGAGAAACTGGGCCACCTTGGCCTTGGCGCGGGCATTGGCGGCCGGATCGAGTTTGCCGCTGGTGGTGGTGCCCGCATGGGCCGGGGCAATCAGGGCCGCCGCAGAGAGGGCCAGTGCCAGCACGGGCCAGCTGGATATCTTCATGGTGCCATCTTCCTTATGTTCGCTTGCATGGGCCGCGCCTTGAACAACGCGCCGGGCCCTGAAAAAAAGAGCGCAGCCCAAGGGCTGCGCTCTGCGTCAGGTCGTCAACCGGCGGCCCTTAGGCACGGCGCCAGCTGGTCTTGCCGGCGCTGTCTTCCAGCACTATGCCCATCTCGGTGAGACGGTTACGGGCGGCATCCGCCGCAGCCCAGTTCTTGTCGGCACGGGCCTGATTGCGCTCGGCGATCAGGCGCTCGATCTCGGCAACCTCTTCGTCCGCTTCGTCACCCTTGAGGAAAGCCTCGGGGTCTTGCTGCAGGATGCCGAGCACGGCGCCCAGCTCGCGCAGACGGGCGCCCAGCGCGGCGGCAACGGCCATGTCTTCACCCTTCTGGCGGTTGATTTCGCGCACCAGATCGAACAGGGCGGAGTAGGCTTCCGGAGTGTTGAAGTCGTCATCCATCGCCTCCTTGAAGCGAGCCACCTGCTCGTCACCACCGGCAGCAGCGGCTACCGGCAGATCGCGCAGGGCGGTGTACATGCGCTCCAGCGCGGCGCGGGCTTGCTTGAGGTTATCTTCCGAGTAGTTGAGCTGGCTGCGGTAGTGGCCAGACATCAGGAAGTAACGGACGGTTTCGGCGTCGTAGTGGGCCAGCACGTCGCGGATGGTGAAGAAGTTGCCAAGGGATTTGGACATCTTCTCTTTATCCACCATCACCATGCCGCTGTGCATCCAGGTGTTGACGTAGTCGCCACCGTGGGCGCAGCAGGACTGGGCGATCTCGTTCTCGTGGTGCGGGAACTGCAGATCGGAGCCGCCGCCGTGGATGTCGAAGTGGTTGCCAAGGTGCTTGGAGTTCATGGCGGAGCACTCGATGTGCCAGCCAGGACGGCCCGGGCCCCAGGGGCTTTCCCAGGTCGGCTCGCCGGGCTTCGACATCTTCCACAGCACGAAGTCGAGCGGGTTGCGCTTGGCATCGACCACGTCGACGCGGGCACCGGCTTGCAGCTGCTCCAGATCCTGACCGGAGAGCTTGCCGTAGTCGGCGTAGGATTCGACGATAAACATCACATCGCCGTTATCCGCCACGTAGGCGTGCTCTTTTTCCAGCAGGGATTGCACCAGCTCGATGATCTCTTCGATGTGCTGGGTGGCACGCGGTTCGATATCCGGGCGCACCATGCCGAGGGCGTCGAAGTCGGCGTGCATGTCGCCAATCAGACGCTCGGTCAGCTCGTCGCAGGTCACTTGGGTCTCGGCGGCACGCTTGATGATCTTGTCATCCACGTCGGTGATGTTGCGCACGTAGGTAAGGTCGTAACCGGCGTAACGCAGGTAGCGAGCCACCACATCAAAGGCGACGAAGGTGCGGCCGTGGCCGATATGACAGTGATCGTAGATGGTGACACCACACACATACATGCCCACCTTGCCCGGGTGGATAGGTTTGAATTCTTCTTTTTGACGAGTGAGTGTGTTGTATATCTTCAGCATCTTCTAACCACTGCCTGTGAGTAAAATGGTTGGTCATGATACCCCGTTCAGGGGCAGAAAACGAGGCAGAAAACGTGGCCAATCCCGCCTGCCAGCACGGTTACGGCGCCAGAGAGACTATGCCGCCAGCCCCTGATGGGCTAGAATTGCCACCACTTTATGCCATACACCTGCGGGCACTTCGTCGTCCGCATCAAATGAAAGGACATATCATGGTCACTCTGCACACCAATCACGGCGACATCACCCTCACCCTGAACGCTGAAAAAGCCCCGGAAACCGTGGCCAACTTCCTGCAATACTGCCGTGACGGTCACTACGACAACACCATCTTCCACCGCGTTATCGACGGCTTCATGATCCAGGGCGGCGGCTATGCTCCGGGCTTTGAAGAGAAAGACACCCGCGCCCCCATCAAGAACGAAGCGGCCAACGGTCTCTCCAACAAGATCGGCACCATCGCCATGGCCCGCACCATGGAGCCGCACTCTGCCAGCGCCCAGTTCTTCATCAACGTGAACAACAACGACTTCCTCGACTTCAAATCCGCCACCACCCAAGGCTTCGGCTACTGCGTATTCGGTGAAGTGACCGCCGGCATGGACGTGGTCAACAAGATCAAGGGCGTCAAGACCGGCAACTACGGCCGTATCCATCAGGACGTTCCGACCGAAGACGTGGTGATCACCAAGGTGACCCTTGCTGACTGATCTCTGCCGACTCGGCACTGACAAAACTGCGGCCCCGGCCGCAGTTTTTCCATCTGCCTCCTCCACTGCCAACCCAAACTGGCGCCGCCTCGACTATCTGGCCCACGGCAACCCGCGCCAGCGCTCGGCCCATGCCCTGCTCACCGCCGGTGTGTGGGATGAGCTGGCCGCACAGTGCACCGATCTGGCGCTGGTAAGCACGCTGGCCATCGGCCTCGATCGGCCGGGCAGCGATCTCGATATCCTCTGCCAGCATCCAGATCCCGCCGAGTTTGCCGCGACGCTTGCAGCCCAAGGTTGGCAGGCGAGCGCCAAGGGCGACAATGTCTGGCTGCTGGAGCGCACCTTTCCCCGCCTCGACCAACACAGTGCCGATAGCGGTTGCGATCAAAGCGAGGCCAGCTGGCCGGTGGAGCTGTACGTCACCCCCGCCCCTATCGAGACGCTGAATGGCTGGCGCCACCTCACCCTGATGGCGGCCCTGCTCGAGCACTTTGGCGATGACTTCTACCGCGAAGTGCTGCGCCTGCGCCTTGAAGAGGGATTGAAAGGGGAAGCAGCCATGTGCCGGTTGCTGGGTCTGGCGGGCGATCCTTATGCAGTGCTACTGACGCTGGAGGGGCAGGACCTGGCCCATCTGGTGTGGCCCGCCGCTATCGCGACTCCCGAAGCGGATGCGACCAGCAGCAACGGCTCGGCCATGCGCACCCTCTTTATCAGCGACATTCACCTGTGCAGCGATCGGCCCGATATGACCGCCGCACTGGTGCACTTTCTGGCCAAGGAGGCGGTGGGCGCCGATGCCCTCTATGTGCTCGGCGATCTCTTCGAGTTCTGGATTGGCGATGATGATCCCAACCCGCTCCATCAGGAGATGGCTGACGCCTTTCTGGCCCTGAGCCAGCAGAATGTGTCCATCTACTTTATCCACGGCAACCGCGACTTTCTGCTGGGCCAAGAGTTTGCCAAACGCGCCGGCATCACCCTGCTGGGGGATCCGTGCGTTATCGAACTCTATGGCGAGCGGGTGGTGCTGAGCCACGGCGATCTGCTCTGCACCCTGGATGAGGGGTATCAGAAGTTTCGTCGCATCACCCAGCTCAAGTGGCTGCGCTGGCTGTTCCTGCGCCTGCCGCTCGCCCGCCGGCAGGCCATCGCCCGCAAGATGCGCGGCCAAAGCCAGATGGAGAACGCCCACAAGAGCCAGCGCATCATGGATGTAACGCCAGCTGCGGTTGACGAGATGCTGCGCCAGCACGGCTGTAAGGTGATGATCCACGGCCACACCCACAGACCCGCCATCCACAACTTCCAGCTCGATGGCGCGCCAGCTCGCCGTATCGTGCTGGGTGACTGGTTCGAGCAGGGCTCGGTACTGGTCTGCCGCCCCGGCGAGCAACTGCTGGAGACAAGGCCGCTGGCAGCTGAGGGCTGACAGCAGGTTCACATGACATCAATAAAGAGAGGGGCGCGTCAGCAGTGACGCGCCCCTTGTTGTTTTGTTGCGGCAGCTCTACCGGTGCCCCCCGAAGCGCTGCACGCAGAGGCGGTGTTAGCGGCTGAAGTTGGGCTCCAGCGCATAGTGCTTGAAGCAGGCCTCCAGATTGCTGCGAATGGCCGGTGTCACGTTGATAAACTCCAGCCCGTAGACCTCGCCCTCTGCCTCCTGTTTCGACCACATCACTCTGGCGGTCACGGCCAGCGGCGTCTGGTTGCGATAGAGGTCGATGGAGGGTTTGGGGGTGTAGATCTTGAGCTCGACTTGCGCTTTTTTGGGTAATTCGAGGGACTGTACGGTACGCAGGCGCAGACCGGTCACGCTGAAGTCCTCGGTAATGGATTCATGGAAACTGCCAGCAGCCTCGACCTTCACCATCATGTGCTGATACATGCGGGGGGCGCCGCGCAGCTCGTGTTCGGCGCGATCGACACTGCTGGCCGCCTCGAAGCGGAACTGCTCCATGATATCGCGCAGCTGGCTCGACTCTTCATACAGGGTGCGGCTGATGATCCCGGTGGTCTGCACCTTCTCGGTATTCTCGGAGAGGGCGTGCAGCAGATCGTGCAGATGGGTATTGAGAGAGGCGAGCTTGTGCATCTGCTCGTCACTGGTGGTGCGGATCTGGTCGGCGGCCCCGACGCTGCGCTCAATCTCGCCCATCAAGCCGTTGATGGACTGGCTCGCCTCGTGGGCCTTGTCCATGGTGAGGTGGGTGCGGGCAATCACGCTCTTCACCGTGGTTTCGTTCTCGCCGATAAGCTGGCTCAGGGTGGTGACAATTCCGTTGATCTCTTTGGTCGCCTGTCCGGCATGGTTGGCCAGCTTGCGCACCTCGTCAGCCACCACCGCAAAACCGCGACCATGTTCACCGGCACGGGCCGCTTCGATGGCGGCGTTGAGGGCCAGCAGGTTGGTCTGCTCGGTGATGGCGGTGATGGACTGGGTGATCACCTGGATCTTCTGGCTTGCCTCGCTCAGCTGGCGAGTCTTCTGCTCGGCCTGCTGCGCTTCAGTCACGGCGCGGCGCATCTCCTCGATGTTCTCGCTCATCACCCGGGTGCTGTTGTTGGCACTCTGGTAGGCCAGTTCGGCCTGCTGCCCGACCTGAGCGGCCAGACCCGATACCGCCTCGGCCGCGCAGGAGAGATCGTTGCTGGCCCGGCTCACCTCACCGGAGTGGTGCTGTTCGGTCAGGGCCGCATCCGTGATGGTTCTGGAGATATCGGAGATCTGATAGGAGGATTGAGCCAGCTGGCGGGTGCGCAGGTCAATCTGGCGCATATGACCGCTGAGCTGCTCGGCCATCGCGCGCATGGTGCCCAGCACGCTGTTGCCACCAAAGCGGGTCTCGATCCTGACGGTCAGGTTGCCGGCAGCGATTTCGTTAGCAACCCGGGCAGCATAGTCCGGCTCGCCCCCCAGGGTGCGCATCAGATGGCGGTACTGGAGCAGGTAGGCCATTGCCACAAAGAGCAGGGAGACCAGCCCGGCCCCGAGGCTGATCCTGAGTGACAGGGCCTTGGCCTCGTCCCGACTGGCGATGGCGCTGGCTATACGACCGTCAAGTTCATGGGAGATTTGATCGAGCCTCTCGGCGGCATTCTCGCCTGTGGCTTCAAACCCATCCGGTCCGGTCATGAGGGCATTGCCGGCCTCCCGCCCCTTCTGGACATAGGCGTTGACCATGACGATCCCTCTCTCCTGCAGCTGTTTTGCCACTTCCTGCATTGGCAGTATCTCGTCGGTGAGATCCGGTAGGGTGCGGGCCAGTGCATCGAGATTTTTCAACGCATCATCACGGTAGGTAGCCGCCTCGGCAATCCCCCTTTCGGTATCGCCGGTCACCGATGCATCGGTCAGGAATTGCAGGATCTGCACCAGATCGAATCGGGTTGCCTGGAAGGTCGATTGAGCACGCTCCAGGAGGTCAACCTTCTCCTGGGCTCGCAGCTGGGTTTGACTACTCCAGATGGAGATAACGGAGGCCACCAGCAATGGCACCGCCACCAGTATGCCACCCTTGATCATCATCCACTTGACGGAGCTCCCTCTCACCGGTTTTTGCGAGACGATAGCAGCCTCTTTCAGCTCGAAGGTGTTGTTGTGCAAGAGTCCTTGTGCGATAGCCATGGCGTCACCTCATGTGGTGGCAAATGGAAGAAGTCCTGTCAGCAGGACACCCGTAGCAGAGTGCCAAGCTCCTGTTTTCCAACGAGCAAACACCATGCCAGCCATTTGTCGGGCTTGTTTCGGTTATTTATTGTCAAAAAGCTAAATAAGCCCCGGCGGTCACTCCCGGGTTCACCATAATGCAATGCAATTTGCAAAAGCTGCGTCAGTGCTTTGCCAACTGAGGGCAAGCTCAGTGACATACCTCCTGCGTCATAACAAGTCCGACAGCTTGTGACCAGCCAAGGGGTTGGAGCTCTTCGCATCGCCAGCCGCATCCCTATAATGTGCCCCTCACATAAACAGAGAGGAGTAACTCATGGGTTTCATCACCTGGATTATTTTGGGATTGCTGGTTGGCATGCTGGCCAAGTGGATCATGCCGGGCCGCGATGGTGGTGGCTTCTTCATGACCGCCCTGCTGGGAATTGTCGGCGCCATGGTCGGCGGCTATGTGGGCACCTTGCTGGGTCTGGGCTCGGTGACCGGCTTCAATATTTCGAGCATTGCCATCGCCACCGTGGGAGCCCTTATCGTCCTGTTTGTCTTCAACAAGATCCGCAGCTGACAACCCAACGCCATCTTATGTGTAGATAAACAGGGCACCGCGAGGTGCCCTCTCTTTTTTTATCCTCCTCACGATTTTGCCTGCGGCAAGATCAGCCTGACCAACAAGCCTCCCAACTGCGGGGCAGGCAGCAGCACCACCTCGCCGTGATGGTAGTGGGCGATGTCGCGCACCAGCGCCAGACCAAGCCCTGCCCCCGGCTGTTCGCTCCCCTGCTCGAGGCGCTGGAACGGCTGCCAGACCCGCTCTGCCAGCTCGGGGGCAATGCCGGGGCCGCTATCCTCCACCTCCAGCCAGATCTGCCCGTTGCTTCGCACCACCCGCGCCGTCACAGTGCCGTGGGGCGGGGTGTATTTGATGGCGTTGTCGAGCAGATTGGCACAGAGCTCCCCGAGCAGCAGCGGCTCCCCTGCCACCATGATTGCGGACTCCTCCCCTTCGTAACCGAGATCTATCCCCTTGCTGCGCGCCTGTGCCAACCGTGACAGACAGGCCTGCTGCACCAGCGCCGTCAACTCGATGGGCTCCCGCTGGCGCAGCCCGGAGCACTCGTCTGATTTGAGCCGGGCCAGCAGCAGGAGCCGCTCGGTCAGGGCGATGGTGTGATCGAGCCGCACTGCCATGGCATCGAGACTTTCGCTCATCAGAGCGGGATCGCCGCTACCGCGCGCTACCTCAACCTGGGTTTTCAGGATGGTGAGCGGGGTACGCAGCTGATGGGCGGCATCGGCACTGAAACGCTCCTGCCGGGCCACCAGCTGACGCAAGCGAGCCAGCTGGCGGTTGAACGCCTGCACCAGCGGCCGGGTCTCATGCCAGGGAAGCAGATCCGGCAAGGGGGCGAGCGTGGCGGCATCGCGGCGCAGGATCTCCCGCGACAGACGGCGCATCGGGGTGAGCAGCCGCTTGAGCAACAGATAAGCGAGCAGCAGGGTAAGCACCACCAGCGCCCCCTGCGTTAGCACGGCCGACCAGAGCAGCTGCTGTGCCAGTTGCTGGCGGCCGAGCAGGGTTTCTGCCACCGTGATGCGGGCAATGCCGTTGACGCCCCCCTCGCCTACCGGTTGCAGCAACATCACGGCGCGGATTGGCGCCTCCTGATAAATTTCGTCATAGAAGTAAGCGAGCGCCGGATAGCGGTCTGTCAGCGGCGTACCGACCGGCATGGGGGGCAGATCGTCAAAGCCGGAGATGACCCCATCGTCAATGCCGCGCACCTGATAGAAGAGGCGATCGCGCATGTTGCGCTCGAAGCTGTCGAGCACCACATAGGGCACATCCACCTTGAGAACACCATCGCTTGCCGTCAGCCGCTCGGCGACGGTGCGGGCCGAAGCGAGCAGGGTGCGATCATAGGCCGAGGTGGCCGCCGCCAGCGCGCCGTAGTAGCTGTACCACGCCGAGGCGGCCCAGAGGATCAGCAGGGGGCCGCCCAGAAACAGCAGCAGTTGATGGAGCAGGGAGCGACTAATGGGAGGCCTCCGGCGCCGCTTCCAGCAGATAGCCCAGCCCGCGCAGGGTGGTGATAACCACCCCGCTGCCCACCAGCTTTTTGCGCAGCCGGTGGATATAGAGATCGATGCTGTCGAGCCCCGCCTCGTCATCGAGATTGAACACCTGCTCGAACAGCTGCCCTTTGGCGACGGGGCGCCCGTGGCGGTACATCAACGCCGTCAGCAGCGCCTGTTCGCGCGGAGTCAGGGCCAGCCGGGCATCGGCCAGCAGAAAATAGCCGTCGGGATGCAGGGTCAGGCGCCCCAGCCGCAACTCGGCACCACCGCTTTCGCTGCGCCGCAGCAGGGCCCGCAGCCGGGCATCCAGCTCCCCCAGATCGAATGGCTTGGCCAGATAGTCATCGGCTCCGGCATTGAGGCCGCAGATCCGCTCTTCCACCGCGCCGCGGGCGGTGAGCAGCAGCACCGGCAACCCCTGCCCGCGGCTGCGCAACCGGCCGAGTACCGCCAGGCCGTCGAGCTTGGGCATCTCGATATCGAGCACCGCCAGCGCGTATTTTTCGTGGCGCAGCAGGTGATCGGCCCGGGCGCCGTCAGCTACCCAATCCACTGCGAAACCGGCGCTGGTGAGCGCCCGCGACAACCAGTGGGCCAGTTCGTGATTGTCTTCTGCCAACAGCAAGCGCATCCCTATCCCCTTGTTCTTAACTACGGCGTGCAACCACAGTGCTGCAACTGCATCCATTCACTCTGCCTGAGCGGAACAAGGTGCGATCACGGTCACACTCCCGCCAATTGGTCAGCGATTGAAAGGTGAATGAAAGGTTGTTGTTTTAACAATTTCGCATCACTTCGTCCATCGACGGAGTCACACCGAGAAAAAACAACGACAAGATGGAGCACACAACCATGAAGCAACGCACATGTCATGCCCTCGCCCTGCTGACCCTGCTCGGCGCCCTGCCGCTGCAGGCGGCCGAGAGTGCCACTGCCCCGAGCCGTACCGAATGCATCGCACCGGCCAAACCGGGCGGTGGTTTCGATCTCACCTGCAAGCTGCTGCAGGTGAGCCTGCAGGAGACCGGCACCATCGACAAACCGATGCGGGTCACCTATATGCCGGGCGGGGTCGGTGCCGTGGCCTACAACGCCATCGTGGCGCAGCGCCCTGCCGAAGCGGGGACTGTGGTCGCCTTCTCCGGCGGCTCCCTGCTCAACCTCTCACAGGGGAAATTTGGCCGTTACGGGGTGGATGATGTGCGCTGGCTGGCGGCGGTAGGGACCGACTACGGCATGATCGCGGTGCGCCATGATGCCCCCTATCAGAACCTCAAGGATCTGGTGAGCGCCATGGCAAACGACCCCAACAGCGTGGTCATCGGGGCGGGAGCCTCCATCGGCAGCCAGGACTGGATGAAGACGGCGCTGCTGGCCAAACAGGCCGGAGTTGACCCCCACAAGATGCGCTACGTCGCCTTTGAAGGGGGCGGCGAGCCGGTCACCGCGCTGCTGGGCAACCATGTGCAGGCGGTCTCCGGCGATCTGAGCGAGATGGTGCCCTATATCGGTGGCGACAAGCTGCGGGTGCTGGCGGTGTTCGCCAAAGAGCGGTTGCCCGGCAAGCTGGCCACCATTCCTACCGCCAAAGAGCAGGGTTATGACCTGGAGTGGCCGGTGATCCGCGGCTTCTATGTCGGCCCCAAGGTGAGTGACAGCGAATACCAGTGGTGGAAAGAGACCTTCGATCAGCTGGTGAAGACCGATACCTTCAAAGCGCAGCGGGATCTGCGCGGCCTGTTCGAGTTTGACCTGACCGGGGATGCCCTCGACAGCTACGTCAAGACCCAGGTGGCGCAATATCGCGAGCAGGCCAAGGCCTTCGGTCTGGCCAAATAGGAGCCGCAGCCATGAGCGATCGCATCTTCGCCGCCATCTGGCTGCTGCTCTGTCTGGCGGGGGCCTCCCTCGCCTGGCAGTACCAGAGCGAATACAGCTATGAGCCGCTGGGGCCACGTCCCTTTCCGCTCGGGATCCTCGGCCTGATGGCACTCTGTGCCCTGCTCCTGCTGCGCCGCCAGCCGGACACCGTCAGCTGGCCGCCGCTGCGTACCCTGCGCCACCTTGCCATCATGGTGGCAGCACTGGCCGGTTACGGCGCCTGCTTCGAGTGGCTGGGCTTTCCGCTGGCTACCGCCCTGCTCACCTTTGTGCTGGGGCGCCTGTTTGGCGCCTCGGCCAAGGCAGCCCTGCTCTCCGGCATCGTCGGCGGTCTGGTGCTCTATTTCGCCTTTGACCGGCTGCTGGATGTCACCCTGCCCCTCGGCATCTGGTTCTCTTAAGGAGTCAATATGGATACCTGGATGTACCTCTCCCAGGGCTTTGCGGTGGCACTCACCCCGGAGAATCTGGTGATTGCCCTCATCGGCTGCTTTGTCGGCACCGTGGTCGGCCTGCTGCCGGGCCTTGGCCCCATCAACGGCGTCGCCATCCTGTTGCCGCTGGCCTTTGCCCTGAAACTGCCCCCCGAATCGGCGCTCATTCTGCTCGCCACCGTCTATATCGGTTGCGAATATGGCGGGCGGATCTCCTCGATCCTGCTCAACGTACCGGGAGATGCCGCCGCCATCATGACGGCACTGGACGGCTACCCCATGGCCCAGCAGGGCAAGGCAGGAGTGGCCCTCTCCATCTCGGCGGTCAGCTCCTTTGTCGGCTCCATGCTCGCCATCGGGGGGATCATTCTGTTCGCCCCAGCACTTGCGCGCTGGTCGCTCGCCTTCGGCCCGGCTGAGTATTTCGCCCTGATGGTGTTCGCCATCGCCTGCCTCGGCAGCATGATGAGCCAGAACCCGCTCAAGTCCTTTATGGCGGCGCTGATTGGGCTGGGGCTCGCCACCGTCGGGGTGGATGCCAATACCGGCATCTATCGCTTCACCTTCGACAGCGTGCACCTCTCGGACGGGGTGCAGTTTATCGTGGTAGTGATCGGCCTCTTCTCGGTGAGCGAGATCCTGCTGATGCTGGAGCACACCAGCGGTGGCGGCAAGCTGGTGCGCACCACCGGACGGATGCTGTTCAACTTCAAGGAGCTGGTCTATTGCACTGGCACCATGCTGCGCTCCTCCACCATCGGCTTTTTCGTCGGCATTCTGCCGGGGGCCGGCGCCACCATTGCCAGCGCCATCACCTACATGAGCGAGAAGCGGCTGGCGGGGCCCAATGCCAAATTCGGCGAAGGGGACATTCGCGGTGTGGCAGCGCCAGAGGCGGCCAACAACGCGTCAGCCTGCGGCTCCTTTATCCCCATGCTCACCCTGGGGGTGCCGGGGTCGGGCACCACGGCGGTGATGATGGGGGCGCTGACCCTCTACAACATCACCCCGGGCCCCACCATGTTCACCGAACAACCCGATGTGGTGTGGGGATTGATCGCCGCCCTCTTGCTGGCCAACGTCATGCTGCTGGTGATGAACATCCCCATGGTGGGCATTTTCACCCGCATGCTCTCCATCCCGCTCTGGTTTCTGGTGCCCGCCATCGCCAGCGTCTCGGCGGTGGGAGTCTATGCGGTGCACAGCACCACCTTCGATCTGCTGCTGATGGTGGGCCTCGGGGTCTTTGGCTACCTGCTGCGCAAAATGCACTTCCCCATGTCACCGCTCATTCTGGGCTTCGTGCTGGGTGAAATGCTGGAGCAGAACCTGCGCCGCGCCCTCTCCATCAGCAATGGCGACACCGCCATCCTCTGGAGCAGCAGCATCAGCCAGACTCTGTTGGTGCTAGCTATCGTGGTGATCGCCCTACCCCCGCTGGTTCGCCTGCTGCGCCGCCGCAACCCAGTCGTGGCCGCCACAGATACCAGCGCAGAGCAAAGCTCCTGACAACCGGGATGTTCTGCACACACAAGCAAGAAGGGCCCCACCATGTGGTGGCCCTTCTCATTTCATCTAACAGCACAAAGTTGTGCCAGAGGTCATGACCAAAGAAAGCTACCAGATAAAGCCCGTCAACAGGCTGGACGATGTCACGCAAAAGGATGCACAGATTGCTGTTCGTAAAAATAGAGCAGCCGAACCGAAAAGCGCAGTGGACACATTGGCGACATTCGGACAAAACAAAAAGGCCGCTATTGCTAGCGGCCTTTCGTAACTCTTTGATTTTAATGGTGCCCGAGGCCGGAATCGAACCGGCACGACGCGAACGTCGAGAGATTTTAAATCTGATTCAGCCCTATGAGAAAACAAGCACTTACATAAAAATCAAAGAGTTAGCGAACCAATGACAGCCAAAAATGACCACCCATTTAAAATTTTGTCGCCACTCTGTCGCCACTCTAACGCAATCCGACTGTCGATTTCCGAAGGCTATGGTTGGAGGACCTACAGCGAACAACTATAGGCCCCTCAACTTCCAAACACCACCAAAGTGATCAGCTACCTACCCCATACAATTCACACAACCTCTCAAAGTTAACGCCCATTTGTTGAAGAACGTTCTCTCTCTTATTGAAGAGAATCGACAACAACTGTCTCCTTACACTTGAGTCTCCCAAGTGAATAGCTCTGTGACAGCACGGACACAACGAAACAATGTTACCTAGTTGATCCAGGCTAAATTGGAAAGCTGTTTGCTCTGACATCGGTATCAGGTGATGGGCCTCCATGAAATTTCGTCCCGTTACAGGAGAGAGAAACGTTTGATGTAGTGGTTCTACTTCACAAGTGAAGTTACTCTGCTCGATAGCAGCTTTCGCTATTAGCGGGTCTCGCGTATAAACAGTACGAACCTGCTCAACAGGGACTCCAGCTTGTGAAGACATGATATTTTGCTGATATGAAAGATCCTCATTATCTTGTGCAGCAAGAACCGACATCAATCCCGATACTTGCGATGCTTGGTTTAGACCGTCCCAAAATGGAGCCCAAAATGCAGGCGAGATAAAACCCACGGTTGGGTATTGGTCACGTGGCCTACTGAAAATAATGAAATAATCTCCTGTATTTCCCGCATACCCTCTGGTCGTTTGCATATACAAACGCAGCTCATTTCCAGCACTTTTTGGATACACTATTGGTATATCAAGTACAAACGACTCCATCAAATTCTGAGGATTAAGGACAGAAAACCAATGGCGGTCAGACAAGCCATCATCTATCGCTCCACCACGCCGTTTGATACTTGTCAGCGCAAGTTTTTGCGACAAAACAAATCTCTCATCCGAGTCCAAAGTCACACTACGGTCACCATTAGCTTCCCGTTCAGTAACAATTGAATAAGCCCCGAAAGTAGCCCCCAAAAGCTGAAGCTGCTCGTCAGTCATCATCGTCATAAATCATCTCCTATCACATTGGGCAAGAAGCAAGCCCAAGCCTGTTTCACACAGAGCACCAATACCCTGTATTACAGGGAGATAGATTACCCTGTAATACAGGGAAGTCAACACCCTGTAATACAGGGTGAGACAACGTGCTGATATAAAAGAATTTATTTAAGAGATGACATCATTTTGAGCTGAGCATAGCCAATGGGTTCAACCTTACAGCATCTTCCAGGTGATCTGGTGCGAAGTGAGCATAGCGCATGGTCATGGCGATGGTGGAGTGGCCCAAGATCTTCTGCAGCACCAGGATGTTGCCGCCGTTCATCATAAAGTGGCTGGCGAAGGTATGGCGCAGAACGTGGGTATTCTGCCCGGGTGGCAGTTCCAGCCCTGCCCGTTCGACCACCATTTCGAAAGCGCGATAGCAGTCACCAAACAGACGGCCCCGCTTTCTGGGCAACTGGGCATAGAGCTCGGGACTGATAGGCACGCTGCGGCTTTTCTTGCTCTTGGTACGAGTGAAAGTAATGCGGTTGGGGGATACCTGAGACTGAGTTAATTCTTCCACCTCAGACCAGCGTGCGCCGGTGGCCAGGCAGAGTTTAACCACCAACAGCAGATCAGGGTTTTGACTCTCGGCGCAAGCGGCCAGCAGACGTTTGAGTTCGTCAGGATAGAGAAAGGCGAGTTCGGCCTCGGCCACCTTGTAGGCCCGCAGACCATCGAGGGGGTTTTCCCCCTGCCACTCCCCTAGCCTTTTCAGTTCGTTGAAGACCGCTCGCAGGTAGGCATGTTCGCGGTTCACCGTATTGGGTGTGACGCCCTGCTTTTCCTGGTTGATGGCGCGTCGGTCGGTAATGTCCCCCGAAAGGCGTGCTTCACGGTAAGCGGCAAAGTCGCGAGCGGTGAAGTTGACTGCCAGCGGATCACCGAGAGCGTGGCACACAGTCAGCAGCTTGGACTTGCGGGACTCGCCATCACGCAGGCTCTGGCCATGGCGACCAAACCAGAGTTCCACCAGGTCGGACAGCCGCCTACCATCGCTCGGCTCCCCCTGCCCTTCCAGCCAAGGCTTGCCCTTATCAGGGTTCAGCACAAAACGCTCGAACGCCAGTGCCTCCCCCTTGGTAGCAAACAACTTGCGGATCCGTGGTGCGTTGGGGTTTGCCTTGCTCGGCCGCCCATCCGGGTAGATCTCGGCCAACCACTTGCCGGACGTCTGTTTTCGTACTGCCATTGTTTCCTCCATCAAAACACTGTAATTATATACAGCGCCAGATGATAACTGGCAGTGTTTGGTTTAGACTGAAACATATGTTTTGATTAATCAGGCACCTTGTTACTCAACTTGGAATGAATTATGGATCACATCTGATATAATGGCTTCACCATTTTTCACTCTCTTTCTAATATTATAATACTCTTCTTTTGACTCAATCTTATATAAATTTCCATTTCTGTCCCTAACACATATCATACCTTTTTCACCTGATTCCCAGAATTTTTTCCACCATTCTTTTGTCAGCGCATCAAAATATTGTTCCAGAAAATTTGTATTTGATGTTCCAAATACGGTGACATTGTACTTATCGATATACCCAAATGGTATCCACAAAGTTTTAGACAAGTGCTCTAAAAATTCATATTTTTCAATATAGGGCTTAAACTTTTCATTACCAAGTTCACTTAGACAATTATAAAATAAAAAATAAAGTTCATATTGAGACAACTGAGCTCTTAAATAATTTGAATACGATTTTTTGTCTTGTGACGAAATGTTAGAGCTTTCATCTATAAACTTCAGAATTTGATATACATTTCTATAATATAACCCCAAGGAACCAGCAAACTCATTATGAAGTTTCAAGTACAGTTCAATCTCATCCAGCCTACTATTCCCAGATTGCGTCCTATATTCTCTACTAATGAATGTTTCATATGCTTTCTTGAAGTCATGCCCATTAACTATAGAGTCTTTTACTTTATTGCTCATGACAACTAACTGGAAAAAAGTGTTCTCAAAGACCTGCTTGTTAAGAGCCATTGTTTGTTGTTTAAATTGTTCTCCTTGTGTTTCAAATTCCGCCCTTGTTCTCTTTAATTCCTCTCTATTTAACTCCAACTCCTGAGACTGAAAAAAAATAGAAGCAATGATGCCAATAAAAGCAAACGCTGAGAAAAGTGTGTTTAATGCACCAAAAGAATCCCCAAACACTCCCATTTCAACAAACCTAGCATTATAGAATATATTTTTAAACCAATAGCTCCATATTGGGTATATTGACCACAATACCAAGACAAATACCAACACGAAAATTATAAAGCACCAACCCTTTAAACTTCCATTATCAGGATTATTTTTATTAGACATCTCATCCTCATTATAACTACCTAGATTAATTAAGCCATCCCATTAACATCATCAGCATTACCGCAGTGTCTGGAACTTTCTGATTCGTGAATATCTTTTCATTATTTTTTGTGTCAGGGTCTTCCTTGAAGGAATCATTAAGAGCCTTAACTAATTCTTCAGCCAAAGGTCTTAAGTCATCAACACTTTTAATAGCCTGCTGTAGTTCAGGTTTAAATGATTTGTTTTTGTAGATTGCAGCAACGAGATCGGAGCAGGTAGCGAGCTTGTCAGCATCACTGGCTTTTTGCCATTGCAGAGCATTGGCTTGATGGAGTGTACCGCCCTCATACCATGCCTCAGCTTGAGCCATTGAAATAGGTGTGTATCCCGCTGGGAGCGACATCGAGACACCTAAAACTAACGAAAAATACAATAATGAATGTGCAAACTTCTTAATCACATCTATCTCCTTGATGGATAAGAAAAGGGATATCTTTTTTGAGTAAATAACAGGGGCGCATCAGCGCCCTGTTTGTCTTTTTCTGAATATTCTGTGCTCAACCATCACGCCGATGATCTGGATGTACTGCCGATCGGAGTGCATGGTGGGGTAATCGTCGTTGAGAGGGACCAGTTCAAACACCTCTTGCCCGTTCTCGTCGATACCGCGGGGCCGGTACTTTTTGAAAGTAGCCTCGTTGCTACCGTTCTTGGCGACAACGTAGTCCCCGGGTTGCGGCGCTTCATCGGGGTCAACGATGATCAAATCTCCCTCTTTGAACTGCGGCAACATGGAGTCGCCACGCAACCAAAGACCGAAGCCAAACGGGCCGATCTCGCCGCTTGCAGATACGAACTCAACGTTGCCATCGAAGGTAGTGGCCTGCTCGCACATCTCCCGCCAGTTGCCCGCTTGGACATAGCTTAGTATCGGGATCCGTTTGCCAGGCAGCATTACCGCCGGTTCGACGTTGTGATAACCAGGAATAGGCTGTTCTTCAGCTAGCTCAGGTGTATCCCCACTCCCTGTCAAAAGCCAGTCAACAGTTACCCCCAGCGCTTCGGCCAAATCGTTCAGATAACGGCCTTTAGGCTGGTTCAGGCCAGATTCCCACTTACTGATTGAAACGCGGGTAATCCCGATTCGCTTAGCAAGTTCGTCTTGGCTCATTTTCTGCGCGCGTCTGCGTGCAGATATCCGGTCATTGATAGTTTCCATAAACCTAAGTTACCACCCCGCACCGTAACTAAAGCAACGAAACCGCTTGATCTCAAATCGACCCTTAAGTTACATTCATCTCATGCCGACACTTATGGAACGGAGAGAGAGGTAAGTAATGCAAAAATCTGAAGTGATAGAGCACTTCGGCACGGTAACAGCAACCGCGAAAGCACTGGGAATTTCACATGTAGCTGTCAGCAAGTGGGCTGAACAAATCCCGAAGGGCCGAGCCTACCAAATCGAAGTACTGACTGGCGGCAAATTGAAAGCCGAACAGACTCAAACTGCGCAAGGAAGAGCGTAACTTAAGCAACAGGAGGCACTCATGATCATAGCCCCTATCCACATAGACACCCCGGTTTGTACGGTCGAGAACTTCTCCGAGCGTAGCGGCCTGACCCAGCGCACGATCGAGAACTACGTACGGGCCGGACGTATCCCCATCATGCCCAAGCAGGGCCGCTCTGAAAAAGTGCTGATCAACCTGGTGCTCTACACCCAGCAGGCCATGAATCAGCCGGGTCTGGAACCTGCACCGGCACCTGTCCGCCGCCCTAGAGTGTCGCGCAAGCAGAGGGATGAAAGCCATGTTTGAGCAAACTTGCAGCAAACATCATCACTTTGACTCTGCATGCTCGCGCTTTGCCGCCAGCCATTCATTGGCCGAGGTTGCCCGTGCTGCAGGTATTGGTGAGCAGGTACTGCGCAACAAGCTGAACCCGGCACAACCGCACCAACTCACCGCCCGAGAACTGGTGGCCATTTATCACGCCACCGAGGGGGATGAGACCCTGTTCGATGGTTATTCCCAAGGCTGATCGGGCCCCTTCCCTACCCCACCAGGCCATCGATCTGAACGCCAAGATCGCCAGCATTGGCCAGCGGGCGCTGGAGCTGACAGACCGTGGCCGGATCACCCGCTCTGAGCGCAACACCCTGGTGAGCGTGGCCACCTCGGCCATGGGGTCACTCGCCATCCTGATCCACGACATTGAGGCCCGCTTTCAAGCGGTGCCGACCCTGGCCTGTGCGTCAGACATCCTGATGCAAACCATGACCATGTAAAGGGGAACCCATGCAAACCAAGCACATCGACTATGAGCAAATCAATTTGGCTGGTCTGACCCCAATGCAACAGGCAGCCATCAACACAGCAGGCTTCTTAAACCTGCGTGAGATTCTCGGCAAGTATCGCTCCAGTCTCGATACCGACTGGCTGGCGCTCAGCTCCGCCAAGAAAGCTGCGATTTGCGCCATCGCCCGCCAGTCACGGAGTGAACTGATAACCGCAACCCTGTCATCGCTTCCATATGCACAGCGCGAGGCAATCCGCCTTGCCGTGATCGCACTGGAATATCAAAGCGAATTTCGTGGTGGCTGTGACCGCAGGGAATGGCACCCGGCACCAAAGACCAGACCCATCGGAGATATCGAAAGAGAGAAGAAAGAGAGAGCAGCAAAGCTGCGCATGAAACGCGCAGTGCTGGCAGCAAGCCAGATGACCGGGCAAGGCCCACGACCCATTGGGCAATAAAAAAGCCCGCATTACGGAGCTGCAACTCCAAGCGGGCCTTATCAACAACGTATGAGGAAGTCGACATGGCAACTCTAGCGATCCCCTGCGCCCTGCGCAACCTTCGCATCCAACAACGCAAGCTGACGGGCCGTTATGGCGCCCGTCTTAGCCAACACCCGGACGGGGTTGCGCTTATCGAGCGGTCAACCGCACTGGCTTGGGCTTCTCTGTTCAGCCGCATCAACCCCTGCACCACTCAACAAGGAGCCTGACCATGAACGCACAACCGACCCAAATCAATCTGCTCAACCACCATGCCGCCAAGCGCCTGCGCCAGTTGCGGGAACAGTTGAGGCTGAGCCGTCCCAAGTTTGCCGCCCTGCTCGGCATTCCGCCCACAACGCTCAAGAACTACGAGCTGGGATACCGCGAGATCGGTGGTGGCCTGTTCCTGCTGATCGCCAACCACTCCGAGCTGAAGCGCCACGTCGATTGGCTGCTGACCGGTATTGCCACGCCGGAGGTGCAGGCATGAGCAAAATCTTCCACCCCGTATCCGAGCTAGATGCTCTGGATGATATCGCCGACCTTCCACTACGCCTGGCAGAAGGAGCCTCGGCTCACAAAAGTGGCAGTGAGGGTAAACAGTTCAGAGATCAAGCCAAGCTATATCAGCGCTGGCATCTGCTGTTCTTCGTTTTGAACCGGAGGGCCTGCCAATGAGTGACATCATCAAGATTGCCCGCCAGGCGCCCAAGGTGGTCGAGGGGCTGCTGGCTGATATGTTTGCCGTGAATGCCGAAGATAACCGCATCGCCCTGGGCGGGGTTTACTCCGGCCAGCAATACATCCAGCTGCAGTTGGTTGCGACCAGCAACCCGGCTGATCTGCTCGATGATGACGGCGACGAGGACGATGAAGAGGCGGCCGCACTCCCCGCACACAACCAGCTGACCACCCACTGGCTGTCAGCCCGCGCCGAGTTTATCGCCGCCGGCGGTGAGGCCAGAGGAGATCGGGATATCACCCGGGAGCTGCTGGCGCTCGGTGCGGTGCGTTCGGTCTATTGGCTGGCACTGGGCCAGGGCGAAACCGCGCTGGCCAAAGAGATCGGCGAGTGGTGGCAGGAGTGCGCGCCACTGCATGGGCAAGGTGAGGTGATCAAGTGACCAATCACCTGCAGCAAGAACTGACCAGCCTTATGTATCGCTGGCAAGAGGCCTATCGGGAGGACGCAGCGCGGCTGCGTCTTTATCAACGGGAGCTGGCCCATGCGCGCCGGCTACCTGCCCGCCCCCGCGTCAGCATCAGGCTGTTGCTGCGCCAGTGCGCGGCCGCTCGGCGAATGAAAACCCATGCAGAGCAACGCATCAGTGGATGCCTGTTTCGCATCAAGACGTTATCCGCTTAACGCATGACCAAGCTCACCACCCGGCTGCCGCTGTCGAGAAAAGCACAGCTGCAGCGCGTCAACACCCTTTCCAACTCTCTGCCCAGCGTCAACTTTGACGCCGTTTTCGGCGGTCCACGCGGCCAATACGATCTGCTGTGGGCCATCCAGTTGCTCGATGGCCTCTCCCACGAGTTAACCCGCGATCTGTTCAAGCAGTACGCACGACGCCGCAAGGATTGCAGCTTCACCCATTGCCGGGCAGCCAATATCTGGCTGCGTGAGCGAACCCGCTGGGTACGCCAGCTGCTCCACTCCATTCCGGTCAACCCGAGGGAGATGCGCGATGAAGACGGCCGCAAGAAGGTGGCCCACCAGTTTGCCAACCAGACCGCAGCCATTTACAAGAACATCGAACAGGACATCAAAGAGGGCGCCGAGCCGGATCTGCTGCAGACCTGGGAGCTGATGCGCCAACCAGCCGATCAATGGGGCTTTATCGGCAAGATGCCCAAGTTCAAATCCGACGAGGTGCGGGATAACTGGATCCTGAGCGTGCTGGTGCGCCTGCTCTCTGCCAAGTGGTGGGAGAAGCGAGTCAACCGCTGCTGGGATCGGCTGCAGGAGCAGATCAACATTCTGCTCGGCAAGGTACGCAAGGGCGTGTCGGCTTATGTATCGAACGCCACCATGAAGGTGGTGCGCGAACGCAAGCGGGCCATGATGCGCTGGCTGGCCGAGTCGGAAGTGGTCAACGAGCAGTATGACCTGGTCGTGTCGATGAAGGATTGCTGGGAGGCCAGCAACGCCAATCCGGTGAACCGCCGCAACGAAATGATGGTGCGCGCTCGGGGGTTCAATGACTATGCCGAGGAGCAGGGTCATGTGGGGGTCTTCTTCACCTGGACAGCCCCGAGCCGCTTTCATGCCTGGACACAAAAGCACAACGGCAAAGCGGTAGAGAACAAGCGATATCAAGGGGCCACGCCGCGGGAGACCTGCGCCTATCTGGCCAAGCTATGGAGCCGCGCCAGAGCCGCCCTCAAACGGTGGAACGCCCCCATTTATGGATTTCGCGTGTGCGAGGCTCACCACGACGGCACCCCGCACTGGCATCTGCTGCTATTTATGCGCCCGGAAGATCGCAACCGGGTTATCGGCATCCTGCAACGCTATGCCCTGACCGATGACCACGAGGAGCTGGTACGGGATATCAAGGGCGCCCCACCCTTTACCGACTTTACTCCCCGCTTTGACTGGAAAGAGATAGACCCGGCCAAGGGGGATGCCGCGGGCTATATCGCCAAATACATTGCCAAGAACATCGACGGCGCCTATCTGGACGATGACGAAGAGGCGGGTACCGCCGCCGATGAAGGCGCCCTGCATGCCGTGGCCTGGGCCAGTTGGTGGGGCATTCGCACCTTCCAGCAGATCGGGGGCGCCCCGGTCGGGGTATGGCGCGAGCTGCGCCGCATCAGCAATGCCAAGAAGCATGCCGAACTGGTGGGCCCGCCGAAGCCCGTGCTGCAAGACCCGCGCTTTGAGGCGGCCCGCTTTGCTGCAGATAACGGCATCTTTCGCTGCTATCTGCACGCCATGGGCGGCGCACTGGCCACCCGTGCCGAACACCCCATCAAGCTGGCCCACCTCATTGAGGAGCAAGCCAACAGCTATGGCGAAGACATCAAGCGCCTGATGGGCATTACCTCCGCTCGCCTTGGCATCAAGACCCGCCTGCAAGGGTGGGAAATTGTACCCACCGGCACCCATGAAGCCAGGAAAGCCGCCGAGGCTGCAGCGAGGGGGGTTGGGGTTAAGACGGGCGACAGCCCGGCACCTTGGAGCTCTGACAATAACTGTACGGAAGGATTCAAATCAGGGGTTAAAGGATCCGCTCTGGCTAAAGAGCTGATTCGTATGGGCCTTAATGAGAGCAACGCCAGCCTGCTGCAGCACGGCTGCATCATCAACGCCGACGGCCAATATGTGCGACTGGTCGGCGATCGGCTGATTGTGACCCGCAACTGGCCAGGTGCAGGCGATGCCGTGGCCGACCAGCTGACCGCAGAGGTCGAGGCCGAACTGGCCCGCAACCGCGCCGCCAGCAGCAGCGAGCTGAAACAGCAGGCCCGCGAGCTGATGCACTCCGGCGGCAGCGTCACCGACTGGCTGGCCAGCCTGCCGCTGCAACAGGCCGATGAGGCGATCGCCACCATCACCCGCTTGGTGGATGACGAAGAGGATCGCGGGCGCTATCAGCCCACCGAACAGGAGCAGGCCCGCGTCGCGAGCATGCAAGCCGACAACCAGCGCCACGGCGCAGAAATTGCCAAGGCGCGGGCGCGCCTGGGCGTTGAGTAAAGCATGAGCGGCAGTGGGATTTTAAAGAAGAGAGGGAGCTCTCAGCCAACCGAGGATTTCAGTTGCGGCTTGTATTTCTTTTGATGAAGTGACCTGCCAATCAGGTATAAACTTCTCCAAACGGAGCTTTATAGGAAATCAATCAGATGGAACGCCTGAAAGACTTTTTTGCTTCACTAATTATGGAACCGGAAGTCATGAAGTTTTTCGGTGGCATCCTGATGATGGTCTCTTCTGCAGCGTTATTGCTTGGAGTGAGATCTCTTATGTTCGAGCACCGTCTTGAACGAGCATTTAGCCGTATCCTTTCTATCACAGATGGCAAAGCTAACCTGCCAACACCACCTGGTTTGTTCGACCAATGGCCACTTATTCAGGCCATGGTGCCAGAAACAGTCATTGGGTTCGTCACGTGGCTCACCTTCCTGGCCACAGGGTGGGTGATTGTTAGTTATGGCAAACAGATCGATCGCATGTTCTGATTTGTCACAATATCACTTCACCACCGGCAGCTCGTCGATCGCGGTGGTATAGCGGGGGCTTAACTGCTCCCGCTTCATCATCCACTCCCGGGTGTCACGGCCGCGGGCCGCGAAGTAGACCTTCCCCAACCTCCCCTGGTTGATCTTGTCGATGACCTGCATCAGCGCCTCGCTGCGTGGGGATTGCTGCTGTGCGGCGAACAGGTCACCCTGCTGCATGCTGGCGGGGGTGAAGTCGGCCAGCATCACGCCACCTTTCTGGTAACGCTGTTCGTCGCGCCAGATGCGGGGGAGCAGCTCGGGGATCAGGGCCAGCAGCGCCCTGGTGTCATGGGTGGGCATCGCCAACTTGGTGCTTACCTGGTTGCCGTAATAGGGCTCTCGGTCGCTGAACGGGCTGGTGCGAATGAACAGGGTCACGTGCCGGCAGCACATCCTCTCCCCACGCAACTTCTCAGCGGCCCGCTCCATGTAGCCGGCCAACGCCTGGCGCATGGGCTCGATCTGGGTGATGCGCTCGCCGAAAGAGCGCGAGCAAATTATCTGCTGCTTGGTCTGGGCTTCTTGTTCCAACTCGGCGCAGGGGAGCCCCATCAGCTCCTGCACCGTGCGCTCGACCACCACGCCATAGCAGCGCCGCAGTGCCTTGGGATCGGCAGCGACCAGGTCGGCCACGGTCTTGATGCCCTGGGCCTCCAGCTTGGCTGTGAGCCGTCGGCCAATACCGCATATCTCGTCCACCGGAGTGATCGCCATGAGCCGAGCGCGCCGCTCTTCATCCCGAAGATCGACCACGCCACCGGTGGCGGGCCACTTCTTGGCGGCGTAGTTGGCGAGCTTGGCGAGCGTCTTAGTGGGGCCGATGCCGACCCCCACGATCAGCCCCGTCCACTGCTGCACCCGCTCGCGGATTTGGCGGCCATAGGCCACCAAGTCGCCCGCCCAGTACTCGCTCAACTCAATGAAGGCCTCGTCGATGCTGTAGACCTCCACCGCCGGCGCCATCCCCTCCAGAATGGTCATCACCCGGTTCGACATGTCGCCATAGAGGGGGTAGTTGCTGGAGAACCAGACCCCGCCCATGGCCTCAAAGAATTGGCGGATCTTGAAATAGGGAATCCCCATCTTGATGCCGAGCGCCTTGGCCTCTGCTGAGCGGGCCACCACGCAGCCATCGTTGTTGGAGAGCACCACGATGGGCCGCCCCTTCAAGTCGGGGCGAAACAGCCGCTCACAACTGGCGTAGAAGTTGTTCACGTCGACTAGTGCGACGGCGCAGCGCTTGTTCATGGGTTATCCACCTGGTGCACGACAAAGGCCACTACCCCGAAGATTTCCAGCTCCTGCCCCTCACTGAAATGGATGGGCCGATAGGCAGGGTTGCCAGGGAGCAAGGCGACGGTGGGCTCAAGCTGCAGCTCCTTCACCGTGAACTCGCCATCGACAGCGGCGACCACCACGCTGCCGTGCCTAGCCTTGCGGCTGCGGTCGACGACCAGCAGGTCGCCATCGCGGATCCCGTGGTCGACCATGCTGTCACCGGCCGCCCGCACGAAGTAGGTGGCCGCCGGGTGGGCAACGCACAGCTGATTGAGGTCGATGGTCTGCTCGGTGTAGTCCTGCGCCGGCGACGGAAAGCCGCAGGCCACCGGGGAGAGGAACAGGGGCTGCTCCAACAAGGGAGCATCGGGAGTGGGTTGAGCAAACATGCTGGCAATCTCTGTTTTACTGTATAAATACACAGTATAGCAAGCAGCCCAGAGAGGATCACCGTTCGGCGTTTGGCTCCACCCTTTGTGATGCAAGAGAGCCAACGTGCTGTGGATCAAATTGTATGGGGAGTCGTGTGGACAATGACGAAACGATAACTGACCATCAGCAAACTACAAATGAGCCTTGGCATTTCGTCTGAGATGCAATGCTGTCGCCCCAATCCCCCGGAATGGACTTATGAAATCTCAATACTATCCGCCAACCTTTGAAGAGACTAAATTCCACTGCCCTCATTGCAACGTCTATGCAGCCCAGTCTTGGCACCCGATACTGATCGATACCCACCAAGCATGGGTCAATACAAACTTTAAGGGTTCTAAATGCTCTCACTGCACTAAATGGTCATTCTGGTATAACGAGCGCTTGATAATACCCAATGCAAGCCAAGCGGAACCGATGCACCATGACTTGCCTGAGGATTGCCAAGCCGAGTATGAAGAAGCGAGGGATATCGTTGGCCGCTCACCTCGGGGGGCTGCTGCCCTGTTACGGTTGTGCCTTCAGAAGCTGATGGTCCATTTCGGAGCAGTAGGCAAGAATATCAATGACGATATCAAGTTCATCGTGGCCAAAGGAGTTTCTACCGAGGTCCAGAGGGCATTGGATATCTGTCGAGTAGCTGGCAATAACGCAGCCCACCCTGGGGAGTTAAACATAGAGGACACCCCAGAAATCGCACACATGATGTTCAAGATGATTAACTTCTTAGTTGCTGAACTCATAACAAGGCCAAATGAAATCAATGCCATGTTCGATCAGTTACCCCAAGGTGCGCGTGATGCTATTGAGAAGCGCGATGCAGCCAAGTAGCCAATGACCAAGGGCGCCTTCGGCGCCCTGTGTATGTTTCCTGCCGAAACTAACGTCCCCTTCCCTGTGTAGAACCGTTACCCTGCCGGCGGTGTTGTGCTGCTGGGCGGGGTGATTGTGGCTCATACGGACTCAATTGGGATCGATTGGGTGTTACTGGTCGCGCTGTGTTGCGCGATACTGCGCGGGCAACGGCAAAATCCGTTGCCGGGATTGGTATCGATGGTGGCGATTACCTTCAAAGCAAAGGAATCCAAGCCATGAACAACACCCGCTTCCATGACATCCAGTTTACCGCTATCCCCAACCATGGCTAACACTGACCGCCACCAAACATCTCCTAGCAGACAAAACCCACCATTTTCAGAGCTCTACCCACAGTAGTCACAACAGGAACGGGTTGCCCCCACACCAGAACCATCTGCCAGCAGCAGAATTTGGTAATGTGAACACGGTCAGTGAAATATTGGAGGGTCATTCCCCCCTTCAATCGACAATGTTTATGGTTTAAGGCAAGATATCCAAACTTACAATATCTGCATAATTTTCAGCAGTTTGTGGGAGGTTAGCATATGAAAATCAGTATGGGTCGGTATAACAATAAAAGCATGGGAACAATAATATGGAACAAACTGAACAACCAGATGAAATCACAGCACTGATAAAAGCCGCTGAGGAGGGGGATGCAGATGCCCAGTTTGAGCTTGGTCAGAAATACAAAGATGGAGACGTAGTAGAAAGTAATATCCACAGGGCGACCGAATGGTATCTAAAAGCAGCCGAACAAGACCATGCTCAAAGTCAGTTCACTCTGGGAGAGCTGTACCGCAGAGGGGACGTATTAGAACAAAACAACAAGATGGCATATCACTGGTATTCCAAAGCAGCGGAAAATGGTAATGCTAATGCCCAATATCTCTTTGGTGTTATGCATCAAATTGGCAAAGGTACAGAAAAAAATGATAAAAAGGCTGCCTATTGGTTTCGCAAGGCAGCTGCACAGGGACATGCCGATGCCCAGTGCGATCTAGGATGGATGTACGACTATGGCTACGGGGTAAAAAGAAGCCTCTCTAAGGCGGTTAGGTTTTATCATCTAGCAGCCGAGAATGGAAGTGCTATTGCCCAATATAATCTTGGCCTATGTTATAAAAATGGATTGCTCGTTGAACAGGACAACGCCAAGGCTCTCAATTTCTTTCAAAAAGCAGCCAATAGCACTGATAATGAGGTTCGCTTTGAAGCTATTGAAATGCAAGATGAGATTGAACGAATTATTTTATCAAGGCCAATTACAACTATTCGAACAAAAATTCTAAAGTTACTTAAAGTGAATAATGACAACATATCTTTCATGACTCATTACACCTCACTTCAGGCTGGTACCAACATATTATTCAAAGCTAGTCCACTTCGCTTAGGTCACATCAGCTCATTCAACGACCCTAATGAAGGGAAGTTACTATGGAATTATTTTGGTCATGTTCCACTGGAAAAAAAACCAGTATTTGTTGGTTGTTTCTTGCCTCATGACGACAGTTTAAATATGTGGCGCTTCTATAGCAAAAATCAAAATAATGATGATGCATGCGGCTGTGCCATTACCTTTACAACGAAAGATTTCTTTAGCTTCAGCCTATTAAAAGAGCCTACTATTAGCAAACAAAAAACTGAGCTAAAACTGGGGTTTTCCGACACAGGAAAATCACCACAGGAGAGTGCAACCTTCTATCGAATCGTCTATGTAAATGAAGACATGAGTATTTATGACAACGATGAGACAGATACTCTTAAGGATTTATTCTCAGAATTAAAAATAGAAATTAACAAATTCCTTGGTAAATCACCAAGCGATGAAAAACTCCAGCAAGCATCAAGACTTATGGGGCCATTACCATATTTAATAAAAGATGCAGATTATAAATCTGAAGAGGAACACCGGATTATTGTCACACATTTAGAGTATGGTTCAAGCGAAATTCAGACACAAGAACCAACACTTGAAAATGAAATTCCTAAATCGACTCCAAAATTATTCTTGGAACTGAACAGAGCAGAACATCTCGATGCTATAAAACATATAACCCTAGGTCCAAAGGCTCCTTACAAGGAAATGATGGCCCCTTATTGGCACCATAAGCTAGCTAATGACTTCCCTGAGCAAATAAAAAACAAAATTGATTTTTATGTTAGAGCATCAAAATGTGCTTACAAATAACCAGAATTTTAAGATAGTACAACGCTCCTTTACTTGCGGATTAATGTGAAAGGATCTGACGGAAAGTGAAGGATCACAACAAGGATCTGGAAGGCTGCACGCGGCCAGTGCTGGCGCGGGGAGCAGATAACCGGAACCAGTCTTTCACCTGCATGGAAATCGACACATAAAGCGGGCAGGCGAGGCGGGGGTTCGATTGCGCGCGCTGGGTGCTGGCAGGGGGCGGAAGGATGCGCCAGACGCTCAGGGTGTGCGTGAAAGGATCTGCGAGGGTTAGCGAATGGCTAGCGCCCCCGCCTCAACAGCGGGCCGCACAGGCGCTATGGTGGCGTGGCCGCCAGGCAAAAGAAAACCCCGCCAGCTGGCGGGGTTGCTTGCTATGGGGCTGGGGTCAGATCAGGTCAGATCAGCCGGTCGCTATGGTCTGCCGTATCGGTACCGACCGCCAGCTTGTAGGGATTGAACCTGATCACCTCTTCCCCTGCCCAGTCGTTGATCTGCAGCAGGCTGGCCTTGAGGCTGTCCACCTCGTTCACATCGAACACCTGGGCGGCTTTGGTCACATCGCCGAACCCGCCTGTATTGTTCGGCATAACCCCCATCAGCTGGGGCGGTACCCTATGGGTCGCCAGCTGGTCATCGCGGCTCACGTTCTTGATGGAGAGAAAATCGTCCTTGGCCGCCACCTCCGCCACCGGGATCAGCTTCACCCCGTCTTTGCTGCCGTTCGGAGTGTAGAGCAACAGGTTGCGGAAGTTGCCGGGGCCCTTGCTCTGGCGCAGCGCCTCTTTCAGCTTCTTGATGTCGTCCTCGTTCTGCACCGCGTCTGTGATATGCATGATGAAGCCGGCATGGCTGCCATTTTCGTAGTATTTGCGCCGGAACAGCGTGGCCGACTCATTCAGCAGCGTCGAATTCAGGCCTCCCACATAATCGGGGATGCCGTAAATCTCCTGGTTGATGTCGCTCTCCATCACATGGCCAACCGAACCGATCGGCATCTGCTGCTCCTTACCGGGCTGCGCAATCCACCAATAGGCATCGAGATCCAGCCCGCGCCTCACATACTTGGCCCGCAGATGGTCATAGCGCAGCCCCCCGCCAAGCCGGTTCAACACCGCGTGGGGGTAGCAATTGCCGAAGATCAGATAGTCATTCACCAGCCCGGTGAACGCCGTCAGGCTCAGTTTGGGATGGGGAACAAAACAGCTGCGCAGAATGTTGCGCTTCACCTGAATGGCAGAGGCATGATGCACCCCGGCACGATAAACCCGCGCCAGCCCCTGCAAACTCAGCGGCGGCTCATACCACCGCCCGTTGTGCATCGCCTCCAGGTAATCGAACACCTCCCGCTGACTCAGCACCGGCACCGGCTCGCCAAAGGAAAACGCCTCGATCGCATCAGCGGCGGGCGCTTGGGTCGCCGTCACCGGCGGGGTCTTGCGCGGATTGCGGCGCTTTGTCATGAAAAAATCTCCATCATGCTGGTATTGGTACCGTTGGCGCCTGCCAGCGGCTCATGTAACAGGGCTTGCATGGTTGCCCATGCGATGTCGGCGTGGCTGACCTCTTCGGAACGGCTCGCCTCAAACGTCGGCAACTTGCCGCCTGCGGTCACCGCCCGGCGAATACTCATAAACGCCTGCGCCAGGTCAGTCATCCCGCAGTCAAACTCCAGTCGCCCCTTGTTCATCACATCCTGCGCCTTCATCACCATCTGAATCTTCACGCTCGGGTTGTACTGGATGGAGTGAGCCGCCGGATAGAACTGCTTAACCAGCTGATAAACACCCTCCCCGATCCCTGTCGTGTCGATGCCGATATAGGTCACGTTGTAGCGATCGCACATGGCGCGAATGGCCCGCGCCTGCGCATCAAAGTCCATCCCCTGCCAGCGGTGGCGCTCCAACACCCGAAACTTGCCACCGGGCACAGAGGGAGGAGCCAGCACGGCACAACCAGCGCTGTCACCCTGCCCGCCCTTCGCCGGGTCATAACCGATCCAAACCGCACGGTTGCCGAGTGGCCGCAAAGCGTGGGGCTTGTAGTCATCCCACACCTCCCAGCTGTCAACCATGCACCGTTGCAGCGTGGCGAGCGGGAACACGCTGGCCGTGTCATCCATAAACTCGCACATCAGCAGATTGCGGTACTCCTCCTCGGAATACTCGCCGCGCAGCTGGTCCAGGTCGAACAGGTCACAACCACCGCGCACCGCATCCTCAACCGTGACGATCTGCCGCCACTGGCCATCAGCGCACAGCTTGCCGCTGGCCAGATTGGTATGGCTGAGGTCAATCTCGACCCGATCGGCCTTCGCCTTGCCTCGGTTGAAGTTGGCACCAGACCAGAACGAATAAGCGGGGTGTGACAGGCTGGAAGGGGTGGAAATGTAGGTCTGGCGCCACTTCTTGTGCATCGCCATACCGGATGCAACCTTGCGGAACTCAAGAAAGCCATGGATCCAGAAATACTCATCCATGTAGATGTTGCCGTGGTAACTCTGGGCGGTACGGGCATTGGTGCCGAGAAAGTAAAGGTGCGCGCCGTTCGGCAGCACCATGGGGTCACCTTTCAGCTCGACCCCCTCCTCCTTGGCAAACTGGATGATGTACTGCTTGAACACATGGGCCTGCGCCTTGCTGGCTGACAGGAAAATCTGATTGCGGCCCGTCACCAGCGCGTCGATAAACGCCTCGAAGGCAAAGAAGTAAGTCGCCCCGATCTGGCGCGACTTGAGCAGGTCGCGGATCCGGTATTCAAGGCCAGCCTGATACCAAACCCGCTGATAACCAAACATCGTCGACTCAAACCGCTCGATAAGCCGCTCTTGCTGCTCGGGCTCAACCACATTGCGCTCTGGCGCCTTCTTCGGCCCCTTGTTGCGGTTCGCCACCTTCGGGTTGAGGTCGGCCTCGTTGCCGCCGTTGCTGTACCTGTTGACCCGGGCGACCCGCTCAAGCTGGCGGCCCAACAAGTCAATCTCCTTGAAATCGCCGCCGGTTTTCATCTCCTTGGCGATCAGCTGACACAACCGCGCCTCCAGCGCGAAATCGACCCGGTCAATCGGTTTGATGTCATCCCAGCCGTCGCGCTTCTTCCAGGTCGAAACAGTCCCCTCTGGCGTCTGCAGCAATTCAGCAATGGCGCGGAGTGGGTAGCCCTGAAAGAACAGGTGCATGGCCTGCCGTCTGGGTTCGATATGGGGGAAAAGTAAGGGTGCTGTAGTCATGGCGCCAGTCTACCCAGCCACGCAAGCACAACGAGCGCGCCGCCGTTGTAAACGGCGGTTTTACAACAGCCACAGATTGAAGGATCTGGGGCACAAGCCAGACCATGAGCCCGACCAGAAACCCAATTCACAAAGGGATCCCAGCTCATGCCTAAGTCCAAATTTTTCCGCGTCGCCGTCGAAGGGGGCACGACCGACGGGCGCACCATCACCCGCGACTGGATTGAACAGATGGCCAAGCGCTACAACCAGTCCACCTATGGCGCGCGGGTCAATATGGAGCACATCCGGGGCATCGACCCGGAAGGCCTGTTCAAGATGTACGGCGACATCACCGCCGCCAAGACCGAAGAGGTCGAAATTGAAGGCGAGAAACGCCTTGCCCTGTACGTACAGATTGACCCGACGCCGGAGCTGATCGCGCTGAACAAGAAGCGCCAGAAGGTTTACACCTCCATCGAAATCCACCCGAACCTGAACGACAAAGGCGCCTACATGATGGGGCTGGCCGTCACCGACAGTCCGGCCAGCCTTGGCACCGAAATGCTCCAGTTCTGCAGCCAGGCATCGGTCAACCCCCTTGCCGATCGCAAATATCACCCTGACTGCCTGTTCACCGAAGCGCTGGAAACCGTCATCGAATTTGAAGACGACAGCGACAAGGGGCCAAGCCTGGCTGAACGCATCAGCTCCTTGTTCAGCAGCCACAAAAAACAATCGGCCGCAGATTTCAGCGACGTCCATCAGGCCGTCGAAGCCGTGGCCAAAGAAGTCACCACCATCAGCGCCGACCTGCAAAAGCAGTTCAAAGAGCAGGCCACCACCATCACCGAACTGACCAGCAAGCTGGAAGGCACAGAGAAAGAGCTGGCCGACCTGAAAACCTCGCTGGAACGCCAGGAAGATTTCAGCCACAAGCGCGATCCCGCCACCGGTGGCGATGGCACCACCACCGTATCCACCGATTGCTAAGGAGCATCGTCAATGCGTAACGAAACCCGCGTGAAGTTCAACCAGTTCACCCAAAAAATCTGTGAGCTGAATAATGTAGACAGCGCCAGCACTAAGTTTACCGTCTCTCCGTCGGTCGAGCAGACGCTGGAAACCCGTATTCAGGAAAGCAGCGCGTTCCTGAGCATGATCAACGTGGTTCTTGTTCCTGAGCAGGAAGGCGAGAAGCTGGGACTTGGCATCAACACCACCATCGCCGGCACCACCGACACCTCAAAAAATGATCGCCAAGCGGTTGATCCGTCCAACCTGACAGGTAACCGCTACCGCTGCGAACAGACCAACTTCGATACCGCTCTGCGTTACCCCAAGATCGATGCGTGGGCCAAGTTCCCTGATTTCCAGACCCGTCTGCGCGACGCAATCCTGCAGCGTCAGGCCCTCGACCGCATCATGATTGGCTTGAATGGCGTAGAACGCGCCGCCACATCCAACCGCGTAACCAACCCGAAATTGCAGGACGTAAACAAGGGCTGGCTGCAAAAAATCCGTGAAGAAAAGCCGGATAACGTGCTGGATGAAGTCAAAGAAGGGTCAGGCGTCATCAAGGTCGGAGCTGGTGTCGGTGTAGCCGATGGTTATAACAACCTCGATGCACTGGTGATGGATCTCACCGAACTGCTGGGCCCGACTTATCGCGACGATACCGAACTGGTGGCAATCGTCGGTCGCAAGCTGCTGCACGACAAATACTTCCCCATGGTCAACAAAGACCAGGTGCCGAGCGAGAAGATGGCCGCCGATGTCATCATCAGCCAGAAACGCATGGGCGGCTTGCCTGCCGTGCGCGTGCCGAGCTTCCCTGACAACGCCATTATGGTCACCCGTCTGGATAATCTGTCCATCTACGTACAGGAAGGAACTCGCCGCCGTGTAATTCTCGACAACGCCAAACGCGACCAGATCGAGAACTACGAATCGGTCAATGAGGCTTACGTGGTCGAAGACTACGAAGGCGCTGCGCTGGCCGAACACATCCAGCTGGTTGAACCGGCTCCGGTCGCATAAGGGGGATACATGACAAGCCCCGCCCTGCGCGCCCGCGCTCGCAAACTGGCCGCCCTGCAAGGGGCGGCCAATCCTCAGTTCGATCAGGTCACCGCCAACGCCTACGAACTCCAGCTGATGCAACTGCGCCAGCACCAGCAGACACTCAAGGGCATCCAGAGCATCGAGCGCAAGATCGACGCCAAACGCACCATGCTGGCCACCTACAAACCGTGGATTGACGGCCTGCTGGCTGCCGATCGCGGCGGTCAGGATGACGTGCTTGTCACCGTCACCCTCTGGCACCTCGACACCGGCGATCTGGCTGGCGCCTTGCCGATGGCTGACTACGTGATCCGCCACAAGCTGAACACCCCGGATCAATACGAACGCACAGCCCCCACCCTCATTGCCGAAGAGGTAGCCGACACCGCCATCAAACTGCAAGAGACTGGCACCGGCCCCGACCTCTTCCTGCTCATCAACTATCTGAGACTGCTCCAAGACTGCGACATCTTCGATCAGGTGCGCGCCAAGCTGCACAAGGCCGTCGGTCGCGCCTATCTGGCCGAAGGGGGCAAAGAACCAGCCGCAGAGCACTACCGCCGCGCCCTCGAACTGCACGACAAAGTGGGCATCAAGAAAGAGCTGGAAGTGCTGGAGCGCGAAATCAAGAAAGAAAAAGAAGCCGAACAGGCAGCCAAAGCAGAGGCAGAACAGGCAGCAGCAGAACAAGCCGCCAAAGACGCCGAGCAAAAGGCAGCCGAAAACGGCACCACCGAACAGCAAGGCCACGCCGACGGCGAGACCAGCTAACCGAGCGTACCCCGCACCCTGGGCGGCTCGGGCCTGACGAATGCCAGCGGCATACCAGACGGCCCGACCACCGCCCAACAAACGGGGGAAGGAGCATCCATGACATCAGGATTCATCCCCACCAATCAGGCCAACAAAGACGAAGGCGAAATCGCCAGCGCCCCATTCTGGCCGGTCATCAAACTGGCCGATGTGCGCGCCATCATGCGCACCGATGGCACCGTCACCACCGAACGGCTGCGCCATGCCGTGATTGACGCCATCGCCGCCGTCAACAGCGATCTGAGCGGCTGGGCCATCAACCGCCAGGGTGAAGGTCATGCCGAGCTGGCCGACGTGCCATCCCAGACCATCAACAACGAATCCGTGCGGGTTCACTGGTATCGCCGCGCCGTCTACAGCATGGCCCGCGCCAACCTCTACGAACGCTATCTCGACAGCTCGGCCACCGCCGACGCCGTCAAAGATGCCGAACCGCGCAACCTCACCGCCGACGACCTATACCGTGATGCCCGCTTTGCCATCCGCGACATCCTCGGCGAAACCCACACCACGGTCGAACTCATCTGATGCAGCTGCGCGCCCAACAGGGGGAAACCCTCGACCTCATCATAAACCGGCACTACGGCTACACCGCAGGCATCACCGAACAGGTGCTGACCCTCAATCCGGGGCTGGCAGAACTGGGGCCCATCCTGCCGATGGGCACTCTTATCACCCTGCCGGATACCCCGACCCAAGCCGCCGCGCCACTGATCCAGTTATGGGACTGACCATGAGCCGCCTCGACGACGAACTTGAACGACTGGCAGAGATCAGCGAGCAACAGCTCGCGGCAAAAATCCACGCCGCCCGCATCGCGGGCACCGGCCCCCACTACTGCATCGACTGCGACGACCCGATCCCGCAAGAGCGCAGAGAAGCGATCCGGGGCTGCGAACGCTGCGCCGACTGCCAGACCATTCACGAATTCCAGACCGCCCGCCAATTTGGCGGCAGACGATAACAACAGCACCAGGAGAGCACGATGCCAGAACCCATCTCATCCAGTGCAGCAACCAGCGCCCTCACAGGGCTGGCCCTGCTGTCACTCTTCCCCGGCGTAGATCCCGGCGTACTCCTTGGCGCATTCGCCGGGGCGCTGGTATTCATCGCCACCACCGCCGAACTCGGCAACCTGCGCAAGGCGGGCCTCTTCATCGCCGCCTTTGTCGCCGGTGCGCTGGCGGCGCCGCTGGTTGCCGCCATGCTGGCCAGCGTCCTGCCGCAAAGCGTCGAAGTGCCCAAGGCCGTCGGCGCCCTGCTCGCCTCGGCGCTGGCCGTCCACCTGCTGCAGTGGGTCTTGCGCAAAGCGCCGGATGACCTGCTGAAACTTCGCAAAGGGGGCTGACATGCACATGCTGACCATCATCTACGCCATGATCTGCGCCGCCATCGCCATCCGGCTGGCCACCTTCAACCGCAACGGGGGCGACTATCGCCCCATCCCAGCCCTGCTGGCGTGGCTGCTCACCGTCGCCGCTGGCTCCGTGCCGCTGCGCGTCCTGCTCGGGGCCATGCCAGCGCCTGATCCGGCTGCCGTGCTGCTGGCCGTCGTGGTGCTCACCGCCCTGATCGGCTCGCGCGGCTCGGTCATGCGCCTGCTGCCTCGCCGCCACCCGCGCCCCAGCCATACAGCTGACATCTACCGGAGGTTTCAACCATGACCATCAAAAAAGGCGCCATTGGCGCACCGGTGACCGAGCTGCAACAGCTGCTCACCCGGGCAGGCTACCAGGTGGACGCAGATGGCTGGTTTGGTGACGCCACCGAGCAAGCCGTGCTCGCCTTCCAGCGTGATCACCTCATCGTAGCCATCGGGCAGGCTGGGCCGCGCACCATGACCGCCCTGCGCGGGGCCGCCATCGGCAACCAGCTCACCATCACCGATCTGCAGCAAGCCGCCGATCGCCTCGGTGTCGAACTGGCCAAGCTCGCCGCCTTCGCCCAGGTCGAAGCCGCTGGCGAAGGGTTCGACGACTGCCAGCGCCCGCGCCTGCTGTTTGAGCGCCATGTTTTCTTCAAACAACTGGCCACTCATCAAGGAGAAGCCGAAGCAACACGCATCGCGGGCCTCTATCCGGCACTCTGCAACACCAAGCGCGGCGGCTATCAGGGCTGCCCCGCCGAATGGGCCCGCCTGCAAACCGCCATGACCCTGCACCGCGCCGCCGCCATCGAGTCGGCCAGCTGGGGCATGTTCCAGGTGATGGGCTACCACTGGCAGGCGCTGGGCTACGCCTCGGCAGAAGACTGGCTGACAGCCATGCAGCAAAGCGAACGCGAGCACCTGCGCGCCGTGGTCGGCTTTATCGAGCTGGATCCGCAGCTGCATAAGGCACTCAAGGCGGGCAAATGGGCCGATGTGGCCCGCCGCTACAACGGCCCCGCCTACAAAGAAAACAGCTACGACACCAAGCTGGCCGAGGCATACGACCACTTTGCCAAGGTCTATCCGGTGCAGGAGGTGGCAGATGTGGCGTAACCTCCTGCGCTCCCCAATCACCTGGCTGCTGCTGGCCTTGGTCGTCACCTTGGGAGGCTGGGGCTGGTCGGCCCGATCTGCCGCCAAGGCAGAGGGGCAAGTCTCCACCCTGCAAAGCGACCTCAAGGCCGCAGACGACAAGGCCAAAGAGGCCGCGCTGCGGGAGCGGGCCAAAGACAGTGCCCTTGACACCCTCACCGAACAACTGACGGCGCAGGCCACTGCCGCCCAGCAGCTGCAGGGCCAGCTCGACCAGCTGGCCATGACCGCCGCCACCCGTGAACAAACCATCACGAGGCTCAAACGTGAAAATGCTGAACTTAAGTCTTGGGCTGATAGCCATCTGCCTGCTGCTGTTGTCGGCCTGCTCCAGCGCCCCGCCATCACCGGCGCCGCAGATTATCAGGCTCACCTGTCCAGCTCCGGCCCCCTGCCAGCTGCCGCCAGCGGATCCGCTCAATAACGGCGATCTGCTCGACATGCTGACCGCTACCGAGGCAGCCTGGGCAACTTGTGCCGCCAAGGTCGATGCCGTAATCCAGTGCAACCGGAGGAACCATGCTCAAACCGGCAGCCATCCGTGACGTGATCGCCAGCTGCGTCCCGCAACTGGCGCAAAACCCCGATCTACTGATCTTCACCGTGGGCGATGGCCGCATCGTTGCCACTGGCGCCAGATCACTCTCGTTCGAGTGGCAATACCCGCTATCCATCGGCGTCATCGACTTTGCGGGCCACCCGGATCAACTGGTCGTGCCGCTGCTGGCATGGCTGCGCCAAAACCAGCCGGAGCTGTTCACCAACCCGGACAATCGGGAAAACGCCATCAAGGTAGAATCTGAGCTGCTGGCCGGTGATCTCTACGACCTGCTGATCACCATCCCACTCACCGAACGGGTTATCGTCACCAAAACCGAAGAGGGGATCGGCTGGCAGCACGTACCGGAACCGCCAGAAGACCCCTATGACGGCATCACTTGGGATCTCTTCACCAAAGAAGGGCAATAGCCATGGCCGACGCGCTCCAGCAGCTCGGCGACCAAGCCGCCGCCCTGCTCCAGCAACTCAGCGCACCAGAGCGCCGCAAGCTGGCAGCAGACCTTGCCCGCACCATGCGGGCCACTCAGGCTGAACGAATCCGCGCCAATAAACAGCCGGATGGCACACCAATGTCACCGCGCAAGCCACGCGCCAAGCGTGGCGCCATTCGCCGCAAGATGTTCACCAAGCTGGTCAAACCGGCATGGTTCAAGGCCACAGCCACCGCCAACGAAGCAACCGTTGAATTCACCGGCAGCGCCAACCGGCTCGCCACCATCCATCACTTTGGCCTTAAAGACCGCATCAAAGGCCACAGAATCCGCTACCCTGCGCGTGAGTTATTAGGAATCTCGACTCAGGAAATGACACAGCTGGAGGAGCTCTTGCTGATTCATTTGATCAAATAGGATGTTGTCGAGCGAAGCTGAAACTCATACGATACCTCACAAATTTTATCGCATGTGACAAGGATCAATCAGCGTAACGAACTGTGGCCACAGTTCTGCCAACAAGCCAAACTAAAGCGATTAATATCGGTTATCCCCAACAAACACACCATAACAATGGTGCGGATTACCTTAAAATTGCAGCCGCATCTTACAGCTAGTATTGACATGTTAGGTATGACTCAGCACATGGGTTATGTTTGTGTTCTCAATATATACTAGGGAGGTATAACTCTCTGCATAAAAAATCAACACAAACCTTAAATAAGGCAAAAAAAATACATCGGTGACTCTACAATGGACAAATATTTTGGTTTTTTAGAAAGTAAGGAAATTTCAAATAATACTATCAAGTTAATGTTTGACTGTGTTGCAACAATTGATTTCAGACCTTTTTCATCGCTTCGCGAGATATCTGAACTACGCACACTCACAATATCAATAGAAATACCAAGACACAGTAAAAAACACAAAGAAATTCAACTATTAAAGCAAAATAGATGGCATGAGATATTTTTATCAACAGAAATTGGAAATTTATTTTGCAGCATGATTGATATTTCAGGAGGCACTATAAACAATGAGTCTCGGATATATAAAATAAACACATTAAAGAAACGTTCAAAAAAGAATATTGAATTAGAGAAAACATTCTCACTAAATCGATTTACACCTTCTAATAAGAATTCCATAAAAGACGTAATCGACAAAATTGAGAACCATTCTTTTATTATAAATGTAATGAATGTAGGTCAAGGTAACTCTATTGCTGCAAAAGATTTCTATTCTTCAAAGGAGCTATTCTATGTCGATGTTGGTAGGGGAATAAATCAAAACTACGACATAAACATAAACCCGGCATTTCATCCTTCTGATGAGGCTTTTGTTATTCTGACTCATTGGGATAAAGATCACTGGGCCTCATCTGAGGTCGAAAACCGTCTAAAAAAATAAAGTGGATTGTCCCCCAACAAGAACCCATAGGGGTTTCGCATATGAAATTAGCAAGTGACCTACATCATAATGGAAATTTGCTCCTGTGGCCTGACAATATAAAAAGCATTGGCAATAATATACTTGACATTTACAAGCTTCCTAAAAACAGTGATAGAAATCTATCAGGATTAGTTACCGTTTGTAAAAATGAACACTGGAATTTAGCTCCCTGCGAAATGGAATCAAACCATTCAAAAAACCTACTAATCACCGGTGACGCACCTTATAAGAAGTGTGGTTTTTTAAACAATTATACTCTGGACGCTTTAGTTATTCCTCATCATGGTGGTAGTTTTAAATGTGAACGGCACCCAAAGGTTAAGAGAGGGAACTGTGCTGTTTTATCTTGTGGTAAAATAAATTCTTATGGGCACCCTCACCAATCTACCATTAGTGCTCACATTGCGAATGGATGGCATGTTGATACTACATTTACGGGAGATTTATATATAAAGAAGAAGAAATACTGTGTGGGGGATGCATGCGCTTCGTACTGCTGCGATGAGTTATTATTTAGTATGTTAGTCGCGTCTCGAAAAGTGATATACATATAGCGTCCAAATTAGGGCAATCATCAAAGACCTATAATCCTCCTCGCCAGTGTATCAGCCGTAGATACACTGGCCTCCTCGGATAGCCCGCCATTTTCCAAAACCATCACCACATTATCCTCCCCCCACCGAACTCAAACGCCTAATTTACATCCACCAGATTGAATCCTCCCTCATAAATGACATCTCCCGATCGTTGTAAAACCGCCGTTTACAACGGCGGCAGGTAGCAAAGGGGGGCTGTGGCAAAACACACTCCCCCTCATGGATACCATCGAACTACTCCGCAAAATCGACGACCTGATCCGCATCGGAACCGTGACCGAAGTGCGCTCCGGTGAATGCCGCGTCGAAACCAAAGGCAACCACACTGACTGGCGGCCATATCTGGTGCTGCGCGCTGGTCGCACCCGCCGCCGCATGCGCCCGAGCGTCGGCGAGCAGGTGATCCTGTTCAGCCTTGGCGGCGACCTGCGCAACGCCTTTGTCTTGGCGGGCATCTACCAGGACAAGCACCAAGAGCCGCTGGCCGACGATGACAACGGCGATCTCGACCGCATCGAATACCCGGATGGTGCTGTCATCGAATACAACCCGACTACCGGTGAACTCACCGCATCCGGCATTAAAACCGCCGCTATCACCGCCAGCGTGACGGTCAAACTGATCACCCCGCTGGTCGAATGCACCAAGGCGCTCAAGGTCGGCACCACCATCAGCGCGGGCGGTAAGATTACCGCTCCAACAGCCACCATTGGCGGCATCGAAGTCACCACCCACGGCCACAAAGACGTGCAACGCGGCAGCGACAAATCAGGGGGCCCCATATGAACTGGGTAGGCATGAATGCCGAAAGCGGCCGCACCATCAGCGAAACCGCCCACATCCTGCAATCGGTGCGCGACATCCTCACCACCCCCATCGGTGCCCGCGTCATGCGCCGCGACTACGGCAGCGAAATATTCAGCCTCATCGACCAGCCACAGCACGGCGCAACCCGCCTGCGCCTGATGGCCGCCACCGTTCACGCGCTCACCATCTGGGAGCCACGCATCCGCATCACCAAGGTCGAGATTGGCGCCCCTGAACTGGGTGGCGGCTGCGCCGTCACCCTCACATGGCGCCGAGCCGACAACGGCCTGCTCGAATCCGGCACCGTCCAGCTACCGACCGGAGCAACCTCATGAACATCATCGACCTCTCCAAACTGCCGGCACCGGATGCCCTTGAACTGCTCGACTACGAGGCCATCCTTGCCGAGCGTAAAGCGGCCCTAATTGCCCTCTATCCGGCAGACCAGCAGGCAGCTATCACCGCCACGCTGGCGCTCGAATCGGAGCCCATCACCAAACACCTGCAAGAGAACGCCTACCGCGAGCTGATCCTGCGCGCCCGCATCAACAGCGCGTCAGTGTCCAATATGCTGGCATGGGCGGAAGGGGCAGACCTCGATAATCTGGTGGGAAACTGGAATGTCGAGCGGCTGGTCGTGCAGCAGGGGGACGACACCGCCACCCCGCCGCTCCCCACTATAATGGAAAGCGACGAAGCCCTGCGCGAACGCGCACTGATGGCGTGGGATGCCATGAGCACAGCGGGCCCCAGAGGATCATACGAATACTTTGCGCGTTCGGCTGATGGCCGCATCATCGACGCCAAAGCCATAAGCCCAAGCGGTGCTGTGGCCGTGGTCACCATCATCAGCAGCGAGGGAGACGGCTCAGCCAGCGCTGAACTGATCGCCAAAGCCGATGCGGAATGCCGAGACGAAGACCGCATCCCGGTTGCCGACCGCCTGACCACCCAGAGCGCGGGGATCCTGCACTACACCATCACCGCCAAACTGCACATGGAACTCACCGGCGCAGAAAAAGAGATGGCATTGAAAGCCGCACGCGATGCCTTGGCCGCATGGGTCAACCCGCGCAAACGGATCGGCGTGCGCATCGCTGACTCCGCCATCAAGGCCGTGCTGCATGTGCCGGGCGTGACATGGGTCGAGCTGGTCGGCTGGGCAGACATCATCCCAACCGACACCCAGGCTGCCTACTGCACCAAGTACACCGTCGAGGCCGCAACATGACCGCTCAACAGAATCGCGATCTGCTGCCACCCAATGCAACACCAACCGAGCGCAGGCTGGCCACCGTCAACGCCAAAGCCTGCGATCTGCCGGTCGATGTGCTGCGCACCCTTTGGAACCCGCACACCTGCCCGGAATGGCGCCTGCCAAGTCTGGCCGCCGAACGGTCGGTCGATCGCTGGGATGAGAACTGGCCGGAAGCAACCAAGCGCAAGGTCATCGCCAACGCGCCGTTCGTGCATCGCCACAAGGGCACCGTCGGCGCCATTCGCCGCGCCGTCGAACCGCTCGGCTACCTGATCCGGGTGCTGCACTGGTATCAGCAAACACCGAACGCCGCACCGGGTACCTTCAAGCTCGATGTCGGCGTGCTCGACACTGGCATCACCGCAGAGATGTACGCAGAGCTGGAGCGGCTCATTGACGACGCCAAACCGCTGACCCGCCACCTGACGGGGCTCGCCATCAGTCTGGAAAGTAGAGGCAAAGCCTATCTGGGCGCCGCCTGCTATCTGGGGGAGGAGCTGACCGTTTACCCATACCAGCCGGGGCCCATCGTGGTCTCTGGCCATAGCTGGCACGGCGGTATCACCCACACCATAGACACCATCACCATCAACCCACTTACCAACAACACGAGGACAGCATGAGCAATTTTGGAGCCATCCTGACCAATGCCGGAGCGGCCAAACTCGCCAACGCCATCGCGCTGGGGGTGCCGCTCAAGCTCACCCAGATGGGGGTGGGCGATGGCAACGGCCAACCGGTCGCACCCGATCCTGCAATGACCGCCATCCCAGGCGAAAAACGCCGCGCAGCCATCAACACCCTGTTCACCGATCCGCTCGCCGCCTCCCAACTGGTAGCAGAACAGATCATCCCGGAAGACGTGGGCGGATGGTGGATACGCTGCGTAGGCCTGTACGATGACAGCAACACCTTGATCGCCATCGCCAATGTGCCGGATACCTACAAGCCGCTGCTCACCAGTGGCGCGGGACGAACCCAAATCATTCGCATGGTGCTGATTGTCAGCGACACCAGCGCGGTTGAACTCAAGATTGATCCAGCCGTGGTGCTGGCAACCCGCAAATATGTCGATGAAGTGATGAAGGCGCATAAGGAAAGCCGCGATCACCCGGACGCCAGCGAAACAGCCAAAGGCTTCACCCGCTACGCCACCCTGGCAGAAGTGAATGAAACAGACCAGGCAAAACAAAAATCCGATGCTGTGGTGACAGTGAAAACCCTGTGGGGTTGGGTAAAGCAAGCCAGCGAAACCGTGCTGGGGATGATGAAAGTCGCATCACAGGATCAAACAAATGCTGGAACCTCAGATGATGTAGCCGTAACGCCAAAGAAAATGCGTGCAGGATTTTCTATCTCACTGCAGGAAGCCGGTGGATATATCGCGTTTCCAACATGGTTAGGCGGCTTCATTTTGCAATGGGGCACATTCTACGCTCGTAACATCGTTGCCTATCCTGGTGCGCCCACTTCAGATCCCGTTACTTTCCCTCTGTCATTCACATCATTTTGCGCGGCTATTTCAGGGAACCTGCAATCTGGAATAGGGAACGGTTGGATTTCTCATACAACAGAAGGAAAGACAAAAACTGGGTTTACTCTAAGGGTATCAGCGCAAGCAACAACCGTAACGGTACCTTTTATGTGGATAGCAATAGGAAAGTAGAGGCCATCATACATGATGTATTTCAGCGAGAAAGAACAGGGGTTCTACGATAGCCGCATCCATTCAACCATTCCCGAAGACGCGCAAGAGCTAACACAAGAGGAATACCAAATAAAGTTGGCAGAGCTATCAGTTGGGGGAAGCACTATTGATCCGGTACAAGCGGCTGAAAGTTTGCTGGCATCTGCCATGGCAGAAGCCAATAAGCAAATTTCCATCATCAAACCAGCTGTTGATGGCGGCTACGCCAAGCCGGAGCACACCAAACTGCTGGCAGACTGGCAGCGCTACCGCTACGAGCTGACGCTGGTGCCAGAACAAACCGGCTGGCCTGAGTCGCCGCAACTGCCCACCGAACCGGAAAAGGTCATCTGACCAACCAACACCCCGCCCTGTGCGGGGTGTTTTCTTTCTGCTTGCCGTCACTCTGCCGCTGTTGTAAAGAGGCCATTTACAACGGCGCCAGCTCGCCCGCCGTGCGCCGCCCCTGCATCCTGACCGTGCTCATATTGATCACCTCCGTCCGGACACAGGAGAACCGCCACCATGGCACTCGACAGTTACCACCACGGCGTGCGCGTCGTCGAAGTCAACGAAGGCACCCGCACCATCCGCACCATTGCCACCGCCGTGATCGGCCTGCTTGGTCATGCGGACGATGCCGACGCCACCGTATTCCCGCTCAACAAGCCGGTCATCATTACCGACGTGCAAAAAGTCGTTGGCAAAGCAGGCACCAAGGGCACCCTGGCAAAAGCACTGCAAGCGATCGCCGACACAGTCAACACCATCACCATCGTCGTGCGCGTAGCCAAAGGCGCCACCGACGAAGAGACCACCTCCAACGTCATCGGCAAAGCGCTGCCGGATGGTAGCTTCACCGGCCTCAAGGCACTGCAACGGGCCAGCTCTGCCGTCGGCATCACCCCGCGCATCATCGGCGCGCCGGGGCTCGACACCCTGCCTGTCGCCACCGAACAGGCCGCAGTGGCAATCAAGCTGCGCGCCTTCACCTATGTCTCAACACACGGCTGCAACACCCCGACCGAGGCGCTGGCCTATCGCCAGAACTTCGGCCAGCGTGAAGTCATGCTGGTGCATGGCGACTTCACCAAATGGGACACAGCTGCCAACGCAGAGGCCACCATCTGGGCCACCGCCAAAGCCATGGCCATGCGCGCCAAAATCGACAAAGAGATTGGCTGGCATAAGACCCTCTCAAACGTCGCCGTCACTGGCGTGCAGGGGGTGACCAAGCAAGTGTTCTGGAGCCTGCAAGACCCCGACACCGACGCGGGCCTGCTCAATGCCAACGATGTAGCCTGCCTGATCCAGTCCGAAGGGTTCCGTTTCTGGGGCTCCCGCACCTGCTCGGACGATCCACTGTTCCAGTTCGAGAACTACACCCGCACCGCCCAGATCCTCGCCGACACCATCGCCGAAGCCCACATGTGGGCGGTAGACAAGCCGCTGACCCCCACCCTGGTCAAAGACATCATCGAAGGCATCAAGGCCAAGGGCCGCGAGCTGGTTACCCTCGGTTATCTCATCGGTTTCGACTGCTGGTACAACGAGGAGGTCAACGACAAAGACACCCTCAAGGCGGGCAAGCTCTACATCGATTACGACTACACCCCCGTGCCGCCGCTCGAAAACCTCATGTTCCAGCAGCGCATCACCGACCGCTATCTGGTCGACTTCGCCGCCCGCGTGGCCGCAGCATAAGGAGCATCAACAATGGCACTACCTCGCAAACTCAAATACCTCAACATGTTCCTCGACGGCGACAACTGGATCGGCGTTGGCGAAGAGTACACCCCGGCCAAACAGGCGCTGAAACTTGAAGCCTACCGCGCCGGCGGTATGCCGGGGGCGGCCCATATCAACATGGGCCTCGAAGATGATGCCCTCGATACCGAGTTCACCTTCGGCGGCTACGAATCAGCCCTGTTCAAAAAGCAGCATCAGGCCAAGATTGACGGCGTCCAGCTCCGCTTTGCGGGCTCCTTCCAGCGCGACGACACCGGCAAGGTATCGGCGGTCGAGATCGTCCAGCGTGGCCGCATCCAGCAGCTCGATGGCGGCACCCTCAAGACCGGCGACAACTCCCAGCAAAAAGTCACCATGAAAAACACCTACTACAAGGTGACCATCGACAATGAAGAACTGGTCGAGATCGACACCATCAACATGATCTGGAAAGTCAACGGCGTCGACATGATGGAAGCACACCGCGCGGCCATCGGCCTCTAATCAACCCAACCACATCCGGGCGGCATGGCCGCCCGTTACTACATAGCGAACAGGAAAAACACCATGAAAATGAACGTTGTCACCCTCGACACCCCCATCCAGCGCGGCGAAACCACCATCACCGAAATCAACGTGCGCAAACCGCAATCCGGCGAACTGCGCGGCCTCAACCTGACCGACATCCTGCAGATGGATGTCAACGCCATCACCAAGCTGCTGCCGCGCATCACCAACCCGGCACTGACCGAAGCAGAAGCCTGCGCCCTCGATCCGGCTGACATGATGCAACTGGGGCAGGAGGTGGCCGCTTTTTTGGTACCCAAGAAAATGGCCTACCTCACTGCGTAGACGACCTGATGGCCGACTTGGCCATCATCGTCCACTGGCCACCGTCAGAGATGGACGCCATGGAGCTCGACGAGCTGATGGGCTGGCACCAACGCCTTGTTGAGCGATACAACCACATCAACGGGGCAGACGAATCATGAGCACCCTCAAATTACAAATCCTGCTCGGGGCGGTGGACAAACTCACCGCCCCCCTCAAGGCCGTCACCGGCCAAAGCCGCATTACCGCCAAAGACCTGCTGGATACCAAAAACAAAATTCGTGACCTAGAAAAGCAGAGCGGCCAGATTGACGGCTATCGCACCCTCGGCAAACAGATTGGCGCCACCAGGGCAGAACTGGCCAGTGCCCAGCAAACCGCCCAGCGCATGGCCCGCGAACTCAGCGCCACCGCCAACCCGACCAAAGCCATGACACGGGATCTGGAACGGGCAAAGACCGCCGTCCGAGACCTGACCAGCAAAGAGCAGGAAATGGTCAGCCGTCATGGCGCCATGAAAACAGCCATGCTGCAGGCTGGCATCAACACCAAGCAACTGAGCCAGCACCAGCGCCAGCTTAAAACCGATCTGGCCGCCACCACCGCCCAGCTGGAACAACAGCGCAGCAAGCTGACCCAGGTTGCCAACCAGCAAAAGCGCCTAGCCCAGGTCAAAGCCAACTACCGCCAGACCCAGGAGCTACGCGGCCAAATCGCAGGCCATGGCGCCGCTGCGTTGGCCACAGGTACGGCAATGGGTATGACCACCCTCAAGCCGGTGATTGAGTTCGCCAAGGCAGAAACATCAGTTGTTGACCTCAAGGTTTCGATGATGGGCAAAGGGGGGCAACTCAGAAAAGAGTTTCAAGCCATCAGCACCCTTGCCACCCAGCTCGGCAACAAGCTGCCGGGCACCACGGCAGACTTTCAGAACATGATGAGCACCCTGATCCAGCAAGGTATGAGTGCCAAAGCCATCTTGGGCGGTCTGGGGCAGGCAACCGCCTATCTCGGGGTACAGCTCAAAATGCCATATGACCAAGCAGCCCTGTTTGCCGCCAAGCTGCAAGACGCCACCGGCACCGCAGAAAAAGACATGATGGGCCTGATGGACGTGATCCAGCGCTCCTACTATCTGGGCGTGGATAGCGGAAACATGCTCGGGGCATTCAGCAAGCTGACGCCTGCGCTCGGTGTTCTGAAAAAAGGCGGGCTTGATGCAGCTGCTACTCTGGCTCCACTCATCGTCATGGCTGATCAGGCGGCAATGAGTGGTGAAGCAGCTGGTAACGCCTATCGCAAAGTGTTTCAGCTAAGCATGAACACCAAGAAGATCAGCAAAGCGACCAAGGGAACAGGGCTTAATCTCAACTTCACAGACGGGAAAGGAGAATTTGCAGGGCTTGAGAACATGTACGCCCAGCTGGCAAAGCTGAAAACACTGAATACAGAGCGCCGACTACAGGTACTTAAAGACATTTTTGGTGATGATGCCGAAACCCTGCAGGCACTGGAGCTCATGATAAATAAAGGACTCGATGGTTACAGAGAAACCCAGAAAAAGATGGCAGCTCAAGCAGCGCTGCAAGAGCGGGTAAATGCCCAGCTGGGAACGCTTGGTAACCTGTGGGATGCAGCCACCGGAACATTCACCAACGCCATGGTCAACTTCGGGGAGGCCATCAGCCCGGAGCTTAAATCCATCACCGAATGGATAGCAGACATATCAGAACGCCTCGGTGACTGGTCAAAGCGCAATCCTGAGCTCTCAAATACCTTGATGCGAGTTGCCGGTTTAACATCCGTAGCCGCTATAGCCTTCGGTGGTCTGTCGCTGGCCGTTGCCGCAATTTTGGGGCCGATGGCCATCATGAAACTGACCTTCGGAGTGCTGGGGATCCAAGGAACCTTGTTGGGCAAGGTGATTACAGGATTACTTGCACCGCTCAAGTGGCTAGCCATGGGATTTTTAAGGCTGGGGCTCGCCATCCTCACCACCCCCATCGGCTGGATTATCGCGGGCATTGCCGCCATCGCTGCAGGGGCTTACCTCATCTACAAGAATTGGGATCAGCTCGGGCCGTGGTTCAAATCCACCTGGGAGAAATGCAAGGCGGCAACCGGTGAATTCTGGGACTACCTCACCACCTTGCCATCCAGGGCGCTCAATGCAGGCAAAGCCATCATCGACGGCCTGATCGGCGGCATCTCGGCCAAATGGGAAGAACTCAAGGCCAAGGTGAAATCCATCACAGACATCCTGCCGGACTGGATGAAAGGGGGATCGGCTGTCACCGCTACCGTGCGGCAATCGGGTTACCTGACCGGAAACTATGCCCAGCCAGCCATGGCAACCGGATACGGGCCGACCATGTATCAAGCGCCCAAACTGGCACCGGCCAGAGGGGGCGGGACAACCCAGATTCACGCCCCCATCAGCATCGTCCAGCAGCCGGGGCAATCCGGCGCCGATGTGGCGCAAGAGGTACGCCGTGAGCTGGATCGCCGCCAACGTCAGGCATCAGCGCGCACCCGCGCAAGCCTGCGCGACACCAACTAAGGAGGCACCACCATGATGATGACCTTGGGCTGGTTCGTGTTCCAGCGCTCCACCTTCGCCCCCCAGTCACAACAGGATGACCGCGCATGGCGCCACCCGGGCAACCCTCGGGTCGGCGCCCGTCCTGCCTACCAGTTCACCGGGCCGGATGATGAAACCACCGTGCTATCTGGCACCCTCTACCCTGAACTGACTGGCGGGCCTGTCACCCTCGACCTGCTCCACGAAATGGCCGCCACAGGCCAAGCCTTCCCCCTGATCCAGGGGGACGGAGTGATGCGGGGCTATTTCGTCATCGAGCGCACCAGCGTCACCCGCAGCGAGTTTTTCCAAGATGGCGCCGCCCGCAAGATTGAATTCACCATGAACCTCAAGCGCGTGGACGACGACGAAACCACCTTTGGCAGCAAGCTGCAGGGCCGTGCCATTGGTGGCATCGCCAGCCGACTGGGCATAAGCAACATCGTCGGCACCATCGGCAACAAGATCGGGGGCCTGCTGTGAGCCTGTTCGAAAACGCCAAACAAGCGGTCAGCAGCAACCTGACCAGCCAGCTGGGGCAATTCAGCATTGAAGGGGCCGATCACAAGGTGCCGGCTTATCAGCTGCTGATCGACGGCAAGGATGTATCCGCCACCATCAGGCCCCGCCTGATTAGCCTCAACATCACCGACAATCGCGGATTTGAAGCCGACACCATCGACATCGAACTCGACGACAGCGACGGCAAGCTGGCCATGCCGCGCCGTGGTGCCAGAATGCGCGTCATGATCGGCTGGCAAGGTCAACCGCTGGTTGATAAAGGGGAATACACCATCGACGGGGTGGAGCACACCGGCACCCCGGACAAGCTCACCATCCGGGGCAAGTCTGCCGATCTGCGCGGCAACCTAAACAAGCTGCGCCAGACCAGCTATCACCAGCAGACCGTCGGCAGCATTGTCGATGCCATCGCCCAGCGCCACAGCCTGATCCCAGCCTGCGCAGAACGCTTCAAGGGCATGCAGATTGACCACATCGACCAGCAGAACGAGAGCGATCCATCCTTCCTAACCCGCTTGGCCGGTCAATGTGGCGCCCTGACCACCATCAAATCGGGGCGGCTGCTCTTTATCGGCCAGGGCAAGGGGCTCACCGCCAGCGGCAAACCACTCCCATCAGTCACCATCATCCGCAAGGACGGTGACCAGCACACCTTCTCAGTCGCAGACCGTGACGCTTACACCGGCGTCGTGGCCAACTGGCACGACCCGAAGAAGGCCACCACCGAAGGCTCGACCGTCAAGCGCAAACGCAAGAAGAAGCCAAAACCGGAACAGGAACTGCCGAGTGACACCACCGTCGACAAAGAGGGCCGCGAGCTGCTGATCGGCGACAGCGAGAACGTCAAGGTGCTGCGCCACATCTACGCCAACCAGACCAACGCCATGCGCGCAGCCCGCGCCGAGTGGGATCGCCTGCAACGTGGCGTTGCCGAGTTCGAGATTACCCTCGCCACAGGTCGGCCAGAGCTATACCCGGAACAACCGACCACCGTCAGGGGATTCAAACCGCAGATAGACGAGGCCAGCTGGGTGCTGACCAAGGTCAGCCACAGCCTGACCAACAGCGGATACACCAACACAATCAACCTCGAAGTGGCCATCGACGACCTGCCGGAGGTGGAATAGAAAAAACTGTGTGGATCAAATGTGGACACTGGGGGAAAAGAAAAAGGCCGCTATTTTTAGCGGCCTTTGTAAGTCATTGATTTTAATGGTGCCCGAGGCCGGAATCGAACCGGCACGACGCGAACGTCGAGGGATTTTAAATCCCTTGTGTCTACCGATTTCACCACTCGGGCACCGTAATCGGTATCAAGCTCGCGCCGCGGGCTTGTCAATATGGAGGCACGTTCCGGAGTCGAACCGGACTAAACGGATTTGCAATCCGCTGCATAACCGCTTTGCTAACGCGCCATGCAAAAGAGAGTTGGCTCTCTATTGTCTGAATTTGGAGCGGGAAACGAGACTCGAACTCGCGACCCCGACCTTGGCAAGGTCGTGCTCTACCAACTGAGCTATTCCCGCATCGGTCTGGCTGACTGCCTGACTACGAGGACGCATTCTAGCGATGTTCCCCGCCCAGTCAACCAGAAATATTTAATTAACTGATCGTTCGGGCGTTTTTTGCCCTTTTTGCACACTTTAGCGCCTTTGGCCGTTTTTTGTCTGAAATTGCGAGAAACGGCCTGTTACTGCCTGATAACTCAGAAGCTGGAGTGATGGGTCAGATCGCTCCAGGCCGCCTTCATGTACTGGAACATCGACCAGAAGGTGAGCACGGTAGCGACATAGAGCAGCACGTAGGCCAGCCACACCATCCAGACGTTGTACTGCCAGATAAGACCGGTCAGCGACACCATCTGGATCATGGTCTTCCACTTGCCGATCCAGCTCACGGCCACCGAAGAGCGCTTGCCGAGCTCAGCCATCCACTCGCGCAGAGCGGAGATGATGATCTCGCGGCCAATCATGGTCATGGCAGGGATGGTGACCCAGATGGTGTTGTAGTGTTCGACGATGATGACCAGTGCAGTGGCTACCATGATCTTGTCGGCAACCGGGTCAAGGAAGGCACCGAAGGCGGTGGATTGATTGAGCTTGCGGGCAAGATAGCCATCAAACCAGTCGGTGGCAGCGGCCAGAATAAAGACGATGGCAGCGGCCAGATAGGACCACTGGTAAGGCAGATAGAACAGGATGACGAAGACGGGAATGAGCAAAATCCGGAAAAACGTCAGCATGTTAGGTATGTTTGTCATTATTTTCAGCCACTTCTTGTACGTCGCTACATAGTGCGCCAAAGCCGATTTGCGATGCAACCGCACTGACGCCCGTCTTGGTCTTTTTTAATCCATCAACCCTTTCGCAATACCGCGCCATTATGGCATTTACGGCCCCCCTGCGTCACGGCTCTTGTGCATCAAGGAGTTAGCGAATGTTCCCGGTTAATCATCACATGAAAAAAACAGTGTCATTCAACACTCAGGCTGAATGCAGGCCATCGTGGATGGCTTGGGCCAGCTCCTGACTGATGCCGGGAACCTTGGCCAGTTCATCCACACTCGCCTTTTTCACCTCCTGCAGGCCGCCAAGATATTTGAGCAGTGCCTGACGCCGCTTCGGCCCCACTCCCGGAATATCCTCCAGCGTGCTGCTGGTGCGGGCTTTGGCTCGCCGTGCCCGGTGGCCGGTAATGGCAAAACGGTGGGATTCATCGCGAATATGTTGAATAAGGTGCAAAGCGGGCATATCTGCTGGCAAATGCAACTCTTCGTGGCTCTCCCCCATGATGAGCGTTTCCAACCCCGCCTTGCGGGTGACCCCCTTGGCAATGCCCACCAGCAGCGGATATTTGCCACCGAGGAACTCCAGCTGGCGCGCCAGGATCTCTTCGGCGCGGCGCAGCTGGCCGAGGCCGCCGTCGATAAAGAGCACGTCCGGCACCTTGTCCGGCTCCTGCTGCTTGCCAAAGCGCCGCTCCAGCGCCTGCTCCATCGCCGCGTAGTCATCGCCGCCGGTGATGCCGTCGATATTGAAGCGGCGATATTCGGAGCTAAGCGGTCCCTCCCGGTTGAACACCACGCAAGAGGCCACCGTGCGCTCCCCCATGGTGTGAGAGATATCGAAACACTCCATGCGGGCGATGGGGCGCTCCAGCTCCAGCAGCTCTTCCAGCTGGTCGTAACGGGCGGTGATGGTGCTCTTGTGTGCAAGCCGCGAGCGCAGCGCCGTCTCGGCATTGATGGAGGCGAGCTTGATGAAGCGGGCCCGCTCGGCACGGGTACGGCTCACCACCCGCACCTTGTAGCCGGCGGTCTGGCTCAGGGTCTCGGCGATGACGTTCTCATCTTCCAACGCCACGTCGAGCAGCACCTCGCTCGGGATCTGCCGTCCCCCCTGCCCCGACAGATAGAACTGCAGCAGGAAGGATTGCACCACCTCGTCGAGCTGGGTGTCGGCCGGCACTTTCGGGAAGTAGCTGCGCGAGCCGAGCACCTTGCCCTGACGGATAAAGAGCACGTGGATGCAAGCCGCCCCCTGTTCGAAGGCCACCCCCACCACATCCAGCTCATCCAGCACGTTGCCACTCACCGACTGCTGTTCGGTGACCCGGCGCAGCGCCAGGATCTGATCCCGATAGCGGGCCGCCTCTTCAAAACGCAGATCGCCGCTGGCGGATTCCATCTTGCCCACCAGCTCGCCAATCACCTGCTGGTTCTTGCCCGCCAAAAACAGCTTGGCCAGCTCCACCTGCTGGGCATATTCGGCCTCGCTCACCAGTCCGGGTACACAAGGGCCTGCGCAGCGCTTGAGCTGATAGAGCAGGCAGGGACGGGTGCGGTTGGCGTAGACCGCATCCTCGCACTGGCGCACCGGAAAGATCTTCTGCATCAGGTGCAGACTCTCGCGCACTGCGCCACCAGAGGGGTACGGGCCAAAGTACTCCCCCTTGATCTTGCGGGCTCCGCGATGGACGCCGATGCGTGGATGCTGGTGCGCGGTGATGATGATCCAGGGGTAGGATTTGTCGTCCCGCAGCAGCACGTTGTAGCGGGGCTGGTACTGCTTGATCAGGTTGTGCTCGAGGATCAGCGCCTCGGTCTCGGTGTGGGTGACGGTGACCTGGATATCGGCGATCTGGCGCACCAGAGTACGGGTCTTGATGCTGTCGACATTGGCCCGAAAGTAGGAGGCGAGCCGTTTTTTCAGATCCTTGGCCTTGCCCACGTAGATGACGGTGCCGCCGCTGTCATACATGCGGTAGACGCCGCTCTGGTGCGTCACGGCGGCGAGAAAGGCTTTGCTGTCAAAAAGGGGCTCGGGAGAGAGGGTCATCGGCAACTCGACTCAACGGATGAAGGCAAAAAGACGGGGAGAGCATACTGCGCCCACTCATGAAAATGCAAAAGGGGGCTAAAAAGCAAAAGGCGGCAAATGCCGCCTTGGTGACCACACGACCCCGGTTACAGGGTGTCGGCATCCAGCATGCCGTAGCGAATGGCCAGATGGGTCAACTCCACATCACCATTGATCCCCAGCTTGCTGAACAGGCGGTAACGGTAGCTGTTGACCGTTTTCGGGCTCAGGTTGAGCTGCTCGGAGATATCGGTCACTTTCTGCCCCTTGGTGATCATCATCATGATCTGCAGCTCCCGCTCGGAGAGGGACTTGAAGGGGTTCTCGTCCGCCGAGGCAAACTGGCTCAGGGCCATCTGCTGGGCAATCTCCGGAGAGATATAGCGTTGACCGGAGTGCACCAACCGGATCGCCTGAATCATCTCGTCCGGCCCGGCCCCCTTGGTCAGGTAACCAGCGGCGCCAGCCTGCATCACCTTGGTCGGGAAGGGATTTTCTGAGTGGATGGTCAGCACTATGATGCGCACATCGGGGCGGATCCGCAGAATTTTGCGGGTCGCTTCCAGACCACCAATACCCGGCATGTTCATGTCCATCAGGATCACGTCCGGATGGTGCTGACGACAGAAAGCAACTGCGTTTTCGCCACTCTGTGCTTCGCCTACCACCTTGATCCCGCGAACATCTTCCAGAATGCGTCTTATCCCTGTACGCACCAGCTCATGGTCATCGACCAGGAATACATTTATCACCCAAACACCCCGTTTTTTATCTCGTTTTGGCCGCCCGGTTAGGGTTAACAGGGCGTCTTGCATCATAACCAAACTCGCCGCTTTGGCAAACCATGCACGCCAAAAGTTTGATAAAGCGCATTTATAGTGTTTGTAATCAGATAATTATCGAGATACTCAAAACAAAAAACGGCGTCTTGCGACACCGTTTTTCTTATCTTCAGCCTGCCGGATCAACCCGCCAGAAAGGCTCGCACCTTCTCCAGATCGGCCTGGGTATCCACGCCAACCGGTGGCGCTTCCAGTGCCTGCGCCACGTGGATCTTCTCCCCGTACCAGAGCACCCGCAGCTGTTCCAGCGCCTCGACCTGCTCCAGCACGCTCGGCGCCCAGTCCACATAACGCTGGATAAAGCCGGCGCGGTAGGCATAGATGCCGATATGGCGCTGGTAGTGGTCGCCAATCTGCTCATGGCTGTTGGCAAAGCGATCCCGATCCCACGGGATGGTGGCGCGACTGAAGTAGAGGGCGTAGCCATCCTTGTCAGTCACCACCTTGACCGCATTGGGATTGAACGCCTCTTCGGCATCCCTGATCGGCACCGACAAGGTCGCCATCGGCGCCGTGGCAGCGGCCAGATTGTCCGCCACCTGACGAATGATGGCGGGCGGAATGAGCGGCTCATCCCCCTGCACATTGACGATGATGGTATCGGCAGCAAAACCGTAGTGACGGCACACCTCGGCCAGACGCTCGGTGCCGGACTGGTGATCCGGTGAGGTCATGCACACCTCGACGCCGGTGCTCAGCAGTGCCTGCTGCACCCGCTCGTCATCGGTGGCGACGATCACCCGATCGGCCCCCGATTGCAGGGCCTTTTCCACCACGTGCTGAACCATGGGCTTGCCATGGATGTCAGCCAGCGGTTTGCCCGGCAGCCGGGTGGAGGCATAGCGGGCCGGAATGACGACGACGAAACTCATGACGGCAGCTCGTCGCTATTGAGCGGACGGGCACGGTTCTCCAGCAGTACCGGGATCCCCTCCTCCAGCGGATAGGCCAGCTTGTCAAAGCGGCAGACCAGCTCATGCACGGCCTTGTTGTAGTGCAGCTTACCCTTGCAGACCGGGCAGGCGATGATGTCGAGCAACTTGATGTCCAAAGCCAAAACGATACTCCTTCAACGATGTCGCGCTGGCGGCTTCATCACGCCAGCGATGGATGTCGAGCAACCAGCTATTCCATACGGGGCATATCAACCCCCTGCTCCCCCGCCGAGGCGAGAGAGCTTAATCTTGCGCCCTGGCCGCGCCCTTCGCCTTCGTCCCCAGCTTGTGCAGCAGAGCATCGAGCAGGGAGGCGGGCAACTCGGCGCTGACCGGCAGATACCACCAGTTATCGAGGGCAAACGGGCGGCACTTGACCGCATCCTTCTCGGTCATCAGCAGCGGCTTGCTGGCAAAGCGGCCCACCAGCTCATCCCGATCAAAGGGATGATGATCGCCGTAGGCTGCCTGCTGATCCAGCTGATAGCCGAGCCCCTCGAGGGTGGCAAAGAAGCGGGGCGGATGACCGATCCCCGCCAGCGCATCGACGGGCCCTGCGAGAGGGGCCGCCAGCGGCGCATCATCGCATACCCGACGCGGCGCGTCGGCGACCAGTTGCATGGGGTACTCCCCCTTGCCCGGCTCGCCGCCGTTGCAGATGATGGCGTCCACCCGTTTGAGCCGGGTAACCGGCTCGCGCAGCGGCCCCATCGGCAACAGGCAGGCGTTGCCAAAACGGCGCGTACCGTCCACCACCACCAGCTCGATGTCGCGGGCAAGCGCATAGTGCTGCAGTCCGTCGTCGGTGATGATGATATCCACCTCACCGCTCTGCTCCAGCAGTCGTACCGCATCGGCCCGTTTCGGGGCAACCACCACGGGGCAGCCGCAGCGCCGGGCAATCAGCACCGGCTCATCCCCTGCCTGCGCCGTGGTGCTGGCGGCATCGAGCCGATACGGGTAATAGGGAGCCTTGCCGCCATAACCACGGCTCACCACCCCGGGGCGATAGCCGCGTGCCTGCAACTGCTCCACCAGCCAGACCACTACCGGGGTCTTGCCGTTGCCCCCCACCGAGATATTGCCCACCACGATCACCGGCAAGGAGGAGCAATACCCCTTTAGCCAGCGGTGGCGATAGGCGTAGCGGCGGGTGCCGCTGATGATGGCAAACAGCAGGGCAAAAGGGGCCAGCAACCAGCGCCAGCCACTTTTGCGATACCAGAGCCGTTCCAGCATCAGGCCTTGTTTCCTGCATTGCCAAACTGAATGGCGCGCAGCTGGGCATAAGTGCCGCGCTGCTCCATCAGTGCTGCGTGGTTGCCACGCTCGACGATATGTCCTTCGTCGATCACCAGGATCTCGTCCGCCTTCTCGATGGTGGAGAGGCGGTGGGCGATAACCAGCGAGGTACGCGCCTTGCAAAGCTCGTCGATGGCCGCCTGAATGTGGCGCTCGGACTCGGTATCGAGGGCCGAGGTGGCCTCATCCAGCAGCAACACCGGCGCATCGCGCAGCAGGGCGCGGGCGATGGCCACACGCTGGCGCTGACCACCAGAGAGGGATGCACCGTTCTCGCCAACTACAGTGTCGTAACCGTGACTCATCTTGCTGACGAATTCGTCGGCATGGGCGATGCGGGCGGCCTGCTTGATCTCGTCGAGACTGTATTTCTCTTCCGCGGCGTAGGCGATGTTGTTGGCCACCGAGTCGTTGAACAGGTGAACATGCTGGGAGACCAGCGCGTACTGCTTGCGCAGCTCGCTCAACTTGTATTCGCGGATGTTGACGCCGTCGAGCAGGATCTCCCCCTGATCGATGTCGTAGAAGCGGGTCAACAGGCTGGCAATGGTACTCTTGCCTGAGCCGGAACGGCCCACCAGCGCCACCGACTTACCCGCCTCCACCTTGAAGCTGACGTTGTGCAGCGCTGGGGTGTCCTTGGTCGGGTAGGTGAAGGTGACATTGCGAAACTCAATCTCGCCACGGGCGCGATCCAGAGTACGGGTACCGGTATCCTGCTCCGGCTCGGTGTCGAGCAGGCCAAACAGGCTGTGGCAGGCTGTGATGGCACGCTGGAACTGGTTGTTGACGTCGGTCAGGCTTTTCAGCGGCTTGAGCAGCATCATCATGGAGGTGATCATGACGGTGAAGGTACCGGCAGTCAGGGTGCTGCGCACGCTGTCGACAGTGGCCACATAGAGGAAAGCGGCCAGCGCGATGGAGGCCACCATCTGCACTACCGGGCTGCCGATGGCATCCGCCGCGACCATCTTCATGGTCTGCTGGCGCATGTTGTTGCTGACCTGGAAGAAGCGTTTCTCTTCCACTTTCTGGCCACCAAACATCAGCACCTCTTTGTGCCCCTTGAGCATCTGCTCGGTGGAGGTGGTGATATCACCTACCGCCTGCTGGATGTGACGGCTGATCTGACGGAAACGGCGGCTGATAAGGCCGATGATAATGCCCACCAACGGGCCCACCACCAGAAAGATCACCGACAACTGCCAGGAGTGCCAGAACATCAGGCCAAGCAGGCCGACCACGGTCGCACCTTCCCGTACCAGGGTCACCAGGGTGGTGCTCGCCGCCGAGGAGACCTGGCTTGCGTCATAGGTCACCTTCGAGAGCAGGTGGCCGGTGTTCTGGCGGTCGAAGAAGCTCATCGGCATCGCCACCATGTGATTGAACACCTGCTGTTGCAGACGCATCACCACGTGGTTGCCGACCCAGGCCATGCAGTAGTTGGAGAGGAAGTTGGCGACACCGCGCAGGGCCACGATGCCCAGTACGAAGAAGGGCATCCACTTGAGTACGGTCGGATCGTTGCCGTTGATCCCCTGATCGATCAGCGGCTTGATGGAGTAGACGAAGGTGGTGTCGACAGCGGCATAACCCAGCATGCCGATGATGCCGCCGATCAGGCCAAGCTTGCGGTCACGGACATAACCGAGCAGACGCTTGAATACTGGCCAGCTACCTTGTGAAGTTTCTTGTTGCATGAATAGCCGTTGGTAATGGAAATGACGGGGTATTCTAGCCAAACAGTAGACATCCACCAAGCGCCACCATACAGATAGCAGGGATTCGGCCCCCAAATCAGGGATGAGATGCCTTCATCACGCTCCGATTATCCCGCATATTCGCCTTTTCATAAGACGGCCGGCCGTGCCATGGAGCACGCGGGCTACCATTGCACCAACCCGGCATCCTCACGGCCTCTGCATTCCGGCTCCATACAGGCCGCGGCCGACCAGCAATATCACTACGGGGCTATTCGGCCACCCAGTATTGGTCACTCTGGCCCACAAGGCTCGACTTGCCACCCCTTGATTGTTTCACCAGTAAGACTGAACCCCATTTAAAACGTAGAAATTTGCAACAATATGGTCGGTGCAAGAGGGCGCCAGCGGGAAAAACGGGTGGCAGAAACAGCTCCGCTCAAGGTGATGGGGCTGGCCGATCTCCCCATACTCTTGGCTGCCACCAGTTGCCAGCTTGCCGGTACCAGGGGCCATGATCCCGCTCGGCTTCAACCTGCAGGCCACCTGCGACCGGCGCAATTACTACCTCCCCGCCCAGACCGGTCACCCACTGGATCGCTCCCTGATAACGAGCGACGACCTCGGGACGGGGAAAGCCCCACTGGTTCATGAAGCCGGCGCTGTGCACCACATAACGAGGCGCCACGGCGGCAACAAAAGGCGGGGTGGAGGAGGTGCGACTGCCGTGGTGCGGGCTCACCAGCAGGGTGCTGGCAAGCCCGGCCCCCTCGAGCGCCACCAGCCGCAGCTCCGCCTGCCGCTCGATATCGGCGCTCAGCAGCACGCTGCGCTCGCCATCGCTGATGCGTACCACGCAACCGTCGTTGTTGTGCCCTGCCCCGGGCTGTTCTGGCCAGAGCACACGAAACTGCAACCCTTGCCATGACCATGCCTGACCGCGCTGGCAGAGGGTGGTTGACGGGGTGAAAGGGTAGGAGGATAGCTCGCTGCGCACCGTCAGGGCGCTGAGCAGCCGCTTGCGGTTGCCCGCATGATCCCGATCCTTGTGGCTGATGATGAGGCGATCGATGATCCGGATGCCAAGGTGGCTCAAGGTGGGCAGGATCACCGTATCCGCCATGTTGTAGCCACCGGGATAGCGATCGCCGGTGTCATAGAGGATGGCGCGCTCCCCCTTGCTGATGAGCACGGCCAACCCCTGCCCCACATCGAGCACCCGCACCTGCCAGCGCGGCGGCGCCGGCCAGAGAAAAAGCGTCAGGGCCAGCAGCCCCGGCAGTAAGAGCCAGCGGGCCACCCGCCACTGCCAGCAGAACCAGAGCAACAGCAAGAGCGTGCTCACCGGCAGCCACCAGCCCGGCAGTGGCCACCAGAGCTGGACTCGGGAGGCGAGCATATCGAGCAGGGTGAGCACCCACTCCAGACCCAGATTTGCCAACCAGAACACCCCGTAGGCGAGCGTGCCAGAGAGCGGCGCCAGTAGCACGCCAATCAGCGCCAACGGAATAATGACGATGCAAAAGAGCGGTACCGCCAGCAGGTTGATCACCATGGCAAGCGGCGCAATCCCCTCGAACAGCGCCAACTGCAACGGCAGCAGACCGAGCAGCATCCAGAGCTGGATCTGCCAGAGGGTTGGCTTTTCATGGAAGTAACCGACCAGCAGCAAGATAGCGACCGCCAGAAACGAGAGCCAGAAGCCGGCCGAGTAGAGGGCAAAGGGATCCCAGAGGGTCAGCACCACAAAAGCCCAGAGCCAGATGCGGTAGGTCGGCCACTCCCGCCGTCGCCAGCGCAACACACTCCAGACCAGTACCATGATGAGAGCCCGCTCGGTCGCCACAGCAAACCCCGCCAGCCAGCTGTAAGTGGCGGCAAACAGCAGGGAAGTGATGATGGCGCCACGCAGGCCAAACAACCTGCCCAGCCACCAGCCGAGTACCGCCACCAGCGCAATGTGCTGGCCAGAGATGGCGATGATATGGGTCAGCCCGCTGCCGCGAAACAGGCTCCACTGCTCATCGGTAATACCGCTCTGTTCGCCGAAGGTGAGCGCCGCCAGCAAGGAGCCCTGAGAAAGAGTGCGCCAGCTCTCGTTGGCCGCCGCCAGCCAGCGCTCGCGCAGTCCGGGCGCCACCGGCGCGATATGGATCACCCGACGCAGGTTGCCGGTAGCCGTAATGCCCTTGCCAAGCAGCAGGCGACGGCCATCCATTCCCGCCTCGTTGGCAAGGCCGTGGGCCGGCTTGAGAGTGGTCACCAGCGTCAGTTCACTACCCGCCGTCAGGGGCGGTAACGACTGATAGGCGTTGACCCGGATCAGGGGGGACGGACGGAGCTGCCGACCATCCAGTTCATGGACGCTGAGGGTCAGCCGGACAAATTTCTCCCCTTCGGACTCTGCACTTTGCAGCTGTGCGGTTATGATATGGCTCGTTTTTTTGTCCAGCAGCTCCAGCCAGGCCAGATGATACGAGAGAGTGGCCTGCATCCAGAGGATGCCAAGCAGCAGAAACAGCAGCCGCCACGCGCGGCAACAGGCAAGGGGAACCAGCAGGGACAGCAACAGGCCCCCCCATGCAAGTGAAGGTAACCATGGCCAGAGCAGTGAGGAGCTTGCCCCGAGGGCAAACGACAACAGACGCAGATCCATGGTGCAAGTATTTAGCAAGGTTTCAATATGCCCAAACGACTCATCAAACGCTGGATGCCCGACCCGCAAACCCTGAAAGAACACAAGCACTTGCGCCTTTTTGGTCGCCTGCTGCTCGATGCCAATCTCTGGCATCTCAACCGGCGCTCGGCTGCGGGTGCCTTCGCCGTGGGGCTGTTCATGGCCTGGGTGCCGCTCCCCTGCCAGATGTTGCTGGCCGCCGGGCTCGCCATCGCCTGCCGGGTCAATCTGCCCCTCGCTGTGGCGCTGGTCTGGCTCTCCAATCCACTGACCATTCCCCCCATGTTCTATGGCGCCTATCTGGTCGGTTGCCAGTTGCTGGGGCAAACCTCGCAACATGTCGACATCCAGTTCACCTGGGCCTGGCTGGTATCGGTATTTGAAACCGTCGCCCCGCCGCTCCTGCTGGGCTCGCTGGTACTGGCCCTGCTGAGCTCGCTCATCGGTTACGCCGTGCTCCGCACCTTCTGGCGCATCAGCACGGTGCGTCAGTGGCAAAAACGCAAGGTGGCACGCCCATGCTGAGTCGCTGGTTCTCCCGTTTCAAAATCGATCCCGATACCCTGCGCAAGCAGAAGTGGTTTGCCCTGTTTGGTGAGCGACTGCTCGCTCCCGCCCTCTGGCAAGGGGGCACTCGCGCCCTGAGCGGCGCCGTGGCGGCCGGCATCTTCGCCTGCTGGTTCCCCATCCCGATGCATTCGCTCATCGCGGTCGGGCTGGCGCTGGCGTTCAGCCTCAACCTGCCGCTGGCGCTGCTGGCGGTCTGGTTCAACAACCCGCTCACCCTCCCCTTCATGTACCTCTATGCCTATCGCACCGGCTGTCTGGTGCTGCACAAGACGCCGGAGCCCTTCCATCTCACCTGGACGCTCCACTGGCTGGAGCAGGAAGCGGCAACTCTTGTTCCCCCCTTCCTGCTTGGCAGCATGCTGCTGGCCGTGCTCACCGCACTGCTGGGTGGCGCCCTCACCTTGCTGGTGCTTCAGCTGCGCCGCTGGTTGCAAGGCGCTCGCTGAACAGCTCACCCGGCTGGATCAAAAAAGCCCGTCACTGGCGTGACGGGCTTTTTCAGTAGTGCGGTTAACGACTGGCGTTACAGCACCTTGGCGATGGCATCGCAAAGCGGATCTATGTTGGCACGGGTAATACCGGCCACGCTGATCCGGCCGGAGCCGACGATATAGATGGCAAACTCGCTCTTGAGGCGCTCCACCTGATCCTTGGAGAGACCGGAGAAGGAGAACATGCCGTTCTGCTCGCGGATAAAGCTGAAATCCTGGCTCACGCCGAGGGCCGCCAGCTTCTCCACCAGCAGCTCGCGCATCTCGCGAATGCGCACGCGCATGGCAGCCACTTCTTCAACCCACTCGGCATAGAGGGCCGGATCGCTCACCACGGCAGTAACGACGGCGGCGCCGTGTGACGGCGGGTTGGAGTAGTTGGCACGAATGACGGTCTTGACCTGGGTGAAGGCGACGTCGGCGATCTCCTTGGTCGCACTGACCAGAGTGAAGGCGCCGACCCGCTCGTTATAGAGGCCAAAGTTCTTGGAGAAGGAGCTCGCCACCAGCAGCTCGTCGTGGCACTCGGCGAAGATGCGCAGACCTTCGGCATCCTCTTCGATACCGCGGGCAAAGCCCTGATAGGCGAAGTCAAACAGCGGCAGCCAGCCGGCGGCGGCACTCTGCTTAGCCAGCGCGCGCCACTGATCAGCGGTGGGGTCGATACCGGTCGGGTTGTGGCAGCAGCCATGCAGCAGCACCAGATCGCCTGCCTGCACTTCAGCCAGCGAAGCCTGCATGGCGGCAAAGTCGAGCCCCTTGGTCGCGGCGTCGTAGTACTTGTACCACTTGACGGTCAGGCCCGCGGCCTGGAACACGCTGACGTGGTTGGCCCAGGTGGGATCGGAGATCCAGATGGTCTTGGCCAGTCCGTTGCGCACCACAAATTCGGCGGCGATACGCAGGGCACCGGTACCACCCGGCGCTTGGGCGGTCTTGGCGCGTCCGCTGGCGACCAGCGCGGAGTTCTGCCCGAACAGCAGCTGCTGCACGATGCGGCCATATTCGATATTGCCTTCAATACCGAGGTAATTCTTGGTCTTCTCGTCGGTCAGGAGCTTCTGCTCGGCTTGCTTGACGCAGTGAAGAATGGGGGTGGCACCGGTCTCATCCTTGTAGATCCCGACCCCCAGATTGATTTTGTGGCTGCGAGAGTCGGCGCGGAAGGCTTCGGTCAGGCCCAGGATCGGATCCGCTGGGGCGGCAACAACCTTTTCAAACATGGTATTCCCTGTATTCCGTTGAGTTCAGTGGGTGGCAAAGCGGCGTGGTAAACAAAAGCGCTCATCCGCGAGCGCTTCGTCAACTCTTTATATCATCGCGTTCCGTGGGGGAAAACCGCTTTTTGGCCTGCTCTGGCGGGGATTTCAACCAACGGCATGCCACTCGGGTGCAAGGGCGCACACCTCGGCCGACAAGGCACCATTTGACTCAACCAAACCGTTACAAATTGCCAACAAGGATTTGGGGATCCGGCTCGGTTCCCAGCGGCGAGCCTCCCCGAGCGGAATAGCGTAGGTGGTGATGATGGGAGCCAGTGCTCTGGGCAGCCACCAGCTCGGTGGACGACTCAAGCGTTGGGCCAGCGCCACCACCCTGTCGACCCCGGCGGGATCGAGCGAGGTCAGGTGGCTCCACTGCACATTGGGTGGCAGGGCAGCGATCACCTGCTGCAGCGCCAGCTGTGCAGTCGCCGGCGTCCACACCAGCAGAGTACCGGCAGGCAGTTGTAGCTCGGCAAAGGCACCAACGCTGTCGGTGGTAACCACCCGCAGCAGCTCCCCCTCCCCCCACAGGATCTTGCCAAGGCCGGTCAGGGTACGCTCGGGGAGTGCTATCTCACCGAGGGCCTGCAGCCAGGGAGCTGCATCGAGCAGGGTGCCACCGCTGAAAAAGAGGCTGAACGGCTGGGCTGCGCGCAGGCGCAGCAACTGATCGGCGCAGAGCCGGATCCCCTTGTCTTCGAAGTCGATCTGTTCGTTGGGGGTGAAGTTCACCTCGCTCTTGCGATAGAGCGCGGCGAGCACCCGTTCGTTGACCAGCTCCCCCAGCTGCCACCCCTGTCCGTGCAGCCACTCCTCCGGCGCAGGCGGCGCCGTGGCGATCTCCGCCAGCATCAGCTCGCGAGTCAGATAGCGGCGCCCGGCCGGGGTCAATTCATAGCTGTGGTTGCCGTGGGCAAGCAGCAGCTGGTTATCCTTGAGCAGACCTATCAGCGGTTGCCATTGCCGGCCCCGGATCACCGCTGGCGAACACTCGAGCAGCTGTTGCGCCAACGCCCGCCATTCGGGGTGACTAAAGTCGATCATGTGCACTTCATCCCTGTAAATCGCATCCCTGTAACTGGCTGACAGACAAAGAGCCTGAAAAGGTACAATTACCGGCAGATGACGCCAACCCTTCTGCGTCAATTACGTGACCCCTCCCCCGCCTTTGCGCCAGAAATAGACAGCCCACCGGGAGGTGGGCTGTAACGGAAGATAAAGCAGAAGCTATTCGGCGGCGAGCCGCAGTTCGGCATCGTGCCAACCAAGCGGCAGCGTCAGCAGCTGATCGATCAGTTCGCGGCGATCTGATTTCTCCAGATAGGCGAGATAGAGCGGACGACTCAGCGGCTGGCCCCCTTCTACCAGATGCAACGCCCCTTTTTCGAGGAAGGGGCTGACCATCCGCCGTGGCAGATAGGCGGCACCGCCGTTGGCCAGCACGAATTGCAGCGCCATGCTGGCAGAGCTGGAGTGCAGCACCGGGGTCTTTTGCAGGCTCTGCAACCGGCTCGGCTGCGGCTCGAAGCTGGTACCCCAGTCGAGATGGATGTGGGGCATCTGCATCAGGTTGTCGGCATTGGCCGCCGGATCCCGGCTCACCAGCTCGAACACCAGCTCCCCGATGGGGTGCAGGGCGATCTCGTCGATCTTGGTCGGCTCGGAGAGCAGAGCCAGATCGAGAGAGCGTTCCAGCAACTGACGGCAGAGGTGCTCGCGGGAAGCCGTTTCCAGCCGCACCGCCAAGCCGGGTGCCAGCGCATAGATGTGGTTGAGCCAGTCATTGAAATCGAGCTCCCAGAATACGGCGGGAGCACCGATGGCCAGCTGCTGGCTGAAACCTGGCGAGAGCGCCACATCCTGTTTGGCACGACCGAGGGTATGGAGGATGGCGTCTGCATAAGGCAGCAGACGCTCACCGGAGGCAGTCAAACGGATGTTGTTGCGATGACGGGCAAACAGACTGACCCCGAGTTGCTGTTCAAGCTGGCGGATCCTGAAACTCACCGCCGACTGGGTCAGATAGAGATTTTCAGCAGCCCGGCCAAAGTGCCGGGTCTTGCTCACCTCGATAAAGGTCCGAAGCAGCTCGGTATCCATTAATCGATGGACTCGTCACTGCCACCGCCGCTACCACCGCCGACATCAAAGCTGCCGCCACCGCTGCTCTCTTCGCTGGCGCCGCCAACGACGGTGCAGAGACGGTGAACACGCTTGGGCCCGATCACCTTGAGGTACTTGAACCATACCTTGGCGTGGGGGTTGGCACCGGCAGCGCCGGATTTAACCTGTTCGATGAAGGCTGCCTCTACATCGTCACGGGGGGCAAGGGTGCCCTGATAGAGTGACAGCATGGCAGTGCCGTATTTTTCCAGACTATCCGCTTCGGCCACAGTGAATTCGCCACTGCGACGCAGGCCACGGGGAAAATGTTTGAAGTCGTTGAAACGCTTGTCTGATTCGAAGCTCATAATGCTCTTTTTTCTGGTTAGTTTGACCTTTGCGGGCAAGTATCATCAGGCCATCGCCGAGTGCAAAATCAATTTTCTTACTATGTTAATAAATATCTTTCATCGAAGCTGCATTATCCGTCAGACAGGGCCGATTTTGCGGGGAAGCACACAAAAATCGTTGATAAATAACAGGCTTATGTAAAATTTCGTAAACATTGCCGGGCTGTTTTCAGATAAATCGGGCAAAAAATAAAGCGCCATACGGCGCTTTATTTGTTTCGTCAGGTGAACCAGCTGAACTTTTGATGCGAAGATCGTTACTCGATCATGGCCGGCTGTGCCAGGTTGTCTGCACGCCACAAACGGTAGCGCACCTCGTACTCCTGCGGCACATAGATCACGAACGGCAGCTTGGAGTTGTAGTTCACAAAGAAACCCTGACCATAGATTTGGACGAAGGTCTCTTTCTTCTGACCATCCGGGCAAGCCATCAGAGTGCTGATGGGGTCGGAGACCTGACCCAGTTGCAGATAGTTGTAGCCCCAGCCCTTGACGCTGTGCTGTTCCAGGTTGCCCGCAAAACGCGGCACATTGCAGTCAACCATCATCTTCTTGCCGACCTGCAGCTCGACCATCATGTCGGCTTCGTTCTCGACTTCAGGCAGGCGGATCACCACACGTTCCTGATTCACGTCAGCGGCTGGGAACATGCTGATATCAAATTTTTTCGGCTCGGCGGCGAAGGCATGGCCACCCAGCAACAAGGCGCCCAGCAGGCTAAAACGCAATACGGTTTTCATCTGTACCTCTTGGGGTTGGTTCAACGCCGCTAGACTAACCGCTCTGCCGATTTCATGCCAGCGCTCTGCAACGTAAAAAGCACGTAAAATGATGCAGATCCGGCACCCGATGACGTGATTTGGCTATTTTCTGACACCGCGCACACTCCCTTCGCTGCTCCCGCTAAATAAAAAGCGAGGCCATCTGGCCCCGCTTTGAATTCAAATGACACTTTGCCAACTATTTCCGTGTCCCTTCATGGGCTTGGATGACGGCAACCGCCTTGTCGGGGAAGTCGCTGAACACCCCGTCCACATCCGCCTGATAGAGGAAGATGTTGAGCAGATCGGTAAAGTCCTTGGCATAGGCCGGGATCTGTCCCTCATCCTGACGGAAGGTATAAGGATGCACCTTGAGACCCGCCGCGTGAGCCTCTTTTACCATGCCGGTGAAGGTCGGTTTACCCAGGGTACCCGGCTCCGGCACTATCATCGGCTTCCACGGGCCGATCCCCTCGGCGTAGCTGGCGATCTCCTTCATGGCGCCCGGCTTGAACATCCAGTCATAGCTGTAGGGGGTTGCCTTGCCCTTGGCGTCATAGACCATGGTCTCGTTCCAGTCGGTCTCGGCCATCAGCTGCACCAGTTTGAGATCCATGCCCATGGCCGGCATCAGCTCGCTGTTGATGCGCTTGAGCTCGTTGGTATCGAAACACTGCAGATAGACCTTGTCATCCTTGCTGGTGTAGCCGTACTCCTTGAGCACCTTCAGCACCGCCTTGGAGATGTCCTTGCCTTCGTGGCGGAACAGCCATGGCGCTTTTATCTCCGGGTAGATACCGATGTTCTTGCCGGTGCTCTTGTTGAGCCCCTGGATCATCTCGATCTCTTCCTGGAAGGTGTGGATCTTGAAGCTGGACTTCCACAGCGGGAAGCGGGCCGGATAGACAGGCACCTGCTTGCCATCCACCAGCTGGAACGGCTCGGTCATGCGCAGGGAGCGCACTTCATCCAGGGTGAAATCCACCACATAGTAGCGCCCATCCGGGCGTGCCCGGCCGGGGAAGCGCTCGGCCACATCGGTGATACCGTCGAGGAAGTGATCGTGCATCACCACCAGCTGGTCATCCTTGGTCATCACCAGATCCTGCTCCAGATAATCGGCCCCCATGCCGTAGGCCAATGCCTTGGACTCCAGGGTGTGCTCGGGCAGGTAGCCGGAGGCGCCCCGGTGAGCGATCACTATCTTGCCTTCGTCGGCGGCCAGAACAGGTAATGAGAGGGATGCCCCAAGGCTTAGCGCAATGAGGGAAACGGTGAGTTTTTTCATATGTGACACTCTTTATTATTGTGTGTAGGTAGTTGTTATATCAGAGGTTTATTGCAGTTATAGGAAGGGCGACACAGGGCCGCCCTTCAGAGGGCTCAGCTTGCTTTGCGCAGGCCGTGGTGATGGTGAGCCAGCCACTCACCCAGTTGCTGTTGCTCGGAATCGGACAAGCGCAGCCCCAGCTTGCTGCGACGCCAGAGGATATCTTCCAGAGTGCAGGCCCACTCCCGCTCGATAAGATAGCGCACCTCAGATTCGTATAGTCCGGCACCAAAGTGCTGCCCACGGGACTCCTTGAGCCAGAGCCGGGCATGGGCGCCATAGGCTTCGGCGATGCGCAGGGCACTGCGATCATCGAGCCAGTCAAACTCCAGCGCAAAGGCGCGTGCCAGCTCGCGGACCGAGCAGTCAAACTCGCCACCCGGCAGACGGCTGCTGGCGGTCCAGTCATCCCCCATCTGGCTGAACCAGGGTTTGAGTTTGTTGCAGGCAGCCTGCGCCAGCTTGCGGTAAGTAGTGAGCTTGCCGCCAAATACCGAGAGCAGCGGCGCGCCGTCAGATTCACCGGAGAGTTCGAGGGTATAGTCGCGGGTCACCGCTTGCGGCGAGTCGGATTCGTCGTCGCACAGCGGGCGCACCCCGGCGTAAGTCCAGATCACGTCTTTGGGGGCGATCTGGCGGGTGAAGTGGGCGTTGACCACCTTGCACAGGTAGTTGATCTCGGCGTCGCTTATCTTCGCCTCGCGCGGACTGCCCTTGTGCTCCACATCCGTAGTGCCGATGAGGGAGTAGTCCTGCTGATATGGGATAACGAAGACGATACGGTTGTCCTCGTTTTGCAGGATGTAGGCCTCTTCGCGCTCATGGATGCGCGGCACTATCATGTGGCTGCCCTTGATGAGGCGAATGCCGCGCGGAGATTTCTCGTGCAGGCTCTCGTCATAGAAGGTCTTGACCCAGGGGCCGGCCGCATTGACCAGACCACGGCAGGTGACGCTGAACTGCTCGCCCCCTTCCCGCTCCAGCGTCAGGGTCCAGTGCTTTGAGCCGCGCTCCGCCTTGACGCAGCGGGTGCGGGTTTGCACGTCGGCACCCTTGTCGCGCGCCATCATGGCATTGAGCACCACCAGCCGGGCATCGTCGACCCAGGCGTCCGAATACTCGAACCCCTTGTTGATACCGGCGGTGAGGCCATCTTGCGGCAGGAAGCGCACGCCACAGCTGCCCTTGAGCTTGTCGCGCTTGGCTAGATTGTCATAAAGGAAGAGGCCGGCGCGGATCATCCAGGCCGGACGCAGATGCGGGCGGTGCGGCAGGCGAAAGCGCATGGGGCGGGCGATATGGGGCGCCATGCCGAGCAGCACCTCCCGCTCCGCCAGCGCCTCTTTCACCAGCCGGAATTCGTAATGTTCGAGATAGCGCAGACCACCGTGGATCAGCTTGCTGGAGTTGGAAGAGGTGGCTGAGGCGAGATCCTGCGCCTCGAACAGGGCCACTTTCAAACCCCGTCCTGCCGCATCAGCTGCAATGCCTACCCCGTTGATGCCGCCACCAACGACGACCAGATCATAATGTTCGCTCATGTTCACCTACTTTCATTTTTATGATTGCTATAACAGCAATGTTTGATTTCGCTCATTTTAGAACATAAAAAAACATCAAACGAACATTTAGTTGTAAAAGTGTGATCACAATGTGCAGCCAAACAGGCTTGGCGCTTCGCGTTGGGCAATGAAAGGAGGTGTTGCCAATACCATGGCAATGACATTCAAACAACGAAGGGGAGAAGAGCAGGAAGGCAATACCCCAAAGGGGAGGAATAACGAAAGGGAGGCCGCCCGACAGGGCGACCTGAACTCCACAACACAGGCGCTATATCAGCAGATATGGCAGGCGACCTGATGCTGGGCCATCAACCTTGTCAATTTCTCGGGCGGCTCCTGATCGGTAAAGAGCGCGTGAACCTGATTGATGTTGCCGAGGTTGACCATGGCGTTGCGACCAAACTTGGTGTGGTCAGCGGCCAGAAAGACCTGGCGGGAGTGGGCGATGATGGCCTGGGCAATCTTCACCTCGTGATAGTCGAAATCGAGCAGGGAGCCGTCGTTGTCGATACCCGAAATGCCGATGACGCCATAGTCCATGCGAAACTGACCGATAAAGTCGCGGGTCGCCTCCCCCACGATGCCGCCATCGCGGTTGCGGATTTCGCCACCGGCGATGATGACGGTGAAGTCATCCTTGGCAGTCAGAATGCTGGCCACGTTGAGGTTGTTGGTGACAATGCGCAGCTCGCGATGATCGAGCAGGGCGCGGGCAATGGCTTCGGTAGTGGTGCCAATATCGATAAAGAGAGAGGAGCCATCGGGAATATTGGCGGCTACCTCGCGGGCGATGCGCTCTTTCTCCTTGAGCTGCATCACTTTGCGGGCGCTGTAGGCGGTATTGACGGTACTCGAATGCAGGGAGGCACCGCCATGATGGCGCCGGATCTTGTTCTGCTCGGCGAGATCGTTCAGATCCCGGCGAATGGTCTGGGGACTGACATCAAAATGGGTCACCAGATCGTCGGTCGAGACAAATCCCTGCCGCGTCAGGACGTCCAGGATCTCCAGATGTCGTTGGGTTTGCTTCACGCTTGCACTCCGATGATGAGACGAAAAAAGGCCCCGGCAGGTGCGGGGCCTTTTGGCAGTTTACCTGATCCCCTTGGGGATCAATAAGCTGAGGATCACGTTTTATGCCTTATGAGCCTCGGCTCTGGCTGCCACGGCAAGGTTCTCGTGCTTGAGGGTCATCGCCAGCAGGATGATGGAGAGCACGCAGGATACGGTCAGCACCATAAAGCCGCCGTCCCAGCCGAAGTGGTCAACGGTGTAACCCAGCATGGCGTTGGCCGCCACAGCACCACCCAGATAACCAAACAGACCGGTGAAACCAGCTGCAGTACCGGCCGCCTTCTTCGGTGCCAGCTCCAGCGCATAGAGACCGATCAGCATGACAGGGCCGTAGATGAGGAAGCCGATGGCCACCAGTGCCAGCATGTCGACGGTCGGGTTGCCAGCCGGGTTGAGCCAGTAGACCAGCACGAACAGGGTTACCAGCACCATGAACAGGATACCGGCCGGCGCACGGCGGCCCTGGAACATCTTGTCAGAGATCCAGCCGCACAGCAGGGTGCCCGGAATACCGGCCCACTCATAGAGGAAGTAAGCCCAGGAGGATTTGTCGACGCTGAAATCCTTGGCCTCTTTCAGATAGGTCGGCGCCCAGTCCAGCACACCGTAACGAATGAGGTAAACGAAGGCGTTGGCAATCGCGATGTACCACAGCAGTTTGTTGTGCAGCACGTACTTGACGAAGATCTCCTTGGCGGAAAACTCCTGCTCGTGGCTCTCGTTATAATCCTTGGGAAAATCGTTCTTGTACTCTTCGATAGGAGGCAGGCCGACCGATTGCGGGGTATCGCGCATCACGAAGAAGGCGATCACCGCGATGGCCGCCGCAGCGGCTGCCGGGACATAGAAGGCACTGCGCCAGTCGTTGAACCAGCCCATCCCCAGAATAAACAGCGGACCAATCATGCCGCCACCCACGTTGTGGGCCACGTTCCAGACCGAGACCACTTCGCCCCGCTCTTTCTGTGACCACCAGTGCACCATGGTGCGACCGCAGGGCGGCCAGCCCATACCCTGTGCCCAGCCGTTCAGGAACAAGAGCACGAACATGATGCCGATGCTGGAGGTAGCCCAGTGCATGGTCCCCATCATGAACATCAGCGCAGCTGACAGCAGCAGGCCGGCAGAGAGGAAGTAACGGGCGTTGGAGCGGTCAGAGACGTTCCCCATCAGGAACTTGGAGAGACCATAGGCGATGGACACCCCGGAGAGGGCAAAGCCGAGATCTCCGCGGGAAAAACCCTGCTCGACCAGGTAGGGCATGGCCAGACTGAAGTTTTTCCGCACCAGATAGTAGCCGGCGTAACCGAAGAAGATCCCGAAGAACACTTGCCAACGCATGCGTTTGTAGAAGGGATCGACCTTGTCGGCCGGGAGCCTGTCGATGTGCGCCGCAGGCCTGAAGAGACTAAGCATGTTCTGCTTCCTTATTGTTGTTATGGGCTGTTGAGGGTGCCCTTGAACAGTCAGACGAATCAGGTGAGTCCATTGATTCGTAAGCGAGCCAATTGTGCTCATATGCGCTCATAAGTTCTGTGATGCATGCTCAAATATTGCAGTTTTATTACAAAAAAAAGCTCCAAATGAGAAAACGCTCATCAAGCGTCATCCCTTGTACAGCAAGGGTTAGCGACTACCCCATAGGGGGTATTGTGGAGATTACATATTGCTTTACGTCACATTTTCTTAGCAATGAGTGGGATCTTGTCCACATTTCCCATGGCGGGGGGATGGTGAAATTTATGGGAAGGTTTATTTTCTCTCACGTCCGAGAACGAGCGAAAACGAACATAACGTTTGCGCAAGAAGAATAAAGAACAAGGAAACGTTTTCGGTCGCAATGGATAGCCACAATAAAGATAAAACGGAACATCAAACCTCTACGGGTGGATACCTAAGGAATACTTATGAGCATACAAAGACCCAATACCCTGCTTGGCGAGTGCATCGCCGAGTTTATCGGAACCGGCCTGCTGATCTTCTTCGGCGTCGGATGTGTCGCCGCACTGGTACTGGCGGGAGCCAACTTCGGGCAGTGGGAAATTTCCATTACCTGGGGTCTGGGCGTTGCCATCGCCATCTATGTGACCGGCGGTATTTCGGGTGCCCACCTCAACCCGGCCGTCACCCTGGCGTTGATGACCTTCGCCGGTTTTGACAAGCGCAAAGTCGTGCCCTACATCATCGCCCAGATCGCCGGCGCCTTCTGCTTCGCCGCGCTGGTCTACTTCCTCTATAGCAACCTGTTCACCCAGTGGGAAGTGACCCACAACGTGGTGCGCGGCAGCGTCGAGAGCCTCGGCACCGCCGGGATCTTCTCTACCTATCCCAATGGCGCCATCTCCAACCTGCAGGCCTTCACCGTCGAGCTGGTGATCACCGCCGTGCTGATGCTGGGCATCATGGCGCTGGGTGACAACAACAACGGCGCTCCCAAAGGCTTTGCCGCCGCCCTGCTGATCGGTATTCTGATCGCCGTGATCGGTGCCTCCCTCGGCCCGTTAACCGGTTTTGCCATGAACCCGGCTCGTGATTTTGGCCCCAAACTGTTCGCATTCCTGGCTGGCTGGGGTGATGTGGCCATGACCGGTGGCCGTGATAACCCCTACTTCTGGGTACCCATCCTTGGCCCTATCGTCGGTGCCCAGATTGGTACTGCCCTCTATGTCAAAGTGCTGGCTCCCTGTGTACCTGGCAACCGTGTTGCCGCCACCGAGCAAGCTGCCCAAACCGCCAAAGAAGAGGCCGCCGCCTAAGAGCGCCCCTCCCCAACGTGTAAAAACGTGGAAAATAAAAACGTGGAGAACATCATGTCTGCTGAAAAGAAATATGTCGTCGCTCTGGACCAGGGTACTACCTCTTCCCGCGCCATCGTCTTTGATCAGGATGCCAATATCGTTGGCACCTCCCAGCGCGAATTCACCCAGCACTACCCGAAAGCGGGCTGGGTAGAGCACGACCCGATGGAGATCTGGGCAACCCAATCCTCCGTCTTCACCGAAGTGCTGGCCAAGACCGGCCTTCGCAGCGAAGAGATCGCCGCCATCGGTATCACCAACCAGCGTGAAACCACTGTCGTGTGGGAAAAGGCCACCGGCAAACCCATCTACAACGCCATCGTCTGGCAGTGCCGCCGCACCGCAGCCATCTGTGAAGAGCTGAAAGCACGCGGTCTGGAAGAGTACGTACGTGAAAACACCGGTCTGGTGCTGGATGCCTACTTCTCCGGTACCAAGGTGAAGTGGATCCTCGACAACGTGGAAGGTGCCCGCGAGAAGGCGATGAACGGCGAGCTGCTGTTCGGCACCATCGACACCTGGCTGGTATGGAAGATGACCAACGGTGAAGTGCACGTCACCGACCCGACCAACGCCTCCCGTACAATGCTCTACAACATCCGCGACCTGAAGTGGGATCAGCGCATGCTGGACGAGCTGGGCATCCCCATGTCCATGCTGCCGGAAGTGAAACCCTCTTCCGAGGTGTATGGCTACACCACCCGTGGCGGCGGCTCCCGCATCCCCATCGCCGGTATCGCCGGTGACCAGCAGTCAGCCCTGTTCGGCCAGCTCTGCTTCGAAAAAGGGATGGCCAAGAACACCTACGGCACCGGCTGCTTCATGCTGATGAACACAGGTACCGAGCCGGTTCGCTCCAGTAATGGCCTGCTGACCACGGTCGCCATCGGCCCGAAAGGGGAAGTGAACTACGCGCTGGAAGGTGCGGTGTTTATGGGCGGCGCTACCATCCAGTGGCTGCGTGACGAACTGAAGATCATTCACGATGCCCGCGACACCGACTACTTCGCCTCAAAAGTGGGCGATACCAACGGCGTCTATCTTGTACCGGCCTTCGTTGGTCTGGGTGCTCCCTACTGGGATCCGTATGCTCGCGGCACCATGGTCGGCCTGACCCGCGGTGCCAACCGCAACCACATCATCCGTGCCGCGCTGGAATCCATCGCCTATCAGAGCCGCGATGTGCTGGATGCGATGCAGCAGGACTCCGGCATCAAGCTGGCAGCCCTGAAAGTAGACGGTGGCGCGGTAGCCAACGACTTCCTGATGCAGTTCCAGTCCGACATGATGCATACCCCGGTGGTGCGTCCGACCCGTATCGAGACCACCGCCATGGGTGCCGCCTTCCTGGCAGGTCTGGCCGTCGGCTTCTGGAAAAGCTCGGACGAGCTGGAAGACAAGTTCAGCGTGGACCGCGAGTTCATCCCGCAGATGGACCGCGACGATCGTGCCAAACGCTACAGCGGTTGGAAGAAAGCGGTCGAGCGTTCACGCCGCTGGGCAGAAGAGGAGTGATCGGGTCACCGACACAGCCTTGAGATGAAAAACGTGAGAGGCCGACAGCAATGTCGGCCTCTCTTTTTAGCTCTATCTTCCCTTTCCATCCCCTGTCGATATTCACTTATGCACTCGGCACAACTTAATTGAGTTGTTTATCTATAATTTGCTTCTGGGTCGCATCTGCGACCTGTTTTTTACAGGAGCTAGGGATTATGGACAGAGCGATAAACCGATTTTCACTTAACTTCCTCTGGTCAGGACTCGGGATCAGAACCCGGATCCTCTCCGGTGTCGCCATACTGATGGTCATCGCCATCAGTTGTATCACCCTGATCCTGGAACAGATCTCCCACACTCAAGCGCAGCAGCGGGTCGAGCGCTATGAGCTGCCAAGCAGCGTGGATCGTATCGCCAACCAGCTCACTGCCGAGCTGACCCACCACTTGACCGAAGCACAGGCACTGGCCAGCAACAGCTTCGTCATCGACTGGCTGGCTCAGGGCATGCCGGCAGCAGAGTGGCCCAAGATGGAGCACTACTTTCAGGCACTGCAGCAGCGCATTGGCGGCAATGTCTTTATCGCGCCGCTCCAGACCAATACCCTGATCAACTTCAGCGGCGGCCCTACCGCCCAGAAACAACTGCACGCCTCAGACCTGAAAGATGACTGGTTCTACGGCTTTCTCAAACGCAATCACCCCTACGAGCTGAACCTCGATATCTCTGACTTTGATAAACGTGCGTCGCTCTACATCAATACGGCTGTCACGTCCGAAGGCAAGACGCTGGCGGTGGCGGGCACCTCCATCAATATGAATTCACTGCGCAAGCTCATCAGCAGCTACCGGATCGGCAAGAGCGGTCAGGTCTATCTGGCCGACATGAACGGCTCCATCGAAATCCACCCTGATCAGGAGCAGGAGGATGCAGCCCACCATCAGGCAGCGTTTCTCGACACCGTCAAACAGCTCATTCCCAATGCCCATGAACAGGTTGCCGTCCAATCCCTTACGCAGAATGGTGAAACCTACCTTATCGCGGTGCGTTACATACCGGCGCTCAACCGCGTGCTGATCGGCGAGATCAACGGCGCCGAGCTGGAGGAGGGACTGCATGAATCCCGCCAGCTCATCATCATGGTCTCGCTCGCCATCGGCACCCTGGCGATGCTGGCGTCGGCCTGGCTCGCCCACTCCATCAGCCGCCCCATTCGCCAAGCCGCCGATGGCATGCACCACATCACTGCTGACCGGGATCTGGCAACCCGCCTCGACTTTTCCGACGAGTCGGAGCTCGGGTTGATGGCCCAGAGCTTCAACCGGCTGATCCAGAGCCTGAACCAGAGCTTCTACCGCTTCCAGCAATCGGGCAGTGCCCTGTCGGCCCAATCCTCCCAGTCACTGCATCAGGCGCAAGCGCTGGCGGGTGAGGCGTGCCAGCAGGCCCAGAGCATTCAGGAGCTGACCAACGTGGTCGCTCTCATCGGGGATAATGCCGAGCAGATCGCCAGCCGCTCCATGGGGGTCAACGAGGTGACCCACCATATCGCCGGCCATATGCGCACCATCGAGCAGGATGTCACCCAGAGTGCCAACCGGCTTGAGACGCTGCGCAGCAGCATCAGCACCTCCTCTACCCTGCTCGACGAAGTGGTCAAGGACAGCAACGACATTACCCAGATCATGAACCTCATTCGCGACGTCTCGAACCAGACCAACCTGCTGGCCCTCAACGCCGCCATCGAAGCGGCCCGGGCGGGCGACATGGGGCGCGGTTTCGCCGTGGTGGCCGACGAGGTGCGCCAGCTGGCAGTGCGCACCCAGACAGCGACCAAGGATGTACAGGATCTGATCCTGCGCCTGCAGGAGGGTACCCGCCAGGCCAGCAACTCGATGACCGACTCGCGCACCTTGAGCGAAGAGGGATACAACCGGATGAGTCAGGCCAAGGAGGTACTGATCGATGCCACCAGCCAGATCAATCAGGCGGCACTCGAGATCAACGAGATAAGTGCGCTGGCCCAATCCCAGCATCAGCAGATGGGGCAGGCCAAGGCCGCCCTCGACGAACTGGCCATGGTGGCTGAGCATCAGCGCGAGCATGCAGAGGAGAGCAATGCCGCCAGTCGCGAGCTGTTCGAGCTGGCAAAAGCGATCGATGAGCAGATCCGTCAATACCGCATTCGTTGACCTGCCAGCCTCTCATGCAAATGAGAACGCCACCGCAAGGTGGCGTTTTCATTTTGCGAATCATTTTGCTAGCACTCTCATAACAGGAATAACGATAAAAAGTACAACCTGTTGATTATTAACATGAAAAAAGATGGAACGGCGGTTGCTTAGTGATATCAGGCTCAATAAGAGGAATGAAATCATGAAACCGACCAGCACCCGCACCACCCAAGAAGAGAATGCACTGACCCCCCGCGAAGGCACCTTTCTGATGATGGTCGCCCAACTGGTGGTCCTGACCACCATCGTTCTGGCCGCTACCCTGGGCGGGCTCTCATGGCAGTGGACCCTGCTGCTGGCCGTTCCCCCCGTCATCGGCGGCGCCCTGCTTAGCCGGGTCTTTGGCAAGCTGCCGCGCTAAACCGCTCCCCCCACCTTCCCGCAAAACGGCCGACCCTATGTCGGCCGTTTGTCTATCTGGCCATAAATGCCATTCATCGGCTAGAGGGTATGGCTGCCCAGCTGCTCCTTGAGAAAATCGAGCCAGACCCGCAGCCGGATATCGCGCTGGGCATCGGAATAGAAGACCGCATTGATGGGACGCGAGGCGCCGCTGTTGCTGCGCGCCAGCACCTCCACCAGCGCCCCGCTCGCCCGATCCGGCCCGGTCATAAAGTCCGACAGACAGACGATCCCCTGCCCCGCCAGCGCCAGCTGACGCAAGGTTTCCCCACTACTGGCACGCAGGCTGGGAGTGATGGGAAAGCGATCCCCCTGCTCGGCACTCAATAGCGGCCAGTGGTTGAGGTGATCGGGATGCAAAAAGCCAAGCAGCTCGTGGCCGCTCAGCAGATCTGCCGGCTGGCGCGGGGTGCCACGCTCGCTCAAATAGCCGGGAGAGGCCAGCAACCGCAACCGTGAGCGGCCAAGGGGCAGCGCGCGCAAAGAGGAGTCGCTCAGCTCGCCGATGCGGATGGCCATGTCTACCCGCCGCTCCATCAGATTGATAAAGCCCTCCGAGCTGTGCAGCTGCAGCTCGATGGCCGGATAACGACGTCGAAACTCGCCAATAATGGGCACCAGCCGATGGAGGATAAAAGGCGTGGCCGCATCGACCCGCAATATTCCCTCCGGCTGTTCGCGGCGCATCAGCAGCAGCCCCTCCGCCTCGCTCATCTCGGTCAGGATCTTCACCGCCCGCAGATAGAACCAGCTCCCCTCCTCGGTCAGGCTGACCCGCCTCGTGGTGCGATTGAGCAGCACGGTTGAGAGCTTCTCCTCCAGCCGTTTGATGCCGCGGCTCACCACCGAGTTGTCCATACCGAGGTTCTCCGCCGCCTGGCGAAAACTGCCCGCCTCCACCACCGCCACAAACAGGGTAAGTTCATCAGAATGGGTCTTCATTGCTGTTATCCGGACAAGAGTAATGGGCTTTTATAGGCGTAGCCGCTCTGTATTGGCAAGCATTGCCTGATATGGCTTCACCATCACAGCAAAGAGATAACGTGATGGCCAGCTCAAACTCTGTTCGGTGTTTGCCGGTAGAATGGGACCATATTGGTTCGTATGAAACCGAATAGACATAAGGAAGAACAGGATGACATTTGAAGAGCGGCTGACGGCTGCCCATCAGGAACTGGCAAACAAAGGGGTATGGCAGTCCAACTACAATCTCCCCTTGTTCTGGTTGTTGCGCCAACTTGGCTGGCCTGTCAAACCGCCTCACTACGAGAGCTGGCTAACCAACTTGCTGGTATTTGGCGTTGGCCTTGGCCTGATATGGAGCACGATGATGTGGTTGTTCAGCTGGCAATCCATGGGGATTGATCCGCTATTAGCTCTGCGCCACACAGCCCTGTTTGCTGGATTAACAGGCCTGGTGATGGCGAGTCTCCTCTGGCTACGGCGCAAGCAGCTGAAACTGACCCCTTGGGAGCAACTGGCTAACCCCGCCGATGCTGATGATGAGGAAGAAAAGCTGAATGAAATCCCATGAAAAACTGAACTATGTGGAGTTTGCTGCGCGAGATCTTGCCGCGACCAAGGCCTTCTTTCAGGCCGTATTTGACTGGCAGTTTGTCGATTACGGCACCGACTACTGCGCCTTTGCCGATGAGGGGCTGGATGGCGGCTTCTATCGGGCGGATCAGTGCAACCTGACAGCTCAGGGCGGCGCCCTGCTGGTCTTCTACAGCGCAGATATTGAAGCGACCCAAGCCAAGGTGAGCCAACACGGAGGCACCATCAACCGCCCTCTTTTCGATTTTCCCGGTGGCCGTCGTTTCCACTTCGTTGAGCCCAGCGGCAATGAGTTTGCCGTCTGGTCGGAACCCGCCGGCGCCTGATAAGCCAGCACCTGATAATAGGGGGCCACGACCCCCGATTGCTGTGCCTCTCTCAATTCACTGCTGCGCTATTAACCCTGTTTCCGGCAAGTCACGGCAGGCATACTGACCCTTCGTTTTAGCCAAGGAGGTTCAGATGTCATCACCCGTGATTGTGATTGCCCAGCTTGAAGCCAAACCCGAATATGCCGAGCCTTTTCGCGCCGCCCTTGAGCCGCTGATTGCGGACACCTTGCAGGAGGCTGGCTGCCAGCGCTACCAGCTGCATCAGGACTTGGACAATCCCCACAGCTGGATGCTCTACGAGGTGTGGGAGAGCGAGGCGGCCCTTACTGCCCATCAGGGCCAGCCTCACTTTACCGAGTTTGTTGCCAAGGCCGAGCCCTGGTTTGCTGGCAGCACCATTCGCCGCTATCAGCCGCTGGACGCCTGATCCTCCGCGCCACTGAGCGCCCTTTGCAACCCGTTTGAGGAGTAGCATGATGAAGATGCCCAACCTGGGTCTTGGAACCTTTCGCCTGACCGGCCAACCCCTGCGCGACTCTCTGTTGCAGGGTTTGGAACTTGGCTACCGCCATATCGACACCGCCCAGATCTACGCCAACGAAGCCGAAGTGGGCCAGCTGATGAGCGAGAGCGGCGTGCCTCGCCAGGATATCTATCTGACCACCAAGGTGTGGACCAGCGAATTCGGGCCGGGCAAGGTGATCCCGAGCCTTGAGGTAAGTCTTGAAAAACTGGGCACCGACTATCTGGATCTGGCGCTGATCCACTGGCCCTCCCCCAAGGATGAAGTGCCGATGGAGGTCTATCTGGAGCAGCTGGCCGAGGCCAAAGCCCGAGGCCTGACCCGCGAGATCGGGGTCTCCAACTTCACGGTGGCCCAACTCAAACAGGCCATCGAGATTTTGGGGCCGGGCGCCATCGCTCACCAGCAGGTGGAGATCCACCCCCTGCTGCAAAACCGCAAGGTGGTGGAATTCTGCCATGCCAACGGCATCGCCATCACCGCCTATATGCCGCTCGCCTATGGCAAGGTGCTCACCGAGCCGCTGCTGATGGAGATCGGCCAGCGCCACGGGTTATCGGCGGCACAAGTGTCGCTGGCCTGGCTGCTGGCGCAGGAGATGACGGTGATCCCGAGCTCCACCAAGCGGGAGAATCTCGCCGCTAACCTTGCAGCCCTCAAGGTCACGCTCACTGCCGAAGAGATGGCCGCCATCGCCACGCTGGATCGGGGCGAGCGCTGCGCCAACCCTGACTTTGCGCCGGATTGGGATTAAACGGGAAAAGATACATAGGCTCTCTCGCTTCGATGGCGGGGACCGGCAACCCTCACAAACCTATTGCAACCACTCGCTATCCCCTCTCCCTACGGGAGAGGGTCAGGGCGAGGGCAAGCGACCTCCCCCTCATCCCCAACCCTTCTCCCGCAAGGGGAGAAGGGAGCAAATCACGCTCAATGACATTCTTCAGCACCAGCGGGAGGCATCATGCCTCCCGTTTTTTTGCCCTTTAATCTCACTCTTTACTCACTCCCGCACACACAGCAGGTTCAGCCAACCCTGTCGCCTTCCATTGCCCCCGTCCTCGTTTCCTCTTTGTACCCTACTCGCTCAGCACGCTTTGACTCTGTTCTCCTGTCACTTCGCCCCCCCCCCCCTTTGCGGCCACTTTTGTCTCTCCCACTGCCCTCACCATTGCTGCTTATTTGGCAAAAGTAATTTGCTGTCACCGTCATTTTTGCCAACAAAACCCATCGGCATACTGGCGCCATTCTCCCGTCGGGAGTCCCAAACCAAGGAGTTGTTATGCCACTGGCGTTATTTGCCCTTACCCTGAGTGCCTTTGCGATCGGCACCACCGAATTTGTGATCGTGGGGCTTATCCCCACCATCGCCGAGCAGCTCAATGTCTCGCTCCCCTCGGCGGGCCTGTTGGTCAGCCTCTATGCCCTTGGCGTAGCCATCGGTGCCCCCGTGCTCACGGCGCTGACCGGCAAGGTGCCGCGCAAGTGGTTGCTGGTAGGGCTGATGGCACTCTTTACCGCCGGCAACCTGCTGGCCTGGCAGGCCCCCGGTTACGAGAGCCTGATCGTGGCCCGCATCCTCACCGGATTGGCGCACGGGGTCTTCTTCTCGGTGGGCAGCACCATCGCCACGGGTCTTGTGGCCAAAGAGAAGGCGGCGAGCGCTATCGCCATCATGTTCAGCGGCCTTACCGTGGCACTGGTAACCGGCGTACCGCTCGGCACCTGGATTGGTCAGGTCTTTGGCTGGCGTGAAACCTTTCTGGTAGTAAGCCTGCTGGGTCTGGTCGCCATGGTGGGTAGCCTGCTGCTGATCCCGAGCAACCTGCCCAAGGGGGCAGCCTCGACCATCCGCGAGCAGCTTTCGGTACTGACCAAAAAGCCGCTGCTGCTGGTCTACGCCAAGACCGCCCTCGGTTATGGCGGCGCCTTCACCGCTTTCACCTTCCTCGCCCCCATCCTGCAGCAGGTGAGCGGCTTTAGCGCCGGTGCGGTGAGCCTGATCCTGCTGGTGTACGGGGTATCGGTTGCCGTCGGCAATATCTGGGGCGGCAAGCTGGCCGACAAGATGGGCCCCCTGCCTGCACTGAAGCTGCTGTTTGCCGGTCTGGCGCTGGTGCTGCTGGCCCTAACCTTCACAGCCCCGCACCCGGTGCTGGCCGTGCTTACCGTGCTGGTGTGGGGCGCCTTTGCCTTCGGCAATGTGCCGGGTCTGCAGGTGCTGGTGGTCAAACAGGCCGAGCTGCACACCCCCAAGGCGGTGGATGTGGCATCGGGCCTCAATATTGCAGCCTTCAACGTCGGCATTGCGCTCGGTTCCGTAGTCGGTGGCTTGGTGGTGGAGCACCTCGGCCTGATGCACACCCCCTGGATCGGCGCCCTTATCGTGCTGCTGGCCTACGGGCTGACCCATGTCAGCGAGCGCCGCGAAGCCGTCCGGCTCGCCGCCTGTCAGGCATAAGCTGCGCCAGCAGGCGTCACGCAAGAGCGTGGCGCCTGCTGCAATCGGCGCGGCAGGCTTCTATGCTGTGACACAGCGTTAACCCGGCAACCATTTCAGCAACTGTTTCAGCAACCAAGCCTGTCACCCTCGCATCATTTGCCACGGAGTCTGTTATGAAGGTGCTTATCGTCTATGCCCATCCCGAACCCAAAAGTTTCAACGGTGCCCTCTTCTGCCACGCCATCAGGGCGCTGGAGCAGGCGGGCCACACAGTGATGACCAGCGATCTCTATGCCATGGGCTTTGATCCCGTCTCGGATCGGCGCAACTTCACCGCCGCCAGCGATCCCGATTTTCTCAAGCTGCAGCTTGAAGAGCTGGCTGCCACCGAGCAGGGCAGCTTTGCCCCGCAGCTGGAGCAGGAGATGCAAAAGCTGGAGGCGGCTGACCTGCTGATCTTCCAGTTCCCGCTCTGGTGGTTTGGCCTGCCCGCCATTCTCAAGGGGTGGGTGGATCGGGTCTTTGCCATGGGGCGGGTTTATGGTCAGGGCCATATCTACGAGAGCGGCAAGTTTCGCGGCAAGCGGGCTTTGCTGAGCCTGACCACCGGCGGCCCTGCCGAGACCTATCTGCCCGACGGCTTCAACGGCGATATTGACGGAGTGCTGCGTCCCATCCAGCGCGGGATCCTGCAATTTGTCGGCTTCGATGTACTGCGCCCCCATATCTGTTATGCCCCGGTGCGGGTCTCGCAAGAAGAGCGGGAAGCCTGGCTTGCCCAGTGGGCCGAGCGCCTTGGCCAGATTGAGCAGGAGTCCCCCATCGCGGTTGGCCGCTACCAGTAACGGCTGACGCAGCTGACACTCCCCCCCACACAGCACAAAAACAGCGAGCGGCCCCCGGCCGCTCGCTGTTTTTCACGCTCTGTCGTTATGGTTTTTGTTATCCGTGGGCAAGCCTTATGCCGCCTGTTACACGCCTGCTTTGCCGGTCACGGCACGCTTGAGCCAGTAGTCGAGGCTGACGTAGCGGCCCCCGCCGTAAACCAGCAGCACCAGTAGCATCACGAAGTAGGTGGCGGCAAACTCCATCCCGTTGTTGAGCATCACGGGGTCCCCGAGCTCGGTGATGTAGTTGTAGCGACCGGGGAAGTTGGCGGCCAGCCACTCGATAAAGCCGTTGAGGCGCACAGTGGCCTCCATGCTGCCGGTGGCGATGGCATCCCAGCCGTGCTTCCAGTGCACCATAGCGCTCGCCACGCTCATCAGGAAGATGGTGGGAATGGCCATGATGCGGGTAAAGAGGCCAAGGGCGATGCAGATGCAGCCCAGCACCTCGGTGCCCGCCGCCAGAAAGGCGAGCAGGGTCGGGAACGGCAAGTTGAGCCCCCCCTCCGAGACTGGGGCGCCAAACCAGGCGACCGTGCCGGCAAAGCCCACCACCTTGGAGTGGGCCCCCACATAGATGACCGGAATGAGATAGAGGCGAATGGCCAGCAGGGCCAGAAAATCGAGCCGCTTGCACTGGGCTACCGCCCGCTCGTACCACTGGATCAGGGTGTTGTTCATGGGAATTCTCCTTGGTGTTTTCTAAATGAGGGCAAGGGAGTGCTAGGCTGGCGCTCACCGACGGGCATGATCAACAGACCCAGCCGGTGAAAATGGCGCGCCCACTCGATAAGATCAAAGTCGCTGCGAACCTGTTGCACCTGTTGTTTGAATGTGGCTTGGATGATCCCCGGCTGCTGTTGCAGCAGCTGGATCAGCGCCACGTCCCATTCGCGCAACCGCTGGGTCACCACCTGATGATCCGGACTGCGAAACAGGCCATAGAAGTGGTTGCCCTGCCGGGTCGGCACCACGCCGCTGCGACGAATGGCAAAGGGGAGTTCAAGCAGTTGTAGGGTGGGATTGAGCACAAGCGAACTCTCCGCCGTCACTTCCTCCCCCGGCAACACTTGCGGCCCCCCCCCTTGGTCAATCTCGACACAGAGGCAGGCCCACTCGTACTCCAGCAGCGCCAGCCGCTGCCTGGGCCAGTTGAGGGAGCCCTCGCCGTGGCGATGCTGCACATAGCGGACAAACTCGGTGGCGATATGGTGAAACTCGGGGGCCTCGGCGCCGTGCGCGATAACAAAGCCCTCCACCAGCTGCCCTCTGTCCACCGGCGCCCAGTGAGCGTGGGTGAGCGGAAAAGCGCTCTCCAGCACCGACTCCACATTGGCGCGCACGCTGCGGGCATAGTGGCTGGCGATGCCATCCTGCGGCAACCGCACCCAGCTCGCCAGCCAGGCGGTCTGCTGCTGCATCCGCTGCGGGGCCGTTTTGGGCGCAGTGATCAGAGATAACCGTCTATCCATAGCGCACCTCCCGCACCTGATGGTCGATCGCCTCGCAACAGGCGCCGTGCACCCGCGCCAGTTCGGCCTCCAGCTCTGCCAGCGGTGGCAGATGGTGATCCCGCTCCAGCAGCAGGGGGCGCAGGCCGTGGGTCTGCACCGTATAACGGGCCAGCGCCACCACCTCCTCACATACCGGACGACCATGGGTATCCAGTAAAGTGCCGTCCGCCTCTTCCAGATGACCAGCGATATGGAAATAGCGGATCGCACTGCCCGGCAGCCCGGCGATCATCCGCTTGGGGCAGTAACCGTGGTTGCGGCTGTTGACGAAGACGTTGTTGATATCGAGCAGCAGCTCGCAGCCGCTGCGCGCCACCAGCTCGGCGAGAAAATCCTCCTCCGGCATCTCGTGGTCATAGCCGTGGTAGTAGGAGATATTTTCCAGCACCAGCGGGCGGGCCAGCGCCTCCTGCACCTGCGCGATCCGCTCTGCCAGATAGGGGATGTTCTCCCACTGACGCGGCACCGGTAAGAGCTCGTAAAGATAACCCTGCTGGTCGCGGGAAAAGCTCAAATGCTCGCTGTAGATATCGATGCCGAACTCATCCAGAAAGGTGCGGATCTGGCTGAGCAAAGTGCGATTGAGGGGCTGACAATCGCCGAGGGAGAGGCTGAGGCCGTGGGCCACCAGCGGGTAACGCTCGGCGATCCGGTGCAGCTGCGCCCGCCTGGCGCCGCCGATGGCCATCCAGTTCTCCGGCGCCAGTTCGAGAAAGTCGATGCCGGGGCGGACGGGGCCGGAGCAGAGCGCATCCAGATGCTCCTGCCGCAGCCCGATCCCCCGACTGCGGGAGCTTATTGACCGCATACCCCCTCCGTCATCTTGCTGCCGTTGTTGGAACCGGATCTGTCGCTATCAATCCCCTCTCCCGCCACGCCACACTTGCCGTCGCGAGCGCGCACCAGCCGCCCCTGTGGGTCACTGTCAAGGGCTTGCTTTTCAAAGCGCTTCTCGGTGCCGCACTTGCCCGCCGCACACTTGCCACCGTGCTGTTCGCTGGGGGCGGCCTTGACCGGCGCATCGCTCGGGGTGGCCGCCAGCGCCAGCCCCGGGGTCAGGGCAATCAGGCTGGTCATGGCGATGGAGAGGGTCAGTTTGTTGGTCTTGTTGCTGCTTGGGTTACTCATGGGTGGACTCCTTGACGGATGAAACGGGGTAGCTGGAGAGATCGCGGGCGGCCACGATCTGGCCGTGGAACTGCTGTTTGACGATGTCGATCGCCTCTTTTTTGTGATTGAGGCCGACCCCCATCCAGTGATTCAGCACCAGCAGCTTGGGATTCACCTCGGCGGCAATCTTGGCCACCACAGATGGCTTGGCATGAAGCGAGGCAGAGACCGGGTCGGCCCCCTCGTGGATGGCGAGCGGCATCACCATAATGTCGGCGCCGCGGGCAAAATCGAGGAAGGCGGGGTTGGAACCGTTCTGATCCGCCGAGATGACGATGCTCCCTTCGGCGCTCTGGATCCGGTAGGCCAGACAGGGCACGTCACCGTGGGGAATGCCGAGCGCGGTGATGGTCAAGCCATCCTGCTGATAGACGGTGTGGGGTTTTGGCCCGCGATAGGGGACATCAATCAGGGTGATGGGAAAGAGACCATCGGTGCCATCCTTGAAGCCGCTCAGGTAGGCATAAGCCCCCTTCTCCTTGTTGAAGAGGGCGTCAAAGTAGCCGCTCATGCTGGGGAAGGCCGAACCCGCCTCAGGCCCCGCCAGATCCAGCGGATCGCTGCGCTCGAAGAAGTAGGCCCCCTTGAGCAGGGCGGGCAGGTCGGTCACATGGTCGGTGTGAAAGTGGGTAATGCCGATAAAATCGACCTCTTCGAGCTTGGCCCCCGCCTGACCGAAGCGCAGGTAGACGCCGCCACCGGCATCGATCAGGATGCGGGATTTCCCCTTCCACCAGATCACCTCGCTGGAGGAGGCACGCTGATCGTCGGAGATGGGGCCGCCGCTACCGAGCACCTGCAGGGTGAAGTTCTTGTCCAGTGGCGTCAGTTGTACGCCCTGGCTGGCGGCACCCGCCGGCGCGGCGGCAAGGGCGCAGCCGATGGCCAGCGCCACCGCTTTCAATGTCTGTTTCATATTGATTACCTGTCGGTTGAGTGACAGTCCGCGACTGTCAGTGAAGTGGCAGGGTGGGTGGTCGGGCTGCGCCACAGGCGGCCCGACCGGGCATGCGGGTCAACCCCGCAAATCAGATCTGGTCGCGGTCAGCCGCTTCCCAGCGCGCTTCCAGCCAGAGCAGGTTGCACAGCCCCAGCAGCAGGGCAAAGCCGAGCCCCAGTATCCAGGTGAAGTACCACATGGCGTCCTCCTTATGGTCAGTAGAGTTGATGGCCGTCGCGCTTGATGCGGGCGCGGTCGAGCTTGCCGCGCACCACCCGATAGACCCAGCCGGTGTAGCCGAGGTTGACCGGCATCAACACCAGCACGATGCCGAACATGATGGCCAGGGTCTTGTAGCTGGAGGTGCCATCCCACAGGGTCAGGCTGCTCGCGGCATCAAGGGTTGAAGGGAGCACGAAGGGGAAGAGCGAGATGGCCACCGAGCCGAGCATGGCGATGCAGGCCATGGCGCTTGCCACCAGAGCCAGCCGTCCGCGCTCCAGCCAAGCGGCGATGCCGCTCGCCAGCGGCGCCAGCGCGCCCATCACCGGCACCAGCCAGAGCAGCGGCTGCTCGTGGTAGTTGCGCAGCCAGCCGGCGACATGGGGGGTAACCCCCTTCATCAGCGGGCTCAGCACCGCATTGCCGTCAAAGGGCTGGCCCGCCAGACCGGTCAGCTGATAGCCCTGCAGATCCACCAGATGCCAACCGGCCAGCAGGTAGAAAAAGGTCACCAGCGGGGCCAGCAGGATGGCGATACCCCGTGCGCGCAGCGCGGGCGTCCCCGTGACCTTGGCCTGCAAAAAGCTGGCGCCGTGCAGCAGCAGCAAGGTGATGGCGGTGGCCAGCACCGAGAGCAACCAGCCCCAGTGGAAGTCGAACGCGCCGTAGTGCAGACGCAGCGCCGTGTCGAAGCGAAACGGCAAGCCCTGCATCACCAGACCGATGGCGGCGCCGAGGATCAGGGTCGGTATCAGGCCCCCCGCCACCAGCGCCCGATCCCACCAGCGGCGCCACAGCGGGTCGGTCAGCTTGCTGCGATAGTCAAAACCGACCGGGCGCAGAAACAGGCCGAGCAGCAGCACCACCATGGGGATGTAAAGCACCGAGAAGGCGGCGGCATAGACCAGCGGCCAGGCGGCGAACAGGGCGCCGGCACCGGCAATCAGCCACACCTGATTGCCCTCCCACACCGGCCCCACGCTGTTGATCACCAGCCGCCGGTCGTCGTCATCCTGCGAGACCACCGGCAGCAACATGGCGATGCCGAGATCGAAGCCATCCATCACGATAAAGCCGACCATCATGAAGAGCAGCAGCGCCCACCAGATGAGTTTCAGAGTTGCGTAATCCATCAGGCGATCCTCGCAAGTTCGGGTTGTTCACCGCTGTAGCGGCCGGTATGGAGAATGGCGGGCCCCTTGCGGATCACCCGGCGCAGCAGGAACAGCTCCACCACCAGCAGCAGGGTGTAGATGGAGCAGATGGCGATGAGACTGAACCAGAGCTGGCCCGGGGTAAGCAGGGAGACCGAGGCCGAGACCGGCAGCACGTCGCTGATGGTCCAGGGCTGGCGACCAAACTCGGCCACAAACCAGCCCGCCTCGATGGCGATCCAGGGCAGCGGAATGCTCCAGAGCAGGGTCTTGAGCAGGCGTGGCGAGCTCTGCAGCCGGTTGCGGCAGAGCTGGACAAAGCTCACCACCATCAGCCCCAGCATCGCGACGCCGAGCCCCACCATCAGACGGAAACCGAAGAAGAGCGGCGCCACCTGCGGGATGGAGTCCTCCACCGCCTTGGCGATCTCCGCCTCCCCCGCCTTGGCGATATTGCTGGCATAGGGGGTGAGCAGCAGACCGTAGCCGAGATCCTTGCCGTGTTTGGCAAACAGCGCCCGGTTTTCGGCCGAGTCGTTGCCGGCGCGGATCTCTTCGAGTGCACCGGACGCCACCATGCCGCTGCGAATACGCGCCTCGTGCTGCATCTTGAGATCCTTGAGGCCGGTCACCGCCTCATCGAGGGAGCGAGTGGCGATGATCCCCATCAGATACGGGATCTTGATGGCGGCGTGGGTGGTCTCCCCCTGCTGATCCGGAAAGCCGAACAGGGTGAAGGAGGCCGGTGCCGGCTCGGTGTGCCACTCCGCCTCGATGGCGGCGAGCTTCACCTTCTGCACCTCACCGGTGCGATAGCCAGACTCATCCCCGAGCACGATAACCGAGAGGATGGCGGCCAGCCCGAAACCGGAGGCGATGGCAAAAGAGCGCAGGGCGAACTGCACCTCGGTTTTGCGCAGCAGATACCAGCTGCTCACCCCCATCACAAACATGGAGGCAGCCACATAACCCGCAGCAACGGTGTGAACGAACTTCACCTGCGCCACCGGATTGAGCAGCACGGCGGCGATATCCACCAGCTCCATCCGTTGGGTCAGCAGGTTGAACTCGGCCCCCACCGGGTTTTGCATCCAGCCGTTGCCGATCAGGATCCAGAGCGCCGAGAGGTTGGAGCCGAGCGCCACCAGCATGGTCACCAGCAGGTGCTTGCCGCGGGAGAGCTTGTCCCAGCCAAAGAAGAAGAGCCCCACCAGGGTCGATTCGAGGAAGAAGGCCATCAGCCCCTCGATGGCCAGCGGGGTGCCGAAGATGTCCCCCACGTAGTGGGAGTAATAGGCCCAGTTGGTGCCGAACTGGAACTCCATGGTGATCCCCGTGGTGACCCCCATGACGAAGTTGATGCCAAACAGTTTGCCCCAGAAGCGGGTGATGTCCTGATAGATCACCTTGCCGGTCATCACATAGGCCGACTCGGCGATCACCAGGATCCAGGACAGCCCCAGGGTGAGGGGGACAAACAGGAAGTGGAACAGGGCCGTGGCGCCAAATTGCAGGCGCGACAGGCTGACCACGTCATCCGGATTGATCATGCGTCACTCTCTTTTGTTGTATTTGCCTTGCACGTTTCATGCAGGACAAGTACACCACGGGTCATGACACCTATAACAGATGCAGTTATAGTGAATAGCACCTATAACAGTTGATCCAGATCATGCCTCTTTACCTACAACTGGCCGAACGCCTGAGCCGCGAGATCGATGACGGCATCTGGCAACCGGGGGAGCGCATCCCCTCCATCCGCCAGAGCTGCAAGACCCACAGCCTGAGCCCGATGACGGTGCTGCAGGCCTATCAGCTGCTGGAGAGTCAGGGGCGGATCCTCGCCCGCCCCCAGTCCGGTTACTACGTCAAGGCAGCCTCGCCAAAGGTGGCGCGCCACACCCCGAGCCAGACCCACTACAGCGGCTCGGTGGATATCAACGATCTGGTGTTCGAGGTGTTGCAGGCGAGCAAATCGCGGGCGCTGGTGCCCCTTGGCATGTCGGTGGCCGACCCGACCCTGTTCCCCCATCCCCAGCTCGGGCGGGCACTGGCCAGCTGCATGCGCAGGCTCGACCCCTTCAGCACGGTGGCCGACCTGCCCCCCGGCAACGAGGCGTTGCGCCGCGCCATCGCCCAGCGCTACGCCAGCGACGGGGTGGCTATCAACCCGCAGGAGATCATCATCACCACCGGCGCCATGGAGGCGCTCTCCCTCAGTCTGCAGGTGCTGACCGAGCCCGGAGACTGGGTGGTGGTGGAGTCCCCTACCTTCTATGGCGCCCTGCAGGCCATCGAGCGGCTGAAACTCAAGGCGGTGGAGATCCCGGTGATCCCGGGGGTGGGCATCGATCTGGCGCTGTTGGAAGACGCCCTCAGCCAGATGCCGATCAAGGCGTGCTGGCTGATGGGCAATGTGCAGCACCCGCTGGGCCACACCATGCCCGATGCGCACAAACAGGGGCTGATGGCGCTGCTCAACGCCCACAAGGTGCCGCTGGTGGAGGATGACGTCTATGCCGAGGTCTACTTCGGTCGCGAGCGCCCCAAGCCCATCAAACACTGGGATCAGCGCGGTGACAGCCTGCTCTGCAGCTCCTTTTCCAAGTGTCTGGCGCCGGGTTTTCGGGTCGGCTGGGTGGTGGCGGGGCCTCATGCCGAGCGGATCCAGCGGCTGCAGCTGATGTCCACCCTCTCCACCAATGTGCCGAGCCAGCTGGCGCTGGCCGAGATGCTACGCCAGGGCGGGGTCGATGCCCACTTTCGCCGTCTGCGCCACACTCTGGCCCAGCGCCAGCAGCAGATGCGGGCCGCGCTGCTGCGTCTGTTGCCGGGCGAGGTGCGGATCTCCTCCCCCGATGGCGGCTACTTTCTCTGGCTGGAGTTTGCGCCCCGCCTCGACAGCCGTGCCCTCCACGCCATGGCGCTCGACTGCGGCTTCTCCATCGCCCCCGGCGCCCTCTTCTCCAGTCAGGGGCAGCACAACCACTGCCTGCGCCTCAACAGCTCCCATCCCTGGAGCGAGCAGCTGGAGCAGGCACTCCACCAGCTTGCGGGCCTGATAAACCGGCAGCTGGAAACAGAGGGGTGATCGCCAAAGCGCAGAAACAACAACGCCCCTTGAACGGGGCGTTATCGGCAATCCATGGCGGTGAGGGTATCAGGCGGGGGCGTTAAGCTGGGCCACCTGCCGCTCGATGCTCCCCTTGAGGTTGTCATCAAGTTTGAGGGCGCGCGCCAGCTCGTCGAGATAGCCGCGCTCCATAAAGTGATCCACCTCGATGGCAAGCAGGGAGGCGAGATAGACCTCGGTGGCCAGCTCCATGTCGGTCACTTCCCGCGCCAGCGCGTGGGGGTCGAGGGGGCGGGCCAGCTCGGCGTCAATCCAGCGGGCGGCATCGCTCTGGCCCTGTTCGGTCAGATACTCCTGAATCTTCTGGCGCTCGGCACCGTCGATATGGCCATCGGCCCGGGCTGCCGCCACCATGGCGCGCACCAAGAGAGCCGAACGGGCATCCAGCGCATTGCCTGCCAGAGTGCTGACAGGATGGGTCGGTTGGGCGGGCGCCGCCTGCTGGGCCTGCCAATCCTGATAGAGCTTGTAGGCCAGCCCGCCGAGGGCCGCAGCGCCGCCCACGGCAGCGGCCTTGCCGCCATATTTGCGCATCTTCTTGTTGCCCAGCAGCAGACCGAGCGCACCGCCGGCCAGCGCCCCCTGCATCTGCCCCTTGCGCTTGTCTCCGCCTTCGTTGAGCCAGCCTTTGCCAGCCCCCAGCAACTGTTCCAGCATCTGTTTCATGGTGTCACTCCTGCGGGTCAAAAAAGTGAAATCGGGATGAATAGAGCCAGATAGTGACCCCGCCCCCCTGAATCGGGGATGAACCCTTGACCGGGCAGGCCGATGGGGCAAAGCTCAGGGAAACTCTTCAGGCAATAAGGATGTGACTGTGCCCAATCGCGAACTGACCCTGCAATTTCTGGCCGAACCCTCTGACGTCAACTTCGGCGGCAAGGTCCACGGCGGCATGGTGATGAAGTGGATCGATCAGGCGGGCTATGCCTGCGCCGCGGGCTGGTGCGGCGGCTATGCGGTGACCGTCTATGTGGGAGGGATCCGCTTTTTGCGCCCCATCCAGATTGGCCAGCTGGTGGAGGTACACGCCCAGGTGATCCACACCGGCACCACCAGCATGCATCTGGCGGTGGATGTCTACAGCCGCCACCCCACCGAGACCGAGCGCCACAAGACCACCCACTGCATCATCATCTTCGTGGCGATGGATGAGCATGGCAAACCGACCCCGGTACCCCAGTGGCAGCCGCTGAGCGAAAGCGATCTGCAGTTGCAGCAGTACGCCAAAAAGCTCATCGCCCTGCGCGAGGAGATCGACAAGGAGATGCGCCAGCACCTCTGACCTTCGTGGCTCACAACCCGACGGAGCGGGCGCTTTCGGCCAACGGCGGCGCCCCTGTATAATCCCCCCTTTTCCCGCAACCGGAACCCTGCCCATGTCACTGGAAACTGCCCCGCCCGAGGTGAAACTCGCGGTGGATCTGATTGAACTGCTGGAAACCAATGAACTGGCCCCCGAGCTGGTGCTGGCGGCACTGGCCATTGTGAAACAGGATTACGAGCGCAAGCTGGCGGAGGGGAAGGATCACTGATCCCTCCCCGCACTTTTTCCGCCTTATCTTGCCGACGTCAGTTTTTCCCCACAGAAGTTTTCCCTACAGAGCCACTCACTGCGGCCCCATCACCTCGTCGCACAGGGCGATCAGGGCCGAACTCAAGCGGCTGAGCGGTTCACCCCCATCCTTTGCCGCATGGAGCGCCAGCTCCACCGATGCCACCTTGGGCCACTGGGTCAGGGCCAGCTGATCGGCGGGCATCAGCCGTTTGGGCAGCAAGCTCACGCCAATGCCTGCGCTCACCGCCCCCTGCAAACTGGCGAGACTGGCGCTGACATAGGCGATCCGCCAGCGCCGACCCAGACCATCGAGCGCCTCGGTCATCTGCTGGCGATAGAGCCCTTCGCTCGGAAAGGCGACCAGCGGCAGCGGATCACGCCCCTTCGCTGGCCAGTCGCGGCTATCTACCCACACCAGCGGCTCACGCCAGCTGGCGAGCGGCGAGCCCTGTCCGCGCACCTGCTTGACCAGCGCCAGATCCAGCTCCCCCGCCGCGAAGCGCTGCCAGATGTGGTGGCTCAGGCCGCTCTCCACCTCCAGCCGCACCTCGGGGTAGTCGCGGGCAAAGGCGGCCAGCACCGGGGTGATGGCACCGGCGGCGAAATCCTCCGGCACCCCGAGGCTGAGGGATATGCTCCCCTCGCTCACCTGCTCCTCGGCCTGCGCCAGCAGTGCCAGAATGCGGCGGGCCAGCCCGAGCAGCTGCTCCCCCTCGGCCGTCGCCACCACCTGCCGACCGGAGCGGTCCAGCAGCGAGCAGCCGATCTGCTGTTCGAGCCTGCGCATCTGCTGGCTGATGGTGGATTGGGTCAGGTGGACCCGTTCACCGGCCCGGGTGAAGCTGCCGGTGTCGATAATGGCGACAAAACTGCGCAGTAACAGGGGATCCAGCATGGGTTTCTCCATTTATAAAACCACTGAAACTCATTTTATCATTTAATTTCCAAATGGTTTGTTTCGCCGCTAGGCTGGCATTTGTTCAGTCAAATCAGGGTTTTTCATCATGTCTGCGCCCCTTGTTGCCTCTGCCAACGCCCGCCCGATCCCCTCATCAACCACCCTCCCGACTCATCAGCGCTGGCTGGAGCAGGCGGTGCAACTGGCAAGAGAAAATCATCAGCAGGGTGGCCGCCCCTTCGCCGCCCTGCTGGTGCGCGATGAGCAGCTGGTGGCGAGCGCGGTCAACGGCATCCATTTGGATGGGGATCCGACCCGTCACGCCGAACTGGAGGCGCTGCGCAAGGCAAGCCAGTGTGGGCCGCTCGCGGGCAGCATCGTCTATGCCAGCGGTCACCCCTGCCCCATGTGCCTCGCCGCGCTGGTGATGAACGGTATCGCCGCCGTCTATTACGCCTTTGATAACGCCGATGCAGCGCCGTTCGACTTTGACAGCACCGCCGCCTATCAAAAGCTGGGGCTGCCGCTGGCACCGCCACCTCTGCCTCTGGTCAAACTGGCCGTCACCATGACGGCGGCGGATCTCTACGGCTCCCAGTTACAACAAGCCACACAAACAGCGCCTGATCATGAGTAAGGGGACTTTCGAACGCCCGGCAGAGGCGCGTCGCCAGCAGTTTGCCCTGCTGGTGCTGGTGATCCTGATTGGCCTGAATCTGCGCCCCTTTCTTACCGCCATCGGCCCGCTGAGCGGCGAGATTGGCCGCGCCCTGTCGCTCGGGATGGATACCCTGGCCTGGCTCACCCTGCTGCCGCTGTGGCTCATCGGGGTCGGCGTGCTGCTCACCCCGCGCCTGCGCAGCCTTGCCAGTGCCACCACCCTGCTGGGGCTGGCCCTACTGCTGCTCGCAGCGGGCAGTGCCCTGCGTTTTGATGCCCAGAGCGGCGCCCTGCTGATCACCACCGCCGCCCTCTGCGGCCTGGGTTCGGCGCTGGTGCAAGGGGTGCTGCCCGCCCTTATCAAGCAGCACTTTGCCCGCAAGGTGCCGCAAGTGATGGGGATCTTCTCTGCCTGCATGATGGGGGGCGGCGCGCTCGGCGCCAGCCTCACGCCACGGCTGGCGGCCAGCCTCGACTGGTCGCAGGCACTGGCGATCTGGAGCCTGCCGCTGCTGCTGGCCCTCGGCTGGCTAGGGTGGAAAGTGCGTCTGCCAAGCACCGCGGCGGTCGCGATCCCCCACGGCGAGCAGCGGCTGATCACCCTGCCCCGCAGCTGGTTGCTGATCGTCTGCTTTGGCATCATCAACAGCGGTTACGGCATAGTCGTGGCCTGGCTGGCACCCGCCTATATGGCGAATGGGTGGAACGCTGCGCAGGCTGGCGAGCTGGTCGCCTGGCTGGCACTGGCGCAGACTGCCAGCGGCCTTGGCTTGCCGCTACTGGCGGCGCGCAGTCTGGATCGGCGGCCATGGATGGGGCTTGCCATCGCCATGCAGCTGGCGGGATTTGGCGGCCTCTGGCTGGCGCCAGCCAGTGCCCCGATCCTCTGGTGCATGCTGTGCGGTGCCGGTCTGGGCGGCAGCTTTTCGCTGATCATGGTGATTGCGCTCGATCACCTGCCCGATCCGCGCCGCGCCGGCACCCTGAGCGCCCTGATGCAGGGCTTCGGCTTTATGCTGGCGGCCACCGGCCCCTGGGTCGCCGCCCGCCTCTATCACCTGTTCGGCGACTTCGCCGCCGCCTGGCAGTGGCAGCTGGGGGGCCTGCTGCTGATGAGCCTGCTGGTGCTGCGCCTCGACCCGCGTCACTACCCCCGCGTCATGCGGTTACCGACCACCAGCGAGCCAACTATTTCGGCGCCCCTCCCAACCAGCTCTGCTGCCCAAAACAACACACCGGCCTGAGGCCGGTGTGTTGGGGATAACAGTGTTGGGGATAATCGTATTGGAGATGACTGGCGGCTGATGCCACTCAAAGGGGCAACTCAGCGCCCCTTCTTCTGCCGTCCGCTGTTAGCGGTGCGCGGCTTGCCTGCGGCCGGTTTGCCACCCTTGGGTGCCCCTTTGCCTGCGCCGCCCTTGTTGGCAGCACCTTTGCCCGCCCCCCCCTTGCCCAGCGGCAGCTTCTTCTCGAAAGCTTCCGGGCCCGGCACATTGGGACGCCCGCCAATCTCGTGATCATCATCGCGGCGCGGCTTCTTGCCCTGCCCCGGTTTGGCGGTTTGCGCCGCAGGGGCCTTGGCCGCCTTCGGTTTGTCTCCTTTGGCCGGTTTCACCTCGGAGGAGGAGTCCTCAATCAGCTTGAACAGGTCGATCAGCTCGTCGTCGGTCAGATCGCGCCACTCGCCCACCGGCAGTCCCTTGAGGCTGACGTTCATGATGCGGATGCGCTCGAGCTTGGTCACTTCAAAACCGAAGTGCTCGCACATGCGGCGGATCTGGCGATTCAGCCCCTGCACCAGGGTGATGCGAAAGACGAACGGCGCCTCTTTCTTCACCTTGCACTTCTTGGTCACAGTACCAAGGATCGGCACTCCGGCCGCCATGCCGCGCACAAACTCGTCGGTCACCGGCTTGTCAACGGTCACCAGATACTCTTTCTCGTGATCGTTGCCCGCCCGCAGGATCTTGTTGACCAGATCGCCGTGGTTGGTGAGGAAAATCAGCCCCTGCGAATCCTTGTCGAGCCGCCCGATGGGGAAGACCCGGGTGCTGTGGTTTACGAAATCAACGATGTTGTCCTTCTCGCCCGCCTCCGTGGTACTGACGATGCCCACCGGCTTGTTGAGGGCGATCAGCACCAGACTGTCCGCCTCGCGCGGCTCGATCACCTGACCGTTCACCTTGACCAGATCGCCAACCTGCACCTGATCGCCAATCCCGGCCCGCTTGCCGTTGATAAAGACATGGCCCTGCTCGATAAAGCGGTCGGCCTCGCGGCGCGAGCAGATACCGCTCTCGCTGATGTATTTGTTCAGGCGCATGGATTCGTTAGCCAGCATGAGTCACCTGCCAGAGGGGCTGAACCCCATCCTGTTGTACGGTTGCGTGCGTCGGCCATGCCGGACACATGATCTGCGGCATCACCCTCTCCACTACGTCGATTTTTTGCATACGGCTCCAATTTCAACGAGGCCAATGCCGGCCCATCCGGCAAAAAAGTGCGACACATTACCACATCGCCCGCCACAGCACGCCGGATTATCGCCAACTCCACCGCACCGGCGACACAATTGCGGGCCAGCTCACAGCACCAAGCCCCGCATCAGGGGCGATGGGGCAAACGGGGTTTGACCGATTTCACGGCCAGCAAAAGCGCCGGCAAAGGCGAGCGCGGGGCGCGCCAAGAGAGGCAAACGAGGGAAAGATGCGCCCCGACCAGCGGCCGGGGCCAGCGGTTGATACGCCAACCCAACTCCCTCTGCAGTGCCGGATTCAGGGGTAGCGACTTATCTCGATCAGGTTCTGATCCGGGTCGAGGAAGTAGATGGACTCTATAGGCCCGCAAGCCCCGCTTTTGGTCACCGGCCCCTCGACAATCTCCACCCCGTGGCAGGCCAGCTGAGTCATCACCTGCTCCAGCGGCCAGCGGGTGATAAGGCAGACGTCCCCCGACCCCACCTGCGCCCGGTTACGCGGCTCCTGTCCCAGCAGTTGCAGATTGATCTTCTGGTTGCCAAACCCCACCGCCCGGCGCCCCGCACCGAAGGTGATGGCCTCCATATTGAGCACCGAGCTGTAAAACGCCACGGCGCGCTCGATATCACTGACCGTCAATACCAGATGGTCGATATGGCTGATCATGATTCCCTCCTGGTGCTGATGCCGGCAACGCGGCCGGTGGTGATAAACATGCAGCCAGCCAACCCGGCTGTCCGCCTTGCCAGCTGCATCCCCGCTCGTTTGCCATAGACATCACAGATACAGGAACGCCCCGCTAGCCCCTCCATCATACCGGGCCAAACCACCCGCGACTGTGGTATGGCGCGCAAAGATGCTCCGACGACTTGGCGGGCGCGATAAATCTCCATCAGCGCACTGCGGCACATGCCTTGTCCCGCTGGGCCAGCAAGGTTTCATCTTCGCTATCCATCGCTGCCAGAATCGCCTGATTGCAGGCCCGCTCTGCCAGCTTGGCCGGACTCTGTTTGGCATTCCCAATCTCGGCAATCATCGGCCTGTAGCTGACGGCGGCCGAACAATACATGCCGCGATATTTGGGCAGTTGCCAACTGCTGTCATCCTGCCGGGTCAGGTCATCGCACAGCTTGTGAAACAGAGCCGAAGCCTTGACCGTGCACTGGCTAAAGCGACGAACATCCTGCTCGTAGGGGCGACAGATACTCTGCTGCTGGATCTGCCAGAGCTGAAACGAGAAGGGTACTGATTCCCCCTCATACTGCACCGCAACCGTTTTAAGCTCGGTGCCATAGATATCTGAAATCTGCTGCTGAACCAGATTGAGATAAGCCGAAAAAAGATAGGAAACCGGATCCATCACCACCTCCCTGTGGTTGTCACTGCCGGGCTTTATTACCGAAAACCGGGGCGATCTTCAAACGAGTAACAGGCGACAACAGCTTACTGATTTGGCAACAAAAAATAATTACTTTTCACACGCGGTGGAAGCTGGGCCGAGAGTGCTATCCGGTCAGCTGTATGGACGGGAATGATCCATGGCGATCTGCAGTTCACGGCCACCGGCAATCTCGCCATGACTGATGCCGCTGGTCAGCCACCAGCTGATAACCAGAAGCAGTCGTTCCGGATCATGGCGCAGACGCCCTTTCAGGGCACACTCCCAGATGATCAGACGGCGGATACCCAGTTGGTCCAGCTCGGCCAGATGACGGGCATCACGCGCACGATTGCTGGCGATCTTGGCTTGCCAGAAGTCGGTTCTGCTCGATGGCAGCTTGAAGAGATGGCAGTCATGACCATGCCAGAAACAGCCATTCACCTCGATCACCGCACGGTAGCGAGCCAGCCAGAGATCCGGCGTGCCCGGCAAGGCGGTATTGTGCAAGCGATAGCGAAACCCGGCATGATGCAACATGGCACGCACCCGCTTCTCGGGACGGGTATCCCGGTTACGAATACCGGCCATCATCTCGCTACGCTTTTGGGGCTTCACGATATCTGTCACAATGTCGCCTCGCTTGTGATGTCGCATTAAATACTGTATAAAAAACCAGTTCAATCACTGACTATTGATGATTATGTCTACAAATGGCTAAGAAATAAGTGAGTTATCTCTGTGAAAACCTTCTTGAAAAAATATGAAGATGCATTAAGCGCCCTGGCACATGAACATACCCCCACAGGAAGTGACCCACGAGCATTAATTCATCAATGGCTGCACGCCATTGCATCTGACACTGAACTGGCATGCCAATCAGCAAAAATCAACAAAGAAATCATCATCTCGGAACTCACCAAGCATGATTTGATTGCGAGCCCGTCCGAGCTGAAAACAACTCTGCATTCTCTTGTGGTAAGTCCACCATCAGATAAAAACGTTTTTACTTTTATAGATTTGTTTGCTGGTATTGGTGGTTTTAGAACAGCCCTGCAAAGCCTGGGGGGAGTTTGTACATTTAGCAGTGAATGGGATAAATCTGCACAGCAAACATATCTCAATAATTATGGCGAACTGCCATTTGGTGATATCACAGCTTTCACAAATGATAATATTAGTGACAAGCATTTGAATACACTAGTCCCTTCACATGATATTCTTGCTGCAGGTTTCCCCTGCCAACCGTTCAGTGGTGCAGGTGTATCAGCTAGAAATGCTGTCGGCAAAGAACATGGTTTCAAATGTGAAACTCAAGGCACTCTTTTCTTTGATGTGATGCGTATTGCATCAGTAAAAAAACCTAAAGTTCTCTTTCTGGAGAATGTTAGAAATATTACCAGACATGATAAAGGTCGAACCTTTGATGTAATCAAAAGGTCCGTAGAGGAAATCGGTTATACATTCAAATATGAACTAATCGATTCATCATCGCTAGTACCACAACGTAGAGTACGTTGCTACATGGTATGCACTCGCAATGATCTGAATATCGACTTCAAATTCCCTGAATTTGACGGTCAACCTCTACCACTCAGGTCTATTCTGGAGCCGACTCCAGACGCAAGATTCACTATTTCTGATGCTCTCTGGCAAGGACATATAAAAAGAACAGAGAGAAACCTTGATAGAGGAACAGGCTTTACAGCCTTTACAGCAAATCTGGATAAGCCATCAAACACACTGGTCGCAAGATATGGTAAAGATGGTAAAGAATGCCTAATTCCTCAGGAAGGTAAAAACCCGAGACTATTGACACCCAGAGAATGTGCAAGATTACAGGGATATCCTGAAAATTTTGTTATTCCTACAGCAAAAACTCCAGCCTACAAGCAATTTGGTAATTCAGTCGCGGTACCCGTTATCAGGAAGATTGCTGAAAATATAGTAGAGGCCATCATATGAGCTTTGAAGATTTTTGCACAAAATCAATGCGTTATGATAAGCAAAGGGTTCAATGTCAAGAATCCTTTGTCATCAGCTTCAATAATGAGAAAGATGAATGCTTTACCATAAAACCTGAGACGCTGATTACATTTCTTCAATTCATGTTGGAAAACTACAATCAGATTGAAAATGCTTGGGGCTCTGTCCCAAGCAAAAAAAACAGTTTAAATATATACGAAGAAAAATCATATCGCGCAATTTATGGAAAAGCTTCAGATATCGATGATTTGAAAAGCATCAGTTCTATAGGTCGCAGCCAAACGAAAGCAATAACAAAAGTAATATCTAAATTCATAGCCTATCTATTAGATGAAGAGTACGTCGGCGTTGAATCAAACACTTTTTTTGTTGACTCATATTTAAAGTCGGCATTAGAAAAAGTCGCATCGGGATTCAAAGAATATGAAAATAAAAAATCGCCCTCTTCTTCTACCCCTCAACTAAAAGTGCTTTTCGAAAACTGGCTTGCGAAACAAAACCTTAGCACTAGCACTATAAAAAAATACTCGGAGCAGAGTATTGCTAAAGCTGATGAAGTAGTGTCATCTATTGATGAATCACTCCCCAGATTTTATTCGGTTTCAGATGTTGGCATTTGTGAAAAACTAATAAACACCTTACTTAAAAGCGATCTTTGGAAAGATTTAAACACTGCGGGAAATGGGATGTACTCCTCGGGAGTGAAAAAATACGAATTATTTCTCAATCAGTACTTCATAAATAAACCCATCTCCTGTCATAAACCATTTTTACTTTTTGCCGGTATTTCTGGCACAGGAAAAACCCGTTTTATTCGTGAGCAGGTCAAGGACTATCCAGGCCAGAAAAATTACTGCCTGGTACCTGTACGACCTGACTGGCACGAACCCTCTGACCTGCTGGGCTATATCTCCAGGATCAGTGGTAAAAAGGAGTATGTATCAACGCCGGTGCTGCATTTTATTACCCAAGCCTGGATTCATATTTACGAGCGTATTGGCAAAGTCAGAGCCGATGGCAAGATTGGTCTGAGCCAGGAACAACTGGACCATATTCCCCCCTTCTGGCTCTGCCTAGACGAGATGAACCTGGCTCCGGTTGAACAATATTTCGCCGACTATCTCTCGGTACTGGAGACCCGCCACTGGTATACCTCACCCGAACTGACTGCATTTAACGACAAAGAAGGGGTGGACTACAGCTATGTCTACCAGTGCGATCCCCTGCTCAAAGCAGATACGCTTAGCCAGCAACTGGATCAGAACGCGCGTACCGAACTTGCGGAAAAACTGGGACTGGACCTCGATGTTTCACTGCATCAGCAGATCTGGGCCAGCTTCTGCCAGCACGGTATCGCTATCCCCTTCAACCTGATGGTGGCCGGTACCGTCAATATGGACGAAACCACCCACGGCTTTTCCCGCAAGGTGATCGACAGGGCCCTCACCTTCGACTTTAACGAGTTCTTCCCCAACGATTTCGATGCCTACTTTGCACCGGCATTGCAGCCAAAACGGCTGGGTTATCCGACCTGGTCAGAGGGGCGCGCCATTACTGAAGTCTCCGCACTGGAAAAATACAGTAAAGAGAGCGTCGCCTTCCTGAAGGCAGTCAACGAGGTGCTGCAACTGAGCCCGTTCGAACTGGCCTATCGCGCCCTGAACGAGCTGATGCTGGCCCTGCTGGCCCATCGCCCCGCCAATACCGCAGAACTGGTCGCCATCTGGGATGACTTTATGATGTGCAAGGTCTTGCCGCGCATTGAGGGGGATAGCGACAAGTTGCGCAGCCATCAGACGGCTGATGGCGACCTGCTGACTGACCTGGAAAAGGTGTTGGCAGAAAAATTTACCGAGCACTGGGAGGGGACACGCCCTGACCTGTTTAACTGCAAGGTGGCTGCCGCCGGTGAAGATTCCGCCCCCGCAGAACTGCCGCTCGTCCCCTGCCGCAGCAAGAAGAAACTCGCCTGGATGAAAGAGCGGCTGGCACGGCAGTGCTTTACCAGCTTCTGGCCGTAAGGGGGTTGTGATGGAGTGCCTGTTTACCCTGCTGAGCCGTGACTGGATTTTGCGGATCTATGCCAATGAGAAGACGGTCGGGGATCGTTATCAGCAGTTACAAGCTACCCGCGCCCATCATCAACAGGAGCGCGACAAATCGGGCCTGCCAGCGAGCCCGAGCAGATACGAACCGCCAGTTGTGCGCTTCTCGCAGCCCCTTTCCATCACTCTGGCTGAAGCTGATGGTTGCCCGCTGGAGCTGCCTGATGATCAGGCGCTCTCCGCTCTGGTACTGCCAACCCCCCTGTTGTTTGAGAACTGCTTTTACGAATTCGAATGGGAGTTTCTTCACGGCGTTAGCGAGGGAAGTGATGCGCCGCGGCTGGAGCATCATCTGCAGCGGATCTGCGAGTCGTTTCGCTTCAAAAGCAGGCATGGATCGCAGGAGCTGCTGGGGGGATTCAATACCGGCAACGATGTAGGCACACTTGCACTCCCCTTCTCTTATCAACCGAAATCGGCTGCAGGAAAAGCTGCTCGCATTCAGCTGACGCTCTGGTTCGAGGTCTATCCGGTCAAGCTGGATATCCGCCGGGATGTGCCGCTGATCCATCGGGTGCTGGATGAGCAGTACCCCTACTGGCGTTTTACCCTGAACAGCGCAACCAGTCAGCAAGGGGGGCGCAGCCAGCGCAAGGCCGAACCGTTCCCCCTGCTCTGGCTTGCCCATTTCGAAGCCCTGCACAAGGACCTTGAGCGGGGGATCCGCCAGATCATCAATGCGCCCCACAGCAGGCTGCAAAGCAAGACCGAATATCTGCTGGCCGCCAGAATGAAGCGCCCGCCACGCCCGAAGCAGGCCGAACAGATCCGCCAGGATCTGGATAACGGTATCGAGCGCAGATACCGAGTGGAACGTAAACAACTGACCACGGATACCCCGGAAAACCGCTTTATCAAGTTTGTGCTGGAGCGCACCGGAAGGATGCTGCAACAGCTGACCCAACAGGGTGATCGCACCCTGCTGTCCAGGGCCTTTTTTGACCGCCTCAAGGCGTGGAGCAAACCGCTGGATCAGGCGCTGGCTCACCCCCTGATGCAGGAGATAGGTCCGGCGGCAGTGTTACAACGTGAGTCTCTGGTACTGCAGCAAAAGAGCGGCTATAGCACGGTTTACCGGGTCTGGCAGCAACTGCGCCTCTATCTCGATGCGTTGGGTAATGATGCCGTGGCCGGCGTGCGCAGCATGGATCAGCTCTACGAGCTCTGGTGCGTGATCGAGGTGCGCCGGATTATCCTGACACTGGGATTTACCGAGGTGAAAACACCTGCATTTAACTTCACCCGCGATGGCTGGGATACCCGGCTGGCCGAGGGGATGAAGTACTGCTGGGAGTACCTTCGTGCAGCAGACGGTGTAAAGCTCAAACTGGCCCATGAACCCAGATTTCACAAGACCAACAAGCCGGTGCACTCTCTGCTGGTTCCCCAGAAGCCGGACATTCTGATCGAAGCCACTACTGGCAGTGGCGACACCTTTATCTGGCTGTTTGATGCCAAGTACCGGGTCGATAACGGCACTCAAGATGACCCGAGAGACAGGGTGCCCGATGATGCCATCAACCAGATGCACCGTTATCGCGATGCCCTGCTCTATCAGCAACAGGATGACCCGATACCAAGCCGCCCCACCTTTGGCGCTTTTGCGCTCTATCCGGGCTTTATGAGCCAGCAACCCGGAACGAAAAATCCCTATCAGGAGGAGATCGACCGGATTGGTATCGGTGCCTTTGCCCTGTTGCCAGCAGAGGATCACAGCGGCTCTTGCTGGCTGCAAACCTTCCTTGAGCAAAAGCTGGGTAAATCGGGGGAAGAGTTTCGCTATCCTGCCATCCACTCGGGCCACTTCTATCTGGAAGAGCCCAGCCGGATTGCCACCCTGGGGATGCAGCAAGTCCGCCACCATGATCTCACCCTGATCATTCCGACCGCACTGGAAAACAGCCGCCCGGCGAGCTACTTCGATACATTTCGTGATGGTTCTGCCCGCTGGTATCACACCCCTGCCGAAACCATTGCCACTCGTTATGATGATCAGCTGATGAACGAGATCAGCTATCTGGCCGTAGCGACCCTTGCGGCCGATGGCAAGACACGGGAGGTAACCCGTGTCTTGCCTGTGCTGACATGCCGGAAGCTGCGAAGGGAACAACTGACCGAAGAGCAGACCGGTACACCGCTGGCCGAGGGGAATGTGAATCCTTACTGGTTGCTGGAGCTGGGGCCCTCTATTTCATTGCTCCACCCTCTGACACATCTGGATGCGGCAAGTTTCAGAGCAGCCATGAGACTGACCAGGCTGGCAGAATTGCAAGGTGAATTGACCGGGTTTGCGGCACTGCCGGATTATTACGGGGAATTATTGCGCACGCATCCAGCCTGAACACCTTATGGCTATCCCGGCTTGGCCATTGCTCTGTTAGCCAGACCGGGATTACAGCCTCGCATGACCATGAGTAAAAGTGCCGCGATCTGACCCCAAAACCCCGTCTAAATTATCCAGTTGCATAATAACCATGCGGCCTTGCGGTTGTTTAACGTGCCCTAACATCAGATAATGTTGCGGCCTTCAAACCGGATACCCGACCTTCGATGACTGAATACCTGCTTTTATTGATCGGCACAGTGCTGGTTAACAACTTCGTGCTGGTGAAATTCCTCGGCCTCTGCCCCTTTATGGGGGTCTCGGGCAAGCTGGAAACTGCTATCGGCATGGGGCTCGCCACCACCTTCGTGATGACCCTGGCCAGTGCCTGCTCCTATCTGGTGGAGCACTACATTCTGGTGCCGCTGGAGATCGCCTATCTGCGCACCCTCGCCTTTATTCTGGTGATCGCCGTGGTGGTCCAGTTTACCGAGATGGTGGTGCGCAAGAGCAGCCCGACCCTCTATCGCCTGCTGGGGATCTTCCTGCCGCTCATCACCACCAACTGCGCGGTGCTCGGGGTGGCGCTGCTGAGCATCAACGAGCGTCATGACTTCGTGCAGAGCGTGATCTACGGCTTTGGCGCCGCCACCGGCTTCTCGCTGGTGCTGATCCTGTTTGCCGCCATGCGCGAGCGTCTGGTCGCCGCCGATGTGCCCGCGCCGTTTCGCGGGGTCTCCATTGCCATGATCACCGCCGGTCTGATGTCTCTGGCCTTTATGGGCTTTACCGGCCTCATCAAGATATAACCATGATCCATATTCTTTTTGCCATTCTGGTGCTGACCCTGCTGGCGCTGGCGTTCGGGATTATCCTGGGCTTTGCCGCCGTCAAGTTTCATGTGGAAGCAGACCCCATCGTCGATCAGCTCGATGCCCTGCTGCCCCAGACCCAGTGTGGCCAGTGCGGCTATCCCGGCTGCAAACCCTACGCCGAGGCGGTTGCGGGCGGCGATCAGATCAACAAGTGCGTACCCGGTGGCGAGGCCACCATGCGCAAGATTGCCGACCTGATGGGGGTCGAACCCCAGCCGCTGGGCGGCAGCGACGAGGCCGCAGTGCCGGTCAAGAAGGTCGCCTTTATCCACGAAGATCAGTGCATCGGCTGCACCAAGTGCATTCAGGCCTGCCCGGTGGACGCTATCGTTGGCGCCACCAAGGCGATGCATACCGTGATTGCCAGCGAGTGCACCGGTTGCGATCTCTGTGTCGATCCCTGCCCGACCGACTGCATCGAGATGATCCCGGTGCCCACCACGGTCGATAACTGGAAGTGGGATCTCAATAACGTGCAGGTTCCGGGCAAGATTCCGGTTAAGTTGGTGGAGTAACCATGCAGTCTTTACTTGAACGCATCAAAGCCGGGAATATCTGGGACTTTCACGGTGGTATTCACCCCGCCGACAACAAACTGCAATCGAGCCAGAGCCCGGTCGAGCAGGCCGGTCTGCCACCGCGCCTGATCATTCCGGTGCGCCAGCACGCAGGCGCTGCTGGCGACCTGCTGGTGCAGGTGGGTGACAAGGTCAAGAAGGGTCAGCCGCTGACCCGTTATGCCAGAGGGCGGGTGGTGCCGGTGCACGCCTCCACCTCGGGCACCATCACCGAAATTGCCAACCACACGGTCGCTCACCCTTCGGGGCTCGACGATCTCTGCGTCATCCTCACCCCCGATGGCGAGGATGAGTGGGGCGAGCTCGACGGCAAACCCGATTACTGGAATCTGGAGCGGGGCGAACTGCTCGAGCGCATCCAGCAGGCGGGCATTGCCGGTCTTGGCGGCGCCGTCTTCCCCACCCACAGCAAGCTCGATGGCCGCGGCCAGCTCACCGAGATCCTGATCGTCAACGGGCTGGAGTGCGAACCCTATATCACCACCGACGATCGGCTGATGCAGCAGTACGCCGATGAGATAATGGATGGCATCCGGGTGCTCAAGCACCTGCTCAAACCGAAACTCACCCTGATCGGGGTGGAAGACAACAAGCCCGAGGCGATCACCGAACTGACCCGTCACGCCACCGACGAAGATGTGCTGGTCAAGACAGTGCCGACCAAGTACCCCTCGGGCGGTGCCAAGCAGACCATCGAGCTGCTGACCGGCCGTCAGGTGCCCAAAGGCGGCCGCGCGGTCGATATCGGCATCATGGTGCTCAACGTCGCCACCGTGTTTGCCATCAAGCGCGCCATTATCGACGGCGAGCCGCTGATCGAGCGGATCGTTACCCTCACCGGCGACAGCTTCAAGAAACCCGGCAACGCCTGGGTGCGCCTCGGTACACCAGTGCGCTGGCTGCTGCAGCGTTTCGAGCTGCAACCGGAAGCGGATCAGCGGGTGATCATGGGGGGCCCCATGATGGGCTTTACCCTGCCCCACGCCATGGTGCCGGTGGTCAAGGCGACCAACTGCCTGCTGGCGCCGACGCAAGCCGAACTACCCGCTCCCGGCCCGGAGCAGGCCTGCATCCGTTGCAGCGCCTGCGCCGATGCCTGCCCGGCCAGCCTGCTGCCGCAAGAGCTCTACTGGTACAGCAAGGCCAAAGAGTACGACAAGGCCGAGAAGCTCAACCTGATGGACTGCATCGAGTGCGGAGCCTGCGCCTGGGTCTGCCCGAGCGAGATCCCGCTGGTGCAGTACTACAAGATCGCCAAGGATGACATTCGCGAAGCCCGCGCCGAGGCCGAAAAAGCCGAGCGCGCCAAGCAGCGTTTCGAGGCAAAGCAGGCCCGTTTCGAGCGGGAGAAAGCGGCCCGCGAAGCGCGCCACGCCGAAGCCGCCGCCCAGCGCCGGCAGGCGATGACTGCCGCAGGCGGGGAAGATCCGGTGGCAGCGGCTCTCGCCCGTATTAAGGCCAAGCAGGATGCGCCCATCACCGCCATTGCAGCCACAGGCGAAGGCGTGCCCGACAATAGCGCCGTGATTGCCGCTCGCGAAGCGCGCAAACGGGAAGCGGAAGCGCGCCGCGCTGCCAAGCTGGCGGAGAGCGTAAACAGCGAAACAGCCGCTGCGCCGCAATCCGCCGAGGCGGTTGACCCATCCAGCGATCCCAAAAAAGCGGCCATCGCCGCGGCTCTTGCTCGTGCCAAGGCCAAGAAGGCGGCTCAGGCTGGCGATGCTCCTGCTACAGATAGCGCGGCCGAGAGCCAGCCTGCAGCAGACGCCGATCCGAAAAAAGCGGCGATTGCCGCCGCCATTGCCCGTGCCAAGGCCAAAAAGGCTGAGGCGAGTGGCAAGCCGGTAAGCACAGCCAACAGCGCGACAACCGACGCAGACATCCAAAGCGATGCGCCATCTGCGGCCAGCGAAGCGGTCGATCCCAAGAAAGCCGCTATTGCTGCTGCCATTGCCCGGGCCAAAGCCAAGAAGGCCGCCCAGCAGGGCGACAGCGCTGAGGGCGATCTGACTGCCACCGCAGGCACCAGCGAAACGGCTGCAACCCAAAGCGATGCGCCATCTGCGGCCAGCGAAGCGGTCGATCCCAAGAAAGCCGCTATTGCTGCTGCCATCGCCCGGGCCAAAGCCAAGAAGGCAGCCCAGCAGGGTGACAGCGCTGAGGGCTCTCTGACTGCAACCGCAGGCACCAGCGAAACGGCTGCAACCCAAAGCGATGCACCATCTGCTGCCAGCGAAGCGGTCGATCCCAAGAACGCCGCTATCGCCGCAGCCATTGCCCGCGCCAAGGCCAAGAAGGCGGCCCAGCAGGCTGCTGAACAGGGTGAGCCAATGCAGGCAGCAGAAGGGGCTCGCGGTGAGCAAGCACTCGCCGAGCCGGTGAGCGAGGCCGTGGCCGAACCTGCCGTGGCCGAGGCGAGCGTTGACCCGAAAAAGGCAGCCATCGCCGCTGCCGTTGCCCGCGCCAAGGCGAAAAAACTGGCTGCCGAAGCGGCCAGGGCCAGTGGGGCCACCCCGGATGAGGGATCATCATCCGACGCCGAGCCGCGCTGATGCTCGCTGGCCCATCGTTAAACAACGAGGTAATGCACTAATCCATGTTCAATATCGCGACTGCGCCGTTTGCCCATAACCGCAAACAGACCCGAACCCTGATGCTGCTGGTGATCCTGGCCTGTGTGCCGGGCTTGCTGGCCCAGACCTGGTTCTTCGGCTGGGGCTCCTTTATCCAGATCCTGATTGCGCTGGTAACCGCGCTGGTGAGTGAGGCGCTGGTGCTCAAGCTGCGGGGCCGCCCCGTCAAACCGGCCCTGATGGATGGCAGCGCCGCCCTCACCGCCGTGCTGATCGGTCTCTCCCTGCCGCCGCTGCTGCCGTGGTGGATGATGGTAGTGGGCACTGCCTTCGCCATCATCATCGCCAAGCAGCTCTACGGCGGGCTGGGTCAGAACCTGTTCAACCCGGCCATGGTGGCCTATGTGCTGCTGCTGGTCTCCTTCCCGGTGCAGATGACCAGCTGGCTGCCGCCGGAGAGCGTGCGCGCCTACAGCCTCGGCTTTGGTGATGCAGCCTCGGTCATCTTCACCGGCTTTAGCCTCGACGGCTACAGCATGGCCCAGCTCAAGCAGGGGGTGGATGGTCTTACCATGGCGACCCCGCTCGATACCCTGAAAACCGGCCTGACTCAGGGGCTCACCACCGGCGAGATCCTGAGCGGCCCGCTGTTCGAGGGTTGGGGCGGCATCGGCTGGAGCTGGGTCAACCTCGGCTATCTGCTGGGCGGCCTCTTCCTGCTGCAGCAGAAGGTGATCAACTGGCGCATCCCGACCGCCATTCTGGGCTCCCTGCTGGCGGCGGCGACCCTCGGCTACCTGATGAGCCCGGATGCCACCGCCACGCCGATGTTCCACCTCTTTAGCGGCGCCACCATGTTGGGGGCCTTCTTTATCGCCACCGATCCGGTCAGCGCCTGTACCACGCCGCGCGGCCGACTGGTCTATGGCGTGCTGATCGGGGTACTGGTCTACATCATTCGCCGCTTTGGCGGCTACCCGGATGCGTTCGCCTTCGCCGTGCTGCTGGCCAACCTTTGCGTACCCTTTATCGACAGCCTGACTCGCCCGAAAGTGTATGGAGCCCGTCGCCAATGATGTTTCTGCCCTCTTTCCCCATCACAGCTGACGGAGCCCGGACATGTTAAAGAGCATGCGCAAGAATGGCCTGATCCTGGCCATGTTCGCGCTGGGCTGCACCGCACTGGTGGTGCTGACCAACGAGTTGACCAAGGACAAGATCGCCCACCAGCAGCAGCTGGAGAAGTTGCAGACGCTGGAAGCACTGCTGCCTGCCGGCAGCTATGACAACGATCTGGTGACCAGCTGCAAGCTGGTGACCAGCAGGAAGTATCTGGGCAGCGATCAGCCACAAGCCCTCTATACCGCCAGCAAGAATGGCGTGGTGACCGGCTATGCGCTGGAGGCGATCGCGCCGGATGGCTACAGCGGTGCCATCCGCATCGTGGCGGGCTTTGATGCCAAGGGCACCGTCAGCGCGGTGCGAGTGCTCGCTCACAAAGAGACCCCCGGCCTTGGTGACAAGATCGAGCTGAAAAAATCGAACTGGATCAACAGCTTTACCGGAAAATCCCTGACCGCCGACAATGAATCTGAGTGGGCAGTGAAGAAGGATGGCGGCGAGTTCGATGCCTTTACCGGTGCCACCATCACCCCCCGTGCAGTGGTCAAGGCGGTGAAAAACCTGCTGAAACTGCAGCACGAGCACCCGGAACTGCTCAGCAACGCCCCGGCTTGTCCGGCCGCACAATAAACCGGAGTCGACCCCGTCATGACACAGATGGAACAGATTGAAACGGGCACAGCCCCGATCGCCGAGCTGGACAGCCGCAAGGGCGAGCTCAAGGAGCTGATGGTACAGGGGCTGTGGAAGAACAACCCCTCGCTGGTACAGGTGCTGGGTCTGTGCCCTACCCTCGCCGTCTCCTCCACCTTTACCAATGCGCTGGGGCTCGGCCTTGCCACCATGGCGGTGCTGGTCTGCTCCAACCTCGCCATCTCGCTGGTGCGCAACTGGGTGCCGAAGGATATCCGCATCCCGGTCTACGTGATGATCATCGCCTCGCTGGTGACCAGCGTGCAGCTGCTGATGAACGCCTACACCTATGGCCTCTATCAGGCGCTCGGCATCTTTATCGCCCTCATCGTCACCAACTGCATCATCATCGGCCGCGCCGAGGCCTATGCCTCCAAAAATCCGCCGCTGCTGGCGGCCCTCGACGGCCTGATGATGGGGCTGGGCTTTACTCTGGTGCTGCTGGTGCTTGGCACCATGCGCGAGATCATCGGCATGGGCACCCTGTTTGATGGCGCCGATCTGCTGCTGGGCGAGTGGGCCAAGTCCCTGCGCATCGAGCTGTTCCATTCCGATGCCAGCCTGCTGCTGGCCATTCTGCCGCCGGGCGGCTTTATCGGGCTGGGGCTGCTGATCGCCGCCAAGAACGCCATCAACGAGTGGCGTGACCGCAAGCAGGCGACCACAGTGGCTCACTGCAATGTGCCCCCCGTCCGTGCCCGGGCGACCCAGCTATGACACGCGAGGCTGCATGAACAACCAGAAACGCAGAGAGATACTGGAGCGACTGCGGGAGCACAATCCCCACCCCACCACCGAGCTCAACTTCAACTCGCCGTTCGAGCTTCTGATCGCTGTGCTGCTCTCGGCGCAGGCAACCGATGTCAGCGTCAACAAGGCGACCGACAAGCTCTATCCGGTGGCCAACACCCCGCAGGCAATGCTGGATCTCGGGGTCGAGGGGCTCAAGAGCTACATCAAGACCATTGGCCTCTTCAACACCAAGGCCGAGAACGTCATCAAGACCTGCGCCATCCTGCTGGAGCGCCATGGCGGCGAGGTGCCGGAGAACCGTGAAGCGCTGGAAGCCCTGCCGGGTGTCGGCCGCAAGACCGCCAACGTAGTGCTCAACACCGCCTTTGGCTGGCCCACCATCGCCGTCGATACCCATATCTTCCGGGTATCGAATCGCACCGGCTTTGCGGTAGGCAAGAACGTGGATCAGGTGGAGGAGAAGCTGCTTAAAGTGGTGCCCGCCGAGTTCAAGCTGGATGTCCACCACTGGCTCATCCTGCACGGGCGTTACACCTGTCTGGCTCGCAAGCCCCGCTGTGGTTCCTGTATCATCGAGGACTTGTGCGAGTACAAAGAGAAGGTCTATCCCGAGAACTGATAGCCTCGCAACCGAGATTGAAAGCAGTACACATCACCAACCCGGAGAACTGAGCAATGAGAATTCTGCATACCATGCTGCGTGTCGGCGATCTGCAACGCTCCATCGACTTCTACACCCGCGTCCTTGGCATGAAGCTGCTGCGCAAGAGCGAAAACAGCGAGTACAAGTACACCCTGGCCTTCGTCGGCTACGGTGACGAGAAGGATGAAGCGGTGATCGAGCTGACCTACAACTGGGGGGTGAGCGAGTACGAACTGGGCTCCGCCTACGGCCACATCGCGCTGGAAGCGGACGACATCTACGCCACCTGCGAAGCGCTGCGCGCCGCCGGAGCCAAGATCACCCGCGAGCCGGGCCCGGTCAAAGGCGGTACCACCGTCATCGCCTTCGTCGAAGATCCGGACGGTTACAAGATTGAGCTGATTGCCAAGAAAGATGCCGGCACCGGCCTTGGCGACAGCTTCTAAGCGGCCCGGGTAAAAACGCCCGATGGCAGGATCAAAAAAGAGCGCGCTGGCGCTCTTTTTTTATGCTTGTCTGCTTGGGCTGCCGGGCTAGATCTCGCCGTTACGCCCCATACTGATGACCACCCGCCGGTTCTTGGCACGCCCCTGCTCGGTTTCATTGGAGGCAACGTGCTGCTTCTCGCCATGCCCCTCCACCGAGACCTTGCCGGGATCGAGCCCCAGATCGACGAACACCTTCTTGATGGCATCGGCCCGCTTTTCCGAGAGTTTCTGGTTGGTCCAGCGCCCGCCGTAGCTGTCGCTGTAGGCGTCGATCACCACCACATCGATGCTCTTGTCCGCCTTGATATATTCGCCGATCATCGCCAGCCGTCGTTTGGACGAGATGGAGAGCTGATCGCTGTTCTTGTCGTAGGTGAGCACGCTAAAGGCGATATCGTTGAAGCTGTAGGGCAGCAGCCCGCTCTGACAGTCAAGAAACGCCTGATATTTGACCCGGAAGTTGACCGACGAGAGCGACACCCGCACCGGCCGGTTCTGGCGATACCAGTCCCGGTACTGGAAAGTGGGCATGTTGCCCCCCTCCAGCTCGTCGAGCATGGTCCAGGCGGTCTGTCCCTCAACCAGCCCATCAAACTGCTGATAGAAGTGGAGCTGGCTCACTTCCCGCCCGGCGATGCCGGGACGCCATACCGGCGGCATGATGCCAAGGCTCACCGTCTCGGTTCTGGCCTGTGGCCGTTTGCCCTTGAGCTCGAAATCGAGATTGATCTTGCGCCCGGCGCGGCTGACAAAGGCCCCCGTTCCCCAGTTCGGGATCGGGTGTTCGAGGCGGCACTCAATCTGGGTATCGGAGGTCAAACGCCAGACGGATTGATCCAGACCGGCACCGAATTCGGTCACCCCAGCCTGTACCTGCATACTCACCGATATGCTGATCAACCCCAACTTCCAAGCGTCCAACGGCTTGTCCTCCACACGATCTCATATGGAGTATCGGCCGCGGACAGGCAACCTTTAGCGGCAAAACTGCAAAGGGCTGCCGCTGGCGGCAACCCCTTGCCTCTGTTGAAAAAAATCGGGATAGCAGTGGCAATCGCAGCATCTGATGCGCGCCAACGGCGGCGGATCTCGCTACAGTAGAGCCAGAGTGACAGGATGTCGCCGTGCAGGAGCAAGACGCATGTTCAGACCCTTCCCGACCTTGTGGCCCCTTATGCTGGCCATGCTCGGCAACGCCGCCCAGAGCGCAACTCAGGATGAAGAGTGGGCGCAACAGCGCGCCAATGCGGTGCTCTCCCTGATGAGCTTTACCGTGGTGCCGGACATTACCGCCAGCGATCTCTCCCTCGGCAGCGGCAGTGGCCAATCGGCCGCCCTCAGCATGGCGCAGCTGGGCGGTGGCGCGACGATGAGCGAATCGTTCCCTATCTATCTGGAGGGGGCACTCGGCTTTAGCCGCTACGATCCCCAGTTCGTGATGAGTAACGGCAGCGAGAGCCGCACCATCCCCACCCGCTGGAACAGCGCCACCGCCTCGGGCGGCGTTGGCTGGGATATCTCCCTGCACAGGGATAAGCAGGGCGGCCACTGGGTACTGCGCCCCATCGCCAATGTTTCGCTGGGTACCATGGCCAGCGATATTCGCATCGGCAACTGGCTGCTCGATCGTACCAGGGGCTACTCCCTCGACTTTCTCGAAAACGGTCAGCTCAATATGTACGGGCTGGGTGGCTCGCTGATGGTCGACTACGAGCTCTTCTCCAAAACTCAGGATATCGATGCCGAACTGCGTTACTCCTACCAACACCTGCAGAGCTTCGGCAATACCTCGGAGAGTGTGCGTGGCAGCGCCGAGGCGGAGAACCTCGGCCTCTATCTGCGCCGCCGGGCGCCGGTGTTTGACTGGACTCTGCTCGATCGCCCGCTGCGCTATGTGATGGAGGGGGCGCGCACCGAGTACCTCGGCGAGCAGCGTGGCCTGCTCGGCTTCAATGCCCTCAACTCGCTGGGGCTCGGTCTTGAGATCGACAGCAGCAAGTACCACATCATCGTCAGCCGCACCCGGCTGGTCGCCCGCTATATGTTCAGCAACAATACCCGCGGCTACTCGGTCGGGCTGGCCATGAGTTTCTGATCTGAGCGGGAGATGCGCGGGATAAAAGAGAGATCGGGCAGCCTTTTCCGGGCGGGTTCCCGGCCATATGTACCGCCAGTGGCGCTATTTTTGATGAGGCAACCGCCCGGATAGCGCCGAATTAATAAAGTAAAATATTTATTAATTCCGCGCTATTCAGCCAGCAAGGGAGCGGCCCAAGGAGCAAAGCGGCCTTCATCCGCTCAAAAGGGCTGACAAACCGCCCCTCCGATCTGATGACAAAGGGTGATCGGGCCACAAAATATCCCCTTTCAATGTCTCTGTTGCCGCCAATAAAAACGCCAGCCTTGGAGCTGGCGTTCTCATTGAGGTTGAAGCGACTTATTTCAGATCGAAACGGTCGTTGTTCATCACCTTGACCCAGGCCTTGACGAAGTCACGGACGAACTTCTCCTTGCCATCTTGCTGGGCATAGACCTCGGCGTAGGCGCGCAGCACCGAGTTGGAGCCAAACACCAGATCAACCCGGGTGGCAGTCCACTTCACCGCGCCGCTCTGGCGATCCACGATCTGGTAGCTGTTGCGGCCAGTCGGCTGCCAGCTATAGGCCATGTCGGTCAGGTTGACGAAGAAGTCGTTGCTGAGCACCCCGACCCGGTCGGTAAAGACGCCGTGGGCCGAGCCGCCGTGGTTGGTGCCAAGCACCCGCAACCCGCCGACCAGCACCGTCATCTCGCGGGCGGTGAGCCCCAGCAGCTGGGCACGGTCGAGCAGCATCTCCTCCGGCTGCACCTTGTAGTGCCCCTTCTGCCAGTTGCGGAAACCATCGTGCACTGGCTCGAGGAAGGCAAACGACTCGGTATCGGTCTGCTCGGCGCTGGCATCACCGCGGCCCGGCGCAAAGGGGACGACGATATCAACGCCGGCCAGCTTGGCCGCCTGCTCCACCGCTGCGCTACCACCCAGCACAATCAGGTCGGCGATGCTGACCGGCTTGCTCAGGGTGGCCTGCAGGGCGATCAGGGCGTTGAGCACTCTCTCGAGGCGAGCGGGCTCGTTGCCTTCCCACGCTTTCATCGGCGCAAGGCGAATCCGGGCACCGTTGGCCCCGCCGCGATAATCGGAACCGCGGAAGGTGCGGGCACTGTCCCACGCGGTAGCGATCAAATCGGCTGGCGCCACGCCAGAGGCCAGCAGCTTGGCCTTGAGCTCGCTCACTTCCTTGTCGGAAAGCTGGTAATCCACCGCCGGAACCGGATCCTGCCACACCATGACTTCGCCCGGCACTTCCGGCCCCAGATAGCGGCTGCGCGGCCCCATGTCGCGGTGGGTCAGCTTGAACCAGGCGCGGGCAAAGGCGTCGGAGAAGAGCGCTTGATCCGCGGCAAAGCGCTCGGAGATCTCCCGATAGACGGGATCAAAACGCAGCGCCATGTCCGCATCGGTCATGATGGGATTGCAGCGGATGGAGGGGTCTTCCACATCCACCGGGCGATCTTCCTCCTTGATGGCGACGGGCTCCCACTGCCAGGCACCGGCCGGACTCTTCTTGAGCCACCAGTCGTGGCCCAGCAGCATCTTGAAGTAGCCGTTGTCCCAGCGGGTCGGGTTGCTGGTCCAGGCCCCTTCAAGGCCGCTGGTCACCGTATCGCGGCCGATACCGCGGCTTTCGTGGTTGATCCAGCCCAGCCCCTGCTCGTGCACATCGGCCCCTTCGGGAGCAGGCCCCAGTTTGGCTGCGCTGCCGTTGCCGTGGGCCTTGCCGACGGTGTGACCACCGGCGGTGAGCGCCACGGTCTCTTCGTCATTCATCCCCATGCGGGCAAAGGTGACGCGCATGTCGTGGGCGGTTTTCAGGGGATCCGGGTTGCCATCCACCCCTTCCGGGTTGACGTAAATCAGCCCCATCATCACCGCTGCCAGCGGGTTCTCCAGATCCCGCTCGCCGCTGTAACGGCTCCCTTCGCTACCGCTCGGCGCCAGCCACTCCTTCTCGGAGCCCCAGTAGACATCTTTTTCCGGATGCCAGATATCCTCGCGGCCACCGGCAAAGCCGAAGGTCTTGAGCCCCATGGATTCATAGGCGACGTTGCCCGCCAGGATCATCAGATCAGCCCAGGAGATCTTGTTGCCGTATTTCTGTTTGATCGGCCACAACAGACGGCGGGCCTTGTCGAGGTTGCCGTTGTCTGGCCAGCTGTTGAGGGGGGCGAAGCGCTGGTTGCCGGTGTTGGCACCGCCACGGCCATCGGTCGCGCGATAGCTGCCAGCGGAGTGCCAGGCCATGCGGATCATCAGGCCGCCGTAGTGGCCCCAGTCGGCCGGCCACCAGGGCTGGCTGTCAGTCATCAGGGCATGGAGATCGGCCTTGAGGGCATCGTAATCGAGGCTGTTGAAGGCGTCGGCATAATCGAAAGTCTCATCCATCGGATTGGTCTTGCGGTCATGCTGATGCAGGATGTCGAGGTTGAGGGCATTGGGCCACCAGACTTGATGCTCCTGGCTGGCAGAGGTATTGGCACCGTGGGCAAAGGGGCACTGACCGGCCCCGCTAGCGTGTTTGTCCATCTTCAGATCCTCATTGTGGTCATAATGACGGCGAAACCCTTCGCTTCGCAGTTGAGACTAGCCTACCCCCCACCACTCACTTAAAAAAACGAATAAAAAAGTTCAATTCAATCTGGTTTTACGATTGAACTATCTCGTCACCGGGTAACAAACAGAACAATGCAGGCGTTGGCAGAGTAGTAGTGGCATAGATCACACAAGCTTGTTGAACCGACTGTTAACATGTGGCCATTGCACATCAGACGACAGCGTTGAAATGGACTTCACACCTGTTATTGCGGTTCTGCTGGGCCAGCTCTGGTATCTGCTGCCCCTGCTGCTGATTGCCGCCCTGATCAAAACGCCCTGGTTCAAGGGGATGATCGGGGAGGCATTTATCAATCTCGGTATCCGGCTATTTCTCGACCAGCGGGAGTACCATCTGCTCAAGAACGTGACCCTGCCGACCCCTGAGGGGAGCACCCAGATCGACCATGTGCTAGTTTCGCGCTTCGGACTGTTTGTCATCGAGACCAAAAACATCAAGGGGTGGATATTTGGCAATCCGGCCCACAAGAGCTGGACACAGCAGCTCTTTCGCCGCAGGCACAGCTTTCAAAATCCATTGCGCCAAAACTATCTACACCTGATGACGCTCAAATCCCTGCTGGGGCTGGCGGATCATCAGCTCCACTCGATCATCTACTTTATTGGCGACTGCACCTTTAAAACCCCGATGCCGGATAACGTGATGAATCGCGGACTTATTCGCTATATCAAGGGCAAGACCACGCCAGTGTTGACCCCTGTCGAGGTCACCCGGGTGATCGATACCATCCAGCGGGGACGACTGGCTGCCAATTGGCAGACCCATAAACAGCATGTGGCGCAGCTAAAGGCGCGTCACAACCAACCTGCTATTCCCTCTTATCCAAGCAATCACGTCAGCATGGTAAAAGAGGAACTCCCCATCCTTCATGACACGAGTCACGCCCAGCAGCGTTGCCCGAAATGTGGCAACGCCATGGTGCTTCGCACAGCACGCCGTGGCAGCAACAAGGGGGAACAGTTCTGGGGATGCAGTGCTTACCCGAAATGCCGGCAGATCATCACGCGGCAAACTGAAGAGCGGTAACCAGCGGAAACAACAAGGGCGGCCAATTGGCCGCCCTTGTTGTGTTTCTTAGCGAATGGTCGCCATCTGCCGCACGCAGCGCTGCTCCCTGTCATCCACCCGCTTGGCAAACCAGGCGGTGGTGAGGTTGCGGGTGATCTTGGGGCTTTTCAGCTGAATGCCCGGCAGGATGGCGCGGGGCAACCGCTTGCCCGCTTTCTGGTCTGCCAGCGTAAACACGCGATGATAGAGGTCGCTCTGGCCAAATTCGGCGGTATCGCCGAGTTTGAGGCTCTGGTGGATAGCCTGCTGGCTCATATTGATCCGGCTGGCGATGGTATAGACCGCGAGTTCCGTCTTGCCCGGCAGGTCGGAGTCGTAGCGGATCAGATCGCCATCCAGAGCCAGCGTGGTACCGCTCAAACGGCTGACGGCGGCCTGAAAAGCGGCGTTGCGACTGGCATACCAGCCGGCGTTGAAGTCGGCGAAACGGTAGAGGGTATCGGGGTACTCCGCCTCATAGCCGAAGATATGTTTGGTACCAAACCAGATACCGCCGCGGCGGGTAAAGACTTCGTGGCGGATGGACTCCTTGACCGGATAGGGATAACCACGGGTATTGGCCTCGGCAAAGGCGATGCTCACCTGCATCGGGCCGCCGGTGTGCACCGGGTTCATGTTGCCAAACAGGGTCTTGCCCATCGGCAGCATGCTGATCATGTCCTCGAAAATTTCGCTCATCTCCCGCTCGGTGCGAAGCGCATCAATGCGCTCGGCATAGCTCTTGCCGGTCGGCGAGTTGATGGAGAGCGCGGCCCGCACCATAAACTCGGGGATCAGCAGCTTGGCCGCCCGCGAGTTGATCTCCTTCCAGGCGATCTTGCCAAGGCCCAGCACCACAGGGTCGGCCTGATAGGTCGCCTCCTGCTCTGCCACCGCCAGCACGGTACAGACGTTGTGATCGTTGACTGTCACCCCCTGGGTAGTGAGCGCCGTCACCACATCGTTGGCCCACCCCTGCTTGTCGACCACATGACGAGGCAGAAACCTCACGATGCGGCTCTTCATGTCCGCCGGCTTGCGCGGCTGCATGGCTGGCGGGGTCGCCTTTTTGGCGGGCACTGTCGCGCCCGTTGTGTCGCCAGGCGCAGGGGCAGAAGCGGGATCGCTGGCACAGCCGGCCAGCAGCAAGGGGATCAGCAGCGCCAGCGTGCGCATGGCGGGGGAAACAGAAAAGAGAGAGAGCGTCATCGGATATCCGGTACTGAAGCTGGAGGCAAACCCGCCAGACGGCGGGCGCACACATGATGGCTCATTGTAGAGAATTGATCCACAAGGCTAAAGTCCCATCGCCTCGCCCCTCTCCCTGACCAGACAGGGGTTGCCGCAACAAGAGTGCCCCATATATGACCAGATAACAGGTATGACCCGACAACAGACATGGGCTTTTATCGAGAGTTGTTTACATTTAGAATGCCGCCGCCAGGATGCTCACGGTATGGACCCTATGGATACGCTCGCCCATCTCTTTGCTTACGTGCAGCAGTGGCTGCTCACTCCGATCTGGCACTGCCTGACCGGACTGTTTGATTTCAACGGGCGGCTTGGGCTCCCCTTTCTGCTGATATCCGGCCTCATTGCCTACCTCCTCTACCGTGTGCGCCGGCGCCAGCAGGGCCCGGCGGCTGGCAGTTTCGCCGGTTTTCTCGGCGGCCGGGCCATCTGGCTGCATCCCTCCGCCCTGCTCGATTATCAGTATTATCTGGTGCGAGCCCTGCTCCATGTGGCCCTGATCGTGCCGCTCCTGACTCTGCTCAACCCCTGGCTTTTGCAGGCAACGGATATTACCTCTGCGCTCACCCGCCTGTGGGGGGAGCGTCCCCGTCTGGCCGAGGCGAGCTGGCTGATGATGCTTTACGGCCTCGGGGTATTTCTGGTCAGCGATTTCGTCCACTACTGGCTGCACCGTGTCTTTCACAGCCGCTGGCTGTGGGAGTTTCACAAGGTGCACCACAGCGCCACCGTGCTGGTGCCGCCGACCGCCAGTCGCATTCATCTGGTGGAAAAGCTCTCTGAAATCGTGCTCAAGGGGAGCGCGCTCGCCCTCTACTCCGGTGCTTTCTACTGGCTGTGCGGCGGCTCCGTGCGCCCCTACACCCTGTTTGGGGTGGGCTATCTGGTGCTGATCTTCAACTCGCTGGCCGCCAATTTGCGCCATAGCCATATCTGGCTGTCGTTTGGCCCGCGGCTGGAGCATATCTTCAACAGCCCCGCCCAGCACCAGATCCACCACAGCCGGGATCCCCGCCACTTCAACCACAACTTCGGTATCAATCTGTCGCTGTGGGACTGGTGGTTCGGCACTCTTTACGTCACCAACCACCAGCCAGAGCCCCTCACCTTCGGGGTCGGCCCGAAAGACAATGTGCGCTACAGCCGCCTGAGCGCGCTGATCCTGCGCCCCTTTCTGGTCACGGCCCGCAAGCTGTGGCATGCCCTGCCCCGTCCTCGCAGCCGCAAGCCGCAGCCTGATTTACGGTAGTTACGCTCTTCGCCCCATAAGTCCGCTCCTCGCAGCACCCAACCCGTCGTCATAAAAAAGCCCCCGCCATTGCTGGCGGGGGCTTGTCATCTATGCGGAGCGAGTCTGGCTCGCGCGCAGAGCGTTAGCGGTTGTTCACGCGCTCGTGCAGCTCCTGCACCGAGTTGACGCTGGCAGTGGCATCAACGCTGATGGCCATGCAGGTCGCGAATGCCTCGTTCATGGTGGTGGTATACGCCACCTTGTTCTGCAGGGCGGCGCGGCGCAGCTGCTTGGAGTCCTCGATGGCCACCCGCCCTTCGGCGGTGTTGACGATGTAGGTGTACTCGCCATTCTTGATGCGGTCGAGAATGTGCGGGCGACCTTCGTGCACCTTGTTGACCAGACGCGGGTTGATGCTCGCTTCGCCCAGCGCGACAGCGGTGCCGTGGGTGGCGTCGAGCTCGTAACCCAGCTCCAGCAGCTTGGCGGCCAAATCGACCACCTGCGCCTTGTCGCTGTGACGCACTGACAAGAGAGCACGGCCCTCTTTCGGTACGGCGTGGTTGGCACCCAGCTGCGCCTTGGCATAGGCCTCGGCAAAGCTGCTGCCCACACCCATTACCTCGCCGGTGGAGCGCATCTCCGGCCCCAGCAGCGGGTCAACCCCCGGGAACTTGGCGAACGGCAGTACCACCTCTTTCACCGAGTAGTAGGGCGGGATGATCTCTTTGGTAAAGCCCTGCTCTTTCAGGCTCTGACCGGCCATCACGCGGGCGGCAATCTTGGCCAGCGGCGCACCGGTCGCCTTGGAGACGAACGGCACGGTACGGGCGGCACGCGGGTTCACCTCGATGAGGTAGATGTCATTGCCCTTGACCGCGAACTGCACGTTCATCAGGCCGATAACGCCGAGCTCCAGCGCCAGCTTGCGCACCTGCTCGCGGATCTCGTCCTGAATCTTCTTGGACAAGGTGTAGGGCGGCAGGGAGCAACCGGAGTCACCGGAGTGAATACCGGCCTGCTCGATGTGCTCCATGATGCCGCCGATGACTACATCGGTGCCGTCGCAGATGGCATCCACGTCCAGTTCGGTGGCATCGTCCAGGAAGCGGTCCAGCAGTACCGGCGACTCGTTGGAGACGCTCACCGCCTCGGCGAAGTAGCGACGCAGGTCGGTCTCGTCGTAGACGATCTCCATCGCGCGGCCACCCAGCACGTAGGAGGGGCGAACCACCAGCGGGTAGGTAATGCGCTCGGCCACCACAACCGCCTGCTCCAGCGCGGTGACAGTGCCGTTTTCCGGCTGCTTGAGGCCAAGGCGCTCGACGGCAGACTGGAAACGCTCGCGGTCTTCGGCGCGGTCGATGGCATCCGGGCTGGTACCGATAATCGGCACGCCGTTGGCTTCCAGTGCACGGGCCAGCTTCAGCGGTGTCTGGCCACCGTACTGGACGATAACGCCTTTGGGTTTCTCGATGCGCACGATTTCCAGCACATCTTCCAGGGTCACCGGCTCGAAGTAGAGGCGATCCGAGGTGTCGTAATCGGTGGAGACGGTCTCCGGGTTGCAGTTGACCATGATGGTCTCGTAACCGTCTTCGCGCAGGGCCAGCGCCGCGTGCACGCAGCAGTAGTCAAACTCGATGCCCTGACCGATACGGTTCGGGCCGCCACCGATGACCATGATCTTGTCGCGGTCGGTGGGGTTGGCTTCGCACTCCTCGTCATAGCTGGAGTACATGTAGGCGGTGTTGGTAGCGAACTCGGCGGCGCAGGTATCGACCCGCTTGTAGACCGGGAAGATGTTGTGGCGGGCACGCAGCTTGCGCACCTCCCCTTCGGCCACACCGAGGATCTTGGCCAGACGCGCATCGGCAAAGCCCTTGCGCTTGAGGGCGCGCAGGAAGTCGGCATCGAGACCGGCCATGCCACGCTCTTTCACCTCTTCTTCCAGCTTCACCAGCTCTTCAATCTGCACCAGGAACCAGGGGTCAATCTTGGTCAGCTTGAAGATGCCGTCCATGGAGAGGCCTGCGCGGAAGGCGTCGGCGATGTAGAAGATACGCTCGGCACCGGCATCCTGCAGCTCGTGACGGATGCGGGTCAGGGAGTCCGGGGCGTTCAGATCCACCATGGGGTCGAAGCCCGCCTTGCCGGTCTCGAGACCGCGCAGCGCCTTGTGCAGGGACTCCTGGAAGTTGCGGCCGATGGCCATTACTTCGCCGACCGACTTCATCTGGGTCGTCAGACGGTCGTTGGCACCGGCGAACTTCTCGAAGTTGAAGCGCGGCACCTTGGTCACCACGTAGTCGATGGCCGGCTCGAAGGAGGCCGGAGTGCGACCGCCGGTGATGTCGTTCATCAGCTCGTCCAGGGTGTAACCGATAGCGAGCTTGGCGGCGATCTTGGCGATGGGGAAACCGGTCGCCTTGGAGGCCAGCGCAGAGGAGCGCGACACCCGCGGGTTCATCTCGATGATGACCATGCGGCCATCTTTCGGGTTGATACCGAACTGGACGTTGGAGCCGCCGGTCTCGACGCCGATCTCGCGCAGCACCGCCATGGAGGCGTTGCGCATCAGCTGGTACTCCTTGTCGGTCAGCGTCTGGGCTGGCGCGACCGTGATGGAGTCACCGGTGTGGATACCCATGGGGTCGAAGTTTTCGATGGCGCAGACGATGATGCAGTTGTCGTTGCGATCCCGCACCACCTCCATCTCGTACTCTTTCCAGCCGATCAGCGACTCGTCGATGAGCAGCTCTTTGGTCGGGGAGAGATCCAGACCGCGCTCGCAGATCTCGACGAACTCTTCGGTGTTGTAGGCGATGCCGCCACCTGAGCCACCCATGGTAAAGGAGGGGCGGATGATGCAGGGGAAACCAACCATCTGCTGCACGCCCCACGCCTCTTCCATGTTGTGGGCAATACCGGCACGCGGGCACTCGAGGCCGATGCTGCGCATCGCCTTGTCAAAGCGGGAGCGATCTTCGGCCTTGTCGATGGCATCGGCAGTGGCACCGATCATCTCGACGCCGAACTCGGCCAGCACGCCGTGTTTTTCCAGCGCCAGTGCGCAGTTGAGCGCAGTCTGGCCACCCATGGTGGGCAGGATGGCGTCCGGGCGCTCTTTCTTGATAATTTCGCGCACCACTTCCCAGGTGATGGGCTCGATGTAGGTGGCGTCCGCCATCTCCGGGTCGGTCATGATGGTGGCCGGGTTGGAGTTGACCAGAATGACGCGGTAGCCCTCCTCGCGCAGCGCTTTGCACGCCTGGGCGCCGGAGTAGTCAAATTCGCAGGCCTGGCCGATGACGATGGGGCCGGCGCCGAGGATCAGGATGCTCTGAAGGTCGTTACGTTTTGGCATGAAACTCTTTCCTCTTTTCCTTAGGCGCGATACTGCTTAATCAATTCAATAAAGTGGTCAAAGAGACCGGCACAGTCGTGCGGGCCCGGGCTCGCCTCGGGGTGACCCTGGAAGCTGAAGGCCGGACGGTCGGTGCGATGGATGCCTTGCAGCGACCCGTCGAACAGGGAGACGTGGGTGGCGCGCAGGCAATCCGGCAGGCTGTTCTCATCTACCGCAAAACCGTGGTTCTGGGCGGTGATCATCACAGTGTTGTCGTCCAGACTCTTGACCGGGTGGTTGGCGCCGTGGTGGCCAAACTTCATCTTGACGGTCTTGGCGCCGGAGGCCAAACCCAGCAGCTGGTGACCCAGACAGATGCCGAACACCGGCGTGTTGGTATTAAGGAAAGCCTTGATGGCGTCGATGGCGTAGTCGCACGGCTCGGGGTCGCCGGGGCCGTTGGAGAGGAAGATGCCATCCGGGTTCAGCGCCAGTACCTCGGCAGCCGGAGTCTTGGCCGGTACCACAGTCAGGCGGCAACCACGGTCAACCAGCATCCGCAGGATGTTGCGCTTGACGCCGAAGTCATAGGCCACCACGTGGTATTTAAGCTGGTCGGCATCCGGGGTGACGTGCCCCTTGCCAAGCTGCCAGCTCCCTTCGGTCCAGTTGTACGCCCCATTAACCGTGACCTCTTTGGCCAGATCCATTCCCTTCAGACCGGGGAAGGCACGGGCCTGTTCGAGGGCATAGGCCTCATCGACTTGCTTGCCGGCCAGAATGCAGCCAGCCTGGGCGCCTTTCTCGCGCAGGATGCGGGTCAGTTTGCGGGTGTCGATGTCGGCGATGCCAACGATGTTGTGAGACTTGAGGTATTCGGAGAGGGATTGCTGATTGCGGAAATTGGAGGCAAGTATCGGAAGGTCCCGGATGATCAATCCCTGAGCATGGATTTGACTGGACTCTTCATCTTCGCTGTTGGTGCCGGTGTTGCCTATATGGGGGTAAGTGAGGGTGACTATCTGACGGGAATAAGAGGGATCGGTGAGGATTTCCTGATAGCCCGTCATCGACGTATTGAAAACCACTTCACCAACGGAGCATCCCTCGGCGCCTATCGACACGCCTTTGAATACAGTTCCATCTTCCAGCACTAGCAATGCAGTGTGATTCAAGACAACCTCCAGTTATTTAGCTTTAAATTCAGCAATTTACCTGGGTGTTGCGGGCTCGGTTCCGGCCTTGGACAGGACTCGAACCCGGCAGATTTCTGGCAAATTGGGCGCATTCTACTTAAAAAAAGTGGCATTTCAACGTCTTTTCTCAGATGAAATGCATCTAAATTCAATAAAAAAGCAACATTACCCATTATCTATGCACTCAATTGCTTTTCAAGCCCCTACAGCAAAAGAAAATTTGAAATCAGACAAAAAACCCTCACAAACCACGACAAAACAGACGAGATGGAATTTTAATCCCTTTAAAAACAAAGAACTAAAAACACCACAAGAACAACCAAAGTGCAAATTTGTGCCTTTTGTGTGTAGTTTTGTTGACACAAAAAACAGCAAACGTTTTTCTGTGTTTGAATTTTTAGTCTATTTGAAGTGATGTGAAAAAATGGCTGCGGACGCCGTAAACGCATCAAAGATTGTTACCTTGTGATGACATTTCAAGGCAACAAAAGGAGTGGGAAAAATGAAATGACTATTTTTGCCTGACTGAATCAAAAGAAGCATGCTAACCAGCATTTATGTAACTTTTTGCTCAGCAAACAGCAAAAACCCCGGCAAGCCGGGGTTTGGTCAGACAGGATAATCAGACAGAAGAAAGCGGAAGAATCACTTCAGATTGAGCACATCCTGCATATCATAAAGACCGGCGCCCTGCTGGCGCAGCCACTTGCCGGCGCGCACTGCACCGTTGGCAAAGGTAAGGCGGCTGGAGGCCTTGTGGCTGATCTCTACCCGCTCGCCGATATCGGCAAACATGACGGTGTGCTCACCCACCAGATCGCCGGCGCGGATGGTGGCAAAGCCGATAGTATTGCGGTCCCTCTCGCCGGTGATCCCCTCGCGGCCATAGACGGCGCACTCTTTCAGATCCCGGCCCAGCGTCTTGGCAACCACCTCGCCCATGGAGAGGGCGGTACCGGACGGCGCATCCACCTTGTGGCGATGGTGGCCTTCGATGATCTCGATGTCGGTATAGTCACCCATCACCTTGGCGGCCTGCTCCAGCAGTTTGAACACCAGATTGACCCCGACCGAGTAGTTGGAGGCAAACACGATACCGATCTGCTTGCCTGCCTCTTTAAGGGCTGCCTTACCTGCCTCGTCAAAGCCGGTGGTGCCGATCACCATCTGCTTGTTGTGGGCCAGCGCAAAGGCCAGATTGGCCAGGGTCACCTCGGGACGGGTGAAGTCGATGATGAGGTCGAACTGGTCGCGCACCTTGTCGAGGCTGTCGCTAATCGCCACACCCAGATTGCCCAGCCCGTTGAGATCGCCCGCATCCAGACCGATCACCGCCGACCCCGGCCGCTCCAGCGCAGCGCCAACCACCACCCCTTCGGTGTTGGTGACCGCCTCCAGCAGCACCTTGCCCATACGACCATTACAGCCCATCACGGCCACACGGATCGGATTGTCCATCTCCACCCTCTCATCTCTTTTAATTATGGAAAGAGACCGTTTTACCAGCCTGCGCCGGCTTTGAAAAGCCCGCCGTGCACCAGCAGACCACTCCGACAAATAGACAGACTTTTCTTTTAAATCCGAATATTTAACGGATTTAATCAGAACAGCCAAATCAACTGACAAAAAACCTTATCCATCTGGACGTCTATCTTGACCGGGCGGGGTTGACTCACTACTGTGGGCCCCCCGATGCGGCAGGATGCCCGCGCTGTTTTCCCCCTATCCCGATCCGATAAAGGCACAAAGCAGTTCACGACAGGAGGTCATTGTTCAATTTCAGAGGAACACATGATCCAGACCCAACCCAGTGCCAGGGCCTTGCTGCCGCTACTGGTCTTTCTCGCACTCTTTATCGGTACCGGTACCTGGCTGACCCTGCAAGGGGTCGAGTTCGCCTTCTATCAACTGCCCGCCCCTGTTGCCGCCCTGCCAGCCGTGATGCTGGCGCTGCTGCTTGGCAAAGAGGGCTTCAACAGCAATCTGGAGACCTTCTTCAAAGGGGTCGGCCACAGCAACATCATGGCGATGTGCCTCATCTATCTGCTGGCGGGCGCCTTTGCCAGCGTGGCCAAGGCCACTGGCGGCGTGGACGCCACCGTGGCGCTCGGTCTGTCGCTTATCCCCGGCTGGGCGCTGCTGCCCGGGCTGTTCCTCATCTCCGCCTTTATTGCCACTGCCATGGGTACCTCCATGGGCACCATAGGTGCCGTGGCGCCGGTGGCCCTCGGTGTGGCGCAGGCGGCCGGTATTGATCCTGTGCTGATGGCAGGCACCATCCTCTCCGGCGCCATGTTTGGCGACAACCTCTCCATCATCTCCGACACCACCATCGCGGCCACCCGCAGTCAGGGATGCGAGATGAAGGACAAGTTCCGCGAGAACTTCAAGATTGCCGCCCCTGCGGCCATTGCGGTGATCCTGCTCTATCTGGCGCTCGGCTCCGTCGGTGCGGCGCCCGCCAAGGCCGGGGCAGTTGACCTGCTCAAGGTGATGCCCTACCTGCTGATCCTCGGTCTGGCGCTCTCTGGCATGAACGTGTTCGTGGTGCTGGGGATCGGCATTGTCGCCGCAGGCGCCGTCGGCATGATCAATGGCTACGCCATCGGCCAGTTCAGCAAGGATATCTATCAGGGCTTTACCGGCATGCAGGAGATCTTCCTGCTCTCCATGCTCATCGGCGGCCTCGGCGCCCTGATGGAGCGTCAGGGTGGTCTGGCCTGGATCAGCGATCGCATCGGCGCCCTGATTGCCCGCTTTACCCGCAGCCACCATGGCGAGCAGAACGAGAAAGCGGCCGAGCTCGGCATCGCCGGGGTGGTGAGCCTCACCAATCTCTGCACTGCCAACAATACCGTCGCCATTATCGTTGCGAGCAAGGTCGCCCGCGATCTGGCAGAGCATCACGGCGTCACCCCGCGCCGCGCCGCCTCCATGCTGGATATCTTCTCCTGCGTGATCCAGGGTCTCATCCCCTGGGGGGCACAGGCGCTGCTGCTGGGCTCCATCTTCGCCCTGTCACCGCTGGCGGTAGTGAGCATGAGCTTCTACCCGATGGCGCTGGCACTGGCCGCGCTGGTCGCCGTCTTTGTCAAACACCAGATGCGCCAGCGTTGATCCTGTGGGTACCGGCCCTCGTCGGTACCCGCTTTTCACCCCGTCCCCACGAGAGAATATGTTAAGGTAAGGGCCATGTACGCCCTGCCGTCCATTGCAGTCAGCCCGGAGGTTCCCCATGCAAGAGTCCCAGCCCGAACGTCAATCTCTTCGCCAACTGGTACGTCAACGCAGAAAGAGCCTTAGTCCGCTCGAACAGCAGCAGGCAGCCCAACAGCTGCTGAGCCAGTTCAAACAGCACCCCGAGATCCTCGCCGCCAAGCGCATTGCCCTCTATTTGGCCAATGACGGGGAGATCAATCCCCTGCCCGCCATCCACTGGCTGTGGGCCCAGCAGAAAGAGGTCTATCTGCCGGTGCTCCACCCCTTTACCCCCGGTCACCTGCTCTTCTTGCGCTACACCGCCACCAGCCCCATGGTGCGTAATCGCTACGGTATCGAAGAGCCCGAGCTGGATATGCAGCAGGTGGTGCCCCACAGCACCCTCGACCTCATTTGCACCCCGCTGGTCGCCTTCGATGGCGACGGCAATCGCCTCGGCATGGGGGGCGGCTACTACGATCGCACCCTCGCCATCTGGCATGAGCACAGGATGGGCCCCAAGCCGCTGGGGATTGCCCACGACTGCCAGCAGGTGGATGCGGTACCGCAGGAGGTGTGGGATGTGCCGCTGCCGCAGATCATCACCCCGAGCCGCTGCTGGCGCTTTGAATAAGCTGTTTTTGGCCAGCAGCCTCGGCTTTGTGCGCGCAAACGCAGAATAAACAGGCAAACGATTTACTTCCTGCCCCTTTTTGCCCCGGAACGTGAGCAACATGGTCGCGACGGGCGATGGGGTTGGATATAATGCGCCCGCTTTTTTCTTAAGGAACGATCATGACTCAAGATGAAATGAAGAAGGCGGCCGGTTGGGCTGCGCTCAAGTATGTGGTTCCCGGCACCATCGTCGGGGTGGGCACCGGCTCTACCGTCAACCACTTCATCGACGCGCTGGCGACCATGAAGGACGAGATCAAGGGGGCGGTATCCAGCTCCGTGGCCTCCACCGAACGCCTCAAGGGCTTCGGCATCACCGTGTATGATCTCAACGAGATCGACGCCCTCTCCGTCTACGTGGATGGCGCCGACGAGATCAACGGCACCCGTGACATGATCAAGGGCGGCGGCGCAGCCTTGACCCGCGAGAAGATTGTCGCTGCCGTGGCCGACAAGTTCATCTGCATCATCGACAACACCAAAACCGTCGACGTGCTGGGCAAGTTCCCGCTGCCGGTCGAAGTGATCCCCATGGCCCGCGAATACGTGGCCCGCGAGATCAAGAAGCTGGGCGGCAACCCGGTCTGGCGTGAAGGCGTGGTGACCGACAACGGCAACCACATCCTGGATGTGAAGGATATGGCTATTACCGACGCCAAAGGGCTGGAAGTACAGCTCAACGCCATCGTTGGCGTGGTCACCAACGGCCTGTTCGCCCACCGTGGCGCAGACGTGGTGGTGATCGGTACCCCGGAAGGCGTGGTTATCCAGTAATCCTCCCGTGGATGCAAGACGGCGCCTCATGGCGCCGTTTTTATTTATTCCTCAACAAGTTGCAAAGCTCCATTTACAACAATCGTTGATAACTTCAAAGAATTTGACTTTCGTCACAAATATTCCCTCTCCCAAACGTTTTTGCTACTTTACGGTTTTCTTCGCACACCAAATCTGCACTTACGTTTGCACATACAGAGGGATCGTCATGACCGCCAAGTTTTCATTGGACAAGGATAAAATCAAGGTACTGCTGCTGGAGGGGGTTCACCCCAACACCGTAGAGACCTTTCGTGCCGCAGGTTACACCAGTGTGGAGTATCTCAAGACCTCTCTCTCCGAAGAGGAGCTGATTGAGCGGGTTCGCGACGTCCACTTTATCGGGCTGCGCTCGCGCACCCAGATCACCGAGAAGGTACTCGATGCGGCCCCCAAACTGGTCGCCATCGGCTGCTTCTGCATCGGTACCAACCAAGTCGAGCTGGAAGCTGCCCAGATCCGCGGCATTCCGGTTTTCAACGCCCCCTTCTCCAACACCCGCTCGGTGGCCGAGCTGGTACTGGGCGAGATCCTGCTGCTGCTGCGCGGCATCCCCGAGAAGAACGCCAAGTGCCATCGCGGCGTGTGGGAGAAGCTGGCCAACCGCTCGGTGGAGGCGCGCGGCAAGAAGCTCGGCATCATCGGTTACGGCCACATCGGCACCCAGCTTGGTATCATCGCCGAGAGCATCGGCATGAAGGTCTACTACTACGACATCGAGAACAAGCTCTCGCTGGGCAACGCCATCCAAGTGCCCAATCTGGTGGAGCTGCTCAACATGTCCGATGTCATCAGCCTGCACGTGCCGGAAACCGCCTCTACCAAGGATCTCATCGGTGCCGAGCAGCTGCGGATGATGAAACCGGGCGCCGTCTTTATCAACGCCTCCCGCGGCACCGTGGTGGATATCGATGCGCTGGCTGACGTCATCAAGAGTGGCCATATCTCCGGCGCCGCCATCGACGTCTTCCCGAGCGAGCCCAAGTCCAACGACGAAGAGTTCCTCACCCCGCTGCGCGGGCTGGACAATGTCATCCTCACCCCGCACATCGGTGGCTCCACTCAGGAGGCGCAGGAGAACATCGGGCTGGAGGTGGCCAACAAGCTCATCAAGTACTCCGACAACGGCTCCACCCTCTCTGCCGTCAACTTCCCGGAAGTGTCGCTGCCGGGCCACAAGGGCTCCAGCCGCCTGCTGCACATTCACCGCAACCAGCCGGGGGTGATGAACCAGATCAACCAGATCTTCGCCGAAGAGGGGATCAACATCGCCGGTCAATACCTGCAGACCAGCAGCCATATCGGCTACGTGGTGATCGACGTGGAGACCGAGCACAGCGAGAAGGCGCTGGCCAAGCTCAAGGAGATCAACGGCACTATCCGTGCCCGCATCCTCCACTGATAGACCCTGATCTGCGCAGCAAAAAGCCCGTCGTGATGACGGGCTTTTTTATGATGCGATGCTCAACGCACGTCCGAGCCGTTGCTCCTTTCCCCCTTTTCCCCTCGTGGGAGAAGGGGGCAAGATATGTGCTCTACCACAATCCCAACAGATTGCGCCCCACCAGCGCCCCCCACACCAGCGCATTGAGAGCCAGCGCGATAAAGACGGCGGCAGAGCCCAAATCCTTGGCGCGGCCGGAGAGCTCGTGATGCTCGGGGCCGATGCGATCGACCACCGCCTCGACGGCGGAGTTGAGCACCTCGACGATCACCACCAGCCAGCTGATGATGATGAGCAGCAGGATCTGGTTGAGGGAGTCGCCAATCCAGAAGGCCAGCGGCATCAACAGCAGGATCAGCATCAGCTCCTGCCGAAACGCTGCCTCGTTGATCCAGGCTGACCTGAGTCCTTTCATGCTGTAACCGGCTGCATTGATGATGCGGGTGACCCCGGTTGCCCCTGGCTTTGCCACGCTATCTACCTCATTTGGAATCGATTTTGGCTTCACATCCTATCAGAGCCCCCCAAGGTTTCAATCGGTGGACTTTTGCTTTATTTTATCCCTTTGCATTTTCGCCCCCTGCGGCTGACACCACCCACTCGAGACTTGAGTTGTATGTCCATTCACACAGATGAATTGCGCACCCGTCGCCTGGAGTCACTGATCACTCCGAGCGAGCTTGCCCACGCGTTTCCGATCACCGACACCGTTGCCCAGAATCTGCTGGATGCCCGTCGCGAAGTGGAGGCCATTCTGGCCGGAGACGATCAGCGCCTGCTGGTCATTGTCGGCCCCTGCTCCATCCACGATCCTGCGGCCGCCCGCGAATATGCCCAGCGCCTCAACGCCCTGCGCGAGCAGTATAAAGAGAGCCTCTGCATCGTGATGCGTACCTATTTCGAGAAGCCGCGCACCATCGTCGGCTGGAAAGGGCTCATCAACGACCCGCGCCTCGATGGCAGCTTCGATGTCAACGAAGGGCTGAAACTGGCGCGCAAGCTGCTGGTCGATATCAATGAGCTCGGCATGCCCACCGCCACCGAGTTCCTCGACATGGTGACCGGCCAGTACATTGCCGACCTCATCACCTGGGGCGCCATCGGCGCGCGTACCACCGAATCCCAGGTACACCGCGAGATGGCCTCCGCCCTCTCCTGCCCGGTCGGCTTCAAGAACGGCACCGACGGCAACACTCGCATCGCCATCGATGCGGTGCGCGCCGCCCGCCACAGCCACATCTTTTACTCCCCGGACAAGGACGGCAAGATGACCATCTACCGCACCGCCGGCAACCCCTTTGGTCATGTGATCCTGCGTGGCGGCCACCGCCCCAACTACGACACCGCCAGCATCGATGAAGCGTGCGAAGCGCTGGCCGATGTGGGCCTGCCGGAGCGGCTGGTAGTCGACTTCAGCCACGGCAACAGCATGAAGGATCACCGTCGCCAGCTGCTGGTGGCGCAAGACATCTGCGATCAGCTGCGCCGCGGCCGCACCGGCATCGCCGGTATCATGGCCGAGAGTTTCCTGGTGGAAGGGCGGCAGGATGTGGAGAACGGCTGCGCTGCCACCTTTGGCCAGAGCATCACCGATGCCTGCCTGTCATGGAGCGACACCGAAACCTTGCTGACCATGCTGGCCGAGGCTGCGCAGGTTCGGTTGAACAAAGCAAAACTGCGGTAACAGCTGCGGTATCACGCTTTGGCCAGAGCATCACCGATGCCTGTCTATCTTGCATGGAGCGACACCGAAACCTTGCTGACCATGCTGGCAGAAGCGGCGCAGGTACGCCTGAGCAAGCTGGCGCGCTGACCCGCGTTACCCGAGATACACAAAGGGCCGGATATCCGTGATATCCGGCCCTTCTTTTTTGCCTGGCCACCCTTATCCGTGCGCGCAATCCCTCTGGTCAGATCGGGCAACCCGCTCACAGGGCCCGTCACCGCCTGCAAAAGGCCGACTCACAGCCAATACGATGAGCATAAATTTAATTTATGGATTTTCCCTACATGACCAAACTTTTACTTATACCGAGCGATTGACCACGCAGACTGCTAACGATTGGTCGCGGCAACCAGGCAGAGAGCAACTTCCGATCAAGGGGATAAATTGGCAACCGGCACAAGGTGGGAAATCGTGAAGCTGGGAGCCCCGGCGACAGGACAATACAGGCAAACAGAGAACACATGGCGCAGAGGCACCCTTGTCGGCACCTCCGTCACTCACAGCGTGGGCATAAACCAGACCCGCCCTGCCGCTTCGATGCGGTCGGTGCGGATCTGGAACACCTGCTCCAGCAGCGCCTCATCCACCAGCTCGACGCCCCCCTCACGCACCACGGTGCCCTGTTGCAGGCAGAGAATGCGATCGGCCCAGTCGATGGCCAGATTGATATCGTGGATGGCGAGTACCACCAGCAACCCCTGCCCGGCCAAGGTTTTCAGCAGCCGCAATAGGGCAAGCTGATGATGCAGGTCGAGCCCCGCCAGCGGCTCGTCCAGCAGCAGCACCTTGCCTGCCGGATTGAGGCTCGGCCACACCTGCAACAGGGTGCGGGCAATCAGCACCCGCTGCTGCTCGCCTCCCGACAACCGGCTGAAATCCCTCGCCAGCAAGCCATCCAGCTCCAGCGCCTGACACAAGGCGGTGATCGCCTCGTTCTGCCTGCTGGCCGGGGCGGTCTCGGCCAGCCCCAGACTCAGCACCTGAAACACCGGAATATGAAACAGCTGGGGCTGGCGCTGGGGCAACATGGCGCGCCGCTGCGCCAGCTCCGGCCAACTCAGATCCGCGATCGGCTCGCCGCCGATCTGCACACTCCCGCCAGCTGGCAAGATGCCGGCCAGGGCGCCAAGCAGGGTCGATTTGCCGCTGCCGTTGGGGCCGAGCAGGGCCACCAGCTGGCCGCCCTGCCAGACGATATCGAGGGGGGCGAGCCGGTCGGCGACCGTGAGCCCCTGCGCGGCCAGCAGGGGAAGGCTTGGGCGCAGTGCATCACGAGGCAGCATGGGCATCTTGTCTCAGCAGCAGATAGATAAAGAGCGGCGCACCGACCGAGGCGGTGATGACGCCGATGGGCAGCTCGCCGGCATTCAAGGCGGAGCGAGCCACCAGATCGGCGGCCAGCAGCAGGGCCCCGCCACCGAGCGCCGAGGCGGGCAGCAGGAAGCGCTGATCGCTGCCGCCACAGAGCCGCAGCAGATGGGGCACCACCAGCCCGACAAAACCGATGACGCCGCACAGGGATACCGCCAGTCCGGTGAGCAGGCAGACCGCCAGCACCAGCCGTACCCGCATCTTGTCCACATCCAGCCCCATCAGGCGAGCCTGGGTCTCCCCCAGCAACAGTTGTTGCAGCACCTTGCCCTGGCGGCAGAGCCAGAGCAGGGTGAGCGGCAACAGCAGCCACCACCAGCCAAGCTGCTGGCTGCCATAGGAGAGGCTGCCCATCATCCAGAACATGAACTCACGCAGCGAGCTGTCGTCAGCGAAATAGAGCAGCCAGGTCATGGCGGCATTGGTGAGAATGCCGATGGCGACGCCAAACAGCAGCAATCTGGCATGGCCGAGCCGGGCGCGCCGCGCCAGCCGAATGAGCAGCATGGTCACCAGCAGGGCGCCACCAAAGGCCGCCAGCGACAGCCCCCAGCCGGGCAGATAGACGCCGAGAGCCCTGGCCACCGCCATCGCCACCATGGCGGCCAGTCCGGCTCCACTAGACACGCCAAGCAGACCGGGTTCGGCCACCGGGTTGTGCAGCATCACCTGCAACACGGCGCCGCCACAGGCCAGTGCAGCCCCTGCCAAAAGCGCCAGCAGGGCGCGCGGCAGACGCAGCTCCAGCAAAATGCGCTGCTCAAGTTCCCCCAGCGGCTGCCAGGGCAGCAGCACGAATTCACCCCATGCGAGGGAGAAGAGAAAAAGCAGCAGGGTCAGCAGCAAGAGGCCAAGCAGCCAGCGCCGCTGCCAGCGCTGCTGACGCGCAACAAGTGAGAGATACAAGCAGGTTCCCCGCAACGAAAGAGGGTTTCTCCCCCGGTTGGCCACTCTGGCCGCGGAGGAGAATCGAGAGGGGGAATGATAACAGCGCCGTGCCACCCGAGGTCAAGGCTGATAGGGTCTGGCGATTTGCTGGATCTCGCCGTTTACCACCAGCGTTTGCAGCGCCTGCGCCAGCGGTGACTTGAGATCCTGATAGGGTGAGCGTTTGCTCATCCCAAGATACAGGGTGATGGGACGGGCTGGCCGGTAAGGGGCTTTGGCCAGGGCAAGGGCCGGTTCGCGGCTCAGGGCGTAATCGACCTGACAGTCGGTGCCAATCATCAGCGGCAGGTGGCCGCGCTGCACCATGCGCAGCAGCTGATCCTCGGTAGCGACCCCGTGCTTGTCGAGCCGGATGTCGCTGTCGAACGGTTCAAAGTAGGCGGAGTTGAGCACGAATCCCACCTTGATTCCCAGCAGGTGACTGTATTGATCGAGCCGGGCTACCTGCTCCCGCTTGCCATAGAAGGCGGGCCAGCACTGGTAGTAGGCCGGTTGCAGGTAATCGATAAATTGTGCCCGCTCCGGGGTATGAGCCAGCCCAATCATCAGATCGACCTGTCCGGTCTGCATCTGCTTGAGCGCCCGCCCCCAGGGCATCCGTTTCACCTGCAGCCGGATGCCGCTCTCCTGCTCCAGCCGGTGCAGGATCTCGATATCGATCCCCTGCAGCTGACCATCTGACTGCAAAATGCGAAAGGGGGGCCAGACATCGGTCGCGACCTTCAGCGTCGGCATCGCATTGACCCACCCCGCGGCAAACAACAGTAACAGCACAATCCTGTATAACTTGCCCATTCCGCACCAACCTCGCACGGCTCATCCTGATTGCTTAAAAATACCCTGCCCCACCGCGTATGAAAACTATCGGTTCAGGGATAAAATGCGCCGAATTTGCGAGGAGAACCCAATGAACCCGATTTTCACCAGTATCGGTCTGCTGCTGTGCAGCAACGTCTTCATGACCTTCGCCTGGTACGCCCACCTCAAGAGCATGAATCACAAACCCTGGATCATCGCCGCCCTGGTGAGCTGGGGCATCGCCCTGTTCGAATACCTGCTGCAGGTGCCCGCCAACCGCATCGGCCATACCGTGCTCTCCGTGGGGCAGCTCAAGATCCTGCAGGAGGTGATCACCCTCACCGTGTTCGTCCCCTTCTCCATCTTCTATCTGAAAGAAGATCTGAAATGGGACTACCTGTGGGCCGGACTCTGTATTCTGGGCGCCGTCTTTTTTGTCTTCCGCGAGAAACTGACCGGCGCCTGAGGCTGTACACTCAATGACATTCGAAGTAATGGCATCTGCTTGATAGACGAGGCAAAACCATGGAATTGCGAGACATGTTACAGACCCTGGCCAAACAGGATGGCTCCGACCTCTATCTGTCGACCGGAGCCCCCCCCTGCGCCAAATTCAACGGGGTGCTGCGCCCCCTGAATGAGACACCGCTCAACCCGGGCGATGTGGCGGCCATTGCAGAGGCCATCATGGACAAGGAGCAGAAGGAGCAGTTCGAGCGGGAGCTGGAGATGAACCTCGCCATCTCGCTGCCGCAGATCGGCCGTTTCCGGATCAACATCTTCAAGCAGCGCAACGAAGTGTCGCTGGTGGCGCGCAACATCAAGACCGAGATCCCCCGCTTCGAGGATCTGAAACTCCCCCCCGTGCTGCTCGATACCATCATGGAGAAGCGCGGCCTGGTGCTGTTTGTTGGCGGTACCGGCTCGGGTAAATCGACCTCGCTGGCGGCGCTTATCGACCATCGCAACCGCAATAGCGGCGGCCACATCATCACCATCGAAGATCCGGTGGAGTTTGTTCATCGCCACCGCAAGAGCATCATCAACCAGCGGGAAGTGGGGGTGGATACCCGCAGCTTCCACGCCGCCCTGAAAAACACCCTGCGTCAGGCGCCTGACGTGATCCTCATCGGGGAAATTCGCGACCGCGAGACCATGGAGCATGCGCTGGCCTTCTCCGAAACCGGCCACCTCGCCATCTCCACCCTGCACGCCAACAACGCCAACCAGGCGCTGGACCGCATCATCAACTTCTTCCCGGAAGAGCGCCGCCCCCAGCTGCTCAACGACCTTGGCAACAACCTCAAGGCGTTTGTCTCCCAGCGGCTGGTGAAGACTACCGATGGCGGACGCCGGGCGGCAGTGGAGATCATGCTGGGCACCCACACCATCCGCGACATGATCAAGCGCGGCGAGTTTGGCGGTCTCAAGGAGGTGATGGAGAAATCCAAGGCCCTCGGCATGGTCACCTTCGACAGCGCCCTGTTCGATCTGGTGGTGGAGGGTGTGATCGACGAGGAGGAGGCGGTGAAGAACGCCGACTCGGCCAACAACCTGCGCCTCAAGATCAAGCTATGGAAGGAGAAGGGCCAGATCGCCAGCAGCAGCGATGCCACCGGCTGGAGCCTCGAACCAACCAAGGACGAGAAGGGCGACCATTTCTAACCCCGTTTATCTGCCGGCAACGCTTCCGCTGCGCCGGCAATCCCTCCCCTCAATCTGCTCACCGCCTTAACACCAGCGCCGCACCTGCTGGCAATAGCGAGCATACTCTTCGCCGAACCGGGCACTGAGCAGCCGCTCCTCCGGCATGATCTGGAAACGGGTCAACCAAAGCGCCAGCAGTGCCGGGCCAGCCCAGACCCAGACTCCCCCGAGATAGCAGCCCCAGGCGGCCAGCCAGCAGAACAGCCCCAGATACATGGGATTGCGGCTGATGCGATAGACGCCACCGGTAACCAGATGACGGGTTTCATGAGGCCGGGTGGGACTGACGGTGGTCTTGTGATGCCTGAAGCGAAACAGGGCGCCAAAGCCCATGATGGCTCCCGCAGCAAACAGAAGGGCGATGAGGGCCCACATCCCCATGCCGGGGGGTGTCTCTCCCCTGACCCACCACATGGCGGTGGCACAGCAGACAAACACCAGTGGCGGTGGCAGGCGCAACTCCAGATTGACCATTTTTTTCCCCTGAAAAGTGTCGGAACAACCACGCCTGCGGTAGACTCAATCGCTTGTCCAAGTCTGCCGAGAGTGACAAAGATCATAATAATAACAACAAGTTGACGTTGAGCTACAGCCAATGTGGCCAACTCGACCCACACTATCCTCACGCGAACAACAAAAAGGAACCACCATGCACAAGAAAACACTGCTGGCCACCCTGATCCTCGGCCTGCTGGCCGGGCAAGCGGTTGCAGCCCCCTACCTGCCGCTAGCCAGCGATCACCGCAACGGCGAAGTCCAGACCGCCAGCAATGCCTGGCTGGAAGTCGATCTCGGCGCCTTCGAGCACAATATCCAGACCCTCAAGGATCGCCTCGGTGACAAGGGACCGAAGATCTGCGCCATCATGAAGGCAGATGCCTATGGCCACGGTATCGATCTGCTGGTTCCCTCGGTGGTGAAAGCGGGTATCCCCTGCATCGGCATCGCCAGCAATGAAGAAGCTCGTGTCGCCCGCGAGAAGGGCTTCACCGGCCGTCTGATGCGGGTACGTGCCGCCACCCCGGACGAAGTGGAGCAAGCCCTGCCCTACAAGATGGAGGAGCTGATCGGCAGTCTGGTGAGTGCTCAGGGCATCGCCGATATCGCCCAGCGCCACCACACCACCATTCCGGTGCATATCGCCCTCAACTCCGCCGGCATGAGCCGCAACGGCATCGATCTGCGACTGGCCGACTCCAAGCAGGATGCGCTGGCCATGCTCAAGCTCAAGGGGATCACCCCGGTCGGCATCATGACCCACTTCCCGGTGGAGGAGAAAGAGGACGTCAAGATGGGGCTGGCCCAGTTCAAACTGGACTCCCAGTGGCTGCTGGAAGCGGGCAAGCTGGATCGCAGCAAGATCACCATCCACGCCGCCAACTCCTTCGCAACACTTGAAGTGCCGGATGCCTACTTTGACATGGTGCGCCCGGGCGGCCTGCTCTACGGTGACTCCATCCCCTCCTACACCGAGTACAAGCGGGTAATGGCGTTCAAGACCCAGGTTGCCTCCGTCAACCACTACCCGGCTGGCAACACCGTCGGTTATGACCGCACCTTTACCCTCAAGCGCGACTCCTGGCTCGCCAACCTGCCGCTCGGTTACTCCGACGGTTATCGCCGCTCCCTGAGCAACAAGGCCTATGTGCTGATCCAGGGCCAGAAGGTGCCGGTGGTCGGCAAGACCTCCATGAACACCATCATGGTGGATGTGACCGACCTGAAAGGGGTGAAACCCGGTGACGAGGTGGTGCTGTTTGGCCGTCAGGGAAATGCCGAGGTGAAACAGGCGGATCTGGAGGAGTACAACGGCGCCCTGCTGGCGGACATGTACACCATCTGGGGCTACACCAACCCCAAGAAGATCAAGCGCTAAGCAGATCTCCGCCATGAAAAGGGCTCCATAGGGAGCCCTTTTGCTTGTTTGCCAATTATGCCGTTTTCTTGCGGGTCACCCAGAGGCTCAGCCCCATGGAAGCCAGCAGGATCAGCGCGACCACGCCCAATGCGATGCCGGTCGGGATCTTGAAGATATCCAGCAGCAGCATCTTGACCCCGATAAACATCAGGATCAGCGCCAAGCCGTATTTGAGCAGGGCAAAACGCTCGGCCACGCCCGCCAGCAGGAAGTACATGGCACGCAGACCCATGATGGCGAAGATGTTGGAGGTCAGCACGATAAAGGGATCCGTGGTCACCGCGAAGATGGCCGGGATGCTGTCTACCGCAAAGATAAGGTCGCTCACCTCTACCAGCACCAGGATCAGCAGCAACGGGGTGGCATAGCGCACACCGTCACGCCAGACGAAGAAGTTCTCCCCCTCCAGCGTCTCCGTCACCTTGAAGCGACGGCGCATCCAGCCCAGCAGCGGGTTGTTGGCCAGATCGGGCTCCTTGTCAGCCGCCCACAGCATCTTGGCACCGGTTAGCAGCAGGAAGGCGCCGAACAGGTAGAGGATCCAGTGGAACTGCTCGATAAGCCAGCTACCCGCAAACACCATACCGGCCCGCATCACGATGGCACCCAGTACCCCGTACAGCAGCACCCGGCGCTGAAGCTCGGCCGGAATGGCAAAGTAGCCGAACAGCATCAGCCAGACGAAGACGTTGTCCACCGCCAGCGCCTTCTCGATGAGGTAGCCGGTGAGGAACTCCAGCCCCTTCTGGTTGGCAATTTCACGGCCTGCGCTGTGATCCAGCCAGAGCCAGATGGCCAGGTTGAACAAGAGCGCCACGCTGACCCAGATAAGGGACCAGATGCCCGCCTCTTTGAGCGACACCTTATGGGATTTGCCACCACCGACAAAGCGTATGTCTATCCATAACAGGACCAGCACTATGCTGAAGAAACCGGTCCACATCCACCATTCACCCATATTCACTTCTCCCAAAAACGACAAAACCCACGACCGAGAGGCGTGGGTTTGCGTTTGGAGCAGATACACCTTGCCTCTCGGCAAGGTCTCACTTACAGCCCATTTTCATCGACTGCCCGGCTGCCGGGTGCACTGCAGGAAATGGGTGCACCGTAATGACGACAAACCGGCGAGAAGTTACTCCCCTTGTTGCGCGGATATTAACAGCGGTAAAAGATAACGCCAAGAGGCATCTTCACTCTGACAGCAAAAAAACGGGGCGCTCTATGAGCGCCCCGTTTTTCCGTTGCGACCGGCGCAATCAGAGCGGATCCACCTTGAGGCAGGAGACGGCGTGATCGAAATTGCCCTCCAACACAGGGCGGGTCTTGGCACACTCGGGGCCCGCCACCGGACAGCGGGTGCGGAACACGCAGCCTGACGGCGGATTCATCGGCGATGGCAAATCCCCTTCCAGGATCTGGATCACCTTGTTGCGCTCCAGCTCCGGATCCGGGATCGGCACCGCAGACATCAGCGCCTTGGTGTAGGGGTGCAGCGGATTGGCGAAGATCTCCTTGCGGGTCCCCAGCTCAACGGCGTTGCCCAGATACATCACCAGCACCCGATCGGAGATGTGTTTGACCACCGACAGGTCGTGGGCGATGAAGATAAGCGACAGCCCCATCTCCTTTTGCAGGGATTTGAGCAGATTGACCACCTGCGCCTGGATAGAGACGTCGAGCGCCGACACCGGCTCATCGCAGATGATCATCTTGGGCTCGAGGATCAGCGCCCGGGCGATACCGATCCGCTGGCACTGGCCGCCGGAGAACTCATGCGGGTAGCGGTTGACCAGGTTGGGCAAGAGCCCCACCTTGCTCATCATGGCCCTCACCTTCTCCTTCACCTCTTCCCGTGGCAGGTTGGGATAGAAGGTGATGAGCGGCTCGGCAATGATGTCGCCGATGGTCATGCGCGGGTTGAGGGAGGCCAGCGGATCCTGGAAAATCATCTGGATCTCTTTGCGCTTCTCGCGCAGGGCATTCTGGTCGAGCTTGGTAAGATCATCACCCAGCCACACCACCTTGCCCGCCGTCGCCGGCACCAGACCGATGATGGCGCGGGCAAAGGTGGACTTGCCGCAACCGGACTCACCCACCACCCCGAGGGTTTCTCCTTCGTAGAGGCGCAGGGTAACACCATCGACCGCTTTCAAATCGGATGGCTTGGCCCATGGCCAGGCCTTGCCACTCTTGATACTGAAGTGCACCTTGAGGTCAGACACTTCCAACAGCAATTTCTTCTCGGCACCCATTTAGTTGGCCCCCTTGTTCATGGCATCCGATACCCAGTGGCAGGCGCGCTCCCGGCCGTCATTGAACGGCGTCAGGATTGGCGACTGCTGGCCGCAAATCTCGCTCACCCGGTGGCAACGCTCCTGGAAGGGGCAGCCGGTGGGCAGACGCAGCAGGTTGGGCGGATTGCCCGGGATGGTGGGCAGCACTTCCCCTTCGGTATCGAGACGGGGAATGGCGCGCAGCAAACCTTCGGTATAGGGGTGGCTCGGGCGATAGAAGATATCGTCCACCTTGCCGTACTCCATGGTACGACCGGCGTACATCACCAGCACCTTGTTGCAGATACCGGCGACCACGCCAAGGTCATGGGTGATCATGATGATGGCGGTGTTGAACTCGCGCTTGAGCTCGTTCATCAGGGTCATGATCTGGGCCTGTACGGTCACATCGAGCGCAGTGGTCGGCTCATCGGCTATCAGCAGTTGCGGCCGGCAGAGCAGTGCCATGGCGATCATCACCCGCTGGCGCATGCCGCCGGAGAACTCGTGGGGGTACATTCCCATCCGCTTGCGCGCTTCGGGGATCTTCACCGCATCCAGCATCCGCACTGACTCCTCGAACGCCGCCGCCTTGTTCATCCCCTTGTGCAGCATCAGCACTTCCATCAGCTGATCCTGCACCTTCATGTAGGGGTTAAGCGAGGTCATGGGGTCCTGGAAGATCATGGCGATCTTCTCGGAGCGGATCTTGTTGAGCTTGGATTCGGGGAGGTTGAGGATCTCTTCGCCCTGAAATTTGGCGGAACCGGTGATCACGCCGTTCTTGGCCAGCAAGCCCATGATGGCAAACGCGGTCTGGGATTTGCCGGAGCCGGACTCGCCGACGATCCCCAGGGTTTCACCGGCAGAGAGAGAAAAGTTGAGGTCGTTGACCGCCACCACATTGCCATCCGGGGTCTTGAACTCGACCCGCAGATCTTTTACATCCAGTAATTTCATAAAAACTCCTTATCGATCTTTCGTGACGTTTTCCTGTCGATCCGATTCGCTGTCAGCGATGGGTGGCCGCGCTCTTGCGGCAGCCACTTGCCACCTTGATTAGCGATCCTTCGGATCGAGGGCGTCACGCAGACCATCCCCGAGGAAGTTGAAACAGAACAGGGTCACCACCATGAAACCGGCGGGGAACAGGAGTTGCCAGATGGCCACTTCCATCGACTTGGAGCCTTCATCCAGCAGAGCTCCCCAGCTGGTCATGGGCTCTTGCACGCCCAGGCCAAGGAAGCTCAGGAAGGATTCGAACATGATCATCCCGGGCACCAGCAGGGTGGCGTAGACCGCCACGATCCCCAGCACGTTGGGTACGATGTGACGGGTGATGATCTTCCACTTGGAGACGCCGCAGACGTGGGCCGCCTCGATGAACTCCTTGCTCTTGAGGCTCAGGGTCTGGCCACGGACAATCCGCGCCATGTCGAGCCAGCTCACCGCCCCGATGGCGATAAAGATGAGTGCCAGATTTCGGCCAAAGAAGGTGACCAGCATGATGACGAAGAACATGAAGGGGAAGGCGTTGAGGATCTCCAGTACCCGCATCATCAGGCTGTCGACCCGACCGCCGATAAAACCGGAGGCGGCGCCATAGAGGGTGCCGATAATAACGGCCACCATGGCCCCCATGATGCCGACCATCAGGGAGATGCGGCCACCCAAGAGGGTGCGCACAAAGAGATCGCGGCCCAGACTGTCGGTACCGAAGTAGTGACCCGCTTCGATGTCCGGCGCACTCTGCATGGCACCCCAGTCGGGATCGTCAAAGGTGTACTGGGAGAGGTGCGGCCCGACAATAACCGCCAGACCGATGATGGTCAGGATGATCAGGCTGGTGAGCGCCGCCTTGTTGCGCAGGAAACGGCGACGGGCATCCTTCCACAGGGAGCGCCCCTCCACCACTTCCACTTTTTGCGCGAACGCCTCGACGGCTTCGCGTTTTTCTGTTGAAACAACCATGATGCACTCCCGAATTAGTAACGGATCTTGGGATCGATAAAGGCGTAGAGAATATCGACCACTGCGTTAAAGGTGATGGTGAGGGCGCCGACCAGAATGGTCAGGCCGAGCACCATGGAGTAATCACGGTTAAGGGCACCGTTGACGAACAGCTGACCGATCCCCGGCAGACCGAAGATGGTTTCGATCACCACGGAGCCGGTGATGATGCCGACAAAAGCCGGGCCAAGATAGGAGACCACCGGCAGCATGGCCGGACGCAGCGCGTGCTTCAGGATGATATGGCGCAGCGGCAGCCCCTTGGCTCGGGCGGTGCGGATGAAGTTGGAGTTCATGGTCTCGATCATGCTGCCGCGCATGATCCGCGAGATGGCGGAGATGTAGTACATCATCATGCCAAACACCGGCAGCACCATAAACTGCACGCCACCACCCTGCCAGCCACCGGCCGGCAACCAGCCAAGATGGATACTGAAGATAAGCACCAGCAAGGGCGCCAGCACAAAGCCCGGGATCACCACCCCGGCCATGGCCGACGACATCAACAAATAGTCGATGATCGAGTTCTGTTTCAGCGCCGCTATGGTGCCGAAAGTGACCCCCAGCGTTACGGCAAAGATAAAGGCGAAGGTACCGATCTTGGCGGAAACCGGCAGCGCCTGGCTAACCAGATCGTTGACGGTAAAGTCCTTGTACTTGAAGGAGGGACCGAGATCGCCCTGCACAAGGTTGCCCAGATAGGTGAGATATTGCATCCCGATCGGCTTGTCGAGGCCATATTTGGCTTCGATGTTGGCCATTACTTCGGGGGGGAGCGAGCGCTCGCTGCTAAAGGGGTTACCCGGGGCGAAACGCATCATGAAGAAGGAGACGGTGATCAAGACCAGCAGAGTCGGGATCGCTTCCAGTAGACGTTTAAAAATGAATTTCAACATAGACAATTCCTGTCCTGTACTGCTTCCAAAGGGTCGCGGTTGTAATAAAGGCCCGCCGTCCGGCGGGCCTGCTTGTTATGCGACTTGTAACGAAAATCAGTGAGCGATGATGTACATGTCTTTGCTGTAGAGGTTATCCAGCGGGTTGGCCGGGTAGCCGCCTACATAGGGTTTCACCATACGGGCAGTCACGTACTGGTAGATGGGGGCAATCGGCATGTCCTTGGCCAGGATCTCTTCGGCCTGAACATAGAGCTTGTTGCGGGCAGCCACATCAACCTGATCGCGAGAGGAGTCCATCAGCTTGTCAAACTCCGGATTGGAGTACTTGCCGTCGTTGTTGCCGTGGGTGGTCTGCATCAGATCCAGCATGGAAGAGGCCTCGTTGTAGTCGGCAATCCAGCCGGCACGACCCACATCAAACTGACCCTGCTTCTTGGTCTCCAGATAAGTTTTCCACTCCTGGTTGACAAGGCTCACCTGCACGCCCAGCTTCTTCCACATAGAGGCAACGGCGACCGCTACTTTCTTGTGGTTGTCGTCGGTGTTGTAGAGCAGCTCGAACTTCAGCGGCTTGCTGGCATCGAAACCGGCCTCTTTCAGCAGCTCTTTGGCCTTGGCATCGCGCTCGGCCTGGGTCATCTTCGACCATTCCGGAGCCACCGGCTTGAAGCCATCCACAAAGTCCGGCACCAGGGTGTAACCCGGAGTCTGGCCCTGACCCATCACCTTGTCGGCAATCACGTTACGATCGATGGCATAGGAGAGCGCAGTACGCACACGTACGTCATCAAACGGCTTCTTCTTGACGTTGTACTGGTAGTAGTAAGTACCAACGTAGCCAGTCACCTTCAGCTCATCCGGCTTCTCTTTCTTCATCTGCTTGAAGCGCTCGATGGGCATCTGGTAAGTCATGTCCACTTCGCCGGCCAGATAGCGGTTCAGATCGGAGTTGGTGGACTGGATCGGCAGGTAAGTCACCTTCTCGATCACAGTCTTGGCGTTGTTCCAGTAGTTGGGGTTGCGCACTACATCAACCCGCTCGTTCACGACCCAATCTTTCAGCTGATAGGCACCGTTGGATACCATGTTGCCGGGCTGGGTCCACTTGTCACCAAACTTCTCGATCACCTTCTTGGGTACCGGGTAGGTGGTGGTGTGGGAGAGCATGCTGACAAAGTAAGGAATGGCTTTCTCGAGCTGCACCTCGAAGGTGTAGTCGTCCACCGCTTTCACGCCCAGAGTGTCGGCAGGTTTCTTGCCGGCAATGATCTCGGAGGCGTTGATGATGGTCGGGATCTCCAGATACCAGGAGTAAGGAGAGGCGGTTTTCGGATCGACTGCGCGTTTGAAGGCAAATTCGAAGTCGTGGGCAGTGACCGGATCACCGTTGGACCACTTGGCATCTTTACGCAGATGGAAGATGTAGTGTTTGTTGTCCTTGGTTTCCCAGGATTCGGCTACCGCAGGCAGGATCTCGCCTTTGGGACCGGAGGCAACGAGACCTTCAAACAGGTCGCGCAGGATATTGGATTCGACCGTTCCTTCGGTCTTGTGCGGGTCAAGGGTCGCGGGCTCGGAGCCGTTGCCTTTTACCAGCTGCTGAACATCAGCCAGCTTGGTTCCCGCCGGGACATCGGCAGCTTGTGCCATATTGATGCCACCAAACAGTGCAGCCATCAGCAATGTGTTAATAATTGTTTTTTTATGAGTCATTTCCATACTCCAACAAGAACATTCCATGCGTTCATTTAAGTGGCGGGCATTGACCCCGCTCCCAGCATAATTCCCTGCCAATTCCGATATTGCAATAGATATTGTCAGGACAATCATTACTTTCCGGTCAAAAAACCAGCTGCCAGCCTGTTTTTCAGAATGAAAATGCCAACGGCATGTTCATTTTTTAAACAAGCGTCCGATTCTAAAAAACGGTGACCAAAAAGCAACCAATAAAAAGCCGGTCACGAGGACCGGCTTTCATAAAACAGACCTGGCTCACATCAGGCTGGGGAAGACACCCTTGATACCCGCCACCATGATCTCGATACCGAGCGACATCATGATAAGACCCATGATACGGGTCACCACGTTGATACCGGTATTGCCCATGATTTTGAACAGCAGCGGGGCGGCGCGGAAGATTAGCCAGGAGCAGAAGGAGAAGACCACGACAACAACCGACATGCCGAGCAGCTGCTGCCAGTGGCTCTGGCTGGCATAGACGATGACCGAGGAGATGGCGCCCGGGCCTGCCATCAATGGCAGTGCCAGCGGAACCACGGCGATCGATTCACGCACTGCCAGTTCGCCCTTCTCCTGTTTGTTGTGCTTCACCTCGCCCAGCTTGCCCTGCAGCATCGACCAGGCGATCAGGGTAATCAGCGAGCCACCAGCGATACGGAACGATGCCAGCGAGATGCCGAAACCGTCGAGGATCAGCTGTCCCATATACATGGAGACCAGCAGGATGATCATCACCGCGATATTGGCGGTGGTGTTGGTTTTCATCCGTTCAGCCTGGGTGTAGTGGCTGGTCAGGCTGACAAAAACTGGCAGCAGACCCAAGGGGTTGATGATTGCGAACAAACCGACAAAAAACTTCAGATATAAAGAGACGTCAATTGCTGCCATAGGCGCCTTCCAAACGTGTGCAGGGCCCATCGGGCCAGTCCATTAATTTCGCGCGTAAATTTACATCATCCCCAGAGCGGGCACCAATCAAATAATCTCACCATTTACAGGGTTTTTTAGTTAGTTTCGCTAATGCATGGTCGCAACGTGGCATAAACCGGTGCCAACTTGCGCAAAAGGGCTCGATTGCCACCCAACACTTGTCTATGCGCCCATATCCTGGCTTATCGTCTTGGCTGCGATGGCAAAGATGGCATAGAACGGCCAGCAGCCATGCCCCAAAGATCGCTGTCACAGCCATCAATTGGATTAGTCATGGATTAAAACAACATGCAATTTCGTAACAAATGGGGTTTCAGGAGAGGTTGAATGGCGACTTCGTAACCACAACATTCATGTTTTATAACCTGAAGCGCCTGTTTCACCTCCGGCAAGCTGGCTAAAGTTTATTTAACCATTTGATACAAAGCGATTATTACCGTCTATTTACAATCCTCTTTGCTTCCTTCAGGATGCACATTCCGATAACATCCATCAAACATGGATCATGAAATAAAATTTCTTTTGTTCTTTTGTTACACATGATCCAGATCAAGTTTTTCTGAGTCAGCCCCGCTCTATAATCGACTCAGAAAGCGATTTAGTAAGGCATGTGAAAAAGCTGTTGCAACGATACCGCCTTGACAGGGCGACTATAATTGCCGGGCATTGCCAACGTCTTACTAAACAGTTTTCAAATAATCAGGAGATAAACATGGCAGTAACCAATTTGGCTGAACTGGATGCACTGGTCGCCCGCGTTAAGGAAGCACAGCGTGAATTCGCCAGCTTCTCTCAAGAGCAGGTAGACAAGATCTTCCGTGCCGCCGCCCTGGCCGCCAACAACGCCCGTATCCCCCTGGCCCAGATGGCCGTGGAAGAATCCGGTATGGGTATCATCGAAGACAAGGTTATCAAGAACCACTTCGCCTCCGAATACATCTACAACAAGTACAAAGACGAGAAGACCTGCGGCATTCTGAGCGAAGATGATCAGATGGGTACCATCACCATCGCCGAGCCGGTAGGTATCATTTGTGGTATCGTTCCGACCACCAACCCGACCTCCACTGCGATCTTCAAATCAATGATCGCGCTCAAGACCCGCAACGCCATCATCTTCTCCCCGCACCCCCGTGCCAAGAACTCCACCAATACCGCTGCCAAGCTGGTACTGGATGCAGCTGTTGCCGCTGGTGCGCCGAAAGACATCATCGGCTGGATCGACCAACCGTCTGTTGAGCTCTCCAACGCCCTGATGAAACACGACGACATCAACCTGATCCTGGCCACCGGTGGCCCGGGCATGGTGAAAGCAGCCTACTCTTCCGGTAAGCCTGCTATCGGTGTAGGTGCCGGTAACGTGCCTATCGTTATCGACGAAACCGCCGACGTGAAGCGTGCCGTTGCCTCCATCCTGATGTCCAAGACTTTCGATAACGGCGTGGTCTGTGCTTCCGAGCAGGCAGTCATCGTTGTTGATGCCATCTACGACCAGGTTAAAGAGCGCTTTGCATCCCACAAGGGTCACGTACTCTCCAAAGAAGATGCTGACAAGGTTCGTAAAGTCATCCTGATCAACGGTGCCCTGAACGCCAACATCGTTGGCCAGCCGGCTACCAAGATTGCCGAGATGGCAGGTGTGACTGTACCGGCTGATACCAAGATCCTGATCGGTGAAGGCGTCAAGCTGTGTGCAGAAGACGAGTTTGCTCACGAGAAATTGTCCCCGCTGCTCGGTATGTTCCGTGCAAGCAGCTTCGAAAACGCCGTTGATATGGCCTGTGACATGGTCAACATCGGTGGTATCGGCCACACCTCAGGTCTGTACACCGACCAGGACCGCAACGCTGACCGCATCAAGTACTTCGGCGACAAGATGAAGACCGCGCGTATTCTGATCAACACTCCGTCTACCCAAGGCGGTATCGGTGACCTGTACAACTTCGCAATGGCACCGTCCCTGACCCTGGGTTGCGGCTCCTGGAGTGGTAACTCCATCTCCGAAAACGTGGGTCCGAAGCACCTGATCAACAAGAAGACAGTCGCAAAACGGGCAGAAAACATGCTGTGGCACAAACTTCCAAAATCCATCTACTTCCGTCGTGGTTCCCTGCCGATCGCTCTGAGCGACCTGGAAGGTAAAAAGCGTGCCATGGTCGTGACCGACCGCTTCCTGTTCAACAACGGCTACGCCGATGAGCTGGTCAGCCTGCTGAAAGCACAGAATATGGAAGTGGAAGTGTTCTACGAAGTAGAAGCTGACCCGACCCTGGCTGTGGTTCGCAAGGGTGCCGAGATGGCCAACTCCTTCAAACCGGACGTTATCCTGGCACTGGGCGGTGGTTCACCGATGGATGCTGCCAAGATCATGTGGGTGATGTACGAGCACCCGAACACTGCGTTCGAAGATCTGGCCATGCGCTTCATGGACATCCGCAAGCGTATCTACAAGTTCCCGAAAATGGGCGTGAAGGCCGAACTGGTCTGTATCACCACCACTTCCGGTACCGGCTCTGAAGTGACTCCGTTTGCAGTAGTAACCGATGAAGTCTCTGGCCAGAAGTATCCGCTGGCTGACTACGAGCTGACCCCGAACATGGCCATCGTTGATGCCAACCTGGTCATGGGTATGCCGAAGTCCCTGTGTGCCTTCGGTGGTATCGATGCCGTGACTCACGCCATGGAAGCCTATGTTTCCGTACTGGCCAACGAGTACTCCGACGGTCAGGCGCTGCAAGCCCTGAAAATGCTGAAAGAGTACCTGCCGTCCAGCTACCAGAACGGTGCCAACGACCCGATCGCTCGTGAGAAGGTGCACAATGCTGCCACCATCGCCGGTATCGCGTTCGCCAACGCCTTCCTGGGTGTGTGCCACTCCATGGCTCACAAACTGGGTGCCGAGTTCCACATTCCGCACGGTCTGGCCAACGCCCTGCTGATCAGCAACGTCATCCGCTACAACGCGAACGACAACCCGACCAAGCAGACTGCGTTCTCCCAGTACGACCGTCCGCAGGCTCGTCGTCGTTACGCCGAAGTCGCTGACCACCTGGGTCTGACTGCTGCCGGCGACCGCACCGCTGCCAAGATCGAGAAGCTGCTGACCTGGCTGGACGAGCTGAAGGCTACTCTGGGTATCCCGGCCTCCATCCGCGAAGCTGGCGTTGCCGAGGCTGACTTCCTGGCCAAGGTTGACCAGCTGTCCATCGAAGCCTTCGATGACCAGTGCACCGGCGCCAACCCGCGCTACCCGCTGATCAGCGAGCTGAAGCAGGTTCTGCTGGACTCCTACTACGGCCGTCCCTTCACCGAAGCCGCTCCGGTAGCTGCTGCACCGGTTGAAGCCAAAGCCGAAGGCAAGAAGAAGTCCAAGTAATCTCGCCTGAGTAGAAATAGAAAGCCCGCGCAATGCGCGGGCTTTTTTTATATGTGCCACCCTGCACTCCCCCACTCCCTCCCTCCCCGACCTGACAACCCGTTACCCCTCTCATCCATCAGGTCATCCATACCACAGGCCTCACTGGTTCGGGATTGGGCTGCCGGTACAAAATGCGCGACAATCCCTGCAGCTCTTCTCCATCAGGCAAACAACACTGGCCCTGACGAGGGTATCTGCAAGCCACTGATATAAGGGCTGAATGGAAATCGGGATAGGAAAGGGGAAGTTCGGAAAGCCTGCCGGAGTGTGATAGCCGGGCGTGGAGATGAATACTGGCTACCGGCTGTTTCACTGATGAAATAAACAAGGCAATGTCTGTTTCACCTTTGCGACAATAAAAAATGGCAGCCATCTGGCTGCCATTTGCAAGAAGTGCGGGGTGCGATTACAGGGTCGCTGCCACTTCGTCGGAGATGGAACCGTTGTGGTAAACCTCCTGCACGTCGTCCAGATCTTCCAGCATGTCGATGAGGCGCATCAGCTTGGGCGCGGTCTCGGCATCCAGCTCCGCTTCGGTGGAGGGGATCATGGTCACTTCAGCGCTCTGGGCCTTGAAGCCAGCGGCTTCCAGACCATCCAGCACGGTACCGAAGTCGTTCGGGGTGGTGTACACCTCGATGGTGCCATCCTCTTCGGTCACCACGTCATCGGCCCCCGCTTCCAGAGCCGCTTCCATCAGGGCATCTTCATCGGCGCCCACGAAGGTCAGTACGCCCTTCTTGGTGAACAGGTAAGCCACGGAGCCGTCGGTACCCAAGTTGCCACCGCACTTGCTGAAGGCGTGACGCACTTCGGCTACGGTACGGTTGCGGTTGTCAGTCAGACACTCAACCATGACGGCAGAGCCGGCCGGGCCGTAACCTTCGTATACGATGGTCTCGAGCTGCTCGCCATCGCCACCACCGGCGCCACGCTGAATGGCACGGTTGATGGTGTCACGGGTCATGTTGTTGGTCAGGGCGGCAGCCACCGCAGCACGCAGACGCGGGTTGTTGGCCGGATCGGCATCACCCAGACGCGCGGAGGTAGTGATTTCGCGGATCAGCTTGGTGAAGATCTTGCCACGCTTGGCATCCTGAGCGGCCTTGCGGTGTTTGATGTTGGCCCATTTACTGTGACCTGCCATAGAGACTCTCCGTTATATTTTTGAAATTTCAGTAACACACGTCATTGCTAACGCAAGGGGAACAGGGAGGCCGCTACGCGACCTCCGGTGCCCGGAAGGGCTTACTCATCACCCTTGACGGTGGTTGCAATCGCCAGCTCGCCCAGTTGGGCGGCGTTGGCAAGGCTGGGGGCGTCGGTCATCAGACAGGCGGCCGCAGTGGTTTTCGGGAAGGCAATGACGTCCCGAATGTTTTCAGTGCCGGTCAGCAGCATACTGAGACGGTCCAGACCGAAGGCCAGACCGGCGTGCGGCGGGGTACCGTACTTCAGCGCATCCAGCAGGAAGCCGAACTTCAGGCGCTGCTCGGCCGGGGTGATCCCCAGGATGTCGAACACGGTGGACTGCATCTCGCTGTTGTGGATACGGACAGAGCCGCCGCCCACTTCGTAACCGTTGATCACCATGTCGTAGGCGTTGGCGTAAGCACCCAGGGGGTTGGCTTTCAGCTGCTCCGGGCTCAGGCCGCTCGGCGCGGTGAAGGGGTGGTGCATGGCAGCCAGACCGCCTTCGCCATCTTCCTCGAACATCGGGAAGTCGATAACCCACAGCGGCTTCCAGCTGTTCTCCAGCAGACCCAGATCACGGCCCACTTTCAGACGCAGGGCGCCCATGGCATCGCAGACCACTTTCTTGGAGTCGGCACCGAAGAAGATGATGTCGCCGTCGGCCGCGCCGGTACGGGTCAGGATCTCGCGCACGATGGAGTCAGAGAGGAACTTGGCAACCGGAGACTGCACGCCTTCGATACCGTTGGCCGCTTCGTTGACCTTCATCCAGGCCAGGCCCTTGGCACCGTAGATGCCGACAAACTTGGTGTATTCGTCGATCTGCTTGCGAGAGAGCTCGGCACCGCCCGGCACTTTCAGGGCAGCCACGCGGCCTTTCGGATCGTTGGCGGGGCCGGCGAACACGGCGAACTCGACAGCGGTCAGCAGATCGGCCACATCGACCAGCTCCATCGGCAGACGCAGATCCGGCTTGTCAGAGCCGTAGCGACGCATGGCTTCGTCGAAGGTCATGATCGGGAAGTCGCCCAGATCCACGTTCAGGATGTGCAGCCACAGCTTGCGGATCATCTCTTCCATCACTTCACGCACCTGCGGTGCGGTCATGAAGGAGGTCTCCACGTCGATCTGGGTGAATTCCGGCTGGCGGTCGGCACGCAGGTCTTCGTCACGGAAGCACTTGACGATCTGGTAGTAACGGTCGAAGCCGGACATCATCAGCAGCTGCTTGAACAGCTGGGGCGATTGCGGCAGAGCGTAGAACTTGCCCTTGTGCACGCGGCTCGGTACCAGATAGTCACGGGCACCTTCCGGGGTGGCCTTGGTCAGCATCGGGGTCTCGATATCGAGGAAGCCGTGCTCGTCCATGAAGCGGCGCACGAAGGCGCTGGCCTTGGCGCGGGTCTTCAGGTACTTGGCCATCTCGGGACGACGCAGATCCAGGTAGCGATACTTGAGGCTGATCTCTTCGCTGTTGACCTGGTTGAAGTCCAGCGGCAGCGGCTCGGCACGGTTGATGATGTTGAGCTCATGAGCGAACACTTCGATGGCACCGGTGGCCATGTCGCTGTTGCGCTGGGACTCGGGACGGGTGCGCACTACACCTGTCACCTGGATGCAGAACTCGCCGCGCAGCTCGGAGGCCAGGGCGAACGCTTCCGGTTTGTCCGGATCGAAGAACACCTGCACGATCCCTTCGCGATCGCGCATGTCGATAAAGATCAGACCGCCGAGATCACGACGACGATGGACCCAACCGCACAATGTAATGGTCTGCCCGGCATGGGCCTCATTGACCTGTCCGCAATAGATAGAGCGCATGGACTTCTTCCTTCGAAATTGTAGAGAGACGGTTAACCTTGGGCCGCCGGGCACGACTGGCAAGCACCGTCTGTCTCACAGCTGGCCAGATTCTTTTTCTTACCCGGTTTGAAATCAGTCTCGTACCATCCGGTTCCCTTGAGCCGGAAGCCTGCCGCCGATATCAGCTTGACCAGATTCGGCTTGCTACAGGCCGGACAGTCGGTCAGGGGGGCATCGGAAAGCTTTTGCAGTTTTGCCAATTCATGGCCACAGACGTCGCAACGATATTCGTAGATAGGCATGGGTCACAAGAAATTGAAAAACAAAAGGGCTGGCATTATAGAGGAAAACCCCCTTTTGGGTAAAATGGCCAGCAGCCTCCTTTCACCAGTTTTTTGCTCTGGATGGCAAAAAGTGGCAAAAAAAGGGGCCCGAATTCACCAAGAGCAGAGAGAGACGTCGCCATGAGCCTCTATTTGGGCCTGCCGCAGTGGTCCCACCCCGCCTGGCCAGGCCAGCTGCTGGGTCTGGGCGCCAAGCCCGCCGAGCACCTCGCCCACTACGCGACCGTCTTCAACTCGGTGGAGGGCAACACCACTTTCTACGCCCTGCCGACCCCAGATACGGTGCAGCGCTGGGCCGATGCGGTGCCTGATCACTTTCGCTTCAACTTCAAGTTTCCACAAACCATCAGCCACCAGAGCGATCTGGTGAGCGCAGAGAAACAGGTTGCCGACTTTATCCGCCTGCTCGCCCCGCTGCACGACAAGCTGGGACAGCTCACCCTGCAACTGCCTGCCCGCTTCGGCCCGGAAGGGCTGCCCCGGCTTGCGGCCTTTATCGAACGGTTGCCGCCGGAGTTTCGCTACGCCCTCGAGGTGCGCCATCCCGACTTCTTCGCCAAGGGGGAGGCCGAACGGGCATTGAACCGGCTGCTGATGGAACAAGGGGTCAACCGGGTGATGCTCGACAGTCGCCCGCTCTTCTCGGTACCAGCCACTACAACGGCCCTGATTGATGCCCAGGGTAAAAAGCCGCGCCTGCCGGTGCATCTGCTGGCCACCGCCAACGCCCCCATGGTGCGCCTGATTGGCCTGCCGGATCCGGCGGCCAACCACCCCTTCCTGCCCAGCTGGATACCCCATTGGCGCCAATGGCTGGCCGAGGGGAAGGATCTTTACCTCTACATCCACACCGCCGACAACGCCCAAGCCCCCGAACTGGCCCGTCAGGTAAGCCGTATGCTGGGGCAAGAGATGGCCCCCTGGCCGGGGGAAAACGATCGCGCGCGGCAGGGAGTGCTGCCCTTTTAACCAGTGGCACAAGCAACCCTCGCAGAGCCCCGAAAACGCAGTAAAAAAAGGGCGATTTTTGTGGTTTGGCGGGGCCCGGCGTCAAGACAAATGGCCGTCAATCCTCTACACTAGCGCCCCATGCAAGGAGCCCTGTCACCGTTACTGTTAATCAGTGGTAACAAATGACTCGGCTCCGGATAAGGGTCCGGAGATGACCCCTACGAACAGGACCGGTCACCAGGAGCTCATGACCGGCCACCCCGTTCGTAAACAGGTGATGAGCCACCCCCAGACGGGTGCCACCCAACGATTCAATTGAACAAAGCAGTCGGCCGATATGCCGGCTGTCAGGTTGCGCCAGCATGCATACCAAAGATCAAATATTTGCCGCCCCCATCGCCCGTTTGGGTGATTTCTGCTTTGACGAACAGGTCGTCGATGTCTTTCCCGACATGATCCAGCGCTCGGTGCCGGGTTACAGCAACATCATCTCTGCCATCGGCATGATGGCCGCCCGCTACGCCCAACCCGAGAGTCGACTCTATGACCTCGGCTGTTCGCTGGGCGCCGCCACTCAGGCGATGCGCCGCCATATCAGCCAGCCCGGTTGCCGCATCACGGCGGTGGATCTCTCCCACCCCATGATCGAGCGCGCCCGTGCCCACCTCTCCGGTTTCAAATCCGAGGTGCCGGTGGAGCTGGTGGAGGCGGATATCTGCGACATCGAGATTGAGAACGCCTCCGTCGTGGTGCTCAACTTCACCCTGCAGTTTGTCGAGCCCGAGAAGCGGGCTGCCCTGATCCAGCGCATTCACGATGGGCTGCGCCCGGGCGGGATCCTGATCCTGAGCGAGAAGTTCCGTTTCGAGGATGAGCCGGTCAACGAACTGCTCATCGATCTGCACCTCGACTTCAAGCGCGCCAACGGTTATAGCGAGCTGGAGATCAGCCAGAAGCGCACCGCCCTCGAGAACGTGATGCGCACCGACAGCTTGCCGGTGCATCAGGCGCGCCTGCGCGACGCCGGTTTCGTCCATCAGGATCTCTGGTTCCAGTGTTTCAACTTCGGCTCCATGATTGCCATCAAATCCAGCGACACCCAGCCATGATCGACTTTGCCAACTTCTATCAACTGATCGCCAAGAACCGGCTGAGCCACTGGCTGCATACCCTGCCCGCCCAGCTGCACGCCTGGCAACACGACAACCAGCACGGCGATCTGCCGCGCTGGAACCGCGCCCTCAACAAGCTGCCGGCCGTCGCCCCCGACCACGTCGAGCTGAAAAGCCGGGTCGAAATCGGCTCGGCCGAGAGCCTGGGCGAAGGGGAGCGCAAGAAGGTGGAGAGCCTGCTGCGCCACTTCATGCCTTGGCGCAAGGGGCCGTTCACCGTGCACGGCATCCACATCGACACCGAGTGGCGCTCCGACTGGAAGTGGGATCGGGTCTTACCCCATATCAGCCCGCTTGAAGGCCGCTACGTGCTGGATGTGGGCTGCGGCAGCGGCTATCACCTCTGGCGCATGGTGGGTGAAGGGGCCAAGCTCGCGGTCGGCATCGATCCGAGCCCGCTGTTCCTCTGCCAGTTCGAGGCGATTCGCCACTTCGCCGGCAACGACCAGCGTGCCCACCTGCTGCCACTCGGAATTCAGGAGCTGCCTGAGCTGCGGGCGTTTGACACCGTCTTCTCCATGGGGGTGCTCTATCACCGCAAATCCCCCATCGAGCACATCGAGCAGCTGCGCAACCAGCTCAAGGACGATGGCGAGCTGGTGCTGGAGACGCTGGTGATTGACGGCGGTGTCAATGATGTGCTGATGCCCACCGACCGCTACGGCAAGATGCGCAACGTCTGGTTTATTCCATCCAGCGCCGCCCTCAAGCTGTGGGTCGAGCGCTGTGGCTTCTGCGATGTGCGGATTGTCGATGAAAATATGACCAGCACGGACGAACAGCGTCGTACCGACTGGATGATTAATGAATCCCTGAGTGATTATCTGGACCCAGACAATCCGGCACTCACGGTAGAAGGACATCCGGCACCGAAACGTGCCGTACTGATTGCCAAAAAGGCCAAAGACTAGCCGATGGCGGCTGTGGAAGTTACACTGACCCAATTCCAGGAAGCACAGTTAAATGAATGACATGAAAAGCAAATTAAAAGGAATGACCCTGCTCTCCCTGCTCAGTCTCGGCGGGTGTGTCAATATGGAAAAAGCGCCCCAGGTTCCTGCACTGACACTGGCCGAGTTGCGTAGCGAGCTGAGCCAGAGCGAGCAGCGCCTGCAAACATCCATGGAGCAGCAACAGAAGCAGTATGTGCAGCAACAGCACCTGTTGGTTCAGCTCAATACAGATGTCACCAATATGAAAGAGTCCGTCAAACAAGTAGATCACAAGATCGCCGCCCTCCCCTCCGAGCCGCCCAAGCCGATGGCTGTACCTGCCGAGAAGTGTCCGGTGCCCAATCAGGGTCACACTATCGATGGCAAGCTGATGGTGGGTGAAGCGGAGTGGATCTGGGTGGATGCCGCCAATGACGCCTTCCAGGCCCGGGTCGATACCGGTGCGACCACCTCCTCCATCAGCGCTCAGGAGATCACCATTTTCGAGCGCAACGGCAAAAACTGGGTTCGCTTCCTGCTGAGCCATCAGGACGCCGACGACAAGATCCAGATCGAAGCCCCGCTGGTACGCCACGTGCGGGTACGTCAGGCCTCTGCCGACGATCTCGACCGCCGTCCTGTGGTCCGTCTGACCGTGCGCATCGGCGACATGACCGAGAAGGCCGAATTTACCCTGAAAGATCGTAGCGACATGGCCTTCCCCGTGCTGCTGGGTCGTGAATTCCTGAAAGATATCGCCGTGGTCGATGTGGCCCGCGAATATATCCAACCCAAACCCAAGCTCAAGGATGTGAAATAATCCATGGTTTCCCGTAAGCCGTTCTATTTGCTGGTAGCCCTGCTGTACATTGTCGGCCTGGGGATGACGATCTATCACCACATCGCGTTGGACGTTCCGCTCACGCCCGGTGAAAAGCGCCAGATCTGGTCTATCGAAGCCAAGCTGGAGTTTGAAGCCACCGGTGAGCCGGTGATCGCCTCCCTGGCCATTCCGGGTACCCAGCCCGGCTTTACCCTGATGAACGAAAACGCCGCTAGCCCCGGCTACGGCCTCTCCTTCGTCGAGAAAGATGGCGATGCGCGCGCCGAGTGGTCGATCCGCACCGCCTCCGGCCGTCAGGAGCTCTACTACCGCGTCGACATGATGGCGGATGCCCACGCCAAGCCGGCTGCCAACCCGCAGCCGCCCGCCATCGAGAAGCAGATCGAGAGCGAGCCCTACGCCACCGCCATGAAGCAGATCCTGGAGCGCGCCCAGGAGCGCTCTGCCGACGGCTACACCCTGACTCGCGAGATCATCAAGGAGATCGAGAAGCAGGAGCAGAACGCCGAGCTGCTGAAAAAGCACAAGAGCCGCGCCAACCTGATCGCCGAGCTGCTCAACAATGCTGACGTACCGGCCCGCGTCGTCCACGCCCTGAGCCTGGAAGATGGTCGTCGTCGTCAGGAGCTGGTCGATTACCTGCAGGTGTTCAACAGCCCGACCGACTACAAGCTGTTCAACCCGCAGACCGGCGAACAGGGCCGTCCTGGCAACCTGCTGCTGTGGGAGTACAACTCCGGCTCACTGCTGGATGTGACTGGCGGCCACAACTCCAAGGTAAGCTTCTCGATGATCGAGCAGGAGCAACCGGTGAGCGTGGCGCTGGCCCAGAAGTTTGAAAAGTCAGAGATGATGAACTTCTCCATCCACAGCCTGCCGCTGGAAGAGCAGACCCTGTTCAAGGGCTTGCTGCTGATCCCCATCGGCGTACTGATGGTGGTGTTCCTGCGGGTCATCGTCGGGATCAAGACCTCCGGTACCTTTATGCCGGTGCTGATCGCGGTCGCCTTTATCCAGACCCAGCTGATCACCGGTCTGGTGGGCTTCCTGCTTATCGTCGGCACCGGTCTGGTGATCCGCTCCTACCTGTCGCGGCTCAACCTGCTGCTGGTCGCGCGGATATCGGCCATCATCATCATGGTTATCTCGTTGATCGGGGTCTTCTCGGCGTTCGCCTTCAAGCTGGGGCTGACCGACGGCATGAAGATCACCTTCTTCCCGATGATCATCCTCTCCTGGACCATCGAACGGATGTCCATCCTGTGGGAAGAAGAGGGCCCGAAAGAGGTATTCCGCCAGGGTGGCGGCTCCCTGCTGGTGGCAGTCATCGCCTATCTGGCCATGGATAACGAGCTCATTCGTCACCTCACCTTCAACTTCCTCGGCCTGCAGCTGGTGCTGATGGCGACCGTGCTGTTGATGGGTAACTACACCGGCTACAAGCTGAGCGAACTCAAGCGCTTCAAGCCGCTGGTGGACGAGATGAAATCTGGTGCCACCCCGGGTAAGGACAAGTAACAGATGTGGTTCTGGGAAAAGTACACCACCCCGTGGAGCCTGTCGCAGGCAGGCATCCTCGGCATGAACAAGCGCAACCACTCCTATATCAGCCGCTACAATCCGCGCAGCCTCTATCCGCTGGTGGATGACAAGCTGCAGACCAAGCGTATCGCGCTGGATGCGGGCGTAACGGTGCCGGAATTGATCGGCACCATCCGCGCCCAGCACGACGTGGGGCGCATTACCGAGCTGGTCAAGGATTGGCCGGGCTTCTGCATCAAGCCTGCGCGCGGCTCGGGCGGCAAGGGGATCCTGGTGATCCTCCGTCAGGAAGATGGCCTCTTCTACAAACCCAACGGCAGTGCCAGCAACGGTCAGGATCTGGAGCGTCATGTCTCCAACATTCTGGCGGGGCTCTATTCGCTGGGCGGCAAGCCCGACGTGGCGCTGGTCGAAGGCCTCATCAACTTTGATGACGTGTTCGACGGCTACTCGTTTGAAGGGGTGCCCGATGCCCGTGTGATCATCTTCAAGGGCTTCCCGGTGATGGCGATGATGCGTCTCTCCACCTCTGCTTCCGATGGCAAGGCGAACCTGCACCAGGGTGCTGTGGGGGTGGGTCTCTGCCTGCGTACCGGCCGCGCCCTGCGGGCGGTGCAGTTTGGCAATCCGCTGCGCCACCATCCGGATACCGGCCTCGATCTCTACGAGCTCAAGGTGCCCCACTGGGATACCCTGCTGACGCTGGCCGCCTCCTGCTACGAGATGTCGGGGCTGGGCTATATCGGTACCGACATGGTGCTCGACAAGTTCCGCGGCCCCATGCTGCTGGAGCTTAACGCCCGCCCGGGTCTGGCCATTCAAATCGCCAACGGCCGCGGTCTGGTACCCAACCTCAAGACCATCGAGAAGCTGGGTCAGGTCAAGATGAACGTGGAGCAGCGGGTCAACTTCGCCAAGGAGCACTTCGGGGTCTTTGACGAATAGCCGCTGATTCCCGCAAACAAGCGCGCCCAAGGCGCGCTTTTTTTATCCTTCGCATTTCTCTGCGGGCAAACCCACTGCGCACCGCTCAACTCTCCCAGCCATGCCGCTTGCACATTACCTCTGCCATCCTTTTGCTGATATGGGCCAACACGGCGCTTCACTAGCGCCTATTCCGGCGACGCTTCTGCCCCCTCCCGGACTCATATTGTTGCAAATTAAGATGGGAAATCTTGATATCCGTTGCATAGGTGAAACAATTTCAGCGCCAGATAGCGGCCCGATGTGCCATGGGCAATAAGCAAGACCTGCATGACCTTGCGCTATGAACATCGGAGCAATGAATTGCAGATATAAAAAAACCGGTGCCTTGGCACCGGTTTTTCAAGCAGAGAGCTAACTCTATTACAGGGAGTCAGCGTTCTCGGACAGGTACTTGGCAACGCCGTCCGGAGAGGCTTGCATACCTTTTTTGCCTTTTTCCCACTGAGCCGGGCACACTTCACCGTGCTCTTCGTGGAACTGCAGGGCGTCGACCATGCGCAGCATTTCGTCGATGTTACGGCCCAGCGGCAGATCGTTGACAACCTGGTGACGAACAACACCGTTCTTGTCGATCAGGAAGGAGCCACGGAAAGCAACACCGGCTTCCGGATGCTCAACGTCGTAAGCTTTGCAGATTTCGTGCTTGACGTCGGCGATCAGCGGGTACTTGACCTGACCGATACCACCATCTTCCACTTTGGTATTGCGCCATGCGTTGTGGGAGAACTGGGAATCGATGGAAACACCGATCACTTCCACGCCACGTTTCTGGAACTCTTCATAGCGGTGGTCGAAGGCAATCAGCTCGGACGGGCAAACGAAGGTGAAATCGAGCGGATAGAAGAAGACAACGGCAGCTTTGCCTTTGATGTGGGATGACAGGGTGAAAGTGTCAACAATCTCACCATTACCCAGAACAGCTGCAGCGGTAAAATCGGGTGCGGGACGGCCTACCAATACCATATTCAATTCCTCTTTATGTGAAGTGAACAATCCAGTCAGGATTGGGCTACCTAGAGCCAAGTCCGTCTAATTCAAGCGACAAACTATATACCCGGTGGTAGATTAGTAAATCAAATTAAATAGATAGCATTAATCGGGTTTTTCTATGCAACGTTGGCCCAGCCTCAAACAGCTGCAATATCTGGTTGCTCTCGACGAGCACAAAAACTTCAATCGCGCCGCCAAGGCCTGTCATGTCAGTCAATCGACCCTGAGTACCGGGATCCAGACGCTGGAGGACATGATGAACCTGCAACTGGTGGAGCGTGACCACAAGAGCTTCATTATGACCCCGGTCGGCATGGAAATCGTCGAGCGAGCTCGCAATTTGCTCTCCGATGCGCGGGATCTGATGGAGCTTGGCCTCAATCAGGGTGGGGTGATGCAGGGCACGGTGCGGCTCGGCTGCATTCCCACCATTGCCCCCTTCCTCCTGAGCAAGCTGCTCAAAGAGTGCAGCAAGGCCTATCCTGACCTCGAATTGTTGCTGCGGGAAGACACCACCAGCAATCTGCTCAAACAACTTGAGCAGGGGCAGCTCGATCTGCTGATCCTCGCCCTGCCCATCGAGATTGGCGGCTTTCACTGCAAGACGGTCGGTCAGGACCCCTTCCACATGGTGATGCCCGCCAGCATGGCGGCCGGTCTGCACACCCCGTTCGACTACAAGGAGCTGCCCAACCAGAGCATCTTCCTGCTGGAGCGGGAGCACTGCCTGACCGAGCATGCGGTGAGCGCCTGCCGACTGCGGGACAAGAGCAAGATCAACCCGTTCGCCGCCACCAGCCTGCACACCCTGGTGCAGATGGTGGAGGCAGGTCTTGGCACCACCTTCCTGCCGCAGATGGCCATCGATGCCGGTATTCTCGACAACTCCGATCTGGTGGCCATCCCGCTGCCCGGCGAACACCCCTACCGCGAGATCGGGCTGGTGTGGCGCCCCAGCACCACCCGGGTGCAAACCTTCTACAAGCTGGCCGATCTGCTCAAGCCGCTTATCAGCCCCGCCTCCTGACCTGTGACGCCAGACCCCAAGCGCCAGCCACCGTGCTGGCGTTTTTTTGCAACAAAACGACCATTTTTGTCACATGTAGCTAGGTATCTGACCAATACCTTGTTTATGATGGAAAAGTTGTCGTGCCGAACGTGTCCTGTCGCACCTGTTTTGCCACGTTTGTTCTGGAGAATGTGCCCCGATGTACCGTCCGTTGCTGCTCATCCTGCTGACCCTGCTGCTGGCCGCCTGTTCCAGTACGCCTGAACCGCCGCCAGCCCCGCGCCAGAGCAGCGCCTTCGACGGCTTCTATCAGCAGTGGCGAGGAGTGCCCTACCGGATGGGCGGCACCAGCCGCGCCGGGCTCGACTGCTCTGCCTTCACCCAGCTCGCCTACAACCAGGTGCTGGGGGTCAACCTGCCAAGAACCACCGAATCCCAGGCCAATATCGGCCAACCCGTCGATCGCTACCGGCTGCAGCATGGCGATCTGGTCTTCTTCAAGACCGGCTGGCAGCAGTATCACGTGGGTGTCTACACCGGTGCCGGCGAGTTTATCCACGCCTCCACCAGCAAGGGGGTGATCCGCTCGCGGCTCGACAATGTCTACTGGAACAGCCGCTACTGGCAGGCACGCCGCCTCACTCAGTAATTTTCCAACCATACAGCCCGCAACAGACCAGAGAGGGGCACAAGCTTTCTGGCCCCTTCTGTCGCTATCCGGCTCAATTTTCGCCCGATTTATAACCCAATTGACCCCAAAACCTGATCTTCACATCTTTTTGTGATAAGGTAGTGGCCAATTTTTGACACCTTCGCTCTTTTCTCGACCGCTATCTGTCTGAATTGACACTTATAACGGCGAAAAACAGGGAGATCCGCAGACAAGGCGCAAGGTGCCTGCGACCGGGCCCGTTCAGGGTGTGGAGCCGTCGCAGCCGCAGTATCAATCGTCAAATTGATAAGGAGATCGTGCAATGAAACAGTACCAAAGCTGGCTTGGACAATATCTGATGAGCCGCCGCGATGGCGACCACGCCATGGCATCCGAGCTTGCCAGCTCCATCTGCGAGTTCTGGCAGCAGCAAGGGGATGAGACCGAGCTGGACAAGTGGCAGCAGATTTACCAGCACCATCTGGAAAGAACCACCTGATCCTTCGACTATTCGCCTTGCAGCACCACGCTGCAAGGCGCTTGTTTATCCCCTCCCCCAATAACCCCTGTTTTGTTTTTCCAGCAACCGGCCCCATCAGGCCGATGCAGTCTCTTGCGCCATCTGCTGCGCCCACTCGATAAACGCCTGGATCTTGGGACACTGGCGATTGGGCAGGGTCGCAATGTAGTAACGCTGCTCGCACTTCACCTCACGACCCGAAAACGGGGTCACCAGTTCGTTGCGCGCCAACCGCTTGCTCACCAGATTCTTGCGTCCCATGGCAATGCCCCCGTGGTTCATGGCGGCGATGATGGCGAGATCGGAGCGATCAAAGCCCATATTTAGCCGGCATTCTGCGAGGCTCACTCCGTGGTGGCGTGCCCAACTCTCCCACTCATCGCCATCGGAGTCATACCCCCAGGCCTGCCGATCGTGCAGCAGCCGACAGTGCTGCAAGTTGCCGGGATTCTCCAACAGGTTGTGTTGCATGGCATATTCGGGGCTGCAAACTGGCACTATGTACTCATCCATCAGATGGTGGATGGCGAGCCGCTCCGGTACCTTCTCGTCGAAGTAGAGGGTCAGATCGATGCCATAACCGTGCAGATTGATGTTCTCGTTGCCGGTCACAATGTTCAGCTCGATCTGGGGATGCAGTCTTGAGAAGTCGGCCAGCCTTGGCACCAGCCAGCACTGGGCGATGGAGGGGCGCGAGTAGATGGTCAGAGTGCCCGAGAGCTCCTGATTCCTGATCTCCAGGATCTCCTGATTAATGAACTCCAGCGAGGATTTAAGCGCCCAGAACACCCGCTGCCCTTCCGCCGTCAACACCACCTTGCGATGGAAACGCTCAAAGAGCTGAAAGCCCAATTCCTCCTCCAGCGCGCTGATCCTGTGGCTCACGGCGCTGGGACTGAGGCATAGCTCGTCAGCAGCCATGGCAAAAGAGCCGTGGCGCGCTGCCGCCTCGAAGGTGTGCAGCTTGGCCAGCTGGTAGCCATTCAGCAGCTTGTTGCGCGATATGTAGTGATCCGCGATATACATTCAAACTCCTCTCACCGGTTCACGTACATCATACCGCGCAACCCCCCTTTCCAGATGCAATGGAAAGACCCAATAAACATCATTTACAGAAAATGTGACCAATAAGGCCATTTTGCATCACTTCAGCTCATCCAAGTGGTCGATTTCATCATTTGTCAGCCCCGCCTCATTTTCATTCAATAGCGCATAAACAATCACACACAACAGATGTCGAGGCGCAGTATGAGTTCAGAGGTATGGGTCATCGCTACCTTGCTAAGTAGCATCGTTCTTATCGTGGTCACCATAGTGAAGGGCAAGATCCACCCCTTTCTGGCCCTGCTGTTGGCCAGCTTCTATGTGGGCACCCTGATGGGGATGGAGCCCCTCAAGATGGTCAGCGCCATGGAAGAGGGGATTGGCGGCACGCTCGGCTTTCTCGCCGCCGTCATCGGCCTTGGCACCATACTCGGCAAGATGATGGAGGTGTCGGGCGCGGCGGAGCGCATCGGCCTCGCCCTGCAAAGATGCCGCTGGCTTTCGCCGGATGTCATCATGGTGCTGGTTGGTCTGGTATGTGGCATCACCCTGTTTGTCGAAGTCGGCGTGGTGCTGCTGATCCCGCTGGCCTTCTCCATCGCCCGCAAGACCAATACCTCGCTGCTCAAGCTGGCCATTCCGCTCTGCACCGCCCTGATGGCCGTGCACTGCATAGTGCCGCCGCACCCTGCTGCCCTCTATGTCACCAATCAGCTGGGCGCCGATGTGGGTTCCGTCATCGTCTATGGTCTGGCGGTCGGCCTCTTTGCTTCTCTTATCGGCGGCCCCCTGTTCCTCAAACTGCTGGGCAACCGGCTCCCGTTCAAGGGGGTACCCGATGCCTTTGCCGACATAAAGGCGCGCGATGAGGCCACTCTCCCGACCTTGAGCGCCTCGCTCTTTACCGTACTGCTGCCCATTCTGCTGATGCTGGCCAAGACGGTCGCCGAGCTCAACATGGATCACGCCAGCCACCTCTACACTGTGCTGGAATTTATCGGCAACCCCATCACCGCCATGTTTATCGCAGCCTTCAGCGCCTACTACGTGCTGGGGATCCGCCAGCAAATGAAGATGGAGGGACTGCTTAACAAGACCGAGGAGTGCTTCTCCTCCATCGCCAACATTCTGCTCATCATCGGTGCGGGTGGCGCCTTCAACGGGGTGCTCAAGGCAAGTGGCCTGGGCGATAGCCTGGCCACCATCCTCTCCCAGCTGGATATGCACCCCATTCTGCTGGCCTGGCTGGTTGCCATCGTGCTGCACGCCGCAGTGGGCTCCGCCACCGTCGCCATGATGGGCGCCACCGCCATCGTCTCCCCCATCATGGTGCACTACCCGAACATCAGCCCGGAGATCATGACGCTCGCCATCGGCTCCGGTGCCATTGGCTGCACCATGGTGACTGACTCTCTGTTCTGGCTGGTCAAGCAGTATTGTGGCGCCACCCTGAACGAAACGCTCAAGTACTACACCACCGCCACCTTTGTCGCCTCCCTGATGGCGCTGGCCGGTACCTTCCTGCTCTCCTTTATCGTGTAACAAGACCGAGAACACTATGAAAAACATCGACGTACAACAGCTCACAGCGCAATTTCCACTGGTGCAATCCCTGATCGCGCTTGAGCAGGTCACCTGGTTCAACCCCAACACCACCACTCTGGCTGCCGGTCTGCCCTATGTGGGGCTCGATAACAACAATGTGGCGGACGCTTCCGCCCGGCTGGCCCGCTTCGCCCCCTACATGTGCGAAGCCTTCCCCGAGACCCGCGCCAGCAACGGTATTCTGGAGTCCGACATCGCCGCCATTCCGGCGATGCAGGCCACGCTCAACCAGCGTTACGGCGTTGAAGTCACCGGCAGGCTGCTGCTGAAAAAAGACAGCCACCTGCCCATCTCCGGCTCCATCAAGGCGCGCGGCGGCATCTACGAGGTGCTGGCCCATGCCGAGCAGCTGGCCATCAAAGCCGGTCTGCTGCGAGAAGAGGATGACTACCGCAAGCTCTTTAGCGAGGAGTTCCGCCAGTTCTTCAGCCAGTACAGCATCGCGGTAGGCTCCACCGGCAATCTTGGCATGTCCATCGGCATCATGAGCGCCAAGCTCGGCTTTACCGTCACCGTCCACATGTCTGCCGACGCGCGGGAGTGGAAGAAACGCAAACTGCGTGAACATGGAGCCATCGTGGTCGAATATGCCGAAGATTACGGGGTCGCGGTGGAACAGGGGCGCAAAGAGGCCGAGCGCGATCCCAACTGCTTCTTTATCGATGACGAGAACTCCCGCACCCTGTTCCTCGGCTACTCGGTGGCGGGCGAGCGGGTGAAAAAGCAGTTCGACCAGATGGGCATCAAGGTGGATGCCGACCACCCGCTGTTCGTCTACCTGCCCTGCGGCGTAGGCGGCGGCCCGGGCGGGGTGGCCTTTGGTCTCAAGCTCGCCTTTGGTGACCATGTCCACTGTCTGTTTGCCGAGCCGACCCACTCCCCCTGCATGCTGCTGGGGGTCCATACCGGATTGCACGATGCCATTGCGGTGCAGGATCTGGGCATCGACAACCTCACCGCAGCCGATGGCCTCGCAGTGGGGCGCGCCTCGGGTTTCGTCGGCCGCGCCATGGAGCGGCTGCTGGCGGGCTTCTACACCCTGAGCGATCAGGAGATGTATGACCTGCTGGGACTGCTGGCGCGCGATGAGCAGATCAAACTAGAACCTTCTGCTCTAGCTGGCATGGCTGGCCCGTGGCGCGTAGCGGCCGAACCGGCATGGCAAACCGCGCAGGGACTGGACGCGGCAACCATGGCCCGCGCCACTCATCTGGTGTGGGCCACCGGCGGCGGCATGGTCCCGGCCGAGGAGATGGCCAAGTATCTGGCAGCGGCCAACATCTGACCTTCTCCACTCACTCGAGATAAAAAAACCGGCGCTCATGGCGCCGGTTTTGTCTTTTCTGGCAAGCAGAGACATTACATCTGGTCGATCATGTCCTGAGCAAACTGGGAGCAGGAGCGCAGGGTCGCCCCTTCCATCAGACGCTCGAAGTCATAGGTGACGGTCTTGTTGCGGATCGCCGCTTCCATCCCCTTGATGATGAGATCGGCCGCTTCGACCCAGCCCATGTGGCGCAGCATCATCTCGGCGGAGAGGATGAGGGAACCCGGGTTGACCTTATCCTGACCGGCATATTTCGGCGCAGTGCCGTGAGTTGCCTCGAACAGGGCCACGCCGTCACCGATGTTGGCACCTGGTGCGATACCGATACCGCCCACCTGCGCGGCCAGCGCATCGGAGATGTAGTCACCGTTGAGGTTCATACAGGCGATAACGTCGTACTCGGCCGGACGCAGCAGGATCTGCTGCAGGAAGGCGTCGGCGATGACATCCTTGATGACGATGGTCTTGCCGGTTTTCGGGTTCTTGAAGGAGCACCAGGGGCCGCCATCGATCAGCTGGGCACCATACTCGTTCTGAGCCAGAGCATAACCCCAATCCTTGAAGGCACCTTCGGTGAACTTCATGATGTTGCCCTTGTGCACCAGAGTCACGGAGTCGCGATCGTTGTCGATGGCATACTCGATGGCGGCACGCACCAGACGCTCGGTACCGGCCTTGGACATCGGCTTGATGCCGATCCCGCAGGACTCGGGGAAGCGAATTTTCTTCACGCCCATCTCGTTTTGCAGGAAGGCGATCACCTTGTTCGCTTCGGCGCTGTCGGCCTTCCATTCGATGCCGGCGTAGATGTCTTCGGCGTTTTCGCGGAAGATCACCATGTCGGTCAGATCAGGACGTTTCACCGGGCTCGGGGTGCCGTCGTAGTAACGCACCGGGCGCAGGCAGATGTAGAGATCCAGCTCCTGACGCAGAGCCACGTTGAGAGAGCGGATACCGCCACCGACCGGAGTAGTCAGCGGGCCCTTGATGGCCACGCAGTATTCGCGAATGAAATCGAGGGTTTCGGCCGGCAGCCAGGCACCTTCGCCATAGACATGAGTCGACTTCTCGCCGGTGTAGATCTCCATCCAGGCGATCTTGCGCTCGCCCTTGTAGGCTTTCTCGACCGCAGCATTCACCACATTCAACATGGCCGGGGTTACGTCAACACCGATGCCATCCCCTTCGATAAACGGAATGATCGGATGGTTGGGAACCTGCAGCTTGCCGCTGGCGTCGACTGTGATTTTCTGGCCCTGGGTCGGGATAACTACTTTGCTTTCCATCGGCATCTCCTAACTTCCGTTTGTTATCAACTTGTTTGTTGCGCGCGGCCATCTTAGCCCATTCATTTTCATAATAAAATGGCGAGCTCGCATGTCAGACCAAAGAGGTAGAGCCCCGTTGGCAGTGGCGATTGCACTCCGACCACGACCCTTTTTTGCCCCCGCTTATTGCGCCAGCTCATGACTCTGGTTCTGGGGCTGGCTCAGGGAGCGATACTGGGTCGGGGTCAATCCCGTCTTCTGCTTGAACACCCGGCAGAAGTAGTTCACGTCGCTGTAGCCGCAACGGCTCGCCACCTCTTCAAGGCGAAAGCGGTACTTTTTCAGCATGAATTTGGCCCGATCGATCCGTACCCAGCTGATGTAATCGGCAAGGCGCATATGGCCCTGCTCGCGAAACAGGTGCGAGAGGTGGCTGGCCGAAACGTTGAAGCGGTGGGCGATGGAGTCGCGGGTGATGGGGCGGTGAAAATTTTCCTGGATATAGATGCAGATCCCGTGGAAGAGATCCGCCCCCCGCGGTCGATCTGTGGCAGAGGCGATCAGCAGTTGCCGAGCACTCGACAACAACGCCTGCAGCAGGTGGTCGTCGGTGGGAGAGCGACCGGGATCCTCGGCCAGCACGTTGAGCGCCGCCAGTATGTGTTCGATGACGTGGCCCGCTCGCGCCATGATGCTGTGCTTTTGCACATCGAAGAAATCGGGGTCTTCCCGTCGCTTGCTCACCAGACTGAAGCCCAGCTGGCGCTTGCCAAAGAGCAGGCTCAGCACCGAGCAGTCGGTGGTCCAGAGCGGCTTGTTCCAGCCGTTGGGGGGAATATAGAGCGCCTGTCCCGGCAATACGCTGATCTCCCTGACCCCCTCCTCCCTGTCCCAGATCTGGTTGAGATACTCGCCGCTGAACACCAGTTCGAGGCGGGGAAAGTTGACCTGATAGCTGAAACCGGGGGGTACCCCCTGTTCACTGGCAAACCAGATTTGGTCAAATGGAACCTGTTCGCTCAGGGCTCCGTCGAGCAGTTGGCTGAAGATGAGAGACATGGTGATCCTGATCAAGAGAGAGGCAAGCGGTTGCGGCGCGCGCGACCGCCCATGTTATAGTCCGGTCCACAGCAGCAATGCCACCCTTTTCTGCACCCGATTTTCTTCAAACTAGACGAGGCGTCCCTTATGAGCAGTAGCGATCTGCCCTCCTTTCTGTTGATGCAAAACCCGATTCAAGGCTATGACTGGGGCAGTCATGACTCCCTCACCACCCTGTTTGGCATTGCCAATCCGGAGGGCAAACCCCAGGCCGAGCTCTGGATGGGCGCCCACCCCAACGGCTGCTCCGACGTAGTCGTGGCGGGCCAGACCCAGAAGCTCTCGACCCTGATCGAGCGCGCCCCCGCCGCCGTGCTGGGTGAGGCCACCCTCGCCCGTTTTGGCAGCCTGCCATTCCTGTTCAAGGTGCTGTGCGCCGAGAAGGCCCTCTCCATTCAGGTGCACCCGAGCAAGGCTCAGGCCGAAGCGGGCTTTGCCAAAGAGGAGGCCGCAGGCATCGATATCAAGGCGAGCAATCGCAACTACAAGGACCCGAACCACAAGCCGGAGCTGGTGTTTGCCCTCACCCCCTATCAGGCAATGAACGGCTTTCGCGCCATCCCCGCCATTCTGGCACTGTTCGAGCGGGTCAATCTGGCGGCCATCGCCGATCTGACCGCAGCCCTTGCCGCCAACCAGAATGAAGCGGGGCTGCAGCACTTCTTCCACCAGCTGCTGGTACTGGAAGGGGCGCGCAAGGAGGAGGCGCTGGCGGGGCTGCTGGCCTTTGCTAGCGAGCATCAGGATGAGGAGACCTTTGCACTGATCACCAGTCTGGCGGCCCAGTATCCGGGCGACGTCGGCCTCTTCTCGCCGCTGCTGCTGAACGTGGTGACCCTCAAGCCCGGGCAGGCGATGTTCCTCGATGCCTGCACCCCGCACGCCTATGTACGCGGCACCGGCCTCGAGATCATGGCCAACTCGGACAACGTGCTGCGCGCCGGCCTCACCCCCAAATACATCGATGTGGCAGAACTGCTGGACTGTACCCGCTGCCAGGCCAAACCGGACGACCAGATCCTGCTTGCTCCCCATGTTGAAGGATCGGTGCAGCACTTCGAGGTACCGGTACCTGACTTCACCTTCAGCGTCTATCCGGCTGGCGAGCACCAGCTCACCACCGCCAGCGCAGAGATCCTGTTTGCCATCGATGCAACCGTGATCCTCAAGCGCGGCGATGAGACACTGCGTCTCGAGAAGGGCCAGTCTGCCTTTATCCCGGCCACCACCGGCAGCTACCAGCTGCTGGCCGAAGGGCGGGTCGCCCGCGCCGGCAACCGCAGCTAAGGCGCAAACGCCATTACCGAATAAACGAAGGGGCCATCATCGATGGCCCTTTTTCTTGCGAATCAGTTCATTGCGCAGTTTTCAGCCGAAAAGCTGGCTCCATTCGGATGTGACCTTTGCTGCCAAAATTCTTGATGTGCGGCATAAATTCACCACATTCCTCTTTCGCAACGCCCATCGTTGACTATGATGCCCGTTTAACCCCCCCTTTTTCCGGAGACCGCCATGACCCTTCCTCGTCAACCGGCACAGGTCAGGAACCACACCATGAAAGCCCGCACTGCACTCCCGCTTCTGCTGCTGGCACTGCTGGGCAACCCGGTTTATGCCGCTTGCGACGACGGCGTTGCCATCAAGCATGCCAAGGCGTTCTGGGAGCATCACCGGAACTTCTATTACACCGATCCGGCCAGGATCAAAGAGTTGCTGACCCCGGACTTTTTCAGCGTGCTGAGCCGCGAGGCCGAGTGCAATGCCGACGGGGAGGTGTGCGCCATTGATGCCGATCCCTGGACCAACGCGCAGGATGGTGATGTGGTTGAGCCCATCACCTTCAGTGCGACCAGCAGCAGCGACAGCACGGTGGCCGTAACCATGCGCTACCGTCTGGCGATGACAGATACCCGGCAGGAGCCGCAGGAGGTCACCCTCCAGCTGCAAAAATCGGGCGATCAACGCTGCTTTTTGCTCGACGACTTTATCCCCCCGGGCGAAGGCTCCCTGAAAAAGCAGTTGCAGCAGTGGCAGTTGCAAAATGATGGCGGGCAACAATAAATAGCCACGGAAGGGCTGTGGGGGAAGGCCAGCTCTCCTGGCGCTCAATGAAAAGGGGCTGATATTCCCTATCCCTCTCACAACTCCCTCACACAGCACATATGAACTATTTGGCAAACCGCTCAGTTTTTCGGTATGCCTCTCCTCTGCTTACTCTCTTTTGGCGGCTCAGCTTGGCTCTGCCATCGCACCTTGAACCTAACACTAAACTCAACCCTGCTGTGCTTCCCACTGGCCGTCAGTGCTTGATTAACTCCTGATTCAGAGAGCTCACTCTGCTGGAGGAACATATTCGGCGTCCGCTCAAACAGGAATGATATCCGGATCATCTGGATAATATGAGGAGAGAAAAATAATAGTGCACTCCTTATCTCTTTTATTTATCGGTTCCAATAAGAACCAAAATAACCATGGAGATAGCTCGCCGATGCATTTTTTTCATGCCATTTCCTAGATGTCGTCATATGTCATTCTGGTACAACCACGAAGCAAGCCTCAGTGAAATGAAAGAGTTCTCTTTTGATTAACCAAAACCTGCTCGCCGTCATTTCACTTAGCAGATAAATAGTGTCAAACGGACATAACCAGCCAACACCCATCAGCAATCCAAAAAAAACAAAGCAATTGAATTAAAAAGAAAAAACAACGACAAAACTTGATAGCCATGACCACACTGGATTTAAAAATACAAAGTGATTCGACAAAAATAACTAGATGGTTCTATCAATAATAAAAATGACTGGTGATGGATCTGATATTTATTTCTGGCATGTCAGCCAAACACGGTTGATGTCAGAAAATGAACATTTCATTTCCCTTGTGATTAATCTCGCTTTTATTTGATTTATTTTTAAGGTATCACATCCCGTGGTCGATATAAAAATTCACATATCGATTTCCTTGAAAAATGATAGATACAAGAGGCTATATGCTGACAAAAATGACAATAGGGCAAAAGCTGATAATGGCGTTTACCACTCTCGCATTGTTGATGCTTGGGTTTGCCTGGTTTGCCACTGCGCAACTATCCAATATTTACCGTGATGCCAGCGAGGTCACTGATAATATTGTCCCCTCCATCCGGGCATCCAGCCAGATGCACGTGGCCTTGCTGGATGCTCGCCGTGCCGAGCTGAACATGGTGATCGATGCACTGGGTAAGGATTCCGCCTCCCTCAGCAACAGCACACAGAATTTCGAGGCGGCAAAAAACCAGTTCACTGCCGCCGAACAACGGTATGGATCTATGCCTTTTGTCTCGGAACAAGATCGCAATATCTTCGCCGACCTGCAGGCTGCTGCAGCCAAATACTTCTCCGTCCATGACAACCTGCAAACGGCCATCGTACAGGGCGACATGGTTCGGGTGCTGTCGTTGATCAAAAATGAGTCCCGCACAGCACTTGAACAGGCCGGGCAGGATGGTCTGGAACTACGCAAGGAGAACGATCGGGTCGCCAATCAACTGACCAAACAGAGTGAGGCTTCCTATGAGCGAGCCAAACTGCTGAGCACTACGATCGGTGCGCTAACCCTGTTGTTCGTGATTATTGTGGCCTGGCTGCTGATCCGGCAGATCCGCAATCCGGTGATGACCCTGCTGGAGCAGACCCGCCAGGTGGCAGCAGGCAACCTCACCAGCCAGCTCGATATGCAATGCTTCTCCCATGACGAGCTGGGCAAACTGGCTCAGGGATTCAACGAGATGCAATCCAATCTTCGCATGCTGGTCAACGAGGTTTCTGGCTCGGTGGTGCAACTGGGAGCGGCAGCTGAAGAGATCAGCGCGGTGGCACTGCAATCGGCCAACAACATGGGGACACAGCAGCACGAGCTCAACCAGCTGGCCACCGCCATGAACGAGATGCAGGCCACGGTACTGGAGGTTGCCCGCAACACCAACGACGCCGCCAGCGCAGCGACTTCCGCCAGCGATACTGCTGCACAGGGCAGCGAGACCGTCAATGACTCCATCGGCAGGATCGAGAAAGTGGCTACCGCCATCGAAGAGACTGCACTGGTAATCCGCCAGCTGGGTGATGACAGCCGAAATATCGGCATGGTGCTTGAAGTGATTCAGGGGATTGCCGAGCAGACCAACCTGCTGGCACTGAATGCAGCAATCGAGGCCGCACGGGCAGGTGAACAGGGTCGTGGTTTCGCCGTGGTCGCCGATGAAGTACGCACTCTGGCCAAACGCACCCAGGACTCCACCTCCCAGATCAATCGCATCATCTCCGAACTGCAGCTGCGCGCCAACGAAGCGGGCGTCACCATGCAACAGAGTCAGGATATGATGACGGAGACGGTTCATACAGCCCGCGAGGCAGGTGCCGCCATTGGCGAGATCAGCAGCTCGGTCAATAGCATTTCCCATATGAACATCCAGATCGCCACGGCAACCGAAGAGCAGGGAGCTGTCAGCGAGGAGCTCAACCGCAACGTGGTCAATATCAGCAACGCCTCGGAAGAGGTCGCCACCGGCGCCAAGCAAATGGCTCAGGCTTGCAACGACCTCAACCTGCTGGCAAGCCAGCTGCAGGATGTGGTGCGCAAGTTCCGGATCTGAAGACTACTCTTCGAGGGCAAGTCAATCTGACGCGTTCCCCAAATAAACAACCCCGCAGCGTACAAGCGTTGCGGGGTTGCGTTATTACGCAGAGTTGCCAATAGCAAAACCGGACTGTGGCTCTTATCGGCTCACACGATAAATTGAGCGGTTACCCTACCTCTTCTTCCTGATAATCACCGGAGCGCTCCTGCTGCAGTGCATCGACTCTCGCCTGCCACTTGTTGTGGGCTTGCTGCTGTAGCTGACGCTCCAGCTCCTGGCGCATGGTGTCGACCTCTTGGTCTAGTTTTTCCATCAGAATATCTCCTTGTTTTAGCGAGTCACACATGTTGAACGCGACTCAGGGCTGACGGCACTTGGCCAATGTATCACCTGTTTCGACAACCGGATCCCGCCAACTGCCCAATCAAATAAACGATTGCTTTTAGCTGAGCCAATCGAATATTTGGGCTGGTCATCACTCTCTCCTCCTCCCTTTGCTCCTCACTCTCGTCACAACATTGCTCAGCGGGTCCCTCACCCAAATCCTGTTTTTTGCTGCCCTCTTCACACTTTTTATGGCGGATCCACTCACACAAATCTCCATCTGCAGGATTGCCAGAATGGCGTCACTCAAACAGAGATTAATAATGAGCAGCAATTCAACCATATGTTTATAAAGGATTTTATTTATTCATCATGGTTAAACCCAAGGCTGTGTAAATTGCGAGCAGGGTCACAGGGCGGAGGATGTCACACAAAAATCCAGTAAACGGCACATTTGTCCGATTTCGACGAGGGGGCAACGGGAGAACAATATTCCAGTCAACCCAATCCCCACCCAGCGAGCTCAGGAACGGAGCCAGGAGAGTGCAATGTTACCCACCATAACCAACGGCAGACTTATCTGTCTGGAGCTGAAGGCCACCAGCAAGGAGGCCCTGTTTGACGAGATGGCGCAGATGCTGGCGCGCGATGGCGCCGTCTCTGACCAAGAGCAATTTGTCAAAGATGTCTGGGCCCGCGAGCAGCTCGACTGCACCGGGTTCGAGCAGGGTGTGGCCCTGCCCCACGCCAAGAGCGCGGCAGTCAGTCGCCCGGCTATCGCCATCGGGATCAGCAAGCAAGGGATCGAGTACGGTGCCGAAGATGGCAAACCGACCCGACTGATCTTCATGATCGCCTCCCCGGATGGCGGTGCCAACCACCACATCGAGGTGCTGGCCGAGCTCTCGACCCGTCTGCTGGAGCCGGGCTTTATCGAGCAGATGAAGGCCGCCGCCACCACAGAACAGGCGCTGGCTCTGCTCAAACAAGGCCCGAGCGTTGCAAAACCGGCCCCGGCCGCCAAACCGGCAGCCACTACACCGGTTGAACCCACCGAGCGCACCTTCAAGGATCGCCTCAACACCATGAAGCAGCACCTTCTGTTTGGTACTTCCCACATGATCCCCTTTATCGTGGCGGGCGGTGTGCTGCTCTCCCTGTCGGTGATGATGAGCGGCAAGGGCGCGGTGCCGGAAGCGGGCTTCCTCAAGGATATGGCGACCATGGGTATCGCCGGCCTGACCCTGTTTACCGCCGTATTGGGCGGCTACATCGCCTACTCGCTGGCTGACAAACCGGGTCTGGCGCCGGGCATGATCGGCTCCTGGATTGCCGTGCAGCACTATCAGACCGGTTTTCTCGGCGCCATTCTGGTGGGCTTTATCGCCGGCTTCGTGGTCAATCAACTCAAACGGATCAAGTTGCCGGACTCCATGAGTTCCCTTGGCTCCATCTTCATCTACCCGCTGATCGGTACCTTCCTGGTGTGCGGCATCGTGATGTGGGGGATCGGCGCCCCGATCGCCGCCATGATGGAGGGGATGAACCACTGGCTCTCCAGCATGGCGGGCTCAGGTAAAGTGATGCTGGGTGCCATTCTGGGTGGTATGACCGCCTTCGATATGGGCGGCCCGGTCAACAAGGTTGCTACCCTGTTTGCCCAGACTCAGGTCAACACCCAGCCCTGGCTGATGGGCGGCGTCGGTATCGCCATCTGTGTGCCGCCGCTCGGCATGGCGCTGGCCACCTTCATGTCTCCGAAGCGCTACAAGAAAGAGGAGCGTGAATCCGGCAAAGCGGCCGCCATCATGGGGATGATCGGTATCAGTGAAGGTGCCATCCCGTTCGCTGCCGCTGACCCCGTCCGCGTTATCCCGGCCATCGTGGCAGGCGGCATCGTCGGCAACATCACCGGCTTTATGATGCACAGCATCAACCACGCCCCCTGGGGTGGCTGGATTGTGCTGCCGGTGGTGGAAGGCAAGATGGGCTATATCCTCGGCACCATCCTCGGCGCCCTGACCACAGCCGTCATCGTCAACATTCTGAAAAAACCGGTAAGTGAAGAGGAAGAGGTCACCACCACAGATAGCGACTATCAGGTGATTGAAGCGGAAGGGGAAGCGGACGTACTGGCCATCACCGCCTGCCCGTCCGGCGTAGCCCACACCTTCCTCGCCGCCAAGAGCCTGCAGAAGGCCGCCGCCAAACAGGGGATCAAGATCAAGGTCGAGACCCAGGGCGCCAACGGCATCATCAACCGCATCACCGCCAAGGATGTCGCCAACGCCCGCTGCGTCATCTTCGCCCACGACGTGGCGATCAAGAACCGGGAGCGCTTCACCGATATCGAGGTCATCGACGTGAAGACCAAGGAGGCGATCCACAACCCGGAAGCACTGCTGGCTCGCACGCTGGCAGACAAGGGAGAGCAGGCGGCCTGAGACGACTGACCCTCGCAATCTTGTACCAAAACAAGGGGCCCACTGTGGGCCCCTTGTTTTTAGCCTCAATCAACTCTCCATCATCTCATGGTGAAAGGCGTTGATTTAAAACACATTAGCCATCCACGCGACAGTTCTTGGCGAGACGTCACAAATCCGGAAAGTGTCATCAAGCTGCAATTGAAGCTCCTTCGAGATGTGTATCAAATGATGCGGCCTACTAAACTGGAGCATCACAAAAATGATAAAAATCAATAAATTGGTTCTGGCTGTCACCCTCTCCCTCGGCACTGCACCGCTCTTTGCTGCGGGCTTTGTCTGCGGGGAACACATGCGCTTTGGCACCCCCTCCGAAGCGGATCAGAAACTGTGCCGCGACGGCTATGCCGCAGGCTACAACTACGACCACAAGGTCTCCGAGTGGGTGTCTTACCGGATGACCGCCCAGAGCGCACAGGGCAAGATCAAGCGCAAGGATGCCTTTGCCGAGGACAAGGAGGTGCCGGTCGCCTATCGCGCAACCCTGTCGGACTACAAGGGATCTGGCTACGACCGTGGCCATCAGGCTCCCGCGGCCGACATGGCCGCCACCGATATCACCATGAAGCAGAGCTTCCTGCTGACCAACATGACACCCCAGCTGCCAGCCCTCAACCAGAAGGCGTGGCGCATTCTGGAAGAGAAGGCACGCCAATGGGCTATCAGCCGCAAGGATGTGCAGGTCATCACCGGCCCCATCTTTACCGGCTCTGAAGAGTCCATCGGTCAGGGTGTGACGATCCCGAGCGCCTACTACAAGATCGTGATGGATCCGGCCAAACTGCAGGCCATCGCCTTTATCATGCCGCAACAGGATATTCCCGTTAGCAAGATCGCCGACTACCGGGTGTCGGTGCGTGAAGTGGAGGAGCAGACTCACCTCAACTTCTTCAGCGATATGCCCGAAGAGCAGCAGGAGACACTGGAAGCCCGTGTCTCCCCGATGTGGAACTAACTCAAAATTCGATAGATTGAGAACCAACCTATCCAAATAACAGATAGGTTGGGGAACCAATGCTGCCGATGGCAGGGGGGAAAACCGCTCCCCCTGCCCTTCTGGAAGAGCAGCCGGGAACGCGGCTCATCCCCCACGACTCGCTCCGACTCACAGTTTGACGCCCCGATAACTGCTATATTGCCCGCCTGTTTTGGTACTAACCGACTGAATTGACGCGACTTTGCTTGGCGCCGCCAACTGGCGACGCGCAGTGGCAATCAGCCCGACCGAGGAATCTTCGATGAAACAGACCCTTCTCGCCCTGACGCTGAGCGGCCTGCTGGCTCTCTCCCCCCTCGCCCTGCAGGCGACCGAAAGCTCGATGCAGATAGAGAGCGACCTCAATACCCTGGTGAGCAAGCGCCAGGTGGTGGACATGCTGCTGGCCGAAGCGCAGCAGATCTACAAATCGCCGGCCAAGATCTCCCACGCCGGCTTTACCGCCAAGATGCCGAGCAACATGGAGCTGGTCACCAACCGGCTGCTGGCGGCCTACAAACTCGAACCCTATCGCACCGACCTGCTCATCTCGGCGGCCAACGCCCAGATCTACAACGGCAATATCGACCGCGCCATCTCGCTGCTGGAGCAGGCGCAGGCTGTCGCCCCCGATGACCTCGACATCAACAGCTACCTCGCCATCTGGCAGCTGGTGAAAGGGAACAAGGAGGCGTCACGCACCGCCCTGGCCAAAGTGGCAGATCGCAACGGCGGGCGTGCCGCCGATCTGGACAAGATCATCGCAAGGGTACAGCGGGTCACCACCATGGCGCTGCAGACCGAGCTGACCGAGGATCAGCTCAAGGCAAGCAAAGAGGGTAAACGCGCCATCGTCACCCTGGGTTATGCCCTCAACCCCGATGGCACCATGGATCGGATCCTGCTGGGCAGGCTGCAAGCCACTCTCAAGCTCGCCAAGGCGGATCCCGATTCGCTCATCATCCTGACCGGCGGGGTGCCGCAAAATCACCAGACCGAGGGCAAGCTGATGGCCGACTGGCTGGCCAATCACGGCATCGACCGCAGCCGCCTCATCGAGGAGAACTACGCCACCAGTACGGTGGAAAATGGTCTCTACAGCGCCTATGCCCTCGCCCGCCACCAGATCAACTACGCGGTGCTGGTGAGCTCCGCCAGCCATGTCCGCCGCGGTCAGGCGGTGCTTGAAACCGCCTGCGACCAGACCGGCCCTGCCGGATTGCAGGTGGTGAGCGTCAGTTTCCCCGACAAACCACTCGAGGATCTGGCGAGCGTGAGCCAGAGCGAGCTGCTCGGCATCTACCGCGACGTGCTGCGTACCTACGGTATGTGGAGCTACCGCTCGGCCCCGCTGATTGAACGCTAACGAACCTGCAATCAGCCCAAGTCACAGAAACAGAGAGGGAGGCATCTTGCCTCCCTCTTTCGTTTGTACGTTTAGCCGCACCTGTCAGCTGGCGATAAAGCCCTGCGAGGGGCTCGCTTTGGGATCGTCACCGAAGCGGTTTGGCCCCTGCTGGCCGTTGCAGACCATAAAGTAGATAAGCACCAGGGTACCGATAACGGGGATAAGGCCGATCAGAAGCCACCAGCCGCTGCGGTCGGTGTCGTGCAGACGGCGTACCGCCACGGCGAGGGACGGGAGCAATACTGCCAGCGAGTAGATGGCGCTCAGGATCTCCTTGTCGCTGCCAATCAAGCGATCCACCATCCCCACCAGCAGCATGAATACGACGTTGCAGAGCACGAACATCCAGTATTCGGTGCGACGGGCCCGCCCGCTGAATACCGCATATTGCTTGAGTACCGAGATATACCAGTTCATTTCGCCTCCAGACTGTTTTCAAAAACAAGTAGTTGCAGATCCGAACCGAGCTTAGCGCGATCAGTGCCAGCCGTCGATGACCAGCAGCTCCAGATCCCGGCGGCTGATGCGCTTGCTGTCCACCTTGACATAGACAGAGCGCTCGGAAGCGGCCAGCAGCACGTCGCTCACCCCGTCGCAGGAGCGGATCTTCTGCTCCAGAGCCATATTGGCCTCCACCCCTTCCGGCAGCACGATGCGCAGACTGCTCACGTAAGGGGGCTCCTGCATGGTGAGGCTGACCCCGAGCCAGAGCAGCGCCAGTGCGGTGCAGCCGCCAAACACCAGCGAGGCGCCACCTAGGCTGTAGAGCAAACCACCGAGGCTGCCGCCGATGGCCACCCCGATAAACTGGCTGGTGGAGTAGATCCCCATGGCGGTGCCCTTGTAGCCGGGGGGCGACTCCTTGCTGATGAGGGATGGCAACAGCGCCTCCATCACGTTGAAACCGATGAAGAAGATCTGCAACCCGGCGAGCAGGCCCCACAGCTGCAGCCCGCTCTGCCAGAGCACCAGCTCGGCGACGAGCATCACCAGCACGCAGATCTGGAACACAAGCTTCATCTTTCTGTGCTTCTCGGCATAGATGATGAAGGGCACCACGCTGACGAAGGCGATCAGCATGGTGACCAGATAGGCTTGCCACTGGCTGTCGCGGGGCAAACCGGCGCGCTCCAGCAGCGGCGGCAACGCCACGAAGCTCGACATCAGCAGGGTATGCACGCAGAGAATGCCGAAGTTGAGCTTGAGCAGGCGCGGGTTGGTCAGCACGGTGCGCATCCCCCCCTTCACCATGCCGGACTCGCGATTGAGCAGGTGGTCGCTCGGGGTCGGCACCAGCCAGAGGGTGACGCCGATGCCCGCCAGCGCCAACAGGGCGATCAACCAGAACAGGCCGGAGAGCCCCAGCGCATGGGTGATGAGGGGGCCGGTCACCATGGCGATGGCGAAGGTGATGCCAAAGCTCACCCCGATAAAAGCCATCGCCTTGGTGCGGTTCTGCTCACGGGTGAGATCAGACAAGAGCGCCATCACGGCGGCGGAGATGGCGCCGCTCCCCTGCAGGGCGCGGCCGAGGATCACGCCCCAGATGGAGTGGGTCAGCGCCGCGATCACGCTGCCGAGGGCAAACATCAGCAGACCGCCGACGATGAGGGGCTTGCGGCCCACCTTGTCGGAGAGCAGGCCAAACGGGATCTGGAACAGCGCCTGGGTCATGCCGTAGATGCCGATGGCCAGGCCAATCAGCGCCTCGGAAGCCCCCGCAAGGGACATGCCGTAGGTGGTCAGCACCGGCAGCACCATAAACATGCCGAGCATGCGCAACGAGAAGACGGAGCCGAGCGCCCAGGTGGCACGGCGCTCGCCCCTCGTCATGGTGAAATCATTCATGATGGCCTCGATAGGTCAGGGAAAAGGAGGAGTAACGGGGTGACCGACAGCTGCCATGCCACACCCGATATACGGGAAAAGTGCCCGACGGGGCGGCCCCATAATAACAGAGCCGGGAAAGTTCCCGGCTCTGGATTTCATGCATTTAGGGGCACAACTCACACTATCAGGGCAGCATGCTCACCAGCACGGGAGCTGCTTCCGGTTGAAAATCCACCGACATCATCACGCTGAGACAAGTGATGGTGACGATGGAGAACATGAACAGCTTGCGGGCCCAGAGCGCATCATCCACCAGCTGCTTGTAGCCAGACAGCGCCATCCCAAGCCACCAGACGCTCACCGCGGTGGCCACCACCAGATACTTGTAGCCGGCATAACCACCGAGGAACAGCATCAGGGTCGGCACCATAAAGGCCAGGATGTAGAGGGTGATGTGGAGCTTGGCCACCGGGATCCCCTTCACCACCGGCAATACCGGGATGTTGGCCGCCTGATAATCCTTGAAGCGGAAGATGGCGATCGCATAGGAGTGCGGCATCTGCCACAGGCTGAAGATCGCCAGCAGGATCAGCGCCCCCGAGTCGAACTGACCGCTCACCGCACAGTAGCCGATGACCGGTGGCGCAGCGCCGGAGAGGCTGCCGACCAGGGTGCCGTAGACCGAGTGACGCTTCATGTAGAGGCTGTAGACCCCCACATAGACAATGAAGCCCAGCACTGCCAGCAAGGCGGCCAACGGATTGGCCGCAAAGTAGAGCAGTGCAATGCCTGCAATGCCGAGCGCCGTGGCGTACCAGAGCGATACGCCGGGGGCGATCAGACCCTTCACCAGAGCACGGTTCTTGGTGCGCTCCATGATGCAGTCGATATCCCGGTCGATGTAGTTGTTAAACACGCAACCGGAGGCGACCACCAGTGATACACCGGCCATGGTCAGAATGAACAGGGGCAAGTCCATGCTCCCCTTGGAGGCCAGCAGGAATCCCCCGATAACCGAGATGAGGTTACCGAAGATGATGCCCGGCTTGGTCACTTGCAGGTATTGCTTCATCATCATTGCCAGCCTGCTCAGTGGACCATCATGTTGATGTTGAGGTTGTACATGATCCACAGGGAGCCCACGATCACGATGGCGATGATGAGCACGGTAAAGACCAGTGCCACCAGATTCCAGCGCTCCTCGGACGAGGTGTTCATGTGCAGGAAGTAGACCAGATGGACGAAGATCTGCACCACCGCCATGCCGACCACGGTAGCCAGCACGGTTCCGTGGGAGGCGGAGCCATCCATCACCATCCAGAACGGGATCGCGGTCAGAATGACTGACAGCACGAAGCCGGTCATATAGCTCTTGGCGCTGCCGTGGCTGGCGCCGTGATTGTCAACGGAATGACTCATTTACATTGCCCCCATCAGATAGACCACGGTAAAGACGCAGATCCACACCACGTCGAGGAAGTGCCAGAACAGGCTCAGGCACATCAGGCGGGAGCGGTTGCGATCGGTCAGCCCCTTCTTGGCCACCAACACCATCATCACGATGATCCAGATAAGGCCGCTGGTCACGTGGATACCGTGGGTACCGACCAGAGTGAAGAAAGCGGAGAGGAAAGCGCTGCGATCCGGGCCGTAGCCCTCGGCGATCAGGTGATGGAATTCGTAGATCTCCATCGCGATAAAGCCGGCACCCAGCACGAAGGTCACCAACAACCAGCCGTTGACGGCGGATAGCTGGTTCTTGTTCATCGCCAGCATGGCAAAACCGAAGGTGATGCTGCTTAAGAGCAGCAACATGGTTTCGCCAAACACGAACGGCAGCTCGAAGATATCCTTGCCGCTCGGGCCGCCGGCGGTGCCGTTGACCAGGACTGCATAGGTTGCAAACAGGCATGCAAACAGGATGCAGTCACTCATCAGGTAGATCCAGAAACCGAATACCTTGTTGGCACCGGCATCGTGGTGCCCATGGTCATGGGCACCGTCGTGAGTGTTATGTAGAACGTCGGTCGCCATTGCTTCACGCCACCTTGTTGATATTTTCAAAATGCTGACGTTCGATCCGCTCGATCTCGTCAACCTGCACGTAGTAATCCACGTCGTCGTTGAAGCTGTGGATGATCCAGCTCGCAATCATGCCGATGAAGCCGGCGATGGCCATCCACCAGATGTGCCAGACCATGGCAAAACCAAACACGGTGGCAAAGCCTGCGATGATGACCCCTGCCCCGGTGTTCTTGGGCATATGGATCGGGTCGTAGTGCTCGGGCTGCTGATAGGCAGAACCGTCCTGCTTGGCATCCCAGAAGGCATCCAGTCCCTTGATCTTCGGCTCGATGGCGAAGTTGTAGAAGGGCGGCGGGGAAGAGGTTGCCCACTCCAGGGTGCGGCCACCCCAGGGGTCACCGGTCAGATCGCGGTTCTGCTCGCGGTCGCGGATGCTGACCACCAGCTGGATCACCTGACACAGCACACCCACGGCAATCAGCGCGGCACCACAGGCAGCCACTACCAGCCAGCCATGGAACTGGGGATCCAGATGCTGGCTGACGCGACGGGTCATGCCCATGAAGCCCAGCACGTAGAGCGGCATGAAGGCAACGAAGAAGCCGACAATCCAGAACCAGAAGGCGCGCTTGCCCCAGACATCGTTGAGCTTGAAGCCGAACGCTTTCGGGAACCAGTAGGTGATACCGGCGAAGCAGCCAAACACCACGCCGCCGATGATGACGTTGTGGAAGTGGGCGATCAGAAACAGGCTGTTGTGCAGTACGAAGTTGGCCGCCGGAACCGAGAGCAGTACCCCGGTCATGCCACCGATGCTGAAGGTGATGATGAAGCCGACGGTCCACAACATGGGCGAGGTGAACTCGATACGACCGCGGTACATGGTGAACAGCCAGTTGAAGATCTTCACCCCGGTCGGGATGGAGATGATCATGGTGGTGATGCCGAAGAAGGCATTCACGTTGGCGCCGGAACCCATGGTGAAGAAGTGGTGCAGCCAGACGATAAAGGAGAGCACGGTAATGGCGACGGTCGCCCACACCAGCGAGGTATAACCGAACAGCTTCTTCTTGCTGAAGGTGGCCACCACTTCGGAGAAGATCCCGAACACCGGCAGCACCAGAATGTACACCTCGGGGTGACCCCAGGCCCAGATCAGGTTGATGTACATCATCATGTTGCCACCCATGTCATTGGTAAAGAAATGGGTGCCGAGGTAACGGTCGGCGGTGAGCAGGGCCACCGTGACGGTCAGGATCGGGAAGGAGGCGATGATCAGGATGTTGGCGCACAGGGCCGTCCAGGTAAACACTGGCAGGCGCATCATGGTCATGCCCGGGGCGCGCATCTTGATGATGGTGGCGAAGAAGTTGACACCGGTCAGCAAAGTGCCCAGACCCGAGATCTGCAGACTCCAGATCCAGTAGTCGACCCCGACCCCCGGGCTGTACTCCAGCCCCGACAGCGGCGGATAGGCCAGCCAGCCGGTCTGGGCAAATTCACCAACCCCGAGGGAGATGTTGATCAGCACCACGGCGGCGGCGGTGAACCAGAAGCTCACGTTGTTGAGGAAGGGGAAGGCGACATCACGGGCGCCGATCTGCAGCGGCACCACAATGTTCATCAGACCGATCACCAGCGGCATCGCCACGAAGAAGATCATGATGACGCCGTGGGCAGTGAAGATCTGGTCGTAGTGATGCGGTGGCAGAATGCCATCGCTGCCGGCCGAAGCCATCACCTGCTGGGTCCGCATCATCACCGCATCGGCGAAGCCGCGCAGCAGCATGACCATGCCGAGGATGAGATACATGATCCCGAGGCGCTTGTGATCCACCGAGGTGAGCCACTCTTTCCACAGATATTGCCACTTGCCGAAATAGGTGATGAGACCGGCGATGGCCAGCCCCCCCAGGATGATTCCGGCCACCGTCACCATGATGATGGGTTCATGGTACGGAATGGCGTCGAGCGTTAATTTTCCAAACATCGTTATTCCTCGGATCCCGCTTTCACAGAGTTGTCATCCATTGCCATCTTCATATGGCCGGCATGATCCATGTGTTCGTCTTGCGCCATGTCGCCATGGTTCATCTGTGAGTGATCCATCCCCTGATGGGTCATGGCCTCCCCCTGCGCCATGGGCATCTCGTGGGTCATCCCCTGATGCTGGCCGTGCTTCATGTCCCCCATGAACTTGTTGATCAGAGTGACAAACAGTTTCGGATCGGCACTGGAGAAGTACTCCACCGGATGGAACTCGCTCGGTTTGGCCAGCGCATTGAACTGATCCATGGTGATCAGCTGTTTTGGCGACGCCTTCACCTTGGCAACCCAGGCATCAAAACCGGCCTGATCCGGAGTAGCGATGGCATTGAACTTCATGCCCGAGAAACCGGCACCGCTGTAGCTGCTGGAGATGCCGTCATATTGGCCCGGCTCGTTGGCGATGAGGTGCAGCTTGGTCTGCATGCCCGCCATCGCATATATCTGGCCGCCCAGACGCGGAATGAAGAAGGAGTTCATCACGGTATCGGAGGTGACCCGGAAATTGACCGGCGTATTGACCGGGAAGGCCAATTCATTAACCGATGCAATACCCAGTTCTGGATAGACAAACAACCACTTCCAGTCGAGGGAAATAACATCGACCTGAATCGGTTTCACCGTGGAATCCAGCGGTTTGTAAGGATCCAGTTCGTGAGATGTTTTCCAGGTAATAGTGGCAAGAATAACGATAATAATGACGGGAACGGTCCAGACAACCGCTTCAATCTTGTTGGAGTGAGACCAGTCAGGGGTATATTTGGCGTCGGTATTAGAAGCTCTGTATTTACGAGAAAATACCACGGCCATAATAATTACAGGGATCACCACGATTAACATCAGGCCAAGGGCCGTCAGTATCAGTGATTTCTGTTCCAGACCAATCTGCCCTTTGGGGCTCATCAGAGCCATGTCACAGCCAGTCAGCATGCCGGCGGCCGCGAGCAACAGCAAAGCACCCAAACCCCTCTTTAATGCAAAAGGTTTCATGCAGCGTCCTTTATCTTCGCAAGGCTAAAGTTGTAAAAAAAACGCATCATTCTGAACAAAACCTGACTATGTGAACAACATGAAAAATTAATCTCGATGTTGTGCCCAGGTTGGCGTTTGCATGTAACAGTTGTTAACCCATGACCAATAACCGGCTGCATAAAACAAGCTGTTCATTAATTCATCGCACCCTGCTTTTATTTCAATCAATCTTGAGTTCAAGAGACAAAACCAGCGGCAATTAACCTTGTACTATTCATGGTCAAATAACGGTTTTTTGGCTATCTGCATAAAATACATGCACTATTTCCGCACGGTTTTTGTGCCCTCTGGAAATATGAAAAACGAAAAGGAACTCAATCAAAACCATAATTAATCAAACTGAATTGAAATTAATTCCATGGATTCGACAAGGTTTTGTCTCATAAATATGCAAAGTGGAGACATCTCCCCCTGTTTTGGCCATTACAAGCTTCATCATTTTGTTTAATAAGTTATTATCAAAGCCATGGACTCTACCGGGATATGACGGTAGGTTGCGTCCCCTTGCTGCTTGCCAGCTACCATTTCAGCTCTGTGCTTTTTTTCAACGCTTCAAACAACAGGGATTGCCATGAGCATCACACGCAGAGATTTTCTCAATGGCGTCGCCATCACCATCGCAGCAGGCATCGCCCCCATCAACCTGCTCAAGGCTGCCGAAGGCGGCAGCGCGCTGGCTGACAAGACGCTGGTCTACCCGCCCGCCCTCACCGGCCTGCGCGGCAACCACCCGGGCTCTTTCGAACCGGCCCACAGCATCGCCCGCGATGGCAAACAGTATGACTTTGCCAATGTTCCCCTTGAGGGAGAGTACGATCTGGTGATCGTCGGCGCCGGCATCAGCGGTCTGGCCGCCGCCTGCTTCTATCAGCAACTGCTCGGCGCGGATAAAAAGATCCTGCTGCTCGACAACCACGATGACTTCGGCGGCCATGCCAAGCGCAACGAGTTCACTACTCCCGATGGCCTGCGTTTGGGTTACGGCGGCAGTGAATCCCTGCAATCACCGCGTTCGGTCTACAGCCCGGTAGCGCTCGGCCTGCTCAAGGCGCTGGAGGTCAACATCGACGAGCTGGCCGCCGGTTTCCAGCAGACTTTCTATCCGGATCTGGGGCTCAGCCGTGGCGTCTATTTCGATGAGAAGCACTTTGGCGTCAACAAGATAGTGAACGGGGATCCGGGCCATAACGTGGCGGATGACATCCCGCGCGATCGCCTGAACGGCCGTCCGCTGGCGGAGTTTATCGGTGACTTCCCGCTCGATGATGCCGACAAGGCCGCCCTGCTGGCCCTGCACGAGGAGAAGACCGACTACCTGAGCGGCATGACCCGCGAGCAGCAGGATGAGTGGATCACCCGCAACAGCTACACCACCTTCCTGCGCGACAAGGTGGGCCTGAGCGAACGTGCCATCACCTACTTCCAGCAACGTACCAACGATTTTCAGGCCGTCGGCATCGATGCCACCGCCTGCGCCGACGCCCGCCTCTGTGCCCTGCCCGGCTTTGGCGGCCTCAACCTGACTCCGCTCGATGCCGAGGAGCAGGCCGAGCTGGACGATCCCTACATCTTCCACTTCCCGGATGGCAACGCCGGCCTCACCCGCCTGATGGTGCGCAAACTCATCCCGCAGGTGGCGCCGGGTCACACCATGCAGGATGTGGTGCTGGCCAAATTTGACTACAGCAAGCTCGACCTGCCGGAGCACAAGGTGCAACTGCGCCTTGGCAGTACCGCTCTGCAGGCGAAAAACGTGCGCCTCGCCGATGGCAAGCTGGCGGTGGACGTCACCTATATCAAAGAAGGGAAACTGCACCGGGTGCGCGCCAAGCAGTCGATCATGGCTGGCTACAACATGATGATCCCCTACATGGTGCCCGAGATGCCGGAGCCCCAGAAGGAGGCGCTGCGCCAGAACGTCAAGGCGCCGCTGGTCTACACCAAGGTGGTGATCAAGAACTGGCAAGCCTTCGTCAAGCTCGGGGTGCACGAGGTCTACTCCCCGGCAGCCCCTTACAGCCGGGTCAAGCTCGACTATCCGGTCAGCATGGGTGGCTATGAGCATCCCAAGAGCCCGGATCAGCCGATGTGCCTGCACATGGTCTATGTGCCGACCCTGCCGGGCAGCGGCCTGTCGGCCCGCGAACAGTCCCGCAAGGGGCGCGCCATGATCCTCGGCATGCCGTTCGAGCAGCATGAACAGATGATCCGCGAACAGCTGCAGGGGATGCTGGGCAGCGCCGGTTTCAACCATGAGCAGGATATCCTCGCCATCACGGTCAACCGCTGGTCCCACGGCTACTCCTATGTCACCAATACCCTGTTTGATGACGAGGAGCAGTGCGAGAAGTGGATCGAGCTTGGTCGCAAGCCGGTCGGCAACATCACTATCGCCAACTCGGATTCGGGCTGGAGCCCCTACGCCCACGCCGCCATCGACGAGGCGTGGCGCGCCGTCAACGAGCTGGTCGCCATGACCAAGGGAGGTGCCCAATGAGCCGCGCCCTGTCACTGACTGCCAGCGCCCTGCTGCTGGCGCTGCCCGCCCTTGCCGCCCACGCGGCTCCCGCCATGTCGGCCGGTGAGTATGTGGCCAAGCTGGGCGATTGCGCCGCTTGTCACACCAGCGAGGCAAGCAAACCGCTGGCTGGCGGCAAAGGGTTCCCGACCCCCATCGGCACCGTGTTTGCCACCAACATAACCCCCGACAAGAGTCACGGCATCGGCAACTACAGCCTGCCTGAGTTCATCAAGGTGATGCGCGAAGGGGTGGCCCGCGATGGGCATCGCCTCTATCCGGCCATGCCCTACACTGCCTACGCCAAGATGAGCGACGAGGATCTCACCGCCCTCTACCACTACCTGATGCAGGATGTGCAGCCGCTGGCGATAGCCAACAAGGAGAGCGACATCCCCTGGCCGCTCAATATGCGCTGGCCGCTGATGGGGTGGAACTGGGTCTATCACGACGACAGTCGCTTCACCCCGGTCGCTGGCAAGAGCGAAGAGTGGAACCGCGGCGCCTATCTGGTACAGGGTGCCGGTCACTGCGGCAGCTGCCACACCCCGCGCGGCCTCGGCATGCAGGAGAAAGCGCTGACCGAGGCGGATCCCGTCTACCTGAGCGGTGCCGCCCTCGACGGCTGGTATGCCCCCGACATTCGCGGCAGCCGCTACGACAAGCAGGCGCTGATCGACCTGCTGAAAACCGGCCGCAGCCAGCATCAGGCGGTCGCAGGCCCGATGGCGGAAGTGATCACTCACAGCAGCCAGTATTTCAGCGACGCCGATCTGGCCAGCATTGCCACCTACCTCACCGACCTGAAAGCGGAGCCGGCGGTAGCGAAAGGTGCCCGCGCCTATGCCAGTGCCGGCGGCAAGGCGGACTACGCCATGTACTGTTCCACCTGCCACGGGGTCGATGGCAAGGGCAACGACCACGTCATCCCCTCGCTGGTGAACAACCGCACCGTGCTGGCGGACGATCCGGCGAGCCTGCTCAACGTGCTGCTGCATGGTGCCGAGACGCCCATCACCCGCGGTCATATCGGCTACCATATGCCGGGTTACGGCTGGACCATGGATGACGAGCGGATCGCCGAGCTGGTCAATACGTTGCGCGCCTCCTGGGGCAACGAGGGGCAAGCCATCAAGGCTGCTGCCGTCAAAGCCCAGCGCGAGCTGCACGGCAAGGAGTAAGGGAAAGCCGCTCTCGCTTGATCAAGCGCCATAAAAAAACGGGCCTCCACTGGAGGCCCGTTTGCTATCTGATGCACTCTGCTTGCATTACCCTTTGCGCGGCTTGGCGCCCGGGGCGGCGACGTGACGATAGTCGCCATAGGGGAAAATATTGCGAAAACGCTGGGCCACCGGCTCGGGGATGGAGCGGGAGAAGACCAGCTTGACCCCGTCACCATCGCGATGTCCCACAATGCGCCCACGCACTGTTTCGTGGCGCAGGATCTGCTTGGCATGCTCAATAAAGGCGGGCGATACCTTGCCCTGCTTGACCACCACCTTGCCGGGTGCAAGGCGGATCTCGAACAGGGCACCACGCCCCAGTTTCATTAACCACCAGATCAGGGCTATCGCCACTATCAAGGAAATCCAGGCCATCCCAATCCCTCCTAACGTCTTGATATCAGGCAGTATAAGCGCCTGTGCGCCGCGATTGTTTGGCGGGGATCACAGCCGCAACGCAACACGCGCCACCACGAATCACCGCCGGTCCGTCGGGGGCGTTTAACGGCGCTTGCCCCAGGCCACCAGCGTCTTGCGATAGAGGGCGAGCAGCGCCTCATCACGCACTGCCACTCCGACCTGCTGCGGGCGAAACTCGGCCCAGCCATCGTGGGAGTGGCGCTTGCCATCGAACTTTTGCAGGGTATGACCGATGGCCGGGCCACTGTTGATCACCCGCACCGGCCCCTCACGCAGGGTAAAGAGAGTCGGGTCAATGACATAGGCGATGGCAGACGGGTCGTGGACATGGCAGCCGGAGAGCCCCAGTTTCTCTGAGTAGAAACGCAGGTAGAAGCGGCTGACATCCCACAGGAATTGGCCCGGCTCGCCCGCCTCGTCGCGCAGCGCATCGAGATAGTCGCCGCTGAAAAAGCTCTGCTGGGTCACATCCAGCCCGATGATCACCACCGGCCAGTCGGCAGTAAAGACCCGGTCGGCAGCATCGGGATCATCGTGGATATTGGCCTCGGCATAGGGGGTGACGTTGCCGCGATGACCATTGATACCAAAAGCGCCCCCCATCACCACCACCTGTTTCACCAGTGAAACAATCTCGGGCGCCTGCTGCAGCGCCAGCGCCAGATTGGTCAGGGGCCCGATGGTGACGAGGGTGATCTCCCCCGGCGCCGCTTTGACCGCCTCGACAATGTACTGCCACGCGGGACGGGGATCGGGCGCAATAGTGACCTCTCCCACCTCCAGGTCACCAAAGCCGCTCGGGCCGTGAACTATGGTGGTGGGGCCGACCGGCTCACGCAGCAGCGGCGCCGCTGCGCCTTTGGCCACATCCGCTTTCATGCCGTACTTCTGCTTGAGCCAGAGGGCGTTGCGGGTGCCATTGGCGATGGTGGCGTTGCCAAAAACGGTGGTGATGGCGAGCAGCTCGATGGCGGGGTGGGCCTCGGCAAAGAGGATGGCCATGGCATCGTCGATGCCCGGATCGGTGTCGAGAATAATCTTGTGAGTCTGGATCTTGTCAGTCATATGACCTCCCTGCAGCGACAAAAGGGGGAGTCTACCGGGCTCGCCGCCCTTTATCCCGGCAGGGGATCACACCCTGAACCTTTGCCCGCCCTTTCTGGCATCACATCCACAATCCCCGATACAAAAAATGGCGCGGCCACTTGGGGCCGCGCCATGACGATTCATTATCTTATTGTGCAGTAACCAGGTTCCCGCCGCTCAGCGTTTACGATGCCAACGCGGCGAGGTGGACTTCTCTCCCCAGGGGGTCACACAGGGGAGCAGAGCCCCTTCAATCACCGCATCGCAGCTGGCCAGCGCCTCGGCAATCTTCTGATGCAGCACCCGCAACACCTTGCCTTCGTGCTCGGCCAGCGAGTGGCCGGCGGCAAAGAACTCCGGCTGATACTGCAGCGCCAGCTTCTGGGCAAATTCGTAGGTGTTGAAGCAATCCGGCATCCGCTCAACCACATCTTCAAGCCGGGTCAACAAGCTGTTCAATTCCCTGGTCATAGTGCTCCCTCCGTGCATGTGAATAGCCAAAAACTACCTCTTATTGGATAAGCAACCAACGAGCAAACCACAAAAGTGTGGGGAGGAACACAGTTCTCTCTTGCGTCCAGCCGCCGGTGACAGGGGCAGATGATGCCAGCTTTACACTTGCGCAACAAACGACTAGATTTAGACCGACCAATCAGTCGGTTATTTTTCAGACGGAGAAGATCATGGGAGTCGCACCGCATCAGCACAGTCCGGAGGATATCCTCGCCATCAAGCTGGCCCTGCCCGAGCAGCTGGAGCGGCTCAAACGGGCGAGTCGGGAACATCCCATGCCGACGCTGGCCGAGCGGCGAACCCAGCTGACCAAACTCAAGCGGGCGCTGCTGGCTCACAAGGAGCAGCTCTGCACGGCGCTGGCACAGGATTATGGCCAGCGCAGCCACTACGACAGCCAGATCGCCGACATTCTCCCCTGCATCATGCAGATCAACTACACCCAGAAGCGGCTCAAGCGCTGGATGCAGCCCCATCGTCGCCATGCCGGTCTGCTGCTCGCCCCCGCCAAAGTGGAGGTACACTTCCAGCCGCTCGGGGTGGTCGGCATCATAGTGCCGTGGAACTTTCCGGTGATGCTGAGCCTCGGCCCCCTCATCACCGCCATCGCGGCAGGGAACCGGGCGATGCTGAAACTCTCCGAGTTCACTCCCCATACCAACGCCGTGCTGCGAGCCCTGCTCACCACCACCTTCAATGAGGACGAGATCGCCGTTATCGAGGGGGATGCCCAGATGGCGGCCGCGTTCAGCTCGCTCCCCTTCGATCACCTGCTGTTCACCGGTTCCACCATGGTTGGCAAGCTGGTGATGGCCGCCGCCGCGCCCCAGCTCACCCCGCTCACCCTTGAGCTGGGTGGCAAGAGCCCTTGCCTCATCGCCCCCGACATGCCGGTTGAGACAGCCATCGAGCGGATGATCTTCGGCAAGAGCCTCAACGCCGGCCAAATCTGCGTTGCCCCCGACTATGTGCTGCTGCCCCGCAGCGAGGTGGAGAACTTTATCGCCGCCTATCGCAACCACTTTGCCAAGCTCTACCCTGCCGGGCTCGCCAGCCCCGACTACGGCGCCATCATCAACGATCGCCAGTATCAGCGGCTGGTCAGCTGGCTCGATGAGGCCAAACAGGCGGGAGCCCAGCTCCACCCCTGCGCCACTCCGGCGCGGGATGATCAGCGCCGCCTTCTGGCCCCGCATCTGCTGACCGGGGTGCCGGGCCACTGTCAGGTGATACAGCAGGAGATCTTCGGCCCGCTGCTGCCGCTTATCCCCTACGACACCCTGGAGGAGGCGCTCACCTATATCGCCGAACGTCCCCGCCCTCTTGCTCTCTACCTGATGAGCTTCGATCCCGAGCTGCAGGCGCGGGTGACCCGGGAAACCCACTCCGGCGGCATGGCCATCAACGAGAGCCTGTTCCAGGTGGCAGCCGATGATGTGCCGTTTGGCGGCATCGGCGCCTCCGGCATGGGCCACTACCACGGGCACGAGGGCTTTCTCACCTTCTCCAAGGCGAAAACCGTGCTGACCCGCGGCAAGTTCACCACCGGCTCCCTGATCCATCCGCCCTACAACAGCTGGATCCAGAAGCTGATGATGGCTTTCTTCCTGCGCTGACGGAGCCCGCCATGACCGACAAGCGCCGCCAAATTCTGGATGCTGCCCTCGCCCTCTGCGCCGAAGATGGTCTGCAGGGGGCAGCTACCGCCCGCATTGCCAAGGCGGCCGGGGTCGCCAACGGCACCCTGTTCCACCACTTTCCGAGCAAGGAGGCACTGATCCTCCAGCTCTATCAGGATGTGAAGACCCGGATGGGCGCTGCCATCTGCGAAGCCGATCCTGAGCTGGCACTGCGCGAGCAGATCCACCACTACTGGCAGCAGGCGATGAGCTGGATGCTGGTCCACCCCAATGAGCTCAAATTTGTGCTGGGTTTCTTTCACTCTCCCCTGCTGGCCCGCCCGGCCCGCAGCCAGATCTTGAATGACACTCTGCGCTTTCTGCCCGCTCTGCTGGTAAAGGGGCAGGCCAGCGGCGAGCTGATGCAGGCCCCCGCGCCGCTGTTGCTGGAGGTGTGTCAGGGGCAGTTCCTCGCCTGCGCATCACTGTTTGTCGATCAACCCGAGCTTGGGCAGGATGCCCACTGGCAAGCCAGTGCCTTTGCCCTCTTCTGGTCAGCCATCTCAGGAGCCAACCCCTATGACAACTCCGACCGTTGAATCTCTGGCCGCACTGGGCCGCCGCCTCTGGATCACCACTCTGCTCTGGGTGGTGGGCCGTACTCTCTGCCGCGCCGCCCGTATCGACGAGGCGGTGCGCCGTGAACTGGCCCCCTTGCCGGATGGCCTGGCCATTCGCCTTGAGGTGGGGGGGCTTGATTACGCCATGAACATGCATAAAGAAGGAGGGCGCTGGTATCCCGGTGCGCCGGCTGCACCCCATGCCACCATCCATCCGCTGCGGGTGCGCTTCAAGCACCCCAATATCGCGTTTCGCGCCTTGAGCTTTCGGCTCGGGGTCAATCAGGCGTTCAGTGAAAACCGGCTGCTGGTGGAGGGGGATCTGACCACCGCCATGCATCTGGTGCGGGGGCTTGAGCAGTTGCAGTCCCTGATCCTGCCCGCCTTTATCGCGCGGCCGCTGCTGCGCCACTATCCGGCCCAGCACAACAAGCTTGGCCGTGCCTGCAATATCTATCTGGGTCTGGTAACCGGCTGAGCGCAAGGAGCCTTGATATGAGCCGCTATTACGATTTTTTCTGTCCGGTCAAACTGCTGGCCGGTGAACAGGCGCTGGAGCAGCTGGCCAGCGAGCTGGCAAGCCTTGGTGCTCGCCGCCCCCTGCTGCTGACCGACAAGGGGGTCAATGCCACCGGTCTTGCCACCCTGCTGGCCAATGTGCTGGCCGAGGGGGAGCTGCCGGTCGCCGCCATCTGGGACGAGATCCCGGCCGACTCCTCCACTGCCGTGGTGGAGCGGATCGCCAAACGCTACGCCGAGCTAGATTGCGACAGTCTGGTGGCACTGGGGGGCGGCTCGGTCATCGACACCGCCAAGGCGGCCAATATCCTGGCATCCATGGGTGGTGAACATCTGCTCGACTACTCGGGCGCGGGCTGCCTGACCCGCCCCCTCAAGCCGCTGGCGGTGGTGCCCACCACGGCGGGTACCGGTTCCGAGGTAACGCTGGTGGCGGTGATCAAGGATGAGACGAGCGGGCGCAAGGTGCCCTTCACCTCCCCCTTCCTGCTGCCGCAACTGGCGGTGCTCGACCCGCGTCTGACTCAGGGACTGCCCCTCAACATCACCGCCGCTACCGCCATGGATGCCATGACCCACGCCATCGAGGCCTTTATCGGCACCGCCAAAAACCCGGTGAGCGATGCGCTGGCCCTGATGGCGGTAGAGAAAATAGCCAATGCCCTACCTCTCATCCTCAATGATCCGCAAAACAAGCAGTTGCGGCTGCAGCTGGCCGAAGGTTCCACACTGGCGGGCATGGCTTTCTCCAACTCCATGGTGGGGTTGGTGCATGCCCTCGGCCACAGTCTGGGCGCACGCTGCCATCTGCCCCACGGCCTGTGCATGAACCTATTTCTGCCTACCGTGCTCGACTACAACCGCCCCGAGGTGGATGGCGAGCTGGCCCGCCTGCTGCTGCCGCTGGTGGGAGCCGAGCGCTTTGCCGCCACCCCTGCCCACCTGCGGGCCGAGGCGACCATCACCGCCATCCGTACCCTGCGCGATACCCTGTGGCAGGCGGTCAAGCTGCCGCGCACCATGAGCGAGGCGGGGGTGAGCGATCGTTCACTACTCGGGGAGATACGGGATCTGGCCGTCAACGACGGTGCCATGCTGTTCAATCGCAAGGATGCCGACCGTGAGCAGTTGCTCACTCTGCTGGAGCGGGCCTGGGCCTGAATCACACCGACAAAAGATACCCGGCAGATCGCCGGGTATCTTTTGAGCAGGATCCCGATATGACGCAGAGAGGAAGCATCAGGGGAGGATATTGACCCCATGCTGCCGTTATCTGTTCTATACCTTGGCTAACAGTTATTGTGCAGACAGCCATCTTCATGCCAGAGGTGCCCACCATGAGCGACATCATTCATCAGGCCAACCAGCAGCAATTCATCTGTATGGTGGAGGGGAAGGAGTCGAGATTGCGCTACCGGCGCCTCGATGCCAAGACCATCGATGCCTACAGCACCTTTGTCCCCCCCGAGCTGCGGGTGCAGGGGATTGCCGATCAGCTGGCCCGCGCCCTCTTCAACTGGACTCAGGCAGAGGGGCTCACTATAGTGCCCAGCTGCAGTTACATTGACGTCTGGTTACGCCGAAATGCCAATAGTTGAGCCATTAGATCCCAAGCAAGAACACGCCTTCCAAGCCAAAACCGAAGCGCTGCTGCGGGCCGATCCGCAGCGGATGGCCTGCCTGCAGGCAGCCGCCGAGCTCAATCTGCCCGACTGGGCGCTGGGGGCCGGCTTTATCCGCAACCTCATCTGGGATCACCTGCATCACAAGGCAACCCCTACCCCGCTCAACGATATCGACCTTATCTACCTCGATAGCAGCGACCCGCAAGGGCTGGCCGAAGCAGAGCACGAAGCCTGGCTCACCAAACGGCTGCCCGGCCAACAGTGGGAGGTGCGCAATCAGGCCCGCATGCACACTCGCCAGCTGGTGGCGCCGTTTGCCAGCAGCCTTGAGGCGCTCAGCCACTGGGTCGAGGTGCCCACCTGCATCGGCGTGCGCCTGACCCAAGATGGCGAGTTCGAGTGGCTTGCCCCCTACGGCTTTGCCATCAACTGGTCGCTGCAAGTGAGTGCCAACCCCAGATGTCGCCAGGACAAACAGATCTTCACCCAGCGCATCAAGGAGAAGCTGTGGCAGACCCTCTGGCCTGACCTTCAGGTAAACTGGCCATAACCTGATTGCAATCTTTCGATAACCTTGGGCACACTAGGGTAAAAGCTGGTTGTAACTCAATGGGTTAAATAATGCGCGACTTCTTCTCTCTCGAACGCTGGCTACCGGGCCTCGCTGCCCTGCTGCAATACCAGCGCGCCTGGTTGATGCCTGACCTTCGCGCTGGACTCTCGGTCGCTGCGGTGGCCCTGCCTGTGGCTATTGCCTATGCCGAGCTCGCCGGGGTCGGCGCCATAGTTGGCCTCTACTCCTGCATTCTGCCCATGCTGGTCTATGCCCTGTTCGGTACCTCCCGCCAGCTGATCGTCGGCCCGGATGCCGCCACCTGCGCGGTCATCGCCGCCGTAGTGACACCGCTGGCCGCTGGCGACCCGACCCGCCACTGGCAGCTGGTGATGACCATGACTGCCATGACCGGTTTCTGGTGTCTGATTGCCAGCCGCTTCAAGCTGGGGGTGCTGGCGGACTTTCTCTCCCGCCCGATCCTGATGGGGCTGCTCAACGGCGTGGCCATCACCATCATGGTGGGCCAGCTCTCCAAGATCTTCGGCTTCACCTTCAGCGAGCGCTATCTCATCGAGCGGATCGCCAACGGCACCACCTACATCACCCAGACCCATCTGCCTACCCTGGCCATGAGTCTGGTGGCACTGGCCACCCTGCTGCTGGCCAAACGCTTCCGGCCAGCCTGGCCCTCCTCCATGGTGGCCATGGTGATCACCGCCGCACTGGTGTGGGCGCTCAACCTCGGTCAGTACCATATCGCCACTTTGGGCAAGGTGGGCTCCGGCCTGCCCGCCTTCCAGATGCCGGAGTTTCCACCGGGACTGATGCGGGAACTGGTGTTGCCGGCCCTCAACCTCGCCATGGTGAGCTTCGTCTCCATGATGCTGACTGCCCGCAGCTTTGCCGCCAAGAACGGCTATGAAATCGATGCGGACAAGGAGTTCCGGGCGCTCGGCATGGCCAACCTCGCCTCCGCCATCTCCCAGGGCTTTGCCATCAGCGGTGCGGATTCGCGTACCGCGGTCAACGACGCCAACGGCGGCAAGAGCCAGCTGGTCTCCATCATCGCCGCCGGAGTGATCGCCCTCATCACCTTCTACCTGACGGCGCCGCTGCAATACATTCCGACCGCAGCCCTCGGGGTGGTGCTGGTGATGGCATCCCTGTCGCTCACCGACTTTCGCGGCCTCTGGGCACTGCGCCACTCCGACCGCGCCGCTTTCTGGCTGGCGCTGGTCACCTTTATCAGCGTGCTCACCATGGGGGTGATCCCGGGGATCACTCTTGCCGTGTTGCTGGGGCTGTTCCAGTTCCTGCGCAATGTGATGCGTCCCACCGACCAGCTGCTCGGTATGGATGACGAAGGGGTGGTGCGCACCCTGGGGGACAACGAGCAGGCCAAGGCGATCCCGGGCATTCTGGTCTATCGCTTCAACTCGCCGCTCACCTACTTCAACGCCCCCTACTTCAAGCGGCGAGTCATGGCCCTGCTGGTGCAGGATCCCCACAATCCCAAATGCCTGGTGATCGATGCCGTCGCCTGCTTTACCCATCAGGACATCAGCGTGATGAGCATGGTGGGAGAGCTGCACAAGGATCTGAAACGACGCGGCATTCATATGGTGATGGCGGGACGCCACGGCCAGATGACCCACTGGCTCAAGCAGGCGGGAGTGCGGGTGGGCGACGAGGGGATCATCCTCTGTCCCGACATGTATCAGGCGCTGCGCATGACCCGCTGCTACCGCGAGCCGGTGTTCAGGGATGACGATGTGGTCGAGAGCACCACGGATGCCATCCTCTCCCGCTGGCCACAGGATGATGCCCTGCCCGACTCGGCGCGTCTTACCCTCCCCTGCGAGCAGGAGGCGGGCACCACGCCGGCCTGATCCGCCGGCCAGCGCCTCTGGCCGGAGAGTCTCCGGCCAAGGATTGCACCCGCTCCGCGCTTGGTGTTAAATGCCCGACCAGATGGCACCAGATCGTGCCGTCCCAGCTGTTGGACATGCCATGCAAACTCAATCCCACGCAGGCCCGGGCACGCTTTTTGCGCTGACCTGGCCGCTCTTTATCGATCTCGCCCTCCACTTTCTGACCGGCGCACTCAACACCTTCATGGTGGGACATGTCTCCTATCAGGGGGTCGCGGCGCTGGCGGTCGGTAATCAGGTGTTCGATCTGGCCATCACATTGTTCAGCTTCGTCAGTATCGGTACCAGCGTGGTGATCACCCAGTATCTGGGGGCAGGTGACAGGGAGCGCAGCCGAGTGGTGATCCACACCGCCATCGGCTTCAACCTGCTGATCGGTCTGGTGGCGGCAGTCGGGGTCATGACCGGTGCCAGCACCATGCTGGCGCTGATGAACCTGCCAGCCAACCTGATGAGCGATGGCACCCTCTACCTGCAGATCATCGGCCTCTGCCTGCTGCCGGAAGCGGCGGCGCTCTGTCTGGCGGCGACGCTGCGCGCCCACGGCCATACCCGTCAGGCGATGTATGTGACTCTCATCGTCAACCTCATCACCTTTGTCGGCAACCTGCTGCTGCTCTACGGCTGGTTCGGCCTGCCCCAGATGGGCGTGGCGGGTGTTGCCATCAGCACAGTGGCCGGGCGTCTGGTGGGCGTGGTGATGCTGGTCTGGCTGGTGGCCCGCAAAACCGGCATTCACCTCAAGATCCGCGACATCGTTCACCCCAGCCGTGAGATGCTGGGCAAGGTGCTCCATATCGGCCTGCCTGCCGCCGGCGAGAACCTCTCCTGGATGCTGCAGTTCATGGTAGTGACCGCCTTTGTCGGTCTGCTGGGGGACAAGGCGCTGGCAACCCAGTCCTACTTCTTCCAGATCTGCCTGTTCATCCTGCTGTTTGGCCTCTCCATCGGTCTTGGCAACGAGATCATCATCGGCCATCTGGCGGGCGCCAGACAGTTTGACCGGGCCTATCAACAGCTGCTCAAGAGCCTCAAGCTCGGGCTCGCGGTCACCTGCGTCATCGCCGTGGCGGCAGCGCTTAATGGCCGCACCATCATCAGCCTCTTTACCGATGACCCCGACATCATCACCCAGGTGGCGCAGCTCTTTCTCATCAGCCTCATCCTCGAGCCAGGCCGCACCTTCAATCTGGTGGTGATCAACGCCCTGCGCGCAACGGGTGATGCCCGCTTCCCCCTCTACATGGCACTGCTCTCCATGTGGGGAATTGCCGTACCCCTTTCCTATTTCCTTGGTATCATGCAGGGCTATGGACTGGTAAGCATCTGGCTGGCGCTCGCCTGCGACGAGTGGGTTCGCGGTCTGGCCATGTTCTGGCGCTGGCGCAGTCGTCGCTGGCAAAACAAAATCCTAGTTGAAACATAAGCGGAATCAGAATGAAGAAAATCGGACTCTTGCTGACTGCCCTGCTGCTCAGCCCTCTGGCCATGGCGCAAACCGCGCCCGCAGCCCCCAAGACTCAAGCCACCATGACCTGGTATGTAGCCCCTATCGTTATCGATGAGAGCAGCGAGGCCCAGAAGGCGCTGACCAAGGATTTCATGGCCCAGATGATCAAGACCATCAAGATCAACGAGTACCAGACCGGCAAGGCGGTGGGCAACACCAAAAATCCCAAGTGGCTGATCCGTACCAAGCTGATCCCCGCCAGCAGCGAACCGCTGGTCGGCAAGAAGCACCCGCAGGGGCTCACCTACGGCAAGGGCAACCCGACTCAGGAGATCATCGGTGAGCTGCTGATGAACGGCACTCTGGTGGCCCACATCGGGCAGGGCTGGCGTGAGCCGATTGTTGCCAATACCCCGGTGGCCGAGCGCCTCTCCGTGGCCAACTACCGTTACGCCGTTGGCGATCAGGCCAAGTCGCCGGATCTCGAAGAGCTGGCCGCCCAGATCGGTTTCGAAGCGGGCAAGGTTATCCATCGCGACGGCAAGCCATTGCCTGAAAAGAAAAAGAAGAAAGATCAGACAGACAAGGATAAGGGGTGATTCCCCTCATCACTGAAAAGGGGCCACAAGGCCCCTTTTTGCTCTCTGCCGCTCACCGGCCTCATGCAAGTTATGTGATCCGAGCAACGTTTTGGCCCATGCCTTGAATTGAAAACTCATTTATTCCCAATCAATTCAATGCCTTAAAAATAGCCTTTCAAGTATATCCAATCATTGCCCCTAAATTCGATCACGATCACGTTTATCACCGTCGCTAAGGGGTAGCTTGGTCTTACAGGCACAATCAAACGAAACCAAGGAGGCTCCATTACATGTTCCCAGAGTACAGAGAACTCATCTCGAGACTGAAGAGCAGTGATGTCCATTTCCAGAAGAAGTTTGACTTGCACAACGACCTGGATGAGGAGATTAGAAAGCTGGAAAAGCATCACGCCAGTGACTACAGCTCCGAGGTGAAGGATCTGAAAAAACAGAAACTTAAACTGAAAGAGGAGATATACGAGATCCTCAAGCAACATCCACAATAGATGCCTCGACGAATATCAGGATAAGCAACTTATCCTTCAGCCCGGCCAGAGAGCCGGGCTTTTCATTACCCCCTCAACCTCACTCCATGCCAAGAAATAGCAATCAAATGGCTCCTGCTGCTGGCGACGGTTTCGCCAACCCCTCTGCACGCTCGCAAAAATGGCTGACAAAACTGGACGGAGCAGAGGTCATGGCTAAGATAGGGGCTCTTGATATCGCGATTTGCTAGGGAGTAGGAAATGGAGTTAGTACTTGGCCCGCTGGAGGCCCGTGTCATCGGGTGCCTGATTGAAAAAGAGATCTGCACCCCGGATCAATATCCCCTCTCCCTCAATGCACTGGTCAATGCCTGCAACCAGAAGAGCAACCGCGAGCCGGTGCTGGAGCTTGCCGAGCTCGACATCCGAGCCGTGGTTGACGAGCTGATCCGCCGGCGACTGGTGGTCAATACCGCCGGGTTCAACGCCCGGGTGCCCCGCTATCAACACAGATTCTGCAACACCGAATTTGGCGAACTCAAATTCAGCGCTCAGGAGCTCGGCATCATTTGCGAACTGCTGCTGCGTGGCCCGCAAACCCCGGGGGAACTGCGCTCGCGCACCAATCGACTGTGCAGCTTTGATGACGTAACCGAAGTGGATGCGGTACTGACCCAGCTCATCGAGCGCGGCCCCTATGTGGTCAAACTGCCCCGTGAACCGGGCAAGCGCGAATCCCGCTACGCCCACCTCTTTAGCGGTGAAGTGGATATTCAGGCGATGATGGAAGCCGCTCCGGCAGCAGCCTACGCCTCTCCTGCGGCGGATCGCCTGAGCGAGCTGGAGCAGGAGGTGAGCGAACTCAAGAGCCGTCTCGCCGCCATGGAAGCCCGGCTGGCGGCGCTGGATGGTCAGGGCTGATACCCTGCCACGCCAACTGTCTATTTATCAGGGAGCCGGGGCCAATCCCCCCGGCTCCCTCTGTTTTTTCATGCTGAGGAAGTGCCCGTGATCACCCTGATTAAAGAGTCTGACCACCAGAAGATGCCCTGGAAAAACAAGCAGGGCACCACAGCCCAGATCCTCATCTCCCCCAAGGGAGCGAGCCTCGACAAGCTCGACTTTGACTACCGGCTCAGCTCCGCCCCCATCAAGGAGGCCGGCCGCTTCTCTACCTTCCCGGGCTATCAGCGCATTCTGCTGCCGGTGAGCGGTGCTGGCTTCGTACTGAACGGCCACCCCTACGCCACCTTTGAAGCGGCACATTTTGGCGGTGACGAGGAGACCCACTGCGAACTGCTGAAAAAAGAGGTGACCGACCTGGGCCTTATCTACCACCCGGACAGGATTGCGGCCAACGTGCGGGTATTGAACCTCCCCTTCCCCCTGACCCTTACCCTCGAGCCAGAGAAAACCTACCTCTGCCATCTGCTGAGCGGCCAGCTCACGGTGCAGGGGCAAGTGGTCGCTATCAACGAGACGCTGGTGGTGAGTGGCGAGGAGAGCATTCACTTCGACTGCCAGAAGAAGAGCACCATTGCCTTCTTTACCCTGCAAGGGAAGTAGCGGCGGGACAGCAAAAGAGCATGAAAAAGCCGGGCAATCCCGGCTTTTTATATTCAGGCGCCCGGCACAATGCCGGTCATAGCCTTAGTTCACCTTGAAGGTGCCCTTCATCATGGCAAAGTGGCCAGGGAAGGAGCAGAAGAAGGTGAGATCCTTGCCGGCCAGACCGTCGGTCTTGAAGGTCACGCTGGTGCTCTCGCCACCGCCAATCAGCTTGGTGTGAGCCAGTACGCGGGGGTCATCCTTGGGCAAATAGTTGTTCTCGGCACCAGCGCTCATCCCGGCGGTCGCCACTGCCTGATAGTCGGCAGTAGTGGCCAGCACCCAGTTGTGGCCCATGCCGGTAACCGGCAGTTTACCGGTGTGGTTCAGGGTGACGGTTACCTCTTTGCAAGTCGCAGGTACGCTCATCTCCTTGAGGTTGTACTGCATGGCATCATTGCCCTCGATGACCAACGCGCACTCATCGGCCAGTACCGGGGCAGCCAGGGTACTCAGAAACAGCAGGGTAATCGCCTTTTTCATTATCTTCTCCTTTGATTGGCAATGAATGGCAACAGGTTTGCGCAACACTTCTTCAAGAATGCCCGCAAAGATGCTGTCAAAATCGACCTTTATTTTACTCGTCTGTATTCAATCGGCTATGAATTTAGCCCGAAGCTGTGGGCCAGCTCACCAGAATAAGCAAAGTCTGTTTAATTTTTTCCGCCATTTTCGCCGGGCGGGGCTCGCCCGTCGCCATCCCCTTGGCTAAGCTAGCGCCCCGACCAGCCCTTCGCCAACAAGAGACCTGCTGATGATGGCCATAACCCCCGCTACCGCCCTGCGCTGCCTGCTGCTGACCCTGCTGCTGGCGCTCACCGGCTGCCAACCCCAGCCACCGGCCCAAACCCGCATTCAGGGCAAAACCATGGGCACCTACTATGTGGTCACCCTGAGCGATCCCTTCCCCGGTGGCGAACCCGCGCTCAAGAGCGAGGTGGAGAACCTGCTGGCCCGGATGAACAGCGAGATCTCCACCTATGACCCCGACTCGCTCATCTCTCGCTTCAATCAGGGGCCGGCCAATACGCCGTTCATCATCCCCGCAGCCATGGCCAAAATCGTCCGGCAGGGGATCGATGCAGGTCACCTGACCAATGGCAAGCTTGATGTCACGGTCGGGCCGCTGGTCAATCTGTGGGGCTTTGGCCCGGACAAGCGCCCCGTCAAACGGCCAGATGAGGCTGCCATCGCCGCCGCCCGCCAGAAAGTCGGTATCGACAAGCTGACCCTGACGCCACAGGGGGATCACTTCCTGCTGAAGAAGTCTATCCCGAACCTCTATCTCGACCTCTCCACCCTCGGTGAAGGGGCTGCCTCGGATGAAATCGCCGCCCTGCTGGAGAGCAAGGGGGTCAACAACTACCTCATCGAGGTGGCGGGTGCGGTGCGCAGCAAGGGCCACAACAGCAAGGGCTCGCCGTGGCGAGTCGCCATCGTCGAGCCCTCCGATCAGCCGGGTGCCTTCTCCGACATCGTCATCCCCAACGGCATGGCGCTCAGCACTGCCGGCAGCTATCGCAACTACTACGAGCTCGATGGCCAGCGCTACTCCCATATCATCGACCCCGCTACCGGCCAGCCCATCACCCATAAGCTGGTCTCGGCAAGCGTCATCACCCCCACTGCGCTGGAGGCCGATGCCCTCGATACCGCCCTGATGGTGATGGGCCCCACTGAGGCGATGGCTTTTGCCAAGGAGCACAAGCTTGCGGTCTATCTCATCGTCAAAACGGACAAGGGATTCGAGGCCATCCACACACCCCAATTTGCCCCCTATCTGGCAGAGAAGAAAAAATAAAAAGAGAGGGCCCACAACCGGGCCCTCTCTGTTTCCCGACGTTTCTCCCGCGACGACAGCAGAGCAAGGTATACAAACGGCAACTTGGCCAATTGCCTCTTCAGCCGCTTTGGTGGCACACTTTCCCCATCAGCCCGTAGCGCCTCGACCAGACAGATGCAGATACCGGATACCGAGCCCGAAAAGAAAAGCCCAGCCAAGCCCCAGCGCATTCTGATGGTCAACGAGCAACGCTCGTTTCAGGTCATGATGAAGGCGATGCTGATCAATATCGGCATCAGCAACATCACCTTCTCCAACAGCGCCGAGGATGCGCGCCGTCGCTGCCAGAAAGGCAGTTTTGACATCTATCTCATCGATTACGATCTGGGGGTCGGCGAAAATGGCCGCCAGCTGCTGGAGAGCCTGCGGGATCAGCACCTGGTTCCTCCCCAAAGCGTGGTGATCATGGTGAGCGGCGACAGCTCCCGCGCCATGGTGCTGAGCGCGCTGGAAGCCGAGCCCGACGAATACCTGATGAAGCCTTTCTCTCAGGAGCAGTTCTCGTTTCGCATCAAACGGGCCCTCGCCCGCCGTCAGGCACTCGCCAGCGTGTTTAGCGCCATGGCGGAGGATGACCTGCCCGCGCTGATTACCGCCTGCGCCGAGCGGGCCGATACGGTTCCGCGCTATGCCAACTACTGCCGCTGCCTGCAGGCCGATACCCACCTCAAACTGGGTCAGGCTCAGGAGGCGCGATCCCTGATGCGCCAGCTGCTGGCCGGGCAGGAGAATAGCTGGGCCCGCCTGACACTGGGCAAGGCGTGCAACACCCTGGGGCTCCATGAAGAGGCGGTCAGCCACCTGCAGGCGACCCTGAAGAATACTCCCCTGATGGTGGAGGCTTACCGCTGGCTGGCAGAGTCCCAGCTCGCCCTTGGCAACGATGAGGTCGCCCAGCAGGAGCTCAAGCGGGCCGTCGACATCTCGCCCCAGTCAGTCCAGCTGGCTCGCCGACTGGCCGAGGTGTGCCTGCTGCGCCACGATTACGCTCAGGCCAAGGATGTACTGCTCTCCCTCATCGATCTGTCGCGCAACTCGATTCACCGCACCCCCCACTATCTGGGGGCCTATATCCAGACCCTGACCCTCTATGCCCTCAACAGCAACGACAGCTATCACATCGCCAACCTGCAAAAGCAGGTCAACTCGGCCCTGTCGCGCATCCGCGATTCGCTGATGATGTCGGAGTTCAACTACCCGGTGTTCGAGCAGATCTGTCAGGCGCGGGTGCAGATTGCGCTGGGGGAGCTGCTCAAGGGCAAGAAGATGCTCTATCGCGCCAACCAGAACTGGCTCGACGAACCGGCCACCATGCCCCCGACCCTGCTCGGGGAGACCATCCTCGCCCTCTATCAACTCGGCGAGTTCGAATATGCCGAGAGTCTGCAGAGCCTGCTGGCCGAGGATGAGGATCACCTGCTCACCACCTGTATTCAGGCGACCCGGGATGACAAGACGGTGCTCGAGCGCCGTCAGCGCTACCAGCAGCTCAACGAACTGGGCATCAAGGCCTATCAGGCGGGCGAGCTGGAACAGGCACTCGGTCACTTTCGCGAGGCACTGCGCCGGGCACCAGCCAACACCGGTGCCGCCCTCAACAAGATCCAGGTGCTGCTGCAACTGATGCAGAAAAACCGCAAGAGCCCGGAGTTTGGTACCGAGTGCAAGGACACTCTGGACATGCTCGACGGCATCCCCCTCAACCCAGCCCAACAGGATCGTTTTCGCAAGCTGCGTCAGGAGTTCAACCAGTTCAGCTGACCCCGCACTCCCCTCGGGGCGCCTATGCTGAAACCAGACTGGCAGCAGAGGGGGAACAAGGATGGCGATATGTCGTTATCTGGTGGCCGATGGTCGCCACTGCAACGAGGAGGCTGGCGAGCACGATCTCTGCCACTGGCACGACCCGCATACCAATAAACAGGATCCCCACACCGCAGAGGCGCTTGAGCAGTATGTCCGCGCTGGCGGCCTCTGCCACGGCTTGCAGCTGGCCCGCGCCAATCTGGCCGGTCTCAATCTGGTCAACAAGGGGTCCAAACAGGGATTTTTGCTGGAGCAGTGCAACCTCTATCGCGCCAACCTGCGGGGTGGCCACCTCTACGGCCTGCGCATGAAAGGGGGTAGCCTGATGAAGGCCGATCTCAGCGATGCCAACCTGCACTGCGCCATCCTCGACGACGTCAACCTGCTCGGTATTCGCTGGCACAATACCCGGCTCGACAACATGCAGACCGGCAAGCGGGTGATGCAGGATCGCAAGGGGCGCCGCGAGCGGGATCCCGAGCAGGCCAGAGTCTGGTTCAAGGAGGCCGAAGAGACCTACCGGGATCTGCGCAAAGCCTCCGAGGCGCAGGGGATCTTCACCATGTCCGGCAACTATATCCAGCAGGAGCTCACCATGCGCCGGCTGCAACTGCCGTTCTGGTCGAGTCAGCGCTTCACCTCCTGGATAGTCGATCTGTTCTGCGGTTACGGTGAAGCCCCGATGCGGGTGGTGCTCTTCTCCCTGCTGCTCATCTTTATCTGCAGCATCTTCTACTTCTTCTTTGGCCTGAGCTTCAACGGCAACCATCTCGCCTATCACCCGGGCGCCCCCTTCGAGCAGAACGCCATCTTTCTGCTGGAGTGCCTCTACTACAGCGTGGTCACCTTCACCACCCTGGGCTACGGCGACTTCACCCCCATCGGCCTCTCGCGCCTCTTTGCCGCCTTCGAGGCCTTCACCGGCAGCTTCACGCTGGCACTGTTTGTGGTGGTGTTTGTCAAGAAGATGACCCGCTGACGTCACGCCCTGCCAAGCGGGCCAGCCACTGGCGCAGGCCCGCGCCCCGAACTTGCATCCACCGCCGATTCCTAGTCCAATAGCGACTTATAAAAATGACATGAGCATCCCGGACATGAAGATCATCTCTTTCAATATCAACGGCCTGCGCGCCCGTCTGCACCAACTGCAAGCCATCATCGACAAGCACCAGCCCGATGTGATCGGCCTGCAGGAGATCAAGGTGCACGATGAAGCCTTCCCGCTGGCCGATGTGGAGGCCATGGGTTATCACGTAGAGTTTCACGGCCAGAAGGCCCACTACGGGGTGGCCATCATGAGCAAGCAGAAGCCGGTCAAGGTGGAGAAAGGCTTCCCCACCGACGACGAAGAGGCCCAGCGCCGGATGATCATGGCCACCTTCGAGCACGAAGACGGCTCCCTCATCAAGGTGATGAACGGCTACTTCCCGCAGGGTGAAAGTCAGGATCACGAGACCAAGTTCCCGGCCAAGCAGAAGTTCTACGAGGATCTGCAGCACTATCTGGAGACCAATCACACCCCGGATGACCAGTTGGTGCTGATCGGGGATATGAATATCTCCCCCACCGATCTCGACATCGGCATCGGCGAAGCGAACCGCAAGCGCTGGCTGCGGGATGGCAAGTGCTCCTTCCTGCCTATCGAGCGGGAGTGGATGGAGCGGCTGAAAGGGTTTGGCCTGACCGACACCTTCCGCGCCGCCAATCCCACCGAGTGCGAGCGTTTCTCCTGGTTTGACTACCGCTCCAAGGGCTTTGACGAGAACCGTGGCCTGCGCATCGACCTCATCATGGCCTCCGATGCTCTCAAGGACAAGGTGACCGAGACCGGCATCGACTACGAGCTGCGCGGTATCGAGAAACCCTCCGACCACGCCCCCATCTGGGCCTGCTTCGCCTGATGTGGCGCCTGATGCCGCAATGATATCGCCAATCTGTGAAGCGGCTCGCGGTTGCCTGCGATAAAAGGGCGTAAACAGCCTATCCAGACAAGGTGCCTCAGGGCACCTTCTTTTTGCAGCAAGGAGTGCCAGCAGTGACCCCAACTCACCTTCCTCTCTCCCCCGCCCGTTTTCTGGCCCTGCGCCTGTTGCCCGGGGAGGATCTTATCGCCGGATTGCGCGCCCATATGGTCCGACACGGTCTGCAAGCGGCCTGGATCGCCGGGGCGGTCGGCAGCCTGACCCACGCCAACCTGCGCTATGCCGCCCAGCCCGATGGCACCCTGCTGGAGGGGGCCTTCGAGGTGATCGCCCTTGGCGGCACCCTGGATCCGGAGTGCGAACACCTGCATCTCTCCATCTCTGACGAACAGGGATTGATGCGCGGCGGCCACGTGCTGCCCGGTTGCCGGGTGCGCACCACCCTCGAGCTGGTAGTCGGAGAGCTGGAGGCGTACCGTTTTGGCCGTGCCCCCTGCCCCCAATCCGGTTATGAAGAGCTGCTCATTACCCCCAGAACCTTGTGAGGATCACTATGTCCGTCAGTAAACTCTCCAGCTACAACTTGGCTTTTATGGTCATCTGCATCGCCATCAACATGGTGGCGGGACAGGCCGTCTCCATGCTCAAGCTGCCCATCTTCCTCGACTCCATCGGGACTGTGCTCTGCGCCATTCTGGCGGGCCCCTGGATGGCGATCGCCACCGGTCTGCTCACCAACCTGCTGTGGGGCCTGCTCACCGGCCCCATCGCCGCGGCCTTTGCCCCGGTCGCCATGATGATTGGCCTCAGTGCCGGTCTGCTGGCGCGGGCCGGCTGGTTCAACAATCTGCCCAAGGTGGTAGTGAGCAGCGTGGTGATCACCCTGGCGCTCACCCTGGTGGCCATTCCCATCCGCTCCTACCTGTTTGGTGGCGCCACCGGCAGCGGTGCTGATTTCGTCGTTGCCTACCTGCACGCCATGGGGAGCGATCTGCAGGAGTCGGTCGCCGTCACCGTGCTGGGTACCAACCTGCTGGATAAACTGCTGACCGTGCTGATCGCCTGGGGGCTGGTACGCCGCCTGCCGCAGCGCACCCTGCGCCACTTCCCGCAGATGGCCGCCGTGCGCTGATGCACCCCTTTACCTCCCTCGCACTCTGGCTCTGGTTTTCGGTCACGGCCAGCGTGCTGCCGCCCCCCTGGCTCTGGGGGTGGAGCCTGCTGCCGCTGCTTGTTCTGGTGCTGCTGCCGGGTTCCCGCGCCCGGCTCAAGCTGGTGCTGGCGGTAATGCTGCCGCTGGGACTGGGGCTCTATCTGGTGCACGGCCCCTGGTTGCGGATCCTGCTCGGCATGCCAGCGGTTCCATCCAGCGAAGCGTTTCCCATTCTGCCCCTCTGGTGCCGGCTGCTCGCCTGTCTGGCCAGCGCCCAACTCTGGCTCTGGGCGGTCTCGACCGAGCGGTTTGTTCATGCGCTCTTTGCCAGCCGACTACCCATCGCCCTCTCCTACCTCTGCTGCGGCCCGCTGCTGCTCAAAGAGCAGCTTGGCCACCAGCTGCGCGCTATCAGGGAGGCCCAGCTAGCCCGCGGCGTGCCCTTTGACGGCAATCCGCTGGCCCGGCTAAAGGCCACGCTCCCGCTGCTCTCGCCGCTGGTCGGGCAGGCATTGAGCGAGCTGGCCACCCGCAGCATGGCGCTGGATCTGCGCGGCTTTCGCAGCCAGCCAACTCGCACCCGCATGACGGAGATCCCGCAGCAACGTTATGAGCCGCTACTGCGCTATCTGCTGCTGTTGCTGGTAGTGCTGGAGATTGTCTGGAGGTGGTGGCCATGATCTCGCTGCAAGGGTTGACCATCGGCCATGCGGCCCACCCAGACCACTTTCAACTGGGCCCACTCGATATCGAGCTCAAAAAGGGCGAATGGCTGGCCATCCTGGGTGGCAACGGCGCGGGCAAATCCCTGCTGGCCCAGCTGCTGGCGGGAGGCTGGTACCAGCTGCACTTCGACACGCTGGCGGGAGAGGGCGTTATTCTCGGGCAGCCCCATGATAGCGGCCAGCTCAATCACCATGCGGCTTTGCGTCAGTGGGTACAGCAATCCCCTTATCTGCAATTTTCCGGCTGCTGCTTTTCGGTCGTCGACGAGGTGGCCTTTGGCCCTGCCAATCTCGGGTTGCTGCCCGATGAGGTCTGCCAGCGGGTATCCGATGCCATGGCGCTCTGTGACTGCGAGGTGCTGGCAGCCCGCCATCCCCTCGACCTGTCGGGAGGCGAAGCCCAGCGCGTGGTGCTGGCCTGCGCCCTGGCGATGGCTCCCAAGCTGTTGATCCTCGATCAGGCTTTCAGCCGTCTGACCCCAGCGGCAACCCAAACCATGCTGCGGCAGATCCGCCGCTACAGCGAGGAAAACGGCTGCAGCGTCATCTTGCTGGAGCAGCGGCTTTTTCCGGCCGCTCACTTCTGCGAGCGATTCCTGCAGCTCGACCATGGCCGCCAGCTGGCCTGCGGTGAGCTGGGCGAGGTGCTACCCCATCTGCCCGGGCGGGTGATCCTGCCGGACTCCCTGCGCGAGACGCTACAGGTGCGCGACCCGCGCCATCACCCCTACCCCTTGGCCATGTTGCGGGAGTTTTATGCTGAGCTTTGACCACCTCTGCTTCTCATGGGCACCGGACAATCCCTGCCTGCACGACATCACATTGCAAATTGCCAGTGGGGAACAGGTCGCCATCGTCGGGGATAACGGCGCAGGCAAGTCAACCCTGCTGCGACTGGCGGCGGGTCTGTTGGCCCCCACCTCGGGCACGGTGAGCTGGCAACAGCAGGCGCTCTGCAAACAGCGGGCACTGGCCCGTGCCAGTCAAATCGGCTTTCTGTTTCAGGAGTCTGAGCGTCAGCTGTTTCACAGCCGGGTCGAGGATGAAATCGCCTTTGGCCTGCGCCTGCAGAAACTGCCGCGCGAGGAGATCCGGCTGCGGGTCGCCACCGCGCTGGAAGAGTGCGAGCTGACAAAGTGGGCGGCCTCCCATCCACTCGATCTCGATGCCGGTCAGCGGCGCATGGTGGCGGTGGCCTGCCTCCATGCCATGCAGCCCGCCTTGCTGCTGCTCGACGAGCCGAGCCGGGATTTCGATCCCCGCTGGCTGGCCATTCTGGAACGCTGGCTGGCCAGCGAGCGGGCGAAGGGCACTACCATAGTGGCCATCAGTCACGACGCCGAATTTGTCAGACGCAACTTCACCACCCTGATCGAGCTGAAAGCAGGGCGTCTGGTTGGCCACGGCCGCACCAGCGAACGACTTGCAGCCCTCAACGGTTACCGCCCCCACCACAGTAGTGCCATGCTGCTGGCCGCGCTCGACCAGCGCAGCTAACGCCCTCTTTTTCCATCAAAACAGCACGAAACCTCGCCATTTGGGGACAAATTGTCCCCTTGAGAAGGTTCGGTTCAAGGTTGCCCGCCTATCATCCCCCTTCCACCCCAAGAGAAGCTGTTTTTTATCATGACGTTAATGATCCAGATGGAGAAAAATACCGGACACCCTCGCCGCTATGGTGCCAGCAAAGAGATTGGCAGGGCTGGTGCAGATGCCCCGCTCAAGCGTGCCCTGCTGACTCTGGCGCTGATCGGCGGACTGAGCGGTTGTGGCGGTGAATCCACCCCGGCGGCCCAGAGTGTTCCGGCCTTCCCTGTCGTGGTCAATGAAGTGACCCTGACCGATGTGCCGCTCACCACCGAGATGGTGGGCGAGACCGCCGGTTTTCGTGAAATTGAAGTGCGTTCGCGGGTGAGCGGCATTCTGCTCAAGCGCACCTATGTCGAGGGCCAGCCGGTCACCGCCGGTCAGCAGCTGTTCCTCATCGACCCCGAGCCCTACAAGGTGGCCCTCGAACAGGCCAAGGGCTCCCTTGCCCAGGAACAGGCCCGTCTCAACAAGGCGCGCGCCGATCGGGATCGCATCATCCCGCTCTTCAAGCGTCAGGTGGTGAGCCGCAAGGATTATGACGACACCCTTGCCAACTACGAGGCGGCCGTCGCCAGTCTGCAGGCCGTTCAGGCCAAGGTCAAAGAGGCCGAACTCAACCTCAGCTACACCGAGGTGACCGCCCCCATCGACGGCATGGCGAGCAAGAGCTCCCAGTCAGAGGGGAGCCTTATCTCCACCAGCGGCGACAGCAGCCTGCTGACCACCATCACCCAGTACAACCCGCTCTACGTCAACTTCTCCTACTCGGAGCAAGATCGCCTCAACTTCGAGAACTCGGTGAAAAAAGGGTTGATCGAATCCAAGGATGCCACCAACTGGCGCACCCACATCCGTCTGGCTGACGGCTCCGTCTATCCCGAGGCGGGCAAGCTCAACTTCTCCGACAACCGGGTCGATCCGCAGACCGGCACCATCCGTGCCCGCGCCATCTTCGACAACAAAAATGGCGTGCTGATGCCGGGCCAGTTCGTCCGCATGACCATCGATCTGGGCACCCGCAAAAACGCCATCGTGGTGCCGCCGCGCGCCATCGTTCAGTCCCAGGCTGACCGCATGGTGATGGTGGTGGATGCCGACAACAAGGTCGTTCCCCGTCCGGTCAAGCTGGGGGCAGTAGTTGCCGATGGAGTGCTGATCGACAGCGGCCTTGAGCCGGGCGAGCACTACATCGTCGAGGGGCTGATGAAGGCCCGCCCCGGCAGCGTGGTCAAGCCGGTCTCTGCCGAAGAGATGCAGGCCATCAGTGCCAAGCTGGTTCGACAGTCCGCGGCCAAGTAAGGAGTTCGCATGTTTTCCAAGTTCTTTATCGAACGCCCCATCTTCGCCAGCGTGATTTCGATCATTATCGTGCTGGGCGGGCTGGCGGCGATGCGATCGCTGCCCATCGAGCAGTACCCGCAGATCACCCCGCCGGTGGTCTCGGTGACCGCCTTCTATCCGGGCGCTACCCCGGAGGTGATCTCCCAGACCGTTGCCGCGCCGCTTGAGCAGCAGATCAACGGCGTGGAGCAGATGATCTACATGCAGTCGGGTTCTGCCTCCAACGGTCAGATGAACCTCAACGTCTACTTCGAGATCGGCACCGACCCGGATCAGGCCACCATCAACGTCAACAACCGGGTCTCGGCCGCCATGGCCCAGCTACCGGAAGAGGTGAAAAAGCAGGGGGTTACGGTCAAGAAGAAGTCCACCGCCATCCTGCAGGTGGTGACTTTGCAATCGCCAAACGGCTCATTTGATACCACCTATCTCTCGAACTACGCCCTGCTCAACATCATCGACGAGCTCAAGCGGATTCCCGGCATCGGTGATACCACCTTGTTTGGCGGTACCGACTACGCCATGCGCATCTGGCTGCGGCCGGATCGACTGGCCCAGCTCGAACTCACCCCGAGCGATGTGATCGGCGCCATTCGTGAACAGAATACCCAGTTTGCGGCAGGCAAAATCGGCGCCCAGCCCACCTCGGCTCCGGTCGATTTCACCTACACGGTGCAGACCAAGGGGCGCCTCGAGGACGTCAAGGAGTTCGAAAACATCATCGTTCGCTCCATGCCTGACGGCTCCAAGATCCGGGTGAAGGATGTGGCGCGGGTCGAGCTCGGCGGCAAGGATTATGACGTCCTGGCCCGGGCCAACGGCAAACCGGCCATCGGTATCGCCACCTACCTGCAACCGGGTGCCAACGCCGTGGCGGTGGCCGGTGCGGTACACGACACCATGGAGCGGCTCAAGGCCCGCTTCCCGCAGGATGTGGAGTACCAGATCCCCTACGACACCACCGAGTTCGTGAAGATCTCCATCGAGGAGGTGGTCTACACCCTGTTCGAGGCGATCGTGCTGGTGTTCGTGGTGGTCTATCTGTTCCTGCAGAACTTCCGCGCCACCCTGATCCCCTGCATCGCGGTGCCGGTATCGCTCATCGGTACCTTCGCCGGCATGCTGGTGCTGGGCTTCTCCATCAACCTGCTGACCCTGTTCGGCATGGTGCTCGCCATCGGTATCGTGGTGGATGACGCCATCGTGGTGCTGGAGAACGTCGAGCGGATCATGCAGGAGAAGAAGTGTTCGCCCAAAGAGGCGGCCATTCTCGCCATGCAGGAGGTCTCCGGCCCGGTGGTCGCCATCGTACTGGTGCTCTGCGCCGTATTCCTGCCGGTCGCCTTTATGGGCGGCATGACGGGGGTGATGTACAAGCAGTTCGCCATCACGGTTGCCGTGTCGGTCGCCATCTCCGGTCTTGTGGCACTGACCCTCTCCCCGGCTCTCTGCGCCGTATTGCTCAAGGAGGGGCACCACAAACCGGCCCGTTTCTTCGTCTGGTTCAACGACAAGTTTGATCAGCTGACCCGTGGCTATGTGCGTGGCGTGGCCTTCCTCAACCGTCGGGTGGCCGTGGCCTTTGGCATCATCGCTGTCCTGCTGCTCTCCATCTACGGCCTCTTCCTCAAGGTGCCGGGCGAGCTGGTCCCGAACGAAGATCAGGGTTACCTCATCTCCGCAGTGATGCTGCCGGATGCCGCCGCCATGACCCGTACCCAGGCGGTCGCCAACCAGTTCGACAAGATCGCCATGGCCAACCCCAACGTGAAGGATGTCATCACCTTCTCGGGCTTTGACATCCTCTCCAGCGCCATCGTCAGCAACAGCGGCCTCACCTTCATTACCCTGAAGGACTGGAGCGAGCGCAAAGAGGCGGGGGCCGACTCCTTCTCGCTGGCCAAAACCCTGCAGGGGATGAGCATGATGGGGCTGGCGGACGGTTTCGTTGCCTCCTTCAACCCGCCTCCCATTCAGGGGATGTCCACCACCGGCGGCCTTGAGGGGTATCTGCAGAACCGCGGCTCGGGCAATGCCCAGGAGTTCTCGGCTGAAGTACAGCGCTTCCTCGAAGCGGCCAAGGAGCGCCCGGAGTTTGCCAGCGTGACCACCACCTACCGCGCCAACGTGCCGCAGGTCTATCTCGACCTGGATCGGGAGAAGGCCAAGGCGCTGGGGCTGCCCATCAACGCGGTGTTCGACACCATGCAGGCCACCTTTGGTCAGGTCTATGTCAACGACTTCAACCAGTTCGGCCGTACCTACCGGGTACAGTTGCAGTCCGAGGCAGACTACCGCGCCAAGAAGAGCGACATCCGCAACGTCTATGTCCGCTCCAACAAGGGGGAGATGATCCCGCTGAGCAGTCTGGTCACGGTGCGTGACGCCACCGGCCCCGAGCTGGTCGAGCGCTTCAACATCTTCCAGGCGGCCAAGATCATGGCGCAGCCAGCGCCGGGCTACAGCTCGGGTCAAGCCATCGCTGCGCTGGAAGAGGTGGCCAACAACACCCTTGGCAACGACGCCAAGCTGGAGTGGACAGGCTCCGCCTATCAGGAGAAAGCGGCGGCCGGCAGTGCAGGCATGGCCTTTGGCTTCGGTATCGTGATGATCTTCCTCATTCTGGCCGCCCAGTATGAGCGCTGGAGCCTGCCCTTTGCGGTGATCACCGCCGTGCCGTTCGCCCTGTTTGGCGCTCTGCTGGCCACCTGGCTGGTGGGTCTGACCAATAACGTCTACTTCCAGATCGGTCTGGTGACGCTGGTCGGGCTGGCGGCCAAGAACGCCATCCTGATCGTGGAGTTCGCAGTGATGAAGCACGAAGAGGGGATGAGCCTCATCGAGTCGGCCCTGGAGGCGGCGCGGCTGCGTTTTCGCCCCATCGTTATGACCTCGCTCGCTTTCATCCTCGGCTGTGTGCCGCTGGTCACCTCCAGCGGCGCAGGGGCGGCGAGCCGTCACGCCCTCGGCTGGCCGGTCATCGGCGGCATGCTGGCCGCGACCTTTATCGCCATCTTCTTTATCCCGCTCTTCTTCCGCCTCATCATGCGAGGCTCGGAAAAAGGAGCTAAGCAGTAAGAGCGAGCCTGTTCACTGATAACCCCTACCCCCGCACCTGCGGGGGTATTTTTTATCTCTTCCCCCCTCATGGTGCCTGTGAGCACACCTTGACCTTATCCCTGTGGCAAGGTTTACAGTCCAACTGTCTGATCCAGAAGGATATCCTGTTTGTCACTCATCCAGCTTGCTGCAAGATTGCCCTGCGTTGCTCTGGCCCGGCTACTGCTGGCGCTGCTGCTCGTGTGCAATCTGACTCTCTGCATCAGCTGGCATGCTTCTCCCCTCTCCCCCGAGACAACCCAAAACAGCCCCCTGCCAATGGTGATGTTCGATTCATCCATGGCGATGGCGGATGGCGAGATCTCTCATGCAATGGCCACCATGGGTCACCCGGGCGATGGCATGTCCCTCTCCTGCCATCAGGGGGACGATGGGTCAGCCATGGGCGATGAGTGCCAGATGCAAACTGGCGTCAATGCCCTCTCCTTCGGGGCGATGGCTCTGCTTGGGGTACTGGTCGCCCTGCTGATCTTCCCCCTGCTGCTTGGCAGCAACGTCGCAGCGTCACTGCTTGATAACTGGTTGCGGGATCCCTTCCTGCGATCCCGTGGTACCCATCCCCCCTCCTGGCCGCGCCGACACCTGATGTTGTCGGTGCTGCGCCACTAGAAAGATCTTCTCTTGCGGCAGCGGCAAGCCTCGGCTTGCCCGTCTCCTGCCGCCTTGCCTGACCCTGTGCCCCGGCCAAACCGGCCCGCTCACAGGGAGCCGTGCGCGCTGATACAGCTGCGCCCCGTTTGCCGCCAATCCCTCGGGTGATGCCTTGTCTATCTCCCGTCCGGCGGCGTGCACAAGAGAAGAGATATGATGTCACTTGCCCCTGTTACCGGCCTTATCGCCGCCAAAAACCTTGCCACCCAGCCACTAAGTGGAGGTGTGCGATGAGCCAGAAACTGCTGGTATCGGCCCTGCTGCTGGCCCTCGGCGCCGGTGGCGGCTACTGGGCCGCCAAACAGACCACCACTGGCACCGCGGCCAAGGAGAAGACGCCGCTCTACTGGGTCAACCCCATGGATCCACGCGACAAGCGCGATGCTCCGGCCAGGGACAACATGGGGATGGACTTTATCCCCGTCTATGAGGAGCAGAAAAACGGCTCGCCGGGCACAGTCACCATCAGCCCCGAGATCCAGCAGAACCTGGGGGTACGGCTCGCCAAGGTGGAGAAGCTCCCCATCCACCAGCAGATCGAGACGGTGGGCTACGTCGGCTATGACGAGGACAGGCTGGAGGCGGTCAACGCCCGCATGGCAGGCTGGATCCGCACCCTCGCTATCAAGAGCGAGGGGCAGCAGGTGAGCAAGGGGAGCCTTATTTACGAGCTCTACGCCCCGGATCTGGTCAACGCCCAGCACGAGTACCTGCTCGCCCTCAACACTGCCAACCCGCTGCTGCTGCGCTCCGCCGAGGGCAAGCTCAAGTCCCTGCAGGTGCCGGCAGATCAGATTGCGGCCCTCAAGCGCACCCGTCAGGTGCAGGAGACGGTGCGCATCTATGCCCCCAGCAGCGGCTATGTCTCCGAGCTGAAGGTGCGCGAAGGCCAGTATGTGGAGCCCGCCGCAGCCCTCTTTAACATCAGCACCCTCAAGCAGGTGTGGGTGAGCGCCGAGGTGTTCGAGCGCCAGGCGGCCCAGCTGAAGGTGGGCGATCCGGTCACCATGACCCTCGACTATGCCCCTGGCCGCAGTTGGCAAGGTAAGGTGGATTACCTCTACCCGACTCTGGATGCTGCCACCCGCACCCTCAAGGTGCGGCTGCGCTTTGCCAACCCGGACGAGTTTCTGAAACCCAATATGTTCGCCAAGGTGACGATTCAGGCGGGCAAGGGAGAGCCGCAATTGGTGGTGCCGAGCGAAGCGGTGATCCGCACCGGCAGTCAGGAGCGGCTGGTGCTGGCACTGGGGGATGGCAGCTTCAAATCGGTAGCCGTCACTCTGGGCCCCCAGTTTGGCGACAAGGTGGCCATTAAGGCGGGGGTAGAGGCTGGGGACAACATAGTCAGCTCGGCCCAGTTCCTGCTCGACTCGGAATCGGCCATCGATTCTGACTTCCAGCGCATGACGGCGGTGCGCCCCGCTCAGGTGTGGACCCAGGGCGAGGTTGAAAGCATCGATCTGGCCAACCGCACCCTGATGGTCTCCCACCAGCCCATCCCCGAGTGGCAGTGGCCCGCCATGGAGATGGAGTTCACCGTGGCCGAAGGGGTCGATATCAGCAAGCTGGCCGAGGGGCAGACCCTGCACCTGCAGGTGATGCAGGAGGGGGATGAGTACCGCATCACCACCATCCATCAGGAGAAGGCACCCGCTACTGACGGCGACGCCACCAAGCCTGCATCGGATGAGATGGGCAAGATGGAAGGCATGGACCATAGCCAGCATCAGATGGCGATGCCCGAGATGGAGAAGAAGTCATGATCCCGTCGATTATTCGCTGGTCCATCGGCAACCGCTTTCTGGTGCTGCTATTGACCCTCATGCTCACCGCCTGGGGGCTCTGGTCGGTCAAACAGACCCCGGTGGACGCCCTGCCGGATCTCTCCGATGTGCAGGTGATCATCAAGACCTCCTACCCGGGCCAAGCGCCCCAGGTGGTGGAGGATCAGGTCACCTACCCGCTCACCACCGCCATGCTGGCGGTACCGGGGGCGACCACGGTGCGCGGCTACTCTTTCTTCGGCGACTCCTTCGTCTATGTGCTGTTTGACGACAACACAGATCTCTACTGGGCCCGCGCCCGGGTGCTGGAGTATTTGAGCCAGGTTGCGCCCAATCTGCCCGCCTCTGCCCGCCCCCAGCTCGGCCCCGATGCCACCGGGGTGGGCTGGGTCTATCAGTACGCGCTGGTAGACAGAACCGGCAAACATGACCTGAGCCAGCTCACCTCGCTGCAGAACTGGTTCCTTAAATACGAGTTGCAGACGGTGGAGGGGGTCTCCGAGGTCGCCACCGTGGGCGGCATGGTGCGTCAGTATCAGGTGCGGGTCGACCCGGACAAGCTGCGCGCCTACGGCATTCCGCTCTCCCTTATCGAGACCGCCATCAAACAGGGCAATCAGGAGACCGGCGCCTCCGTCATCGAGATGGCGGAAGCGGAGTACATGGTGCGCTCGAATGGCTATCTGAAGAGCGTGGAGGATCTGAAGCAGATCCCGCTCGGTACCACTGTGCGCGGCGCCCCGCTGCTGCTGGGTGACGTGGCGGATGTAGTCACCGGTCCCCAGAGCCGGCGCGGTCTGGCCGAGCTCAACGGCGAGGGGGAAGTGGTGGGCGGCATCATCGTCATGCGTTACGGCGAGAATGCCCAGCACACCATAGACGGGGTCAAGGCACGGCTCGCCCAGCTGAAAAGCAGCCTGCCAGATGGGGTGGAGGTGGTCACCGTCTACGATCGCTCCGACCTTATCCAGCGTGCCATCGACAACCTCTCCGGCAAGCTGGTGGAGGAGTTCGCGGTGGTGGTGCTGGTCTGCCTCGCCTTCCTGTTCCACCTGCGCTCGTCGCTGGTGGTGGTCATTACCCTGCCCATCGCCATTCTGGTGGCCTTTATCGTGATGCACCTGCAGGGGATCAACGCCAACATCATGTCGCTGGGGGGCATCGCCATCGCCATCGGCGCCATGGTGGATGGCGCCATCGTGATGATCGAGAACGTCCACAAACATATGGAGCGGGAGGCGCTCACCGACAAGAACCGCTGGCGCATCATCACCGAGGCGAGCATAGAAGTGGGGCCCGCCATCTTCTTCTCCCTGCTCATCATCACCATCAGCTTCCTGCCGGTATTTGCGCTGGAGGCGCAGGAGGGACGGATGTTCCACCCCCTCGCCTACACCAAGACCTACGCCATGGCGGCGGCTGCCGCGCTCGCCATCACCCTGGTGCCGGTGATCATGGGTTACTTCATCCGTGGCAAGGTGCTGGCGGAGCAAGCCAACCCGCTGAACCGTGGCTTAAGCCAGGCATATGTGCCGCTGCTCAAAGCCGTGCTGGCCCGTCCAAAAACCACTCTGGCTGTCGCCGCCGTGGTGACGGTGGCGGGCTTCTGGCCGCTCAAGTACCTGGGCTCCGAGTTTATTCCGCCGCTCGATGAGGGGGACATCATGTACATGCCCACCACCGCAGCCAATATCTCGGTGGGCAAGGCGCGGGAGATTTTGCAGCAAACCGACAAGCTCATTCGCACCGTGCCCGAGGTGCAGAACGTGTTCGGCAAGGCGGGTCGCGCCGAATCGGCCACAGACCCCGCCGATCTGGTGATGATGGAGACCAGCATCCAGCTCAAGCCCCGCGATCAGTGGCGACCCGGCATGACCCCGGAGAAGCTGAAAGAAGAGCTCGACTCCCTTATCCGCTTCCCAGGCCTCACCAACGCCTGGGTGCCCCCCATCAAGACCCGCATCGACATGCTGGCCACCGGCATCAAAACCCCGGTCGGCATCAAGATAGCAGGGCCCGATCTCAAGGTGATCCAGCAGCTCGGCCAGCAGCTGGAACAGATCGTTGGCAAGGTGGAGGGCGCCTCATCGGTCTACGCCGAGCGGGTAGCCGGTGGCCGCTACGTGAAGGTGGATATCGACCGGCTGAAAGCGGCCCGCTACGGCCTCAACATCGCAGACGTGCAGGCGGTGCTCGCCACTGCGGTGGGCGGCATGGAGGTGGGCCAGACCATCGAGGGGCGCGAGCGCTACCCCATCAACCTGCGCTACCCCCAGAGCTATCGCGATTCGGTGGCGAGCCTCGAGCTGCTGCCGGTGGTCACTCCAAGTGGCGCTCGTATCGCCCTGGCGGACGTGGCCCGGGTTTACATCAGCGATGAGGCCCCCATGCTGCGCAGTGAAAATGCGCGCCTCAACGGCTGGGTCTACGTCGATATTCGTGGCCGCGACATCGGCTCGTTCGTCGATGAAGCCAAGGCCGAGGTGGGCAAACAACTTGTACTGCCAGCGGGCTACGCCCTCACATGGTCCGGCCAATACGAGTACATGGAGCGGGCCAAGGCGCGCCTCGCCTACGTGGTGCCATTAACCGTCGCCATTATCGTGCTGCTGCTCTATCTGGCGTTTCGCCGCGCTCAGGAGGTGCTGCTCATTCTCACCACCCTACCGCTGGCGGTGGTGGGCGGGATCTGGACCCTCTGGCTGCTCGACTTCAACCTCTCGGTGGCGGTCGGAGTGGGCTTTATCGCTCTGGCCGGGGTGGCGGTCGAGACCGGCGTCCTGATGCTGGTCTACCTCAACCATGCTTGGGATGACCTGGTGGCCAGCGGCAAGCCGGACAAGGCGGGCCTGCACCGGGCGGTGATCCACGGCGCCGCCCTGCGCCTGCGTCCCAAGATGATGACGGTGGTCACCATTATCGCCGGCCTGTTGCCCATCATGTGGAGCCACGGCACCGGCTCCGAGGTGATGCAGCGCATCGCCGCCCCCATGATCGGCGGCATGGTGAGCGCACTGGTACTGACCCTCTTGGTACTGCCCGCAGCCTACTACCTATGGCGCAGCCGAAGCGTGCAGCAGCTGACCTCCGCGGATCAGCAGGAGTCATCACACTGATGAACAGATCATTTTCAAGCGGACAAACAGCAACCCCGTTGCAACTCCATAAGCCAAACAAGGAAACCAAAATGAACTACAAGACGCTGACACTGACTCTGCTGATGGGCCTCGCTAACCACACCAACCTGCAGGCTGCCGAAATGATGAACCATCAGGGCCATGACATGGGCCAGATGGTGCAAATGGCGGGCATGAACGAGATGGGCGACATGATGATGACCAAGGGGGTCATCACTCGCATCGACGCAGCCAACGGCAAGGTCGGCATCAAGCACGAGACGATCGACAACCTCAAGATGCCCGCCATGACCATGGTGTTTCAGGTAGCCGAACCGGCCCTGCTCAAGGATCTGAAGGTGGGGGATTCGGTGCGTTTTCACGCCGAGAACCCGGGTGGCAAGCTCACCATCACCCAAATCCAGCCGCAGTAAATGCCCGGCTCGCTCCGGGCTGCACGGATAAACAAAGAGGGAGGCATCGGCCTCCCTCTTTGCTTGGTCAACTTTTTAGTCAACCCCAGCGGTGCGATGTCAGCTCAGCTGCGGGTTGCCAGCAACTGCTCCACATCTGCAATTACCTGCAATGCCGCCTGCGGGCCACCGCTGGAGGTCCAGAGCGACCCGTCCACAGCGCCAAAGCGCTTGGCCTTGATCACCGGCAGCAGCTGGAACGCCGGGGTCTGCTCCGCCTGACGCATGGCATCCACCGCATCGCCGGTAGCGCTCAGGGTACCGATCACCAGCCAGTCGGCATCCAGCAGATTGAGGGACTCAAGACTCAAGGGCGGCGAGTGAGGGGCGCCGGTACCCTGCTGCTTGCTTGGGCGTACCAGCCCCATCGACTCCACCACGCTGCTGGCAAAAGTGCCTTGATACATAAAGCTCGGCCCCTTGGGGTTCCAGCGCACTATGCTGATGCTCTCCCCCTGATGGTCTGCCAGCTTGCTGCGCGCCTCTGCCAGCCGCTCTTCATAACGCTGGAGGAAGGCCTCCCCCTCCTTGTCGCGGTTGAGGGTGTGAGCGGTGCGGCGGAACATATCCTGCCACGGTTCGCCCCACTTGCCGGTGACCACGGTCGGCGCGATTTCGCCAAGCAGGGTCAGCAGCTCGGGACGGGTCTGGCCGGTCAGGATAAGGTCGGGCTCCAGCGCAATGAGCGACTCCAGATTGGGGCTGTCGAGATCGCCGATCACCTTGATATCGCTTACCCCTTTCTCCAGCAGGTAACGTGGCATGGTGGGCTGGCCGCGACCATTGACGGCACCGATGGGGGTCAGCCCCAGGGTCAGGGCGCTGTCGAGATCGAACTCGCTCAAGGTCACCACTCGCAGTGGCTTGACCGGCACCTGTACCTTCTGGCCAAACGCGTCGGTCACTTCACGCATCTCCTGCGCCTGAACCAGCGGCGCGGCCAGCATCAGGATGGCTGTTGCCAGGGCGGCAAAACGCTTCATCATTTCACTCCTGTGTTGTGCTGCTTGCATGCAAGTCAGCGGTGGGAAGGTTCGTGAAACAGGCCGATGCCGGTTTCGCTCAATCTCAACTGGCCGACCGCCATTGGCAGGCGTGCTCATGGCGGCGCGGCACGATAATGGGCGCCCCATCGCCGGGGGCATGCAAAATATCGACACTGGTCTGGTAGAGCTGGTCGATCAGGGATTTGGTCACCACCTCCCGGGCCGGGCCCATGGCGGCAATGGTCCCCTCGCCGATGGCGATCAACTCGTCACAGTAGCGGGCCGCCATCGCCAGATCGTGGATCACCAGCAGCACGGTTTTGCCCTCGGCGGTGATGCGATGGATCGCCTCCATCACCTCGGTCTGGTGACCGATATCGAGGGCGCTGGTGGGCTCGTCGAGCAGCACCATGTCGCTGTCCTGGGCCAGGATCATCGCCAGCCACGCCCGCTGCGCCTGCCCGCCGGAGAGAGACGTGGCGCTCTGCTGCCAGATGCTTTCAAGCTGCATCCGCTCGCAGGCACTGCGCACCATACGGGCATCCTCCTCGCCCCACTGATTGAACCAGCCCTGATGGGGGTGGCGGCCATACTGCACCAGCTGCTCCACCAGAATGCCAGCAGGCAGGGTTGGCCGCTGGGGCAGATAGGCGAGCTCCCGCGCCAACCCCTTCATGGGGTAGCTGGCAAGCGGCTTGCCTTTGAGCAGGATCTCGCCGCGTTGGGCTTTCATCTGGCCGGATAGCAGCTTGAGCAGGGTCGATTTGCCGCAGCCGTTGGGGCCGACGATCCCCACCAGCTTGCCCCTCGGCACGCTGAAGGAGATGTCCCGCAGGATGGTGGTCTGCTGATAGGCGAAATGGAGGCGATTTACGGTGAGCGTCATCAGTCAGCCCTCTGGCGATCGTTAACGAGAAGAAACAGCAGCAACAGGCCGCCGAGAATGCGGGTCATGATGCCGGTCGCCACCTCGTGGGGGCTGGCCAGCACCCGGACCAGGGTATCGCTGGCAAGCAGCAGCAGGGCGCCGCTAAGCGCCGCCAGCCAGAGCGGCACCACCCGGTCTTTCACCAGCCAGGAGGCAAGAATGGGGGCCGCCATGGCGATAAAGACCACGGGCCCGCCGATGGCGGTGCCGAGCGCCGCCACCAGAATGGCCTGCGCCAGAATGCCCAGTTGCACCCGATCGCCGTTGACGCCAAGCCCTCTGGCCATCTCGGGACCAAAGCGCAGCACCGCCAGCGAGCGGGAGAGATAGACGATCCAGGGGCAGAGCAGCAGCAACAGGATGGCGATGGGGGTGATGGTGCTGTAACCCACGGCGATAAAGCTGCCCATATTCCACAGATAGAGGGAGCTCAAGTGCAGCAGGGCCTGAGTGGACATCACAAACTGGCCGAGCGCCTCGAACAGTTCGGAGAGACCGATACCGATCACTACGAACAGATAGCCCTGCTCACCCGGTTTGCGGCAGAGGGCATAGAGCACCAGCGCCGCGAAGATGGCGCCGATGGGGGCCGCCCACCAGGGCCAGCTGCCCACGGTCAGGTAGAGGGAGAAGATGATGATGGCCAGAGAGGCGCCGTTGTTGACCCCCACCATGTCGGGTGTGGCCAGCCGGTTGCGAACCAGAGTCTGCACCAGACAGCCGGAGAGCCCCATGGCCGCCCCCGCCACCACGACCCCAAGGATGCGCGGCAGCCGGATCTTGAACAGGGTGAGCTGCTCAAGCCGCGTCCCCTCCCCCAGCAGAGTGCTGACCACCCCGATAAAGCCGAGCTTACCGCCGCCAACACTCAAGGCCAGCAGAGCAAGCGCCAGCAGCGCCATGGCCAGCAGCGCCAGCCAGCGCCAGCTTGGCAGATGGATCAGCAAAGAGCGGTTGCCAGCCCGCAGGCAGAGCATATCGGTAGGTGTGCGCATCAGCCCCTCACTTGACGGTCAGCAGGGTACGAAAGCCCCCGCGATGAACGATGGCGATCAGCACTGGTGCACCGATCAGGGCCAGAATAACCCCGTTGGGCAACTCGAACGGCTGGATCAGCCAGCGCGCCAGAATGTCGGCCAACAGCAGAAACAGCATGCCGAACAGGGCGGAGAAACAGACCTGCACCGACAGCTTCACCGGCTCTACCAGTCGGCCACAGTAGGCGGCCAGAAAGCCGACAAAGCCGATGGGGCCGGCAATAGCGATGGCACTGGCGGTAAACAGGGTGGCGGCCAGCAGCACGCCAATTCGCACCCGGTTAGGGCGGATCCCGAGCGCCTGGGCCTGACTGTCCCCCATCTGCATCAGGGTCAGCTGGCGACAGAGCAGCAAGGTGATGACAAACGCCGCCAGCACGAAGGGCAGCACGGCAATGATGGCATCGAGATTGGCCGCCGACAGGGAGCCGAGGTTCCAGAAGCGGTACTGCTCCAGCACCATCTTGTTGGAGAGCAGCAAAAAGCTGGAGAGACCGCCGAAGGTGGCCGAGAGCGCCACCCCGACCAGAATCAGCTTGAGGGGGTTGGAGCGGCCAATCATCATGCCGAGTCCCAGCACAATCACGTTGCCGAGCAGCGCACCGAGTCCTGCCCAGAGCAGATAGCCATAGGCGGACTCCACCCCGAACCAGGTGAGCCCCACCACCAGCGCAAAGACGGCCCCGGCGTTGACCCCGAGCAGGCCGGGCTCCGCCAGTGGGTTGCGGGTCGCGCTCTGCAACAAGGAGGCGGCCAGAGATAAAGAGGCGCCGACCACCATGGCGCAGAGGGTGCGCGGCAGTCGCAAGGTATTGAGCACCATGGCGAGCTTCTCGTCTCCAGCCCAGCGGGCATCCCCTATCAGGTAGCCGAGCACTTCGCGGGCACCATAGACGCCCGCACCAGTGGCGAACGAGAGGCAAAACAGCGTGCAGAGAAGGAACAATGCCAGCCAGAACAGAGGGGTCTGGTACTTAACCACCCTTTACGACTCCTTGCGTTGGGTCTGACAACATGCAGCCAAACCGACGTGAAAACAGGGCACTCTTGTGTCAACGGAAATAAAAACGCCGCCCGGACGAATACCCAGACGGCGCAATACTAAATGCAAATCATTTTTATTTGCAAGTTTTGATGTGTGACAGACTCTCTTCTGCTCAGCTATCCATCACATCATGGCGGGTCTGATGATAGGCCTCTTCACTCTTGCCTCTGCGCCAGTAAGGAACCGCATAGAGCGACTGGCGATCCACCTCGAGCACGGAACGAAAATGGCGACGCAGTGGCAGCACCAGCGCCTCCTCCCCACCGAGCCAGAAGAAACCGCCATCCCGAGAGAGAGGCAAGGCCTGCACATGCTCCAGAATACCGCTGGTTGCGGGCTCTCCCACAAACCAGTGGCAGTGTACGCCGACCGCCAGTGTCAGCGGCTGGGCATCCGCCTGATCCGGCAACAGGATGGCAATCTCCCCGCAGGCATCGGCAGGCATCACTTCGCACATCGCCACGATGGCGGGCAAGGCGGTGAGATCGCCCACCAGACAGTAGTGCTCTGCCGGTTGCAGCATGGGGTTGGGGCCACCCGGCCCGGAGAGGATCACCTTATCCCCCGGCTTGGCGTGGGTAGCAAAAGCACTGGCTGGCCCGCTATCGCCATGAAGAACAAAGTCGATATCGAGCTCCAGCTCATCGCGGCGAAATGCACGGATGGTGTAGGTGCGGATGACCGGCTTGTCCGCCGGATTGCTCCAGCGCGGGCCGCCCGCCGTCATGGCTGGCATAACGGGTTCGCTCTGGTGAGGCTGGGCCAGCATCACCTTGATATGGGCACCACCGCAGGTAAAGGGATAATCGGCCAGTTCACGGCCGCCAAACGTGATGCGCCGCAGATGAGGGGTAAGTTGTTGCACTCGCTTGACCGTCACCGGACGGGGGCGATTGGGAGGCAGGCTCTGGGTCACGAATAAACTCCTCTTCGAATCAGCCTGCATGCTACCCTTAAATAGGAATTATTATCAAATAAGATCTGTTCTCGCCTTCACCCTCGACCCGAACCGGATTGGCTTTTTCCCTCATGCGGCTCAACCGGGCGAGGGACACAAGGTGGTGCATTAGGACACCTTGATTCACAACAAAAAGCTCGCACCTCATCTGGATTGGCCAAAGGGTTCCATTTGCTTATTTCGACCATAGTTTTGCGAGATCAAATTTTATTTCTCAATAAGTTTCCTATCCTTAGTTGAGCAGTTAATGTAAGCACAGGATGCCAAACAGGATTGTATGATGGATGACGAAATCCTGATTATTGATGACGACGATCTTGCTCTCACCGATGTGCAGCAAGCGGGCTGGAAAGTGATGATCGTTGACGATGAACCCGAGGTTCATCGCATCACCAAGATCACCCTGAACAAGTTCGAGTTTGACAATCGCCCCATCGACTTTCTGCACGCCTATTCCGCAGCACAAGCCAAGGAGCTGCTGGCGACTACGCCGGATGTCGCCCTGCTGCTGCTGGATGTGGTGATGGAGGTCGACCATGCCGGTCTCGACGTCGTCAAATACGTCCGCGAAGATCTGCAAAACAAGATGGTGCGCATCGTGCTCAGAACCGGCCAGCCCGGTCAGGCACCGGAAGATGACGTAGTCACCAACTACGACATCAACGACTATAAGGACAAGACCGAGCTTACCTCCCAGAAGCTGCGAACCCTGCTGCGTGCGAGTCTGCGTTCATATAGAGATATCCGCACTCTGGAAAGCAACCGGCAGGGGCTCGAGAAAGTTATCGAAGCCTCCAAGGGAATTTTCGAGAAGCGGGCTCTGCGCCAATTTGTTGAGGGAGCACAAGAGCAGCTGAGCGCCCTGCTCCATCTGGGTGAAACCCAAATCTACGACGTAAAACAATACACCTACGAGGTAAAGGATCAGCTGCTTGAACCCCTGCTGCCGGGCCATGCCGCGATGCGGCTTACAGACGCTCCCGAGATCCTGCGCCAAGCCATGGCACAAAGCAGCAACGTCTACGGTACCAACCAGATGGTGCTCTACTGCCAGAACCCGCGTCACCACCTGCTGTTCCATATCGAGACAACGCGCCAGCTTAGCCAGATTGATACCAGCCTGCTCACTCTCTTTACCGAAAACATCATAGTGGCGCTGGAGAACATCCGTCTCAACGAAGTGATCGCCGACAACCAGCGCGAGATCATCTACCGTATCGGTGAGCTGGTCGAAACCCGCTCCAAAGAGTCGGGACTACATGTCAAACGGGTCGCGCTCTATACCGAGCAGTTCTGCCATCTGCTCGGGATGAGCGAAGAGCAGAGCGAGCTGATAAAACGCGCCTCGCCACTGCACGACATCGGCAAGGTCGGCATCCCCGATGCCATCTTGCACAAGCCCGGCAAGTTGACACCGGAAGAGTGGGAAATAATGAAAACCCATGCCCAGCTTGGGCAGGACATGCTCTCCGGCAGCGACTTGGCACTGTTCCAGATCGGCGCCACCATAGCGGGCAATCACCATGAAAAGTGGAATGGCAGCGGCTATCCACGTGGTCTGAAAGGGGCGGATATCCCGCTGGAGGGGCGTATCGTGGCGCTGGCCGACGTGTTCGATGCGCTAGGGTCTGATCGCTGCTACAAGAAGGCATGGCCGCTGGAGAAGGTACTGGCTCTTATCGAAGAGGAGAAGGGACAGCACTTCGATCCCCAGCTGGTCGAGCTGATGATGGCCAATCTCGACAAGTTCCTCGAGATCCGCGAGCAGAACAAGGATGTCTATATCGGCGAACACTAGCCCTGATTTACCAACTGACATTCGAAAATGCACAATAAAAAAACCGCCCAAGGGCGGTTTTTTTATTGTTTGAACTTGCCGTTATTGCTCGGGCAAGTTGAGATCCAGCTTGGCGGCGGGTTGTTCTGCTTGCTGGCTTTCCGCTTGAGCTGCTGCCAGGGCGCGTTTCAACGCCTTGCGTTTTTGCAGGATGATAAACCCGACCCCGCCCAGAATAACCAATAGCCCGCCACCACCGGCCAGCGCCCAGATCAACCAGCCCATTCCCCCCTTCTCCTCCGCTTTCTCGGTCGCTTTGGCGCTGGAGGTTGGCTCGGCAGCAGAGACCGGCGGCGGAGGTGGAGGTGCTGGCGGAAAGACATTGAAGGTTTTCACCGGCATAGCGATCTTCACTTCACGGCCAAGGCGGGTGGTGCCGTAGAGCGCAGCCTCCACCTGATATTGTCCAGGCTCCTTGATGACGGAAAAATCGACATCCAGTTTGGGTGCTGTCGCCACTTCGCTAAACGAGTAGTAGCCACCGCTTTTGCTGGTGACTGTGCCCTTGAGCGCCACAGAGGCTGGATCCAGCTCGTCACGGTCGACCAGCAGTGACAACTTGGCACCCAGCTCTTCGGAGGGAGGCGCCAAATTGTAGGTAAAGGGATAAGGATAAAGCAGCACTTCCTGATAGCGGGCCCGGACAAACACCTGATTGCCGGTACTGAACATGGCGCGGTATTTGCCCGCCGGAATATCCTGCAGGATCGCCTCCGCCGTCATGACGCCATCACCCGGCACCTCATCAAGCCCCTTGCCGTCGTCAAGGTAGTGGCCAATCTCCTGATCGAGCACCGTATTCTGCTTGCCTGGGTCGCTGAAGGATTGCAGTTTGACCTTCATCCCCAGATCGGAGAGGTAGTACTTGTCCTTGGGGGGCTGGCCATCGATCGAGAGCCACGCCTTGAGCTTGACCACCTCTCCCTGATAGAGCTGCATCGGCAAGGCGGCGATGTCCATCCGGATATCGGAGAGGATCCGCACCCGGTTGTCGGGATCCACCTCGCCAATCGCCTGCCACGGGCCCGGCATGGGATTGCGCAGGGTAATGAGGTCATGCTCCGGCAGCGCCAGCCAGCCCACATCATCCGGTTTGACCTTGCCCACATAGAGCTTGCTGCCATCGGGGCGCACCAGGATCACCGAGGGGGTACCCGGCTTGCGCTTGATGATAAAGGTGATCTCCTTCACCCCGTAATCGATGCGAAAGCGGTTATCCAACAGAGGAATATCGGAAGGAGCAAATACCTCGGTCGCCGAAGCACCAAGCGACCCCAGCAATAGAAAAGAGGCCAGCCACTTGCTCATTGCCGCCACAGACAGCTCCCTCCCTTCTTCTGCACCAGATCCAGTCTTGCCTCGTGCAGCGCCTGCACCTCTTCGCCCGCTCTGATCACCTTGAGCGCCGGTCGGTTGCTCTCCAGGCGGCGGATGCTGGTGTCCTGACTGCTCTCGTTTTCACTGCTTTCGGTGGCCAGATTGAGTTTGGTCTGGCCGCCGGTCATCAACAGGTAGACATCAGCCAGGATCTCCGCATCGAGCAAAGCCCCGTGCAGGGTACGGTGCGAGTTGTCGATGCCGTAACGATCGCAGAGCACATCCAGGTTGTTGCGCTTGCCCGGGAAGAGATCCCGCGCCATCGCCAGGGTATCTGTGATGGTACAGATATCGGCCGTCTTGAAGTTGAGTCCGAGCTTGCTGAACTCGTAGTCCATAAAGCTCACGTCAAACGGCGCGTTGTGGGCGATCAGCTCGGCGCCGCGGATAAAGTCGAGGAACTCGTCGGCAATCTGGCTAAAAGAGGGTTTGTCGCGCAGGAACTCGTCGGTAATCCCGTGAACCTGAATGGCTTCCGGGTCCACCAACCGATCCGGCTTGATATAGACGTGGTAGTGGTTACCGGTGAGCTTGCGGTTGATCACCTCCACACAGCCGATTTCGATGATGCGGTGGCCAAGGTAAACAGGGCCGCCACCGGTATTCATACCTGTGGTTTCGGTATCCAGGATGATCTGGCGATTCAGTTGGGGTGTGTTCATGATCCAATCTATGTCAAACTTCGGCTTTACTCGCTAGTTTACCCCAAGCCTCATGTTAAAACAGATTGATTTGTATACGGATGGTTCCTGCCTCGGCAACCCGGGCCCGGGCGGTTATGGCGCCGTCATGGTCTATGGCAAGCACCGCAAGGAGATTGCAGCCGGCTTTCGCCTCACCACCAACAACCGGATGGAGCTGATGGCCGCCATCATGGGCCTGCGCACCCTCAACGAACCATGCCAGGTACGCCTCACCACCGACAGCCAGTATGTCCGTCAGGGGATCACCCAGTGGATCATCGGCTGGAAGAAGAAAGGGTGGATGACAGCCAACCGTCAGCCGGTCAAAAACGTCGATCTCTGGAAAGAGCTGGATGCGGAAGTGAGCCGTCACCAGATCGAGTGGCTCTGGGTTAAAGGGCACTCGGGCCATCCGGAGAACGAACGCTGTGATGAACTGGCCCGCGAGGCGGCCTGCGGCAAGGATCTGGCCGAAGATACCGGCTACCAGCCCTGACGGGCCATACCCGGTGTGGCGAGGGACTTTGGCAGCTGCCAACGGCGGCGCACCGGGATCAGCGGAAAGCGCCGTTTACGGGCGGCGATCACATAGACAGAAGCAAACGCCCGGCAGTAGTCCCGTCCCACACTCTCCTGCCACCAGCTGTGCCAACTCTGTTTGCCCATAAACGAGTAACCGAAGCGCTCGTCAAACATCACCTCGCACCCCAGCAGATGGAGCCAGTCGGTGACTCGCACGGGGGTAAACATCCGCGCCGACCAAGGCACCTTGCGCCGCAAAAAAGGGATGCAATGGCCTATGCCCACCAGACTCATGGGGTTGTAGCCACTGATAATCAGCCAGCCATCGTCGGTCAGCACCCTTTCGGCTTCGCGCAACACCTGATGGGGATCGGCCGAGAAATCGAGACAGTGAGCCAGCAGACAGGCATCGACACTGCCAGTACGCACCGGCAATGCCAGCGGATCGCCATACATGTCGAGCAGCCGTCCTTCGGAAGCGACACCTACCTGATGGCGAATGGGTGAGCGCTTGCAGGAGAGTTCGGCGCTCAGGGCGCCAATCTTGAGCAAATGATAGCCAAACAGGTTGGGACACCAGCTGTCGAGCCGCTCCTGGATCTCGGCGGCAACCCAGTCCCCCATAGGCAACGCGGACCAGCTGGTCGGGATCTCGATTTGTTGTTCGGTACGTGCCACCTGCATAATAGGGCTCAACTCGCGGTTTCGAACGCCATCCTGTTATATAAGATACCCTCCCTAAAGAGAAGCAGACTCATGTATCCAGTGATCACAGTTCCTGCCTTTAATGACAACTACATCTGGTTGATTAGACACGAAAATCACTGTCTGGTTGTCGACCCGGGCGAAGCGGCCCCCGTGCTGGAGCGGCTCTCGGCGCTGGGGCTGGTGCTCGATGCCATCCTCCTGACCCACCATCATCACGACCATGTGGGCGGGGTTGGCGAACTGCTCGAACAGTTCCCCCATGCCCGGCTCTATGGCCCCAAACTTGACCCAATGCCAGCCCACCATGGTCAGTGGCTGGAGGATGGCGATCAGATCAACTGGCACGGTCTGGCCCTCGAGGTGATCCATGTGCCCGGCCATACCCGCGGCCATATCGCCTACCATGGCAGCGGCATGCTCTTTTGCGGTGACACCCTCTTCTCGGCCGGTTGTGGTCGCCTCTTTGAAGGGACGCCGGAGCAGATGTATCACTCGCTGCAACGGCTCGCCGCCCTGCCCGATGACACCCTCATCTATTGTGCCCACGAATACACCCTGTCAAACCTGCGCTTCGCCTACGCAGTCGAGCCGGACAACCCGGCGATCCGTGATCAGATCGGGCTGATCAGCAAACTGCGGCAACAGGGGCTGCCAAGCCTGCCCAGCCGACTGGGGGATGAGCGCAGGTTTAATGTTTTTCTGCGCTGCGAGCTCGATTCAGTGAAATTTTCTGCTGAAAAGCAGGGGCTAAAATGCGTGGAAAATCCGGTAGATACCTTCACGATCCTGCGCCAATGGAAGGATGTTTTTTGAACAAACCTTGATCAGGGGGGGATTGCCCCTTATGATGCGAGCTGTTTTTCTTAAAAATGACCGGAACGAGATGAAGGTACGAACGGCCTTATTGGCAGCGCTGTTGCTCAGCGGCTGCCAAAACCTGAGCCATCAGGATGACCGGGCGCTAACGGCAATCGAGCCGATCAAGTCCCCCCAGGTCAACAAAAAAGCGCATAAAAAACACTCTTCACGATTTCTGTTTGGCGATGAACAGCTGGACGAAATGGAAGATACGGACAATCTGTGGGTGCGTATCAGCGATGATATGCAACTGGAAACTCCGGACAATGCGCGCATCCGCCAACAACGTGAGTGGCTGTTGCGCAATGATAAGCATCTGGCGACCATTGCCAGCCGGGCTGAACCCTACCTCTATCTGATGGTAGAGGAGATTGAACGGCGTGAGCTGCCAATGGAGCTTATTACTGTCCCGATGATCGAGAGCATGTTTGATCCTCATGCCCGATCCCGCAGCAATGCCGTCGGTTTGTGGCAGTTTGTGCCCGCCACCGGCAAGAACTTCGGTCTGCGCCACGACAACTGGTATGACGGACGGCGCGATGTGCTGGCCTCCACCAATGCGGCGCTCGACTATCTGGAGTACCTGAACCGCTTCTTTGATGGTGACTGGCTGCAAACGCTGGCCGCCTACAATGCCGGTGAAGGACGGGTTCGCAACGCCATCCAGCGTAACCAGCGTGCCGGCAAGCCGACCGACTACTGGTCGCTCGACCTGCCGCGCGAAACCCAGATGTATGTGCCCAAGATCCTGGCCATGGCTGACATGATCAGCAATGCCGACAAGTACAACGTCCAGCTGCCGGTGCTCGCCAACGAGCCGAAGCTGCGGGTGGTGGAAACCGGCAGCCAGATCGATCTGAACGTGGCGGCCCAGCTGGCCGGTGTGCGCACCTCACAGCTCAAGGAGGTCAATCCTGCCCTGAGCCGTGGTGTGATGTCGCCACGCGGCCCCTACCGCCTGCTGGTACCGGTTGAATATGCCGATACCCTGGAGCTGGCACTGGCCGATCTGCCCAAGAGCGAGCGTATCCGTACCCGCTCCTATCAGGTCACCAGTGGCGACACCCTGTCACGCATCGCCCAAAATCACGGCGTCAGCGTGAGCGAGCTGAAACTGGCCAACAATCTGCGTGGCAACAGCCTGCGTCGCGGTCAACGTCTGGTCATTCCGACCAGCGGCCATGCCGTGAGCAGCAAGGCAAGTGCTGCCCCGCAGCAGCTGGCCAGCCATGGCAACAGCCAGAAAAGCAAGGTGAGCTACAAGGTGCGGGCAGGTGACAACCTGTGGAGCATCAGCCAGGCGCACGGCGTCTCCCACGAGGAGCTCGCCAAGTGGAACGGCCTGAACGCCAAGTCGGCCCTGAAGCCGGGCATGCAGCTGGTGGTCTACCCCAAGGGTGGCAAGCAGAGCGGCAAGTCGATGGTCTATCAGGTTCGCCGTGGTGACTCCATCTCCTCCATCGCCGCGCGCTTCCAGGTCGCCATCAACGATGTGATGCGCTGGAATCAGCTCGACAAAGGGGATTACCTGAAGCCGGGCCAGGAGATCACCCTGTTTGTGAAGAACAACAGCTGATCCCCCGCCAACGCCATTAAAAAACGGAGCCAGTCGATGACTGGCTCCGTTTTTTTATCCCCTTCACTCGCCATGACACAGTTCGCGCTATTCATCCCGATAGGGCCGGACAGTGCTGAATCACTGCTACACCATATCCATCAGATCGGCCAACCCCTTGAGCGGCCTTGCAGGCACTCTCTGTGGCCTTCGCGGAGAGCTTGCTGGTCACTATAAGCTGGATTTATGGCATTTCCCAAAATGCCCCAACTTTTGCTTATACCGCACCGCTCATACCATGGCATGACCAAATCGGCCGAAAGCGAGCGGAAAACCCCATTCGCCCGATCGTCTAGATACGATTCACGCCCGCCCCCAAGGGGCTATTGCACGGCTTATTCCCAGAGCCGGGTCGGCACCACCAGCAGCACGGTGCGCTGGCCAATCGCCACGTTGACATTGGGAAAGACCACCGCCTCGCGGGGCTGCTCGACGGTATAGCGCAGCTCGCCATCCTCGGCCAGCACGAACCCTTGCGGGAATTCGGTGAAGTTGTCGACATCGCTGGCAAACAGGAAACGAAATTGCTCCGATTTTTTGGTGATCACCCGATCGATGGCAAACAGGGTGAAATCATCCGCCCGCCACGGCTCCAGCGCCACCTCGTCCTGGGTCACCAGCTCCTGCAGCGCCTGGCGGGTTTCGATAAAGCGGGTCATGTCGTTCTCGCCAAACGGGCGCACCTTGCCCAGCTCCACCGTGAAGGCGTGGGCGCCGTGCTGGCGCGAGCTGTAGTAGCTGAAGGTGGTGGTCGGGCTGGCGGAGAGCAGTATGGTGCGCACCCCGCAGGCGCCGAGGAACTGCACCTGCTCGCGGCAGTGGGGCCGCTCGTGGGGGAAGGGGTAGACGGCAAACTTCTCGTGGCGCGAGCCGCGAATGGCGGTGTGCAGGTCGTAGTGGTAGCGGGGGCGGGCCGGATCGGCAAAGAAGCGGCTCACATACTGCTCGAGGCGCATGGCACGGATCCGCTCCCGATTGCAGAGCCCCTCCCCCTTGCTGTGGACGCCGGAGAAGAGGCGGTTCATGTTCTCCTCCACCTCCCGCAGCCCGAGGTTCATCGCCGCCGGATTGCCAAACAGGAACAGCACCCGATGGCGGGCGGTCAGCTCACCAGAGAGCAGACGGCTCAGCAGCTGGTTGCAGATCTCGATGGGGGCGGTCTCGTTGCCGTGAATACCGCAGGAGAGGACGATATCCTTGCGCCCTCCCGGCTGGCCGCCCGCTCCGCTGGCAGGCTCCAGACAGAGTACGCCGGTATCCCAGACGCTGACCCGCGAGCCATCTGGCAGCGCAAAATCAAAGGGATCGAGCTGCCACTCGTGGCTGCGGGTCATGGCCAAAAAATCGTGCTGGGGAATCATCCGTCTCACCCTCTTGCGCTGGAATACTATGGCCGGATTATACGCAAGGCGTTGCGGCTTAAAACCGATTTTTAAACAAATTCAAACATTAACGATACAAATCGCGACAAGGTAAAACGGCAGCACCGGGCGGAGCAACAACGGGATATGAAGGAGGGGAAGCGAGAGCAATAACGGGGCAAACAACAGCAGGGTTGACGGGGTGATCTGATGTCACCCGGCCGTCAGCATACAAGTATCAGCAGATAAACGAGGCATCCATGCCCGGCTGATCAACCACGCCAGAACGGCTTGGTGGTCTCTTGATAACGGTCAGCTTCGTTCAGGCCGATGTCTTTGAGCAGGTACTCGGGCAGCTCGGAGAGCTGGCGACGGCTGCGGCTGCGCTCCAGCCAGGTCAGAACGGTCATTTTAACGCGAGCAACCAGATTCAATTGGCTGGAATGCTGGTAACCGGTTTCGGTATAAGTCATGTTGGCCATGATGTGGCTCCTCTGAATATTTGTTTACGCACTGGGCTTCAATTTGATGCGCAAAGCTTAGTCAGGGAGTCAGACCGACTCAATTGACGAATTTTGATACGTTACATTAGTAAATCTAATGTCTAAAAACGGCAGGATTTAATTTTAACGCTTTGATTTTAAACAACTAATTATTTTAACGGTTGGCCAGCAGAGTCGCACAGCATATTGTGCTGCATGGCACCCATCTATATATGCATTTTACTGCTTTACATATGCAGGGATGGACAAGGTGTGAACAGCTGGCAACAGCGGAGTTACACGAAATTGTTAATTTAATGATCTTGTGGCGATCTTTATTTAACACAATGAAACATAAATAAAACTAGCACCGCATCCCCATTCGGAGGCGCACATTGCCCCCTCTCCAAAGTGCCTCTTGGCACTCCAACCGCATGCTGGTATGTTTATTTATACAGTAGTTTTGCTACCCGCAGCGATGTCATACCTGATGTCGTCAACAGCGGGTCAGACCACAGGATCATCGATGGATACCTTTACCCCTACCGCCGCCCTGCGTCAACAGATGGAGGCCATTGAAGCCTCTCTGGATCAGCTGGCCATCCTGCTCGACCAGCTCGAACTGCAGGAGGCCCATGTCTATCCCCTCCCCCCGGTAGCGCAGGGCGAAGAGCACGACCCCATCAGCCAGATTGAGGTGGGTTACCTGAGCGGCGACGAGGCACGGGCCGCCACCCTGTCAGCCTATCGGGATCACAGCGCCCGCCCCGGCTGCTCCACCAAGGCCACCCGTCGTCTGCCGGGCTGGCTGCGCTTTCCCGCCGCCGCCGCTCCGCTCATTCAGCCGCTGGTTGAGGAGATCAATCAGCGCAAGCTCGATTTCAAGGCGCTGGTGCAGCAGGCGGGCGGACGGGACGAGAAGTTCGAGCTGGTACATACCGCCCTGCCCGGGGTGATCACCCTGCAGGTCTACCGCAAGCTGACGTGGCTACATGGAGAGCTCCACTCCCTCGGTTTTACCTGGGCCGACAAGCAGACCATCAATCGCCTCACCCGCGAACAGGTGCTGGAGATGCTGGAGCGCAGCCGCCGCTACATACCGGCTCTCTCCAACAACGAGGAGTGGAGCAAGATGGTGGATCAGGAGGTGTACGACATTCGCCGCCTGCCCGCCGATGCCGAGCTGCGGATCCGCCGCCCGGTCAAGACCCACCCGATGATCAACCTGCTCTGGCAGGATCGCACCCCGCGCAAGCAGCAGATCAAGGCGAGCCTGCCGCTGCTGCTCTGCTCGGACAGCCCGCCCGCGGTCACCCATCTGGGCAACTATCCCCCCAAGAGCCGGCAAGCGCGGCGGGATCGCAAGATTGGCGGCGAGCCCATCATCGAGCGGCTGCATCTCTACCTCTATCAGGGCTAACGCGACGAGCCAGCTAAAACCGGCACGCAGAAACGACAGAGGGGAGCACATCGGCAAGATGTGCTCCCCTCTTTCATATGGCATGGCCATGTCGCTGGTGCTACAGCGGATCAGCTCATCAGCAGGGCCCGCAGGCTCTCCACATCCAGCCCGCGCACTTCCGACTGGCCGCTCAACAGACCATCGGCCAGCGCCCGCTTCTCGTCGTGCAGGGCGACAATCTTCTCCTCCACCGTCTGCTCGCACACCAGCCGATAGACGGTCACCGGCTGGGTCTGCCCCATCCGGTGCGCCCGATCGCTCGCCTGATCTTCCACCGCCGGGTTCCACCAGGGATCGAGGTGCAGCACGGTATCGGCCTGGGTGAGGTTGAGACCGGTGCCCCCCGCCTTAAGGCTGATGAGAAACAGCGGTACCGCCTCGTGGCGAAAACGCAGGATGGAGTCCTGCCGCGCCTTGGCCGAACAACCGCCATCCAGATAGCAGTAGTCCCAGGACTTCTGTTCGATGCGGGCCCGCAGCAAGCTCAGCAGATCGACAAACTGGCTGAACACCAGCACCCGATGGCCGCCATCGATCGCCTCCTCCAGCAGCGCCATCGCCTCATCCAGCTTGCTGCTGGTCTGCGACCACTCGGGCATCACCAGCTCCGGCGAGCAGCAGAGCCGGCGCAGTCGGGTCAGGCCACTCAGCACATGCATCAGGGCACGGCCATCGGCACTTTGCACCTGCTGCACCACTTCGCGTCGGGTTGCCTCATAGAGCTGACGCTCCTCGGGGGAGAGGCTGATGTGGTGAATGATCTCGGTCTTGTCCGGCAACTCGGTCAGCACCTCCTGCTTGAGACGACGCAGGATAAAGGGGCTGATCACCGCCCGCAGCAAGGCCATGTGCTGGGGATCCTTGACCGCCTTGCCAAAGCGGCGCTTGAACTCGCCGAGGCTGCCGAGCAGCCCCGGGTTGATAAAGGTGAAGAGACTCCACAGCTCCCCCAGATGGTTCTCGATGGGGGTGCCGGAGAGGGCGAGGCGGAAATCGCCGTCGAGCTGGAACAGCAGCTTGGCGCGCTGGGTACCGGCGTTTTTGATCTGCTGCGCCTCATCGAGCACCATGGAGGACCAGCGCCGCGCCTTGAGCGCCTCCGCCAGACTGCCGAGCATGCCGTAGTTGATGAGGATCACCTGCCCCGCTTTGGCATCGCGAATAATGCGCTCGCGCTCGGCGGGATTGTCAAAGATCACCACCTCCAGCTCGGGGGCGAAACGAGCGACCTCCTCCTGCCAGTTGGTGACCACCGACTTGGGCACCACCACCAGCGCCGGCCCCAGATGCTGGCGCATCCGCAGCACGATCAGGGCCTGCAGCGTCTTGCCAAGCCCCATATCATCGGCCAGACAGGCGCCAAAGCCGTGATGGGCCAGGGTCGCCATCCAGCGCACCCCCTCCTTCTGGTAATCCCGCAGCGCGGTGAGCAGCTCGGGCGGACAGGCCACCTTCTGCTGCCACTCCTGCTGCAGGGATTGCCACGCCGCATCCCCCTCGGTAGTGATCACCGAGAGCAGACGGGTAAGCGGGTACGCCAGCTTGTGGTTGATCCGCTGCTCGTCGTCGAGCATGGCCCCCAGCATGGAGAGCCGCTCCACCAGCTTGTCGCTCAGCATCAGGCTGGTCTTTTCGTCGAGCTGGACGGTGCGCTGGCCCGGGGTCAGCTGGCGCAGGATCAGGCGCAAGTCGAGGATCTGGTGTTCATCAAGGGCGAGCGCCCCCTCTACCTGAAACCAGTCCTGCCGCCGCTCGATGCGCAGGCTCAGGGCCGCCTCATCGAGACTCTTGAGGCGCGCACTGTCCTGATGCCAGTGAATGACCACGCCAGCATCCACCAGCTCGGGCAGGGCATTGACCAGCGCCAGTGCCTGCTCTCCTTCGAGGCGCCACTCGCTGCTGGGCAGATCGATGGGAAGCTGGTTGCGCAGCAGCTGGGCCTGCCCCTTCTCGGCCCCGAGATCCCGCCGCCAGTAGTGGTTGCCCTTGATCCCCTGACGGATGATGGTCTCCCCCTTTCCCAGAGGCTGGGGAGGCAGCTCGTCAAAACGGGTCACCAGCTTGACCGCCAGCTGGCCATCCTGCCAATCGAGCTGCACCGAAGGAATGCCCGGCCAGGGGGCCAGTTCGGCATTGCCGTGCAATCCCTCAACCTGGCTGTGCCAGGGCAGATCGGCAATCCCGTCCAGGGTGCGCTGCAACTCGCTCATCCCCTCGGCGGGCAGCAGCGGGATGGATTCGAGCGCCGGCAAGCGGTCGAGCAGCGGCTGCGGGGTGAGGATGAGCTGCCACAGATCCTGCGCCAGCGGCATGATGTGCGCGCCGCGCGCGGCAGCAGCGGGGATCAGCAGGGCGCTCATCCCCTCTTCGGTCGCCACAATTTGCAGCAGCGGCGCCGTGATGGCGAGCTGCAGCTTCTGCCCCTTGGCGTTGAACAGGCGCGGATGGTCGGCGAGCGGTGCCCAGACATCCCGGGGCAAGCGCCCCATCACCCGCGGCAGGGTGCGTACCACCGCCCAGTCGTGCTCATCGAGCAGCGCCGCATACTGGGTGGAGAGCAGGGTGGGATCGACCCGGCGGCCCGCCGTCCACTCCCCCTTGGTGCTGAGCTTCTGGATCTTGCACTCCAGCTCGGGGCCATCGGCATGAAGCAGCCACACCAGTCGCTCCTGCGGTTTGCGGACGCCACTGGCGCGGCCCAGCCCCTGCAGCCAGTTGAGCCAGCTGGCGGAGGCGGCCCCCTTCTCCTCGCCGGACTCTTCATCTTCCGCGTCATCATCGGCATCGCTGCTGCGCAGCTGGCATAGCGGTGCCCCTGTGGCCGCCTCGCCCAGCAGCAGGCGCAGCAGATCCTGACAAAACGCCATCAACCGGTGATGGGGTTCGGCATCGAGCAGGTGGGAGAGATCCCACTTGTGCAGCATGGCCACCTGCGGGCTCTGGGCGCCGTGACGGGCCAGCGCGCAGAGATCGAGCCAAAGGTAGCCCCAGTGCAGCTCCTCTACCGGCAGTTGCAGGGTATCGAACAGCCCGACCGCCTGACCGTGCCGCTCCCCGGCCCACTGGCTAAGCAAGTCGGCCAGCAGCGGAAACTGCCCGCCGAGGCTGCGCTGCCACTTCTTGCGCTGCTCGCTGGCGATAACGGGGTCAGCCTGTTGCAACCAGCCAAGCCAGAGCAGGGCACTGAAGGCTCGGGGCCACTGCCCCTCATGACCCTCGGTCTGCCACTGGCCAAGGGCCGTGAGCAGCCGCTCACCCAGCGGGCCGCTCTCCCCTTGCGAGGCAACCGCCTGCAGGGCAGGCCACAAGAGGCTGGAGTCGGAGCTTTCGCCATCACCGCAGAGCCAGCGCCACTCCGCCTCGAATGCCCGCCCTTGCACCTGTACCTCAGGGGCACAGCGGGTCAGAGCACTCGCCAATGGCCAGCGCTCTTCATATGGGGCATCGAGCAAGAGTTGCAGCGAGAAGTGCTCCAGCAGCAGTTGCTGCCAAGCGGGGCTGGAGCCAGCCAGCAGCTGATGAGCATCCGGGGTATCGAGCAGGGTGAGAAGCTCGCCGGGAGAGAAGAAGGCCGGGATCTCGCCCGCCTTGCCCCGGCACAGTTCGCGCACCACTCCGTGAACCAGATCCTGACCAGTCACCGAGGAGACCCGGCTCCAGTCTGGAGCTGCGCACACACCGGCCCGCACGCCCAGGATCAGCGCCAGCGTCCCCTCGGCAGTCAGGCTCCACTGCTGCTCCCCACGCAATCTGACAAGGCCGGCGTCATGGAGCCGGGTCAGGTGGCTGGCGAGCTCATGGCCCGCCTCCAGCGTCTCTTGTAACAGACGGGTACTGGCGACACGCTGCAGTTGCAAGGTACTGAGCAGGAGATAACTATCCGAAGAGAGGGTGGAGGCAGACATCAAAACTCACGGGCAGATGCAAAAGCGGAATTTTAACGGTAAAGCGCCGGCCACTCGACCCTTTACAGTGAAATAACTCAAAAAAAAACGGCCATCCGTGATGACCGTCGAAAGTAACGAAGGAAATAGCCGGATTTACCAGTTATCTCCCACAGCGGGAAAATCGGGAGCGCTAGCCCCTAATTCGTGGAGCCAATGCTAGAGGTTGGCGCTTCAAAAAGCTTTGAAGCGGATCACAGTTGAAAAGGATTTCTGAAAGCGCTTTCAAATTTCAAGCTGGAAAATAGCAGAGTCCAAGCCAAATGAGTCATAGTGCGACCAGAAACCATAGTGCTGATCGCCTGTTGGTTGACAGCTCCATGTTTGATGTTATCAACCACTCATCTTGCCCGGATAACTCCTTTCAACACCAGAAAACATCAAATGCAGCCCGGGTAAGCAAAACAAAAAACCCGCAGAGCCATAAGCTATGCGGGTTTCAGGTATTTCCCGGACTGTTCCGAGTCACGATTTGGCGGAGAGACAGCCCGCCACAATCAAGTCCCACCAACGCCAACCACATCCATAAAAAACATATAAAATCAATCAATTATAGGCAAATAAGTCCAATGTCATCCGACTAAAAATGACTATATCTTGCACTAAATGGCACAATGAATGGCATGCCCATGGCATGCCACATTCTCAAGGAATCTTCCCTATGGCACTTCTTACCGATACCAAAGCTCGCAATCTCAAGCCTGACGACAAAGCTATTGCTCATGGTGGCGTGACAGGCCTTGCACTTCATCCGTCAACAGCAAAAGGCCGTGGCAACTGGGTGCTTCGATATGTCAGCCCAGTGACCGGCAAACGCAGAAATGCAGGGTTAGGCTCTTACCCCGAGATATCCATCGCGGATGCCACCAAGCAAGGACAGAAAATGCGAGAGCAACTCGCCAATGGCCTTGACCCACTCGAACTCAAACGTGCAGCGGAGAGCCAACCCTCTATCCCAACTTTCGAGGCTGCGGCTCGAGAAGTTCACTCCAAACTGCTACCTGGATGGAAAAACCCCAAACACGGCAAACAGTGGATCTCGACGCTCAAGCAGTATGCATTCCCCATGATTGGCCAGTACTCAATATCTGCCATCACTCCAGCACAGATCGCGGAGGTCTTAATGCCGATCTGGTTGGAGATCCCTGAAACTGCCAGCCGCGTGAAACAACGGCTGCATGCGGTAATGGCTTGGGCGTGGGCACATGGTCACTGCCAAGCAAACCCAGTCGATGTTGTAAATTACTTGCTCCCATTACAACCCAGTAAAGCCGTTCGTACAGAGCATCAGCCAGCCATGCCTTGGCGTGAAATTCCAGCCTTTGTCCAGCAGCATCTAAGGAAAGCACGGCGTTACGATGTAACTAGCTCAATGCTGGAGTTCTTGATCCTGACGGCTTGCCGCTCAGGTGAAGTGAGAGCAATGAAATGGTCAGAGGTTGATCTGGAAGCAAAAATCTGGACCTTGCCAGCGGAACGAATGAAGGCCAAACATATACATCGCGTCCCGTTATCTCTTCGAACCGTCGAGATACTGATGGGATTACAGGGGTTGCATGATGAATTGGTCTTCCCTTCACCACGCGATCAAGTTCCACTATCAGATATGGTGCTAACGACATTTTTGCGACGGGTGAAAGCATCAAGCTCAACTCCTGGCCGTTTGGCAACAGCGCATGGTTTTCGATCCAGCTTTCGAGACTGGTGTAGTGAGCAGGGCTATGCGCGGGATCTCGCTGAACGAGCGTTAGCTCACACAGTTCAAAACAAGGTTGAGGCTGCATACCACCGCACTGACTTGCTGGACCAACGTCGTCCTATGATGGATGCGTGGGCTGAGTTTGTGGCTGGTGATTTGCCAATAAAATAATGAGCAGTGGCCTTAATCGGCCACTTCTTAGATTGGCCCCTTGAAGATCCAGACACTTCACCCCTCTTAACTTAAGAGGTAGTCTTGGAACTATGTTCAGTACTAGTAGCAACGAGAAGATGGTCGAAGTGTTAACAGGAGCTGTTGTAGCCTTTTTTAGAATGTCCTTTTCACGTTCGAGCCGGTTGATGCGGGCTTCCAGCTCCTGAATTTTTTGCTGCTCCAGAGTCAGTGCTTTGCCGATTGGGGTTGTACCACAACGTTCGGATTGCAGTTGCTGAACCCAGCGACGAAGTACGGTTTAACCGACATCCAGTGAACGGCTGGCTTCAGGGACAGAATACCCCTGGTCGAGCACCAGGGATGCGGCTTCGAGTTTGAATTCGGCAGTAAATGAGCGACGTAATCTTGTCATTGAACACTTCAGGTCATGGTGGCGACTGTACCACCTAAAATGGTGTCCGGGATGATTAGACCACTACACAAAGGCTTGTTGTATTTAGGCCAGTTAGTGATGGGGTAAAGCGACGTGCCCATGATGCAGACTTGAAGGAGATGGTGGTGATCAGCTCACCGCCCCCTCAGTAAGTTCCCTTCAAGCTGCATCGATTTGGGCAGCAACGCTGCTTGGGATATTAAACTTAATGTTTTCTTGGCAAAGTAGGCTATTTAAACCTGGCTGGAATTTTGGCTGGGCAATATATATAAAGAGAATCTAGAATATAGACAGCCATTAAATTTACACACCTATAAAAAGCAGCCCCACCTATTTAACTGTTTGCCTACTCCATCGCTAACTTGTACCTCTTACATAAAAATACACGCCCCCACCTAACTCATCATAGCTTCCATTAAAAAAAAATTTTGCTGTATACGCCCCCTCTTCTAACGAGGAGGTGTCAATCTCAATACTACCACCTGAACCTTCAAGAAATTTCCATGATATCACTGGTTCAATACTAGGAAGATCATCTAAACGATATAACCCCACCCAATTACGGTTTGAGTCGAGTTGCCCGTCGAGAAGATGGTAGTCAATTAACACCCCTTCTCCCTTATTGATTTCACCGTCACTATTTGATGGCCGCTGCCTAGCATTAAACTGCATTTGAGGCGACTCCATTAACATAGGGTCAGCATATTCAAATAGTTTATGAAACAATACCGTACCTTGTTCAGATCTTGTTTTACCAGGCGAAAACAATTTATCAAAGCATGAAAAAAAACCTTCATCATCCATATCCGATCTAGCATTAATATGCGACATCAACTCGGTAAGCGCCTCGACATTAATTTCATGCACCTCACAAAATAAAGAGACATCATAACGCCCTTCAATCAGATTAACGGCATCGAGCAAGAAGTTTTTATAAGGTCTATCCACGTGTGGTGGTCTTCTTGCCTCAGACTCATCTGCACCTCGCGGCACTCGATGAAGATGTGCCAGCATAGAGCGAATCCTTAAAGCAACCATCGAAGCACGATAAAGAAAAGCATGCCCACGATCGGGATTAATTATCCCTCGCGATGGTCTGGTTGGCCTAAATACCTTTCCAAGAGAAGGGTTGTTATGTATCATTTGTGGTGTAACCTTCCCCTCATATGCCATGACCAGTTTACCGCTTTTTTCCGCCAGTCTGCTCCCTGTCGAAAACTTGTTACCGAAAGCGCCATAACAAGATTCAAGACGAATCATTGTTATTTGTGTCCAATTAACGCCTCGTGCAGCAGCGTGCCCTCTCAGCAAAAAGACTAGCTGATCGATTGGCAGAGAATTGACAGCAGCGGGGGCTCCATGCGCACGCACCACCACGACATTGTTTATGAATGTAATGCTACTGTCGGGCCCCAAAAAACTCCTAGGCTGTTTCAGCATGAATGGTGATAACCGTGCAGGTCTTAACCCATTAAGCGATATGATATTTGGTCCTCTGAGACGAGAAAGCTCCGATTTCAACCCTGTTCGCACGTGCATCAATGCTGTGTCCATATTTCGCAAAACAACCCCTTCCGGAACAGCCCGGCGTATTACTTGTCCTAGCACCTCGGAAGAACCATCCAGACGAACAAGTTCAACGGCCTCATCACTGCGTTTCACTGCATTCTCAAGCACGGTGAGCTGTTCCCTATAAGGCAGACTTCCCCAGCTCATCTTGGCTGATAGCGCAGCAATCCCTTCACTTCCCACCCGTTTCACTCCACGGTAGACTTTCATGGCACGTCTTACCCCTGAAACACCTAACTTGCCACCAGGCACAACGTTCACCAACGCACTTACTGTACCGGCAATAATCGCTTCTTTGTAATAAGCTTCCGCGCTCTCCGGGTCATCCACTATCTCGTGCTGCCTCAACGTAGCAAGCACATAAGCGACATCAATCGCAGCATGAGCCCCCCACAAACAAATTCGGAACCAGATTGCACCAAAACTCGGTATAGCTGTACTCAGAGCAAGCGAAGTAATGAATAAAACACGCTTAATCGTTTCCATGCGTAATATTTCCGCTTCTTCACCTGGGCTATATACAAGACTATCAATATCACGCTCGATTCGCTGCAGGTAGTTATAAATGGCTATATCGGCTGTCGTTTGTATCCCCTCGGAGTACCTAAATGAGAAAGGGGTGGTTGGCTTATACCAAGCTCCATCACCAGAAATTATAGGATCTACCATCTCTCGCCTAACGCTCCCATCAAAAGAAGAATTTCTATATCGCTCTGCATCAACAGCGGGCAATCTATTAATCACAAACGCTCTGAATTCTGCTGTACTGGGTACTTTAGGCAATGGAAAATCATAAAGAAGATCCACCGCATTTGAAATCAGATATTCATAAATACCTTGATCTTGGGAAGCCAACACCTCATCGATATGAAAAAAGGCTTCCTCATCAACACTAAATAAGACACCGCTTGCCGTACCATATGGGATAAAAAACACCCCATGCAGCGGCACGCCTTCAAATAAAACCTCGCGGGCTATTTCATCACCTGCCACAAAGCGCCTCACTGCGCTATCAAATCCAGGTCGTCGTAATGGACTATCTAAATATGCCAGACAACGTGAAATAATGTTCCCACGCAGCACACGAGAAAATGCGTATCTTTTCTCCCGCCCATCCCTCCCCCGATAATCATTTAGTGCCGACATCATGCTTATTTGTAAATCTTTTTGCCACAACCAACGAACCAGTTCATCTTCGACATGACTATCACATTGCTCGAAGACCATCACTTTAGGAATATTCTCTTCTATCAGTTTATCTTTAATAATAAGCCGGTATCTTCCAGTAACGATATCTTTTATTGAAAAATAGTGTTCATAGAACATCCTCCACGTAATAATAATCCCTGTCGGCTTCTTCAATAACCTTATTCTCACTTTGTCATTTTTTGTAAAGTTGACGCGATTCTCACGATTAAATATTGATAATAAATTATCAATATACCTATCAAGGTAGTCCGCAAGCACAAGAATAGGATCATAAGCTGTTTCAATATCCTGTAGTACTCTACCCCCATGATTTATTATCTCTTCTACAGGGTCAAAATCGGTATCTGAAATAGCGCGCCCCCTCCTCCTTGCTGGTGCCAATGAAACTGTCTCCGCTAACGAGAAGTTCATTTCATCCACAGCCACTTTATATTTTAAGTTCAGGTCACCCCAACCAAAAGTCTGTTTGAACTCTGACACCTTCGTCTCAGAAAATTCCCCTGGAAGCCTCTCAGCAATAGCTCTCAACCCATCGACAAATCTATGAAGCGCTAACATGATAGGATGGTTACTATGGCCAATACTGAACTCTCTGGAAAAAATATCAGCCACTTCTATCAGCTTCAGAAGATAAACTACGTCTTTTTCATTTTTGGAAAGCCACTTCGCTCGTTCAATTTCCGGGGATAAATTCACGACACTCTTTAACTGTTCAAAAATAGCGAACCCTAACGGATCCATGATGAAGTCTTGAGTCTCGGGGTGTTCATCAATGCGTTCCTGTACCCCCATCCTGTATTCCTGGTCATCTCCAGGACTGACTGTACTGCCTACACCCACCCTTTCTGCTTGGTTAGGACGCCAATGTGCTTGAGCACCATTCTCTAACTCTCTCGGCTCCAACTCAAAGAGAAAATCCAGATAGGGGACATCAAGCTCTTCGAAAAGCTCCATGAGCTCTTCCTGCTGGAACGGCTTCTGCTTAATCCCCTGCTTAGTGGATGATAAGCTATTCTCCATACCAACCGGGTCACTCTCGTTAGCACCAATGATCCACTTATACAGGCCATAAGCTCCCGCAGGTACACCAATAAGGAGACTGCCTAAAGCCGTTTTTCGCAACATACTACTGCTGGTAGCACTTCTCACTGCCGCAGCAAGAGAGCTCACTGCAGATGGTGCCGCTTGCAGCACCGCGATGCTTTCGTACATCACGGGTCTCCCTACAGAGCTCGCCGCACCCGCAACCACGACCGAAACTAATGGAGCCGTAACTCCTCCACCGGACGCCACATGTCCAGCCTTCCCATCAAAATCCCCCGGAACAGCACAGATACAGGCCTGGCAGGCTCCCTCGTTGCATGAATGGTACATCACATCCAAGCTTGCAGCATCCCGAGTCGATTTTTCCGACCTTATCGCGACCAAATCAGACAAAATCAGATAATCCAGCACCTCTCTTGCCAACACTTCATCTAGCGCCTCTGACGCGTTCTCTTCCAAACGTTGAACCAGCTTGCGCCCTCGATGTAGTTCCCCTGCATAACCTCCCTCTTGAATTTCCTGGCCTTGTTCCCACTCATCTAGTGCCTTCTTCATTGCAACTATGAGCGGTTCTCTATGCTCCATCGTATTCATTGAGGTATAGAGCCTCTTCCATGGCTCATCCACAACCAATCCGCTCTGCCTTGGTTCAGGTAGCGGCCCAAAGAGAGGCTCTGCTTGCAGCCAAGTACTGAGGAGTGGAGCCCCGATATCAATTAACCGGATAAGTGGTTCCAACCAGGGGCGGGTCGGTTTAGGTTCCCATAGTGGCAAATCATCATGTGGCATACGTTGATATGCCCATACGGCTTCATCGAATGACAATTTGTCCAACGGGTCAGAATCCTCCTCCTTTGCAGATGGTAAAAGTGAATTTTCTGCGTAGGAATAATTTTCATCTTCAGACTCGGCATCGCTGTGCATCTCTTTGATACAGGTCTGCATCGTTTCATATTTATTGGGGAAAAATGTATACGGCATCATTGACCTTATAGTAACGGAGCGTCCGATTGTATATTAATGGCGCTCCTCCTGAGAACAAATAGAAGTTCAAGTACTTATGACTGGATAACTTCATCAAATTAACGTTACACAGCGATAGCATTCATGCGGTAATAACGAGATCCTAGATCGGGGCCAATTTATCAGTAGATAATATAAATTTTCTCTGAATAGTACGTGCTGGCACTAGTGAAGCTTCAAAAACAAAATCAATCATAATTCTAGAGCAGAATCTTGTCATTTCTAGTTTTGCCGACAGATTCCAAAAATGCCTTGCACCAAAATACATAGCAAGATGCAGCGCCATCAACATCGGTTATTTACCAGAATATTATTGAATGCCCGAACTCCTTACTGACAAGTTTTTCCAGTGAAGCGAACAGTAGTTACATCACGACTAAAAAGACATGACCATGCAATCACTTTGTGCCCCCTATAGGGGGGCACGCTAACGTCAAAATAAGATGCCCCTCAATAGCCATCAGGAACAATACTGTTATTTATGATCCTCCTATCACAGAAATATTTCCACTTACTTCAGATAAAGGCTCCTCACTAACATGCCAATAACGCCCTCGATACTTCTCCGGTCCAATTAAAACATCGACATGCTCAAGAAGTTTACTGAATTTTTCCTTTCCTAAACGGTTTGCCCCCTTCTCTCCCATACCAAAACTAAACCCCTCACCATGGTTTTCTGACTTAACTCCAATGTAATTAGGCAGCAAGCCTTCTCCACGAGATGCAGTCTGAATCATCTGACCAGGGTGACGAGCGCTGATCACACCGTGTAGCAAACCTGCACCTTTCCCTGAGTTTTGTATTGCAATAGTATCAGGCGAAAACAGCTGAACGTGAGCCCCTGGTTTCAAGGTAAATTTCAAAATTACCTGAGCGTTAGATTCACTTTGACTCTGACGATAGTAAGTTGCTGCCTGTTTCAAATCCCCAAGATGTCCATTCAGGTCAATAAAATCTCCTCTAAGTATACTCTCAGCCTCTTCAACCCCCATCGTTCTGTAAATTGAAATCTGCATGTCCTGTTCTTTAACTGAATCAAAAGGTGCGTTTACCTTTGGCTTTTTTGCTTTTTCAGTATATGCCTTAGACCAATAATTGGTCGGGAGTGTACTATCAACCTCATCAACAAAGCTGTGCCTCCAGCCTCGTAACGTCATATATTTCTCCTGTGTAGGAGAAAGGGTTAAATCCTCCTGAAGAAAAAATTCCAATTTTTCATACGTCATATTCTTATAAGCATCATTACTCTTTGCGAACAGTGCGTATTCAGACAGAAGACTGCGTACCTTGTCAATATCAAACTCATCCCCCAGAGTCATTTGCAAATTATCTTTAACCATTTTAAAAGAACTATCTTGGGTAATAAACTTATCCAAATGTTCTTTATTAAGAATATGTTTCATTGGCACCAAACTACATGGAGCCCGTTTTTTTCTATTCGAGAAACCAACATTACAACCACTAGCGGCAAACTTTTCCACCATATCCCGCTCAGCCATAAGGCGGCTATCATAAGATAATGCATGCCAGCCAGATGTGATGCCTTTACGTTTCATCAGTTCATTCATACTATTGTCGCCAAAAACATAAGTAAGTTTACTTCTCATCACCTCTGTTTGCGCATCCGACAATGGTTGAATAATACCATCCTGTCTCTCCGTATAGGTGGCACTGTCGAAATCAATCAGGTCAAACGTTCCTGTTTTTTCATTATACATAATATTACCTGCATTGATGTCGTTGTGAAAAATCCCCTTTTCCTTTAGCTTGCGAGTCAATGAATCAATCGGGTTGTTTATTTTAATATCATCTTTCATCAGCCTAAAAACATTAATATCATCGATGGTATCCAGCGATACTCCTTCGACCCGTCGCATTATATTCTTAGCCTGATATTGTAATGGTGTCGTCCCAGGAATCGCATCCTTGACTACCTCTGCACTGCCATCACCATAATAACGATTGAATCCCTCCACATTATTACGAGCACTCACTAAACGCGAGTTATTTTCATCAGAGAACGGGACACTGAATATCTTCTCAACCCGGCCATCATTACGCAAATTTACGGTGCCAATTGTACCAACACCAAGAACGTTTTCTTGAACAGGGCGTGCTGGTAAACGAACTGCCGCATACTGGGCTGGGGCAGCATAGTAATCAACCGCAATTTTATAGGGTTTTCTACCAAATGGGGTAGTATCTGATTTAATATAAAAACGGCCATTAACAAAATTAAATGCATCGGCCATATTTATTTCAGACCAATACTCATGACCACCAAGAACATAGTTTTTCGAGCTGTATGCTCGTCCATTTCCTCCGCTTAACATTCCATGTACCAGTTCGGTGCCAGTATCATCTAACAAAGCAATTCGATAACCGGCAGGAATGCGCTGTAACTCCTCAGCACTCGTTAATATCCGTGCATTACTCCCCACAAATGCGTGCGAGTTCCCCTTTATGACCGCCTTTACCTCCTTATACTGCGCGTTGGTCATCAGGCCACATTTTCTTTCCAGTTTAAGTACCGACTCCCAAGACTCTCCTGCACCATACAAAGCTAATGGATCGTTTACCCTCGACCTAGGTTGTGCAGCATCGATCCGATTATTTCGCGCGACCTTCCTGGCCACCTTGCTGACTCGACGTAGCGGATCAGCCTCTTTTAATGCTTTAAAGTAATTCAATCCAAACGGCAATAAATCCGTCGTTTGGGTGCGATAGGAAAATTCTTTCAACACATTTCCTCTACGCCAGGTCACGCCCCCATCCTTGGAGGTCAGGAATATACCGTCTTCCACACGACCATGAAGAGTTTTTCCACCGAACTCAAATGGTTTAGAGCGAACTGCGGGTTCCCTCTCTCTCATGAGACCCAATAGTTCTGAGTTAATATTATCTATATCAACAGGACCACTCTTTAGATCAACATGTTCGAAAAATGCATTGTCACTGCCCGGCATAGTTCCGACAGCACCAGGCCACTCTCCTGCCTCTGTCAGATCGCTTCTGGCTCGCGCCCCTATAGCACTCTCGCCATAACTATTTCGCCCAACTGTGCGAGCAATTGGCTTATGACGCGGATGATCCACACCACGAGGCATTACTGCAGAGTTCCAGCCCTGTTTCTTCCCGCCAGCATTCTGCAAACGCCAGGCGGTCTGGAAGACTATATTTTCAGAAGGTTTCCAGGTATGTCCATTATCAACAGAGACCTCAAAAAGCCCGCCTTGTCGTCTACCCAACAACGTCTTGCGTCCCACAGTAAAGGAGCCGGGCGTTATGGATTTCTCACTGGAACGTTGCTGAATAAATGTATCCAGTTTGATGGTCTCAACTGGCTTGAGTAACTTGCCGTGAGTATCAAACTTCTCTGCCATTTGTGTCGTAATCGAGTTTCGTGATGAGAATTGAATCTTTTCGGGTCTGCTTAATCTGCCATTACCCTGTACTTCTTTATCTATTTTTTGCATGGTTTGCTTCAGCCCATCACGCATCAACTGAGTGCCAACCCGCTTTATATTATAGCGAGCTCTATCCTCTGGACTAAGTTCCCAGCCACGGCTGGCAGCATACCGGATAAAATCTGTATTTTTACTGATATGGATATAAGGGTGTACAACGGCCGATTCAAGAATGATTGCACCGTTCTCCCCTGGCTGTCGATCAACGATCTTGCAGATACCAAGAATTTTGTCGGCAGCAACTGGTCCCGCTGTTTTTTCAACCAGAAAGAAATGTAAATTTTCGGTGTTTGGCCTGTTGGAGAGACCCCAACTCATACTCTCAATCAGCTGCTTCCCAGCTCCCAGAGTCTCTTGCAAATCCTCCGCACTACTTCCGATATAGCCTGCTGAAATCTCATACAACGACATATATTTTATATACATATCCTGTAATGCTTGCAGCGCTACCTCATGGCCCACCTGCGTTGTGCCAAAGCTAGCAGTCTGGTATGGCACGACATCATAATCATTCACATTGTAATAAGATTTCGTTTCTTCATTAAATCGTTGAACACGAGTGTCCTTCTTGCTCATATACAGCCTCAGCTTGGTACGCAACTCGCTGACGCCCGTTAAATCTATCGAATAGTATTTTCCATCACCGGACATATGGGGTTCATATCGACTTACCGATGGTATGCTCCTAGCTTGATGTTCACTCCCCATTTCCTCAGAGGATGCATGTTCCGCAGCTCGTAAATTATCCTTAGATGTTGCCGCTTCATCACCTCTCGGAAGCCAGTAACCCTCCCCTGCCGGAAGCCCGCGGCCCTCCCCCATCGGAAGCTTGCTCTTGCCCCCTGCATTTTGTAGACGGTACGCCAGCAAATGAAGTCTACTTCCCTTCTCCCAGTCGACACCATTATTACTGGATATCTCCAGTTCCCCACTATTTATTCTACCGAGCAATTCGGTCTCCCCCAATCTGAATTTCCGCACGGTCATGGTCGAAGGTAACCTAGACTCTGGGGTATCTTGGGCGATCGCTTCAAGTTGTTCCAGCGAAGCACTCTCTTCCATACTTTTAGTTATGTTTAGCTTTGGTGACATATTCTTTGCCATGTGATAAGAACTCCTGGCGCTCATACCACTGGCAAGCAATGCCTGATAAATGGCAAGAGGGTCACCCGTCTTTACCGCTGTCTTGATGCTTTCGCCCACGATAGCCAAGTCGAGAGCTTTATTTCCAACCATCAGCCCGTATTTAACGGCCCTGCCACCAATACGGGAGAACTTTCCGATTTTAGCGACGAGTTTGCCCTCAGGAATGCACCCTATAACCAGATTAGCAATCGCCATTGGGTCAAGCTCTTTACCCTCTAATACATCAGCACCAAGACCCGCTGCCGATTGCAGAATATTGATAGCAAACCCTTCCGGCGTTAATGAGGCGACGGCCCCGACTGTAACATCAATCCAGCTTCCTATATATTCTGCCTCATGTATATGCCGATTGGCTTCTTGTACCGTTTCTCCCCTATAGGAGCTGATGATTGACTGCATATCTCTGCTGAGAGTAGCGAATGGCCTTTCAAAAGCTCGCAGATACTCTGCTGCCGTCGAACCTCCCCAAGTGGCACTAATATGGTATGTTGCCTCTGTTACACTGATCCCTTCATCAGGCATATGAGCACCGGCGATGGCTCTGGACATTAATAAGTTATTAGTAATGGTCTTGCCCTGCAGTTGATAATCGGCCTCTATAGTATTCGCCAGTTGTGCAGAAAGACTCGAAATATCCATCAACTGTGGATTGTCACTATTAAAGTGTCGTTCAAAACTAATCCTACCAGACCTGATATAATCAATGGTCATAGTGGCTCTTGGAAGAGTGCGGGGCAAAATCACCAGTCCTTTCTGAGTCAGACCAATAAACAACTTACGAGCATTGTAAGGCATCACCGATGTAAGCGACGCAGGCAGGTCACGCCCTTGCCTGATACGGTAGTAAGGAGTATCTGAGTCCAAACAAATCAGCACCCCCGTCTTTACACCGTCACTGTCAGGCAATAAAAGGGTATTGTTAAGTTTGTTCCCTATTATATCAATCGGAACAAGCATTTTTGCTCCCATCCTGGCAAGATAAGCTCGGTTTTTTATCTCTGGAGGGAGACTCTTATCATTTTCTATTTGATGCAATACGAAACCAATGGCATGTTGGTAGGAGTGTTGTTTCATCAGAGGAGATAAATCCTGATAACGAATACCACTATCAAAATCAAAGTGCTCTGACTGGATAGATGCATCTGCTGGAATATGATGATGCCATTTACGATATATCGGGGGGGCGGCCTCTCGAGCATGACCGGATGGTGCGGATGCCACCGCCCGTTTACGTCTGACAAGGGGTTGCCCGGATACTTGGTCGCTCTCATCAGAGAGCGATACCACATCGCTTTGCACATCATTCAGCGACTCGGCATCGCTCTCATTTTCCTCTATATCCTCCAGTACCCATTGGCTATCATCGACGATATCACTATGGTCGCTCTCATCAGAGAACGATACCACATCGCTTTGCACATCATTCAGCGACTCGCCATCGCTCTCATTTTCCTCTATATCCTCCAGTACCCATTGGCTATCATCGACGATATCACTATGGTCGCTCTCATCA
>NZ_JANFNW010000001.1:1572576-1572698 GCF_024436135.1 Aeromonas sp. SG16
AGAGAACGATACCACATCGCTTTGCACATCATTCAGCGGCTCGGCATCGCTCTCATTTTCTGCCGCATCTTCCTCTACTGCCTCCATCCACCCCCATTGCGCATCATTCACCGACTCGCTAT
>NZ_JANFNW010000020.1:0-1007 GCF_024436135.1 Aeromonas sp. SG16
ATCACCATCAACACCTCCCACGTAGAATACGACACCGCTACCCGTCACTACGCCCACGTAGACTGCCCGGGTCACGCCGACTACGTTAAAAACATGATCACCGGTGCTGCCCAGATGGACGGCGCGATCCTGGTAGTAGCAGCGACTGACGGCCCGATGCCGCAGACTCGTGAGCACATCCTGCTGGGTCGTCAGGTAGGCGTTCCGTACATCATCGTGTTCATGAACAAGTGCGACATGGTAGATGACGAAGAGCTGCTGGAACTGGTCGAGATGGAAGTTCGCGAACTGCTGTCCGAGTACGACTTCCCGGGTGATGACCTGCCGGTAGTCCGTGGTTCCGCACTGAAAGCGCTGGAAGGCGAAGCTCAGTGGGAAGAGAAGATCCTGGAACTGGCTGGCCACCTGGACAGCTACATTCCGGAGCCGGAGCGTGCAATCGACCAGCCGTTCCTGATGCCTATCGAAGACGTATTCTCTATCGCTGGCCGTGGTACTGTAGTTACCGGTCGTGTAGAGCGCGGTATCGTTAAAGTTGGTGAAGAAGTGGAAATCGTTGGTATCAAAGATACCACCAAGACCACCTGTACCGGCGTTGAAATGTTCCGCAAACTGCTGGACGAAGGTCGTGCAGGCGAGAACATCGGTGCACTGCTGCGTGGCGTGAAGCGTGAAGACGTAGAGCGTGGTCAGGTACTGGCCAAGCCGGGCACCATCAAGCCGCACACCAAGTTTGAATCTGAAGTGTACGTACTGTCCAAAGAAGAAGGTGGTCGCCATACCCCGTTCTTCAAAGGCTACCGTCCGCAGTTCTACTTCCGTACTACCGACGTGACCGGTACCATCGAACTGCCGGAAGGCGTAGAGATGGTAATGCCGGGCGACAACATCAAGATGGTTGTTACCCTGATTGCGCCGATCGCGATGGACGACGGCCTGCGTTTCGCTATCCGTGAAGGTGGCCGCACCGTAGGTGCTGGTGTTGTAGCTAAAGTTATCGCTTAATC
>NZ_JANFNW010000021.1:0-999 GCF_024436135.1 Aeromonas sp. SG16
ACACAGATTGCTTGATTCAAATTGTTAAAGAGCGACGCAGCTTTTGCTGCTGCGGGAGTGGCATTCTACTCAACCGCCTTCTCGAGTCAAGCCTTATTTGCAAAGGCTTTTCGAGGTTACCGACCCGGTTGTTTGCGTTGCCGCTTGCCGTGTCGATGGAGGCGCATTATAGGGAGTGAATTCGTTCTGGCAAGCGGATAATTGCAAAAAGATGGCTTTCGCTGTTCGTTCGCTCACAAAGCCACCAATTGGCATATTAAACCGGCGAAATCAGCTTGCTGAAGGCACCGCGATGGCAAAATCGTGCAGGTTGTCATAGATGGCATCTGCCAGTGCGCTACCCGTTTCGGTAACCGGCTTACCGGTTCTGACCATGATCTTGTGACCGACCCCAGCATTGCTCGCTGCTTTCAGATCGGAAGGCTTGTCACCCACCATATAGGAACGGCTCATGTCGATGTTCAGTTCCTGCCTGGCAAGCAGCAACATTCCCGGTTCCGGCTTGCGGCAGTCACAGGGAGCACCGTGCTCCGGATGATGCGGGCAGAAGTAGATACCATCGAGATCCACATCACGGTCGGCCAGCGACCAATCCATCCACTCGGTCAGGTTCATGAAATCATCTTCACTGAAATAACCGCGGGCAATCCCTGACTGGTTGGTCACTACAACCAGCAGATAGCCTTTCTTTTTGAGGAGCTGCAGGGCGTCTATGACTCCGGGCAGAAAATGGAAGTCATCGACCTGGCTGACATAACCAGTGTCTTCATTGATGACACCGTCACGATCCAGAAAAATGGCGGGTTTGCTCACGAAAACTACCTCTATCAATGGTTTTGCCCAGTATCTCACAGGGCAGATAAAGCCCAAAAACAAAAGGGGTGGCCGAAGCCACCCCTTTCATGTGCGTATTTAAAGTATCGATTAAGCGATAACTTTAGCTACAACACCAGCACCTACGGTGCGGCCACCTTCACGGATAGCGAAACGCAGGCCGTC